>NZ_FUZE01000001.1 GCF_900168205.1 Chryseobacterium balustinum
GGGAATCCTCGTAACAGGGATACAAAGAATGAAAAATATTTTGATAATGAGTTGTATAAAAGAAGATTCAAAATAGAAAAAGCAAATGCATGGCTTGATAGCTTCAAAGCTTTATTAATAAGATTTGAGACTTTGAATATTACTTGGACAAATCTACATTATCTCGCTTTCTCTATCTTGTTTCTCAGAAAAATAAAAGTTTAAACAGGTTTTCTTACTAATTACACTATTAAACTCATGATTATTAACCATCGCTTTCTTATAGAAATAAATAAATGGATTGATCCAAAAAATAGCTTTTAAAATTTCAACAAAAAGAATATCTAAAGAATGCTTTTGCTTTACATGAATTTCTTCGTGCAAAAACACAGAATTTTCAATTTTAGAATCCTTAAAATAAGTTTCTGAAAGATAAATTGTATTCCAAAAACTGAAAGGAGCTAAGTCTTGCTTCAGAAGAAAAACAGTTCTGTTTTGATACTTAATTTTTCTTCCTTTTAATTTTTTGATTTTTATAACAGAATATCCAATTTTAAAAATTAAAATCCCTGAAACGATACAATAGCCAATTAAAAGAGCTTTTGTATAATCAAAACTTTCCTGTGGTGTTACAATTTGTGCTTCTATAACTTGTTCATTTCCTTCTACAAAAATTGTTGCAGGAATTTCTTTTACAACCTCTTTCGTTTCTATAGTTGCAAACGGAATGCATAATGAAAATAGTAAAGCTGTAATCAGATAAAACCTATTGAATGTAAATGTTTTTTCTTTGACCAAAAACAAGTGATACAAACCCAGCAAGACACCTGAACACAAAATTATTTTTAAAACGATTAACATAATTATTATTTTATCTGTTGATCAATAATATCCCGAAGTTCTTTCAATTGTTTCTGTGACAGTTTAGAATTGGATGTAAAAAACGAAGCAAACTGCGTTACTGAACTGTTGAAAAAACGGTCAATCATAGAAGTCATTTCCTCATTGAAATACTCTCCTTTTGCCACTTTTGGAAAGTATTCACGAGAATTTCCAAAAAGCCTGAAGCCTACCAAATCTTTATTCTGCATTCTTTTAAGCACCGTTGCAACGGTAGTTGTTGCCGGTTTAGGATCAGGATATGATTCTAAAATATCTTTCAAAAATGCTTTTTCTTTTTCCCAAAGAATATCCATCAATATTTTTTCGGAGTTTGTGAGTTTTATTTCATTCATGTTCTACAAAATTAAATCCTGCTCTACAAATATAGAATAAAATTTTAATTGCACAACTTTTTTATGGCATTATTTTTCCTTTCATTTCAGAAACCAATCTAAATTTTAAATATGAAAAAACTTCTCTTACCCATTTTACTGGCATCAGCAACCACAATTGTTTCTTGTCAGGGAAAAGGAAAGCCAAGCGAGCCTTCCGCAAAAGAAGAAAAAGCAAATACCAATTACAAGCCTGCTTTTGAAGGTCAAACCCGCATTACTCCTATAAAAACAACAACACCTTATAATGTAGAAATTCTATCTAAAGATTTAGGTAGACCTTGGGGAATCATCAATTTGCCTGACGGAAAATTTTTGATTACTGAAAAAACAGGTTTTATGAATGTTGTTTCTAACGATGGAAAACAAATTTCTAAAATTGAAGGATTCCCGAAGGTAGATTCAAAAGGACAAGGCGGCATGCTCGATGTTGCACTCGATCCTGATTTTAAAACCAATAATATTATTTACTTCTGCTATTCTGAGCCTTATGAAGGCGGAAATCATACTGCCGTTGCAAAAGGAAAACTTTCATCTGATTTAAAAAATATTTCTGAGGTAAAAGTAATTTTCCGTGCAACACCAACTTATGATGGTGATAAACATTACGGAAGCCGATTGGTTTTTGATAAAGACGGAAACCTTTTTGTAAGTACAGGTGAAAGATCAGATAAAGAAACTCGTGTTTACGCTCAGAAAACCGATAATTATTTAGGTAAAATTTTAAAAATAACCAAAGACGGAAAACCTGCTCCGGGAAATCCTTTTATCGGAAAAACCGGTTATAAACCTGAAATTTATGCGTTCGGGATCAGAAGTCCGCAAGGTTTAGCTTTAGATGAAAAAGGTCAGCTTTGGGATATCGAAATGGGACCGAGAGGTGGAGATGAAATTAATTTGATTCAACCCGGAAAAAATTACGGTTGGGGTGATGTAACCTATGGAATTGAATATTCGGGAGAAAAAATCAATAACGGAACGACCCAAAAAGAAGGAACCGAACAGCCCGTTTATTACTGGGATCCTGTAGTTTCACCAAGCGGAATAACTTTCTACACCGGAAATATTGATGAATGGGAAAATAATCTATTCATCGCCTGTTTGAGCGGGCAACATATCAACAGGATTGTGATAAAAGACAATAAAGTTGTTGGTGAAGAACGTTTGCTTTTAGATCAAAAAGAAAGATTTAGAGATGTTTTAAATGGTTCTGACGGAAATCTTTACGGAATTACCGACAGCGGAAAATTGTATAAAATATCTAAGAAATAAATCTAAAAAATAGAGAGTCCCAAAGGGACGATTTAAAAAAGGATAGGATAAAATCCTATCAAAAAAACATTATCAAACATAGTTAGGGCGCAAAATCTTCGATTTTGCGCCCTAACTTTTATCAATTATTATAAAAAATTTAAGCTTCTTCCAAATGGACGGTGAAGTGTCTTAAAATTTCAGGTTCCCAAGTAATATTATACCCTTTTGAAATTTCGTCTCTTCTTTCATATACATTGTTCACCGCAGCTGCAATGTAATCCATGTGATTATTGGTGTACGTTCTTCTAGGAATTGCCAAACGAACCAATTCTAATTTCGGATACCGATTTTCTCTCGTTTCAGGATCTCTGTCTGCCAATAAAGTTCCAATTTCTACCGTTCTGATTCCTGCTTCTTTGTAGATTTCAAGACCTAAAGTCTGCGCCGGATATTCTGCACGAGAAACATTAGGTAAGAAATTTAATGAATCGATGAAAACAGCATGTCCGCCAATTGGCTTCTGCACAGGAATTCCATATTCAATTAATTTATTTCCAAGATATTCAACCTGAGAAATTCTGCTTTCCAAATAAGCAAATTCTGTTGCTTCATCAAGACCAACTGCCAAAGCAGCCATATCTCTTCCTGCCATTCCACCGTAAGTGATGAAACCTTCATAAATAATCGTGAAGTTTGATGCTTTTCTGAAAACCTCTTCATTATTTAAAGCAATGAAACCTCCGATATTTACCAAACCATCTTTTTTAGAACTCATCGTCATTCCTTCTCCGTAAGAAAACATTTCTTTACAGATATCTTTAATGCTTCTGTTTTCCTGACCTGCTTCTCTTTTTTTGATGAAGTAAGCATTTTCAGCAAATCTTGCAGAATCAAAAAATACAGGAATTCCATATTTATCTGAAAGTTCTTTTACTGCTTTCATATTTTCAAGAGAAACTGGTTGACCTCCTGAAGAATTACATGTAATGGTAACCAAACAGAAAGGAATCTGCTCTTTTGGATGAGATTTGTAAACTTCTTCTAATTTTTCAAGGTTGATATTTCCTTTGAAAGGATGAAGATCATTAATATCAAAAGCCTCATCAATCGTACAGTCGATTGCATGTGCCTTTCTTATTTCGATGTGACCCTTTGTAGTATCAAAATGTGAGTTCCCCGGAACTACATCTCCGTCTTTTACCAAAACTGAGAACAAAACATTTTCAGCAGCTCTTCCTTGGTGTGTTGGTAATAAATATTTGAAACCTGTAATTCTTTTAACTGTATTGTGCAGCTCTTCAAATGAACGAGACCCAGCGTAACTTTCGTCTCCAGTCATCAAAGCGCCCCATTGTCTGTCTGACATCGCTCCTGTTCCGGAATCTGTTAAAAGATCGATGTAAACCTGCGAAGATTTTAGATTAAATAAATTGAACTTAGCATCTTTCAGCCATTGTTCTCTTTCCTCTCTTGTAGATTGACGAATTTCTTCCACCATTTTAATACGAAACGGTTCTGCGTATGGTAATTCCATGTGATATATTTTAGATTTTATTAAAGAAAAATTTATTTGAAACTAATTTTCAAATCATCAGATGTATTTAAAAGGAGTAAAAAGAATTTACTCAGGAGCTTTAAATATATTTTCATCTGAATGAAAACCTGCTACACCGCCGCTTACCGCAAATTTCATTGCCGTAGCTGCAGACATTCCTACAACAGGTTTGATATTTTTCTCTTCAGTCACAATCACCCAGCCAGAAATTGCATAAGAATGCGGAAGGTAAACTGCTACAAAATTATCTTTATGCACATCAGCCATTTCCTTTTGCGTAAGAAAACCGATTCTCCAAATTTCTGGATTTTCGTTGGTTTTCACCCAAACCGGATCGCTAAATTTCTTCTTATCACCTACAAACGAAGACATAACATCTTTCGTAGGCGAGTAAATGTGCTTAATACCCGGCATTTTTTCCAAGAGCCTGTCAATAGCATCTACAAAAAATCTTCCGACTACGAATTTATTTCCTAAATACCCCAACAAAGCAGTAATCAGCAAAGTAGAAACAAAAACCAACCCCGGAATTTCACTTGCAACGGACGGAATGATATTGTCAATCGACGTTATCACATACCAGATTACAAAAATGGTCAATCCGATGGGACCAATAATTAATAATCCCTGAAAAAAGTTTTTCAGGAAAAAATTAGTCAGATTTTCAAAAGTCGGCTTTTTCAATTTGCTTTTATCCGTGTATAGTTTCTTTGTTTCCGTAAGATTTTATGATGCCTGCTTCATATTCCAGCCATTCTTCCCATCTTTTATTTACTTTTTCAGGGTCACCAAGCTGTCTTGCAAAACCGATAAATGTGGTATAATGATTGGCTTCAGAAATCATTAACTCTTTATAGAAAGTTTTTAGTTCTTCGTCTTTTATATTTTCTGTTAAAACTTTAAATCTTTCGCAGCTTCTCGCTTCAATCATCGCTGCAAAAAGCATTTTATCGACAATTAAAGTATCTCTGTGCCCTCCTTTTTGAATAAAATTGACCAATTCATTGACGTAATCATCTTTCCTTGTACGTCCAAAAGTGTAGCCTCGTTTTGTAATAATCTCAAGAACCTGTCCGAAATGTTCCAGTTCTTCCTGAGCAATTGCCAAAAGTTCTTTTACAATATCTGGACGTTCCGGAAGCATTGTAATCAGTCCAATCGCATTGGTAGCAGCTTTTTGTTCACACCATGCATGATCGGTTAAAATTTCTTGAATGTTATCCTCCGCAATATTTGCCCACCTTGGATCGGTAGGAAGTTTCAACTTAAACATAATTTAAAAATTTCTGTAAATTTAAAATAAATTGCGATAAGAATTATTGTTTTGTTTCAAATTCGATAGCAGATTTAGTTTTGAGCAGCCGTTTTCTTTCTTAAAAATTCTAAAATCTTCCAGCCAAAATCATCAAATTTCTTCAAACCAGTTGCGATGATAAACGCTAAAGCAACATTAATGATATAAATAATGACCATCAAAACCCACCAAGGCATCAATTCTTTCATTGGGACAACCAGAAAATAAATCAATGACGAGCTGATTCCCTGACCGAAATAAAAGAAGATTGCGTTTTTACCAATATGCGTAACAAAATTTTCTTTGGTGATCTTTAACCTGTTGTACAAAACAAACAAAGTCGTCAGAGAAAAGAAAGTCCAGATAATATATGGCGTTTGCGGTGGAAATTTTTGCTTATTGATTTTAAAAAATATTTCATTTCCGAAGTACCAAAACATCCAAACCAAAGCTAGGGCAACCAATCCGTAAAGAACAGGAATCATTTTTGTCGGTATTTTTTTGCCTCTCATTCGGTTTCCAACAAGGAAAACAGTCATATAAAAAGCAACATACCCTACTTGTCCGCTCGGATAAATTTCCGGGAAAATATTAAATAATAAAGTTAAAGCAATGCAAAGTCCGATAAACCAATTGACATGTTTCGGGAAAAATTTTAAAATTAAAACTCCGAAAACGGTTAAAATAAAATAGACTTTAAGATACCAAAAGCTTCCCATCACAACAGGGAAAGTATCTGCATTCCTGTATTCGTGAAGATACCAATTTCCTAAATTCTGCCATTGTGGAGTTGTTGAAATACTGGTTGCCGAATATTTTGAGCCAAACGTTGAGTAAAAACTTTGCAGCCATTCGAGTGAGAAAAAGGTGAGTCCGAATATTTTAAAGAAATAATCTAAAAAGAACAGAAGCGTCACAAAAATCATGTACGTTATCTGCAATTTTAGTAAACGATAAAGCGTTTTTTCAATATTATTTCCTGAAGTGATACCACTTAAAGCATAAAAAATGGCAACATCAAAAACTAAAGAAAACACCCGGATTTCCGGAATAATGTAAAACTGTCCCGACCAAAATGCCGTATGAATAAATATAATGGAAAGTGTGGCTAAACCTTTCGCAAAATCAATGTAAAGATCTCTGTTCATCTAGATGTGGAATATTTTTCAAAAGTAATTAAACTTTGTGAATATTGTACATAAAGAAAAAGAGGTAAGAATAATGTCTTACCTCTGTACTAAAAGATATTAAAATGAATGTTTATTTAAGTTCTTTAAACTCTTCTGCAGAAATTTCGCCTGACTGAATTTGTTTCAACTCATCAAGGTACTGACTCATGTAAGCATCCAACTCAGGAAACTTCGAATTTTTTGCCATTTTGTAAGTTCCGTTTAAAACTCCCTGATAATAATAAAAGAAGTTGTAATCAAAATCTGCTGCAGAAAGTTCGTACTGCCCTAGAAGGAAACCTAAACGCACTGCAGATCTTCTCTGAGGCGGCGTTCCGTGGTGTCCTGCACTGGTTGTCTGATAATCGCCAATACTTTGTGCAAACTCATATGCTGCTGCAATCTGGGCAAATGATGTTTGGTTGTAGCCATTAGGTCTTCTTAGATAATATCCTGCAAAACCGTCCGCTTCCAATTCGTTTGGTCTTGCGGTCGATTCGCTTACAGATGGAAGTCCAAAAATATATTGCAACTGATGCCCGTATTCATGAGCGAGAATCATTGCATTCACGATGTTTCCACCTTTGTTTTTTGCATCGGCATAGATCGCATAGCCATAATAAATCTTTCCGGTAGAATACGAAATCGCATTATACGTAGAATTTGGGCTAGACGGATCATTTACGAAACGTAATGTTGGGTTGCTCCTTCCCCATAAACTGGCAATTTTTGTCATCTGAGCATTCATAAAACTCGTGTCTGTAGAATTAGGTAAGGACGTTGTCAATACGGCATTTGAGCTCCAGTACTGGTCTACATAATAACAGATTTTTTCGAGATCGCTTGGCTGCTCAGGTTTTAAGTTTTCTGTTTGAGTTTCAGATACAGGAGTTTCCATTGTATCGTCGTTACATGCTGATAATGAGAATACAGCAAACGCTCCTGCTAGTAAGCAGAAATTAAAGTTTCTTTTCATATTGAAATATTTTGGTGAAAGCGAAGATATACAATAATGTGAAATAATTCACTAATTCATACTGAAAAAAAACTATGCTATGCAGGTAAAAAATTATTGTTAGATATTTGATTCAAGTGTCATTTTGCTTAAAACAAAAAGTACGGCACCAAAAAGAAAAGACACAAATTTTTGAAATGATATAAACCTATCTCAATCAGAAAGCGGTGTGAATAGAAATAATTGAAAGCTTGCTCAACCTTTCGAAAAATCAATATAAAGGTTTCTGTTCATTCTATTGAGGTAAGTCTCTTGTAACTTTTTCTAATGTATCAAAATTGAAGAAATATAAACCTCCTTCCCATTCTGGTTTTGCTTTTTTCTCAATTCCACGCAATTCGTTTTCAAAAAGTCTATGATATCTTACAGAATACCAGGAATTGTAAAAGTCATTATCAATTGAATAGAGTTGTTCTTTAAAAACCTCTGAGCGTTGCGCTATTGTTCTATCAAGATGTGCATAGCCTTCCATTATCAAAAAAAGTTTGTAATTGTTTTCTTTCGCAAATCTTTCATAATTTGACATTGGAAGACAGTATTGAGAGGTGCAACCATTTGAGAAAATGTAGACCACAGATTTTGGATGTTTTTTTAGCTCTTCTTTAAGCTGTTTTCCATTTATTTTGTAAATGTACTTTACGTTTGTGTCATCAAAATTCTTCAGAGAAACAATAGTCGATTTATCATCATCCGAAAGTTTCTTATAATCATTTGTTACTCCATATACAGTGCATGATGCAAGTGACAAACACAGTAGAATGCTTAAAATTATTTTCATTGAACATTTTTTCAAAAGTACAAATAAAGCAGAAACAATTTAATTTCTATATTTGGAGGAAAAATCACATCATTATGAAATTAAATTTTAGTATCATTTTGCTTTTTCTTGCCTTCCTGAATCTATCAGCACAGGGAAACCGTTTCATTTATGAATATCAGTTTAGAATTGATTCAACAAAAACAGACAGCCTGAAGAAAGAGTTTGTCAATCTTGATATTTTCCCTACTAAATCTTATTTTTATGGTCAGGCAAAATTTGCGAGTGATTCTATCGCAAACAATTCGATTATTGAGCAAAGGAAATCTACACCCAACAGCATAAGCTATTCTTCAACTACAGACGAATGGAATATTTCTTATTTAATAGAAAAGTTATATCCGAGTTTTAAAACGACTTGGTTTACAAATATTGAGCAAACCAATATGATTGTGGAAGAAACACCTGTTTTTAAATGGAATATTCTTCCTGAAACACAAAAAATTGAAAACTATAATTGCCAAAAAGCGACTGCGAATTTTGGAGGGCGAATTTGGGAAGCCTGGTTTTCTAAGGATTTACCTTTTCCGGATGGGCCATACAAGTTTCACGGTTTGCCCGGTTTAATTGTAAAATTGGAAGACAAAACCAAATCGCATCAGTTTTTATTGAAAGGAAATAAAAAATTGAAAGCTGAAGATCATTCCTGGGATTATATTTTAGCATTGGAAAAGGAAGCTAAACATGAATTTGAAGGAGTGAAAGTAAATCCGGCTCAATACAAAAAGTTATTTATGACTTATAAAATGACCCTGCAAAAGACATTAAGCTTGATTTAGCTAGTCCCAACACCTCTATGACCGTGACTACCGAAGGTGGCAAAAAAATAACCAATAACGCAGAAATTATTAAGTTCTTTGAAGAGTCTATGGCAAAAAAATATAAATCGGTCAACAATCAGCTGGAATTAAATCTACACAGAAAGTAGAAAATTTCTCAAAATCATATTGTTACTAAATAAATAATCAGTACATTTGCACCTCGAATTAACTAAAAATTTATAGACAATGTTTGCAATTGTAGAAATAGCAGGGCTTCAATATAAAGTTGAGCAAGACCAGAAGTTGTTTGTGAACCGTTTGAAAGGAGATAAAGGAGGAAAAGTATCTTTCGATAAAATCTTACTTACTGTAAACGGAGCAATCACTGTAGGCGCCCCAGCTGTAAGCGGTATCACTGTAGAGGCAGAGATCCTTGACCACGTAAAAGCTGATAAAGTAATCATCTTCAAAAAGAAAAGAAGAAAAGGTTATGAAGTTAAAAACGGTCACAGACAATCTTTAACTCAAATCAAAATCACTGGAATCACAGGATTTGAAGGAAAAAAAGCAGAGAAGCCTGCTAAAAAAACAACTAAAAAAGCTGACGCTGAAAGCGCAGAATAATTGTTTAACCAAAAAACCTTAAAATAAAATGGCACACAAGAAAGGAGTTGGTAGTTCCAAAAACGGTAGAGAATCTCATTCTAAAAGATTAGGTGTGAAGATTTTCGGTGGACAAGACGCTATTGCTGGTAACATTATTATCAGACAAAGAGGTACTCAACATCACCCAGGTGAAAATGTTGGTATGGGTAAAGATCACACTTTACACGCTCTTGTTGACGGTAAAGTAGTTTTCAGAAAGAAAGCAAACAACAGATCATTTGTATCTATTGAACCGAACGCATAATTAAATTAGCGTTTTATAAAAATAAAATCCTCAGCATTTTTGTTGAGGATTTTTTATGTTTCTATTTTTTGATGAATTTTTGAGAGCTAAGTATTCCTTCTGAATTTTTCATTTGAATAATATATGTCCCCGCAGGCAATTGATGTACAGGAATTTTCACTTCTGTATTATCTCCTTTAATATAGTTCACCTGTTTTCCAGTTAAATCAAATATTGAGACATCTGAAACTCTTTTCTCAGATTTAATATTTATAAAATCTGATGTTGGATTAGGATACACTTTTAATATATTTTTCTGCTTATCAAGCTCAGAAGTAGATAAAGTTCCACTTTTTACCAAAACATCATCAACATGAATTGAATATCCATACCAAGCCACCCCTTCTAATGCAATTTGGTAAGTTGCTGATGGCGAAGGTAATGTTAATACTCCCGAACTCGTCCAATCACTAATGCTACTGTTAAAAGTTGTGATTAGCGTCCAAGCTCCTGTAGCAGAGGTTCTGTAATAAACTTTAAGTTCATTTTGGTCACCACCCCAATCCCTGTTTCTATAATAGAATTCTAAAGTAGGACTGCTTACAGAAGATAAATTCAAAACTGGACTTACGTATTTCGTTGCATCTCCGTCAAATGAAGTGATGTCAAACTCTGCCATTAGATTTCCCTGATATGCACCCGTTGTATAGCCAGCATAAGCAACGGAAACATTTTCCCAATCCCTTGTTCCGGATTCATAGATTTGTGTCCATGCAGATGCTGTTGCAGAAGTTGTTTCAAAAGTTTCATTCCAAGGAAATGTAGTAACCTGAGCATTAATAGACATTCCTAACAAAACAAAAGGGATAAATAGTTTTTTCATAATAATTAGTTTAAAGTTTTATCGAATATACATAAATAAAACGAAAAAGATAATTATTAACAAATCTAAGTTTCTAGAAATCAAACTAAAAACCAATAAAAACCCTGAGCAAAAGCTTTACCCAGGGTTAATTTATTTATGTCCTTTTAATACTATATCGAGCTTTCAGGACTCAACATACTCTTAAAATCCAAACTGAAAACCTGCTTTAATTCCGAATTTGGAAACATCAGGTCTATCAAGATAATTCCCTCTCCAGTTGAAGTCTACACGGAAAATTCTGATATTTCCGAAACCTATATTTTCAACACCAAATCCGTATTCATAATACACTTGCTGATCGGGTGCAGAATATTTTAAATTATCAACATTGATATTTTTTGAAGCATCGCTTAATGATCCGTAAGCACCTCTGATAAACGCAACTTCTCTTAACTTCAATTTCTTGATTAAAGGAATATAAGAAAGTATTTTACCATTGAAATGATGTTCTATATGAAGCGTAGAATAGGTATCTGCAACAAACTCATAGTAATTTAACTGAGCAAATGTATTCGGAACAATTCCGTACGACTGGTTCCCCGGAATAATATTCTGTAATGCTAAAGGAACAGTATCAAAGTTTTTTCCGGCTTCAAAATTCAACAATGTTTTTCCCCAACTTCCCAATAGAATCGGCTTGTAAAACATAAACTGCAATTTATTATAATTAAAATCCGCATTAAACAAACCTTCAATACCTCTCGTATATTTTAAAACAATGGTCGGAGCCAAAGTTCCATGCTCATATCGGTCAACTCCGGTTTGAGAAAAAGTAGCGCCCGGTCTTGCAATCAAACTGATAGTAACATGTGAATCATTGGTCGTCTTTCTTAAATCACCATTTCTGAAATACATCAAACTAAAACCTGAAGGATTAGCAGATTTAATGCTTTGCATCGTTCCGTCAACTCTTACCTGAAAGTTCTTCCAAGGCTCAATAGATGTAAAAAAACTTGTTTGGTTTACCGAACTCAAAGAGGCGTTTTCTCCTCTTGCAAATACCGTTGAAGAAGCAAATGAGCGTGATAAAATTCCGTCTTCAGTCGTTAATTGTACCCCAAGTTGCGTGACGTCCCTTTTTGTTCCTCCTCCTATCATAAAACGATTGACTCTATTAAACATATATCGACCTTCTACCCCATATTTGAATTGCTGATCTTTAAAACCATACGCATTATAAAACTCCACTCTCCACGGGTCATTTTGGGTAAAATACGTTCTTGCTCCTAATCTTATTCTATCTCCTTCCACTTCATTCTTTCCGTAAATAGATGTTATAGGACCCAAATCAATCCCTTTAGTAACATTATAATATCGAGATGCCAGTGTTTCTGTAAGCTTAATAATTCTATTGAATTTGGGGGTCTGTTGCAATCGATCAAGCATTTCATAAACGCCTTTTTCTTCTTTAGACAACGAGTCTGGTCTTGCATTTACCCAAAAATCGTCATCCTTGTCTACAAAGCTATCGTCGTATTCTTCTTTTTTTCTTGTGAAAACAGTGTCCGATAAAGGTTTATTAAAATCATAGTCAGAATAATCTACAGATCTTTTAGCAATAATGCTTTTTGCGGTCTTTTTCTTGGAAAAAGGAGTCATTTCAATTTCTGTGACGTATTTTTTAGGCAAAAATGTTTCATCATCAGGATTGTCATATTGCAATTCCGTAGAAATCGCGTTGATGAAATTGACATTTATTTTATTTGTTGACTTTAAAGTAGCTTCTAAAACCGCGTAAGAATCGGTATCAATATAAAGATATCCCTGAAAAGCTAAAACTTCCGTTCTTTTCGGCTGATAGCGTATTTTATACGCCTGTTCACCTCGAATAGAGACAGTGTCTGTCAAATTGTAATCATACGTGCTAAAACCATCGGTTCCTACAGGACTTGGAAAACCAATATCAAAATAATTTAAAGTGTTATCATAAATATTAATATCACGGTACAGGTTTTTAGCTGTAATTGCAATCACCTGATTATCCTGAAAACCCGAAGTTTTCTGGGCAACTAAAAGTTTTTTAGTTTTTTTATTGGGCTTGTTTTGTCCGAAATGATTGTAAATAGATTCATTTAAGAAAATAGGCAGCGCCATTTTTCCTCTTGCAGTAGAGTCGGCGTAATCAAAAATAAAATCTAATTTATTAAAGATTTTTCTATGCATAAAAGCACTGTCTAGATTATTGGCATCAAATTGAATCTTTTCATATTCTTTGTATGTATAGGTATTAAACTTATCAAGACCGTTATTTCTCTTACGTTTCCAGACTTCCTGCATAATTCTGTATGCCGGATTCTCTTTTTTATTTTTAAATTTTGGTTTCTCGTTGTGAATAACAACTTCCTCAATGCTGCTTACTTTTTCGGAAGACAGTTTGACAACAAGATTATTACTATTATCCGGAGTAATTTCTACACTTTCTAAAGCATAATTTTTTTTCTGAAATTTCAGTTTGTAAATAATACTATCAGACTTCACAGTGAAACTTCCGGAAGTAGTTGTAAGAACAGGCGTGTTACTATCATTAATAAAAACCTCAACCGCACTAATCTCTTTGTTGGTCTTAGCATCTACAATCTTTCCGTTTGCTGAGTTTTGGGCATGAAAAAGACTGGTTATAAAAAGGGATATGTATAGGAAACCGTATTTAAATTGATTGGTTGACATCATTCGTATCTTCGAGCGTTAGCTTAAACAAAAACTATGCTGTTTTATTATTAAATTTTAAAAGTTTTTTAAAGACTTTTGTGTTTATCTGTAAAACTGCAAATGTAACGAAAATAAAGCTATGAATATTGTGCCTAGAGAAAGCTTAAAGCTGATCTTTGATAAAAAAGAGAAGTTATCTTTTGGGAAGAAAATAAAACAAAAAAGACTTACACTAATGTAAGTCTTTTTGCTCCTCCTCTTGGGCTCGAACCAAGGACCCTCTGATTAACAGTCAGATGCTCTAACCAACTGAGCTAAGGAGGAATGTTCCTCTTTTAAGGTGCTGCAAAGATAATATGAAAAATAATATCAAGCAAATATTTTTTACTCAAAATTACCCGAAAAGTGCTATCAGATTATATTTCAGTAAATTAAATTTTAAATTAATTTGAAACAGAAAAGTATTAAAATCAAAAAAGACCTACAGTAATGTAAGTCTTTTTTGCTCCTCCTCTTGGGCTCGAACCAAGGACCCTCTGATTAACAGTCAGATGCTCTAACCAACTGAGCTAAGGAGGAATGTTCCTCTTTTAGAGTGGTGCAAATATAGTACTGATATTTAAACCACGCAAGTTTTTTATTTATTTTTTTTAAATAATTTTAAAGATTTCCTGTAACCCATTTAAAAATATCACTTCCAAAGATAAGTAACATCAAGCCTAACAGGAAGATAACCCCAACCATTTGAGCGTTCTCCAATATCTTTTGTGGAACAGGTTTTCCAACAATCATTTCGTATAAAGTGAAAATAACGTGACCGCCATCCAATCCAGGAATCGGAATTAAGTTTAAGAATGCCAACCAAACAGAGAACATTGCCGTAAAACTCCAGAAAGCTGTCCAGTCGATCGATACGCTTCCGTCTTTTGCTTTATCAACAGGCATATTTTTGATGATAGCCAATGGCCCACCTACTTTCTTATAACCCTGAACCTTTTTATTGAAGATTAATTTAAACTGTTTTACCTGATATGTTAAACTCTCAATACTTCTCGTGAAACCTCTTCCGATAGATTCTCCAAAAGTAAAATGTTTTGTTTCGTAGAATTTAGTCAATTGCTTATAAGAAGCTAATCCTAAAGTTCCTTCTTTAGATACCGATAAAACAAGCGGCTGAATTGCTCCACCTCTTACTACATCTACTTTAAGATCTTTCCCGGGACTATTTCTTACAGTTTCCTGAAATTCGTCGTAATAAGAAATTTTCTTTCCATCAACAGCCACAACCTGGTCACCAACTTTTAATCCAGCTTGAGCAGTTTTAGGATTGTATATAGAATCGATTACTGCAGGAAATCTTGGCGTAAGGAATGCTCTGGGATTCTCATCTCTGAAAGCCATCGCTTTACCATCGTCATTCGTTGGGAAGGTAACTTCTTTTCCGTTTCTTAAAACTGTGATTTCGTCACTTAAAAGAACATCTAAAGCTAATTTATCAAGATTATTCTGAGTTTTTCCGTCAACTTTTAAGATTTTATCTCCATCCTGGAAACCCATTCCTTTAGCAACGCTCGTATAATTCATCGGAGCATCCACTTTCGCTGTATCAAAAGAAGTTTCTCCATTAAAAAACGAAAGACAACCGTAAATCAACCAAGCAAGGAAGAAGTTTACCGTAACACCACCCAACATAATAATCAATCTCTGCCAAGCTGGTTTTGCTCTGAATTCCCAAGGTTGCGCAGGCTGCTTCAATTGCTCGGTATCCATACTTTCGTCAACCATTCCGGCAATTTTCACATAACCTCCGAAAGGAAGCCATCCGATACCATATTCTGTTTCTCCAATTTTCTTTTTAACTAGAGAAAAATAAGGGTCGAAGAAAAGATAAAACTTTTCTACTTTGGTTTTAAAATATTTTGCGGGCAAGAAATGCCCAAGCTCGTGAAGAATTACTAAGATAGAGATGCTTAATATAAATTGAAAGATCTTAATTGCTAATTCCATTAATTGTTTTTAGATTTTAATTTGCAAAGGTAACAATTATCAAAAGGATGCCAAACAAAAAAGCTCCTCTAAATGAGAAGCTTTGTCATATATTGTGGCTGATTTTTAAAAATTGAAAGAAACTCCCAAACTTCCGTTATTTCCCACCTCTGCGAAAACACCTACTTTGTCTGTAAAGAAATATCTTGCACCAATATGAGCACCAATTCCAAAGTCTCGTCCGAGTACTCCCAAATCAACTCCTGGATAAATATCAAGCTTCTCTGGCAATTCTAAAGCTTCCTTTAAATGGAAATTAACTCTTCCAAATATAAAAACTCGATTATCATCGTTATTATCTTTATATCCGTCAAAATAAGCATTTGCTCCGGCTCCGACAGATATTAACTGGTTTAAACCATAGTCGTAAGTCGCGGTAATTCCCGTTCCATAACCCCATGCATTGAATCCTAAATTAACTTTCTGATCCCCTTTTCCGATGTAAGCTTGTGCGCTGACCGCCACTCCGGTAAAAATCATCAACATAAAAACCAATTTCTTCATAGATTTTAATTTTAAAATATTACTAATCACAATTTGCAGCAAATATAAAACCGAAACCATTTAAAAACTGTAATTTTATGCAAGTTTTGAATTTGAAATATGAAATCGCCATGTTTGTTTTTAAATCATAGATGTGATTTTAAAAAGGCGATTCCATACGGCAATTAAAAAAAATAGAAATCTGCGTATGAAAATTATAGGGTTAAATCAGGATATTATCTGGAAAAATAAAATCGAGAACTTTCAATTGATTGAAAAACAACTACAAAATCAAGAAGCAGATCTATTTCTTTTGCCGGAAATGTTTTCTACAGGTTTTTGCATGGATGCGGCTGAAGTTTCAGATAGAAATGAAGAATCGTTGGAATTTTTAAAGAAAGTTTCAAAAGAGAAAAACGCAGCATTCTCAGGAAGTGCTTCTATAAAAGTTGATGATCAATTTTTTAATCGAATGTATTTTGTAAAACCAAATTCTGAAGTAACATTTTATGATAAAAGGCATTTGTTTTCCTTTTCAGGCGAAGATAAGATCTATACTCCCGGAAAAGACAGAGTAATTGTAGAATATCTTGGAATTCGTTTCCTGTTGCAGATTTGTTATGATTTAAGATTTCCTGTTTTTGCAAGAAATAATAATGATTATGATGCTATTTTATACGTTGCCAACTGGCCGGAAAAGAGAGTCGGAGCTTGGGAACATTTACTGAAAGCAAGAGCGATTGAGAATCTGTCATATGTCTTCGGTTTAAACAGAATCGGAACAGACGGAAATGATCTTTTTTACCAGGAAAGTTCACATTGCTTTTTTGCTGATGGTAAAGAAATTTCTCAGAAAAATGGAAAGTTGATTTCAGCCGAATTAAATTTAGAAGAACTAAAAGATTTCAGAAACCATTTTCAGTTTTTGAATGATCGGGATCTTTTTGAAATAAAATAATTCAAACTTTTGTTAGCTGGGATCTTATGAACAAACGAACCATCAGAAAATTATTTTTCATCTTAACAACAATATTATCAAGCCTTTCGTACGCTCAAGAAAATAACAAATGCGCGGAGAATATCGATTTTTTAATTAAAACGCTGGAAGAAAAATCGCCGTCGTACAAGTATTTAGTTAAGAATAAAGTAAATCTCCAAATAAAAGCAGACTCTATCAAAAACATTGCAATCAAAGATAATAACCCTTATAGTTGCAAAGAATATTTACAAAAAATTATGCGAACCATCCAGGATGGTCATTTGCAAATTTTAGTAAAAAACAATCTTGATTTTAGTGATTCAACTTCAGTTAATAACTTTTTAAATTCGGAAAAATTCAACTCCTTACCAAAAATAAATATTGATTCTCTTATAGAACATAAGAATCCAGAATACATTTACAACTCTTTAATAGACAAAATTAATATTTATATTTTTCAAGATTCTCAAAATTCGTTTAAAGGTTATGTAAAAAGTTCAGATTCAAAATTTTGGAAAAAAGGAGAATTAATTCTAAAATTTACTAAAGGAAGTAATTTTTATGAAGGCGTTTCATATACTATTTCTAAAGATCCTAGATATTTCAAAACAGAATCTTTAGAAAGCCTTATCAAAAAATTTAACATCAGTAAATTCACTAGAGAAGAAAGCCTGATTTTCAATAGATCTAAACAAAAATTATCTTTTGAAATCATCGACAATGAAATATTATACGTTTCAATAAGAAGTTTTAGAAATTTAACTATTGATGAAAACAAAGAGTTTGTAGAGTTTTTCGAAAAATCGGTTTTGCCAAACTATAAAAAATACAAAAACATTATTTTTGACTTAAGAGATAATCCCGGCGGAGCAATGGCATATGAAACATTGCTTAACGGAATTAAAAAGATAAAGGATCCTAAAAATATTTTTGTGTTACAAAACAGAAATACGGCAAGTGCTGCGGAGCTATTCATTCTTCATTTAAGAGGATTAAAGCCGATTAAAACTATTGGAGAAAACACGATGGGAATGACTTCATTTCGAGATATTCATCAAGCTCCTTTCCCTAATAATGATTATGTAATTTTCCTTCCCACTAAGGTTTTTGATAAAAACTATAAAGATCTACTTCAATATGAATATGTTGGTATCACACCAAACATTGAACTTACCGAAAATGAAAATTGGTTATTTAAAACTGTAGAAATTATAAAGAAAAACTCTCTATAATTTTATTAGCTAAATGTTGATTTGCGATTATAGCGAAAACAGTTTAAACTTTAATTATTCAAAACTTCTTTTCGCTTTCTTAATTTCCTCAAAGCTTTTCTACCTAAAATCACGACAGTAATTACCGTAATAATTGCCAGAAAAGCAGCGATTACCGGAGCCACCATTGCTAAAACAGCCATAATTCCTGCCCCTGCAGTTTCTGTCGTTCCCACAACAGGATTTCCAAGTCCACCAGTTGTCGCAGTAGAAGCGGCCCGAATTCCTGCAAATCCAGAACTGATCGTTGCAGCAGTTCCGCCTCCCGCAATTAAAGCCAATCCCCATTGCGGAAATGTTCCTAGATCCGCAAACTGACTTGCAAAAAGTACAGAACCCGCAATCGTCGCCATCGGAACAGAAACAGTATCGAGTAAATGATCTACGATCGGAATATAATAAGCTAAAATTTCTGCTAAAGTGGCAATTCCTGTAGTAATTAATGCAGGAAGACCAGAAAGCCATTCAAAACTTTCATGAGTGGGGATCCATTGAAAATAAGACGCTAAACTCACTGCAAACATTGGTAAGAATACTCTAAAACCAGTTGCCGCAGCAAGTCCGATGCCAATAAATGCGCTCAAAACATAAGGAAGATAAGGAATTTGATCTAGCATAGGTCATCAATTGTTTGTTTAAATCTACAAAAAATACAAATACTTATCTCTCAAATTTTTAAATATGATTTTACTTGATAAAAATGATAAATTTCGGAACTGAACCGTTGTAGAAAATTACAAAAAAACGAAAATTGCGCTCCTCTGGAACGCAATTTTTTTTATAAATGATAAATTATAATCTTTTATGATTTCTTCTGAGACTGGCATAATTTAATAAACTCCGCTTCCACATCCTGAAACTTCTTAGGAAGTTCATTCGATACCCAAAACATCATCGCAATTGTTTTATCGCCAAAACTCGCTTTAAAAAGATCTTTATTTAAACGGTAACATTCTCTCAAAAGTCTTTTTACACGATTTCTGTACACCGCTTTTTTAAAATATCTTTTAGAAACCGAAACTCCTAATTTCACATTTTCATTTTGTAAATCCGGATGATTTTTAAGAATAATTATGCGCAAATTTCCGCAACTTCTCCATTTACCTTTTGCAAAAAGTAAAGTAATCTCAGTATCTTTTTTGAGCTTTTCTGCTTTTGGATATTTAAAATCAGACATTAATATTTCTTCAGTAAGTGGTTGATAACTTCGGATGCAGCATACAATCCGAAAATTGCAGGAAGAAAACTGATGGTTCCATAAAAAGACCTTTTATAATTGCTGCCGTCTGTCATTTTTAGGCTATCTTCATCCTGAATTTCATCTGAAAATACACAACGAATTCCTTTGTCTATTTTTTCTTTTTTCAACCTTTTTCTTACTTCTCTTGCAAGGTGACAATGCTGTGTTTTACTGATGTCACGAACGATAACTTTAGAAGGATCAGATTTTCCGCCGGCTCCCATTGAGCTTACAATTTTTATTTTTCTGCGTCTTGCAGCAATAATTAATGACACTTTCGGACTAACACTATCAATACAATCTAATATATAATCAAAATTTCCACCGTCTAGAATTTCTGCCATTCTTTCAGGATTCAAAAACTCATTGACTTTTACCAGCTCAAGATTCGGGTTAATATCCATCAATCTTTCTGAAACGACATCTACTTTATGCTTTCCTACAGTAGAATGCAAAGCAGGAAGCTGTCTGTTAATATTTGTAATATCTACAGTATCTCCATCTACAATGGTCATCTTTCCGACACCAGCTCTCGCTAAAAATTCTGCAGCAAAAGAACCGACTCCACCTAAACCTACAACCAGAACAGCGGCTTTGTTTAATTTTTCAACACCTTTTTCTTTTATCAATAATTCTGTTCTTTCAAGCCAAACTTTATCCATGCTGAATCGTTTCTAAATTTTCTAAAATCTGTTCATTAAGTTTTTCTAAAGAAATTCCTTTTAATTTTGAAACTTTTACATATAATTCTTCGATATTAAAATCTTCATTATCCGTTTCAAGAAATATTTTATCTAAAGGAGTTGTCTTTAAAACATTCTGCAAAGATAGATTATACAAAACAGGTTTTCCAAAACTCAAATAAAATTTATTTTTAAGCAAATCATCGGCGATACTCTGCTTTTTGTTAAATCCGTGAATAATCATCGGTTGATTCGCTATTTTCCTGAAAGAAATCACTTCGTAGAATTTTCTTACACAGTGAATAATTAAAGGTTTTTTAAACTCATTAGAAATTTCGATATGTCTTTTAAAAACTTGTTCCTGTATTTTTTGTTCAGTTGAAATCAATCCGTCAAGACCGCATTCTCCAATTGCAAAACAGTTTTCAGTAATATTAGACTTCAACCAATCGAATTGACATTCAATACTTTCACACTGAATATCCTGAGGATGAATTCCTATTGAATACGGAAAACCTGCTGGAGTTTCACCATATTCCAGATTGTAAATTCCTTTACTTGTATTTTTCTTGTGATGATGAAAATCAAAAAATCCCATATTCAAAAATACTACAATTCGAGTAAGACTGAAAATTATTAAACAACTGTTTATAGATATGTTAAAAAGTCTTAACTTTACTAAAAACGTAATTATGGGGAAAAAGTTTTCTGAGAAACAAATTCACATTCTTGATATTGCCGAAGAACTCATCGCTAAGAAGGGATATGAGGGAACATCTGTACGAGATATTTGCACAAAAGCCAACATTAATGTCGCAATGATTTCTTATTATTTCGGTTCTAAAGAAAAGATGATGTCTTATCTATACCAATATAGAGTATTAAAAACAAGAGAGAATTTTTCTGAATTTGCAGACACCATAAAAGAGGGCAGACCGGAAATGCAGATGAAAGAAATGATAAAATATATTGTAAGCCAGCTTTTCAGATATAATTATTTTCATGGTTTTGTAACTCAGGAACTTCGACATACTGAAAATCTGAAGGATGAACTTCTAGATTTTTATCAGCTTTTTGTGAAAAAATTAGATGAAGTCATCAAAAAAGGTGTTACTTCAGGCGTTTTTACATTTACACCAAAGCCTGAAGACATCCTTACAACCATTATAGGTTCTACTTTATTTGTCATCAGGAATAAGAATTTCTATGAACTGTATGTGCCTCACAAAGATGATGAATCATATACCAAAGAAGCTGAAAAAAAGGTAAGAATGAATCTTTTAATGAATACTTTTGCTGTTTTGGGATACTCAGCAGACTAATTTTACGTTAAATAATCATAAAAAAAAATCTTTTAGCAAAAAAGTTATATTTTTGCAAATTAATAGGTCGGTAAACCCGAAAACTGTTACATTTTATATGAAAAAGTATATTTTAGGTATTTTCGCTATTGCTGTTTTGGCATCATGCAAAAGTCAGCAGGAAAAAGCATTGAGAAGTGCAGACAAAAACTTTATTCTTAAAGCTGCAAACGAAAATTTTGCTAAAAAGAAGTGGAAAAATGCATTGGCACTTTATGACAGACTTCCAAATTTGGTTGCAG
Organism: Chryseobacterium balustinum; assembly: GCF_900168205.1. Lineage (GTDB taxonomy): Bacteria > Bacteroidota > Bacteroidia > Flavobacteriales > Weeksellaceae > Chryseobacterium > Chryseobacterium balustinum. Next base: position 21,887 of record NZ_FUZE01000001.1, read on the forward strand.
GGACAGATGAGGCGCCAAATGTGGTATTCAATTCTGCGTATGCCAATTATTACGATAAAAATTACAGACTGGCAGGAAATCAGTTTAAAAACTTTTCAGTAAGTTTCCCTCAGGATAACAGAAAAGAAGAAGCTGCTTATATGTCTGCATTGTGTTACTACAACGGTTCTATGGATTATAACTTAGATCAGTCTAGTACAGAATTAGCAATTAATGAGCTTCAGGAATTTTTGAATACGTATCCTAATTCTGAAAGATCAAAAAACATTAACACAATGATTGATGAACTTTCTTATAAATTAGAATTCAAGGCTTTCGAAAATGCTAAGCAATATTTCAAAATGGCAGATTACAAAGCAACTGTAACTACTTTTGAAAATGTTTTGGATGACTTCCCAAGTACAAAGCTTCGTCCGAAAATCTATGATTACATGATGAAAGCACGTTATTCTTTAGCTTTAGGTTCAAATTATGACCTAAAAGGCGAGCGTATCGAAAGTGCATTGGCTTTTACCAAACAGGTTGAAAAAGAACTTCCAGATACAGAGTATTCCAAAACAGCTTTAGATTTAAGACAAAAACTCGAAAAAGAGAAAAAAGATTTTGTTGTTGCTAAGAAACAAATGGAAGAAAAAATTGCAGTACTTACAGCAAAGCAGAAAAAAATTGCTGATAAGCTAGCAGAGCAAAGTAAAACTGAACAGCAAATTAAAGAACAAATCGCTAACGAAAAGAAAGCAATGCAGATTCAGAGAGACAGTGCGGCACTAAGTACCCCTCCTCCTGCAGCGACTTTCAAAATCCAAAGATAATTCGTAAATTTGCCATCTTATAATTAAAATAATTTTCTCAAAATGAGCGTAAAAGATACAAAAGCAGAAGTAAATACTATTACTTACGATAAAGATAAGATTGAAGATAAAGTAGGTTCAATCTATGAAGCTATTGTGATCATGGGGAAAAGAGCAGAACAAATCAATGCAGAAATCCGTACTGAATTACACAATAAATTAGACGAATTTGCTGTTCACAACTCTACTTTGGAAGAAGTTTTTGAAAACAGAGAACAAATCGAAATTTCAAAACATTATGAAAAACTTCCAAAGCCAACATCTATCGCTATCCAAGAATGGTTAGATGGTGATATATATTTCAGAAAGACTGAAGAAAGAAAATAATAAATTTCATTCTTATAAAATATAAAATCATAGAAGATTAGTTTCTTCTATGATTTTTGTTGTTTGTATATATCAATTCCACTTAAATTCTTAATGTAGATAAAATGCAGAGCATTAAGATAAAGACAGTCTTGAAAAAATCAGTAAATTAGTCCTTTAAAAAAATCTACATGAGTATTTCAGGGAAAAAGATTCTCATTGCCGTTTCTGGCGGAATAGCTGCCTATAAAATTCATTTCCTCATCAGAGATTTAGTGAAAAAAGGAGCCGAAATTCAGGTAATTATGTCTCCTGATGCTGAACATTTTGTTACTAAACTTAGCCTCTCTACACTTTCAAAAAATCCTGTTTACACTGAATTTTACAGCGATAACGGAACTTGGAACAGCCATGTTGAAATGGCACTTTGGGCAGATATAATGATTGTTGCGCCCTGTACGGCAAACACTTTGGCAAAAATGGTTCACGGGATTTGCGACAATCTTTTGATTGCGACGTACATGTCGGCTAAATGCCCTGTTTTTATTGTTCCTGCTATGGATTTGGATATGTATCAACATCCTTCAACCAAAAGCAACCTAAAGCTTGCCGGAGAATTTGGGCATACTGTAATTCCTGCGGAAAGCGGAGAATTGGCAAGTGGTTTAATCGGTCAGGGAAGAATGGCGGAACCGGAGACTATTGTTAAATCTATTGAAGAATTTTTTAATGCAGATCAAAAAAAATCGCTGGAAGGAAAAACAGTTTTAATTACAGCCGGACCAACTTACGAAGCCATTGATCCTGTTCGTTTTATAGGAAATTATTCTTCAGGAAAAATGGGTTTTTCTTTAGCTGAAGAAGCTGCAAAAAGAGGTGCAAAAGTAATTCTGATTTCAGGACCGAGTTCTTTGAAACCGAAACATGAAAATATCGATTTACACCGAATTACGTCAGCAAAAGAAATGCTCGATAAAGTTTTCGAATATTACAACACCATCGATATAGGAATCGCAAGCGCTGCGGTTGCAGACTATGCTCCGAAAGTAGTAGCTTCAGAAAAAATTAAAAAAAATGAAGACACTTTCACAATAGAACTCATCAAGAATCCGGATATATTAAAAACGATGGGTGAGAAAAAAGCACATCAGTTTTTGGTAGGCTTTGCTTTGGAAACTCAAAATGAAGAAGAAAATGCTAAAGGAAAACTCGCGAAGAAAAATCTGGATATGATTGTTCTAAACTCTCTTCGTGACGAAGGTGCTGGTTTTAAAAATGACACCAACAAAATAAAAATTTTTACCAAAACAGAGAAAATGGAATTTGATTTAAAATCAAAAGAAAATGTCGCTAAAGATATTCTCGATTGCATTGAAGCTCAATTTTTAAAATAAATGTTATAAATTTCCGTTTTCAACTTTTAATTTGTCAAATGAAAAAAATAATCATACTCTTTTTTCTGATTGTATTCAATTTCAGTTTTTCTCAGGAACTTCTGGCTACAGTTCAGGTAAATTCTCAGAGCTTAGGTGGAAGCAATACACAAGCCTATAAAGCTTTAGAAAAAAGTCTCAGAGATTTTATCAACAATACAAGCTGGACAGGTAAAAAACTTCAGAATTTCGAAAAAATAAAATCAAATTTCGCGATTGTTCTCAGCGAACGAGACGGAAACAAATATAAAGGAGCTATAGTTATTCAGGCGGTTCGCCCTGTTTTTAATAGTTCATACGAATCTCCCCTTTTAAATCTTAAAGATAACAGATTTGCTTTCGAATATGCTGAAAACGAAAACCTTATTTTCAACGAAAGGCAGTTTTCGGGGAAAAACTTAATTGATGTAATCAGCTTTTATGTTTATCTTATTTTGGGTTACGATGCAGACAGCTTCCAGTCAATGGGAGGAACTCAGTGGTTTTCAAAAGCACAACAAATTGCTCAAAATTCTCAAAACAGAAATTACGAAGGTTGGAATCAGATTAATGAGCCTAGGAGCCGTTCTATTTTGATTGGAGAAATTCTTAATCCTAATATGAGCCAACTTCGTTCTACTATTTATACGTATCACAGAGCAGGTTTAGATGGATTGTTTAATCAAGACCAATCACAAGCTAAGAAGATTATTTTTGATGCCTTATTACAGCTGAAAACCTACGAAAACTCTTTCCAGCAGAATTATTTCTTCAATCTTTTTATGGATAACAAGGCGGATGAGATATTCAACATTTTCAATTCAGGAAATAATGGGGCAATAAATATTGGAACTTTGAAACAGCAGATGATTATTTTTTCACCCAAGAATACCGAATCTAAGTGGAATAAATGGAAGTAACTGTCTTAATTTTTTAATTCTGACTTCTAAATTTTATATTTGCAGCAACAAACGTAATCTGTTTTTGACCTATGCTTTCAAGAATTTACATTAAAAACTTTGCCCTTATTGATGCCCTCGAAGTATCTTTAAAAAATGGTTTACAGGTAATTACCGGTGAAACAGGCGCGGGTAAATCGATTATTCTCGGTGCCCTTCGATTGGTTTTGGGTGAAAGAGCAGATATAAAATCAATTTCAAAGACAGAGGAAAAAAGTATCGTTGAAACAGAATTTGAACTGAACAATCGGTTTAAAAAATTCTTTATCGAAAATGATCTCGATTATGAGCATCAGACCATTATCAGACGTGAAATTTTGCCTTCAGGAAAATCAAGAGCGTTTATCAATGATGTTCCGGTAACTTTGGATATATTGAAAGAACTGACTTCTCAGTTGATCGACATTCATTCTCAGTTTGAAACATCAAATCTTTTTACATCAGAATATCAGTTTAAAATTATCGATGGACTTTCAGATAACAAAAACCTGATTGAAAATTATCAACACGATTTTTATGAATTCCAGACTTTAAAAACTCAGCTTAAAAAGTTTCAGACTCAACTTTCAGAAAACACCAAAGAAAGCGACTATAAGCAATTTCTTTTGGGCGAACTAGAAGACCTGAAAATGGATGATGTAAATTATGCAGATTTGCAAAATCAGCTTTCTGTACAGGAAAATGCAGAAATGATTTCAGAAAATTTAAGGCAGCTTCTCTCTAGATTTCATCAGGAGGAAATAGGTATTCTTTCCTTTTTTAATGAAGCTAAATCTAAACTTTCTAAAATTGCAGAAGTTTCGACCAGCTTTGCAGAGCTTAATGATAGATTTGAAACTTCTTTTGTAGAAATTAAGGATATTCTTTCAGAATTGGAGGATGAAGCCGATACAATTGAAATTAATCCCGAAACTTTAGCCCAACTTTTAGAGTTTAACAATAAAATAAACAGCCTTTTCTTAAAACATAATGTTACTGATATTGAAGATTTAAAAGAAATCAGAGATCAGCTTTCAGGTGAACAGAAAGGAACAGCAGAAATTGAAGCGTACATCACACAAATTCTTGAAAATATTTCTAAAAAAGAAAAATCTTTGGAATTTTTAAGTCAGAAACTTTCGAAAAACAGAAAGAAAAGCATTCTTGTTTTCATTAAAAAAGCAGAAGATTTACTTAAAAAACTAGGACTTGAAAAAGCTAAAGTAGACATTGAAATTACTGAAGCTTCAGAATACAACCAGTTCGGAAAAGAAAATATTCAGTTATTATTTCAGGCGAATTCAGGATTTCCGTTAAAACCCATTCAGACTGCTATTTCAGGAGGTGAAAGATCTCGAGTAATGCTTGCTGTGAAAAAAATCATTGCTGAAAGCGACGAACTTCCCACTTTGATTTTAGATGAAATCGATACCGGAGTTTCAGGAAAAGTAGCCGAAGAAATTGGAAATCTGATGCGCGAAATGTCTGAAGATATGCAGCTGATTGTTATTTCTCATTTGGCACAGGTTGCCGCAAAAGGAAATGATAATTATAAAGTGGTAAAACACGATATTAACGGAAAAACCCAGTCAACGATTATTCCCCTTAACGATGAAGAAAAGCTAAATGAAATTGCGCAGCTTATTTCAGGAAGTAAAATCACAGAAGCCGCATTAACACAGGCAAAAGAATTGATTGGATAAATAAAATTTCACATTAAAATATAAAGACCTCTGTTTTCTCAGAGGTCTTTTTTGATTTAAATAAAATTAAAACAACCTCAGTTGCTGTTCTTTTGTGCCTGTAAAACCTTCGGTAGAAAGTTTTGGAAACTCTTTCCCGTCGAAAAACTTCTTTCTCCCTATTTTGAAAGCATTGTGAATCATTTCTGCAATATTTCCACTGCCTCTTTGTCTTTCAAAATATCTTTTATCTCCTAAATTTCCGCCACGCATAGAACGGATTAAATTTAAAACCTTCTGCGCTCTGTCCGGAAACTGAGCTTCAATCCATTTTACAAAAACGGGTTCTACCGTATCATTAAGCCTAACCAAAGTATAACCGAAACTCTGAGCTCCTGCTTCAGAAATTGTTTTTAAAATATTCAAAGGTTCATCACTATTCAGCCCTGGAATAATAGGAGCAACCATAACATGAACCGGAATATTATTGTCAGAAAGTAATTCTATCGCTTTTAGTTTATTGTTTGTCGAACTAGTCCGAGGCTCCATTTTTCTGCGCAAATCTTCATTGATTGTGGGGATGCTCAATGACACCGAAACTAAATTTTGTTCTGCCATAGGTTTCAGAATATCCAAATCCCGAAGCACCAATGCGTTTTTTGTTAAAATATTTACGGGATGTCTGTAATCAAGACAGACTTGCAGAAGTTTTCTGGTAATTTCAAATTTTCTTTCGGCGGGTTGATAACAATCGGTGTTTCCCGACATTAAAATGGGTGCCGATTTGTAGCCTCTCTTTTTGAAAAATTTTTCTAATAATTCAGGAGCATTTTTCTTGACCATGATCTTTCTTTCAAAATCAATTCCGGCGCTGTAGCCCCAATATTCATGCGTAGGTCTTGCAAAGCAATAAGAACATCCGTGCTCACAACCTTGGTAAGGATTCATAGAATATTCCATTGGCAAATCTTCGCTTTTTACCTGATTGACAATAGTTTTCGGAAACACTTCCGTGAAAGAAGTTTTAATTAATTCGAAATCTTCATCTTCAGGTTCAAAAGTAAATCTGTCGAAACGGTTGATTACATTTCGTTGAGCTCCTTGTCCTTTTATGATGTTTTCGTTCTGCATTTCTGATGTAAAATTATAACCCTTTCACTCGAAAATAATAAATTTTAACATTAAAGTTTTCCACAAAAAAAATCCAACACCAATAAAATTGGATGCTGGATTTTGAAAAAATTTATATCTATTTACTTACTTCTTACTTTAATGCGAAAAACTCAATACCATGATCGTCTTCAGCATTTTTTTTATCAAAATGTCTGTGATGATCCGAATAGTACTCGTTATATTTTTTATGTTTTTTACCTAAAATTTTCTTTACGCCTAAAAAACTTAATACTGCCAAAAGACCTACTCCTCCTGCCAGTAAAACTCCTACTTCTTTTTTCATGTTTTTTACGATTTTGTATTGTGTTATATCAAATAGTGTACCTTTTTATATTCCCGGAATAACAAATTTCGTTAATATATTTAACCGTTTTGTTAAAATCAAATTAAAATTTACATCCTCAATTATGGTTTAATAATTGTAGTAACAAAAGAAAAATATTATTATGGAACATTCAGAAAACAACGACCAAATGTCTACTCTGAGTCAGGTCATGGAAACTTTGAGAAAAAGGGGAATTCACAAAGAATTCAGAATGAACGATGAATGCCAAATGAAGTATGATAACTCTGAAAAAAACTACCTTCCCGAAGAATTATCAATTCTAAAAACTTATCGTTTTGAAGGTGACAGTAATCCAGACGATAATGTAGCTTTATATGTATTGCAGGATAATGATCAAAATTTAGGAATTATTATTGATTCTTACGGTGCAGAAAGCAATTATCCCGGTGAAGAATTCGACACCTTCCTTCGTGCAATTCCGATTCAGGAGAGCGAAGAATATTAAAATCAAACTAATTCAACATATAAAATCCCGAAATTATTCAGTTTCGGGATTTTCTTTTTTATTGAATATTTTTTTGAACAACCCTTTCTTTTCTTTCGGTTCTTCAGATTTCTTTTCCTCTTTTGATGTATTGGTTTTAGGTGAAGCTAGTTCTTTAGAGATATCTTCCTTCGCCTTTTTTACAGATTTCTTTACATCTTTCACGGTATTTACAGCTCCTTCAACAGTCTTTTTAGTTTTGTCAATATTTATTCCGATCAATGTTTTCTTTAAACCATCCTCAACCCCTTTCCAGAACATATTAAAAAATGACTTTGTAGGGTCTCTTTCCACTCCTTCTACAATAACAGATTCGGGAAGTTTCTCTGAGTCTGTTTTAATAAAGACATTCGCAACAGCACTTAAGAAACCTTTCTTTTGTTTGCTTTTCTTATCTAAAATGGAAATTTTGAGATCTTTATGCTTAAGATTAAAAGCTCCTCCTATTCCTTTTGGATTGCCTTTAAAATCAAACACCATTTCTTGTATTGTTCCCGTAGCAGAAACACTTAAATATGGAACGATAAATGAATTAAGCGCTCTAGCTGGAATATTGGCCAATCTTCCCGAAATAGAAAAACGGTCGCCAAGATCTGCCACATTGAATCCCCAATTAACAGAAAGCGGAGAGTTTTTCATAAAGTCGCAATCTATTTTTATGGCAACCTGAGTAGGCTTACCTTTCATTTTACCCGAGTTCAAATTTTTCACATTCATATTAAAATTGGTGAAGGTCAACTTACCAGGCCCTTCACTTTGTGGAGTATCTTCCTCATATTCTAAAACTGAATTTTTCAGATTAAGATGATTAATATACATCGGTATTTTTATTGATCTCAAAAGTTTCGAGTACAAAGGCTTTTCTTTTGGATCATCGGCGGGAATTTTACTTCTGAAAATGTTAGCATTAGCAGAATTTACCATAACATTGGTCGCATTGATAAATTTATTTTCAGAAAACAACTCCCAATTTCCCTGCGCCGAAATAGTATTCACTTTAATGTCGTATAAATCTCTTTCAACAGGAATCATTCGTATAAATTGTGCCCTTGAAACCAAAGGAATCATTGCAAACTGATTGATTTCAATCTTATTCTTATTTAAAGCTAAAGCACCAACATTCATCTTGTAGAATTCAGTTTTGTACACAAAGTTTTTAGTGGTTAAAGCATAATCTTTTACTTTGACAGCCATGCCGTTTTTTGCATTGTTTTCTACCAATTCAAGTTGATTGACTGTTGCATTTAAATCATTAAACGTTAATGGTTGTTTTTTGCTTTCATAAGTAATATTGGAGTTTTTAAGTGAAATTTTTCTCACCACAATCGGAAACTGAATTCCTGTGACGGCCGTTTTTTTCTTCGGAACAGCTTTTCCTGCAGTAATTTTACCGTTGAGGCCATCAATTAAAACATCTTTTACATCGAGGTTTAATTTTTTATCAACAAATTTAAAATCATTGATATTAAACTGAATCAGATCCGTTTTAAAATCCATTGCCATTTTGGGCGAGCTGGTCGGTTTTGCAACTATATTTCTTATTTGCCCACCTTTTGGGTTTAGATGAAAACTTTCAACAGAAATATCTTGTTGATCATTATAATTAATTCCTTTTCCTGCAATCTTAAAATCATTGTAAAATACCGGAATCACTTCCTGCGAACTTTCTTTGGAAAATTCTAATTTATTGATATTAACACTTAAGTCTTCAGCAAAAAACAAATCAGTTTCATTAGGTTTTACCATTTGAATTTTAGCATGATTCAATTTAATATCATCTAGATTAAGCTCAAAATTTCGCTTCTTCTCTGCTTTTTTTATTGCAGAAACTCCGGTTGTATAAATTTTCACAAAAGGATTTTGAAAATCTGCATTGGCCAGTAAAACTTTATTTTTTTTTAAAACAATATCCTTAAAATTCATTTTAGGAATACTGAATTGTAACATTTGAGTTTTTTTAGGATAAGTTTTTTTAAACTGTTCGAATGAGATAAGCGGTGTCAACTGAAAGTTTTCAACCGACATTTGTCCGTTTGCTGTTGTGATCTTATCAATTTTTATAATATAAATATCGTCGGGCTGAAAGAAAAAATCTTTCCCACGAATACTGTAACTATCAAAAATAACAGGAAGTTTATTTTCTACAGATTCTTCAGTCATCTGCAGATTTTCTACATACAGATCAAGCTCGTTTACGCCTACGAATTTCTGTTTGGTATATTTAAAAACATTGATTGTTCCTTTATTGATTCTGATATTTTCAAAATTTACAGGGTTTCTTTTTTTACCCGTTTTTTTATCGACAGGTTTTGCCAGAATAATATTAAGGTTCGGTTTTGAAAGCAATAAGTCTGAAGAACTAATTGTTTTGTTAAACAATGCATCATAAATTCCGAAACGACTGATTTTTAAAGTATCAATTGTTCCCTGAAGCCCAATAACATTAGTATTCTTGGGATCTTTATTGTTGACTGTAATTCCGGCAGCAAAGATATTTCCGGTTCCCAAATCAACATCCAGTGATTGGTATGAAACTTTATAATCTGTATTTTTTTTGATATAATCAGGAAGCTGGGTTTTGAGCCAGATATTAAGTCCGAAATTGGCGATCAGAACGAGCCCGAAAACAATTCCCAGACCTATTAAAAGCTTTTTAACCCATTTTTTTTTCATCTTAGCATGTTTTTAAGAAAGTAAATATTGACGCATTACAAATTGGTTTTCACATAAATATAATAAATCCTAAAACCATACCAAGAGATAAAATACAGCAAAAAGCTGAAGATTATTCTAATAAATCACAGCACTAAACCGTTAATTCAATCACATATCCTTCATGTCCTCTTACGTTCATAAAGTTTCCGCCTTCAAAACTCAAATACTGCCCTTTAATACCATTTAGTACCGCAGTAAACTCAGGCTTTTTATCTAAAGTAAATGAAGCAACTTTTTCAGGTTTTGAATATGGATAATCAAACTTCCACATCTCTTCACCTTCAGAATAAAATTTTTGGAAATCTTCAGGAAAATATTCTTTTATTTTCTGCTGAAAATCTACCAAATCTATTTCGTCCTCAAAATCATCCTGCAGCATTTTTCTCCAGTTGGTTTTATCGGCAAGATGCTCCTTCAGGGCAACTTCTATCATTCCGGCTTCGTAACGGTTTTCTGTTCTCGCAATCGGTAAAGCAAATGTTGCTCCCTGATCAATCCACCGTGTCGGAATTTGTGTATTTCTTGTTACTCCCACTTTCACATCGCCTGTATACGCTAAATATACGGTATGAGGCTGCAATTGGATTTGTCTTTCTATTTCTAAATCTCTTTCGCCAATTCCTAAATGTGCCGTAGAAAGTTCGGGACGAATAATCGTATCACTGGCATAAGGACTTTCGAAAAAGCAGCTTTTACAAAATCCCATTCTGTAAATCGTTTTATTTAATCCACAATTAACACATTGAAAACCGGTATGTTTTATCGTTAATTCTTTTCCGAATAACTCATTCATATGAATAAGATCACCTGAAAGATTAAGATAATATTGGATAGGTTGATCATTGAAACTTGTCATTTTCAATATTTGTCCGGAAAACTGCATTTTAAAAATTTTAATATTTAAGATATAAATGTAAACTTTTTTTCATGTATTTGAAAACTAATTCATAATTTAACTACTAATTAAAAAAACATATAAAATGAAAAAATTCTACTCTTTTTTGTCGATTCTACTGACATCTTTGCTTTTCGCGCAAACAACTATTTATTCAGAAAACTTTGGAAATCCTACAGCAACCACTTTGTTAACAGCTTATTCGGGATATCAAAACAGTAGCCCTATTGTTTATTCCGGAACCGCAGATGTAAGAACATCTACTCCATCGGAAGGGTATACCGCAGCAAGTGGAAATGGTTGTGTATTTTTAGGAAATGTAACCACACTTTCAGGAAATCCTGCAAAAACATTAATAGTAGAAGGAATAAACACCGCAAACTACACTGGTATTACAATGACACTAGGGCACCAAAAAAGCACAAATGCTGCAAACAACGAACTTACAATTGAGGTAAGCGCAGATGGTATAACTTGGGTACCTCTAACTTATACAAGACCTACAGGCACGGGAACATCTAATTGGGTTTTGATAAGTCCTGCCGGAACAATCCCTGCAACAGCCAATTTGAGAATCAGAATAACTAATGTTTTAGACTCTAATGCAGGTTTCAGAATTGACGATATAAAGCTCACAGGAACAGCTACTAGTCTGGCAATTCGCGAAAACAGTAAAAAAGAATTTAATATTTATCCGACTTCTGTTAGTCAAGGCAAAATCTTCATAACTTCCGCTAAAAATACTGATAAAAAAGTGAAAATTTTCGACCAAACAGGAAGATTAATTATGAACAAGATTATTGCAAGCGAAATAAACGTCTCTAACTTAGAGAAAGGAATTTATATTCTAAATGTTGAAGAAAGCGGAACTTCTGTATCCCAAAAAGTAATCATTAAGTAATAAAAAATTTATAATTAAAAAAAAGAATCTCAACCAAAAGCTGAGATTCTTTTTAGTTTATAGATATATTTGTAAAACAAACTTAACAAATGATTTATCTCATAACAGGAGGAAGCGGATTTATTGGTTCTCATTTGATAGAAAAATTATTGAAAGAAGGACATTCTGTCATAAACATTGACAATTTTGATAATTTTTACGATTATAAGATAAAAATTAAAAATACTTTAGATTCTATTGAAAAAAATATTGATTTTGAATTTTCTGATAAAGAAAACGATATTCAACATTTAATTTCCATTTCAAAATCAGAATACTATACTTTGTATCTTCAGGATATCAGAGATAAAAAAGGATTAGAAAAGATATTTCAAAATCATAAAATTGATGCAATCATACACTTAGCAGCACTTGCTGGCGTACGACCCTCTATTGAAAGACCTTTAGAATACGAAGAAGTTAACATTCGCGGCACAATGAATCTTTGGGAACTATGCAATCAATTTAATATTAAAAAGTTTGTTTGTGCCTCTTCATCAAGTGTGTATGGCAACAACGAAAAAACTCCATTCTCTGAAACCGATAACGTAGACCAGCCCATTTCCCCTTATGCTGCAACAAAAAAATGCGGTGAAATATTAGGTCACGTTTATCACAGTTTATACGGAATAGACATGATTCAGCTTAGATTTTTCACCGTTTATGGACCAAGACAAAGACCTGATTTAGCTATTCACAAATTCACAAAACTCATTTCAGAAAACAAAGAAATCCCTTTCTACGGTGATGGGAATACGGCTAGAGACTATACTTATGTAGATGATATTATTGAAGGAATTTTAAAATCAGCAGTGTATTTGGAGAAAAATTCAGGAATCTATGAAATTATCAATTTAGGTGAAAGCGAGGTTGTCACTTTATCTGAAATGTTGTCAGAAATTGAAAAAAATCTCAATAAAACTGCCATCAGAAAAATACTGCCACCACAACCGGGTGACGTGCAGAAAACCAGCGCAGACATTACAAAAGCTAAAAATTTAATTGGTTACAACCCCACAACAAACTTCCAAAATGGCACAAAAAAATTTGTGGAATGGTTTTTGAGAAAATGACATCAATCTACTGCGATGGCCAGTATACTGATACTCGTAGTAATATACAGATAAAATTTAACAAAAGAATTGAAAATCAAGTCATAAAAAAAGTTTATAATATAACCTATTTTTATACTTTTGCAAAAAATAATAAATTATGTACTGGACATTAGAATTAGCTTCATATTTAAGCGACGCACCTTGGCCGATGACAAAGGCAGAATTGATTGATTATGCGATCAGAACTGGTGCACCAATGGAAGTGGTAGAAAACCTTCAGGCAATTGAAGACGAAGGAGAGATTTATGATGCTATCGACGAAATTTGGAGTGACTATCCAACAGATGAAGATTATCTTTGGAACGAAGACGAATATTAATGAAAAGCATTGAGCTTTAGGTAGTATACTTAAAGCTTTTTTAAATATATAACACACACCAAAGCGTGTAATTTTAATATGCTTAAAGCAATTGGCTTTGAGCTTAAATCAAATTCTATGAGTTTTTTAAATAAAGTTCTTAAAGGGTTTTTGGGAGACAAAAAAGCGCAGGACCTAAAGGAAGTAAAAAAAGTTGTAACAAAAATCAAAGCTGTTGAGCCAAGCGTTGGAGAATTATCTGATGATGGTTTGAGAGAAAAAACTGCCGAGTTTAAATCTAAAATAAAAGAAGCGACAGCAAGTATCACAGCGCAGATAGAACAAATTAAAGAGCAGATAAAAAACTCTACCAATGTTGATGAAAAAGAAGCGCTTTTTTCTAAAACAGAAGCTTTGAAAAAAGATTCTTACGAAATTGAAGAAAAAGTTCTTTTGCAGGTTCTTCCAGAAGCCTTCGCCTTGATTAAAGAAACATCAAGAAGATGGGCGCAAAACGGGGAAATTCGTGTAACAGCAACAGATTGGGACAGAGAATTGGCTGCTGCCGGAAAAGATTTCGTTGAGATCCAGGGAAATCAGGCAGTTTGGAAAAACTCATGGAATGCAGCCGGAACACCAGTAGTCTGGGATATGGTGCATTACGATACGCAATTTATTGGTGGGGTAATTCTTCACAGCGGAAAAATCGCTGAGATGGCAACCGGTGAAGGTAAAACTTTGGTAGGAACGCTTCCTATTTACTTAAATGCTCTTCCTGAAAGAGGAGTTCACGTAGTAACGGTGAATGACTATCTTGCAAAAAGAGACTCGGCTTGGATGGGACCATTGTACCAATTCCACGGAATGGCTATCGATTGTATCGATAATCACCAACCTAACTCTGACGGAAGAAGAAAAGCATACAACTCAGATATTACTTACGGAACCAACAACGAATTTGGTTTCGATTACCTGAGAGATAACATGGTGACTTCACCTACAGAATTGGTACAGAGAGAGCTAAACTTTGCCATTGTGGATGAGGTTGACTCTGTGTTGGTAGATGATGCAAGAACACCTTTGATTATTTCTGGTCCGGTTCCTCAAGGTGACAGACAAGAATTTGATATTTTAAAGCCTTCTATCGACAGAATTGTTGAAGTACAGAAAAAAACTGTTTCTGCTATTTTTAATGAGGCTAAAAAATTAATTGCTGCAGGAAATACTAAAGAAGGAGGATTCAAATTACTTCAGGCTTACAGAGGTTTGCCTAAAAACAGACAATTAATCAAATTCTTATCAGAAAGTGGAAACCGTGCATTGCTTCAAAAAGTTGAGGCTCAATACATGGCTGATAACAACCGTGAGATGCCGATTGTAGATAAAGATTTATACTTTGTAATTGAGGAAAAGAACAATCAGGTTGACCTTACAGACAAAGGTGTTGAGTACATGTCTCAAGGAAATTCTGACAACAACTTTTTCGTTCTTCCAGATATCGGAACTGAAATCGCAGAAGTAGAAGCTAAAAATTTATCTAAAGAAGAAGAATTTGAAGCTAAAGAAAGATTATTTGCTGAATTTGCTGAAAAGTCTGAGAGAGTTCACACAATGAGCCAATTATTGAAAGCCTATACACTATTTGAAAAAGATGATGAGTATGTAGTAATCGATGGTGAGGTAAAAATTGTTGACGAACAAACAGGCCGTATTATGGAAGGCCGTCGTTATTCTGATGGTCTACACCAGGCAATTGAAGCTAAAGAAAGTGTAAAAATCGAAGCAGCTACTCAAACTTTTGCTACGGTTACACTTCAGAACTATTTCCGTATGTACAACAAACTTGCGGGGATGACGGGTACAGCAGAAACTGAAGCAGGAGAACTTTGGCAGATTTATAAATTAGACGTAGTGGTAATTCCTACCAACCGTCCGATCCAGAGAGATGATAAACAAGATTTGGTTTTCAAAACCAACAGAGAAAAATATAACGCAGTAATTGAAGAAATTGAAAGACTAACCTCTGCTGGAAGACCAGTATTGGTAGGTACAACTTCTGTTGAAATTTCACAATTACTTTCAAAAGCACTTCAGCTAAGAAAAATTCCGCACCAGGTGCTGAATGCAAAACTTCACAAAAAAGAAGCAGAAATCGTTGCAGGAGCAGGTCAGCCAGGAGTTGTAACTATTGCCACCAACATGGCAGGTCGTGGTACCGACATTAAGCTTTCTAAAGAAGTAAAAGAAGCAGGTGGTTTAGCAATTATCGGAACAGAAAGACACGATTCTAGACGTGTTGACAGACAGTTGAGAGGTAGAGCGGGACGTCAGGGAGATCCTGGAAGTTCGCAGTTCTATGTTTCTTTGGAAGACAACTTGATGCGTTTATTCGGTTCTGAAAGAATTGCAAAAATGATGGATCGAATGGGTCATAAAGAAGGTGAAGTAATTCAGCATTCTATGATCAGTAAATCTATCGAAAGAGCTCAGAAAAAAGTAGAAGAAAACAACTTCGGAACAAGAAAGAGACTTTTGGAATACGATGACGTAATGAATAAACAGCGTGACGTAATCTACAAAAGAAGAAAGAATGCTTTGTTTGGAGATCACCTGAAGTATGATATTACGAATATGATCTTTGACGTTTCTAATTCTATTGTAACCAAAGGTAAAGCTACCGGAAACTACAAAGATTTTGAATTTGAAGTGATTAAAAACTTCACGATGGAATCTCCGGTTTCTGAAAATGATTTTAAATCAAAACAAATTCCGGAACTTACCAATATCTTATTCAAAGCTGCTCAGGATGATTATAATATGAAACTGAATTTGCTTAAGGAAAAATCTTTCCCGATTATTGAGAATGTATATCAGAACCAAGGTTCTATGTTCAAAATGATTCAGGTGCCTTTCACTGACGGTGTAAAAACTTTAACCATCGTTACAGATTTGAAAGAAGCTTATGATTCACAATGCGACAGCTTAATTAATGATTTTGAAAAGAATATCACTTTATCAATCATTGATGAAAACTGGAAACTACACCTTCGTGAAATGGATGATTTGAGAAAATCTTCTCAGGGAGCTGTTTACGAACAAAAAGATCCTTTGGTAATTTATAAGCAAGAGTCTTTCCACCTTTTCAGTGAAATGGTAGATAAGATGAACAAAGAAATTATTTCGTTCTTATACAGAGGAGAAATTCCCGCATAAGAGATAAATTATAGATTTCACAAAAACCCGCCTCATTTGAAGCGGGTTTTTGTTATTTATAGAACAATACTTATTAAATAAATATGACAAATATCAATTCATTATCTTATTTAGAATAATTAAAAAGAATATATTTGCAAAAAAAATTAGGTATTACATGAATAAATTATTGATCTCTGCTTCGTTATTGGCATCTGTATTTGCTTTTGCTCAAGAGAAAAAAGATTCTGTCAACTCAAAAAATATAGAAGAAGTAATCATCAGTTCCGTACTTAAAAAAGATTCAGAATACACCAACAAAATGCCTCTAAAGGCAATAGAAAATCCACAGTTATTTTCTACGGTAGACAAAATATTTTTTGAGAATCAAATGATTTACACAGTAGATGATGCCTACAGAAATGTTACAGGTATTCAGAAAATGTGGAGTGCAACAAATAGAGCCGGAGATGGAGGGGCATATATTGCTTTGAGAGGTTTTGTCTCGAATAATTCTCTAAGAAACGGTTTAGTTGCCCCAGTAACAACATCTATTGATGCTGTAAATGTTGAAAAGTTAGAAGTTTTAAAAGGACCCTCTGCAACATTATACGGAAGCAATGTTACCTCTTACGGTGGAGCTGTTAATAGAGTTACAAAAAAACCTTATGATAGGTTTGGAGGTAATATATCTTTAACAGGCGGAAGCTACAATTATTATAGAGCACAAGCCGATGTAAATGCACCTCTTACAAAAGATAATAAGCTTTTATTTCGTTTAAATACTGCATATACCAACTCAGGAACTTTCCAAAAGACAGATGCAAAAAATACTTATTTTGCATTTACACCATCATTGCTTTATAAGGTAAATGACAAATTAGATATTAGCTTAGAATATGAAATGTTTGACACCAGAGCTACACCGGAACAATCTTTTTTCTATCTATCAAAAGCTACAACTGGAGTTGATAATGCAAAAGATTTAGAAAAATTAGGATTAGATTATAAACAATCCTATTTTGGAGACGGAATGTATACCACTTCAAAAGTAAGAAATCTTTTAGGGCAGGTGAATTACAAAATCAATGAGAACATTCGTTCATCTACAAATGTAAGTACAGCTTATACATTTTCCGATGGTTACAACCCCTATTTTACGGCATCTTTGAATCTTTTAGACAATCAAATTTATGTAGGAAGAGCAGATCAGTCTACTGATAATAGTAAGAAAACATATTTCCAAGTTCAACAAAATTTCAACTTTGACTATAAATTCGGAAACGACATGCGTAATAGAACTGTTGTTGGGTTTGATTATATGAATATTAAAAACAAATTACAATACCTATATCTTTCACAGGGTTTTTTAGATTCTGTTCCAGCAAACGGATATGATTATGCTGGTACATTTAATTCAAATACTTTAGCCCAGGCTTATCAAAATTTACCTAGCAGTACTTATAATCAGTACGATGAACAAAATACTTACAGTGGTTATATTGCCAATGTATTTACTCCAATTTCAGGTTTAAATATTATGGCAGGTCTTCGTTACGAAAGTAACGAGTTTCAAGGTGGAACATTATGGATAAATACTTTACCGGACTATAATCAATCTGCATTTTCTCCTAAAGCTGGTGTCGTATATGAAATTATAAAAGATAAATTCTCAGTTTTTGGAAATTATCAAAATAGTTTTAAGAGCAACGGTTACTATATTTCAGATAATACCGGAGCCACAAGTTTATCCAATCCTGAAAGAGCTAATCAGTTTGAAGGAGGTTTCAAAGGAAGTATCTTTAAAGGTAAAGTAAATGCTACTTTAAGCTATTATAACATCAAAGTAAAAAATACAATATTACCAACAACTCAACCAGTATTAGATGGTAGCGGAGTGGCAATTCCGTTCACTTTTGTACAGGATCAGGCTGGAAAATTAAGTAGTGAAGGTGTTGAATTAGAAGTAAATGCTTATTTATTAAAAGGTTTATCTTTAGTAGGAGGTGTAAGCTATAATGATTCAAAATTCATCGAGTCTGCTCCTGAAACAAAAGGAAGAAGACCAGGAACAGCAGGCTCACCTTGGTTGGCAAGTCTATATGCAAGTTACCAGATTCTTGATGGTAAGCTAAAAGGATTAGGTTTTGGTCTTGGAGGAAACTATGCAAACGATCATAGAGAAATCAATAACAATATTATTCAAAACGGTGTTGTTACAGGTGAAAGCATTTTCATTCTTCCAAAATATTTGGTATTAAACGCAAGTGTATTCTATGATACTAAGAAATATAGAATCGGAGTAAAAGTTGACAACTTTACTAATCAACATTATTGGGTAGGATTTACAACCGCAAATCCTCAGCAATTAATCAATGCTTTAGGAAGCTTTACTTACAAATTTTAATTAAATTTTAAAAAACACTGCCAAACTGCCATGTAGTTTGGCAGATTTATTTAGATTAAAGCTTTCATTATCATTAATTTATAATTAATCTAAATAAAAACAGAAAGCCTTATATTTGCGCTCTCTTAAAATTTCATGAAAAAAAAACATCATCCTAAAAAGAAACCGAGCGTCTATAAAAAATGGGCGGGTAAACTGCACCTTTGGTTTGGCTTATCAGTAGGACTCATTGTTTTCATTGTTTCTTTATCGGGAACGATGTATGTTTTTAAAGACGAAATTCAAAATCAGCTAAGGAAAGATGCTATTTCTGTAAAAACAGAAACAGTTACTCAGTTACCTTTATCTATTGAAGTTTTAAAAGAAAAAATCACTTTAGAACTGAATGAGAAATATCCGGTGAGCGCAGTTGAAATTCCTTTAGATAAAAGTAAATCTTACAAATTTATTTTTTATGAAAAAGATAAAAAAGCCTGGAACTATTTTGATGAAGTAAAGATTAATAAACTTATCTATGTTAATCAATATAATGGAAATATTTTAGGTATTTATAATGAAAAGTATGACCTCTTCCCTATTCTGAAATCTATTCACTGGAGTTTACTCTTAAAAGCAGACTGGGGAAAATATGTAGTCGGAATTCCGGTTGTTTTATTTATCATTATGCTCATTACAGGAATTATCCTTTGGTGGCCCAAAAACAAGAAAATGCGGAAAGGTCGTTTTTCATTCGACTGGAAAAACGTAAAAACATGGAAGCGAAAAAATTATGACCTTCACAATGTCCTAGGATTTTATGCTTCGTTTATCGCTTTATTAATGAGTCTTTCAGGGTTATATTTTGCTTATCCGTGGGTGAAAAATGCATTTAATTTCACATTATCCGGTTCGTTAGAACTTCCAAAAGAAAAAACAATTAGATCACCGGACTCACTTTTAGCAAAAAACAATTCGGTTTTTGATCTTACCATTCCTCAAACACAAAAATTATATTCTGAATCTTCAAGCTTTAGAATTCCATTAAACGGAAAAAATAAAAAAGGAAAAGAACTAGAAAACATTCCCGTTACCGTGTATGGTAAAGACGGAAGATATAGCGAACGAAACCAGCTGTTCTACGATAAATATTCGGGAAAACTATTATCAAATAAACCTCATCAAAAATTAACAAACGCTGAAAAATATGCCAATGCCAATTATGACGTACATGTAGGATCATACTTCGGAATTTTCGGTAAAATCCTTTGGTTTTTAACAGGATTGGTATGCGCTTCATTACCGGTAACCGGTTTTTTGGTATGGTGGGGAAAACGTAAAAAACAAGGAAAGAAAACAGTATGAAAAAGGCTCTTTTATCAGTAGCTTGTCTTAGCACAGTCGCAGTTTTTGCACAGGAAACAGACAGTTTAAAAGTAAAAAATGTAGATGAAGTGGTTCTTACAGCTTCCAGAAAAAAGGAAAGCATTAAAGAAATACCAAGTTCTATTACCATTGTTAGCGAAAAACAGATTCAGTCGCAATTGACTGTTAATTCAGATATTTCTAATATTCTGCAATATACCGTACCGAGTTTAGGACCGAGTTCCGGGCAGACTTCCAATTCCGGACAGACTTTAAGAGGTCGTCAGGTTTTGGTGCTGATCGACGGAATTCCACAATCTACACCGCTAAGAAACGGTGCAAGAGACATTAAATCTATCGATCCTTCGGCTATAGAAAGAATTGAAGTAATCAAAGGAGCTTCATCGATCTACGGAAACGGCGCAGATGGTGGGATCATCAACTATATCACCAAAAGAAACAAAACAGATAAAAAAATATCGGGGATTTCTCAGGTGGGGATTACCGGACAACCTTATGGTGGAACTTTAGGCTTCAGAGCTAGTCAACTTCTATCAGGTAAGATAAAAAAGTTCGATTATGTAGCGTCTTTGGCTTATGAGAGAACCGGTGATGCAAAAGACGGTGACGGTGTATTGCTAAGCCCGACTT
The DNA here is from genome assembly GCF_900168205.1 of Chryseobacterium balustinum. Classification (GTDB taxonomy): domain Bacteria; phylum Bacteroidota; class Bacteroidia; order Flavobacteriales; family Weeksellaceae; genus Chryseobacterium; species Chryseobacterium balustinum. Next base: position 42,633 of record NZ_FUZE01000001.1, read on the forward strand.
ACAGCACCGCACAAATGAACAATTACAACGGGTTACTGAAGTTGGGTTATGATATTAATGATGACCAAAGAATCGAAGTTTCTTACATGGGGTATGCATCAAAATCTGATTTGAATTTAGGCATAAAAACCGGAAAATACGGCGTTACTCCGACCATAGGAGAAGGGGAAGGCAAAAGTCTGGAAACCACTCCACAAGGAACGCCTCGTAATCATAATTACAGAATAAATTACGACAACAAAAACCTTTTTTGGGGTTCTACAGCTCTTAATGTTAATGCTTATATGCAAGACTTCAGAACGGTTTACGGGTATAGCGATACTTTTTTCGGAGGCGGACAGTCTAATATTATTTCTAAAAAAATGGGAGCCAGAATTAATTTTGATACTCAACTTTGGTCCGCCGCCAATTCTCAGGCAGAAGTTATTTATGGTCTTGATCTCCTCAACGATAAAACCGTACAAAAACTTGAAGACGGAAGATACTGGACTCCGGATATGGATATGATCAACACCGCTCCTTTCCTTTTACTGAAAATTGATTTACTAAAAAAATTAACGATAAAAGGAGGACTGAGATACGAAAATATGACGGTAAATGTAGGAGACTTCAACACGCTTTCTTCAGTAAAAAGTGACGGAACCTTCACTCAAAGTATTTTTGTAACCGGTGGAGACTTAAAATACAACGCTTTGGTAGGGAATATTGGTCTTCGTTATAATATCAATAATCAAATTAATCTTTTTGGAAGCTTCTCTCAGTCGTACTCTATCAACGAAATCGGAAGAATTTTAAGAACATCTACACAAAGTAACCTTGCCCAAATAGAAGCCAAGCCAATTATTGTAAACAATTATGAATTGGGTGCAACGGGACAGATTTCTAATTGGTTGAATTATGAAGTAACATCTTATGTGAGTACTTCAAAATTGGGAGCTTCTTTTGTTCAAGGTCCAGACCGATCTTTTACCATTCAAAGATCTCCTGAAGTGGTGTATGGTGTAGAAGGTTTCTTGCATTTCACACCAGCAAAGTGGATTAATTTTGGTGGAAGTTACAGCTGGTTAGAAGGCATTACTTCGCTTAAAGATGATGGTGATTACTCAGCAAAAGTAAATAACAGCAGAATTGCTGCACCAAAAGTTTTAGCATACATTCAGGTGAAACCTACCGAATCGCTTTCTTTAGGACTTGATATGCTTCATTCTTTCGAGCAAGACAGATTCAGCCCTAATTCAAAAACAGGCTTGTATGCATATGGTGAAGGAAGAGTTCCGGAATACACGATAATTAATTTTAAATCTAATTATGAAATCAATCAAAACTGGAAACTTTCTTTAGGGATAGAAAACCTCTTCAACACGACTTATCAGCCTGCTATTGCATGGTGGAACGCCAGAGATTCTGAATTTGTAAACGCTTTGGGAATGAGAGGAACCTTAATGATCGAATACAAATTTTAATTAATCTAAATAAAAACTTGTTTTATATTTGCACATTGCATTTTCTATGAAGAAAAAACACCACCCTAAAAAGAAACCAAGTATTTTCAAAAAATGGACAGGCAAACTGCATCTGTGGTTTGGTCTTTCCATCGGTTTAATTATATTTATTGTTTCAATTACCGGAACTTTATTTGTATTTAAAGATGAGGTTGAGAATTTCACCCGTAAAGATGTTATCTATCACAACGAGCAAAATATTGCGCAAAAACAGGTTTTGCCAATTCGTGTTTTAGAAAAATCGGTGGATGCACAGCTTCAGGAAAAATATAAAATCCATTGGGTGAATGTTCCTATCGATAAGAAAATGTCTTATCAGTTTTACTGGTATGAGCACAACACCGAAGCCTGGAATTATTTTGATGAATTTCCTATTTATAAAGTAGCGTATGTGAATCCTTACACTGGAAAAGTACTGAGAACTTATGATGAGAAAAACGGTTTTTTCAGCATTGTAAAATCAATTCACTGGAGCTTTTTATTAAAACAGGACTGGGGAAAATATGTGGTAGGAATTCCGGTAATTATCTTCGTCATCATGCTGATTTCAGGAATTATTTTGTGGTGGCCTAAAAATAAAGCTGCCCGAAAACAACGCTTTTCATTCAAATGGAAAAACATCAAAAGCTGGAAAAGGAAGAATTATGACCTTCATAATATCTTAGGTTTTTATGCTTCAATTTTTGCTTTAATTTTTTCGATTACAGGTTTATTTTATGCCTTCTTTGTCGTACAGGCGATGATCTATTTTGTTTTCTCCGGAGGAAATACGGTATATCCCGATTTCTCGCACATTACCACCAAAGCACCGATTGAGCAAAGAAGTGAGACAACTTTAGATAAAGTCATTCACACGGTTCAGGCAAAATATCCTAACTCTTTCGGGTTTGCAATCGATCTTGGACATCCGCACATGGATGATCATGAGCATCCCAATTTCTCTGTTTTCGTAAAGCATCTTTCTTATTCTTATCATAAAAACAGCAGTTTAATTTTTGATGAAAATTCGGGTGAGCTTTTGCACACGTACAATCATGAAGATAAAAATTTTGGTGAAAAAACGGTTGCTGCCAATTATGATATTCACGTAGGATCTATTTTAGGATTACCCACTAAAATCATTGCATTTATTGTCAGTTTGATTTGTGCTTCACTTCCCGTAACGGGCTTTTTAGTTTGGTGGGGAAGAAGAAAAAAGACTAAAAAAGCAGTCTGACTTTTCAAATAACTTGGGTTTAATAACTATTAATACAATCTTTTTTATAAATTTATTGCCTCGAAATTATACAATAAGAAAATGTCAGTAGTAGATTTGTCAAAACAGGTTGCATTAGGTATCGATATCGGTGGAACCAATACAAAATTTGGTCTCGTAAATCACAGAGGAGAAATCCTGATTAAAGGTTCTTTGCCGACCGACCAATACAGCACACCTGAAGCATTTGTTGATGCTCTTCATGAGCAGATTCAACCCATGATCGATGAGCATTGTGAAGGAAAAAAGATTGAAGGTATAGGTGTAGGTGCTCCCAATGCAAACTACTACAGAGGAACTATAGAATTGGCTCCGAACCTTCCTTGGAAAGGAGTGATCAACTTCGCCGACTTAATGACTGCGAAATTCAACAGCCCTTGCAAAATGACCAATGATGCTAATGCTGCGGCTTTAGGCGAAATGATGTATGGCGCAGCAAGAGGCATGAAAGACTTTATCATGATTACTTTGGGAACCGGTGTAGGAAGCGGAATTGTTTCCGGAGGACATTTAATTTACGGTCACGACGGTTTTGCAGGAGAACTAGGTCACACCATTGTAAAACCAGGCGGCAGAAAACATTGGAGTACCGGTTCTGAAGGAAGCCTAGAAGCTTATGCTTCAGCGACAGGAATTGCCATTACCGCAAAAAAAATGAGAGCAGAATTCCCGGATTCGATGCTTAATCAATATCCGGAAGAAGCAATCAATTCTAAAACGGTACACGAATGTGCATTAAAAGAAGATCCTGTAGCGGTTGAGGTTTTCAGATATACCGGTCAGAAATTGGGTGAAGCTTTGGCAAATTTTGTAATGTTTTCTTCACCCGAAGCTATTCTATTATTCGGAGGAGTAATAAAAGCTGGAGATTTCATTTTAAAACCCGCAAAACTTCACATGGAAAGAAACCTTCTTCCTATTTTCAGAAGTAAAGTAAGATTGGTTTTCAGTGAACTGGATGAGGCAGATGCAGCCATTCTTGGCGCAAGCGCTTTAGTTTGGGAAAAATAATCTGAATTAAATTTAAAATATTGAGCATCCTTTTAGGGTGCTTTTTTTGTTTTAGCTCCTACAGATTACATGATTTTCACTGATTTTTTTAATTATTATGAAAAAAATTTTAGCCACGAATGCACGAATGCTCTTTTATATCTATTTAAAATATTCGTGTATTCGTGGCAAATAAATTTGTTGATTTTTCTTGGCCCAATTAATTATAACATTTTCAAATTAGACTTTACCTTAAACACTTTGATGATTTGTGAAATCTATTGTTATCATTTATTCTTAAAGGCTAAAACCTTATTTAAATGAAAAACTTTTTCATAATTTTGATTTCGTTTTTTCAGGCTTATTAAAGTTTTAAAAAGAGAATATTTAAACAAAACAATCAACTTAAAATGGATAAAAATAATTTTCAGCAGATCACTTTTGGTGGTGGATGTTTTTGGTGTGTAGAAAGCTGTTTTAATATATTAAAAGGAGTAGAATCTGCTATTTCGGGCTATTCCGGTGGTCATAAAGATAATCCGACCTACGAGGAAGTTTGCACGGGAGAAACCGGTCACGCTGAAGTGGTACAGATTACTTATGATCCAGAAATTATTTCTTACGAACAGTTAATGGATGTATTTTTTTTCCTTCACGACCCAACTCAACTCAACAGACAGGGTAATGACATCGGAACTCAGTATCGTTCTGTAATTTATTATAAAGACGATGCTGAAAAGGCAAAAGCTGAAGAAGCTATCAAAACCTCGCAAGAATCAGGAAGATGGTCTGGAACTTATGTGACAGAATTAACCCCTTTTGAAAAATTCTGGCCAGCCGAACAATACCATCAAGGATATTATAATGAAAACCCGACACAACCTTATTGCAGCGCCGTAGTAGGTCCAAAGATTCAGAAGTTCAAAAAATATTTCGGAGAATTGGGAATGCTGACAACAGATTCACAGTAAAAAATAAAAGCGGAGATTTTTCTTCGCTTTTTTTATTGCCCACCACCATAAGTATCTATCATATACTCTGTAGCAAACCTCAAGTCTTTTCCATTTTCAGGATTAGTTCCATCCATTGTAAAAAACTCAACATTTCCATTGTATTTAGAATACCAAACTTTTCCGAAAGCTTTATCAACCGTTAAGGTATCTTTTCTGGTAATCATTTTAAAATACTTTAAGACGACAGTATCGAGAGGTTTTAAATCTTTATGTGGATCTTTATCGTCGCAATAAGCCACTCTATATTGGCTTTTATCCCAATACATACATTCTTTTTTCTTTTCAGGTACAGAACTTAAAAACCCAAAAGAAGAAGAACTTTCTTGATTATTTTTTTTATTCGATAAGTAAACATTCCCCGTCAGAAACAATGCTACAATAACAAAACCTGCAATTCCTAGGCTACTTTGCTTGGTAAGAAACTCAGGCATTTTTAAAATCGGTTTATTTATAATAGTTATCACCAAATTTGATAATGCTTGATGTATTTTATATTCAAAACTTTTCCAGCCAGAGCAATAATCATTAAAGCTTTCAAACCCTAAATATCTACTTAAATCATCTAATATTAAGGGTTTTATAGGATAATCACCTTCTTCTTTAACAATTGTTTTATAATAATTTTCAAATGTTTTATAGCTTAAAGTGATCTTATATTCATCACGTAGTACTATTTCAAGATTCTTTAAAATCCCACTAAAAGATGTTTCAGGAGTTTCATTGGAAGCTTTTTCAAAAACATCCTCCAATAATTTTTTTCTCTCAGGTAAAAATTTGGACATACTCATGGATTATTATTGCGAAAATTAAGAAATTTCAAATCAAACACCTTACGGTTTTCCGTAAGCTATCACTGGAAAAACTTTCCAAATTCTTTCCAAAAACTTTCTAACCCCTGCCTTCATTTCCGTTGCATCTTTGCATCAGAGATTAGTGAAAAACAAACAATTACAAAAACAAATTTACAAAACTGATTTCTAAAATCACCTTATAAAACGGAAGAAAACTCCGGGTTGGGAAGCAGATGTTTCTCTTCCGTTTTTGAAGGTTTACTTCCCAAAAATTTAGAAGCGCTTCGAAATTTAACGTGTACAGCTCGAGATCAAAGTATCTGCGAGAGGAAGAAAAACAATTTCAACTTCAAAAATTTAAAGGAAATGATCCAATTAATATTAATGCTATTAGGCTTAGCATTCGGAAATAATAATGCAAATACATCAAATTGTGATAACGGAAATACTGTAACTATCCAAAGCGGAGGAACGGGAATTAATCCAGGGACGGGAACTGATCCCGGTGATACAGGAGGAGACACAGGACATAAGCCTCCTACAATCATTCCTAAACCTTAATAACTACAGGACAGATAATTTATCTGTCCTTTTTTTGTAAATTTAGCGGCAAAACTAATTTATTGTGAAAATATATTATTCAATTTTATTAATCTTGATTATAAGTTGTAATAAATCTAATGATAACATCGTAGAAAAATCCCACACCAATATTTTTTATAATAAAGCAACAGAATACAGAGACAAAAAATTATTTGATTCAGCTTTTTTATATTACAACAATGCGAAAGAAGAATTTTCAAATGATAACGACACCATTGGAATAGCAAAGTCTCTTATTAACATGTCTGTTATCATGTCTGATAAAGGTGATTTGTATGGTTCTATCGAAACAGCTATTGAAGCAAGAAAAATTTTGGTTAAGAAAGACAGCCTTTCAACAAGCCTTTTAGCATCAAATTTAAATACGCTAGCTATTTCATCAAAAGAATTAAGAAACTTTTCTGATGCAATTAAATATTACGAAGAAGCAATAAATTTATCTAATGAGGAAAATCATCGCTTAGCTTATTTTAATAATATCGGTGATTCCTATCTTAAATTAGGGAAAACCGAAACCGCTATTTTATATTTTCAAAAAGCCTTGAAAACCACAGATAGTATAGATTATGCAAGAGCATTGAATAATTTAGGCAAAGCAGAATATATCAGAAAAAACAAATATTCAGCTTACAATAATTTAGAAAAAGCATTTTTTATAAGAAATAAGACAAAAGATGAATGGGGTTTAAACTCTAGTTTTGCTTCATTATCAGATTTCTTTTTACATGAGAATAACAAAAGAAAATCTTTATTTTATGCTCATGAGATGTATAAAATTTCTAAAAAATTAAATAGCCCAGATGATCAAATTGAAGCACTTCAAAAACTAATTATTTTAGAAGAACCAGAATTTTCAAAAAGCTTTTTTAAAATTTATCAAAAGCTTAGTGATAGCATCCAAACTTCAAGAAGTAAAGCAAAAAATCAATTTGCCCTAATAAGATTTGATTCTGAAAAAAATAAAGCTGATAATCTCAAGTTACAAAAAGATAATACTGTGAAAGATTTTCAGATTTACAGTACTTCTATTTTATCATTAATAGTAGCAGTTGTAGGAATAATATGGTATAGAAAAAGAAAACAAAGACTCCTACTAGAATCCGAAAACAAATTAAAAGAACAGCAACTTAAAACATCCAAAAAAGTACACGACGTCGTTGCCAACGGAATTTATCAGGTGATGACAAAAATTGAAAATCAAAATGATTTCAATAAAGAACAGGCACTTGATGAACTGGAATTTGTTTATGAAAAATCCAGAGATATTTCCTACGAAAACCCGGATTCTCATGATGAAAAATTCAATGAAAAAATTTCAAAATTGGTAGCTTCTTTTAAAAATGATGAGATCAATACCTTTACCGTCGGAAATCAGGAAGAAACTTGGGAAAATGTTACAAAATCTACTCAAACAGAGATTTACCAGATTATTCGTGAGCTTTTGGTAAATATGAAAAAGCATAGTGAAGCCAATAACGTTGTTTTTAAGTTTGAAAAAATAAACAACCTCATCAACATCAACTATGCTGATAACGGAATTGGAATTTCTGATGAATTAATTTTTAAAAATGGTTTATCAAATACGGTTTCCCGTATAGAAAACATCAACGGAAAAATTACTTTTGAAACCAAAACCGAAAAAGGATTGAAGGTCAATATTTCATTTCCAGTTTCTTAAAAAGATAACAATGTTTAAAAAAATTCTAATTTCCGAAGACCACGAAAGCATCAATTTTTCAGTACAGAAAACTTTAGAAGACCTCAATTTTGATAATTTTGAGTATGTCTATTATTGTGATGACGCATTAGCAAAGGCACAAAAAGCCATTCGTGAAAAAAAACCTTATGATTTACTCATCACCGATCTTTATTATGAAGAAGATCATCATCCTCAAAAACTAAAAGACGGTCGCGAATTGATCTTTGCGATCCGACAAGAGCAACCGGATTTAAAAATTATTGTATTTTCTGCTGAGCACAAATCCGGAATAATCGATTCTCTTTTTAATGATTACGGAATAAACGGCTATGTAAGAAAAGCAAGACACGATTCTAAAGAATTGAAAAAAGCAATTACATCAGTTTATAACAATGAAAATTATCTTTCACTTGATCTTAAACAGGAGGTAAAAAAACTGAATAATTATGAGTTCACAACGTATGATATTACCTTAGTTTCTTTACTTTCTCAAGGCGTTTTACAAAAAAACATTCCGGTATTTCTACAAAACAACAATATAAAACCCAACAGTTTGAGCAGTATTGAAAAAAAACTCAATACTCTGAAAGAAGAGTTGGGAATAAGCAACAACGAACAATTGGTTGCCTTCTGCAAAGATTTAGGAATTATATAGCTCCTTTTAATCAACTATTCTAAACCTTTCAATTTTTTGAAAGGTTTTTTCTTTTACGGTTTCCCGTAAGGATTGGTTTTGAAAGGTTTATACTTTTGGAGTATTAAACAAAAACAATCATGGAATATAAAGTAATCCCGTTTGTTGCAACTGCAAAACAACAAAACATAAGTTCAAGTATTATCGCTCAACAATTAGAAAGTTTAATAAAGGATCAATCTCAATTAGGTTGGAAATATTTGAGACTGGAAAGTGTTTCAACTTACATTCAACCAGTAGAAGGTTGTTTTGGAATCGGTCAGCAAAAACCTGGATATATGACATCGTATCAAGTAGCTGTTTTTACAAAAGAAACAAATGAAATATCTTCTACTATTAATCATTAAATCTTATTGGTTTATAATTCCTGCTTCAAAAAGAAGAAAGTGCATTTTCAGAAAAAGTTGTTCAAAACATGTTTATGAAGAAACAATAAGTAAAGGAATTATTTCAGGATTAAAAGCTCTTAAATATAGATTTGAAAATTGTAGATCAGGAGCTCAAATTTTTGAAAACCCAATAACAGGAAAATTTCAAATCATTTTACTAAACAACCAAATTCTTGATGAAAAAGAAATTTCAGAAAGATTTATAAAAAAATAACAATCATGGGAAAATTTACGATCAGCAAAAGAAAAAATGATGAATATCAATTTAATCTGAAAGCCGGAAACGGTGAAATTATTTTAACGAGCGAAGGCTACACTACAAAAGCAAACTGCCATAAAGGAATTGAATCTGTAAGAATCAATTCACAGGATGATTCAAGATACGACAGAAGAGTTGCTGTAAACGAAAAAGATTACTTTGTCTTGAAAGCAAGAAACGGTGAAATCATTGGAAAAAGCCAGTATTACAGTTCAAAATCGAGCATGGAAATCGGAATTGCTTCTGTAAAAATCAATACACCAACTGCCGAAATCGTTGATAAAACTCTTTAACAATAACATTATGGATCTTAAAATTAAACTTGAACAATTACATCAAAAAGTGGTAGGCCTAAAAGAGCAGATCAGCACAGAAGAAGCCACCAAAAACGCTTTTGTAATGCCTTTTATACAAATTTTGGGTTATGATATTTTCAATCCTACAGAAGTTGTTCCGGAGCATGTTTGTGATATTGGAACTAAGAAAGGTGAAAAAGTAGATTACGTCATCAAAAATAATGACGAGCCCATTTTCATTATCGAATGCAAACACTGGAAAGAAAGTGCAGATGCACACAATTCTCAGCTTCACAGATATTACCATGTTTCGAAAACGAGATTCGGAGTTCTTACCAACGGGATTGTCTACAACTTCTATACAGATCTTGAGAAACCCAATATCATGGATGAAAAACCTTTTTTCACCATTAATATTGAAGATATAAAAGACAGTTCTATTAAAATTCTGGAAAGTTTTACCAAAAAAGACTACAATCTCGAAAGTATTCTGGATTCTGCAGAAGCATTAAAATATATCAAAGCCATCAGAAAAGAGTTTGAAAAAGAGATTGAAAACCCTTCTGATGAATTGGTCAAGCTATTGGTCAACCGTTTTTTTGAGAAGCCTTTAACGGCAAACCGAATGATTTCGTTTAAAGAATACGCCAAAAAAGCGTTAACAACTTCCATTAATGAATCGATCAGTTTCAGACTAAAATCTGCATTAAGCATTAATGAGCAAATTGAAAAGCAGGATGATGATATAAAAACCTCGCAACCAATTGATGAGAATAATGATTCTAAAATTGTAACTACAGAAGAAGAGTTGGAAGGTTTTCAAATTGTGAAAGCTATTTTAAGAGAAAAAATTCCTTCTTCAAGGATTGCTTATAGAGATACTTTATCCTATTTCGGGATTTTACTGGACGATAACAATCGAAAACCACTTTGCAGATTACATTTTAATACCGCAAATAAATATCTCGAAACATTCCATAACGGAAAAGATGCCGGAGAAAAGATTTTACTGAATAATCTTGATGAGATATATAATTACAAGGCAGAACTTCTGAAAACATTAGAAAATTACTAATCATGGCCGTTTTTGCAATTCCCAATCCAAAGAAAAATCTTAGTGTTGATTTTCCAATCGAAAAAGTAAGACAAAGTGTAAAAAATTTATCCTTAATCAATCAAAAATATAGATTTTCAAGCTCTAATGAAATCTTCAATCAATATACTTATGAATCATATGAATTCTTGAGTCTCGGAGTTTATATTGACATCAATTTAAATTCCGTAACTGAAAATAAAACAGAAATAACTGTAGAAATCAGAAGAAAATTAGGCACATTTAATGAGTCGCATGAAGTTACCCATGCCAATAATCATATTACGAATATTGTAAATTATATTGCTCAGTTGGTTTTAATGTCTTCAGACGATATTATCAAATTAAAGTCTTCTCAAACTCAAAACATAAAAATAAAAACTCAAGGTTTAAAAGATAAAAACTTAGCTGCTATACTGGCATTACTTTTAGGTGGATTAGGAATACATCGATTTTATTTAGGTCAGCCGCTTCTCGGCATTCTATATTTAATATTTTGCTGGACTTTTATCCCGCTTTGCCTTTCAATAATTGATTTCTTCGTTTTCATTTTTATGTCACAAAATAGATTTAACTCAAAGTATAACATATAAATAACTACCATGAAAAAACTACTATTTACAAGCCTTTTAGGTTTAGGTTTATTATTACCGGCCAACTTTTTAGCAAAAGAAAACTCAACTACTAGAACTGAATTTTCAACCACAAAACCAAAAAAGAAAAGCAAAAAAAGCAAAAAGAAAAGAACGACAACAACGTCTACAAGCAAAGACTGTACGTATAACGGACGTACTTTATATGTTGGGAAAAGAGGTGGTTGCTATTACTACACAGGAAACAGCAAACAATATGTTGACAGATCATATTGCTCAGGTTGTAATTAATGATTTATTTTCATCTAAACTAAAAACACATTCCATATATTACTCAAGGCGAATTTTACATTCGTCTTTTTTTGTTGAATTGAAATCAAAAAACAGAATTTTTCGTTTATTATCTTTTTCCTATTTTTGTGAAGTTCACTATTTTTATGAAAAAAATTGTTCTGATTGAGGATGAAACCAGCGTAGTCTCTTTTATTAAAAAAGGACTTCAGGAAAAAGGATATGAAATTTCTGTAGCATTTGATGGTCGCACCGGTGTCAATCTGGTGCAGGAAAATGATTTCGATTTGGTCATTCTCGATATTATGCTGCCCGAAATGAACGGACTGGATGTCTGCAAAGAGATCAGAAAAACCAATAAAAATGTTCCTATTCTTTTTTTAACGGCTTTGGGAACTTCCGAAAATATTGTTTTAGGATTAGAAAACGGCGGTGACGATTACCTTGTAAAGCCTTTTAAATTCATCGAATTGGTTGCCCGTGTAAAATCTCTGCTTCGCAGAAGTAACCCGATCAACACTCCAGATGCAACTGAAAACGAAATCGATAACGAGCATGTTTTTCAGATTTCAGATTTAATCGTTAATGATTACACCAAAAAAGTAACGCGCGCAGGTGAAGAAGTCTCTTTAACTTCTACAGAATATAAACTTTTGATGTATTTTCTTAATAATCCCGAAAAAGTTATCTCAAGAGCCGAAATTTTAGATGCAGTTTGGGGAGTCAATTACGAATTGGGAACCAATGTTGTGGATGTTTATGTTAATTATTTACGAAAAAAAATAGACAATCAGGAAGACAGCAAGCTCATTCATACGGTAATCGGAATGGGATATGTTTTAAAAAAACCTTAGAAAATGTTCAATAAAGTCATTACCAATCAAACCAAAACGATGGTTCTTTTGATGGTTGTTTTTACAACCGTTATTCTTATTTTTGGCGGATCGGTGTACTTTTCTATTGTTAATTTTTCGCATCAGAGGTTTTATGAATTACTAAAAATACGTACCACCACCATTGTACAGATTGAGAAAAGTAAAGAGAATCTCGATCTTCCCGAAAATTATATTCTCAACAGCAGGAATGATGAAGAACTTCCGATGGAAAGAGACTATGTTTTTGCGATTCCGACAGATTCTAATTTCAAAAAAATTTCGCACGAAGTGCACATTCCGGATACTTTTTTTAAAAATATCATCAGATCCGGAGAAGCCAATTACAACGATTCTGAATTCTATTATATCGGGCAAACTTTTAAATATCAAAACAAAGATTATATCGCCATTGCTTCGGCAAAAAACCATTACGTCGTTCATTATCTTGGTTTTTTGAAGAGAACATTGATTACATGTATGATTCTTTCGATATTCTTCAGCATGATTTTCTCTTTTTATCTGTCTAAAACTTTATTCAAACCGATTTTAAAAATCACTGGAAAAGTAAAAGAAATCAGCTCTGAAAATCTACATTTAAGACTTGAACCTCAACCAGATAATAAAGAATTAAATGAATTGGTTGAAACTTTCAACACCATGTTGACAAGGATTGAGACTTCTTTTGAAACCCAAAACCATTTGATTGGAAATGTTTCGCACGAGCTCAGAACACCACTTACTTCGATTATGGGGGAAGCTGATGTTGCACTTTCTATCAACCGAACTGCAGAAGAATATAAAGAAACGCTCGAAATTATTTTGGATGAAGCCGAAAAGCTTGATAAAAAGATTAAAGCACTTTTACTAATTGCACAAACCGGATTTGACGGCAGAATTCAGAAAATTGATAAAGTAAGAATCGACCAGCTTTTATGGGATGTTATCGAAACTTTAAGAAGAATAGATTCGCGAAACAATATTTATCTCGACATCAGCATGCTTCCTGATAATCCTAAAAAACTGAAAGTTCAGGGTAATGAGCAGCTTCTTCATTTAGCAGTAGCCAATATCATCAATAACGGTTGTAAATATTCTAACCATCAACAGGTAAAAGTTTCATTGGGCGCCACAGACACAGACCTTTATATCATCATCAAAGACAACGGAATCGGGATTCCCGAATCTGAAATGAATAAAATCTACGATCCTTTTTTCCGGGCTTCTAACACCCGAAATTACGAAGGTTATGGCATCGGTCTTCCTCTTGCCAGAAATATTGTGAGAATGCACAACGGAGAATTGTTAGTGAGCTCACACGAAAATCAGGGAACTACGGTACAAATGCGTTTTCCTACTATTTACGGTACTCAGAAAGAAGAAAACCCAAGTTAGCTTCAAAAAGAAGCATTTTTTAAAATGAAATTCTAATCTCATTTTAATCTCTTTAATTACATTTTAATTTAGTTCCAAACAGCTTCTAATCTTACAGATATAGTTTTGTATTATCAAAAAGACAGTACATAACTAAATCTAAAGATATGATCAAAACCATTTTAATAGCAACAGATTATTCTCTTGAGTCTCTAAATATTTTAAAAAGAGTTTTAAAAGAGAAAAACGCAGAGGAAAATGATACTCAGTACAAAATTTTATTGGTATCGGGTTATGATATGGGAGATTCTATCAGAGATCTTCTTTTCACCACAAAATCTACCATTTTTAATAAAATAAGAACTCAGGAATTTTGTGATGCTTACGGAATTATTGTCAATAAATATCCGCATTTGGTTCACAAAGTTGTTTGTGATGTTTTTTCAGGAAGCTTCCAGAGAGCATTCAATAATTACGTGAAAGCTGAAGAAATTACAGAAGCATACTATTCGCCTTCCCTTAAAAATAAAAATACCAAAGGAAAATTTGACCTGAATCCTTACATCAAAAAATGTAAAGAATTGACGTCTTACGAAATGGTATTAGGAACTCCCGCGTTTATGCCGGAAAGAGGCAGGCTTGCAGAAGTTTTTGTGGAAGTTTAATGCCTTTTTTAAATACAAACTATTTAAAATTTAAGTAAAATGTTAAGAAATTATAGTAACAGCAGGACGTTGGGAGACAACATAAAACTGGGGACGCTGACTGCTTTTACGGCAGGAACTATAAATATTGCATCTCTATTAATATTTCTCTCATTTACCTCAAACGTAACGGGACATTATGCTGTTTTTGCAGCAGAAATAAGTAAAGGAAACTGGAATCAGGTTGCGGTTGTCGGAGCTTGGATATTCTTATTCTTCTTCGGTAGTTTTACCGCCAACTTTTTCGTAATCAACTTCAACAAAAAAAGTAAATATTTTGCGCACGCAATGCCGATTGTTCTGGAGATTTTATGTCTTTTGATCGTAGGTATTTACGGACAGTTTTATTATCAGAAAACATTAGAAGAAGCAGAATATTTGGTCGCTTTAATGCTTTTTGCAACCGGTTTACAGAATGGTTTGACGGCAAGTATCTCCAACTTTTTGGTAAAAACAACCCACCTTACCGGAACTACAACCGACTTGGGAATTCTAATGTCTATGTTTACGCACAAAAAGTACAGAAAAAACCCAGAGTTGATTGCGAGAGCCAAACTTTTATCAAGTGTAATGCTTGCTTATGTAATGGGAGCCGTATTTTCAGGTTTAACGTATTATTATTTGGAATTCAGTGTATTTTATGTCATCAGTAGTTGTTTGGTGGTCGTTATTGGGTATGACTTTTACAAAATTCACCTGAGACATTTCTACACCAACTACCGATATTCAAAAATATATAAGAAACCCAATCTAATGGCTTATTTATACGATAGAATACATGGAAGCGCCGAAGTAGTCGTAAAACAAAAACGACCGGAAAAATCTAAATTGATTTTAGAAGAAAAAATGATGTAGAAATTATTTAAAATAGCAGCACAAATTGCATATACTTAGTTTTGAGCCCTTGTTTGTTTTTCAAGCAGGGGCTTTTTTTAATAGAATGTGTAAAAGTTCGGGATAACTTAATTTTAATTCATGGTTATATTATTTTAAATCTTATTTGCTTTGCTTATTTTTGTAAGTTCATACTCATTTATGTCAGACATTATTCAGCTTTTACCCGATCATGTAGCCAACCAAATCGCAGCCGGTGAGGTCGTGCAGCGTCCTGCATCTATTGTAAAAGAGCTTTTGGAGAACTCTATCGATGCGGGAGCTTCAAAAATAGAGCTGATTATAAGAGACTCTGGAAAAAACCTTATTCAGGTGGTTGATGATGGAAAAGGAATGTCTGAGACCGATGCAAGAATGTCTTTTGAAAGACACGCTACATCAAAAATAAGAGGAACTGAAGATATATTTAAAATTGCAACAAAAGGTTTCCGCGGTGAGGCTCTGGCTTCTATTGCAGCTGTTTCTCAGGTAGAATTGAGAACCAAACAAAAAGATGATGCTTTAGGAACCAATATTTACATTGAGGGCGGAGTTTTCCAATTTCAGGAACCGATACAAACCTCAGAAGGATCTAATTTTTTAGTTAAAAACCTTTTCTATAACGTTCCGGCAAGAAGAAAGTTTCTTAAAAACAACAATATTGAATTTCGTCATGTCATAGATGAATTTCAACGTGTAGCACTGGCTCACGAAGGTCTAGAATTTTCTCTTTTTCATGATGACGAACCTATTTTTAAACTGAGAAAAGGAACTCAGATGCAGCGAATTGTCGATATTTTCGGCAGAAAGCTTCATCCACAGCTGATTCCTATCAAAGAAGATATTCTATGGTGTCAACTTCATGGTTTCGTAGCAAAACCGGAAGGTGCTAAAAAAAACCGTGGCGAACAATTCCTTTTTGTAAACGGAAGGTTTTTTAAGAGTCCATATTTCAACAAAGCCGTTCAGGAAGCTTTTGAAGGACTGCTTTTACCGGGATATATTCCTACGTTTTTTCTTTTCCTGGAATTAGACCCTGAAAAAATTGACGTTAATATTCATCCACAAAAAACGGAAGTGAAATTTGAAGATGAGCATCTTATTTTTGCTTTACTCCGTTCTACCATTAAACGTGCTTTAGGAATTTACAATATTGCACCAAGCTTAGATTTTGAAAGAGATCCGCAACTTGATGAAATGATGAATAAAAGCTTTTCGAGCAAAAGTAATAACATTGGAAATCTCAAAATGCCCGAAATAATTGTAGACCGAGATTACAATCCTTTTTTGGAAGAAAGAGGAAATCCGCAAATAGAAATTCAGAATCTTACAAAAATGTATCATCAGAACATTTCTGCAGAGCCTTCAAAGATCAATTTATTTGAGGATGAAGATTTTGATGAAGATTTGATGCGACTTCCTAACGGATATTGGCTTTTCAACAAAGGAGACAGCACATTAATGCTCGATTTGGGCAGAATGCATCGTCTTTTGGTGGCAGAAAGCAATAAAAAATCAAAAAAATCCACAAACAGACAGTCTCTCTTGTTTTCGTTAGAGTATCATATGAACGAGACCGAAAAGAGCAAGTACAAAGCAATAAAAAAATATCTTCCAGAACTGGGGTTTGAAATGAGCATCAATCACGACAGTGTTTTAAGTATTGATGCGGTGCCGGAAGGGTTGAAAGAATCTCAGGTGATGAAATTTCTGGAGAATCTTTTTGATGTTTTAGAATACAAAACCGAAGAAGAGTTTTTACAGTTTTATCAGAATCAATGGAACAAAATGCAGTCGAAATCCCGTTTTGATTTCATCTATAAAGTAGATGCTGAGCAGCTTATCAAAGATTTTACAGCTTTAGGATTTCCTGAATTTTTACCTAACGGAAAAAGATGTTTTTATGAAGTTCCGTTTAATGATTTTAAAAATAAATTTTAAGTAGATGTTTAATAATATACCACCACTTACAAGAGGTTTGATTATAATAAATGTTATCGTTTATATAATATCAAACTTAATTTTATCTGACGAGCTATATTTTTATCTCTCAGCATACTTCCCACTATCTCCCTTTTTTAAATCATGGCAAATTATCACTCACATGTTTATGCATGCACCGATAGGAGATGGTATTGGGTTAATGCACATTATTTTCAATATGTTTACCCTTTATAGTTTTGGCCCTATTTTAGAGCAAAGTTTAGGTGATAAAAAATATTTAATCCTTTACTTTTTAAGTGGTTTAGGAGCATACTTTCTTTTCAATGGCTGGAATTTCATAGAATATCAAAATATTTACAATCAGCTTGAGGCTGTCGGATTTGATGTAAAAGACTATATAAATAATCCTCAAACTTATTTGGCTTCCTCTAAAATTGTTATTGAAAACAGTGAACAATTACAAAAACTAAATTCAATTATGTTTGGGCCTATGCTTGGAGCGTCCGGAGCAATTTTCGGGGTTATTGCAGCATTTGCAACTTTATATCCAGAAGCAAGAATAGGCATTATGTTTATTCCCGTTCCTGTAAAAGTTAAATATGTACTCCCTATTGTGGTAATAGGTTCAATTTACTTAGGCATTAGTGGAAATGGCGGAGGAATTGCTCATTTAGCTCACGTTGGTGGCGCAATTGTAGGATTTATTTTAGCTAAAATCTGGAAAAAACACTTATATCGATTCAAATAACATTTTGTGAAAATTTTCCGATTAATACTTTTTATACTGCATTTAGGATTATTATTTCTGTTAACAGGAGTTTTACTGAATGCTTATATTCCACCAAAGATTTTTCCTTGGTTTAATTTATTATCTTTAGGTTTTCCTATTTTAGTTATTGGATATATTTTAATCACTTTTTTCTGGATTTTCAGCTGGAAAAAAAGAGCATTTGTCTTTATGTTTATGGGATTATTTTTCCTGAATCCCGTTAAAAGATGGGTTAATTATTCTTCAGAAAGTAAGGAAACGGCAAATCTTAAAGTTCTTACATTTAATATAAAAGGAGGGAAATTAGGTAAACAAAAAGTAATTGATTACATCAATGAGCAGAATGCAGATTTAGTTTTTATACAAGAATATGGAGATGAGGGCGAACTGCAATTGAATAACATCACAGGAAAGCACACTGCTTCCATTGTATCTCTTTATACACATTATAAAATATTAAGTCGAAAAAACCTTTTCGATGATCTTCCAGATACAGATATAACCTCACAATGTGAACAAATCGACCTCGAAATAAAAGGCAAAACCTATCGTATTTTTAATGTTCATCTCCAATCTTTTGGTGTTGTAAAAAGCATGGTAAAGCTTAACGGAAGCAGCGAGGAAGATGAGCAAAAAGTGAAAAATATTATCAAAAAATTAATTCCAACCTTTAAGTCGCATCAGGAACAGGTAAAAATCATCCGAGAAAGTATTGATAATTCTCCTTATCCTGTAATCGTAGCAGGAGATTTTAATGCAGTCCCCAACTCTTATGAATATTATAAAACTTCAGAAGGATTAAAAGATGCTTTCTATGAAGTAGGAAGAGGCAGCGGAACAAGCTTTCACGACTACAAATATCCTTTAAGAATAGATTATATTTTCACTTCAGAATCCATAAAACCAGTAAGCTATACCGTTGATCGTTCGGTCAATCTTTCAGATCATTTTCCAGTGATTGCTACTTTTAAAATAGATTAAAAAATATTTATAAAAGCTCTATAAATAACTGATTGGCAGAATTTTTGTTGCTCAACAGATATTTTGAGTTTCATGAAGCGGTTTCCTTTTTTACTTTTCATCCATCTAGGAGTTTTAATATTATTATTGAGCACATTTGCCAACGCCTGGATACCACCCAACTATTTCAGCAAACTCAATCTTCTTTCGCTAGGTTTTCCTTACTTAATTTTAGCGCATATTTTATTAAGTTTTATTTGGATTATAAAAAAGAAAAAAATTGCTTTCGTTTTTATTCTTTCAACTTTAATATTTTACAATCCTATAAGACGATGGATTAACTTTTCGCCCCAAAACAACGACATCGATACCTCAAAAACAGACATAAAAGTTTTAACATTCAATGTAAAATATGGAAGTTCTGGTTGGAGTAAAGTAAAAAAATATATTACCGATCAAAATGCTGACATTATTTTGGTTCAGGAAAAAGACACTAATAAAGCACTAAGAAGCGATTTGATAAAATATCCTTCGGTGATATTAAAAACCAAACATAAAATTTTACGCCAGGGAGACTTAATAGATGATGATTCTAAAGGCAATTCTTTTTACGCAGACATTGATATTAATGGTAAAATAATAAGGGTTATCAATGTTTATCTGGAACCATTCAGACTCAATAAAAATATGCTTGGCATGGAAGATGAAAACTCCGAGAAGCCAGAAAAAAATAAAATTGAAGCCTTATTTTCAAGGTTGATTCCTACCTTCAAAACCCATGAAGATCAAGTAAGGAAAATCAGAAAAGCGGTTGATCATTCGCCTTACCCAGTAATTCTTGCGGGAGACTTTAACTCTGTTCCGAATTCCTGGGAATATTATAATTTAGGTAAAAACTTAGATGATGCCTTTGTAAAAGCCGGAAATGGAAGTTCTACAAGCTTCCATGATTATAAATTTCCTTTGAGAATAGATTATATTTTTGCATCGAGCAGCATTATTCCTAAAAGTTATAAGGTAGATTATTCTGTAAAATTATCGGATCACTATCCTGTAATTGCCGAATTTCTATTAAATTAGTCGTATGAAAAATGTAATCTTTGCTGGGGTAATTTTATCATTGTTAACAGTTGCCTGTTCTAAAAGAGAACCGGTTGTTGATACTGCTCAGGAATTAAAATTAAAATACGACACTACAGCAATAGATTCTTTTTCGCCAGGGGCTATTTCTGTAGATATTGCGAGACAAATAAGAATGTCTTCTCAAAAATATCAGGATTCTTTAAAAGAGGTCTTAAAATTGCAACAGGAAGAAAAAAGAATCACCGCAGAGCTTGAAAAAGAAAATAAAAAGAAAGCTGAAGCAGAGAAAAAGCTAAAAGCTTCTGAAAAAACCACAGAACTTAAACAGGAATAATTAAATCAATTTTTATCGCAAAAGAAATTTTTTGTTCCTTTTTTCGTTTAAAAAACACATCATTCATTTAGATTAATTAAAAAAATATACACAATGAAAAAGCACATTTTAGCAGCAGTAGCAGTGTCTACATTATTTGTTGCATGTACCAAATCTACAACAACTGAAAAAACTGAAAACCCTGACGGATCTGTAACGACGACAACGACGACAGAACTCGGTACCGGATTGGTAGATACCTCAAAAATAGATAAAGCCAAAAGCGATATTAAAAATACCGTAGATAATACAGGTGATAAAATAGAGAATACTGCTCAGAAAGCAAAAGAAGATATCAACGCTGCAGGAAAAGATCTTAAAAGCGAAGCCAATAAAGTGGGCAAAGACATCAAATCTGGAGCTCAAGATGTGAGTAAAGACGTAAAAGATGCAGCCGCAAAAGGTGCTCAGAAAGTAGAAGATGGTGCGAAAAAATTTAAAGAAGATCTTAAAAAGTAAATATTTGATTGTTTTTTAGCGAAAAAACCAAATTATTTGTAAAACTTGTAGTATATTTAGATTTCTAAAAATCACCAAAACAAGTTATTATGAAAAAACTAACTGTATTAAAAGCTAAAAAGCTAACAAGAGAAAATCTGAAAAAAGTACAAGGAGGCTATGTTCCAAAAGATGAGGATGACGGATGCGGATGGAATATGTGCAGGAATTCATTTGGAAGATGCTCTGTCTTTGCTTGTTGATTAAATAAAATCAACTTCAAAATAAAAAAACCGCAGAACAATCTGCGGTTTTTTTTACACTCTATTTAGCTCCAATAAAGGATCGATATATTCTCTGTCATTACTCAGTCTCGGAACTTTGTTTTGCCCGCCCAGTTTACCTTTAGATTCAAGCCAGCAATAAAAAAGATTGGGTCTTGCAATGTGTACCACCGGTTTTTTCAGCGTAATGTTATTGTATCTTTTGGCTTCGTAATCTGAATTAATAGTTTTAAGATGGCGGTCAAAAATATCGGTAAATAATTCTAAATTTTCGGGATGCTCACTAAATTCAAAAATCCATTCGTGGGCGCCACCTTCATTTTCTTTCATAAAAATCGGAGCTCCGGTAAAATCTTTTACAGCAGAATTGGTTTCCTGACAAGCTTTAGTTAAAGCCGATTCTACATTGGTAATCATCAACTCTTCTCCAAAAGCATTGATATAATGCTTTGTACGACCTGTAATTTTTATTCTGAAAGGGCTGATTGAAGTGAAAACGACTGTATCTCCTATTAAATACCTCCAAAGTCCACCATTGGTTGTAATTACCATTGCGTAATTTTTTCGCACTTCTACTCCTTCCAGACTCACCACTTTTGGATTGGAATGATAAAACTCATCCATTGGAATAAACTCATAGAAAATTCCGTAATCTAGCATTAGAAGCATTTCATCACTATTCGATCTGTCCTGAATTCCAAAAAAGCCTTCAGAAGCATTGTAAATTTCATAGTAATTGATGTTTTTTCCGATAATCGGTTTATATTGTTCTTTATAAGGTTTAAAGCTAATTCCACCATGAAAGAAAACTTCCAGGTTTGGCCAAAGTTCAGAAACACTTTTTACATCCGTCTCTTTCAAAACTCTTTGTAAAAGTACCATCATCCAGCTTGGAACTCCCAAAATACTTCCTACATCTTCATTTTTAACTTCAGAAACTATGGCTTTAAGCTTACTTTCCCACTCTCCCATCAACGAAACTTTTTTGCTCGGAGTAGTGGTAATTTCTACCCAAAAAGGAAGGTTATCAATTAAAATAGCCGAAAGATCACCAAATTTTGTATTAAAATCGGCGTATAATTCCGAGCTTCCGCCCAGACGCAGGTTTTTATTGGTGAAAAGCTGATTTTCAGGATGATTGTTGGCATAGATAGACACCATGTCTTTTCCTGCTTTCAGGTGGCAATATTCTAGGCTTTCTGCAGAAATAGGGATGAATTTACTTTTGGCATTAGTTGTTCCCGAAGATTTTGCAAAATGCTTGATGTAGCCCGGCCAGCTTACGTCTTTATGCCCTTGTCTTGCACGTTCTACATACGGTTCAAACTCTTCATAAGAAACGATAGGAACTTTATTTTTAAAATCCTGATAACTCGAAATAGAATTAAACCCATACTTCTTACCGTATTCGGTATCTTCTGCATGGAATAACTGAGAAAACAGGATTCCTTTCTGCGTCTCGATAGGATAATCCATAAAATTCTGAATCTGATCTATCCTTTGCTTGATAAACCAATTAACTACCGTATTGAAAAGTGCTTTCGTTGCCATTAAGACAAATATAATAAATTTTATATTTCATCAGTATTTTTAATACCTATATCTTATTTTAAACATTTAAAAACAAAAAATCAGAATATAACAATCTCATTATCAAAATAAATAATATATATATTCTTACCCATTGTGCGTTTTGAATCTTTGTCTTTCGAAAATAAGTGAAACGGCTTTGTTTAACCTTATTTTAGTTTTTTTATTAAACTTTTTGTATATCCTTGCGTTTTTTTATCCGCCAAGACAGACAAAGTTTTTACAATAAATGCTTTCTTTAAAATAAACAAAGGCATTTCATTTAGAAAAGAAATACAATCGTTTAAATATCAATTATCTAAAAGTATTTACAAAATCCAGAACGGGGTATATTCTCATAAAAGCATAATTTACGATAAGATTTCTTATTTGTACCATACAATATTATAATTAATACGTCAACCTATCTCTAATCATTTGTATTTTTAATCATCATGGTCGTAAATGACATTATTATAAATATAAAAAACCATCACAAATTTGCAATGGTTTCTCTATAAATTTTATTATTGTTAGATTAACAATACTCGTCGTATGCAGCCTGTAGGTTAGCAGCAATTGCTCCTGCAGGATTACCTTCGATATGATGTCTCTCAAGCATATGAACCAACTCTCCATCTTTGAAAAGCGCCACACATGGTGAACTTGGAGGAAATGGAGCTAAATGCTTTCTTGCAGCTTCTACAGCTTCTTTATCAAAACCTGCAAAAACAGTCGTTAAATGATCAGGTTTTTTTTCTCCTGTTAAAGAATAAACAACTCCCGGTCTTGCTGCTCCAGCCGCGCAACCGCATACAGAATTGATTACTAAAAGGGTAGTTCCTGATTGCTTTAAAGCATCTTCTACCTGAGCAGGAGTTGCCAAATCTACGAAACCTTTATCTGTAAGCTCAGCCTTCATAGGCATTACTAAATCTGTTGGATACATTTCTTATTTTTTTTAGTGTTTACAAATTTACAACTTTTCTATATCTATTTACAATTTATAAAAACTATCAAAGTATTTAATAAACAAAATAAATCTCAGCCAACATATAAGAATAAAATAATAATTTCAAATATTAATTAAACTTATTATACACATATTGTTATTTTTTTGTTAGATTTGTAATAGTTCTAAAAACTACTTCCATGAAAAAAAACTTATTGAATTAATAATTCAGGACATTAGAGAAGATCTACTGTCAATGTAATTCCCTCACCTTTATCTCTGTTTATTAGAAAGTTTTTAGAATTAAAAGAACATTGATAAAGGATTTATAATAAATGAAGCCCGAAACATAATGTTTCGGGCTTCGTTAATCAAATCGATATGCAAAGGTTGAATATCCTTTATAAAATTAGTTAATAGGTTTTAGTTGCTTGTTGATAGATCATCTAACAACTGTTGACCTAAAACTATGAAAGTAATTTCTTAGCCATCTCGGAAATACTTTTCCCGTCAGATTTTCCGGCTAAATTTTTTGAAGCGATTCCCATTACTTTTCCTAAATCTTTAATAGATTCAGCTCCTGTTTCAGAAATAATCTGCTTAATTTCAGCTTCTAATTCTTCAGAAGATAGTTGTGCAGGCAAAAATTTCTCAATGACTTTCATCTGAGCTTCTTCTACTTCTGCCAAATCATTTCTTCCCTGAGCGGTAAATTGCTCATAAGAATCTTTACGCTGTTTGATCATTCTCTGCAAAATTGCAATTTCCTGCTCAGGTGAAACTTCTGCTCCTAAGGCTTCCGTTTTCAGCAATAATATCTGAGATTTTACAGCACGAAGAGAGTCTAAAGCCACTCTGTCTTTAGCTCTCATTGCTGTTTTTATTGCTTCGCTTATTATTAATTCTAAACTCATAGTCATTAATTTAACAATGTAAAAGTGTAGCAATGTATCAATCATTTAAATGCACAAAATTGTTACATTATTAGATTGATACATTGTTACATTATTTAGTCTACGTCTTTATTTAAAAATCTGTTTTCTCTGATTTGCATGTTTCCATTGTTATCAGACAAATAGGTGTTGATATTTTGATCTGATGCATTAGAACCATCAATCGAAATATTTTTTCTTTTGAAGGCTGGTACAGACTCAAATTCATTCGCATTATCGAAATTTTGATAACGAGAATTAAATTCTTTCAACTTGTTTCTTCTCTCTACCACTCTTTCCTGATCCGCAGGCTTATTTACGAAAGTGAATTCAGATTCTGGCTGTTTCTGAATTTCTACTTCTGCTCTGTTTTGGAAAACCTGTCTTTCTTCTACCCTTGGCTGCTCAGGAGTCTGATAGAAGGTTTCCATCGTCTGGGTAGTTTCTTCTATTTTTCTCTCGATTACTACTGAAGATTCAAGTTCGTTTTTTGGCTGACCAAAATCATATTTAGGCTCAACAAGAGGTTCGTTAACGGTAAAATTAAACTCAACTTTTTTTTCGTCTGAATAATGATTGTTGAAAGAATTATCAGAAGGTTCTTCTTTTTTATTTTCAAAATCAAAAGAAAAAGACTGAATTTCCAAATCATTAGGATCATCATCAAAAGAAAACAAATGAGAATCGTTATTATTGCTTAATTCTTCATCTTTCCAGCTCTGAATTGGGCTTTCTACTGTATCTCCTTCTCTATCAGAGAATTTCATATCAGTTTTTACATTTTCATCCTCAATAATCATTTTTTTTTCAGAAGACGACATTTTAAAACGTGGCCCGTCGTGATCTTCGTCATCTAATCTGAAAAGATTTTTCCCTCCAAAATCATATCCCTGCTCTGGCGCAACCTCTCTCTCGTCTCTTGTTTTGAAAGGAGAAGATTTTGGTGCCTCCAAAGCATCATTTAAACTAATTCTGATTTTCTCTGTAGGACCCGAAAACTTTTGGTTATCATTTGAAAAACCTGTAGCAATCACCAATACACTTACTGCATCACCTAATTCTTCATCAGCACCAACTCCAAAAATAATGTCAGCTGTGTGACCCGCTTCTTTCTGGATATAATCCATGATGATACCGATTTCGTCCATTGTCGCCTCTTCTACACCACTTCTGATCAACAATAATACATTTCTTGCGCCTGTAATTTTGTTGTCGTTCAATAATGGAGAATCTAATGCTTTTCTTACTGCTTCTTCAGCTTTATTTTCACCTGAGGCTGTACCGGTAGACATCAATGCCGTACCAGAATTTTGAAGCACAGATTTAGCATCTCTAAAGTCAATGTTTACATCAAAGTAACCCGTAATAACCTCTGCCATTCCTTTTGCAGCATTGGTTAAAACCTCATCGGCTTTTGAGAACCCTTGTTTGAACCCAAGGTTACCAAATTGTTGTCTTAATTTATCATTGTTGATTACAATTAATGAATCAACATTATTTCTTAGTTTATCTAGTCCCAATTCTGCCTGATCGAGTCTTCTCTTCCCTTCAAAACTGAAAGGTACGGTAACAATACCTACCGTAAGAATCCCCATATCTTTAGCAACTTTGGCAATAACTGGCGCTGCACCGGTACCGGTACCACCACCCATTCCTGCAGTGATGAATACCATTTTGGTATTTTGGCCCATTGCTGCTTTAATCTCTTCGATACTTTCGATAGCCGCTTTTTCTCCTACTTCAGGATCTGCGCCTGCTCCAAGACCTTCAGTAATGGTAATCCCCAACTGAACTTTGTTTGAAACCGGATTGTTATCTAAAGTCTGAGCATCGGTATTACAGATCACGAAATCTACCCCGTGAATTCCTTTTTCGTACATGTGTTTTAGGGCGTTGTTTCCTCCGCCCCCAACTCCGATAACCTTGATGATCGAAGAATTTCCTTTTGGCAGATCAAATGAAAATCCTTGTGTGCCTATATTTTCCATATTTAATTTTTTCTAATTGATAATCGATTATGATCGTTGATGAAAATATCATTCATCGCTTATCATGCATCATTTATAGTTTTTATTCTACTTCTTCAAAGAATTTTTTAACTTTCTCCATCAGCGACTGTCCAAACGTTGGTTTCGAAGATCTTGATGTTTGTACAGGAACTTTAACCTCTTCCTCTACTTGCGGTGTTACAAGGGTCTGAGATTCAGCATTACTATTAATTTCCTCTACATTTTGCTCAATTTTGTTCTCAACTTCAGTTTCAACCTCTTCTTCTACAGCAACTGTTTTCTTATCTCTTATCTTTAAGCTTTCCATCAATAAACCGATAGAAGTTGCAAATTCTGGGCCTTTAAGATACTGATTTTTATCATTCGCAACGTATTCATTTGCAAAACCAATTCTGCTGTCGAAGCCTGTCGTATAATTTGCCAGCTGACGAAGGTGTTTTAAATTTGAACCACCACCTGTCAAAACAATTCCTGCAATCAGTTTTTTCTTTTGTTCGAAAGCTCCGTAAGCTTTCAATTCTGTATTGACCATTTCTAAAATTTCCTCCACTCTAGCATTGATAATCTGTGCTAAAGTTTTAAGAGAAATCTCTTTATCTGGTCTTCCGTGTAGTCCCGGAATCGTTACAAATGTGCTGTCTTTTTCCAACTCAGGAACTGCAGAACCAAACTTAACTTTTAATTGCTCGGCGTGCTTTTCTATAATGGAACATCCTTCCTTAATATCTTCAGTAATGATACCGCCACCATAAGGAATGACACAAGTGTGACGAATAATATTATCTTTAAAAATAGCAATGTCTGTAGTACCACCACCAATGTCTACAATGGCTACTCCTGCTTCTTTTTCTTCTTTGGTAAGAACAGCTTCAGAAGATGCTAAAGGCTCTAAAGTAAGCGCCTCCATTTCCAAACCTGCTTCTCTTACGCATCTTGCGATGTTTCTGATGCTTCCCATTTGCCCTACGACAACGTGAAAATTGGCTTCCAGACGTTTTCCGTGCATTCCCACGGGCTCCTGAATTTCACCTTCAGAATCAACTTTATATTCTTGCGGAAGAACATGAATAATTTCTTCTCCCGGTAACATTACTAATTTTTTTACTTGGTCTTTTAATGCTTCGATGTCGTCATCTGTGATGAATCTATCTGGCTTCTCTCGCATAATATAATCCGAGTGCTGCAATGAGCGAATGTGCTTTCCTGCGATACCCACAGTGACCTTATGAATAGGAACTCCTGAACTAGATTGTGCTTCTGCCACAGCTGCCTTAATAGAGTTGATGGTTTGTGAAATATTATTCACAATCCCTTTATGAACTCCAAGACTTTTTGCCTTCCCTACACCGAGAATTTCTATTTTCCCGTGTGCATTCCTCCTTCCGACAATGGCGACAATCTTGGTTGTCCCGATGTCAAGACCTACTGAATACTCTTGATTTTCCATTGTATATATTGATTTGATTTAATTCTAATTTAATTTTGACACTTATATCTTATCTTTTGTCAATTTGTCCATTCAGGACTATTTTTTATTCTATATTAACCTTTGCTTTGGGTTTTGTCGTCGTTTTATTTTTCCCTTTGGGTTTGACGACAGCTTTAGGTTTTGTGTTTTCTTTGGGTTTTAAAGAAACCGAATTGATTTTTCTAACTGTCGGTTTTAAATTGATTTCTGCTTTTTTAACAGAAGAAACTGCAACCGGAGCTTTTGCTAAATCTTTATGGCTCGCCTTTAAAATACTATCATTTTCTTTAAAATAAGGATTCAGTGTTGTTACAATCTGATTTTGATATTTTACCGAAATCATCTTATACTTTTGCGGGTCCTGAAACACCAGATATTTTTCTACAAAAGTTTTAAAACCTTTTACTTTTAATTCAATATTATCCAGATCCCCTATCTCCACTCTATAAATCCCTTCACTGGTCAGAAGATTATAGCTGTCTTTATATTTTGAGATTCCGATGAAATATTTTTTGCTGAAATCATCTTTGTCAATTTTATCAACCAACTCAGCCAATTTTTCATACTCATCTTTTTTCACATCACCCGTCACTAACATACATGGATGAGAATAAGTTCTTGAAATTGGAAATTCTACGCCTTTTTCATCCACATAAAAGTCTTTTCCTTTATAATTCAGCCTAAAAACCGGAACCCTTTGTTTGATATCTAAATTTAATTTTCCGTTTAAATTTAAATACACATTCGCACTGTCAACTGCAGGAAGTGCATTGATTTTTTTTTCCAGCTCGGGAATATTTAAATCTCCCACTTTCCTTGACGGATTTTCTTTATTAACGATCTCACGAATATCTTTTTCATCAATAAAATAAACCGGAGTTTTTTCATTCAATTTTACAGAAATTTTATTGTCCGTAATCTTCTGACCCCCAAATTTCTTCAAAGAGAAACTCAGCAGGAATCCAAGAATGATTACTGTGATGGCAATTTTTAAAATTCTGTACTTGTTTTTCATTATTTTGTTTTTCCTTTTTAACGCTATGGTCGCAAGGATTTCTTTTAATTAATACCGTTTATTTTTTGTTCGCTAAGGCGTTTCACTCAGCGAAGGTTTTTTTATAATTTATTTACTACTCTTTTTACTCCGTTCTTAAATAATGTAGAATGAAAATTTAAAATCATTCCTAACTTCATTTCTGTTATTCTTAAATAGTTTAATAGCTGGAAAAAATGATAATCATTAATATCTGGAACTGCTTTTATTTCTATTATTACTTTATTCTCAATTAATAAATCTACTCTAAATGCTTTGTCAATAATTAAACCTTCATAGTTGACACTAATATCTTTTTGACTTTCAACACTAATTCCACTACTTTTCAATTCGTGAATTAAACATTGTTCATAAACATTTTCATAGAGACCAATTCCAAGTTTGCGGTGAATTTTCATTCCCGCATCAAAAACAATACTTGAAATTTCATTCTCTGTCATTTTGTATTTTTATTACTCTACAATGATATTTTTAGCTAACATTTGCTGAGTGAAACGCCCTTGCGAACGATTTTTCATAATTTTAATTAAATACCTTTGCGTTCGTTGCGCTAAAACTTTCCATCCATCCATTCACAAATCGGGTCGTACAACGTATCTATATTTCCTGCACCGACTGTAAGCAAAATGTCGAAATCTTTTTCTTTTATTTTATTGAAAGCATCGGATAAACTCGACACTTCTTTTTTATTTAAAATCACTTTTTCTAATAACCAGTCTGAAGTAATTCCTTCAAAATTTTCCTGAAGCTCTCTCGCAGGATAAATGTCGAGCAAGATCAATTCATTAGAATTATTTAAACTTTCAGCAAAGCCATCCGCAAAATCTCGTGTTCTGCTGAACAAATGTGGCTGGAAAACCACCAATAATTTTTTATCCGGATAGAACGTTTTAATTGAACTAACTACAGCATTAATTTCCGTTGGATGATGCGCATAATCGTCAATATAAATTTTGCCGCTCGGATAAATATGTTTCGTGTATCTTCTCTTAATTCCTTTAAAATTGGCAATTGCGTTCTTTAAGATTTCAAAATCGACTCCTAAATTGTTAAGAATAGCCAATGCAACCGTCGCATTTTCTACATTATGAATTCCCGGAACGTCCCACACAAAATCTTTTATTGTTTCTGTCGGCGTATGAAAATCAAAATAGATTTTGTCATGATCCATACGAAGGTTGTCTGAATAATATTCAGCTTTTTCGTTTACAGCGTACGTTTTATGCGCCCTTCCTATTTCAATGCCTTTTCTTACAAAAAGCTGTTTATCTTCCGGAACCAAAGCCGCAAACTGTTTAAAGCCTTCTTCAATCGTATTTTTATCACCATAAATATCCAGATGATCGGCATCTGTAGAAGTAATCACCGCCCAATCCGGAGAAAGGTTGAGAAAACTTCTGTCATATTCATCGGCTTCAACCACAGAATATTGCGAGCCATTGTACAGAAAATTTGATTTAAAATTCTCAGAAATTCCACCTAAGAAACATGAGAAAGGTAAATGCGCCTCTTTACACAAATGCGCCACCAAAGTGGAAGTTGTAGTTTTTCCATGCGTTCCTGCTACGGCAATACAATCCGTATTTTCAGTAATTAAACCTAAAACTTTAGCACGTTTTAAAACTTCAAACTGATTTTCATTAAAAAAATCTAAAATATCCAGCTTTTTAATTGCCGGAGTATAGATTACCAATGTATTTTCCTTCTGAAGCGAGGTAATTTTTTCATCAATCACGTCTTCAAAAACAATATCAATTCCTTCGCTCATCAAAGCAGTCGTCAATTTTGTGTTGGTTTTATCATAGCCCAGAACTTTCTTGCCCGAAGCATGAAAATAACGCGCCAAAGCACTCATTCCGATACCTCCGATTCCTACGAAGTAAAAATTTTGATATGTTTTTAAATTGTTCATTTTATAGATTCGAGATTTTTAGATTTGAGGTTCGAGATTTTCTCTTGTCTCATATCTTAATGTCTAATTTCTTTATTATTTCGTCTACAATCTCTTTTGCCGCATTGGGTTTGGCAAAATATTTCAGATTTTCAGACATTTCTTTTCTTACCTTTTCATTTTCACAGATCTCTGATAATGTATTCCAGAATTTCTCCTGCATTTCAGAATCTTTTACCATTTTGGCTGCATTTTTTTCAACCAGATTCATCGCATTTTTAGTTTGATGGTCTTCCGCCGCAAATGGGAAAGGAATCAATAAAACAGGTTTCTGCGCCACCGCTAATTCTGAAATTGCGATCGCTCCCGCTCTAGAAACAATTACATCAGCTGCAGAATAAGCTGTTTCCATATCTTTGATGAATTCCTTTATTTGTATTTGGTTGTTAGTTGTTGGTTGTTGGTTATTTCCATCAACGGACAACTGACAACTATCAACAATTTCTTTGAAATCCAATTTTCCGGTTTGCCAGATCAATTGATATCCTTTTTCTTTAAGTTGATCAAGATTTTCTTTCCAACCGTTGTTTAATGTTCTTGAACCTAAAGATCCGCCAACTGATAAAATGGTCAGTTTATTTTTATCTAAACCTAATTTCTCTTTAGCTGAAGAAGTCTCCTGCATTCCTGAAATAATATTCTCACGAATCGGATTTCCTAAAAACTTTATTTTTTCAGCCGGAAAACCTTCCACTTTTGGATAGGCTGTAAACACGGCTTTCGCTTTTTTACTTAAAATTTTATTCGTCACTCCTGCATGAGCATTCTGTTCCTGAATAAAAATCGGGATTCCCATTTTGCTGGCTTCATATAAAGCAGGTCCGCTCGCAAAACCACCAGTTCCTACTGCGAAATCGGGAGCGAAATTTTTAATTATTCTTTTAGATTTAGATAAACTTTTTAAAATTTTGAAGGGCAAACCTAAATTCGATAACATATTTCCTCTATCGATTCCTGCAATGTCAATTCCTTCGATTTTGTAGCCAGCTTGCGGAACTTTTTCCATTTCCATTTTTCCGTTGGCTCCAATGAACAAAAACTCAGCATCAGGAAATCTTTTCTTGATTTCGTCTGCAATAGCAATTGCCGGGAAGATGTGTCCTCCTGTTCCGCCACCTGATAACAATACTTTTAGTTTTTTGTTCATGCTTTTTATTATTGATAAATGATGATTGATAAGCGATATGAAAATCAATTATAAATTATCATCTATATTTTAAGCAATGTCATTTATTTCGACAATGCTTTGTTTTTTGCCCATTCCTTCTTCATCGTAAATCTGGATTCTTGAGCTTATATTTAAAATAATTCCAAGCTGGATGTAGGTTACCAACATGGAGGTTCCTCCATAACTAATCAGTGGTAATGGCTGCCCTGTAACCGGGATAAGATTCACAGCAACGGCAATATTTACTGCCAATTGTATGAAGATCATCACACCGAGACTGAGAACTAGTAATGAGCCGAAAAATGCCGGCATTTTACTGGCTATCATTACAATTCGTACAATCATAATCAGATACATACTGATGAGAAATCCTGCTCCTATTAAACCATATTCTTCTACAATTACTGCAAAAATAAAATCGGATGCAGATTGCGGAAGCATTTGCTTTAATGCAGATTTCCCAGGTCCCATTCCGGTAATTCCACCGTGAACGATCGCGGCTTTCGCCTGCATTACCTGATAATTTTTTGCCTTTACACTTTCATCATCAACATCTGCAGATTTTGCTTTGCTCGATGTAAATGTTTCGATACGGCTCATCCATGTATGAACACGGTTTCCGCCAATCATATTCGTATTCAAAGCAATTAATAAAAACAATGCAATGGCAACAAATGATGCAGAAATGAATCCTGCAATGTATTTCCAGTGTAATTGCCCGATAATCAAGACGATTACAGAAACCATTAAGATCATCAACGCTGTAGAACCATTATCTTTTGCAACCAATACAAAAACCAATAAAATCGGTCCGAAAATGTACATTACATTTTCAATAGGAAGTCTTTCTCTGGTAATTTTCTTGGTTAAATATCTGCACAGATAAATAATCAACATTAAAAAAGCAAAAGAAGACGGTTGGAATGAAATCGGTGTTCCCGGGATTTTCAGCCATCTTGAAGCACTCGCTCCGTCAATAGTCTGCCCTGTAAACATCGTGACAATCAATAAAGCAATCATTAAACCCAGCATAATACTACTGAGTTTTCCCATGTATTCATACTTCACAGTTCCTACCAATCGCATGATTGCCAAACCTAAAACCACAAAGAACATGTGCTTCATAACGTGACCCGTTGTAGTACCGTTATTTACAATATATTCTAAGTTTGAACTCGCAGAATAAACCGGGAAAATAGAGAAAATGGAGATCACAAGAATGACCATCCAAAGTACTTTATCGCCCTTTAGAAATTCGAATCTGCTTTCTTCTATATTCTGTTCGTTCATGTTATTAAATGAATAATGAAAAATTAATAATGAAAAATTTCTTCACTTTTAACTATTCATTGTTAATTCTTAATTTTTTAGCACCTGCTCTTTAAACTGGTGACCTCTGTCTTCGTAGCTTTTGAAAAGATCAAAACTTGCACAACATGGTGAAAGTAAAACCGTATCACCCTTTTTTGCTAAAGCTTTTGAAGTTTTCACCGCTTCTTCCATGCTTGAAGTACTGTAAATCAATTCTTTTTTGTTTTTAAAGAAGTCAATAACTTTCTGATTATCAATCCCTAAACAAACAATTGCTTTTACTTTTCTTTTAACTAAATCTTCAATTTCGGTATAGTCGTTTCCTTTATCTAATCCGCCAACAATCCAAACTGTAGGGTTTTTCATGCTTTCTAAAGCATAATAGGTTGCGTTTACATTGGTTGCTTTGCTGTCGTTGATGTATTTTACACCTTCAATTTCGGTAACAAGTTCCAATCTGTGTTCAACCGCCTGGAAAGTCATTAATGAATTTCTTATACTTTCATTATTGATTTCCAATATTTTACCTGCAATTGAAGCCGCTAAACTATTGGCAACATTGTGATTTCCCAATAAAGACAATTCTTCAATTTTCATTGAGAATTCGTCTTTTAGTTTTACCACAATTTTATCTTCATCTATAAAACCTCCTTCATTCAATTTTTCTTTGGTTGAAAAAGGAATCATTTTCGCTTTAATTTCAAATTTTTCAAGAATATTTTTGCTCATTTCATCATCTTTATTGTAGATGAAGAAATTATCATTTTCCTGATTTTCAGTTATTCTAAATTTTGCTAAAGCATATTCTTCGTAGTTGTAATTGTACTGATCCAAATGATCTTTCGACAAATTCAACAATAAAGAAATATACGGTCTGAAATTCTGAATATCATCTAACTGGAAAGAGCTTACCTCTAAAACATAATATTCATGGTTCTCATCGGCAACTTGTTTTGCAAAACTGTGGCCAATATTTCCGCCTAAACCAACATTCAATCCTTCATTTTTCAGGATGTGATAGATTAAAGATGTTGTCGTTGTTTTTCCGTTGCTTCCAGTGATGGCAATGATTTTTGCATCAGTAAATTCAGATGCAAATTCAATTTCGGAAGAAAGTCTGATTCCTTTCTCTTGAATTTTGATAATCATTTCTGTCTTTTTAGGAATTCCTGGGCTTTTTACAATCCAGTCTGCATTAAGAATTCTTTCCTCATCATGGTTTCCCTCTTCAAATTCAATATCATTTTCCGTTAAAAACTGTTTGTAATGATCCTTAATGGCCCCTTTGTCTGAAAGAAATACTTCCAAACCTTTTTTCTTAGCCAAATACGCAGCACCACATCCACTTTCGCCACCTCCTAAAACAACTATTTTCATAATTTTGTTTGATTTAATGATTAAAAAATTTAAACTTTTTGAAAATGCTAAACGCTTAAATTTTTCAATTTTTTAAATTACTTCTTATCTCATCTTCAATGTAATGAGACACACAATTGCCAACATAACTCCTATGATAATCATCCTATTAACGATTTTGCTTTCGTGAAAACCATCTTTCTGATAATGATGATGAAGCGGAGACATTTTAAACAATCTATTATTTTGGGCATATTCCAGCCCGAATTTTCTTTTTCTGTATTTAAAGACAATCACTTGAAGCATTACCGAGATATTTTCAATTAAGAAAATTCCACAAAGCACAGGAATCATCAGTTCTTTTCTTAAAATAACCGCCAAAACAGCAATTACACCACCCAACATCAAACTTCCGGTATCGCCCATGAAAACCTGCGCCGGATAGGTGTTGTACCAGAAAAATCCGATGACTGCACCGACCATTGCGACAGCAAAAATGGTAGTTTCACCCATATTCGGGAGGAACATAATGTTGAGATAATCTGCGAAAATAATATTCCCGGAAACATATGCAAAAAACGCAAGCGCCAAAAGAATAATCGTACTTGTTCCTGCGGCAAGTCCGTCGATTCCATCGGTAATATTTGCTCCGTTTGAAACAGCTGTTACAATGAAAATAACGATGGGAATAAAAACAATCCATGCCCATTCGTGGGCATCTTTGTCATTCATCCAAAATAAAATTCCACTGTAATCGAACTCATTATTTTTGGTAAAAGGAACGGTAGAAACAGTAATTTTTTCTGTCGGCATAAAGTTTTGCTCAACATTATTTCTGTTGACTACTTTTGCATCTGCATATTTTCTTTTAACCGTAATATCAGGATGAAAATACATTGTAACTCCGATAATTAACCCTAAACCGACCTGACCTACAATTTTGAATTTTCCGCTTAATCCGTCTTTATTTTTCTTTATTTTCTTTAAATAATCGTCTATAAAACCAATCGCTCCCATCCAAATCACCGTTACAATCAAAAGAACGATGTAAATATTGGTAATTCTTGTAAACAGCAATACCGGAATTAAGGTCGCAATAATGATAATGAAACCTCCCATTGTAGGCGTTCCTTCCTTTTGTTTTTGTCCGTCTAATCCCAAATCACGAACTAACTCGCCCATCTGTTTCCCTCTCAGGTAATTGATGATGCTTTTTCCATAAACGAGGGCAATCGTTAATGAAAGTAAAACAGCCATTCCTGCACGAAACGAAATGTACCTCAACATTCCCATTCCAGGAATATGGATGCCTTGGCTCGTTAAATATTCGTATAGATAGTATAACATTTTTTATTTTTTTATAAATGATAAATGATTATTGATGAATGATAAAATCAATTAACATTGATCAATTATCGATTATAAATTTTACTTACTCATAAGCTTCCAAAGCTCATTAATTACTTCTTTGTCGTCAAAATGATGTTTCACACCATTTATTTCCTGATAATTTTCGTGACCTTTTCCGGCTACAAGAATTATGTCTTTCGGTTCGGCAAATTTTATTGCCATTTTTATCGCTTCTCTTCTGTCTGGAATTGAAGTGTATTTGCTGAAGTTTTGTGGCTCAACGCCCGTTTCAATTTCTTTTATAATGGCTGCCGGATCTTCTGTTCGCGGATTATCTGACGTGATAATTGCCAAAGTTGATTTCTTTGTGGCAATATTTCCCATTTCAGGTCTTTTTGAGTGATCTCTGTCGCCTCCACAACCGAAAACCGTAATCAGTCTTTCGTTTTTCGTTCTGATATCATTTACGCTGTCTAAAACATTTTCGAGCGCATCCGGAGTATGAGCATAATCTACAATGAAGAAAATTCCACCGTCGGATCTGAACGTTTCAAATCTTCCGGAAACTCTTTTCAGAGTACTGATTGCCTGAAGAATCTCATCCTGTGGAAAACCTAATTCTGAAGCAATCCCGAAAACCAAAAGCAAATTGTAAACATTGAATTTTCCTGTTAAGGTTGTCCAAAATTCTTTTCCGTTGAAGTTTAACAGCATTCCGTTAAAATCAACTTCCAAAGTTCTTCCGTGATAATCTGCCATTGTTTTCAGAGCATAAGATTTTTTCTTTGCTTTCGTATTTTGCAACATCACATTTCCGTTTTTGTCATCAACATTGGTGATTGCAACGGCATTTTCATTTAACTCATCAAAAAATCTTTTTTTCGTTTTTAAATATTCGTCAAACGTTTTATGATAATCAAGATGATCATGGGTAAGATTGGTAAATCCAGCAATTTTGAAATGCAAACCTTCAGTTCTATTCTGAGAAATTCCGTGTGAGCTTACTTCCATAAAGGCAAATTCACAACCTTCTTCCACGGCTTTAGCTAAGATCTGATTGATTGTAATCACATCCGGCGTTGTATGTGTCGCAGGAATTATTTCTTCTCCAATTCTAATTTCTACCGTTGATAATAAAGCCGAAGTATAACCTAAATTTTTAAAAACATCAAAAAGCAAAGTAGAAACAGAAGTTTTTCCATTAGTTCCTGTAACGCCAATTAATTTTAATTTTTCTGAAGGATTTCCATAGAAATTAGAAGCCAATTGACCTAAAGTTTTAGACGTGTCTTTTACTTTAATGTAGGTAATATTTTGATCTAAATTTTCCGGTAGATCTTCACAAACAATTGTTGTTGCGCCTTTCTCAATAGATGATGCAATAAATGAATGTCCGTCTGCAACCATTCCTTTTACTGCAACGTAAAGTGAGTCTTCGGTAACCTTTCTGCTGTCGAAAACCAAAGCAGAAACTTCACGGTCGTTATTACCGTGACTTTCTAAAACTGGAATTCTGTTTAATAATTCAACTAATTGCATTGCTTGATGCTTTTTATTTTAATTCTTTATGAATATTTTATTTTTAATAGGATTACATCCTATCTTTTATTAAATCGTCCTTTCAGGACTCTTTTTATTAATTCTGCAGAGACAAATATATTCTCTGATTTTTACTTATCGTTGTCCCTTCAAGCGGAAATTGTTCCTTAATTCTTCCCACTCCCTTAAAATCTACACGATAGCCTAAATTTTCCAATTGCGGGATAACGTTTTTACCGATTAGCCCAACTACACTTGGCATTTGCTTATTGTTAATCGCTACTTTTACATTCGGTTCTACCATTTTATTAAGGTTCACCTTTCTGTCAACAAGCATTTCTTTTTCAATATTCTGTGGCGTTTTCAGGAAAGTTTTACCAGCAATCTCTTTAAAAACAGGAGCAGAAACAGTTCCTCCATAAAAACTTTTAGCCGTATTCGGCTCACTAATCATTACATAACACGTATATTTCGGGTTATCTGCCGGATAAAATCCTGCAAATGAGGCTCTGTATTTCATTGGACCAGGAAGCCAATATTCAAATCTTGCTGTTCCTGTTTTTCCTGCCATTTTTAGGTTTGGCGTGAATATACTTCTGCCCGTTCCCTTTTCTACTGCTTTTGTTAAAGCTGCAGTCATCATCTGAATCGCCTTATCAGAAGCCATTTTCTTAACAATTACCTCTTCTTTTGCCTGAAAAATTGTTTTCCCATCTTTCATTATTTTATCAATGAAAAGAGGTTTTACCATTTTTCCTTTATTCGCAACTCCATTGTAGAAAGTGGTCAACTGTAAAAGATTAATGTTTGATGAATAGCCATAAGATATTGAAGCCAATGTTGCAGCGTTCCATCTTTTATTTTCCGGTGTTACGATTTTTGGTTTTGTAATGCCTGGAAGCTCTATATCCATTTTATCAAATAGCTTCCATCTTCTTAAATGATCAAGGAAAATCTGCGGTTTTTCTGCGTAATATTTTGTAATCAGTTTTGCCGTTCCTACGTTGCTTGATTTTGCTAAAACATCACTGATGTCATATGTTCCACCACCATGACCATCAGAAATTCTCTGTTTAGCATACGTCCAGACTCCATTTCCAACATCTACCGTTGTGTTTTCATCAATAAAACCATCATCCATTGCCGCCAAAAGAGAAATCGTTTTAAAGGTAGATCCTGGTTCGATATTATCTTTTAAGGCATAATTGTAAGCATCTTCGTAAACTCCCGGTTCGGTTTGTCTTAAATTAACCAAAGCTCTCACTTTTCCGGTTTCAACCTCCATTACGATTACGGTTCCGTGTTTTGCTTCAAAATTGATCAGTTGTTTTTCTAAAGCAGAATGCGCAATATCTTGGATTCTAAGATCTAAAGTCGTATAAACATCCTGTCCGTCAACTGGTTCGCTAACTTTCCAGAAATCAATTGGTTTCCATTGAGATGAGTTGACTCTTTGCTCCAATCTGTTTCCATCAGTTCCGGTAAGATATTTTGAGAAAGCCCCTTCAAGACCAGCTTTTACTGCCCCATTGTCGATCCCAATTGTTCCAGAACCGATTTCTGAAGTTGCGAGTTCTCTTTTATAATTTCTGTCAACAATGAATCCTCCTTTATTTTTTCCTCTTCTAAAAATCGGAAAACTTCTGATTCTGTCGTATTGGTCAAAATCTAAACCCTTCACCAAAGAATAATATTGGTTTTTCTTTTTCTTCTGTTCGTCGAATCTTTTTCTAAAGTCAGCTCTCGGTTTTCCGAACATTTTGCTTAAAGAATCTGTCAACGCACCAATATTATTGCTGTAAACAGTATCTTTTATGGTTTTAAAATCAAGAAAAATATCATAACGCATCACCGTAGTTGCTAAAATAGATCCATCTGAAGCAAATAAATTTCCGCGAGCCGCTTTTAAAGTTGCTGTACGATAATTACTGTTGATATAATCGTCTTTAATTTCCTGAACATTGGTATTTTGAAGAACAACTATTCTCGCCAAAAACATCACGAATATACATAAAGCAACAGTTGCGAAGAGGTAACCCCATCGCAGTGTTTTTTTTCTTTTGTTATCGTAATCATTTTGTTTTTGCATCACTACTGTCTAATTTTATTAACAATTTGTGAGGGTGACTTTCTAAAGTCATTAATGAATCTGCGGCGACTTCTTTGCCCAATTGAGATTCCATTTTTACTTTTATGAGCTTGCTTTGGGCGTAAGCGTTTCTCGATTTATACTCTTCTGTTTCTTCTTTTAAAGCGTTAACAATTTTTATTTTTTTGTTGACTAAATGATTACTATAAATCATCGCCATCATTAAGACAAACAACAACAGGAAAAACTTGTAATGAATTTTTATTTCATCACGATTCAGAAAGTTTCCCTTTATAATATCTATAAAAGTGAGTCTTTTCTGGGGGCGATTTGTTGTTCTTTTTGCCACGTTTTCAATAATTGATGATTGATAAATTATAATTGATCTTAAAATCATTTATCAATCATTATTTATCATTTATATTTTGATTCCGGTTCTCATTTTAGCACTTCTGGCTCTTGAGTTTTCCTCAATCTCCTTGTCATCAGGAATAATTGCTTTGCTCTTTACCAGCTCGAATGTTTTTTCGTAATTCCCATAGATATCACGTTGCGGCTCGCCTTCAAACATTCCGTTCTTCAAGAATCTTTTTACCAAACGATCCTCCAGAGAATGATAAGAAATCACCACCAATCGACCTCCTGGTTTTAAAACATTATAAGACTGCACCAGCATTTCTTTTAATACATCAAGCTCTTGATTAACCTCAATTCTTATTGCCTGGAATAATTGCGCATAAAATTTATTCACTTTATGAGGTGGAAGATAACTGAACAACTTCTTCAAATCTTCAGTTGTTTCAATTGCTTTTATTTTCCTGTGATGTACGATGTCACGAGCTAATTTTCTCGCTTCTCTCAACTCACCATAATAGTAAAAAATATCCGCTAAAGCCTCTTCTTCATAATCATTGATTACTTTTTTGGCATCAAGACTCTGCATGACATTCATTCTCATGTCAAGCGGCGCATTGCTTCTCGTAGAAAAACCTCTTTCGCCTGCATCAAATTGATGAGACGAAACACCAAGATCAGCCAAAATACCGTCAACCTTAGAAACACCATACATTAAAAGAGAATTTTCAAGAAATCTGAAATTCTGATTGATTAATGTAAATTTCGGGTCGTCGATATTATTTTTGAGCGCATCAAGATCTTGGTCAAAACCGTATAGCTTTCCTTTTTCGGAAAGCCTGCTTACAATTTCGCGCGAATGTCCACCGCCACCAAATGTACAGTCAACATAAATACCGTCTGGATTGGTCACCAAATCATCCACACTTTGCTTCAATAAAACGGGGTTATGATACATGTTATATTTGTGTTTATTTAATTATTCTTCATCAAACGCTCCCATCACGCCTTCTGCAAGGCTTGCGAAATCATCTTCATTGGTTGCAATTACTTTTTCATATGCTTCTTTATCCCAAATTTCAAAAAGTTCACCCGCACTCGTCACCACAATATCTTTCTGAAGATTGGCAAATTGGGTAAGATCTTTCGAAATCTGCAGCCTACCAGCACTATCCAGCTCCACAGTTTTCACTCCAGCGGTAAA
The DNA here is from genome assembly GCF_900168205.1 of Chryseobacterium balustinum. Lineage (GTDB taxonomy): Bacteria > Bacteroidota > Bacteroidia > Flavobacteriales > Weeksellaceae > Chryseobacterium > Chryseobacterium balustinum. The sequence continues at coordinate 84,081 of NZ_FUZE01000001.1, forward strand.
CATTCTGATAAAATCAGCATTTTTTTTGATGAATCTATTCAACTTATTTATCTTATCCATCAGCTTATCCCACATTTTCATAGGGTAAACCTCAAGACATGGTTGAAACACAGAACGCTTTACCACAAAGGTTTTATCTTCAAAGTCTTCCATCTGCTTTATAAGAGATGAAGGAACTTTCAAGCGACCCTTGTCGTCTATTTTGCATTCATATGTTCCAATGAAATTCCTCATTTGGGACAAAATTATAAATATTTTTCCAAATCCTCCCACTTTTTCCCACTTTTTGACTTAATGTTAATAAGTTTACTAAATATTGACTATCAGAGAGATAAAATAATTTATCATATTTGCCGTAGCGGCTATTGTATTTAGGGCATAACAAAAAGAATTGTAAAAAACACCATAACAATAGGTCTCATATATTATTTTTAGTTTATATTAGTTATATCAAAAAATTTTTGGTGTTTAATTTGTATTTTTGCAAGGCTTAGATAGGCATTATGAGATTTATTACAAAAAAAGAAAAGAAATATACGTTTATAGAGGCTGGAGAAGGTCACCCGCTTGTGCTTTTGCATGGATTAATGGGGGGACTGAGTAATTTTGATAAAATGGTGAATTTTTTTTCAGAAAAAGGTTTTAAGGTTTACGTTCCTCAATTACCGATTTATGATTTGCCGGTACTCAACACCAATCTCACCACGATTGCAAAATATGTAATCAAATTTATAGAAACCAATATTGGAAAGCCTGTTACTATCGTAGGCAATTCTATGGGAGGTCATGTAGGTTTAATTTTAACTTTAGCACGCCCAGATTTGGTACAGAATCTTGTATTAACAGGAAGTTCAGGTTTATACGAAAGAGCTTTTGGTGATAGTTTCCCAAGAAAAAACGATCGTTCTTACATCAGGAAGAAAGCAGAAGAAGTTTTCTATGACCCCTCGGTAGCTACTGAGGATTTGGTAGATGAAGTTTTCAGCGTAGTAAATGACCGAATGAAAGGAATTAAAACGGTGATGCTTGCAAGAAGTGCCATCAAACACAATATGCTCAACGATCTCCCAAAAATCTCCAGGCCAACGTGTCTGATTTGGGGAAAACAAGACAATGTAACACCTCCGGAAGTAGCAATTGACATGCACAAATTTATTCCTAATTCAGATTTATTCTGGATTGACAAATGTGGTCATGCTGCAATGATGGAAAAACCCGATGAGTTTAATGAAATTCTTTACAGTTGGGTAAAAGACAAAGTATAAAATGATAAACCATTAAGACCTTCTTAATGGTTTATTTTTCTAAATAAAATTCAAGAAAAATGGTTATAAAAACAGCAGAGTTTGTGAAAAGCAGCGGAAAATGGCAGGAATGCCCTGAAGGAACGATTCCTGAATATGCTTTTATCGGACGATCAAACGTTGGGAAGTCTTCATTAATCAACGGAATGTTGAACAGGAAGGATTTGGCAAAAACTTCAGGAACTCCAGGAAAAACTCAGTTGATCAATCATTTCCTTATTAATGAAAACTGGTTTCTTACCGATTTACCAGGATACGGATATGCAAAAGTCTCAAAAGTAATGAGAAGAGATTTTGAAAAATTGATTAATAATTATATTTTAAACAGAAATAACCTCGTTAATCTTTTCGTTCTTGTTGATTCTCGTCACAGTCCGCAAAATATTGATTTGGAGTTTATCCAATGGTGTGGAGAAAGTGGCGTTCCTTTTTCAATTGTTTTCACGAAAGCTGATAAGCTTAAGCCAAGCATTTTGATTAAAAATGTGGAAGACTACAAAACTGAGCTTCACAAAACATGGGAAGATTTACCGGAAATCTACGTTACCTCTGGGGAAAAGAAAACCGGAACTGAAGAAATTTTAAGTTTTATTCAAAAAACAAATGAATTTTTGACTAATAACAGCGTAACATTCAATGAGTAATATTGTTTGGAAAATAAAAAGTTTCGAAGAACTGACGACTTCTGAACTTTACGAAATCATCAAAGCAAGAGTAGATGTTTTTGTGGTTGAGCAAGACACCCCTTATCCTGATTTGGATGGATACGATCAAAAAGCACTGCATCTTTGGGCAGAGCAAGAGGATAAGACCGTATTAGCATACTGTCGAATTTTTGACAGAGGAATAAAATATAATGAAACCTCAATAGGAAGAGTTTTAACCACAGAAAAAGCCAGAGGAAAAAATTTAGGTAAGCAATTAATACAATATGCCGTTGAAACGATAGAAAATAGATTTAAAACTTCTGAAGTAAGAATTTCTGCACAGGATTATCTCTTAAGGTTTTATTCTGGTTTTGGCTTTACAGCTACCGAAAAGAAATATTTAGAAGATAATATTCCACATACAGAGATGTTTAGGAAATAAATCTGATTACATCACTACATAAAAAGCCAGGGTTTTAAAAACTCTGGCTTTTTTCATTGAAATTATTTTAAATTTTATCATTTACGGGCGAACGCAAACAGCCTACATAATAACGTTATAACTTTTTACAATACTGATATATATATTGTTAAAGCATGCAGTAAAAAGATATTCTAAATACATTTCTCAAGCCGTGAAAACAAAATTATCCTTCAATAAATATATACAGCAATCTACATTGCACCCAAAATACTTTTTATAATTAAAAAATATAATTCTTATCCCTCACAATATCGATGAGTTTATCTTAATATTGGATTTTTTAGAATATAGAAAGTTTGTAAAACAAAAAAGACTGTTAATCAATGATTAACAGTCTTTCTATGTACCCCAGACGGGACTTGAACCCGTACACCCGAAGGCACAGGATTTTAAGTCCTGCGTGTCTACCAATTCCACCACCAGGGCGTGATGTGAGCGAAAAACGGGACTCGAACCCGCGACCCCAACCTTGGCAAGGTTGTGCTCTACCAGCTGAGCTATTTTCGCAATAAAGTAGTGCGGATGAAGGGACTCGAACCCCCACGCCTCACGGCACCAGATCCTAAGTCTGGCATGGCTACCAATTACACCACATCCGCATTATTATTGAGTTATTTTAAAGAACTTCTTTCGTTTTTCTGAGTGCAAATATAGGACAATTTTCTTTACCTCCAAACCTTTTTGAAAAAAAAATTAAATTTTTGTGAAATTTATTTGAAACCCTTCTTTTTAAATTTCATTTTATTACTTTTACACCGTTAATATTTACGATATGGAATTACAAGGAACGGTAAAGAAAATCACTGAAGTTCAAACATTTGCAAGTGGCTTTCAAAAAAGAGAAATGGTTATTCTTACACAAGAGCAGTATCCGCAGCCCATCAACATCGAATTTTTACAAGATAAAATAAATTTGTTGGACACATTGAAAGAAGGAGAAAATGTAAAAGTAGGAATCAACATCAGAGGTAGAGAATGGGTTTCACCACAAGGAGAAACTAAATATTTCAACTCTATTACAGGATGGAAAGTAGAAAAAGTTTTAGATAATGGTTCAGAACCTACACAGGCGTCTCCATCTCAATCTGCAACTCCGGTTTCTAACGAAAATCCTTTTGCAAGTGACGATGACGACGATTTACCTTTTTAATAAGAAATAAAATCAAATACTAATCCCGCTTTTTCAAAAAGTGGGATTTTTTCATCATAATGGTACGATTAGACGAAAACGCAATATCATTTCCAGACCCCGCACACTATGACGGTCACGAAGGCATCATTGCTTTCGGCGGTGATTTATCTGTAGAAAGAGTTTGGTTTGCTTATCAAAACGGAATTTTTCCTTGGTTTAATCCTGGTGAGGAAATTCTTTGGTGGTGTCCCGACCCGAGATTTGTATTATTTCCCAATGAAGTAAAAATTTCAAAGTCGATGAGAAAAATTTTAGATAAAAAAGCTTTTACCATTACTGAAAACCAAAACTTCCAAGAAGTGATAAAAAACTGTCGGGAAATCAATCGTAAAGGACAAGAAGGAACATGGCTTTCTGACGAACTAATGGAAACTTTTAACACCCTTCACCGTTATGGGCTTGCCCGAAGCGTAGAGGTTTGGCAAAATAATGAGCTCGTTGGCGGACTTTATGGGATACAGATCGGAAAAGTTTTTTGTGGTGAAAGTATGTTTGCAAAGGTGAGCAATGCCTCCAAAGCAGGGTTCATTCATTTTATAGAAACACACAAAAATGATCTTGAACTGATTGACTGCCAGTCGCACACCGATCATTTGGAAAGTTTGGGCGCGAGAATGATTCCTAAAAAAGATTTTTTGACAATTTTACACGAAAACAATGAACGCAGATAAAGAAAAATGGCTTCTTCTGATTATACTAAGTGTCATTTGGGGCTCTTCATTTATTTTAATTAAAAAATCCTTAGAACATTTCAGCCCTTATCAGGTGGGAGCTTTAAGAGTTTTAATTGCCGGAATTATTTTAATGCCGATTGCAATTTCAAAATATAAATTGTTCCCAAAGAAACATTTAAAATGGCTTATTTTAGCCGCGTTTACAGGCAATTTCATCCCAATGTTCTTATTCCCTATTGCCGAAACAGAAATCAGCAGCAGTATAGCAGGAATCATCAATTCTATGATGCCTATTTTCGTCATTATTGTCGGAGCTTTAGTCTGGAAATTTGAAACTACAAGAAGACAGATGACCGGAGTTTTCATAAGCTTTACCGGGGTTTGCCTGCTTGCATTTGGCGGTGATGACAGCGCTCAGTTTAAATTATTTCCCATTGTCCTGCTTCTTTTGGCAACATTGTGTTACGCAATGAGCACTACGACTGTAAAATCAAAATTAATGGATGTTTCATCTACCGTTTTATCGGCATTTGTATTTTCTTTCGTTTTGTTTTTGCCTTCAGTAATTGCTTTGCTTTCTACAGGTTTTGTTTCTGAATTCACTTTCAGCAAAGAAAATATGATCGGGTTAGGATTTGTGAGCTTGCTTTCAGTTTTCGGAACCGGACTGGCGATGATGATGAATTATAGATTATTAAAAGTTTCCACTCCTCTGTTTGCATCAACCGTTACTTTGATAATGCCGATTGTTGCTATTATTTGGGGCATTTTAGATGGTGAAAAATTAACTACTTTGCAATTTGCAGGAACAAGTGTCATTATTGCCGGTTTAATCTTTTTAAGAGCTAAAACAGCGGTAAAAAAATAATAAGCACATTTACGCTGAATTGATTTAAATCCCTTCCCTATCTGTAAAAAATAACTTACGTAAAACAAAAAAATCCCGCATCACTGCAGGATTTTCTTATTTTAATTAATTGCTTAAAATTGTTTTCAGGAAGGTTCAAAAACTTTCATCAACCAACATAAGACTATAAATTCTTCTTTTTCACTTTAGCTTTGGCTTTCTTCACCTCATCTTTGATGTACGGATATTTTTTCTGCATATCTGTAATCAATGAAGGATCGAGTTCTAAAGCCTTTTCCAAAGATTCGCTGCCTTCTTCTTTATTATTAAGAATAAAATGGCAGTTACTCAACTGATAAAACAATTCCGCTCTGTAATGATGCTTCAAAGCTAAATTTAAAACCGTAACGGCTTCTTCATATTCACCAACCAACATCAACACTTCAGAATACGCATACCAGTTGTAAAATCTTGAAGGTTCTGCATCTACCAATTTTTTCAAACAAGAAAGGCTTTCTTCAAACTTACCAGAATCGATGAACAAAAATGCCAATCTTTTCTGATAATCCAGATTGCTGTCATTTAACAATGTTGCTTCTCTTGCAAAATGCAAAGCTTCCGGCATTCCGCCCATTTCTTCGTAAAGATAAGACTGCTCCATCATCGCAAGATAAAACTGAGGATCTTCTCTTAATGATTTCTGGAAAGAATTTAAAGCAATGATCGGCTGTTTTAAAGCTTTGTGGCACAATCCGATTTTATAGAAAGTAAATGCTTTGGTATATTCCAACTCCAACATTTCTTCGTATACTTCAATTGCTTTCTGATACTGATTTAAAGCTTCGTAACACGCTGCTTTGCTCGCATAAACTCCAACTGCGCTGGAATTGATCGCCAACATATAATCGAAACCTTTGATGGCTTCTTCGTAATTTTTTCTATTGAAATAATACTGTCCATACTCGCTCCATGCAATTTCTGAATACGGAAAATCGTCAAGATAATCGTTCAGAAAAGCAATAGCTTCTTCGCCCTTATTCAAATCATTAAAGCAGATCATTGCGTTTTCTAAAGAATATTCATCCATAGGATCTTCTTTGAGTGCTTGCTGATAATGTTTAAGTGCGTTAAAAGGATCTCCCAGATTCACATATTCGTCTGCAATAAAGTTATTGAGGAAGTTTTCTTCTTCATTCAATTCTAGGGCTTTTTTGCAGATTTCGATGGATCTTTTAGGATTACCTAAATTCGAATAATATTTGGCGTAGCAAACCAAAAAGTCTGTATTCTCCATAGAAGAACCTTTTAACTCATTGATCAATTCTTTCGCCATATTATAATCTTCCCACTCTAAAAGAACCTCCAATTTTTTAATCTTGATTTCTAAAGAGTTGGGATGGAGTTTAAGACCGAAATTAACTGCCATATCGGCATAATTAAAGTCACCAAGCTCCAAGTAATAAACAATAATGTCTTCTAACTCTTCTGTATCGAAGTAGAATTCATCATTATTTTCCATCATTTCTTCGAACTTTTTTACAAGTTCATTTCCAAAATACTCTTCCAATACCGTTATCCTTGGTCGGCCAATGTCTGAATATACTTACAGACCTCGACAAACTTTTTTTTTAATTAATATTACTTCTGAAATTTATATTTCAAAATGTATGCAAAGTTGCGATTTTTTTTTGACATTCATTTTCGTAAATTTCTATCTTAAAGATAGTGAAAAGAACATTATAATCAAACGATTGTGGATAAAAAAAAGAGTTATTGTTAAATTAACACAATCAGACGCTTTCTGGTGGAAATTTCGTCTTCCCAAATCATTTCAATATCTTTCAAGTGAACGGTTTCGGTATCAATTTTTAATTTTCCGCTAACTGCAGCACGAAACATCTCAGGAATAACCTCAGAAAGAAGCAATTTCATTTCTTCTTGGGTCCAGCTTCCCAAACCGGAGCCAGAAATTTGGATATCTGTTCCACGTAAAATCTGGGAAGATAGCTGAATCGTGTCACCGCTCATTCCGCCAACGGAAACCAAACGTGTTTTAGGGGAAAAAGTTCCGTCACCTTTTAAAGCTGATAAAATATTTTCAACCGAATGTCCCCAAATATAATCCAAGACAATATCAATCGGATTTTCGGAATGAATATCTTTAATTTTTTGTTTAAATTCTTCATCATTGAGCTGTAAAGAAACAACCTCATCGGCTCCTAATTCAAGCAACGATTGCAAAGCTTCTTCGTTTCTTCCGGTTGCAATAACTTTTTTAGCGCCATATAATTTGGCAATCTGAACGGCAACTTTTCCGGTGATTCCTGTAGCACCATTAATTAAAACAGTTTCTCCTGATTTTAAATTAGTTTTAAACTTAAGTCCCATTGCAGAGCCCATTACAGCATTTGGTAAAGCTGCTGCAATCGCAAAATCTAATTCTTCGGGAATCGGAACAATCATTTTTTTGTCAGCAACTGCTTTTTCTGAAACAGTTCCTTTTTTACTGAAGAAATAAACCTTAGAACCATCTTCTAGAAAGCCTACTCCATCGCTTCCTACAATTGTTGGCTGATGTTCGGTATTTTCTGTTGAATAATGTTTTCCGCTGGCTCTTGCTCTGTCGAGATGTTTGATCGAGGCTGCTTTTACGAATATTAAAGCTTCATTATCATTATTAACGATTGGATCGGGGAAATCTGCGTATTGAGGAATTCCTCCTTTTTCAAATACTACTGCTGCTTTCATTTGTTTTAAATTTTATACAAAATTATTTTGAAGTGAGTAAAAGTGCAATAACATTTGTTATCAGTTGAGAAGGAAGCTAGAGGATTGAAGCAGGAAGGTTTTGAAAGCAATAAAGAGGACTATTAAATTAAAAAGTTCTTATCTAAATTTGGAATTATATTTGGTTGAAAAAACTTCCTTTTTCTAGCACTAACTTCTACCTATGAAAGCTTTTCTTTCAAAATTTTACTTTTAATTCTGCTCAAATGAACCGTTGTGATGCCCAAATAAGAAGCAATATAATGCTGTGGAACTCTTTTGATAATGTTGGGCTTTTCTTTACAAAGGTTAAGGTATCGCTCTTGCGGGCTTTCTTTAATGAACGAAAAAAAATGCTTCATATAATCAAAAACCCTTTCAAAAACAGAATCCATAAATTCGCTTCTCAGTTTCGGGTCTTCATAAACTTCTTCTAAAATTTTGTCTGCAATTTTTTTGTCAATCTGCCACAAAACACAAGGTTCGATCGTCTCAAATGAAACCATACTCGGTAAACCTTTTCGGAAACTTTCAAGCGAAGAAAACATGGTATTTTCCATGAAAAACTGAAATGTAACATCTTTCCCATCGTTGTTGTAACAGGCTCTTACAATTCCTTTTTCAATAAAATAGGCATTCTGTGAAATTTCATTTTCTTTTAAAAGAATCGTTTTTGCAGGAACTTCCAATCGTGTGAAGTTCTTCCTGTATTTTCCCCATGTTTCTTTTGGAAAAGAGAATCTATTTTGTAAATGTTCGAACATTTTTGTAAAAAAGAACGGAACCCAAAGCTCCGTTCTCATTATTTTTTTAAATCAAACTTTTGATTTTTGCGATTATATCGTCTCCTAATTTATCTGCTTCTTCCTGAGATTTAGCTTCAGTATAAATTCTGATGATCGGTTCTGTATTTGATTTTCTAAGATGAACCCAATTGTTTTCAAAATCGATTTTTACCCCATCAATGGTAGAAACATTTTCGTTTTGATATTCTTTTTCCATTTTTGATAAAATATCATCCACATTGATTTCCGGAGTCAGCTCAATTTTCTTTTTACCCATAAAATAGCTTGGATATCCTGCTCTTAACTCAGAAACTGTTTTGTTTTCTTTTGCTAAATGCGTCAAGAATAAAGCTACACCCACCAAAGAATCTCTTCCGTAATGAAGATCAGGATAGATAATTCCTCCGTTTCCTTCTCCACCGATTACGGCATCTTTTTCTTTCATTAAATTTACCACATTCACCTCTCCTACTGCACTTGCGAAGTATTCTGAATTGTGAGTTTGAGCAACATCTCTCAAAGCACGGCTTGAAGAAAGGTTTGAAATCGCTACGCCATTTTTATTTTTCAATAAATAATCTGCAACAGCAACCAACGTATATTCTTCTCCAAACATTTCTCCTTTTTCATCAACCAAAGCCAGTCTGTCAACATCCGGGTCTACAACAACGCCAAAATCGGCATTTTCTTTCTTTACCAACTCACAAATATCTCCTAAATGCTCTTTCAATGGTTCAGGATTGTGAGGAAACTGTCCGTTTGGTTCACAATATAATTTTACGGTTTCGCAGCCTAACTTATCTAAAAGCATCGGAATTGCAATTCCGCCTGTAGAATTTACAGCATCAAGAACGATTTTATATTTTTTAGCTTTAATTGCTTCAACATCAACCATCGGCAAATCAAGAATCTTCTGAATATGAATATCAAAAGCATCTTCTCTGGTTTCGTACTGACCTAAATCATCAACTTCAGCATAATTGAAATCTTCGTTTTCTGCCAAAGCTAAAACTTCAGCACCATTTTCTCCACTGATGAATTCTCCTTTTTCATTTAATAACTTCAGCGCATTCCATTGTTTTGGATTGTGAGAAGCAGTTAAGATAATTCCTCCGTCTGCATTTAATTCAGGAACCATTACCTCAACAGTTGGCGTTGTAGAAAGTCCTAAATCAACAACATTAATTCCCAATCCCTGTAGAGTTGCTGTAACTAAAGAATTAACCATCGAGCCTGAAATTCTTGCATCACGACCGATAATCAGCGTTAAATCTTTTTTATTTTTATTATTCTGAAGCCAGGTTCCGAAAGCAGAAGCAAATTTTACAACATCAAGCGGCGTTAAATTATCACCTACTTTTCCACCAATCGTTCCGCGGATTCCTGAAATACTTTTTATTAATGACATTATTTAATATTTTAAATTTTCTGATTATTAACCTAAATGCAAACTGCATTTTTATTTTTAAATCTCCAGAAAAAACAGATTAAGCTTATTTAAATTTTCCTTTGCAAAGATACTCAAAAGACAGTGAATTTATAAAACCGGAATCTTTTTCTGAATTTTCTTATAGTTCCTTTCTACAACCTTTGGAGGCGGAAAGCGATAACCGATGTAGAGAAGTCCGTAAGTATTATTATTTTCAACGGTAGAATTTTCTTTTTCGTCATAAGCGGTTGCATTAAAATTGAGCATTCCACCAAACAGAAACCGATCAGAATTATATCCTATACGCAAACCTCCCGATCCTTTGGCCGTTAGATATTGTTCATTTTGCTTTGGTTCTCTCGATCCATTTTCTAAAGTATCTTTGAAGCTTGTAAATTTTCCGCCCAAACCTACGGTTAAGTATGGAGCAACATTCACTTTTTCGGCAATCACCCAATTGTAAAAATAGCCGATGTTTGCACCGAAATTATATTGATATTCCTTACTTTTCAGACCATCGATCGTATTGCTGAAAATTGTAAAATCATAGTCTAAAAACGGAACCCAACTTCCTTTGCTTTTTTTCTGCCATTCGCCTTGTGTATAAAGGCTTTTTAATGAAAAATCTTCCTTTAAAATATAGGCTGTAGAGCCTCCAAAAGTCTGAACTTTTAAGTCCGGAAATTTGATATAAGGATCTCTGTCTATTTGCCATCCGGGAATAAGATCCTGCATATTTTCAATGTAAAATCCTTTTACATTTTTATAATATAAGGTCTGAACAAATCTGTCAGGAAAAAATCTGAATCTGAAATCGGTATAAGAACTATTTCCTTTTCTTTCATTATCATTATTTCCGGGAAAAAACCGAGGCGCAAAAGATATTGTAGCACTTATAATCTTGTAATCAACAGATACAGAAGCCTTTGTTTTGTTATTGATGGAAAGTATGGTTTGATTTAAATTTTCTTCGCCACCTTCAGAAAAAGTATAGTTTTCTATATTCGTATCAAAGTTTACGCGAATCATTACCTGATCTGCGTAAGACTTTATGTTTGTACTGTCTGTTTGTGCTCGTGAATAGAAACCCGACAGACAAAGAAAAAAAACAGAGACTACTTTTGAATTCAAATTGAAATTTACTTTTAGGAAATGAAATTACTACAAATAATTTATAACAATCGAAAGAATTTATTTTTTTTATGAAAATTCAAATTAGAAATAATTTATACCTTTGTAAAAAGCAGATTATGAATACGATAATAGTACATCCTACAACACCCGAAGAAACTAGCTTTTTAGAAAATCTTTTAAAAAGAATGAAGTTCTCCTTCGAAAAAGTTTCTGAAGAAATTATAACTGTTTCTCCCGAAGAATTAAAATCTATTAATATCGGTATTGATGAAGCTAATGATAATAAATTAACTGACAGCGCTGATGTTCATCAAAAAGCTCGAGCATTATGTTCAAAATAAAATGGACTGTTGAAGCAGAAAAACTATATTTTGAAACATTAGAATATTGGATTAACCACAATAAGTCTAATAATTATTCTTTAAAAATAATTGCAGAGGTGGAAAGAAAAGAGAAATTACTTTCTAATAATCCTTTTATTGGTGCAATAATTTTCGGAACAAAAGAAGAAGTAAGAAGAGTCCTGGTTTTAGAAAACTTTTCTATTCATTATAGGATAAAAAAAGCGACTGTTGAGATTTTATCTTTCTGGGCAAATAAAAAAGACAGTCCATTTTAATTTATAAAATCATTTTCTAAGAACATCCGCAATCTTTATCGCATCCTGATCTTTTGGAGTTGAATTTTTTTGGCGAAAAATTTTTCCTGATAAATCTATATAGAGAATAGCAGGCAAAAAGCACCAAAAGCGCAATAATGATATACTGAAAAATTAATGAAGAATCCATTTTACTTTAAGATTTGATAAGCTATCAACGACACAAAATATGCCAAACCGGTCATCATCGCCACCTGAAAGCCCGTCCATTTCCAGCTTTTGGTTTCTCTGTAGACTACTGCAAGTGTAGAAACACACTGCATTGCAAATGCATAAAACAATAACACCGAAACTCCTGTCGCAAAGTTGAATACTTTTTCGCCATTCGGTTTAATATCCTGTCTCATTTTATCGATTACTTTTCCTTCCGGAGCATCGTCATCCAAACTGTATAAAGTAGACATTGTTCCCACAAAAACTTCTCTCGCTACGAAACTTGTCAGAATTCCCACACCCATTTTCCAATCATAACCAAGCGGTGCAATTGCAGGCTCAATAGCTTTTCCCATTTTAGCAAGATAAGAATGATCTAAATGAACATCGGTTGCAACCATTTCATCCGGATTTTGTTTCGGACCGAAATAACTTAACACCCAAATAATGATACTTACAATGAATATAATTTTTCCGGCTCCTGTAATGAAGTCCCAAACTTTTCCTAAAACCAGTTTAAAATCATATCCGAAAAGAGGCTTTTTATACGTCGGTAAATCCATCACAAGATATGTTTTACCATCTTCTTTAATGAAATTTTTAAGAATTGCTGCTGATAATAAAGCTACGAAAAACCCTAAAAGATACATTCCTAAAAGCACCAAAGCTTTGTATTGAATTCCAAAAATGGTTTTATCTGAAATAATTAAGCCAATAATAATGCTGTACACCGGAAGCCTTGCAGAACAAGTCATAAACGGAGTTACCAAAATCGTGAGTAATCTTTCCTTTAAATTTTCAATATTTCTTGTAGAAATTACCGCCGGAATTGCACAAGCCGTTCCCGAAACTAAAGGAACAATACTTTTTCCGTTTAAACCAAACGGTCTTAAAAGCCTGTCCATCAAGAAAACAACTCTTGCCATATATCCTGAATCTTCCAGCAAATAGAGGAAGTACAAAAGGATTCCAATTTGCGGTGCAAAAATGATAATTCCGCCTAAACCAGGAACAATTCCTTGTGAAACCAATGAATTAATTGGTCCTTCCGGAAGATGTTCTCCTGCAAAACTAGAAAGCCAAGCGAAAGCTTCGTCGATCCAGTTCATAGGATATTCGGCCAAAAAGTAAACGCACTGGAAAATAATTAAAAGGATAAATAAGAAAACAACATATCCCCAGAATTTATGAACAAGAACTTTATCTAATTTTTCGGTTAAAAGTTCTTTAAACTGAGCTTTTTTAGTGATAACATCCGCTAAAATCTTGTCAACATTCTGATAACGTCTTACTGTTTCCTGAACCTGCAGTCTTTTCGGAACTATATTTTTTGATTCTGAATCTGAGTTTTTTCCAAGCGTAAAATTAATCCAAGATTGATACTCATTCTCTGAATTTTTATCGAGAAGATTTTTATGCTCAGCAGGAATTTCAAAACTCGGTTTTTCAGAAGTCACAAAATCATTGGTAAAAACAGCTTCTTTAATCGCTTCTATTCCTATCTGTTCTTTTGCATTGGTCTGAATAACTTTAATATTCAATGCCTGAGACAGTTTTTCAACATCAATATGAATCCCTCTTCTTTCAGCCTGATCGATTTGATTTAAAACCAAGATCATCGGAATTCCCAGATCCTGAATTTGCTGGAATAGCAAAAGACCTCTTTTAATGCTTAATGCTTCCAGAATATAAACCACTCCGGAATATTTTTTTTGTCCGTCTATTAAAAATTCAGAGAAAATAGCCTCGTCTTCAGAGCTCGGATAAATACTGTATGAGCCCGGAAGATCTACAATCTCTATTTCTTCGTTTTTGTATGAATAATTTCCTGAATGACTTGATACCGTGACACCTGCATAATTTCCCGTTTTTTGCTTTTTGTTTGATAAAGCGTTAAAAACGGTTGATTTTCCTACATTCGGGTTTCCGACTAAAAGTATCTGTTTTTTATTATTTTCCTGCATTAATCAAATCTTCTACAATGATGAAATCTCCTTCTTCTTTACGCAAAGCAATACGACTTTTTTCGTCGCCAAATTCTATGTAAAGTGGCCCGTTAAACGGTGCCTGATAAAGAATTTTAAACAGAGTTTCGGGAAGAAGCCCCATTTCTATAATTTTGGTCGGCATGTTTAGGTTATCATTATCATAGCCAATTATTTTCCCAATTTTATTTTTTGGAAAGCTGCTTAATGTATGTAATTGAATATCCTTCAAGACCCTATTTTTTGTGACTGCAAATATAACTATTTAAATTTAATCTAAATAACGCTACTTTTCATATTTAAAGGCAGTTAGAATTATCGTTTCTTCAATTATCTTACAAAATAAACCCAAACACATCACTGCATTTGGGTTTATTTTAAATATAATTAAGTTGAAATGAATGTTATTTTTTATCTTTTTCTTTACCTACTTTTTCAAGAGTACCAACGCTAATAGAATTTGCCTTTTCAATAGGGTTGTCATTGGCGTTATAGAAATCTTTATACATTTTCTCTTGCTTTTTCATCATATCTCCTATCGTCCCATCTGTTCCCGGCATTGGTTTAGACATTATTTCTTGCGACATCATAGGTCTTACAGAAGCAAAAGGATCTTTTTTGAAGTCATTAAAAGTCTTATCAAATTTTTCTCTCGTCAATTCTTTTGGTTTACCACCCGTTGCTTGCATTAGGCTTTCGATATAAGAAAACTCGTTGTATTCTTTTATTTTTTTATTTCCTTGTAATACCCAAGAATAATTTTTGTCGGTATCTTCAATTTTTACAATTAAACCAGGAAGTCCACTGAATTTATATGGGCCGTCCTGAAAAGGAATGTCTGAAGAAAACCAAGCCGTCCAAGTTCTTCCTCCATATTGGGCAGTTGCTTTTTGCGTGTTGTATTCACCAATTTTTTGCTTTTCGTTTGAGATCTTCCAATTAAGTTTCAGATCTTCAGTGTAAGCAATATTTACCGGAGTCATTCCATTCGCTACTTTATCGACATACTCCACTTTCATGCTTGGGTAAAATTTGTGGATTCTTGCCGAAAACTTTGGTGTTTTAAGTGATTTTGAAAGATCCTTATAAACTCCCGCTTTTTGCATTGCTTCCATTTCTATTTTTGTGATAGAATCCTGGGAAATCACAGTGTAATCCTGATAAACAGATCTGTTTTTATCTGTAATATCAAGCACTGTAATTACTTTATCAACCTTAGCAGAATCTTGTTTTGGCTTGAAGGTAAGTTCGTAAAAAAAGCGGTTTGAGCTTTCTTTTGATTCTTGTGCATTTGCAATAGCAAAAATGGCAACAAATAGTATTGAAAATATATTTTTCATTATATAAAGGTTTATTCAATTAGTTTGCATTAGTTGTTTTTTGTTACAGATGTTTTTAATCTTTTATTTAAAAAATAAATTTTCGTTCTTTTAAAAGTTTTAAATTTAAGCTCACCTAAACAAATATTATATGGATACCTTAAAACAATTAAGAAACGAGCTTGAAGCGGAGTATCAAACCACAAAACGATTTTTAGAAATATTTCCAGATGACAAGAATGATTACGCACCGCATCCTAAAAGTATGAAAATGATGCATCTCGCTACCCACATTTCGGAAGTCTTTGGTTGGCCAGGATTTATGCTGAATTCTTCAGAACTTGATTTTGCCAAAAGCGGGATGGAACCAAAACATCTTACCACAAAAGATGAACTTTTAAAGGTTTTAGAAGAAAACCATAAAGCAAGTCAGGAAGTATTAGAAAAAGCATCTGAAAATGATTTAGAACCAAGATGGGCTTTGAAAAATGATGGCCATGAATTGGCTTCGTGGACAAAATATGAAGCTATCCGTCACAGTTTAAACCAAATTTCGCATCATAGAGCGCAATTGGGAGTTTATTACAGATTAAATGACATTGAACTACCCGGAAGTTATGGACCAACTGCAGATAACCCTAATTTTTAAAGTAAATCTTCAAAGGATTTTAAAACAAAAAACCAATCTCGGTGAGATTGGTTTTTTCATTATTATTTAAAATTGAATTTTACAGCGAGCATTACCTGGCTCGGTCTTAGCTGCATGGTTGTTTGCGTAATTGTTGCATCCGCAACACTGATTCTTTCAAAAACTTTTTTGTCGGCAATATTCATCCACTTCAATTCGAAATCGACTTTCTTAGCAGACCAACTGAATTGATATGATATATCAAAGAAACCATTATTCAATTTGGTATCCCCTAAATTTGAGTTAATCTGATCCCAATAGAAACCAACCGTATGATTTTCTAAAGGATAGAAAAACACATTCAGATTATGACTATAGTTCTCTGTTTTGCCAAGATCATTAGTGATAATTCCGTTTGATTGTTTATTCCAAGTTTTAGTAAAATTAAAATCTACACTCATCCATGAGAAATAGGTATTATTAAATTTAAATCCCAATGCATTAGATAAATTTTTATTATCTAAAAATTCATTATTTCTTAATGACTGTGATATTGTTGTTGATTGATTAAAAGTAACAGAGGC
Source organism: Chryseobacterium balustinum (assembly GCF_900168205.1). Lineage (GTDB taxonomy): Bacteria > Bacteroidota > Bacteroidia > Flavobacteriales > Weeksellaceae > Chryseobacterium > Chryseobacterium balustinum. Next base: position 100,670 of record NZ_FUZE01000001.1, read on the forward strand.
ATTTGTTTTGAATTTTGGGAAGTATTTTCCAACTTCTCCATATGAACTGTTTGTTTCTCTTTTGTTTTCTCTTTCAATATATTCTACAACACTGAAACCTAAATCATTCACAGCACTCGAAGCCAATAGATTATTTTTCGTGTCACTAATTCTATAACCTACGTTGAAAAAAAGGTTATTCAAAGGATTTCTGTATTCCAATCTTGCCCCTCCGCTTTTAGTATTAGTTTGAGGAATCGGATTTTTGGGATTCATTACATTAAATCCACTCGGACTTGTTAAAACATACCCAGCATAAGCTGTTTGAATATCTCCGAAGTTATTGCTAATATTTCCATTAATACTTGCTTTAAAGAATGAAGCAAAACCATATTGCGCAAAAATATTAGGAGTAAATGTCGTTTTATTTAATGTTTTAGAAACATTTCTAAATGCATCTTCTGCCTTAATATTATTAAAATTTACAGGAAAACTAGCCCAAACATTCCATGCATCTGATTTATAATTTGCGGTGACCGATGCACGTGGCGTAATTTCAGTAAACTTCAGATCATTTTCATATGAAGCATCATTAAAATTAAGTGGAATATCGTCTTTTATAAGTGGGTTAGGAATCGCCGTTCCTTGAAAGTTAGTATTAAGCCTATCTGTTGAAAAATCAATTCCAACTTCCGGAGTAAATGTCCATCCTTTAGTTGTAAAACTAATATTTGCGGAATGTGATGTATCGAGTGTTCTAATTCTGAAATCTTGTAAAGCCCTACTACCAGATGCAAAGTTAATGTTTGTAATGGTGTCTTTAACTAGATTTTTATATGGTAACTGTAAATAATTTGATGGTGAAATTTCTAAAGTCTGTCTGTCATCTTGATAATTTATGTATGACTTTAGATTCACCATTTTTTCTTTCCACGGAATAATTGTACTTAATGAGTTTTGGAATGATGAAGTTGGTGACTGTACGCTCTCGTTTCCAGATCTGTAACCAATTCTGTCATTTCTTTCTGCAAAAGCTCTATCTCCATTCCAAAACTGAGAAAATGTAGTCGTGTTTTTGAAAAATCCTTTCTTTGCATTTTTAGTGAAAATTAATTCACCTTTTAATTTATCTGTATAGAAATTATTAAGAAATCTAGTATTATATTGTGTTCCTTGTTGAAAATCTCTTGTAACACTATTAGATTCTCTTTCTACAACATTATTGGTATAATTTGCATTTGCTTTCAGTTCCCATTCTTTCTTGCTATCGATATTGGTTAAATAATTAGCTGAAAGATAATGTACATTATTAAATAAATATCTTTTAACTGGTAAATTTGGTACTGACGCATTTTCTACACCCAACCAGTTATTTTGTGAAGCATTTCCTCTTCTGCCTTCCCAAGAACTTCCGAAAGCTAAAATATTTCCTTCATTTTCTACCTGCTCTCCCATATTATTGGTCTTGTAATTAACAACCCATTGCTGCTTTTTACTGAAAAACATTGGTGTTAATTTCAAATTCCAAAGCCATGGGTCTCCAAAACCAGAACCTACTTCGCCTCTACCCGTCATCGTTACGGATTTTTTAAGTTTGATATTGATAGCTGCTGCATCAGAAGGAATTTTTCCCTGCAACATTTTTACAGGTTGGTGATTTTCTAAAACTTCAAGCTTTGCGACTGCATCTTTTGGTAATGAGTTGGTAATTGTTCCATAGCCTCCTTCCATTAAATCTTTACCTTCAACATAGAATTTATTAATTGCATTTCCTTGATAAAGAATTGTACCGTCGGTTTTCACTTCAATACCAGGAATTTTTTTCATTACATCTGCCAAAGTACGATCGCTTTTGTTGTCGAAAGCTTTCAGATCATAAGCAATCGTATCGCCTCTCGAAGTAATCATCTTTGTTTTCAGCTGTACTTCTTTTATTTCGGTAGCTTCAGACTGTAATTTAAATGTAAGCGTCTGATCGCTGTTGCTGATTTGTTTTGTAATCGGTTTTTGGTTAAAAGCTTTTACTTTTAAATCTACATTTGATTCTGAAGAAGTAAATGAAACTTTGTATTCTCCTTTCGAATTGGTAATTCCATAGGCAAGAATTGCGTCTTTTCCCGGTTCTTCAATCGTTACGCTTGCGCTTGGTATCGCCACCCCATCTTCATCAGTAATTTTCCCGGAAACCGTTTTTTGGGCAAACGTGATCACGGAGAAAAAAACCATCAGGAAAAGGTAAATTTTTCTTTTCATATCTATATTTTTAAAGAGTATTTGGAATCGCAGAATCTTAATTCATGAGGGTATTTTCCATTCACAGCGATTTCAAAATTTATTATTTGAGTAATTAGTTATTTATTAATGTGTTTTGTTACACATTTTAGAGATATAATTTTATTAAAAAAGTTAAATCTCTTTTTATACCTACAAACATAGTGATAAATTGTATTCATTTTATATTCTTTTAAATTTTAACATATTTTTATGCCATTAACCTCAAAAAAATAACTGTAAATTCACAAATCCATGAATAAAAACAAAGATTTAGTCTACTAAAATATCGTTCAAACAATTTAAATTAATATCATCTTTATTTCGACTTAATAAAAATGTGATTAAGGTCATAGATTAAAAACATCTTAAATCATTTTCCGTAAGTAAATATTTAATAATTTTGTAATATAAAATTTACAAAAATGGGGGTTATTCTAAAGCCTATAGATATTGTTGACGATATTACTCAAGAAGAGTTCCGCGAGAAATATCTGATCCCAAGAAAGCCGGTGGTGATAAAAAATATGGCCAGAAAATGGCCAGCCTATCAAAAATGGACGATGGACTATGTGAAAGAAGTGGTAGGGGATATTACAGTTCCTTTATACGACAGCAAAAAAGCTGATCCGGCCGCTCCCATTAACACGCCGACTACCGAGATGAAATTTGCAGATTACATAGATCTCATCCAAAGAGAGCCTACCGATTTACGAATTTTCTTTTTTGATCCTATCAAACATGCATCGAAATTGCTTGATGAATATATCCCGCCAAAAGAATTGATGGGTGGGTTTCTAGATAAATATCCTTCTATGTTTTTTGGAGGGAAAGGTTCGGTAACGTTTTTACACTTCGATATCGATTTAGCCCATATCTTCCATACCCATTTTAATGGGAGAAAACATGTGCTACTTTTTGAATACAAATGGAAAGACAGGCTTTATAAATTGCCTTATACAACCTATGCTTTAGAAGATTATGATATTTCAAATCCTGATTTTGAGAAATTCCCGGCATTGGATGGTGTGGAAGGAATTGAATGTTTTCTAGAACATGGTGATACTTTATTTATGCCAACCGGATGGTGGCACTGGATGAAATATCTTGACGGAAGTTTCTCTCTTTCTCTTCGTGCGTGGGATAAATCCTGGGCTGTAAAAGCCAATTCTTTGTGGAATCTTACTGTTCAAAGAAATTTTGACAATATTATGAAGGGCCAATTCAAAAAGAAATACATGGATTGGAAAGAGAAAAAGGCTGTCGAAAGAGCCAATTACGCTTTGAAAAGAGGATTACCAAAAAAATAGAAAAATACGCTTCAAAATTGAAGCGTATTTTTTATTTCAATTTAATATCGCAATTATTTCGACCTTTTTCATTTGGATATAAATTCGGAAGCAAGTCGCTCTGCCAGAATTCTTTAGTTTCAACGTTCATTATCGACAATGCGCCTGTAAAAGCAGCGTCTGTATCAAGATTCCAAACATTGGCTTTATTCACAGGTTTATCAATTCCTAAATGCAAAGTCGGTGTATGACCAATGAAAATTTCCTTATACAGAAGCAATCTCTTAGGATAAAGTTCTGAGTTTTTTGATAACTTCTTATCCATTGCAACCGCAGTTTCCCATAAGGTTCTATCCCAACGATAATTACTTGAATAAACTTCTTTTTCAGGACCGTGCATCGAAGAATAACCTGCATGAATAAACAAACGGTCTTCTTCATCAACATAATAATTTTTCATCTTTTGAAAAAATTCCAGGTGAATTTCCAGCTCTTCCAAAGAATATTCAGAATAACTGTCAACTGTACTTTGTCCGCCGTTGAAAAGCCATACATCGGGAGCATTTCCGAAATATAACCAATCTTCCGTCCATGCATCATGATTTCCCTTGATAAAAATACATTCCTGTTTTTTGGAAAGTTCGATTAAAAATTGAATGACTTGAGAAGATTCATTCCAACCATCAACATAATCTCCAAGAAAAATTAATTTATCATTTTCGGTAACATTAGCTCTTTCCAAGACTTGTTTCAAAGCTTTGAAACCACCGTGAATGTCACCTATTGCGAATGTTCTTTTCATTTAAATATTTTATAAAACCTTAATGAAATTTTTTTTTGATTTTTTTAGACTTCAAATTTAATTTTGCATAAAAAAACCCCTAAACGTTAATACTTTTAGGGGGGGCTATTTTCTTTATTTCCTAATTAAAAAGCATACCAACGTCCACATTTATTAATGCAAAATGGTTCAAAGTCAGGATCTATGGCAGCAGCTTGAAGGCATGTTGCCTCATTAGTGTAATATGGCTTACCTGAACCCCACCAAGATACACAATCTGGTGTAATTCCTCCTTTAATTGATTTTAAATTTTCTCTTGAGATTTTGTTTAATTTTTTCATAATGATTTTGTTTGATTTTCCTACTCTATCCGGTTTTCGGATATCCCGATATTAATACACTAATATATGAAATACATTATAACAAAATCAAAAAAAAATTATTGATAGTTTTAATTTTACTATTCGTCTTTATTATTGCGAAATGTATTTAATATCTACAAAATCTGTCAGCCAAACATTATTTTCTGAAAGATAAAATTCTATTCCATCATCAAACATTTTTTCAGTATTGATGGTTAAAATAATCGGTTTTCCGTGACGCATCCCCACTTTTGTTGCGGTTTCTTTGTCCTCACTCAAATGAACATGCTTTCGACTTCTTTTCTCAATTCCGTTTTCTAAAATAGAATCGATATTACTTTGAGCTGTTCCATGATATAAAAATTCAGGTGGTTTCTGTGAAATTAAAGCCAGATTAATATCAATAGAATGACCTTGATTTGCTCTGATTCTTGTTTTATCTTCATTAAAAATAAACCGTTTTTTATCATTAGTTTCTACAATTTCATCCAATTCTTCAAAGGTAAAACCTTGAGAATCGTTTGTAGATTTTGCAATTAATTCATCAACATTTGCCCATCCGTTTTCATCCAAATTCAAATTGATAAGTTCGGGATGATGCCTGAGAACGTAGCTCAGGAATTTGCTTGTTTTTTTCTTATGTTGTTCGTTCATGGTTTTTGTTCTAAAATATTAAGAATGTTTTGAACGTTAAAATAATCTTGTTTTAAATTTTCGAAAATCTCTTTTTCATCTTTATTTAATCTTGCTAAAAGAGCTTTCTGTTGGTAATAATATTCCTCAAAGTTATCATTCTCATTTTCCATTTTTCTTTCTAATTCCAAATATTTTTTAATTTCATCTTCTGTACAATTATATGAAAGTAGCTTCACTTTATTATACCAATTAGAATCGTATTCACCATCTTCTTTCACTTCTCTCTGAATCTTTTCTATTTTTATCTTATTTTCTCCCGAAGTTTCCCAATTATTTAATTTCCTCCATAATAAATCATAAATAATTCCTTCACCTAACTCCCCACTATCTGAAAAACTATTGCGAATAAATTCTTCAAGATTATTTAAAAATAATTCATTCTTGTTTCCATGCAAGAAAAGATTCCTAAGGTACATTCCATATCCGAAGTGTAAAGCAGAATCACCACCAAAATATCCAAGCCTTGACGCAAGAGATATATTCTTTAAAGATTTTGTACTTTCTTCGCTTAAATCTTCATTTATTAAAAAATCAACAGCCTCTTCTACAGAATTCAGATTCCTTCGTTTTTCTTTCATCTTTATTGAAATAACCTCATCTTCCCTAACCATATCTTCTATTTGTTTTCTTATTTCTTCGTCTGTAAATTTTTGAGGTTCTTGCTCTTTTACAATTACTGTATTAAAAAGATCAGCTAAGATTATTTCTCTTGAATTAGTTTCGAGAAATGTCTCCATTCTGTGTTTGAAAAAATATAATTCTTCCTCTACAATCATTTTTATTTTGGCACAATCTGCATTCTGAAGATCTTTTCCGAAAACATTTTCAATTTTAATTTTATCAATTAAAGAATGATTAAAGGTGTTCGTTTTCACTTCTGAAAGTCCACCAAACTCTGTCGGATTTTCATCAGGATGAGAATCTTTATACTCTGAAAAGCGAATCCAATCACAATCTATCTTTGCTGTAACTAAAATATTTTCGGTATACTCTATTGAAGTCTCCGCAAATTTTTCAATGCTTTCCTTATTAAATGTAAAAGGAATTTCATAGAACGGAAGTTTTGTAAAGTTATTTTTAGCAAGAAACTCCAGATCTTTCAATGTAAGCAATACGTAGAATGTGATTATTTTCTTCATTTTAATTTCTCATTTAATTTTTCACTTAGCTTTTCTATATCTTCCTTCCTCACCAACACATCAATCCATTCTTCAGGAATGTTTTCAAAACCATAATAAATTCCTGCAATTCCGCCTGTGATTGCTCCGGTTGTGTCGGTGTCCTCTCCTAAATTGACCGCTTTTAAAACCGCTTCAGAATAACTTTCTGCGTTTAGAAAACTCCATAAAGAGGCTTCTAGACTATGGAGAACATAGCCGCTGCTTTTAATTTCATCTTCATCATACCTTGAAATATCATTCTTTAAAATTCTCTGAAAAATCTCAACTTCTTTTGGGTTAAAACCTTGAATTTCTACATATTCCAAAGCTATTTTTTGAACATGATTATATGCTTCTTTTTTATCTCTTCCTTTAATCAATTCAATGGCAAAAATAACATAGATAAAACATGAAAAAACAGAACGAAAATGTCCGTGAGTAATGGATGAAACTTCTTTTACGGTTTGATATAGATTTTCAAGATTTTCTTCATCTTTAAGATAAAAAGCTAAGGGAAGGATTCTCATCAAAGAACCATTCCCATTATCTTCTTCAAAAATATTTCCTGAAAACCTTGCGCTTTCACCTTTAATTAATCTTGCGATGGAATGCCTTGTTGTTCCACCGATATCGAAAAGCCTTCCGTGAGCCGTCCAATGTCCATATTTATTCCATTTAACAAAGCTTTGTTCAATTTTTTCTAAATCATAGCCTTTCGTCAATTCATCAGCTAAACAAAGTGTTAATGAACTATCATCGCTCCAAGTTCCTTTGGGTTGATTCCAAGACATATATTCCAAATATCCGGTAACTGGGGATATTTTTAAGTCTTCTCTTTTCTTGAATTCCACAGGAACGCCCAAAGCATCGCCAATACAAACACCGAAGATTCCGGCTTTTACTCTGTTTTCCATTAGGCTAAATTTACAAGCTTATCAAACAATAATTTCATTCCTTTTGTTGCGGTTTCTTTCATGACAACGGCTCTTTGTCCGTATCCGAAGCCAGTTTCGTTAGGGTTGATGACAATCAACAGACAATCATCTTTGATGTCATGAAGCAATCCTGCAGCCGGATATACCTGCAAAGAGGTTCCTATTACCAAGAAAATATCGGCTTCTTTTGCTTTTTCCGTGGCTTCTTTCATTAATGGAACTTCTTCCCCGAACCAAACAATAAAAGGTCGCAATTGTGCTCCGTCTTCTGCTTTGTCTCCAATATTGATATCTTCTTTTTGATCGTAAATCAAACTTTTATTATTGCATGAGCAAGATTTTAACAACTCTCCGTGAAGATGAATAATATTGGTTGAGCCCGCTCTTTCGTGAAGATCGTCGATATTTTGAGTAAAAATTTGAACCTCAAAATGCTTTTCCAAATCTGCAATTAATTTGTGTGCATCATTCGGTTCCACTTCATGGATTTGGCGACGTCTTTGGTTGTAAAATTCAAGAACTAATTCTCTGTCATTTCTCCATCCTTCCGGACTTGCCACATCGGTTATACTATGATTTTCCCAAAGACCATCTCCGTCTCTGAACGTTTTTATTCCGCTTTCTGCGCTGATCCCTGCGCCGCTTAATATGGTTAGTTTTTTCATTTTGTTTAAAATTTAATCTGCGAGATAGTTCCGAATCAGAAAATTTAATCTCATTCTAATAATTTTTTATAAATCTCTTCATTCTCCTCATCAAAGCATACAAAAATAACTTTCTCAACAACATCTGACTTAAAATTTTTCACTTCTTGAATCGCAATTTTTGCAGCCAATTCTTTTGGAAATCTGTAAACACCAGTACTGATATTAGGAAAAGAAATAGTTTTTACATCTAAACTTTCAGCTAATTTCAAGGAGTTTCTATAACAATTAGCCAACTGTTGTGAACATTTTTCTTCATCATTATTCCAAATGGGACCGACCGTATGAATAACATATTTTGCAGGAAGATTTCCAGCTGTTGTTATCACAGCTTCTCCGGTTTTACATTTTCCTTGTATATTTCTGATCTGTTTACATTCCTCTAAAATTTCCGCTCCTCCTGCACGATGAATTGCTCCATCAACTCCACCGCCGCCAAGTAATGATGAATTGGCGGCATTGACGATTGCGTCTGATTTTATTTTGGTAATGTCACCTTTTATTAATTCAATTTTCATTATTTTAATTTTGATCTAATCTTAATTTTCTATTTAAGTTTTCATGATTAAATAACAATGGTTTTTCTTCGGGAAGAATTAAATTTTCTAAATTATCATTCAAAACAAATTGATGTTGTTCTTTCACAAAATCTGAAATATCTTCAATCAGAATAATATCTTCTTTAGCAAAAGAACGGGTAAATTCATTTCTTAAACCAATTTGAATTGCTCTTCTTTCCAGCTTCCCTCCAAAAGGATCATGATCCGGATCCCATTGCAATCTCACAGAAGATTCTTTTATCTGATCTTGCCACTCTTCTCGGGGAATTTCCAGTCTGTCATTGTACGACGAATAAACTGCATTTTCTAAATATCTTTTGAAAGCATCCATTTTTAAATGTATTGCCAAAATATATTCCTGACCTTCTTTTGTTCCCCATCCATTTCGGTACATCATCCAAAGGAAGTTGGGTTTTATCCAGGTCATTCTTTCTAAACTGAATTCACCACCAAAGTATTGATTTTTAACTGCAAACTCACCAATTTCTTTTCGATATGATTGATACACAATTATATTCTCATCATCAAATTGCGCCATGATATGTTGTCCTTTTTCAGGCCAATTCTATAGTTGTTCTTTATATTTTTTTAATTTGAGTTTCATTGTTTTAAGTTTAACATCAAGTTTTCGATTTCAGCATTTGCAGAATTCTTGAAATTATCCCCAATAAATACTTTTATCACTTCAATGTTTCCAACGATCGCCTGATTGAATGTTTCTAATTTTTCTGATGGAACCCACAATTCATTATGATTTCTGGCTCCAACATTTTGTGCAGGATATTTATTTACAACATCTTCCAACACTTCAAATTTGGTTACAAAACCTAGATAATTCCCTGCTTCATCTCTGGTATTCCATTTTTCTGCAATTTCCGATGCATAATCTTCATCTAAAACAGGATAGAAAATTGGTTGCCACTCTAATCTTGGCGGAAATTTTTTGAAATTGCTTTCTAAAATTAGAATCATTTCTTTTTCTCCGACAGGTCTGTATAATGTTATTTTTTTCATGATTATTAAATTGCAATTTTATTTAAGTTAAGACACTTTTCAATGTTTTTTAATGTCCCGCTTTTTCTTTTTTCATCAGTATTAAAATCAGCGGCTAAAAAATGAGTACAATGTTCAATTCCAAATAGATCTCTTTCATAATCAGAAGTAAAATCACCTATTATTTTCCATTTCCCTGTCATTGTTTTAAATGAATTGGCAAAATATCTTGGCTTTTTTCCGACATGAAGAATCGTTACGTTTTCAGATTTATCCTTTAAAAATTCCATCATTAAAGTATCGGTCCCTGAAAAATCTCCGATAATAAATTCGCATTCGGAAAGATTTAGTTTTTTTAATGGTTCAATATAAAATTCATGAAAGTTTTCCCACGTTACATTCCCATTTCCAGATACATATATTTTTTTCATCATTATGTTTTTAATATTTTTAATTAATTCTTTTAAAATCCGTAGAATAAGGTGAATAAGATCCAAAAACTTGATCAAATTTCATCTTAATATTTTCTATTTTAAATTCCTCATCCAATTGATCTAAACAAGTCACAACCAGATTTTTCTTATTGGCAACAACATAAGCTTCATCCAATTTCAGAGCATAATTTAATAAGCTATAATCCAAATTTCCAAAACGTAAATCCTTTTGATAATCATTAAAAATACAGGTTTCCTCTTCATTGTTTTTTAATGTTAACTCCTTTTCATTGCTCATCCAACCGCTTCCGTGACGTGTTGAATAAGATCTTGTGACGTAAAACATTTCTATATTCTCAATCTTTAAAAATTTACAAACTTCGTACGCATTTTTTGAGATGGTATTGGCAAATGTTACGTTCGGAAAAACGCCATGATCCATATCCAATAAAATCCCCTGACTTCCTTCAAAAATAAGATTGTTAAATGAATTCAGAAAACTGTAACCTTCAATTTTCCAATCAATTGTATCAATAGCTTCTAAAAAATCATGTAATGCAGTTTCAATTTCTTCACCTTCTTCAAAACCGTAATAATTGGCAATTCCTTTTAATTTTTCAACCAACATTGATTTTGGAGCAATTAAGTCAATTGCAAATAATTTAAACGGAGTTTCATTTCTTTTCATTGTTGCGCCCACTCCTTTTCCGCAGGTTCCATGTTCTAAATTTTTGATATTTTTTCTGTTGTATAAAACATCAAAAGGAGTGGTCACTTTTGCCAACGGATGAATATGCAACTCAATATTTCCGTTTTTCTTGATCAATTCCTCCCTTTCATTGAATAAAAAAGTCGGGTGAATCGTGCAATGTTCCGTAAAATAAGACGGCAAACCCCGCAACGCTCCACTTGCAAAACTTGAATGAATGTGTTTTTTATCACCAATCATCACCGTATGCGCAGCCTGTTGACCTCCTGAAAACCGAATAACTATAGACTCAGGATCTTGCTGAGCCAGAAAATCGGTGGTGATACCTTTCCCTTCGTCACCAAATCCTAAGCCTATAACTATTTGTGCTGTTTTCATTTCTTAATACATTTGAATATTATTAAAAACACCTAAATCTTTAGTTTTACTAAAGCCTTCTTTAAATTTACTGCAAACTACATCTTTAATTACCATCGGAACATCTCTGTAATCTTCAATAGACAAACAGTTTTGCCCCAACAAATCTTTCCATCCTTTATCTGCATCTTCTGCCTGCCCTGAATGCAAAACGCTAATGTGAAAAACTTCATATCTTTTTTGAGCTTCCGCCAATAATTCTGTGTGTCTGAAAGTCTGTTGACCCGTTCCCATCAACTCTCTAATCGCAGAAGCCGGAAGTGTTTTCAAGCAAGGTTCATCACCCACCGTAAATAACAAGCCTTTTTGATTTCTTTTTTCAAAAGCATCGGTTCTGGTGTGAAAAGCCGCAAAATACCAAGCCAATAAATAACTTTCTCCAGCATTTCCTCCACCTCCGGATTCAATATAAGTTCTTGTTAACCACATATCCAATTCTTCATCGCCTGATTCAAACTGACCGACCTGTAAAGGATAACCGTCACATTCATGGTCTCCGATTCCTAAGAATAAAAGTGCGGGATCGGGAACTCCGCCCTGGATAATTCCGCCCATTAATTTGGGTAACCCTTCTTTGATCAATTCATGAGGAATATGTCCCATACTTCCGGTGACGTCCAATCCTAAAATAATCGGAACAGAATTCGGATGAACCGCAGAATCTCTTGATTCTCTGAAAGAAATATTTTTAGGATTCATTGATTCGTGTGCCATTCTTTTTGCATTCTGAGTGAAAATTTCACTGGCAGATTTTGATGCATAACCTTCTCTTCTTGCTCTGTCATAACGAGCGTCCATGTCGTATCTTGTACTTCCCATAACTAAAATTTTTTACCAAATAAATATTCAAATCTTTTTGTAGAAACTTCCAGCTGAATATTTAAATTTCTGATTAATAATGATAATTCTATGTCTTTCTGAACGAATGCTTCAGGCTGAAAATCAGCAAATGTCAAACTGTTTTTGTCTAACGGACTGATGTCGATAAGACCTTCCTGTTCGCGTTTCAGTCTTTTTATTTTCAGTTCAATGTCTTCAACTCGGCGTCTGTATATCAACTCTGAATCTTCCCCGATTGTTCGGGCTCGATCTTCTCTTATCTGGTCATTATTTCTTTGTAATGATTCGATAAATCTGGGTTTTAAGTCTTCTTCCATGTTTTTAAATTTTTCATTTGTGTTAATAATACACTAATTTAAAAGTATACAAAAAATTATATTTAATTTTTAAACAAACTATCAATTGCGTTATTGTTACACAAATTTAAAACAATATGATTTTATTAACCAAATTTATTTGTGTTTATTTTACGCTAATTAAAATAAGTAACTGATTAACAGTATTAAAAATTTATTCCGATTAAATATTTACTATTCAAATATTTTTAACAAATGGTTAAAATTGAATATTGATTGATGATTTTCGATTGGAAAAAGAATTAAAGAAAGTGGTTTATTCGCTCATTTGTCATTCTGACGCAGGAAGAATCTCAACACTAATTTATAGATTCTTCATTCCGCTTCGCTTCATTCTGAATGACATTGGAGAAGTAATATATTGTTGGAAATTAATGCAAAAAGATTAGTGAAATTTGTATTAATAAAACTATTTAATTTCAAAATAAAAACCCTGTTCTTCAAGCTCTTTATACTTTTCCTGATTGAAAGTGAATAATTTCCCGGGTCTGCCGCTGCCTTCTTTTTTAAATTGGGAGGTTTCATTGAGAAGTCCGTAGCTCATGATTTTTTTTCTGAAATTTCGACGGTCAATTTCTTGTCCTATAATGGTTTTGTAAAGATTTTCGAGTTCAGAAAATACAAATTCATCATTTAAAAGATTAAAACCAATCGGCTGATATTGAATTTTCGTACGAAGTCTTTTTAACGCAATATCAATAATAGTTTGATGATCAAAAGCCAATTTAGGAAGTTGATTCACACTGAACCATTGCGCGTCTTCCGCATCAGAATCTGCAAACAATTCGTGATAAGAAGGATTGACCAAACCCAAATAAGCTACCGAAACTACTCTATTTCTAGGATCACGACCTACGTGCCCAAATGTATAGAGTTGTTCCAAAAAATCGGGTTTTATGCCCGCTTCTTCCTGTAATTCTCTTTTTACAGCATCATCCAGATTCTCATCATCTAAAACTAAACCTCCAGGTAAAGCCCAACCGCCTTTAAACGGTTCAATATTTCTTTTAATTAAAAGAATCTGAAGATCTTTTTTATCAAAATATCCGAAAATAACGGCATCGACAGCAACTTTGATATCCTGTAACTTTTTTGAAGAATCCATAATTTAATTTGCGTTATGAGTACACAAAAGTAGCAATTAGAAATCTGAATGTCAAGATTAAAATAATTTATTTTTGAATTCTATTTTTCATTAAATTTATAAACAACTTAAAACTAAACAATTATGAAAAAATTTATTCTTCGCAACCTGCGCTGCGCTTCTGTTTATCGCTTGTGATAAAGCAAAAATTGATGTAAAAACCTCTGACGGAAAAGATTCTATCGCCAATGAAGAATGGAAACCGGTAGATTCTGCAACCGCAAACAAAGCATGGATGGAATTTGCCACACCCGGAGATATGCAGAAAATGCTGGCAAAATCTGACGGAGTCTGGTCCGGAGAAAATACGATGTGGATGGAAGACGGCGGAAAACCTATGACAAGTACATCGACAACGACCAATAAAATGATTTTTGGTGGGCGCTATCAAAGCAGTGAACACAAAGGAAATTTTATGGGAATGCCTTTTGAAGGAATGAGCATTACAGGGTATGACAATGCTAAAAAGAAATTTGTAAGCACTTGGATTGACAATATGGGAACCGGAATGATGAATATGGAAGGCGATTGGGATCCATCCAAAAAATCTATTGAATTTAAGGGAAAAATGACAGACCCTACAAGACCAGGAAAAGACTGTAATATGAGAGAAGTCTATACTTTTGTAGATGATACTCATCAAACATTAGAAATGTATGGCCCTGATTCTAAAACAGGCAAAGAGTATAAAACAATGGAAATAAAATATACGAAAAAATAAAATCTAAACCGTTTCAGTTTAAACTTTTAAGAATAAAAAAATCCGCAGAAAATTTCTGCGGATTTTACTTTTATCTCTTGCCTTTTTACTTGGCTCTTTAGCTAGTCATTCAGTTTCAAAACTGCCATAAATGCAGATTGCGGAACTTCTATTCTACCAATTTGCTTCATCTTCTTTTTACCCTCTTTCTGTTTCTCAAGAAGCTTTCTCTTTCCATCATAATTTTTTTCTTCCTTTCTTGGGAGGGATTATTTTTTTAACCTCCTTATCAAAATCAGATATTATTTTTTGAGTTTTATTGAAAACTCCATATTCTTCAACCGCTTTTCTATCCGCAACTACCTTTGAAATTCTTCCCTTGCCTTCTAGAACTTTATATTCATTAAAGTTTAGAAACTTATTAACACTTTCAGCAAGTTGTTGCATTGTAAAGGTATTTTGCCTTTCTATCAATCCTTCTATGTAATCAAAATATCCTGAAACAGTTCTTTCCAACTGCTGTATCTCTTTCTCTTGAAGATAATTTTTTGCAACTACTACATCTTGTTTTAAAATTCTTCCATCTGGAGCATTTTTCCACGTAGCTAACCCCATATTTTCTCTTGCTTTATTAGCAGAAGAATAAATAATTTCTGGTGCTGTTTTTCCTGTTATCGCATAATGAAATTTATTCTGAACCATAGCATAAAATCCTTTTGTTATCTCAGAATTTTTATCATAATCTATGCTACATTCTGCAAAAATATCAGTAACCTGTTGATAGATCCTTCTTTCACTAGCTCTAATAGAGCGGATTCTTTGGAGTAATTCTTTAAAATAGTCTTTACCAAATATTGTTTGACCTTGTTTCAATCTATTATCATCTAAAATAAAGCCTTTAATAATATATTCTTTTAAAGTTTGCGTCGCCCAAATCCTGAATTGAGTAGCCTTTGTAGAATTCACCCTATAACCAACAGAAATAATAGCATCTAGATTATAAAACTCTATTTCTCTACTTACGCTTCTATCCCCCTCTTGCTGAACTTGTGCAATTTTTGCACTTGTTGATTTTTTTTGAAGTTCAGCCGTCTCATAAATATTACCTAAATGCTTAGTAATCACACTCCTATCTACACCAAACAATTCTGCTATAGTTTTTTGGGTTAACCATACAGACTCATCCTGTAATAATACATTAAGTCTCACATCTCCTTTAGGAGTGGTGTAAAGAATAAAGCTTGAGGTATTTTCTTCCATAGAGTAAATTTCTAAAAAAATTTCTAAAAAATAAAATTTTAAAATGTCTATTATTAAACTTTTCCCTAAACTCTCTAATACCTACTAAAAAAAATCTGCAGAAAATTAATTTCTGCAGATTTATATTTTAAAATGAATCGATGACACTAGTCATTCAGTTTCAAAACAGCCATAAATGCAGATTGCGGAACTTCTACTCTACCAATTTGCTTCATCTTCTTTTTACCCTCTTTCTGTTTCTCAAGAAGTTTTCTCTTTCTTGAAATATCTCCTCCGTAACATTTTGCAGTAACGTCTTTTCTTAAAGCTTTAATGGTTTCTCTTGCAATAACTTTCGCTCCTAAAGCAGCCTGAACAGCAATATCAAACTGTTGTCTAGGAATTAGTTCACGCAATTTCTCACACATTCTTTTACCAATGTAATAGGCATTAGAATCGTGAATTAATGAAGATAAAGCATCCACCATATCTCCATTAATAAGAATATCCATTTTCACTAATTTAGAAGCACGCATTCCGATTGGTGAATAATCGAATGAAGCATATCCTTTAGAAATAGATTTTAATCTGTCATAGAAATCGAAAACAACTTCCGCCAAAGGCATATTGAAGGTTAGCTCTACTCTATCAGCTGTCAAATAACTTTGGTTAACAATTTCACCTCTTTTCTCAATACACAATGTCATTACCGCTCCAACGAAATCAGATTTTGTAATGATAGAAGCTTTAATATAAGGCTCTTCTACTCTATCTAAAAGATTAGGATCAATCATTTCAGACGGGTTGTTAATCAAGATGGCTGTATCAGGATCTTTTTTAGAATATCCGTGATACGAAACGTTGGGAACCGTAGTAATCACGTTCATATTGAATTCTCTCTCTAATCGTTCCTGAACAATTTCCATGTGAAGCATTCCTAAGAATCCGCAACGGAAACCAAAACCTAATGCTGCTGAGCTTTCAGGTTCGAAAACTAAAGAAGCATCATTTAATCTTAATTTTTCTAATGAAAATCTTAATTCTTCGAAATCTTCAGATTCGATAGGATAAATTCCGGCAAAAACCATTGGTTTTACTTCTTCAAAACCATCAATCGGTCCATCAGCAGGATTTACAAAAGAAGTAATGGTATCTCCTACTTTTACTTCACGAGCATCTTTAATACCGGAAATAAGATAACCTACGTCACCACACTCCACCGTTTTTTTGGGTACTTGCTTTAGCTTTAAAGTTCCTACTTCATCAGCGCCGTATTCTTTTCCTGTTGCAAAAAATTTGATTTTTTCGTTTTTAGAAATACTTCCATTAACAATTTTAAAATACGCTTCAATACCTCTGAACGGATTGTAAACAGAGTCAAAAATTAATGCCTGAAGTGGCGCATTTGGATCTCCAACTGGTGGTGGAACCCTATTTACAATCTGCTCAAGCAGTTCATGAACGCCTTCTCCTGTTTTACCAGAAACTCGAAGAACGTCTTCGTATTTACAACCTAGAAGTCCCATAATTTCATCGGTAACTTCTTCAGGATTAGCAGACGGAAGATCTATTTTATTAAGGATTGGAATAATTTCCAAATCATTTTCTAAAGCCAGATACAAATTACTAATCGTTTGTGCCTGAATACTTTGCGCAGCATCTACAATCAAAAGCGCACCTTCGCAAGCAGCAATCGAACGAGAAACTTCGTAAGAAAAATCTACGTGTCCTGGTGTATCGATAAGGTTTAATATATATTTTTCGCCATTAAGCTCATAATCCATCTGGATGGCGTGAGATTTAATCGTAATCCCACGTTCTTTCTCCAAATCCATATCATCGAGCGTCTGAGATTGTAATTCTCTTTGGGTCACCGTATTGGTGTACTCCAAAAGACGGTCTGCCAAAGTAGATTTACCGTGGTCGATATGAGCGATTATGCAAAAATTTCGTATGTTTTTCATTTAAGAACTATGTAATTTGCAAAGATAACAATTTGAAGGATAATTTATCATTCTTAATTTTACGGAGAGGAAATTATTTTTCAAAAACATAAGCTCCTGTTAAAGAATCAATATAAACATTTGCTTCTATAGTAGATTTAAAACCAATTCCGTTTATTGCTCCACTGTTCCTGTTCGAACCCGAATCTATTGCTGCTCCAATAACAGCGCCTACAACTCCTCCTGCAACAGCACCAACAAGAACACCTCCCGTTTTGGATTCTTCAAAAAGATTTGCTCTTGAAGAGTAAATATAAAATCCTTTTTCATTTTTTTTCATTTCATCAAAACCCACTGGTGTAAGTTTGTACCCCTTACCTTCTTCCACATAGCAATACATTTCTGATAAAGAAGTTTGTACGTCTTTATCTATCAGTTTTACCACTTTACCATTTTTATTTTTTTTAAGAGAATAATTCGCATTAGGCTCTTGTTTATAAAAGCTTTTAAAATCAGTATAAACTCCCTCTTTTAATTCAGAATTATTTAAAGCATTATAATTTTTACTTAAATATTTACTGTAATTATGAATCTCATTTTCAGGAATTGAATAAGAAGTAACCGTATTAGTATAAGAAGCCTTGATAAAGTCTGTGATAATCTCTGAAATCTGCTCAGCCAAATATTTCGGTGCGTGAGCCACTCTTTTAGGGTTGCAAACAATCACATTATCAAAACGATAAATAAAATAGTAATTATTATTTCTTTTTAGAAAACTTGAAACTTTTATTTTGGTTTTGGCATAAGGATATTCTTTATCTGAGTCTTGCTCATTATAGACTTTTAATTCTTCCAATACTACAACAATGTCTGTATTACCCGTCTTTTTATTGTCTTTTAAAAACCAACTTTCTACGTGACTTTTCAAATCTTCATCTTCAAATCTTATAGTTACAAGTTCTCCTTTATCATCTATTTTACCGATATTTTTATCAGTCCTGTTATCTATTAAGGTAAGTGATCTGGTAAGAGATTTTCTATCTTTAATACTTTGATCAAGCTTAATGAATTCTGTTTTTTGGGCAGAGATACTTATTGAAATAATCAAAAAGAAAAATATTTTTATCATAATTATTTTTTTTTGCAAAAATAGATATTTCCTAAAAACTAAACGACCCTTACAATAAATTGTAAGAGTCGTCCAACATTAAAAAAATAAACTATTATGGAGTTTGCTTTGCTCCTGAAGTATTTTTTTTACCACCATGAGGGTGTTTTTCATTCATTTTATCTCTCATCATTCCTTCAGATTGAAAAAGCTTCAAAACCTTTTGACAAGGAATCACAGTCTGCATCTTCTCAGCATACTTTTTTCTGTTATCAAATAGTTTTTGACCTACTTCAAAACTTTGCTGCAATTTTACTTTTGCTTCATCCTCAGAAAGTTTTTCAGGATCAAAATTAGAATCAAATTGATTTTTTATATGTTTCTGATTATCTAAATATTCGTTGTACATTGCAGTAAACTCAGCTTTATCCTGTGGAGCAACATCCAGCATATCAATAACCATATTATTTCTAAATTGGGTAAGAAGTGCTTTTCTTTCATCTGGCGAAAGATTGTTTATTACCTCTTTTCTTTGATCTGGATTCATTTTTTTCCAATCATAATCCTTGATTTGTGCGCTGAGCCCCAAACCTGAGATAATAAAAAGTGTAAATAATAATTTTTTCATCTTTCTTTTAATTATATAAATCTAAATAAACATCTTGGCTAGAATTGTTTGCCAATTCTGCTATTTCCGAATTGTTAAGCGATTCTAAATATTCGTTCATATGGATTTCATTAACCGTTTTTACCGTTTTTTTATTCTTCTTTTCAGAATCATTATTAGCAACTTTCGAAACGATGGACTTTATATTCATCTGTTTTTCAGTTCTTTGATTCGGATTTTCTATCGAAGTTAAATCTGATTCCAAAGTTTCATATGCAAGTTGACTTTCTTTCTTAGGTGCAGTTCTGTTATCAGTATAGTTAAGGTTTGAATCTCCATTGGTTGAAGAATCTGAGTTTAAATTATAAACAAAAGTCGACCCAAAAATAAGAGCTAAAGACGCTGCTGCTGCATATCCCCAATTCATTTTGAAAATTGGAGCTTTTCGCTCAGTCTTTATTTCACCCATCACTCTGTTCTGAATATTTTCAAACATATTTTCAGGTACTGCGTAAATGTTTTGGCGCTCTAATTTTTCCAGATCAAAACCTTGAACTCTGCTTAGAACCTTTTCCTGAATATCTTCAAATATATTCTCAGAAACTTTGTAAATATTTTTACGTTCTAAATTCTCCAGATCAAAATCTTTTACTCCACTCAACACCTTATCCTGAATATTTTCAAACATATTTTCAGGTACTGCGTAAATGTTTTGGCGTTCTAAATTATCTAGATCAAAATCTTTCATGTTGTAGGTTCTCAAAAATTATCTCTCGTAATTCTCTTTGATATATTCTTCTATTTTCTGTTTGGCATAATGATAATTTGTTTTTAAAGTTCCTACCGACATATCAACTATTTTAGATATCTCTTCGTAAGGTAAATCATCATAATACCGCATCATAAATACCAGTTTCTGCTTTTCAGGCAGGCTCTGTATAGCTTTTTGCAAAAAAACTTGTATTTCTTCAGCATCACTGTGTGTATTATCGGCAACCAGATTTTGCATATAATATTCCGGATCTTCATCAGTTTTCTGCATTTTTTTCAGTTTATTGATTTGTTGCAGTGCTTCATTGGTGGCAATTCTGTACAGCCAAGTGTACAACTGACTGTCATTCTTGAACTGATGAAAATTTTGGTAAGCTTTTATAAATGTTTCCTGCAAAGTATCCTGAGCAAGGTCTCCATCTACAATAATACGTCTGATGTGCCAATATAATCTACTCTGATAAGCATCCATCAACACCCGAATACCTTTTTCAAGCGTTCGTGGGTTTTGCATCAGCGCAATAATCTCTGCGTCTTTAATCTTCATAAGATGCTTTCATTGTTTTGGATTACAAAAATATCTAAAAGTTAAATTACTTATTCAATTTTGAGTCCAATATATTAACTTTTAAGATTTATATCAATAATATTAATTTGAAAACATCCGTTATCATTCAACTTTCCTTCCAAAACTAAAAACGCTTATCTTTGTTTTATGCAAACAGTCATTATCGGTTCCGGGAATGTTGCCTATCATTTGGCAAAAGCTTTCGTTCAAAATGGTATTTCTATAACCCAAATTTTTGGAAGAAATGAGAAAGAACTTCAGAAAATTTCTTCTGAATTAAATATTTCCTATTCCACAGAAAATCTGGAAGATGCAGATCTATATATTATTTGTGTAAGTGATAATTCTATAGAAAATGTTTCAAAAATTATCTCTAAAAAAGATTGTTTAGTTGCTCATACTTCAGGTTCTTTACCTAAAGAAGTTTTGACAGGGGAGTACAGAAGATCAAGCTTTTACCCTTTACAGACTTTTTCAAAAACTAAAGATTTAGATTACACGAAAATTCCTTTTTTTATTGAAACTGAAAATGAAAAAGACCAGAAAATCTTAACTGATCTAACTTCCAAAATTTCAGAAAATGTAATGGAAAGTACTCATGAAAAGAGAAAATATATTCATTTAACGGCGGTTTTTGCCTGCAATTTTGTGAATCATCTTTTTGCAAGAGCTAAAGAAATTTCAGATGCTCAAGAAATTCCGTTCGATTATTTTTTACCGTTGATCAATGAGACCGTTCAGAAGATCTCTGAAATAGAGCCAAAATCAGCACAAACCGGACCCGCAGTGAGAAATGATAAAAGAGTTTTGGAATTACACGAACAGTTATTAAAAGACGAAAGTCTTGAGATTTATAAGACAATGAATCAATCGATTAAAACGATGTATAAATTGCCATAAATTTTTAACTTTGAGGAAAACCAAAAAAATGAATACAAACATTATCCGTTCCCTCATCATTGGAGCATCTATCGTTATTACAGCTTTTGTCTTGGGCTCAAGTTTTAAAAACAGAAATTTAAAACAAGATACAATTTCCGTTACTGGCCTTGGTTCTAAAGATTTTATTTCAGACGAAATAAGTTGGGGTGGAAGTTTCGACGCCAGTGCAATGGATGCAAAAGAAGCTTATAATTTGATCTCGCAAGACAAAGAAAAAGTAAAGGCTTTTTTCTACAGCAAAGGTTTCAAAGCAGGAGAGTTTGCTTTTGGTGGAGTTAATTTTTCAAGATCTTACCGTACAGTGACGACAAAAGAAGCAGACGGAACAGAAAAGTCTGAAGATATTTTTGATGGATATAAAGCGACTCAAAGTGTATTTTTCAGAGCTAAAAAGAATCCGGTCTTGATGAAAAAAATCGAAAGTGTGATCGACAAAACGGCCGAACTTATCAATAGAGGAGTACAGTTTGAGCCATCTTCAGCACAATATACTTATTCTGACCTTGCTTCATTGAAACACAGTTTAATAGAAGCGGGTTCAAAAGATGCCAAACAAAGAGCTGAAAAAATTGTAAAAAGTGCAGACGGAGATCTTGGGAAATTGAAAGACGCCTCCATGGGAGTCTTTCAGATCACAGCAAAAGGTTCTACTGATGAGGATAGTTATGGTGGAAATTTTGATACCTCAAGCAAGGAAAAATCAGCGAGAATTACAGTAAGACTTACTTACAATCTCGACTAAAATATTTATTAATAAAAAACAAAGGATTAATAAATGCGATTGATTTAATTTTTTATCAATCATCATTTATCAATCATTAATTAAAATGAGTTATAAAGAGAAACTAAAAGACATAAAAGCATTTGTATTTGATGTAGACGGTGTATTCACAGACGGAAGTGTTTATTTGATGCCAGGTGGAAATATGAGCCGAGTAATGAATGTTTTGGATGGTTATGCAGTTGTAAAAGCTTTAAAAAATGATTATCTGATAGGTGTTATTACCGGAGGAAATGATGAAATGGTGAGACACAGGATTAATTACTTGGGAATACAGGATTATTATGCAAAGTCTCATGATAAAATGGTGGATTATGAAGATTTTAAAGCTAAATATGATCTTAAAAACGAAGAAATTTTAACAATGGGAGACGATGTTCCGGATTTTCATATGATGCAGAATTCGGCAATTGCCACCTGTCCTGAAAATGCTGTTCCTGAAATCAAAGGAATTGCAGATTATATTTCGCAAACCAAAGGTGGAAGTGGAGCAGTGCGTGATGTCATTGAGCAGGTAATGAAGGTTCAGGGAAAATGGCATGATGATAATACGCAATCTGTATAATTATCAGATAGCAATTATCGTTTATCAATCATCATTTATAAATACTAATGAAAATACTTTTAGCATCACAATCTCCGAGAAGGAAAGAGCTACTATCAAGTTTAGGTTTTGATTTTGAAGTCGTAAAAATTGACTGTGAAGAGATTTTACCTGACCATATAAAAATAGGAGAGGCCGCAGCTTATTTATCTGAATTAAAAGCCAATGCATTCAGAATTCTTCAAAAAGATGAAGTTTTATTGACCGCAGACACGGTCGTTGCCCATGAAAACCAGGTTTTAGGAAAACCAAAAGATGAAATGGAAGCAAGAGAAATGCTTCAGTCATTATCAGGAAAAATACATCAGGTCTATACGGGAATTACAATCAAAACTTTAGATAAGATCATCACCGAAACCGATGTTGCCGATGTAGAATTTGATGAAATCACTTCAGAAGAAATCGATTTTTATATTAAAAACTACAAACCATTCGACAAAGCAGGAAGTTACGGGATCCAAGAGTGGCTCGGAATGGCAAAGATTAAAAATATCAACGGAAGCTTTTATACCATAATGGGACTTCCAACGCATTTAGTTTATAAAATTTTGAAGGAATTATAAATATTTTCAAAATAAAATTTTATTATTTTTACAAAATCATCAAACTGCTGATAATAAAAAGTAAATTAGCGAGTTATATTGAAATAATGAAAAAAAATATAGTATTTCTTTTAGTAGCGATTGTCGTCGTTTCCTGTGGCACGAAAGTGAAAAAACCGGAAGCACGCTCTAAGTTTTTGAAAGGATTTTCGACATATTACAATACCCTGTTTAATGCAAAAGACGCTTTAAATAGTGAGTTTACGGAAAGAGACAAAGCCCATAAAGATAATTTTTATGCGCCTTATATTCCTATATTAACTTACGAAGAGCAACCTTTAGGAAGTGATTTGGGACAATCTTCAGTGTTTGCAGAAAATTCTATGAAAATGGCGGAAGTAAACCGCCCTCAACAAAACGGAAGAACTGCACTCGGAATGCAGGGAAATAAGCCTCAAGACCCTAATAATCCGGAAGAGAAGAAAGGAGCCAGTGTTTTGGAAATTGCTGAAGCAAAAGCCTTAAAAGCCATTAATAAATATTCGGTCATCAGAAAAGGAGAGGAGCAAAACAAAACTATTTTTGATGCTTATATTATTCTCGCTCAATCCAGAATTTATCAGGGAAAATCAATTAAAGCATTGGATGCTTTAAACTATGTTTTCACCCATATGAAAGAAGATAAAAGGCTTCCATTGGCTCATATCTATGAAGCTTTAGCTTATTCTCAGATTAAAAATTACCATAAATCTGATGAAATCTTTAATAAACTTAGAAGTGAAAAATTAAGCAAGGATCATGATAAATTATTGAGTATTTATTATGCTGAATCACTTTTGGATGCAGGAAAAAAAGAAGAATCTATCAAAGAATTAGACCGTGCTTTTGAACTGAACGGAAACAGAAAACTAAAAAGCAGAATTGCATTTTTACGAGGTCAAGTTTTACAAGAACAAGGAAAACAAGATTTAGCAAGAGAAAGTTTTTTAGCCGCTTATAAATATGCTAATGATTTTGAATTTGAAGTAAAATCTCAGATCGAAATTGCCAAAACATTCAACGGAAAAGGAAATTATGAAGGCGCAAAAGATTATCTCGAAAAAATAAGTAAAAAAGGAACTTATGGATCTCGAAAAAACGAATTTTATTATGCTTTAGGTTTAATGGCCAATAAAGCTGGTAAGAAAAGCGAGGCACAAGAATTTTTCAGAAAATCATTGCTCGAAAAAATTTCTGATGGGCAGGTGAGAGGTTTGGCTTACTATGAGATTGGTAAAAATTATTTAGATAAAAATGATTATATAGGAGCTGGAGCTTACTATGATTCTGCATTGGCTTCTATGACATACGAACCTTCGAGAATCTTGCTACAAGACCAATCAAGTTACATTAAAAAAATCTCTAAAAATTATTATTTAATTAAGAAAAATGACAGTATTCTTTCTTTGGCGAAAATGACCGATGTACAGAAAACTGATTATTTTGCAAAATACATAGATAAACTAAAAATAAAAGAAGAAAAAGAAGAACAGGAAAGAAGACGTGCTGAGAGAAGCAAAGGTTTTGATACCGGAGATTACAATGCCAATTCTCTTTTTGCCAACAGTTCAAATTCTTTTGAAGATTTTGGGACTACAGCTAAAGGCTTTTATTTTGGAAACACCGGTACGGTAAGCAAAGGTACATCTACCTTTAAGCAGGTTTGGGGAGACCGTGCATTGGTCGATAACTGGCGTTTCTCTAAAAAAATGGCTTCGCTGGAAGACATGAAAAATGAAGCTTTGGGAGTGACTTCGGCACCCAATCCGAGACGTTTTGAGCCTTCTTTTTATATTGAGCAGATTCCTGCAGATGCTGGTAAATTATCTCAGCTGAAAAAGGATAGAGATACTGCTTCATTAGGTCTAGGCGTGATGTATCAGAATTATTTTACCAATACACCTTTAGCTACAAAAACGCTTTATGATTTGATCGATGTAAAACCGGAAGAGAAAGTAATGCTTCAGGCATTATATGAAATTTTTGCGATGAATTATGAGAAAGACCCTCAGGCTTCAGCCCGAGCAAAACAGATTTTATTGACCGATTATCCTTATTCTTCTTTTGCAGAATTTGCAAGAAATCCTAAAAATAATACGTTTGTAAAATCTTCTGAAGAAGTTGAAAACGAATATAAAATGGCTTTTGCGCTCTATGAATCTGAAAAATTTACAGAAAGTCAGGGCAAAATAGAGCAGGTGATTCTTAAATATCCAAAAGATGCGTTAATTCCTAAACTGAATCTTTTAAATGCATTTAACGCCGGAAAAACTGGCGGAAAAGAAGTAATGATTCTGCAGCTTGAACAGATTGTTTTGAATTATGCCAAAACACCGGAAGGAATTAAAGCTAAAGAAATGCTGAATTATCTGAAAAGCGACATTGCATTCCAGGCAACGGATAATAAAGGAAATAAAACCCCTAATAGTCCTTTTAACGGTCCGGGGCAATCTAATAATATTCAGCAATCTCAAACCAGTAATTTCGTTCCTAGCGACTCAGCTGGTCAGCCAATGAAAAATAATCCTCCTCAGAATAATAACAATATTCCGAAAAAAGCAGGAAATAATACCATGCAGAAACTACAGCAGACTACGGATGAGGTAAAAACAATGAAACAATAAAAAAAGCGAAGATTTATTCTTCGCTTTTTGCTTTTTTCTTTACTCCATGAAAATCTTTCAGATAGAAAGGCTCGAAGTAAGCAATATCTTCAAAGTCTTCATTCTTTATTTTTTCTAACGTTTTCTTTATTAAAAACTGAGCAGAAGGATATATTTCTGTATTAAATTCGGCATTCGGGAGTTGCAGTATTTCTTTTGCTTTTACAGCTCCATCGCCTACAAAAAGTACTTTTTTATCTTTTAATTCTTCAAAAGAATTTTCATCTAAAACTTTAGCTTCAGTCGGAATAAGTTCTTCGCCCGAAACACCGTCATATGCAGCAGTATAAACCTCCATTCTTCTCGCATCGACCAAAGGGATGATTAATTCATAGTTTTGCCCTAAGAAAGGCTCTATCATACTTTCCATGGAATTAACCGCAATCAAAGGAATTTTTAGTCCGTAGCAAAATCCTTTCGCAGATGCAGCCCCGATTCTCAAACCAGTATAAGAACCTGGTCCTTTACCCAAAGAAATGGCTTCAATATCTTTCATTGACAAATTGGCACCTTCCAAAGCCCATTCTACAAAAGTGTGTAGCGATTCGCTCTGTTTATAGTTTTCTGAAACTTCTTCCGTAGAACAAAGTAGTTTTTCACCATCTGAAATGGCTACTGAACAGTTTTTTGAGGACGTTTCGAGATATAGTATTTTCATTTTAATATAAAAATTTATGCAAATTTATAGCTTTATTTCCACACTTTGTCGGCTCCATAATTTCCAATTAGATTTCCTTTTGCTCCAAATTTCAAGTAAGGCTAGTTTCATTTCAAAATCCTGATTTTTATAAAGTCCTTTTACTTGTATAGTTCTTCGGATGCTTATCGTATTTTTAAACTGTTTTAATTCTGAAATTTCAAGTTGCTTGATTTCTTTATAACTGACTTTTTTTAATGAGAAATCTTTCTTAAAATCATCTAAATTCTGAATCCAGCCGTTGGAATGACCAAACGAAACATCTGAACAAAACAGAGTAACGATTTGAGCATCATTTTTCATCATCAGAGAATCAAGTTTTTTTGCTCGTAATAAAACAATTTTCTCATCTCTTGAATATTTTTGAGAAAATCCAAAAACAAAGCAAAACAGAAATATTGAAAGAAGAATTTTCATTTTCAAATTCTCAAATTAATTAATTTTCAAATTAAAATTATCCTTTTCTGTAAATTGTTCTTGGTTCACTCTGTGCACTAGGATAAATCGTCATATCAGAAACCGTAACGTGTTGTGGAGCATTAATGCAATAGGCAATTGCATCGGCAATATCTTCCGCTTTTAAAGCTTCATAACCTGCATAAACGGTTGCTGCTCTTTCCTGATCACCTTTAAATCTGATTAAAGAAAAATCGGTTTCTACAGCTCCCGGCTGAATATTGGTGACTCTGATTCCGAATTCTGTAAGTTCAATTCTCATTCCTTCCGAAATCACATCAACGGCTTTTTTAGTTGCACAATACACAACGCCATTCGCATAGGTTTGTCTCGCCGCAACCGAACTGATATTAATGATTTGTCCCGAATTTCTTTCTTTCATCATCGGAATAAGCGTTTTAGAAACGTATAGAAGACCTTTTACATTCCCATCAATCATAGAATCCCAATCGCCTGTACTTCCTGCTGAAAGAGGTTCTAAACCATGTGCATTTCCTGCATTATTGATCAGTACATCAATGTTTTTCCATTCTTCAGGAAGTGATGCAATGGCAGCTTCAACTTCTTCAAGATTTCTTACATCAAATTTCAAACTAAAAACTTCGGTAAAGTTTAATAATTCCTCTTTTACAGATTCCAAAACTTTTGGTCTCCTTCCACAGATAATGATTCTGTTTCCTTGTTTTGCTAAAAGTTCAGCAGTAGATTTTCCTATTCCGGAAGTAGCTCCGGTGATGAGTATTGTTTTCATAAAAATTTTCAATTTTTAAATGTAACAATGTATCAGTGTACTAATTTACCAATGGTTGGTATATTGCTAGATTGTTACATTAATTCAGTTGGCATCAAATGCTTCAAAAGCATCTGGAATATGTTCTATAATTAATTTTCCTTTTTCGTCAGGAAGCACAGAAATAATATCAAATCTTACTTCCTGATCTTTATTAAATTCTTCCATAAAATGATTGGCTGCGGTAACAATAAGCTTGATTTTACCTTTAGTAACCGCTTCCTGAGGCAGAATAAAAAAATCTGTGGATCTTGCTTTTACTTCTGCTATAATAATTAAATTCTCCTTTTCAGCGATAATATCAATCTCGGCTTTTTGATAACGATAGTTTCTCACAAGAATTTTATAGCCGTTTTTTAATAGAAACTCTGCTGCAAGGTCTTCTGCTAGTTTTCCGAGGTCGTTGTGAGTTGCCATTTTTTTAAGTTGGAGTGTTTGAGAGTAGGAGAGCTTTAGGGGTTATTTAAAATTCAACCTTTACCTTATTATTAACTTTCATCTTAACCTCACTTCCAATAATCAACGGTCGGTTGTCTTTAATATGACCATTTGGAAAATCAAAAACAACCGGGAAATTATACTTTGAGATTCTTTCAGCAATAAGTTGGTTTGCAAATTCATCAAAGCTTTCTTCGTATTGTTTATTGTCTTTTTCGTCTCCCATGTTTGTCATTCCGCCAACAATTAAACCTTTTATTTTTGTAAAAACTCCGGCTAATTCAAGACTCATCATCATTCTGTCGAGTGCGTAAAAATTTTCGCCAATATCTTCGATAAATAATATTTTATCTTTAAAATCAAAAGAATATTTGGTTCCGAGAAGCGCATAAATAAGCGCTAAATTCCCTCCAACCAACTCTCCTTCAGTATTTCCTTGTTTATTATATTGATTCGACTTTAAGCTGTATTTTGGATTTTTTCCTTTTAAAATATCAAAAAGTAAATCATAGCTTTCCTCAGTCACCCCAAAACTCGAAGTCTTAATAGTCTGCCCATGAATGGATGCAAAACCTTTTTTAAACAAATAACTTTGTATTACCGTGTTATCAGAATAACCGATATACCATTTCGGTTTTTTGGTAAATTTTTTTAAGTTTAAACCATGAATTAAGTGTTGACAACCATAACCTCCTCTCGAAGCCCAAACTGCGGAAATTTCACTGTCATTTAAAGCCCAATTTATATCTTTCAGTCTTTGTTTCTCAGTTCCTGCGTAATTATAGCCATTAGAAAATTTGGTATAAAGATTTTCTCCTAAAATAGGTTCAAAACCTTTAGATCTAATCATTTCAATTCCTTTTTCCAGTTGAGTAGGTTCTACAGAACCTGCAGGAGAAATGATGGCTATTTTGTCGCCTTTTTTAAGTGATTTGGGAAATATTTTCATTAATCAGCTGTTGTTTTTTTAATAGGATTATTTTAGTGATTCTTAAATTTAACGCAAAGTTCGCAAAGGTTTCTTTATTATTATTCTGCATATTTTTTGTTTGCAAAGGCGTTCTACTTAGCAAAGAAACCCAAGATAACTCAATTGAAAAATGATTAAGATTTTAATTATTTTTTATATTTTAATTCCTTTTTTTCAGCTTCTTCCAATTGTTTATCAAACTGATTAAACATTTTAAAGCTCTGAAGAAATATGAAAAAACTGAAAATAATTAAAACAACACCAACACCTTTTCTGATATTATTTGCCAGTTTTTGAGTAAGTCTGTCGTGAAACTGTTTCGAAAGAAAAATTTTAGCAAAATCTATTAAAAGATAGGTTGCGATGACAATTGCTAAGTAAAGAATCAGCGTTTCTGTATCTGGATATTGATTTCTTACCCCAATAACCGTTACTAACCAAAAAAGAATTACTCCAACATTAAGCAGGTTTAATAAAAAACCATTGATAAATGTTCTAAAGTAATTCTGACTAATTATTTTTTCTTCTCCGGGCATATGCATTTTGGTTTTGGTTACCATCATGATAATTCCGTAGGCAAGGATGAGTATCGATGTAATTCTGTAAAATCCTGGATGCTTATCGATAAGATCAACAATATCTGCACTGGCGTAATACGCTGCAATAATACATAATAGATCTGCTGTAATAACACCAAAATCTAACGCTAAGGCGTGTTTTGGACCTCTTGTGAAGCTGGTTTCTATCAAAAGGAAAAAAATAGGACCAATGAAAACCAGGCTCAACATAAAACCCAGGCCAATGGCCGATAATATAAGTTCAAACATTTAAAATTGTTTCTATCCCAAATTTAAAAATTATATTTCTATTTGTCTGCAAAAATGAGTTTTTTAAGTCTGAATTGTATCATAAAAAATTTTTAAGACAAAAAAGACTGTCACATTCGGACAGTCTTCTGTAATTATCTTTAAAATATATTATACAATCTTAAAATCGAGCTGTTTCTGGATTAAGTTGGCTTTTACAACCTTAATCTGAAGCTGATCTCCCAATTGGTATCTGTTTCCTGTTCGGGAACCATAAACGGCATGAGTTGCTTTGTCGTAAGTGTAAGAATCATCCATTAAATCTCGTAATTTAATTAAACCTTCTGCACCATTTTCAGGAATTTGAACCCAGAAACCAAATTCTGCTACCCCCGAAATAACTCCCGTAAAAGTTTCTCCCAAATGTTTCTCCATGAATTTTACCTGCATAAATTTGATAGAATCTCTTTCTGCATCGGCTGCCAAACGTTCCATTGCACTGCAATGTTTTGCTTTTTCTTCCAGCTCATGTCTGTCTGGAGATTTTCCTCCATCCAAATAATGCTGCAACAATCTGTGGGCAAGCAAATCGGGATAACGACGAATAGGAGAGGTGAAGTGCGAATAATAATCAAATCCTAAACCGTAGTGACCAATTGGCTCGGTAGAATAAACTGCTTTGCTCATGCTTCGCATTGCCAAAGTTTCAATCATATTTTCTTCGCCTTTTCCTTTTACATCTTTCAACAAAGTGTTTAAAGATTCAGCAACTTTTTTGGTATTTGTTAAGTCTATTTTATATCCAAAAGTAGAAACAAAATCTCTTAAAGCTTCCAATTTCGCAGGATCCGGATCATCGTGAATTCTGTAAATAAAGGTATTTCCATTTGGACTTCCTTTTTTAAGCGAAACAAATTCTGAAACTTTCTTGTTGGCAAGCAACATAAATTCTTCGATCAAATGATTTGAATCTTTACTGATTTTAAAGTAAACTCCAATCGGCTGATTGTTTTCATCTAAATTAAATCGAACCTCGCTTCTGTCAAAGGTGATTGCACCGTTTTTAATACGTGCTGCACGCATAATTTTTGCTAAATCGTCGAGAATATTAATCTCTTCCTGCAAATCGCCCTCTTTGGTCTCAATTCTTTCCTGAGCTTCTTCATAAGAAAATCTTCTGTCGGAATGAATAACCGTTCTTCCAAACCATTCTTTCTGAATTTCTGCTTTATCATTCAATTCAAAAACAGCTGAGAAAGTATATTTATCTTCATTCGGACGAAGCGAGCAAACATCGTTACTCAAAACTTCCGGAAGCATCGGTACCACACGGTCTACCAAATAAACCGATGTGGCTCTTTCATAGGCTTCATCATCCAGAATTGTTCCGGGAACCACGTAATGAGAAACGTCTGCAATGTGAACACCAACTTCCCAGTTTCCGTTTTCCAGTTTGCGCATCGATAAAGCATCATCAAAATCCTTGGCATCTTTCGGGTCAATCGTAAAGGTCAAAACATCACGCATATCCCAACGCTTTGCAGCTTCTTCATCGGTAATTCTGCGGTCGATTTTATCGGCATCTCTTTCCACTTCTTCAGGGAATTCGTAAGGTAAACCGTATTCTGCAAGAATAGAGTGAATCTCCGTTTCATGATCACCCGGATTTCCTAAAACCTGCAAAATTTCTCCTTCAGGATTTTTGTCGCCAGGTTTCCATTCAGTCATTTTTACAACGACTTTATTGCCATCTTCAGCACCATTTATTTTCCCTTTCGGAATAAAAATATCAGTGTTTATTGTTTTTTTATCACAAACTACAAAACCAAATTCTTTATGGGCAACCAATTGAAAAGTTCCTACAAATTCTGATCTTTTTCTTTCTAAAACTTCTAAAACAGAACCTTCCAGTTTTTTACCTTTGAAATTATAGGTAACGATAAGAACTTTGTCGCCCTGTAATGCATCTTTTACGTTTTTCGAGTGGATGAAAATATCCTCTTTCAGATTTTCTACAGTAACGTAAGCATTTCCAGATTGGTTAAAATCGATTGTTCCCGTTAAAGTTCCTTCAATTTTTAAGTTAATACTGAATTTTCCTTTTTCGGTTTCTTTGATTCTCTGGCTTGATAAAAGCTTGTGCAAAGCCTGAATAACCATTTCCCTTTGTCTGGGGTTTTTGTGATCTATCCCGTCTGAGATTTGTTTGTAATTGTATAATTTGGTTTGGTTTTGATTCATAAATTTCATGATCAATCTTCCGATTTCCATTAATTTATGATCGTTTTTCTGACTTATATATTTTTTCTTTTTTGCCATTTTTAATTTAATTGTATAAAGGTATTTCCTTTAGCTTGTAATCGGAAATAATTTCGTTCTAAATCTGAATATTCATTTATCTTGATGAAAATTTCATCGTTTTCTTCAAAGAAGATGTAGATATGAAAGTTTCTGTATGGATCAATTTCTTTACTATTTAATTCTTTAAAGTTATTTTTTGCGTTGTAAAAGGTCATTCCGTTACTTTTTTTAGAATAAATCTTTTTAAAAGATTGTACTTTTTTATTTACACCTTCATTTTCACTGTATGGAAAAACAATTTTTGATGGAAATTTATTGACAAACTTTTTAAAGTTATTTTCATTCCAAAACAATTCTGAAGCCAAATTTACTTTTAGATTTATTGGTGAGTAATCTGTTCTATCCTGTCCACAACCTGCCATTTGTGAAAAACTCGCAATTTCTAAGGTTATCATTCTTGATTTAAATCCTTTTAAATCAATTTTACTAAAGATAAAATCTGCCAGTTTTCCGTAATTAATATTTTTTGTTTTGTCTAAAAATTTCTTCTTTACTTCATCCAATTCTTCTTGAGAATACCTATGGGATTGATAAATATTTTTCTTGGGACAGCCTTCTTCTTCGGGTACCCCTGGAACATTAGGGCACGCATCATCTTTATCATAAATACCATCTCCATCTGTATCTGGCCACGGGCAGCCATTATTTTCCTGAGGTCCTGGAACATTAGGACAGGCATCATCTTTATCTATTACTTCATCACCATCAATATTTTGCCAAGGACAACCATTATTTTCTGTAGGTCCTGTATCTTTCGGACAATGGTCTAAATAAAATAAAACACCATCTCCATCCTCGTCTGAAAGGCAAATCTTTTTACTGAATTCTTTCTTGCATTTTTTGAAGGATTCTTTGTCAATGATGTCCTGAGAACTACAACACAGAAAAATAAAAATGAAAAAGAAGGTATAATAAAATCTCATAACTATGCTTTATTTATTCTTTAAAAGCTTCCACTTTCCATCTTTGTATTGGTAAAGCAAATATCTTTTGCTGAGTTCTTTTTCTCCATTTCCTAAAATGATTGTAACGCTATAAACGCCCGTACTTTCACTTACGACAGGAAATATTTTCATATCAAGTTGAAGATAATTCTCTGCAATTATTTTATTCTTGTCAATACTAATTTCTAAGCTCTCTGTTGGTTTTTTATAAGATGAATAATAAAATCCTTTCTTTTTATTATTTAAATCTCTGTAAACTCCTTTGTATAAAGATTCAATATTTAGTGTTTTAAGATAATTATTTTCATCATTCATATTTTGTTCAAAAGACAAAAATGGTAATCCAACTAAGGGAATCATTATTTTACTATCAAAAAATTGCTGAATTTTTAAATAATTTCTTTTCTTCCATACTTTCTCAAAAACATCTTTGTTAATATACTTTTCGTAGTGTTTACAATTAAAAAAAGAATTATTTCCGCATGAAGATATTATTCTTTTGTAGTCAGGATTAAGTATAACTATTTTGCTTTCATCAGATTTTATTTTCTGAAATTCTTTCAGTTCTAAGAACTCATCAAATAGTGTTTCAAAATTAAGTTTCTTAAGTTCTTCAGACTGCTTATCATAAAGAGCTTTTTCATCATTATAGAGTTTCTGACAATCTACTTTTGGCCTTCCTAAAATTACAACATTTTCAATTTTTTCATTGTTTACAGAATCTTTTTCCTGTGCTTGAAAACACAGAAAGCTCAACAACAATAAAAATGAAAATAAAAATTTCATCAAAATCTAAAATTCGTTAATCAAAAAAGCATTAGTTTCCACTTGAAAATTCTAAAATGGAAGTTTCAGTTAAATTTAAAACAAAAATGGAGAAGAAGAGAGAAAAAATTTGTGATAACCTTTGTAAAAGAATCTGAAATTTTGAAGGAATCAACAGTTTGGTAAATCTTGTTGGACAGTGCAAATATATAAAATAAAAAATAAATAAGGCTTGAAATCTGATTTACAAGCCTTTATCAATTTAGCAGAATGCTATTTTATCTACTCTGTTTTGGTGTCTTCCTCCTTCAAATTCTGTATTCAAAAAAGTTTTAACAATTTCCAAAGCATATTCTTTAGCTACAAATCTTGCAGGTAATGCAACCATATTGGCATTATTATGTTGTTTAGATAAGGCCGCAATTTCTGGCATCCAAGAGAGTGCACAACGAATTCCCTGATGTTTATTAGCAGAAAGCTGTACGCCTTGCCCGCTTCCGCATACCAAAATTCCTAGTTCATTTGCTCCATTTTCAACAGAAGAAGCTGCTGGATGTACAAAATCAGGATAATCTACACTTTCTAGAGAATGAGTTCCAAAATCCTGAATTTCAAATTCGTCTTGTAACTGCTGTTTCAAATATTCTTTATACTCAAAACCTGCATGATCCGCCGCAATAGCAATTTTTCTTTTCATTTTTTACTTTTAAATTTATTTTTACTTTTATCTTATATCTGCAGTCATTAAATCTTTTGGCAAAGTTACATTAAATCCAAATTTAATCTTCTTTGTTTCATTAGGTTTTATATTAAAATTCCAGATTAAGAAACCTGTACTTTTATCATAATCTGCTTTATCCGGATTCATTGCTTCAATTTTTATATTTTCAGCCATTGAAAGTGGAATCTGATCTTTCAGTTCAAGAGTAACGGCAGTGTCTTTATTGTTTTTAATAGTGATTTCGTAAGCGTAACTTTCAAACTTTTCCTTATCACCTAAACCTTTAGTTTCTTTCTTTGTCAACTCTCTTTTGGTAAGAATATTCGGATCGCTTCCAAGACTGATTAGCATTTCACTTGTTAGTTGATTGGTATCAATATTTATCGTCCCAATCTGTACGTCTTCCATAAAAATATCAGCGTTTCCGGGTAAGAAATTATACTTTGAATAGTCTTTTATAGAAGCCAAAAGAAAAGTCTTATTCTCTAATTTCGCTGTCGCAAAATACTTGTAATTAGTTGTTACTTCAAACTCATTTAAATCTTCTGTCACTTCAACATCCGAAGGAAGAACCACATTCTTATCTAAAGAAATTTCAGTTTTCATCGTTCTTTGTGAAATTCTTGAACTTCCTAAAACGGCAACTTCAGCAATACTTTTCGAACTTACATCATTACTTTGTGGTCTTTGAAATGCCTGATTGGAAACATAATAATCTCGTTCCGTTCTCAGGAACCAGCGGTCTAATTCATAAGGTTTATCTTCTAAACTAAAACTTCCGTTTATTAGTTTTATAGGAATATTTTTAAATTCCAAACCTGTATTTTGCTGAATTTTTGCTTTGTAAGAAATCTTAAGTGGTGATTTTATTCCATTAGATTTTATCACATAATAAGGTCGCCAATTCGCATTTTGAATTTGCTGATTCACTTCAAAATTGACTGTTTGCCTTTTGTCACTTGTGATTTGAAGAACGATGATGTTATTGTTAAAAGTCTCATCATCTTTAGACGATGCATATCTTTTATTCTCCAAAACCGAGATTCTTGATTGATTTTTTGCAATCTTCACCTGAAAATCGGTTTCCTCTTTGTATAGATTTTTAAGAGTCGTTTGATTAAAATCAATCATTTTTAAAATTGCTACTGAAGAAGGGTTTCC
Organism: Chryseobacterium balustinum; assembly: GCF_900168205.1. Taxonomy (GTDB): domain Bacteria; phylum Bacteroidota; class Bacteroidia; order Flavobacteriales; family Weeksellaceae; genus Chryseobacterium; species Chryseobacterium balustinum. Next base: position 136,916 of record NZ_FUZE01000001.1, read on the forward strand.
CAAAGTCTGGTTTTTCTGAACAATTCCTATAGAATTTCTAGTCAGAGTCAGCTCCTGTTCAATCTTTTTATTAGCATTCTTATAAAACTCTATACTGTCATTGATAGGTCCAAAGTTTTTATTTTTTCCTAGTTTCTCTGCGTAAAGCGAAGGATTATTATTATATGACTCATAGCGGATGAGATTAATTTTCTTATCTGGTTTAAAAGACGAAATATCCATACCACTGTTTCTCCCGAATTCTTTAATGATGATGAAATTTTTCCCCTGAGATATGTCAGCAGAAAAAGAATGTTTGATAATTCCGCCGCTTGAATAGATTTTTACTTCTTTAATTTTTGAGGTGGTTGTAGTATAGTTTTCTTGCCCGAAACAATTAAAAACAATGAATACAAAAGACAATAAATTGATTTTCAGCATATTTTAATATTTTATTTTTACTTTTTTTCGATTCTCATAAATTGTTAGTTAGTTCCTAACAAATTGTTAAGATCATTGTTAATAACTGTGGAAAAGTTTGTTAAAAATAATATTTTTTTTCTTCAAAAAAAGTTGTAATGAAAATTACTTCCTAATATTTGAGTGAAAATTTTCAAAAACTTTTTTCAGAGTAATCCTTAGCTTTTCCATAAATCAGTTATCAAGAATTAGAATAGTGGAAAAGTTATCCATAATTGTTAGTAAGTAGGTGAAAAAACAGATTTTCAGCATTTTAAAATGTGAATTAAATCTGAGTTACGCATAAAATAGATGTTATCAAATTTTATCGTTAAAGTTATCCCCGAAACTCACAACACTCAACAACAGTATTCACTCTTTCTTTTAAAAAAAAAGATGATAGTGTTGATTGGTGGGTAAGGCTTTGTGGGGAATTTTTTGAAAACTTTTAAAAGATTCGATTTTTTGCGAGACTTTAAAATCATACATTTGTGAAACTAAAATTCAAAATTATTTGTGAAATGCTTCTGAGCTTTGAAAATTTGAAATTTTAATTTGACGAAACAATTTCACAGCGCAAAAAATATAGATTTAAGTATGAAAACAATCAACGATTTCAATTTTAAAGATAAAAAAGCTCTGGTAAGAGTAGATTTTAATGTTCCGCAGGATGATCAACAAAAAGTTACAGACAATACAAGAATTGTTGCGGTGAAACCAACTGTTGAAAAAATTCTTAAAGATGGAGGTTCCGTTATCTTAATGACGCATCTTGGCAGACCCAAAGGAGAAGTAAAAAATGAGTTTTCTCTAAAAAATATTTTAGAAGAGGTTTCTGCAGTTTTGGGACAAGAAGTAAAATTTGTAGAAGAGTCTATAGGAGAGAAAGCAGAAAAAGCAGCTTCTGATCTTCAACCTGGTGAAATTTTATTATTAGAGAACTTACGTTTTCATAATGAAGAAGAAAAAGGTGATGAAGGTTTTGCTGAGCAACTTTCTAAGCTAGGTGATGCTTATGTGAATGATGCCTTTGGTACTGCACATAGAGCTCATGCTTCTACTGCAGTGATCGCTAAATTCTTTAATTCAACTAAATTCTTCGGTTTATTGATGGCCAATGAACTAAAAGCTATTGATAAAGTTTTGAAAAGTGGTGAAAAACCGGTAACTGCAATACTTGGTGGTTCAAAAGTTTCAACTAAAATTACCATTATAGAAAATATTTTGCCTGCAGTAGACAATTTGATTATTGGTGGAGGTATGGCTTTCACATTTATTAAAGCGCTTGGTGGTAAAATTGGTACTTCTTTGGTTGAAGAAGATAAATTACCATTGGCTCTAGAAATTTTAGGAAAAGCTAAAGAGCACAATGTAAAAGTATATCTTCCTTCTGATACTATCATTGCTGAAAGTTTTAATAATGATGCTGAAAGAAAAGAAGTTGATATTTACGAAATTCCTGAAGGATGGATGGGATTAGACGCTGGTGCAAAATCTAGAGATCAGTTTAATGATGTACTATTAAATTCTAGGACTATTCTTTGGAATGGACCAATTGGAGTTTTTGAAATGTCTAATTTTGCTGCTGGAACAATAGCTCTTGGTGAAAGCATCGCTGAAGCTACGAAATTGGGAGCTTTTTCTCTTGTTGGAGGAGGGGACAGCGTTGCCTTTGTAAAGCAGTTTGGTTATGCTGATAAGGTAAGCTATGTTTCTACCGGAGGTGGGGCTATGCTTGAAAGTTTAGAAGGTCTTGAACTTCCTGGAGTTGCTGCCATAAATAACTAAACTTTAAAAATATATTGAAGTCTGCTATTTATAGCAGACTTTTTCTTTTTCTATTTCCTCGATTTCTTTCTATTTCCTTAATTTTTGAAATTAAATTTAAAAATTTTAAGGTTTTCTCTATCTGATATACTGTGTTGTTATCAATAAAAAAAATTCTATGCGATTCTCAGAGGGTTTGTTTGAATTTTTGTCTATGTTCTATTTCAAAATTAGATAATCATTTCAAAACCTTTTAAAATATAGAATTATTTGAATTTTACTTTTTCGATTTGTGCCGTTTTCTATCTCATATACTGAGCTATTATTAATTAAAAAATTTATGTGGCATTCTCAGAGGCTTAATTTAAATTTGGAATTATTGCTAAATTTTGTAAATCAATACTTTCTTAAAGTAAAGAAAAATTTAATAGTATTCTGTTTTTCATTTTTTTAAATTATACAATTCTGAGTTGTCTATCATGTATAATTAGTAATTAAAAAAAATCTACGGGATTCTCAGGCTATTAGTTTTAATCTAAATTTGTTTTGTCTTTGAACTCATTATATTACTTACTAACATTTTGCTAATATTTTTTATAATTAAAAATTTAAATTTTGTGATTTTAGTTTTTTAATAATTATTATAAGATTGAAGTTGGAGTAGGGGAGTAGCTGAACAAAATAAAAAAGCTCGAGATGGTGTCCCGAGCTTTTATTTTTTAGTGAAATTGATGAAAATTGACCTCTATAAATAGGTTAAAAATCGATTTTCTATTTTTTTTCGATAATGTATATCAAACTTGAAAATTCGTTTGAAAAAAGGGCTTTTATGTTAGAAATCGTTCCGTAGATGACTGCTTTTAGCCAAAATAGAGGTGATTTTTTATATTTTTCGCTCAACATTGAGATGTAGTACGAATCTAAAACTAGTGGCTTGATTTTTCTCATTTTCCAATTTGGTTTTTTAGAAATAAGATTTTCCATTCCATTTTTTGAGAAATGATAAATGTGTCTCGGTACATCATAAGCTGCCCAATATTCTTTGTAATGTTTTGCATCGTAAGAAGTAGGATTCGGAACAGCAATTATTAATAATCCTTTTTCTTTTAATTTTCTATTAAAAATTTCGAGTATCTCGTCTTGATTTTCCACATGTTCGAAAACATGCCAAAGTGTAATTGCATCTAAACTGTAATCTTCAATTGTATTGATATTATCTAAGATTGTAGCTTTTGAAATTTTATTTTGTCCAGCTTTTCGGGCATCTCCATTTGGTTCAAAACCGAAAACTTCAAAATCACTTTCTATATATTTTACAAATTCTCCGGCTCCACATCCATAATCTAATACTCTCGACCCTTTCTTTATTCTGTCTAAAAGAATTGTTTTTTTATACTGTAAATTGAAAGATTGTAAAAATTTGTAAAGCTTTTCTTTTAAACTTCCCGAATCCTGATGATGAGAAATATAATCTTCACTTTCATAATATTTAGAAATATTCGATGGAATAGGTGTGGTCTTGAAAACTCCCTTTGTCTCTGTTTCTTTTATTTCAAATATTTCCTGAGTAAGAAAATGATCCTTTATTTTCATTGAGTTATATTCTATTAAATTAAAAATTAAGATATTTTGAGTTTTGAAATAGGCTCATAAATACCTTAATTTTCGCTTTTATTTTATAAATGTTTCACGTGAAACATTTTGTGTTTAACGTCCTAAATAGATCAGTAAAACGTTGATATCGGCTGGTGAAACACCACTGATTCTTCCAGCTTGTGCTACCGTTTTTGGTCTCACGTTATTCATTTTTTGTTTAGCTTCTGCAGATAAACTTGATATCTTTAAATAATCAAAATCTTCAGGAATCTTTACATTTTCTAAACGATTAAGCTTTGCAACGTTTTCTTTTTCCTTTTCAATATAACCTTTATACTTGATATTTACTTCAGCCTGCTCTCTTACTTCATCATTGTATTGAGAAGAAACTTCTTTAATTGCATCAATTTCTTCTAATTTTTCTAAAGTAATGTTAGGTCTTGTAAGAAATTGAGAGGCTCTATAAGCTTGATCAACAGGATTACTTTCTATGCTTTCAAGAATAGGGTTAATTATTTTAGGCTTTAAAGATGTTTCTCGTAAAAAGGTTTCAAGTTCCTGACTTTTAGCTATTTTCTCTGTAACTCTTATTAATCTTTCTTCTTTTGCTAAACCTAAGTGATAAGCTTTTTCTGTCAATCTAATGTCTGCATTATCTTGTCTTAAAAGAAGTCTATATTCTGCTCTTGAGGTAAACATTCTATAAGGTTCCTCAGTACCTTTTGTAATTAAATCATCAATTAAAACACCAATATAAGCTTCGTCTCTGTTAAGGATAAATTCATCTTTTTCGTGAACTTTATTGTGTGCATTGATACCCGCCATCAAACCTTGCCCTGCAGCTTCTTCATAGCCGGTTGTACCGTTTATCTGACCTGCAAAATATAAATTATCTACTAATTTTGTTTCTAAAGTATGTTTTAATTGAGTAGGGGGGAAGTAGTCATATTCAATAGCATAGCCTGGTCGGAATACTTTTACATTTTCAAATCCTGGGATATGCTTCATTGCTTTGATCTGTACATCTTCCGGAAGAGACGAGCTAAAACCGTTTACATAGATTTCCACAGTTTTCCACCCTTCTGGTTCTACGAATAGTTGATGTCTGTTTCTTTCTGCAAAACGATTAATTTTATCTTCAATACTTGGGCAATATCTTGGGCCTAAACTTTGAATTGTACCATTGAACATTGGGCTTCTATCGAAACCTTCACGTAAAATATCATGTACCGCTTCATTGGTATAAACGATATGACAGCTTAATTGTTTGGTTAACTTAGGGCTGTCTAAATAGCTGAATTTTTGAGGATTTTGATCGCCTCTTTGTTCTTCCATTTTAGAATAATCGAGGCTTCTTCCATCTACTCTCGGTGGAGTACCGGTCTTCATTCTTCCAGCTTCAAAACCTAAAGAAACCAATTGCTCGGTAATTCCAAAAGCTCTGGGTTCACCCATTCTTCCGCCTCCTAATTGCTTATCACCAACATGGATTAAACCATTAAGAAAAGTACCATTGGTTAAAACAACAGATTTAGATCTGATTTTAATTCCTAATGAAGTTACAACACCAACTGCTTTATTATTTTCGATTATTAAGCTTTTTACCATATCCTGAAAGAAATCAAGGTTTGGGGTATTTTCTAAAGCATAACGCCATTCTTCTGCGAAAAGCATTCTGTCATTTTGTGTTCTTGGAGACCACATTGCAGGACCTTTTGAAAGATTAAGCATCTTAAATTGAATTGCAGATTTGTCTGCAATAATTCCTGAATATCCTCCCATCGCATCGATTTCTCTTACGATCTGTCCTTTGGCAATTCCACCCATTGCAGGGTTGCAGCTCATTTGTCCAATGGTCTGCATATTCATTGTAACCAATAAAGTTTTTGAACCTAAATTGGCAGCAGCAGCAGCAGCTTCACAACCTGCGTGACCTGCACCTACTACGATTACATCATATATTTCTGAAATCATTTTTTATTGCTTGTTTTAAGCCTTAAGTTTTAATCTTTTTTCTAAATGTTTCACGTGAAACATTATTTAAATTTACAAGCTATAATCGCCTGTAAAGCGTTTCATCTAGCCCCGATCGCAGCGTTTTTTTGAGCTCATTTTCTTTTATAAAAGAAAATAGCTAGTGCGGAGAGCGGGAATAAGCTCTAAAAAGATTAATTATATTTTGCAATATAAAAATCTTCCTTACTTCTCATTAACAATTCTTCTTCCTCAGTTTTATCTTTATATCCGCAAAGATGAAGAATGCCATGAGCTAAGACTCTTCTGAGTTCTTCTTCGTAATTTTTGGATAGAGTAGAAGCGTTGTCTAAAATGCGCTGCAAAGATACGAAAATCTCTCCGCTTATTGTTTTACCTTTTACATAGTCGAAAGTGATGATGTCTGTATAGTAATCGTGCTGTAGATAATCTTGATTGACTTTTAATAAATATTCGTCGTCACAAAAAATATAATTGATTTCTCCCAATTTTTTGCCTTCTGAAAGAATGATGTCTTCCAGCCATGTTGTGTATTCTGTATTTACCGATTCTGGTAAATTTTCGTAAAAGAATTGTATCATTTTTTTTAAAACCAGTGCCCTAATATAACACTGAATATGCCTTTTTGGTTATTTTTTAATGAATGACTGAAGTTTAGTTTTATTTGTCCAAACGGAGATTTATATCCTAAAGTAGCTCCTACAGAACTGTAATTTACTTTTACAGCGTCTTCAAAACTGATGTCGTCAGAAAGATTGGCGAAAGAAAAATTTCCGCTCAAAAATAAATTTTTATAAAATTTAAATTGCAAATCATTTGAAACTAAAACTACATTATTGGTATTAAGCTGTGCAAAATAAAAGCCTGAAAAGTTTTTGAAATTGATGATGTTCTGTTCAAAAATTCCTCCTAATCTGTATTGATAATATTCTGGAAGATTTTCACCAATGGTAATTCCTCCATAGAGATTAAGATGGTAACTTAACTGTTTTGTAATTGGTAGATTAATTCTTAAATCAGCTTTTACCTGAATGAGTCTTTTATCAACTTCAGATTTTAATAAATCAATAACTTTTCCTTCAGCGTTAAGGTAGAACCCTTTTGTAGGAAAATCTCGGTCGTTTTGTGTATCGCTTTTCAGAAACACATAAGGGTTTAGGAACCGGTTGTAGCGTTTGTTTAAACCATTGATTTCTGCTTCGAAATAATCATGGCTCATTCCTGTTCCGATTGCAAATTTATCTTTCCATACTGATTGAATGTAGACTTCATTTCGAAGCCATTCCCATTTGTCTGTATTAATATTTAAATTGTTTTTTAAATCGAAACTCATTCCCGAAGAGTAAATACCAAAGCCAGGAATATAGCCGTTGTCTATAAAATAGTTAAAATAATATCTGGGTTTATCTCCTACAATAACATCTAAAGATAAGGTTGAATTTTTGAATAAAAGCCTTTTGGCTGAATAATTGAGCAGAAGCCCTGTTTTGAAAATTTCGTCATAATGAAGTCCTAGTTTCAGAAAATGTCTGGCATCATCTTCGGTGACATATAATTTAAGATAATTAAAATTATTTTCGGTAACAATATCATAATTAATGAAGCGGTAGTTGTTGGTGGCAACTAACTTATCTAAACCTTTGTTTATGCTTCCATACGTTTGCAGTGAGGGAAGACGAAGACCCATTTTACCAAGGACATAGTTTTTACCGTATATTTTACCGCCATCAATCGAAATACTATCAATCTTGTATACATTAGAATATATTGGATTTACGGCCTGTCTTAAGCGGTCAAACTCCCGTTTAGGTAATTGGTCTAATATTGCTGTATATTTTAATCCTTCTACATAGCCGCTATCAAGAATTTTTTTCTTGTCGTCATAGCTTGTAGCAGTCATTCCGATAAGATTGGGTTTTATATTGATATCAGTATGTTTATACTGTCTTCTTGTATCTTTCTGAATACCAAAATCTATGACTTGATTAAGAATCGAAATAATATTATTCAAGTCTTCTCTTTTAGATAGATCCTGATTTAAATCTACTCCAATCACGATATCTATGCCCTTATCTTTTAAAGGTTTTGAAGGATAATTAACGGTCATCGCTCCGTCAATATAAATACTGTCACCAATTTTCACGGGATCCATTAATGATGGAAAGGCAGAGCTTGCCATAATAGATTGTACCAAATCGCCACTTTCAAAAATTTTCATGTTTCCACTTTCAAGATTGGTGGCAACACACATAAATGGAATAGGAAGTTTTGAAAAATCATTAACGTTGGAAACGTTTTTAAACAACTCTTTCAAAAGATAAACATTCTTCTGTCCAGAGCTGATAGAAGAGGGGAGCGTTATTTTTCCGTTTTTTAGAGGAATAGAAAAAAGATATTTATCTACAGATTTATTGAAAAAAGAACTTTCTTTTCTTGATTTTGGATCTCTGATTAAAGAATAGAAATCTGTATCCATCACTATTTTTTCAATCTCTTTACCAGAATATCCTGAAGCGTACAAACCTCCAACGATAGCCCCCATACTTGTGCCCGAGATATAATCTACCTTTACTCCTAAAGAATCTAATACTTTGAGAACACCTACATGTGAAAAACCTTTCGCTCCGCCACCCGCAAGTGAAAGTCCTATTCTTGGATTTTTGGGAATTACCAAATCTTTCTTTACCTGAGATTGTATCAAAAGCATTTGAAATGCGAATAGAAAAGTGAGGAGTTTTCTCATAGTTAATCTTTTACATAAATCCGTTTTACGCGAGGTGAAATGGAGGTTAATACTTCATAAGTTATGGTTTTGCAATAGTCTGCAAATTCTTTAAGACTTGGTTTTGCATTGAAAACAGTTACTTTATCACCTTCTTTTAAATTTGGAATATGGTCTACGTTTATCATCATCATATCCATACAAATGCTTCCTACAATAGGAGCTAAAGTTTTATTTACACCAACACTTCCGATTTGGTTTCCAATTAATCTAGGAATTCCGTCTGCGTAACCAACAGGAATAGTGGCAATTTTTGTAGGTTGATTAGGTTTAAATCTTCTGCTGTAACCTACAGATTCTCCGTTTTCTACTAAAGAAATTTGAGAAATTACCGTTTTAAAGCTTACCACAGAATGCAGTTGTTTTTGTATTTCACTATTTGGTGACTCCCCCAGCATTCCAATTCCAATTCTTACCATATCATATTGATAGTTGGTATAATTTGTAATTCCTGAGGAATTGAGGATATGGCGAATAGGAGTGTATCTTAATTTTTCAATTAAATACGAAGAATTTTTCTCAAAAGTTTCCAGCTGATGTAAAGTAAACTCTTTCTCGGTAGGCAAATCAGAAGATGAAAGATGACTGAATATACTTTGAACTTTTAGGGTTGTTTTATTTAAAATTTCAACCAAATCATCCAATTCAAAATATTTAAAACCAAGACGATGCATACCTGTTTCCAGCTTAATATGGATAGGGTAGTTTTTATCATACCCTGATTTTTGAAGTGCCTCATAAAACAATTCCAATACACGGAAACTGTATATTTCCGGTTCCAAATTATATTGAATGAGTGTTTCATAGCTATGTTGCTCAGGATTCATCACCACGATAGGAACAGTGATCCCTTTTTTTCGAAGTTCAACCCCTTCGTCAACGAAAGCAACTCCCAAATAATCAATATGGTGATGCTGTAAAAATTCTGAAATCTCGTAGCTACCTAATCCATAAGAATTTGCTTTTACCATTGCCATCATTTTGGTAGCAGGCTTAAGTAAAGATTTATGGTAATTAATATTATGCAAAAGTGCATTAAGATTGATTTCTAAAACCGTATCATGCTTTCTAAGCTCAAGTACATCTTTTATTTTTTCAATCTCAAATTTTCTTGCTCCTTTAAGAAGTATAATTTGATTTTCAATTTCTGTAAGATGTTTACTGTCAATTAATTCCTTAGTATTAATGAAAGTATGAATTTTAGCCTTAAATAAATCACTAAATTTTGATATTTCATTTCCAATAAGGAAAACAGAATCAAATTTTTGCTCATTAACCAATTCCGAAACTTCATCGTACAGCTCTTTCGAATTTGAATTAACACCGACAATATCAGTTAGAACCAAAGATTTTTTAGGCTTTTTATATTCATTCAAAAATTGAAGGGCAGTCTTAAGAGAATCTAAATCCAGATTAAAAGAATCATTGATAACAATATTGTTTTTAATTCCTTCAATCGCTTCAAGCCTCATTTCTACAGCTTTCAAAGCATTGATTTTTTCGATGATATTTTGATTTTCGACCCCTAATTCCTTCAAGATAGTTATCAGCGCTAAAACATTCGTCAAAGTAGCTTCATCTTTTTGATGAACTGGGAAGGAGATTTCTTCATCGAAGTATTGAAAGGTAAACTTTTCATCTTTTGAAATGCTATTTTTAAAGTAAACCTGATTAGAATCTGAAAGTCCGTAAGAAATTAATTTTTTACTCGAATATAAATCGTTTAACTTTTTATCAACCAAAGTATTATCGCCGTTGTAAATAATGACTTCAGAATCTTTGAAAAGTTGTATTTTTTCATCAATTAATTCATCTTCAGATTTGAAATTGGCAAGATGCGCCGTTCCGATATGAGTCAATAAACCAATTTGTGGCTGAAAAATATTTTCCAGCTTTTCCATTTCGTTGGGTTTAGAAATGCCAACTTCAAAAATGCCTAGCCTGTGAACATCATTTATTTGAAGCAAAGAAAGTGGCAAACCGACTTGGGAATTAAAACTTTTAGGACTTTTTACGGTCGGAAACTCATTCCAAAGACATTGATATAACCATTCTTTTAAGATAGTTTTCCCATTACTCCCAGTAATTCCGATTGATTTTATGTGACAGTTTTTGAAATGATATTTAGCTAATTTTTGAAGAAATTCTACAGAATTTTCTACAATAATCCAGGTTATATTGTCAAACTGAGAATAATGATGCTCGGAAATAATGATATTAATTCCTCTGTCAATGGCAGATTCAATAAATTTTTCTCCAGAATTTTTAGAAGTATTAATGGCAATAAACGCAGTATTTTTGGTGGAATAAATAATTCTGCTATCAAAAGCAATGTTTTTGATTATTAATTCTCCGTCTCCAATAATTTTAGAATTGGTGATATTTGCGATTTGGTTTACTGTGTAATTCATTGGTACCTCTCTCCTTTATTTTTTTAGCCGTTACGCTAATTTAATTATTTTTTTTATTCAAAACTTCATCCACAAAAACTCTTCGGCTTACCGCATCATAAGATTCTGTTTCTCCGAGTTCTACCAAATTTTTTCCTTCAGAAGTTCTCATTGAATAATTGGCTAAATTTCCTGTTCTTCTACAGATGGCGTGTACTTTTGTAACGTATTCTGCCGTTGCCATTAAATTTGGCATCGGTCCAAACGGTCGTCCCAGAAAATCCATATCAAGACCTGCAATGACCACCCGAATTCCGCTGTTTGCCAAATGGTTGGCAACATCTACAATACTTTCGTCAAAAAACTGAGCTTCATCGATTCCCACTACATCACAATTTGACCCCAACAAAATAATTTCATCAGGGTTTTCTACCGCAGTACTGCGAATCTTGTTTTTGTTGTGTGATACGACATCTTCATCAGAATATCTTGTATCAGTTTTAGGTTTAAAAATTTCCACATTCTGCCCCGCCATTTCTGCCCTCCTCAGTCTTCGGATTAACTCTTCGGTTTTTCCGGAAAACATTGAGCCACAAATAACTTCCATCCAACCACTTTGTTTGGAATGATTAATTGTATTTTCTAAAAACATTTGTTAAATTAGCCGTAATATTTTAACATCAAAAGTAAGCAATTTTAATAAGAATCTACGATGCAGAACATTCAAGATTTAAAGGACAAGATTTTTTTTGAATCCAAGAATATCATTGATATTTTGGGCGGAATAAACAATGTTGACGAACTGATTTCGAAACATGATCTCTTGAATGATCTTGTGGAAAAAATTGCTTTTTTAAAGTTGTTGGATAAAAATCTGGGAGATTATAAACGAGAAAATTCAAATTTTTCCCTTTTTCAGCAAGATGAATCTTTGGTTTCAAATTATTTGGTGACTGAAGAAGAAGCGATTTTTAATAATGAATTGAACGAAATAGGGAATGAACCTTTTTCTGAAGACGAAAATAAAAGTGAAGAGGAAGAAGCTATTTTTAATAATCAATTAAATGAAATTATTGAAAGTGATTTCTACGAGAATATCGTCAACATTGCCGAAGAAAACCAGCCTGAAGCTAACGAAAATTTTATTTCAGATGAGATTTCTGATCATTTAGATTTAGAAGAGGAAGCGGTTTTTAATAATCAGTTAAATGAAATTGATGAAGAATCGGAAAATACTGATCAGGTTTTGAGTTTTGTAGATGAAGAAAGAATTTTGGAAGATTCTCAACCAGAAAGTGATGATGATTTTAGCGAAGAAACCTTTAACGAGGAAGCTACTCAAGAAGAAGTTATTTTCACTAATCAGCTAAACGAAATTATTGAAGAAGAAAATTCTAATTCTGAAAATGAATCTGGCAAAAATAAAATTATTACTGATATTTTTGAAACTGAAAACAACGAAGATGAAATCTTGATTGAAGAAACAGAAAATGAATATACGTCTACCTTTAATCATGAAAATGATGAGATTATCAGTGAAAGTTCAAACGTAGAATCTATCTTAAACGAAATTAAAAAAGATATTGAAGCTTCTCAAGAAGAAGTGGATTTGAAAACGGACGATTCAGACAGGCGAAAAATCGTAGATATTGATAAACCTCAATCTGATAAAGTAACCGAAGTTCTGAAATCTGACGAAAGTTTTGAAAATCTGGATGACTATCATCAGAAACAGAAAATAAAGCTTGCTAACATAAGAGGTTTAAAATCAATTCAAACCTTATTTGATGACGATCCTTTGGAAAGGGAAACTCCACATGAAAAAGTTGAGATTCCGGTTGTAAAAGAAGATACGGGAAGTTTAATAAAAACAAATATTCCGACCCAATTTATGGAGGCCGAAAAACCAAGACCAGAGTTTAGACTTGATCTGAATGATAGGATTGCTTTTACAAAGGTACTTTTTAACGGAAGTCAGAGTGATTTGAATACATCAATTTCAGAGTTGAACAAATGCAAAGATATTGAGGAAGCAAAAGAGTTTCTTAGCGAGCTGTATTATGACAGAAAATGGGAAAAAGTAGATGAATATGCCCAAAGACTTTGGGTATTGGTAGAAAATAAATTTTTATAATTTTGAGCGGTATTTTGTATTTTGTTCCGACACCGGTCGGAAATCTTGAAGACATGACTTTCAGAGCGGTGAATACGCTGAAAGAAGTAGATTATATTTTGTGTGAAGACACCCGAACTTCGGGAGTTTTATTGAAGCATTTTGAAATTTCGAAACCTTTAAGGTCTTACCATCTTCATAATGAGCATCAGGCAACTGAAAAAGTAATTGCAGACCTTAAAAATGGTCAAAACGTTGCGATTATTACTGATGCAGGAACTCCGGGAATTTCAGATCCCGGTTATTTATTGGCGAAAGCTGGATCAGATCACAATATTGAAATGATTTGCCTTCCCGGTGCAACGGCATTAATTCCGGCTTTGGTGGTTTCGGGTTTGCCAAATAATGAATTTCTTTTTGCAGGATTTCTTCCTCCGAAAAAAGGAAGACAAACGAAGCTTAAACAGCTTGCAGAAGAGAAAAAAACAATCGTTTTATACGAAAGTCCACACAAAATTAATACGACTTTAGAGCAAATCAAAGAATTTTTCGGTGAAGATACAAGAGCGAGCTTGAGTAGAGAGATCTCGAAAAAATTTGAAGAAACTAAAAGAGGAACTATCAATGAATTAATTGAATTCTCTAAAAGCAAAACTTTAAAAGGTGAAATTGTTTTAATTGTTAATAATTCTTTAAAGTAATTTCATTGAAAAAAATAGTTTTCATTCTGTTTTCAAGTATTTTTTCAGCACAAAGCAATCAGTACAAAGAGATATTATTGTCTAAGCAAATTGGGAAAGAAGTACGCTTTTATACTAATGGTTACGGAATTATTACCGATCCTTTTACAGGAAGTATTTCTATAATAGATTCTCTAGGAACTATTTCTTTTAGTTATCCTTTTAAAAGTGAAATTCTCCGTCTTTCGAAAGAAAGATTTATTTTGAAAGTAAAAGAGGGTGAAGCGAGCGGAAAAACAGCTCTAATTGATGGAAAGGGAAATCAAGTGATCCCATTAGATCAATTTAAATACAGAACTTGGGAAAATAAAGACCGTTTGATTATATCAAAAGATGGAAAAGATGGTGTTTATGATTACAATGGAAAACAAATTATTCAGGATCAGGATAAAATAGAATTCGCAAACGACAGCAGATTTTTTGTTAAAAAAGATAAACTTTGGTTTATTTATAATTTTGACGGTCAACAGGTTTCTGATAGAGAATTTAAGGAAAACTTGAAGTTTTATAAGGGAAAAGTTTACTTACAAACTGGAACAAAAACAGGAGATGTGATTGATATCGATGGTAAAACGGTGAGTCAATTTTCGAATCATTATATCGAAGACATTAATGGTTATCCATTTTTAATCACGAAAAACATTGCTAAAAATAAGTATGGAATTGTAGATGAAAATGAGAAGGTTTTGGCAGAAAATATCTACGAACAGGCCTTTGTAGGCAGGAATTATATTTACCTTATTAAAGACAACAAAGTAAGCGTTTTTTCTAAAGCAGAAAGAACGGTTTTCCCTACCGAATATCATTATGTAAATCATTTGTTTAATGGTATTTTTAAAACGCTCAAAGACTCTAAAAATCCTAAAATTGCGGTTGTTAAAATTAGTGGAGAAATTATTTTGCCTAAAGAATATGATGTAGTAGAAGGTTTTAAAATAAAGAATGAAGATTATGTTTTTGTAAGCAAGGATGGCGAAGAAAGACTTTTAGATAAAAACTTTGAAAGTGTTTTGGATGAAGGATTTCAGATTGAAAAAATCTTCTTTAATAATGTAATTGTTAAAAAAGACGACGTTTATTATAAGTTTTCACCACAAGATAAATCTTATACGCCCATTAAAGATATTGTTTCTATAAAACCGTTTCAATTTTATCCTGCGATCATCTGTAAAAACAAAGAAAACCTTTACGGAATGCTTGATGAAGAAGGAAAAGAGATTGTTCCTTTTATCTACGATGATATTATAAGTTTTGTTTCAGGAAATGAAGTTGTGGTACAGAAAGGAGATAAATTTGGGGTCACCAATCTTAAGAATGAACCTCTTAAAGAGGTAATTTACGATAAATATTCTGCAGACAACAAAAAGCTTACGCTTACCAAAGATAAAGAATCAGAAGTGCTTAATTTTAGTTCTTCAGAAGACAAATTGATGTTTTAGAATATCAATTTGATTTAAAACTCGCAAAAACAAAATATATATATTTGCAAACTGAATAATTTTAAACCACTCAAGTTATTTAGATTTTTTAAATAAATAATCATTATATGAAACTATTAGAAGGAAAAGTAGCGCTAATTACCGGAGCTACAAGAGGAATCGGAAAAGGAATTGCTGAAATTTTTGCTCAACAAGGTGCAAAAGTAGCATTTACATATGCCGGTTCTGTAGAAAAAGCGAAAGAATTGGAAACTGCTTTAAGTTCTGTTACTCAGATTAAAGGTTATCAGTCTGATGCATCAGATTACGATGCTGCACAAAAATTGGTAGATGATGTAATGGCTGAGTTTGGTAAAATTGATATTTTGGTAAACAATGCAGGAATTACCAAAGACAATCTTTTGATGAGAATGTCAAAAGACGATTGGGATACGATTATCAAAGTAAATTTAGATTCTGTATTCAACCTTACTAAGGCTGTAATTAAGCCAATGATGAAGGCTAAATCGGGCTCTATCATCAATATGACTTCTGTTGTGGGTGTAAAAGGAAATGCAGGACAGGCAAATTATGCTGCTTCTAAAGCTGGAGTTATCGGATTTACAAAATCTATTGCTTTGGAGTTAGGTTCAAGAAACATCCGTTGCAACGCAATCGCTCCAGGATTTATTGAAACTGAAATGACAGCTGCTTTAGACGAAAAAACAGTTCAGGGATGGAGAGAAGGAATTCCTTTGAAAAGAGGAGGACAACCAGAAGATGTAGCGAATGCTTGCGTTTTCTTTGGTAGCGAGATGTCTTCTTATATTTCCGGTCAGGTTTTAAACGTTGACGGCGGAATGTTAACGTAAGAAAAGTATTATTCTACAATAAAAAATCCCTTTCATAAGCTTTATGGAAGGGATTTTTATTATTCGGAATCAATGTAATTTCTAAGCCATATTTGAAGATCTTTTTCGGGAGAAAGATTGATCTTTTTTCTGAAATTATAACGGTTGTTTTCTATTGTTTTTATTGCCTTAAAAGTACAATCTGCAATCTCTTTTGTTGTAAAACCAAGATAGACATAGGCTGCAAAGGTGAGTTCACTCGGTTTCAGATTTTCATTAAGCAGAAGCATTTTAGACTGAAATTTGGGATAAACCTCCTGAAATCTTGTGTAAAATGAAGGGCTATTATCTTTTGCAAGTTGTATAATCTCTTCAAAGGCTTCATTTACCTGTAGTTTCAGTTTATGCGTTTCCTGTTCTGTAATTTCTTTTTCTTTAATCAGTTTTTTTGTAATTTCAATAGATTCCAGATTCTTAGATTTCGTTTTTTTAAGAAGATAAATAATAATAAATACAGTCATTAAAACCAATAAAGAAATAATAATAAAAGTCGTTCTCTGAGTTTTTTTTACTTCAAGATTGTTCTTTATTTTTTCTTCTTTCATTACCTCATTTAGTGCAAAATCTCTTTCCTTCTTCATTTTGTCATCAAGTTTCTTCTGAATGTTAAGGTAAAGATCTTGATAATATTTTGCTTCTGTAATAGCTCCTTGGGAGACTTTCAACTCTGCAATTTTTTTGTATAATTCGCTCAGAATATCAGGGAAATGATGCTGATTAAAACTCTTTAAAGCCAAATCATAGAAAGCTTGAGCTTTGGGATAGTTTTTTTGAAAAGTATATAGATTTCCGAGGCCAATTAGAGATTCTATTTTGCAAGGATGTATCTTATTTTTAAAATGATTTAATGATTTGTTATAATAATATTGGGCAGAATCTGTATTATTTTTATTCAAATAATAATTTCCAAATCCTAAAGACGAACACCCTTTTTGAATATAAGCATATTTTAAGTCGATTTTTTTAAGAATTTTAGCTTCTTTCTGCAAATAATAAAGAGTAGAATCCGGCTTATTTATATTATCATAGATGTAACTCATATGAGAATAAACACTACATTCTATAAGAGCGTCTGAAGTTGTTTTATTTGCCTTGTTTTTTAAGATTTCAAGCGATTTTCTGTAATTCTTAAAAGATAGGGTATAGAGCTCGAGAAGTAGATAGTTTCCGGCTAACAATGACGAAATATTAGCTGCATGGGTTTGATCACGCTCTAAATAGGAAGAATATTGTTGCGCTTTCTTTGCATAATCAATACTTTGTTTGAAATTGGCATGATCGTAATGATAGGATGCTAAAAAATAATTGCCATACGATAAACCCTTATCATTTTTTGAAATATGAGATAATTTAATAAGTTTCTGTGTAGCTTCCAAAACTTGGTCAGATTGTCCGGACAAATGGATGGTGTTGATTTCTTTCACCAAAAAATCAACATCAGGCTGGCTTTGAGCATAAAAACAATTGCTCAAAAGAATAAAACTAAATAAATATTTGAAAGAATGGAAGTAACCCATTTAAATAATTTGGTATTATTAATTTATTAAATCTAAAAATGAACAAAATCCCCTATCCATGGGTGTTTCTGTCTTTTTTTGACGAAATATTTTTTGCACAACTATTGTGCCATTATAAAGTGATTTATTGAAAAATAAACGGTGCCAGCCAGCTTAATTTCAATAAATTAATAAAATATAATTCTCCTTTTTTACTTAAAAATAAGAGAAGTTTGCTGTTCGCATTAAATACATCATAAGATATATGGTTTTGAAATTTGTTATAAATTAAAACCGATGCATAATAAATTATTTATTGTAATCTCAAAAACTATTGAATTTTTGATAAACGAGGAGTAGGAAAGGAGTCATATTTTATTATAAAATTAGGTTTAAAAAATAAAAAATCCCCGAAGATTTTAAACTCAATAGGTTTAAAATCTCCGGAGATTAATTTTCCTCCATCATTCGGATTCTAGTTTTTTTTGAACGGTACAAATAGAAGAAAAACTCAGAAAAAGAGCAAAATATCTACCCCTCAATTTGCCCTCTATTTAAATAAATCTTTTATTTATAGGGTTTTAGGATAAGCTTTATATTGATGTTTTTATTTCATTTTCCCAAAATTTAGATAATAATTAGTCATTATAAACTTGATTTTCCTGCTCCTGTACTCTTATAAAAGTCGTTCTTTTAGAAAGTTCTTTCAGGGTAGAAGCACCCACATAAGTACAAGTAGAGCGTACCCCACCTAAAATATCTTTCACGGTTTCGGAAACAGAACCTTTGTATGCTACTTTCACGGTTTTACCTTCTGATGCCCTGTATTCTGCAACACCGCCTGAATGCTTGTCCATTGCTGTTTTTGAACTCATTCCGTAAAATAGTTTGAATTTTTTACCGTTTTCTTCCACCATTTCGCCACCACTTTCATCATGTCCTGCAAACATTCCGCCGAGCATTACAAAATCTGCTCCGCCGCCAAAAGCTTTGGCTACATCGCCTGGAACTTTGCAACCTCCGTCTGCAATAATGTGACCCTTCAAGCCATGAGCGGCATCAGAACTTTCAATAATTGCTGATAATTGAGGATAACCAACTCCAGTTTTTACCCTTGTTGTACACACAGAACCGGGGCCAATACCCACTTTGATAATGTCTGCACCTGCTAAAAGAAGCTCTTCTACCATTTCTCCGGTTACCACATTGCCCGCAATAATAATTTTATCGGGAAAATTAGCTCTTGCTCTCTTCACGAATTCTACGAAATGCTCAGAATAACCATTGGCTACATCAATGCAGAGAAACTCAATTTTTGGATGGTTTTTGAGAATCGTTTTTAACTTTTCTTCATCTGCTTTTCCTGTTCCTGTACTTAAAGCAATATATTGATAAATATTTTCGGGTTGATTATTGAGAAATTGACTCCATTCTTCAATGGTGTAATGTTTATGAATGGCTGTAATAATATTTTCTTTGGAAAGTTCAAGAGCCATTTCAAAAGTTCCCACCGTATCCATATTGGCTGCTATGATCGGTGTACCTTTCCATTTTTTTTGGGTGTGAAGAAAGGTAAACTCTCTGTTTAAATCTACTTCTGAGCGTGATTTCAGGGTAGAACGTTTTGGTCTGAACATCACATCTTTAAAACCAAGCTTTATATCATTTTCTATTCGCATAATTTGGAAATTATTTTAAATAAAATTAGGGAAAAGATTGATAGAAAAGCTTAAAATAAATGATTTTATGGTTTATTTATGAGAGTTTTAATTTTTTCACAGATTCCACAGAGTAGTACAAAATTCTAGGTGCAATCATCTTGAAAATAAGTGTAATCTATGAAAGAATAAAGTATTGAAAAATAGTTGTATCATCATCAATTGAAATATCTTACTTTTGAGTCAATGGATTTTCCTGTTACATTTCAAATATTTGGTAAAACGATTCTTGCGCATCCTGTGTTTGAAACTTTGGGAATATTTCTCGGCATGCGGTTTTATTTTTATTTGAAACGAAAATCAACCGAAAAACTGTCTTTCAATACTTCTGCAGCAGTTCTTATCGGTGCTACAGCAGGAGCTTTAATTGGTTCAAAACTCATTGGAAACTTAGAGAATCCGTATATTTTTTTTAATGATTTTAATTTCAAAAGATTCTGGACAAATAATACAATTGTTGGCGGATTGGCTTTCGGGCTTATCGGAGTAGAACTGGCAAAAAAAATAGTAGGTCATAAAGAAAGCACCGGAGATTTGATCGTTTATCCTTTGATGTTGGCAATGATTATCGGACGAATAGGCTGTTTTCTCACAGGAATTCATGAAGAAACTTACGGATTACCGACGGATTCTATTTTCGGAATGCGTCTTGGTGATGAATATTTAAGACATCCTGTTGCGTTGTATGAAATCGCTTTTCTTATTGTTTTGTGGATTGTTTTAACAATGATTCAGAAAAAAAATAAATATCCTTCGGGTTTTGTTTTTCAGCTGTTTATGCTGAGTTACTTTAGTTTCAGATTCTTTTTAGATTTTATCAAACCTAAAATTGACATCATCGGAAATTTAGGAACAATTCAATTGGTATGTCTTTCGGTGATTATTTATTACATTTATAAGATTAAAACATCAAAATATTAAAAATGAAAATCCTCACGTTTCTGGAAGTTGGCGGCCTCGGCGGATTGGTCGCTATAATTATAGGAATAATCATCGTTATTTCTTTGGTGGTTTCACTTATTATTTCGGGAATTGCAAAGGTAATTTATGAATGGAATAATGATAAAAAATTTACCCAGAAACAGTTTTGGCAGACCATGTTGATCTCATTACTGATCTGTGGTTTGATCAGTGGTTTTGTATGTGGAGGAATGTAATACATTGAATATTATGCCGGTAAGAAATTATACTTATTACGATTATACGATCAGCCTTTGCCCGGAATGTCTGAAAAGGGTAGGAGCTAAGATTATCATTGAAGATGAATCTGTTTTTATGACCAAAAGATGCCCAGATCATGGTTTTTTTAAAACGATGATTGCTTCTGACGTTCAATATTATAAAAACATCAGAAATTATAATAAAGCATCTGAAATGCCTGTTCATTTCGGAACTGATGTTGAATATGGTTGTCCTTACGATTGTGGCTTGTGTGTTGATCATGAGCAGCATAGCTGTCTTTCGATTGTAGAAGTTACAGATCGCTGTAATCTGACTTGCCCAACTTGTTATGCGATGTCTTCGCCACATTACGGAAGTCACAGAAGCTTAGAGGAAATTGAGGCAATGTTTGATATCATTGTTAAAAATGAGGGGCAACCCGATGTTGTACAAATCAGTGGCGGCGAACCGACTATTCATCCTGAGTTTTTTAAAATTATGGATATTGCGAAGTCGAAACCTATTAAACATTTAATGCTTAATACCAACGGAATTCGTATTGCGAATGATCCTGGTTTTGCTGAAAAATTGGCAACTTATGCTCCCGAATTTGAAATTTATCTTCAGTTTGATTCTTTTAAACCGGAAGTTTTGGAAGATTTTCGAGGGAAAGATCTTACAAATGTTCGGATGAAAGCTTTGGAAAAACTAAATGCCTTAAACCTTTCTACAACGTTGGTTATTGTCTTACAAAAAGGAAAAAATATTGATGAAATTGGAAAATTAATTGACTTTGCTTTAAAACAAAAATGCGTTCGCGGAATCACTTTTCAGCCTGTAGAAGTTGCCGGAAGAAACAGAGAAGATTCTGCACACGAAAAAATTACGTTGACGGAAGTACGACAGGAAATTTTAAACCAGTTCCCACTTTTGAATGGAGATGATATTATTCCTGTTCCGTGTAATCCGGATGCGTTGGCAATGGGCTATATTTTAAAATTAGAACGCGAAACGATTCCTCTAACACGATACATTAATCCTGCCGATTTATTGAATAATGAAACTAAAAATACCATCGTTTACGAACAGGATGAAGGTTTGCAGATGCAACTTTTAGACATTTTCAGTACAGGAATTTCTGTTGATAAAGTACAGCCTAAAGTAAACCAATTACTGTGCTGTCTTCCAGAAGTTTCGGCTCCAAATTTAGATTATGATAATCTGTTCAGAATTATTATCATGAATTTTATGGATGCCCATGATTTTGATGTTCGCGCCGTAAAAAAGTCTTGTGTTCACATTGTCAATAAAGATTTAAAAATGATCCCTTTTGAGACGATGAATCTCTTCTACAGAGATGATAAAAGTAAATATCTGGAAGAACTGAGAAAAGAGGATAAGGTTTTATTTTAAATAAAAATTCCACAGATTTTGTTTGTATTTTAAACGACATAGGAAAATGAAGCGTTAAGAAAATGAATTCTGTGAACGTTAAAAAAATTCTACTGTCTGAAGTGCGGGACAAATATTAAAACGAACCGATAATTAATAATCCGCACGAGTTTTAGAATTTTTAGAGAATAGAATTTATTTTTAGCGGAAGTTTCCAAGTCTTGAATTTTTCGTTCTTTTGTTTCAAGACAAAAGGACAATATAAAGGGCGTAAAAATTATCTTTTTACACCCCATAAATTTATTTTACCTCTCAAATCAAAACCTAGTTTTTCGTAAAGTTTCTTTGCTCCGAGATTATTTTCAGCAACATGTAGGAAAGGCGTTTTACCATCTTTAAATATGGTATCAGAAACAAATGCGACCAATTGTTTGGCAAAGCCTTTCCCGAGATAATCTGGGTCTGTAATGACTGCGCTTACTTCTGTCATATCATTCATCTGCATTCTTTGACCTGTTACGGCAACCAGCTTATCATCTTTAAAAATACCAAAATATCTTCCTAATTCCGGAGTTCTGTTTTTGAAATAGTGAGGATAAAACTTTTTAACAAAAGCCAATAATTCTTCATGATTTTCATTGTGAAGCTCAATAATTTCTTCGGTATAGTCAAGCTCAATTTTGTTTTCCAAAATATATTGATCACAAACAAGCTGCGACATTTCTGTTTTAAATTCTCCTAATTCAGGTTTCGCTCCGAAAATAAGAAAGTCATCACAGATCTTTGCATAGTCTGTGATGTCATTTTCTTTTGCGTTTAATGAACCTCCAAAAGCGGCGACTTCAGGATTGTAAAATTTAGAATCACCGAAGTTTAAGCAAAACTTTTTGTGATATTCATTAAGTGAATGATAGACAGGGTTATGTAATTTTTCGTACATTATTCAAAATCCATTACTTCACGAAGGGTATTCATATACTCATAAGCGGTCATATCAAACTTTACCGGTACAATCGAGATATATCCGTTTGCCAAAGCTGTTTCGTCTGCATCTTCAGATTCATCCATATTGTTGAAATAACCAGTAAGCCAGTAATATTTTTTACCGTGCGGATTGATTCTTTCGTCAAAACTTTCTTCCCATTTTGCATGAGCCTGCTTGCAGATTTTCACGCCTTTTATTTCTTCTTTTAAAAGCTTAGGAATATTTACATTAAGAACAACACCTTTGGGCATTGGGTTTTCTAAAGTTTTTCTGACAATATTTTGAATGTATTCTTTTGCCTGTGTAAAGTCTGCTTCCCAACTGAAGTCTAAAAGTGAAAATCCGATTGAAGGCAGACCTTCTACACCACCTTCTACAGCAGCAGACATGGTACCAGAATAAATTACATTAATTGAAGAGTTGGCGCCATGATTAATTCCCGATACTACAAGATCTGGTCTTCTGGGAAGTATTTTATCCAAAGCCATTTTCACACAGTCAACAGGAGTTCCGCTGCACGAATAATCGGTTTGTGGCCCTTCAAGCTGTACTTCTTCATAACTCAATGTAGAGTTTATCGTGATTGCATGGCCTTTTCCGCTTTGTGGGGAGTTGGGAGCAACCACAATTACGTCTCCTATTTCATTCATAAATTCTACAAGATTTCTGATACCCGGAGCTGTAATACCGTCGTCATTTGTTACCAGAATAAGTGGTTTTTCCATAAAAATTTAATTTTAACAAAATTACTTAAAACTAATTGATAATTGTAAATAAGGTATTAAATTTGATAGTTTGTAACAGTCATTTAATAAATGCTACTTATTGGATGATTTAAAAGAATTTAATAAAAATATATTACAGATTTATGTGGAAAAATTTTAAGCTAAATAAATTTCTACTCTTTATTCCATTAACAAGTCTTATGTTTTGTTTCAACTCGCCAAAAAATGACGATGAGAAAATGCAGACGATAATGGTGAGTGTTAAAAATACTCTTTCTTATTTACACTACAGCCCCAAACCTATTAATGATGCCTACTCAAAAGATGTTTACAAACATTATTTTGAAATGATTGATCCGGGTAAAAGATATTTCCTGCAGTCTGATATGAACGAATTTGGCAAGCATGAAACAAAGCTTGACGATTATATCAATCAGGGAGATTTGCAGTTTTATAAGCTTACAATTGACAGATTGTACCAAAGAGTAGATGAAATTGATAAGATTACTCAGGAAATTTTCAGCAAGCCAATTAATCTTGAAGAAGATGAAACGCTTACTTTGGAATCTAAATTGAAAAAAGTTCCTGTAGATCAAAAGGAGCAGTATAACGAGTGGAAAAAATTCATCAAATACAATATCCTTCAGGAAATTGAATCGATGAACAGCAAAGAAGAAGCTCAAAAAGAAAAGAAAGATTCTGTACAGAAGTTTAAGCTGAAAGATACCATCAAACTTGAAATTCTTTCTCCACAACAGAAGCTTACAAAAGCAACGGATGAGGTGAAAGATTTGGTAAAAGAAACATTTACCAGATTCAAAAAAAGAAAGAAAATGGATTGGTTTTCGGTGTATATGAACGCTTATACAGAAGTTTTTGATCCGCATACCAATTATTACTCTCCAAAAGATAAAGAAGATTTTGATACCCAGTTTAAAGGTAAAGTAATCGGAATTGGTGCTATTATTCAGGAGAAAAAAGGAAATCTTTATTTAGGTGCTTTAACGATCGGTGCGCCGGCTTGGAAATCTAAAAAATTGTCTGATGGCGATAAAATCTTAAAAGTAAAATCTAATCCTAAAGAAGACCACGTCAATGTCGTAGGAATGCTTTCTGATGAAGCGGTACGTTTAATCAGAGGTGAAAAAGGAACTCCGGTTACTTTGACGGTTCAGAAAAAAGATAAAACGATTGTAGAAGTAACGATGATTCGTGAAGAAGTGGCTATTGAAGACACTTTTGCGAAAAGTATTATTGTAAATTCTCCAAACGGAAAAAAATACGGATTTATCAATCTTCCTAGCTTTAATGCAGATTTCGAAGATGAAAAAGGAAGAAACGCTTCTGATGACATCAAAAACGAAATCATCAAGCTGAAAGCTCAGAATATTGAAGGAATTGTTTTAGACCTTAGAAATAACGGTGGTGGTTCATTAACTGAAGTTGGTGACATCATGGGATTATTTATGAATGCAGGTCCTTATGTTCAGGTAAAAGACGGAAACGGAAAAATTCAGACACTAAAAAACAAGCAGGAAGCACCAATCTGGACTGGTCCTTTAGTAATTATGCAGAATGAAATTTCAGCTTCGGCTTCAGAGATTTTAGCTGGTGTAATGCAGGATTACGGAAGAGCAATTATTGTAGGTTCGCCTCAATCGTATGGTAAAGGAACGGTACAAACTTTCGTAGATCTAAACAGATTCTTAAATAGTGAAGACGATTTCGGATCTTTAAAACTGACGATTCAGAAGTTCTACAGAATTACCGGAGAATCTAATCAGAGAAAAGGAATTGTTTCTGATATTCAGATGAAAGACTTCTTTACTTATGCAGAAATTGGTGAAAGATATGATGATTTTGCTTTGGCTTGGGACAAAATTCCGAGTGCTACTTTCCAAAAGCTTAGTTATTTTGATGTGAAAGCTTTAGAAAAAGCGAGCAACGACAGAATGGCAAAAAATGCAAACTATCAGCTGTTGCTAGAATCTGCTCAATGGAGAGAGCAATTAGACAAAGAAGAAACCATTACTTTAAATATCAATAAGTTTAATGACTTGATGAAACACAGAAAATCTCAAATTGAAAAGTTTAAAAAACTGACAAAATTTGACAACGGATTAAAATTTGAAATGTATCCTGCAGAGATCGAAAGAGAGAAGAAGGATGAGGTTTTCAAAAAGAAATCTGAAATGTGGATGAAAAACCTTAGAAAAGATTCTTACCTTCAGGAAGCAATGAATATTGTTGCAGATATGAAGGCTAAAGTTTAAGATAATATTTAAAAAGCGGCGCTAATCGAAGATTGGCGCCGCTTTTTTGTAAAGAATAGAAGACGTTATTTAATTTCTATACAACCCACTCTTCCACCTGCATTTCCTGTTGGCTGCGTCATAAAGTCGTCTTTATCGGCATGAATGATGATTCCTTTTCCGATGATATTTTTAGATTCGTCTACACAATCAAGACACCATTTATCGGTTTTAAAAGTCAGTTTTGCTTTTCCGTCTGTACCAGCTTCCAGATTTCCGATGTCACCCATGTGGAAGTGTTCAGACCCCCATTTTCCGTGGTCATTTTTACCGGGATTCCAGTGTCCGCCTGCAGAAGTTGCGTCCGGAGCAGAGCAATCACCTTTTTCATGAATGTGTACTGCATGAATTCCTGGGGTAAGATTCGTTACTTCCAAATCCATAACCACTTCGTTACCATTTTGAGTAAATTTTGCCGTTCCGCCGGTTTCTGTCCCGCTTTTTGCCAGAACGTTGTAGGTTTTACTAGAACTGCACGATGCTGCAAATAAAGCGCAACTGGTTAATAATGTTAATGTTTGTAGTTTCATAAATTAATATTTAAATGTTGTGATTATAATTACAGAGTAACAATCTTGATACCGAAATTAATTTAGAATAAATTTCTAAAACCCAAAAAAGCGATTCAGTTTCCAAATTCTACAGCTCAGTAACAAAAAATTTAAAGACATCAAAATTCATCCTATTTTTGATTCGAATTAAAACAGCCATGAAAACAAAACTATTATTTTTCATCTCTTTTTGCTCTTTTGCTCTGAGTTTTTCTCAGATAAAAATCACAGGAAAAGTGACTTTTAAAAATAAAGGAATAAGCGAGATAAATGTTACTTTAGAAGATACTTACGATGGTGCAACCACAGATTCTGACGGGAATTTTTCTTTCGAAACTTCCGAAAAAGGGAATCAGATACTGACTTTTGTTCATCCAAAATACAATGAAGTTCAAAAACCTATTTTAATTGAGGATAAAGACATTTCCGTAAACACTGAATTAAAGGAACAAATCAATGAAATCGATGCAGTCGTAATTTCTGCTGGTTCTATCGAAGCGAGCGATAGAAAAAGAGCGACCGCTTTATTGACGCCGATTGATATTTATACAACAGCCGGAGCCGACGGACAAATTTCTTCTGCTCTGACTTATCTTCCCGGAGTCCAGAAAGTGGGCGAAACCGAAGGATTATTCGTTCGTGGAGGAACAGGAACCGAAACCAAAATTTTTATGGATGGAAGCTTAATCAATAATTATTTTTCAAGCTCTGTTCCCGGAATTGCAGGAAGAGACCGTTTCAATACCTCTCTTTTCAAAGGAAATATTTTTTCGAGTGGTGGATATTCTGCTTTGTACGGACAAGCGCTTTCCGGTGCGTTGATGCTTGAAAGTGTAGACCTTCCCGACCAGAGTTCTTATGATTTCGGGGTTTCGCCGATATTTTTAAATGGAGGTTTCCAGAAATTAAGTGAAGATAAAAATCATTCTTACGGAGCAAGTTTAGGATATTCAAATTTAGGTTTGATGCAGAATGTTTTTAATTTTAATACCGATTTTATTGGTTCAATTCAAGGATTAAACGCTGATGCGAATTTTAGAATCAAAACAAAATCCGGAGGGTTTTTCAAATATTACGGAATGTTTGATAACAATAAAATGGGCGTAAAAACCGAAAGTTTAGAACCGGGATATGATTTTGCATTAGTAAGGTTAAAAGGTGAAAATACCTATCATAATTTATCTTTCAAGCAAAAATTCGGGAAGTACCTTTTCAATACGAGTGCTTCGTATTCTTACAATCAGTCGGATTTAAATTTTTCTACGGAAACCAATCAAACCGAATCGGAGAAAACAGAATTACTTAATGACGGAAATTATATCAATTTTAAAGCAGTTATCGATAGAAAAATCAATAAAATAAGCGCTTTGCGAGGCGGATTCGAATTGAATTATGCCAATGAAAAACTAAATTTCGGTGAAGTCAATAAAAATTATCGTGATTTAATTTCTTCCGGTTTTGTGGAAACAGATTTGGGTTTCAGCAACAATTTATCAGCAAAAATTGGAGTAAGAGCCGAAAATTCTTCTTATTTAAATAAAAATAATATTGCCCCACGTTTTGCTTTGGCTTATCGTTTGGCAAAAGATTGGACAACTTCTTTCGCTTACGGATTGTTCTTCCAAAATCCTGAAAGTAAATATATTAACTCATCTGCAAATTTAGATTTTCAAAAGTCACAACATTATATTTTTCAGGTTCAAAGGTCGACTGAGGGACGAAGTTTAAGATTTGAAGCTTTTTATAAAAAATATGATGAATTAATTAAAACTCAGAATATTGTCCCGAACAGCAATCAAAATCAGCAAGTGCAAACTGCTTTTAACAATAATGGAAACGGTTTCGCAAAAGGTCTTGAAGTGTTTTGGAGAGATAAAAAAACATTCGAGAACATCGATTACTGGATCAGTTATTCGTTCCTGGATTCTAAAAGAGATTTCCTGAATTATCCTGTAAGTTTAAAGCCCAATTTTGCCGCTGAACATACGCTTTCCGTTGTCGCCAAAAGATTTATCCCCGAATGGAAAACTGGCGTTAATCTTTCGTACACCTACGCAAAAGGCAGACCTTATTACGATATTGTCACACAAGATGATAAAAATATTATCCGAAATGAAGGAAGGCTGAAAGATTACAACGCTTTGAATTTAAGCTTTAATTATCTTCCGAATCTTGGTAAAAAAGACTCAAAAGCATTTACTATTTTCGTTTTAAGCATCTCAAATATTTTAGGAACCAAAAACGTTTACGGATATAATTTTTCACAAAACGGAAGCAGAAGTTCTGCGGTGGTTCCGCCAGTCAATACGTTTGTTTTTGTGGGAATGTTTATCAGTTTTGGGGTCGATAAAACGCAGGATGCAATTAATAATAATCTTTAAATAAAATTAATTTTAACGCAAAGTTTAATTCTCGCAGAGCTCATATTAAGGAGCAAAGATGAATCAAAATTGATTTTATAAAGCTCATGATTTCAAGCTTCATCAGCGACATTGTCGCCATTCTTTGCTCTTTTAAATAATACGTTTGAAATTAAAATCTTTGCGTCAACAATATTTATGAATTTAATATTTTAACAATAACATTAAACAATTTAGAAATTATGAAAAAATACATTTTAAGTTTTGCTTTAGCTTGTATGAGTTTATTATCTTTTGCTCAGGCTAATTATGAAAAAATAATGACCGAGAAAATCGCTAAAATCGAAGCGTGCAAAACGCCGGAAGATTTCCAGGTTTTGGCTAATGATTTTCAGAGAATTGCTGAGAAAGAAACCACAACATGGTTACCGAATTATTATACTGCTTTTTCTTACATCCAAAAAGGAAGAGTGTTGATGAGAGAAGGAAAAATGCAGGACATGGATGCTGTTGCTGATCAGGCTCAGAAATTTATTGACGCTGCAGAAAGTGTTGAAAAAGAAAATTCTGAAATTCATTTGCTTCAAAAAATGGTTTATTCATTGAAAATGATGGTCAATCCTCAGGAAAGATACATGACTTTTGGAATGAAAGCTCAGGAAGAGCTTAATAAAGCTGAAAAATTTAATCCAAATAATCCAAGAGTGACGCTTATAAAAGCGGAAGATATTTACTTTACACCAGAACAATATGGAGGAAGCAAAATAAAAGGAATGGAACTGTTTAAAGCTGCTTTGGAAAAATTTAATTCGTTTAAACCAAAAACAAGTCTAGAACCGAATTGGGGGAAAGAGGAAGCCGAGTATTTTATCGGATTGGAAAAAGCAAAATAGTTTTGTTTAAAAACAATTCCTTAAAAATTTAGAATTAAACACTTTCAGTATTTCAAACGCTGAAAAGGTTTTAAGATTATAAAAAAGCTTTGGAGGTTGCGAATAGTTCTTATTTATCTATTTTTTTAAGTGTGTTGGTCATGCTGTAAGCATCTCTACAAAGTTTGTTTAGATTCTTTCAGAATGACAAACATACTGTTTATCAGTTTAAATATGAACATGTAAAAAGTTTTACGACAGTTCGGAACAGAAAAATAACCATTCAGAAAGAAAATATTTTCACAGAATTTAATAAAAGCTACTTTTGAAGTATAAATTGACCAATGAAACGTAAAGATTTTATCATATTACTTTGGATTTCTCTCGCAACGGCACTTTTCTTCTTCTTTTTCTTTAATCAGGAGATGACACTAGAGAACTTTGCGATTACTTTTTTAATTTCGGCGATGTATTCATTTATTATCGGCGTAGGAAATGGTGTTATTAATGAATTTCTTAATAAAAAGTTTCCTTGGTCTGAAGAGACTAAAAAGAGAGCTGTTTTAAGTATTATATCAATTGTGATTGCCAATTTTGTGCTCGTATACTTATGTAATTACATCAATTTTGTGATTATTCAAAAAGTTGCAACTACAGAACAGTTTTTTGGTGGTGATTACAATTTCAGGAATTGGTTTATGATTAATATTGCGTTATTAATTTCTGCATTTCTTCACGCTAAAAGTTTTATGTCTGAGCTTAGTAAAACCTCTAAAAAAGAAGTTGTAGAACAGAAACTTATCGCAAAATCTGCCAATGCACAATTTGAAAGTCTAAAAAATCAGTTGGATCCGCACTTTCTTTTTAATTCTTTAAATGTTTTAAGCTCATTAATAGACGAAAATCCAAACCAGGCTCAGAAGTTTACTGCTTCAATGTCAAAGATTTACAGATATGTTTTGGAGCAGAAAGATAAAGAATTGGTGACGGTAGAAGAAGAAATAGAATTTGCAAAAACCTATTGCGAATTACTAAAAACAAGATTTGAAGACAGCGTAGATTTTGAATTTAATGTTGAAAAAGAAGACTTGCGAAAATTTGTAGTTCCGCTTTCATTGCAATTGCTGTTGGAGAACTGTATCAAACATAATTTTGCAACGTCTTCAAAACCTTTATTGATCAAAGTTTTTTCTGAAAATAAGACATTGTGTATAGAAAACAATCTTCAAGCAAGAGAATTGATTAAAGAAAGCGCAGGAATAGGTTTGGCAAATATTGTTCAGCGTTATGCTTTACTTACAAAAGAAAATGTTTTTATTGAAAAATCTGAAGATTATTTTAAAGTAAAGCTTCCGATTTTATTCGGAAAACCGAAGATTGTATCTGAAAAAATAGAAGACGGAGACAAAGCGTATAAAAAAGCCAAAAAGAGAGTAGAGGAAATCAAAGGATTTTATTCTAATCTGGTTTCTTATTGTATTGTTATTCCTTTTTTAATTTTTATCAATCTTACTACAAACAGCCGCAATCACTGGTTTTGGTTTCCGTTACTGGGTTGGGGAATTGGTGTAGCGACTCACGCATTTCAGGTTTTTGGAGTAGGAGAATCGTGGCAGGAAAAGAAAATTAGAGAAATTATGAACAAAAACAGAGACAATGGAAAAATTTGACGAAAATGATATCCGATATCAACGGGCGAAAAAGGAAGTAGAAAGATTACGAGGTTTTTATGGACATTTATTTGCCTATATTACTGTAAATCTATTGATTGTTTGGTATAATTATACCAATTTGAAACCGGGAGAAAGCTATTTTCAATTTAAAAATTTCTTTACGGCAACATTTTGGGGAATAGGGCTTATTGCGCATGCGTTTGTGGTTTATTTTCCTAAAATAAATTTTGTGAAAAGATGGGAAGAAAAGAAGATTCAGGAATTTATGGATAAAAATAAGTGAAATGAATGCATTATGTCTGCTTTTTTACATTTCTATTGCTGGGTGGTTTTTGAGCGAAATTTATTACAAGCAAAATTTTAAATCAGAAATAAATGTCCAAAACAAAGATAAGTCTACGCTCAATATTTTGTGGGTCGTTATTATTCCGTCAGTTTTTTTG
The DNA here is from genome assembly GCF_900168205.1 of Chryseobacterium balustinum. Taxonomy (GTDB): domain Bacteria; phylum Bacteroidota; class Bacteroidia; order Flavobacteriales; family Weeksellaceae; genus Chryseobacterium; species Chryseobacterium balustinum. The sequence continues at coordinate 168,754 of NZ_FUZE01000001.1, forward strand.
GCAGTAGCGGTTTCTAAACTGACTTCTTTTCATATCAGGAACCAATATTGGCTTTTATATTTAGGCGAAATTTTAATTGTGACGGGAGTACTTTTCCGATGGATAATCATTAAATCTCTTGGGAAATTTTTCACGGTAGATGTTTCTATTAAAGAAGATCATCAGATCAAAAAAGAAGGTTTTTACAGGTTTGTAAGGCACCCTTCTTACTCGTTTGCACTTCTCACTTTTCTGGGTTTGGGATTATTTCTAAATAATTGGTTTTCTCTGTTTATTGCTTTTGTACCTACATTTTTAGCATTTTTATATCGAATTAAAGTAGAAGAACAGGCTTTGATACAACAATTTGGAAATGAATATTTAGAATATAAACGGAAAACAAAAAAGCTGATTCCTTTTGTATATTAATTAAAAAGATAGTTTTTAAAACATAAAATAAAATCCCGATTTCCGTTGAGTCGGGATTTTTGCTGTTCAGTCAATATTTTCCACAGTTCAGTAATATAAAGTTGATTTGAGGAAGCTAATCGACTTAAATTTGATTCAAGAAAACAAACAAATAGTAATTTAAAAATAAAAGATCATGGAAAATCTATCATTAAACAAAGAAAACTTATCGTACAAAAAAGCAGCAAAAAGAGTAAAAGATCTGAAAGGTTTTTATGGAAATCTTACTTCTTACTGTTTGGTTATTCCTTTTTTATTGATTGTAAATCTTTTGACATCACCTGGTCATTTATGGTTTTATTGGCCAATGTTAGGATGGGGATTGGGTCTTACTTTACATGCCGTAAGTACTTTTGGAATCGGTAAAAACTGGGAAGAGAAAAAAATAAGAGAATTGATGGACGAGGAGAAAAGAAATTTAAAATCACTTTAATTAATTATCAGTAAAATATTAATACAATGGACTATAATAGCGCACAAAAAAGAGTAAAAGACTTAAAGTCATTCTATAAAAACTGCATGTGGTTTACGATCGTTGCCGGATTTATTCTTATTAGAAATTTTATTAAAGATAATGGAACAGACCACAATTTTCAAGGATGGTTTATTCTCACGGTATGGGCAATAATTTTAGCAGTGAAAGCTTTAAATCTTTTTATATTTGATGCCGAATGGGAAAACCAGATTTTGGAAGAAGAACTTAAGAAATCTAAATAACCGATTATTTTTTAAAACTAAAAAAGATTTAATTATTTTTATTTAAAATTAAACTTAAAAGCCAATTAATGATTAAAACAGTCATCATCGAAGACGAAAAACCTGCAGCAAGAAAACTAGAAAGAATGTTGAGTCTTTTTCCTGATCTGCAATTGGTTGCCAACCTGGGATCTGTGGAAGAAGCGGTAAGCTGGTTTGCCGAGAATGAGCATCCGCAACTTATCTTTTCAGACATTGTTTTAGGAGACGGTCTTTCGTTTGATATTTTTGAAAAAATTTCAACCAAAGCTTTCATCATTTATACCACGGCTTTTGATCAGTATACGTTGAAGGCTTTTAAACTCAACAGCATCGATTATCTTTTAAAACCTATTATGGAAGAAGATCTTGCCGGAGCAATTGAAAAATTCAAATCATTTATTCCTTCCGGTGAATCGTTTAACTCGCAAGAAATTAAGCAATTAATTAAAAAAGAAAAAACGACTCTGTCGAGAATTTTGGTGAAGATCGGGTATAATTTAAAAATTGTACAGACTTCAGAAATCAGCTGTTTTTTCAGTGAAAATAAAATTGTTTATCTGCAGACCCAGGATCGGGTTTATCCTTCAGAATTTACTTTAGATGAACTAACGGATGTGCTTGATGATAAGAAGTTTTTCCGTGTCAACAGACAGTTTATTATCAATTCAGATTTTATTAAAAATATTCATACTTCACCCAATTATAAAGTGGAGCTCAATTTTCAGCCAAAAGAAGAAATTACCGTGAGCCGTGAAAGGGTAAAAGATTTTAAAGACTGGTTGGTTAATTAGTAGTTTTACAGGATGTTTGAAGTATTTATAATCCTTTTTATTATACTGTTTGCAATTGGCAGTATTTTTTATTTAATTAATACAGAAAAGCGTGAAAATCACCGTACTGCCTATCAAACAATATTTATGGTTATCCTTTTGGCTGTATGTTGGTTTACAGCGGTACATTCCTTTAATGATAAAACAAGAATAATTAGTTTTTCTGGTAGACTAGCTAATTTGGGATCGAGTTTATTATTTCCGATTTTGCTTTACATCATCCATAAATTGATTCCCCGAAAACTTAAAAACGATTATTTTCTGTACATGCTTTTGTTTCTAATTTCTGCATGCACTGTAATGTTCGTCTCATTTTTGGCTGTGATAGCGGTTGCTAAAACCGATTAAAAATAAAAAAAGGCTTGAATTTCTTCAAACCTCTATTTATAATTATTTCTGAATTTCCTTTTCCGGTTTATAACCATATTTTTCAACCATAATATAAGTTAAAACCACCAAGATAATACTTAGCGTTAATCTTGAATTTTCTGGATGTACGATTTCCTGATAAAGATTGTACCCTAAAGTTGCAGAAACTACCGCAATTAAAATTTGGTTTACGTAAGCGTACTGATTTTTTAAAGTCGTTTTCATGATAAATATTTTTAATTGTTATTTACTAAGTAAGTATCACAATCTGAAATATGTTACAGAAAACTTTTTCCTTTTTAAGGAACAGAGGTATTAGCTTTATTCAAGCTTCATCAGCGACTTTATCGCTATTCTTTGCTCCTTAAAATATAAGCTTAAAAATTAAAATCTTTGCGTTAAAAATAATCTCTTCAATATTAAATTACGAAATTACTCCGCTTCCAATCAATTCATCATCAATGTACCAGGCTGCAAATTGCCCTTCAGCAATCGCAGATTGAGGCTTCTCAAATTCTACAAAAAAACTGTTTTCAAACTGATAAATAATGGATTTCTGAAGTTCTTGTCTGTAACGGAATCTCGCCATTACTTCCATTGATTCTCCGTTTTTTAATCTTAAATCTTCACGTACCCAATGCAGCTCAGAATTATCAATTTTCAGCGCTTTTTTATGCAATCCCGGGAAGCTGTGACCTTCGCCCACAAAAATAATATTGTTTTCCATGTCTCTCGACACGATAAAGCAACTTTCTTTATGTCCGCCGATTCCTAGTCCTTTACTTTGTCCGATCGTGAAAAACTGAGCACCCTGATGCTTTCCGATTACTTTTCCGTCAGCTTTTTTATAATTAATTTTTTGACTTAAAAATTCTAATTCTTCCTCTTTAGATGAAAAGCTTGGCGTTTCCTGTGCGAAAAGCGGAGAGTCTTTGAAAATTTCTACGATTTCACCTTCTTTAGGAACCAATTGCTGTTGTAAAAACTGAGGAAGGCTTACCTTTCCAATGAAGCAAAGACCTTGAGAGTCTTTTTTATCAGCCGTTACCAAACCAATTTCTTTGGCAATTTCTCTTACTTCAGGCTTTGTCAGTTCACCGATTGGAAATAATGCTTTTGACAATTGATCCTGATTTAGCTGACAAAGAAAATAAGACTGATCTTTATTGTTGTCTTTTCCTGCCAACAAATGAAAAATTTCTTTTCCGTTTTCATCAAAAGTAGAATCTACTCTTGCGTAATGTCCTGTTGCCACTTTATCAGCACCTAAAGACATTGCGGTCTTCATAAAAACATCGAATTTTACTTCTCTGTTGCACAAAACATCAGGATTCGGAGTTCTTCCTTTCTGATATTCATCAAACATATAATCGACGATGCGTTCTTTATAAAGTTCGCTCATATCAATCACCTGAAACGGAATTCCCAGTTTCTGAGCAACCATTAAAGCATCATTACTGTCCTCAATCCACGGACATTCGTCTTCTAAAGTTACCGAAGCATCATTCCAGTTTCTCATAAAAAGAGCAACCACTTCATGCCCTTGTTGCTGCAGCAAATATGCTGTAACACTCGAATCTACACCTCCAGAGAGGCCTACTACTACTTTCATTTAATTCAATTTTACGAAACTCTTAACGGGAGTTCTTAGTTGAGCCGCAAAATTACAATAATCCTATTCACAAAAAAAATGATAATTTTATACATCGATAAAAACGATAGTATCACCAAATGATATTTGATATATTTCACAAAACAAAAAATATTTAATATGAAAAAACTATTTATTTCTTCAATGATTCTTATTTCCGGATTATCATTTTCTCAGGTTGCAATAGGAACACCAACTGCTGAAACCAATAAATGGACCTTCGGTGGCGGTTTAGGCGTCGGTTTCGGAAGCAATTCTTATTTTAACCTGCAGGTTGCACCTAGAGTAGGATATCGCCTGACAAATGATTTGGAAGCTGGTTTAATTGGAAGTGTTTCCTGGCAGACTTCAGATTTTTATAAATCGACAATGTTTGGTTTTGGTCCTTTTGTAAATTATTATTTTGCAAGATCTTTTTTTGTGAGTGGTAATTTGCAGCATTTTTTCATCAATTACGAAGATAAATTTTATGACTATAAAAACGATCAGCAAGAAACGGCTCTTTATTTAGGAGGTGGATATATGCAGCAAATCGGGAATAATTCTTTTATGCAGATCGGTTTGATGTACAATGTTCTGTATAAAGAAAACAGCAGTGTTTTTTCTGGCGGATTAATTCCTAGTGTTGGCTTTGTGGTTGGACTTTAAAAGATTTATATAAAAAAGCATCAGGTTTTTCTGATGCTTTTGATTTATTATTTGATAATTAATTTAAAACTTTTTACTAAGGTTTTATCTGATTTTTTTATTGATAGAATATAATTTCCTTTCGGAAGCTGATCTTCAAGGTTAAAATGCTCTTCTTTGCTTTTTTGAACGTTTCTAGAATAAATTAATTTTCCGGACATATCATTAATACTGATAATATGCGGTTCTTTATTTAATACAGAACCTTTTAAAATGAAATTTCCATTATTCGGATTGTTGTAGAGAACAAAATCTTGAGAAGAATTTATTTCAGAGGTAGAGAGAAATTTAGGATTGAATTTGACAATATATCCAGAACGTCCCATTGTAACTCCCGGAGGATAAATAATTCCTTGCTGATAACCATTTGTTGATGTAAAGCCGTTGTTTCGATAAGTTGCTCCATACAGATAAAATCCGTTGGATGATTTTGAAAAACTGCACCTCGCATCAATAGCTGCCGAAGGGTTATTAGCAGTACCTCCGTAGTAGGAAATAAAATCTGGATGCCCAGTATTGGTATTCAGAATACCAAAAAAGAGATCCTCGCTATTCGCGTTAGGTTTTGTGCTGACAAAAGCTCCAGGGGTTGAAATATTATAATTTCCCTGATTTAATCCAGTGAAAAGCAATTTACCATTTTTGATATCAAGACCTCTGTCTCCACTGTAAGAATCATAACCATCAGTTCCTATGTAGGTACTCCAAACCCTGTTTCCTGAAAGATTGAATTTTGTAATAAACATATCAATGCCATCGTTCGTCTGAGATTTATAAGCACCTTCTGTGGCATAATAAGTACCACCCATTATACCAAAGGTCATTCCTGTTACGTAGACCCCTGTTTCGTCTGCTTTTATATCAGAAAGACCAGCATCAAGTGTATTTCCTGGTGTACCATAATAAGTTCCCCATATTCTTTGTCCTGTCATCCCGTCAAATTTCGAAATAAACTGCCCTCCTTTTGCAGTCTGAAAAGTATTGGGCGTTGATAATGTTGCTTCTGTTGTGATTATATCATTGTTGCCAAAAATGTAAAGATTATTTTCATAAACTGTTATCCCATTTATTGAGCTAGATGGCGTGTATGTTGCCCATAATTTTTGACCTTGCGGATTTAATTTTACGATATACGTATTGGGTAAAAGTGTCCCTGAGACATCATAAACAAGCTTGAAATTCTGTTGAAAAGTACCCGGATCTCCCAAGGTTTGCCATTTAGTATAACCTACGATATAAATATTCCCGTTGCTGTCAACCTCAAAATTATGAGACTCTCCCGTATTGGGAATGTAGGTTTTCCATAAGAGATTATTGTTGATATCATATTTAGCAAAGATTACATCAGTTGACTCGTTATTGTTGGGTAACCAAACTCCGGATGGAAGTGCAGTATAAGCTGTAATAGTATGCTCAATATCATATCGGTTTCCGAGGTCATCTCTGAAATAAGTAGCTTGTCTTGAGGTGGGTAAATAAGATGTTTTATATTCTGCTTGTAAGAGATTTCCTGAAGATGAAAATTTGCCGTATAAGTTATTAGGATTGTTTCCTATATATGTTTGGCTTCCAGAGGTCACAAACTGATTGTAATATGAAACAGGAGTATTTCCTCCAGTAGGATTGAGATAAGTCGTGATAACATCTGCGGAGATATTGGATGAGCTATCTTCATAAATTCCTGTAAGATATGTGTTTGTTCCCCCAAAATAAGTAGCCCAATCTCTTTCATAGTTAAAACCTTGGGCAAATAGACTTGAGGAAAATAGGAAAAAGAATAGATTTTTTGTTTTCATATTCAATTTTAATATTTTTATGATTATTAAAGGTTTATGCAAAAATACAAACAATTGTGAATTATCCTAATCAGTTGTAAAAAACAAAAAGCATCAGGAAAATTCCCGATGCTTTCTTATTTATTTAAAAATTGATTACTAAGATTTCTCAGCCGCCGATTTTTTCGTCTTATGAGTTTTTCCTTCTAATCCGTCTTTAGCTTCATTTAGACCTAAAGTTACCGTTTCACCTTCAGTTAATTGCTTGTTTACAAGCATTTCAGCTAATAAATCTTCAATATATTTCTGAATGGCTCTTTTCAATGGTCTTGCTCCAAAGTCTTTATCCCAACCTTTTTCAGAGATGAAATCTTTGGCCTCTTCAGTTAATTCAACTTTGTAACCTAGCTTATCAAGTCTTGTGTAAAGTTTATTCAGTTCGATGTCGATAATTCTCTTAATGTCATTTTGCTCAAGAGAATTAAAGATTACAATATCATCAATTCTGTTAAGGAATTCTGGTGCAAATGCTTTTTTAAGAGCACTTTCTATTGTACTTCTTGCTCGGGAATCTGTATTTGTTTTCTTTGCATTGGTTCCGAAACCTACACCGTCACCAAAGTCTTTAATATCTCTTGTTCCGATATTTGAAGTCAAGATAATAATTGTATTTCTGAAATCAATTTTTCTACCTAAACTGTCGGTAACGTGACCTTCATCTAAGATTTGCAGAAGAATATTAAATACATCCGGGTGAGCTTTTTCAATTTCATCTAAAAGAACGACTGCATAAGGCTTTCTTCTTACAGCTTCAGTTAATTGTCCACCTTCCTCGTATCCAACGTATCCCGGAGGCGCACCAACCAATCTTGAAACGGCAAATTTCTCCATATATTCACTCATGTCAATTCGAACCAATGCTTCATCAGAATCAAAAAGTTCTCTTGCCATTACTTTTGCAAGCTCAGTTTTACCAACACCGGTTGTTCCAAGGAAAATAAATGTTCCAATTGGTCGGTTAGGATCTTTCAGACCTGTTCTGTTTCTTTGGATAGATTTTACAACCTTTCTTACCGCATCTTCCTGACCAATAACTTTTCCGTTCATATTGTCGTCCATCTGAGCCAATTTATCAAGCTCATTTTTGCCAACTTTAGTTACAGGAACACCGCTCATCATCGAAACGACTTCAGCAACACTTTCTTCAGATACGGTTTCTTTTTTCTCTTTTACATCTTTATCCCATTGATCCTGAGCAGAATTTAACTCCATTTGCAAACGCTCTTCTTCATCTTTCAACTTTCTTGCTTCCAGATAATCCTGAGCTTTTACAGCTTTTTGTTTTAATTCTTTGATGTCTTCGATTTTCTTTTCAAAATCGATAATGGCAGTAGGAACTTTCATGTTTTTAATGTAAACACGTGATCCCGCTTCATCCATTGCATCAATCGCTTTGTCCGGTAAAAATCGGTCTGTAATATATCTTGCTGTCAGATTGACACACGCCAAAATAGCTTCCTCTGTGTAAACTACATTGTGATGTTCTTCATATTTATCTTTAATCTGATTCAAGATCTGAATGGTTTCTTCAATCGAAGTTGGTTCCACCATTACTTTTTGGAATCTTCTTTCTAAAGCTCCATCTTTCTCAATATATTGACGGTACTCATCAAGAGTTGTAGCACCAATACATTGAATTTCACCTCTTGCTAAGGCCGGTTTAAACATATTGGAAGCATCTAAACTTCCTGTAGAACTTCCTGCTCCAACAATGGTGTGTAACTCGTCAATGAATAAAATGACATCACGGTTCTTTTCAAGTTCCGTCATGATGGCTTTCATTCTTTCTTCAAATTGACCACGGTATTTTGTTCCGGCAACCAAACTTGCAAGATCCAAAGTGATTACTCTTTTACCAAAAAGAACTCTTGAAACTTTTTTCTGCTGAATTCTTAAAGCCAAACCTTCAGCGATGGCAGATTTACCAACACCCGGTTCACCAATCAACAACGGATTGTTTTTCTTTCTTCTTGATAAAATTTGTGAAACTCTTTCAATTTCTTTCTCACGACCGATTACAGGATCTAATTTTCCGTCTCTTGCCAAAGAAGTAAGATCTCTACCAAAATTATCTAATGTTGGAGTTTTACTTTTTGAAGAACCTAAATTTCCTGTAGGCTTTCTCATTTGCTCAAATTCTTCTCTGTCATCATCATCATCGTAAGCCGAATTCTGAGGTGCCTCTCCGGAATTTTTAAGCATGGTTTGATATTCTCTTGAAACTCCTTCATAGTCAATGTCGTAAGCTCCTAAAATACTTGAAGTAGGATCCTCATATTTATATAAAATGCCCAAAAGCAGGTGAACGGTATTGATCTCGTTGCTTTTGTATTGTCTGCATTCTAATTCTGCACGCTTAATGGAATGATCTGCCATTTTGGTGAATGAAATATTGGTCACTTCCTCAGAAATAGGATTTAGACTTGCTGTATTTAAAGTTTCAATTTTTCTTCTGATCTGTGTTAAATCGGCGTTAAGCCCTTGAAGGATTTCTTTTGCAGAGTTTTCTGTTTTTATAATACCTAAAAGTAGATGTTCTGTATTGAGAAATTCACTTTTCAGACGCTTAGCTTCATTTTTGCTTTGCTTGAACACTTGGCTCAAACCTTGTGAAAACTTATAATCCATAATATATCTCGTTAGAATAAAAGCAGAATTGCTTTATATTCAATATCTAAATTACAAATATTTTACCAAAAACCAATTAATGACTTTATGGCAGAAAAATATTTTTTATCTTATTGAAAATGACTAAGTTTGTTGTCCTTAAATATTCCCCATGAGTCCTGAGATCGTCAATTACATAGGCTATGCTGCTTCAGTTTTTATCGTTTTGAGTTTTATTCTTAAAGATTTAACCAAAATCAGGATTGTCAATTGTATTGGTTGTCTCTGTTTTGTCATCTACGGAATTTTCAGTGGAATGCTTTGGCCGGTTATTATTCCCAACGGAATTATTTGCTTTGTACAGGTATATCATTTACTCATTGCAAAGAAGAAATAATGGCTCGAAAAAAAATATTAATTTCTGCATTCAGTAATCTTTATACCGACCAAAGAATTGAAAAAGTTTGTAAAACGCTGCATGAAAACGGTTATGAAATAGAGTTAATAGGAAATGATTGGGGTGGGAAAGAAGCAATGACCCGTCCATATCCTTTTTCGAGAATAAATATTATTTCTAAAACTTTAAAGACCGCTTATTTTGAGTTTAATTGGATGCTTTATTGGCAGCTTTATGAAAAAGCAAATGAGCATACGATTCTTTTGGCCAATGATTTAGATGCTTTGCTACCCAATTATCTTTTAGCTAAAAAATTAAATATTCCATTAGTATTTGACAGTCACGAAATTTTCTCTGAAATGCCCGCTGTTCAAGGGAAAATGTCTCAAAAGTTGTGGCGTTATCTTCAGAATAAAATAGTTCCGAATTTAAAATTCATGATTACAGCAAGTGGAAGTTATGCAAAATGGTTTCAGAATAAATATGGAATCAATCCAACAGTCGTTCAGAATGCACCAAGAAAAATTGATTTTTCAATAGAAATTCCCGAAAATAATCCTAAAATACTTTTATATCAAGGTGCAATTAATCCTTTTCGTGGAATTGATAAAGCTATTTTGGCTATGCATCATCTTGAAAATGTTATTTTTAAGATTGCCGGAGACGGGCCGAAGAAAAAAGAATACGAAGATTTAGTTGTAAAAGAAAATCTTCAGGATAAAGTTCAGTTTTTAGGAAAGCTGCTTCCGGAAGATTTAAGAAAAATCACATTAACTGCTGATGTTGGAATGAGCATCGAAGAAAATGGAGGCGAAAGTTATGAATTTTCACTTCCTAACAAAGTTTTAGACTGTATTCAGGCAAAGGTTCCTTTAATTTTATCTCCGCTTCCGGAAATGTTAAATATTAAAAATCAGTTTGATGTTGGTGAAATCATCAAAGATCATCAGCCGGAGAATATTGCAACCGCCATAAATTTAATTTTAAATAAAGGAAGAAAAAACTATCAATCTGAATTAGAAAAAGCTTCTGAAGTTCTTTGCTGGGAAAATGAAGAAGTAAAATTGCTGGAAGTTTTTGAAAGGGCTTCTCGAGAAAATCATTATTAAGGTTTGTTAAACGATTATGAATATTACATTCAACAATCTTAATGGTTCAATTAAATTCCTAGAAAACTAAAAACTCTAAAAATTAGTATCTTTGCAGAAAGAAAGTATAGAAATGACCATTAAAGAAAATCAGCAGGAAATAATCGACGAATTTGCGTTTCTTGAAGACTGGGAGCAGAAATATGAATACATCATAGATTTGGGTAAAGAACTGAAAGGTCTTCCGGATGACAAGAAAACCGATGATAATCTAATCAAAGGTTGCCAAAGTAAGGTATGGATTGATGCTGAATTTAAAGATGGAAAACTATTTTTCAATGCAGATTCTGACGGAATTCTCCCAAAAGGAATCGTCTCTTTGCTCGTAAGCATTTACAGTGGTCATTCTACCCAGGAAATTCTTGATTCTGACTTTGAATTTATTTCTGAAATCGGATTGCAAGAGTTTTTATCTCCTTCCAGAGCCAACGGATTGATGGCGATGACCAAGCAAATCAAATTTTATGCAGTCGCATACCAACTGAAATCTTAGTTGTGACCAGAATTTTAGCATACCGTTTTTCCGCTTTTGGTGATGTCGCTATGACAGTGCCGGTTTTTCGCGAGTTTTTAGAGCAAAATCCAGACGTTGAAATCGTAATGGTTTCACGGAATAATTTTGAGAGCTTATTTGCTGATATTCCGAATGTTATATTCCATGGGATTGACCTGGATGATTATAAAGGTTTTTTTGGCATAAGACGATTAGGAAAAGAATTATTAAAGCAATATAATCCAGATTATATTGCTGATTTACATGATGTTATTCGTTCTAAGATATTAGATAAATTTTATGTAAGAAAAGGGTTGAAGGTTTTTAAAATCAATAAAGGTAAAGAGGAGAAAGAAAACCTGACTGATGTTTGGAATTTAGATAAAATTCAGCTTAAAAAGACAGTAGAGCGTTATGCTGATGTTTTTCGTGAAATGGGTTTTAAAGTTGAGCTTTCACATCAATTAAGACCAAAATCTAATCATAAATCGGGAATTGGTTTTGCACCTTTTGCTCAGCATAAAGGAAAAATGCTTCCTTTAGAAAAATCTTTTGAGCTTATAAAAATTTTAGCAGAAAAACATACAATTTACTTTTTTGGAGGTGGAAAGAAGGAAATAGAAACCCTCGAAAGTTGGGAAGAGCAAATTCCCAATACCAAAAGTCTGGCAGGAAAACTCAATCTTTCAGAAGAACTGAATAGAATTTCTCAGCTTGAAGTAATGATTTCGATGGATTCGGCTAATATGCATTTAGCGAGTGTTGTAGGGACGCGTTGCATTTCAATTTGGGGCTCCACCCATCCGTATGCCGGATTTTTAGGTTTCGGACAAAGCGAGGATGATGTTGTTCAGATTAATGACCTTACGTGTAGACCTTGTTCGGTTTTTGGTGATAAAGAATGTTATCGTGGCGATTGGGCGTGCCTGGAGGAAATTAATGTACAACAGATTATAGAAAAAATTTAGCAGAATGAAGATTTCTGTGTGTATTCCGGTTTATAATTTTGATATAAAAAATCTGGTAATTGCTCTTAGAACAGAAATTCAAACTAATCAAATTGATGCCGAAATTATTCTTATTGATGATGCTTCAGACAATCGTTTCAATGAAATCTATAAAGAAGCTTCAGTTTACACAAATCAGTTTCTTTTCCTCGATAAAAATATTGGACGATCTAAGATTAGAAATTTATTTTTAAAGCATACAAAAGGAGATTATCTGCTTTTTTTGGACTGTGATGCTAAAATTGATAACACTGATTTTCTTAAAAATTATTTACAAGAAATAGAACAGAATAGGGGAGTAGAGGTTATTTATGGTAATTTCAAAATTGATTCTGCTTATTTAAAAACGTTACGGAATAGATATTCTGTAGAAAGAGAAATTTTTTCAGGTGACCGAACCTCAGATTTTTCTGTTTTTAAAACTGTTAATTTTATTATTCAGAGAAAGACTTTCATAAAATTTCCATTTGATGAAACTTTAGCCAATTATGGTTATGAAGACTATGTTTTTGCAAAAAAAATGGAACTGAATCAGGTGAAATTTTCCGCAATAAATAATCCTGTAATCCATATTGATGACACTCCTAATGAAGTTTTCTTAGCTAAGACAGAAACTGCGATGAATTCTTTGTTTCAGCTTTCGAAATTCGTGGAAAATGAAAATTATATTAAGGATATTAAAGCTTTGAGGATGGCAAGAAAAATAAAGAATCTTGGTTTTTCCAAACTTTTTATTTTTTTATATGAAGGATTAGTTAAAAAAATAATTCTAAAAAATTTACTGTCAGAAAATCCGAATGTAAAATATTTGGATGTTTACAAACTAAACTTGCTGCTAAAAAAAATAAGATAGCATTAAAATAAAAAACTCTCAGAATAATCTGAGAGTTTTTGTGGGCCCTGAGGGATTCGAACCCCCGACCCTCTGGGTGTAAACCAGATGCTCTGAACCAACTGAGCTAAGAGCCCTAAATTTTTTAAAAGTTTTAGGAACTTTTGTGGGCGATGAGGGATTCGAACCCCCGACCCTCTGGGTGTAAACCAGATGCTCTGAACCAACTGAGCTAATCGCCCCTTGCAACGTTACCGTTGTTTAGAGTGGTGCAAATATACGACTTATTCGCAAATCTCCAAATTTTTTTCTAAAAAATCTCCAACTACAAAGTTACTTCCGCCAATAAAAATCATTTCTTCATTTGTACATTCTTGTTTTGCAGAAAGATACGCTTCTTGTACCGAATCGAAAATTTTATAAAAAATTTTTGCGTCAATCAACAAATCTTCATAATCTTGAGGGTGCCTTCCTCTGTTAATGGATGGTTTTGCAAAATAAAACTTAGAGTTTTGGGGAAGTAATTCCATTACATCATCAATTTTCTTATCATTCACAAATCCCAAAATAACGTGTTTGTGTTTTTCAATAGAATTTAACTGTTCAAAAACCGATTCCAAACCGGCTTGATTATGCGCGGTATCACAAATCGTCAAAGGATGTTGAGAAAATTCAAACCAACGACCAATAAATCCTGTGTTATGATGAACTTTCAAAAGTCCGGTTTCAATATTTTTATTTGAGATAGGGTAGTTTAGTTTTCTTAATTCTTCAACTAAGCTTAAAACAACTTTTATATTTTTATTTTGATAATTTCCCTTCAAATCTGATTTTAGCTCAGTTTTTAAAATAGTAGCGTCAATAAATGGAGCGTTTTCTTTAGTAGCTTTATCTTTAATAATATTTTTTACCGTTTCATTATCATCTCCGAAAATGATAGGGGTATTACTTTTTATAATTCCTGCTTTTTCGAAGGTGATTTCTTCGATGGTATCTCCTAAAATATTTTGATGATCTAGCTGTACATTCGTAATTGCTGCAACCAAAGGTTTGATAATGTTAGTTGAATCTAATCTTCCACCCAATCCGACTTCAATAATGGCAATGTCTACCTTTTGCTGAGCAAAATATTCAAACGCCATAATTGTCGTAAACTCAAAAAAAGAGGGGAGGATATCTTCAGGGAGCTTTTTTAGTTCTAAAATGAAATTATAGACAAACTCTTTATCACAATTTTTACCATTAACTTTAATTCGTTCTGTAAAATCAATAAGGTGCGGAGAATTATATAAACCAGTTTTGTAGCCAGATTCTTGAAGAACTGAAGAAAGCATGTTGCTGGTAGATCCTTTTCCATTGGTTCCTCCAATGTGAATGCATTTTATTTTATCTTGTGGATTGTTAAAAAAAGCGCAAAGTCTTGTGATGTTTCCAAGTCCCGGTTTGTATGCTTTTTGCCCATCTAACTGATAGTTTGGCGCCTGAACGAAAAGCCATTCTACAGCTTCCTGATATTGTGCGTTTGTCATGATGCAAAATTCTCAAAACTTTCATTAAAATGAAACAATAATTTTCTAAATCTGTAACTTTTTTGCAATCTTTACGTCTAATTTGAATAAAGCCAATTAGAAATCGTTATTTGCAAGCTTTCTCACAGAAAAAATCAATTGAAAATAACGGCTCCATTTGAAAAAAAATTAAATATTTCCTTATGAAAAAAGTTTTGACGGTTGTTTTGGGATTAGCCTTTGCAGGATTAAACGCTCAGCAAAAATGGTCTTTGCGTGAATGTGTAGACTACGCAGTAAAGCATAATCTTCAGGTGATTCAGAATGAATATTCAAAACAGATTCAGGATTCTAATCTTAAAATTGCCCAGAAAAATTATCTTCCTTCTGTAAATGCAAGCATAGGGAATAATGTAAGTTTTGGGCAGGCTTCTTTGGGAACGACAAGTATCCGAAACGATCAATTCAGTAATTCGGCAAACATTGGAGCTGATATTTTGATTTATAATAATGGAAGGCTTGAAAAAACAATCAGGAAATCACAGTTTGATGTAGAGGCAAGTCAATACGATATTGAAACGATTAAAAACGATATTTCGCTTCAGATTGCTCAGCAATATTTAACGACTTTACTGAACAAGGAAATCGTAAAGATTTCTCAGAGCGCAACAGAAAATGCAAAAAAACAATTTGATAGGGCAAAAATAACTACAGAAGTAGGCACAACGGCTCAAACAATTGTTGCAGAAGCAGAAGCAGCTTGGGCAAGAGAAAAACAAAATTTAAAGACAGCTGAGATTAATGTCGGAAGAAGTCTGTTTGCTTTGGCGCAATTACTTCAGTTAAAAGAATACAAAGATTTTGATGTGGAAGATGTGGAAGTTGATGATAAATTGACTCCTCAATTGTTTTCTGTAGATGATGTTTTGAATTTAGCTTATGGAAATCAACCACAAATAAAAGCGGCAGAAAGCAGAATAAAATCTGCAGAGACTCAAACAGAAATTTCTCAAACGGCATTTTGGCCTACGCTTACTGCGAGTGTAGGGGTTGGGACTTTTTATAGAAATTTATTGAATACAAATTACACAGGAGGCACTCAAGAGCCTGGATTTTTTCAGCAGTATAAAGATAACTTTGGGCAGCAAGGAGGGGTAACTTTAAATGTTCCTATCTTTAATAAAGGGATTACCAAACTTCAGGTAGAGCAATCAAAAATCAACGAAAATATCGCTAAAACAACATTAGAGCAGCAAAAACAGACGGTAAGACAAAGTGTACAGCAAGCTCAGTTTGATGCAGATGCCAATTACGAAATATATCTTTCTGCTGTAGAAGCTGCAAAAAGCACAAAATTGGCAATGGAATTTGCAGATAAAAGTTATACGGCAGGCCGTACGACAATTTATGATTTAAACATTGCCCGAAACAATTATGCGAACTCTCAAGGTTCGGTTGAACAGGCGAAATTTAATTATCTTTTCAGTCTTAAATTATTGAATTTCTATTCAGGGATTCCGCTAACTTTGTAAGATGTCTATTCAGTCTTTAGAAAAATATTTGCCTCAAAATACACTTTTGTATTTAAGAAAGTGGTTTTCAGATTATTCTATTCACATAAAAGTTACTAAAAACCGAAATTCAAAACTTGGAGATTATCGTAAATTGAGAGACAATTCGCATGAAATTACTATCAATTCTACATTAGCTCCGCAGCTTTTCTTTTTCGTATTAACCCATGAATTGGCGCATCTTATTGCTTTCGAAAAATTCGGAAGAAGAATTGCTCCACACGGTAACGAATGGAAACATACTTTCAGGGAAATGCTTTTGGAAAGTGTAGATGTTTACGAAGAAGATTTAAAACCAATTATTATTAAATTTTCGCAATCTCCAAAAGCCAATTTTATGGCAAGTCCAGATTTGGTAAAATATTTTCATATTGAAAATCAAGATGATGATGAGGTTTATATAGAAAAGCTTTATAAAGGCGAAAATTTCATCTACCGAAGCGAAAAGTATTTGTTGGAAGGTCTTATTAAAAAAAACTATCTTTGTGTGAATCTGGTTACAGGACGAAAGTATTCTTTCAAACCTTTGGCTAGAGTGAAAAAATGCAGTTAAATATGTTAAAATCAGATAAATACTGTGTGATTATGGCAGGAGGAATCGGTAGTAGATTCTGGCCTCTGAGCACACAAAAATTCCCCAAACAATTTCAGGATATTTTAGGAACCGGTCGCACCATGATTCAGCAGACGTATGACAGAATCAGCAAAGCTATTCCTAACGAAAATATATTTGTAATCACCAACAAAGAGTATGTAGCGCTTTCTCATCAGCAGTTACCAGAAATTCCTGAAGAGAATGTCGTGGGGGAGCCTCTGATGAAAAACACCGCTGCCTGTAATCTTTATATGGCAAATAAAATTGCCGAAATTAATCCCGATGCTACGATGATTGTGCTTCCTGCAGATCATTTAATCTTAAAAGAAGATGTCTTTTTAGAGAAAGTAGAATTGGCATTTAATATTGCGTCAACCCATGATTATTTGTTGACTTTAGGAATTACGCCGACAAGACCAGATACGGGCTACGGATATATTCAGTTTGTAGAGAAAAAAGATTCAGACTATTATAAAGTTAAAACATTCACCGAAAAACCAATTCTTGAAATTGCTAAAAGTTTCCTTGAAAGCGGAGATTTCCTTTGGAATGCCGGAATTTTCATATGGAATGTAAAGTCTATTCACAAAGCCTTTGAAACGTTTCTTCCGGATATGACGCAGCAGTTTACGGCTTGTGAATACAATGCTGAAGCGGAACTAAGTTGTATAGAACTTATTTATCCTAAAATCCAGAAAATATCAATCGATAACGGGATTTTAGAAAAAGCTAAAAATGTACATGTAATTCCTGCTGATTTAGGTTGGAGTGACCTTGGAACCTGGACCTCGGTTTTCGAAAACAGCGATAGAGACCAAAACGAAAATGCAGTCAATATCAAAACGGCGCTTACCTACAATTCTACAGGGAATATTATTCATGTGAAAAATAATAAAGCAGTTGTAATAGACGGTTTGAAAGATTTTATCGTTGTAGATACAGATAAGGTATTGTTAATTTGCCCGAGAGAACACGATCAGCAGATTAAAGAATACGTTTTAGATTTAAAAAGCCTTAAAAAAGGAGAGAAATTTATGTAAATATTGGCATAGTTTCTGTCCGCATTTCAAACTATGAAAAAAATTAAAACTCTTACTTTTCTTCTTTTCTTTCTAGGAATCTCTGTTTTTTCTCAGGAAAAGAAAAAGTTCTCAAATATTGATGCCGTTTTGGGCAAAATTGTTCCCAATAGCAAAGTTGATTTTTGGGTATTGGTTAATAACAGTTATGGTAAAAATAAAGAAGTAAAAGTTTCAGGAACCAAACAAGATTATCTTCCTCAATTTGTGGGATTTAATTTCAGACCGGGACAAGAAAGTTTTTATTATATTGTTTCTTCCGTAGGAGGGAAGATAAGCTATTTAACTGATTTAAAAGAATTAAAAGAGTTTATCGGAAAGGTTGATAATGTCGAAGAAGCTGCGTTGTCTGCTGTTTTAGAGGGTTATTTTATCGATGAGCAATTCGTAGATATTGCGGCCAATTACTACGATGATAAAACCAATTATTACCTTAATCTTGGAAAAATCACCTCAAAAGAATGTCCTTATCAGAAAATACATTTTACATTAACGGTCAATAAATCAACAGGCATAGTTTCAAATATTAAAGATAACGGAACTTACATCGAAGTTTATACTAAAAACTGTACAAATAACCCGCGTCTTTTAAAAATAGAAAAGAAAGAAGAACCTAAAAATGAACCCCAAAAGCAACCTTCCAAAAAAAGAAAATAACTTCTACGAAACAGAAAGGCTTTTGATTCGACCTGTTGCTGTAGATGACACTGATATTATTTTTCAGCTTTATAATATGCCTAATTTTATAAAGTTTATTGGAAATAAGAACATCAATTCTCTCTCTGATGCCGAGAATTATATTAAATCTAAGTTTTTACCGCAAATTGAAAAACGAGGATTCGGAAATTATATTCTTGTTTTAAAAGAAGGAAATCAGAAAATCGGAAGTGTGGGAATCTTCGAAAGAGAAGGTTTGGGTGTTGTAGATATTGGGTTTTCTGTCCTTGAAAAATTTGAAGGCAAAGGTTTGATGTTTGAAGCCGCTCAAAAAGTAAAATCTATCGGAATGGAAGAATTTGGTTTAAATAAAATTTCTGCCATTACTTCAAAAGACAATTTTTCTTCTCAAAAATTAATCGAAAGGTTAGGTTTGAAATTCCAAAAATATGTAACGCTTCCTAATGAAGATGAGGAGCTGATGTATTACGAAACGGAATAATTAAACACTAAAAACACAAATGTTTTCACGAATCAGCATAAGATATTTGTGAAATTAGTGAAAACATTCGTGTTTAAGACTTATCCCTCCAAAATCTGTGCTGCTGCCGTTTTAGAAGTCACTTTTTCAATAACTCTGGTGCAAATTCCTTTTTCATCGAAAATAAATGTGGTTCTCACAATTCCCATATAAGTTTTACCAAAAGTTTTTTTCTCCTTCCAAACTCCGAATTTTTCAATGACATCACGGTTTTCATCAGCAATTAAATCATAAGGAAAAGCAAATTTGCTGTGAAAGTTTTTTTGCTTTTTCACGGTATCTCCGCTGATTCCTAAAAGCTGAAATCCTGCTTTTTCCAATTGTGAATAGTTATCACTTAAATTACAAGCTTCCACAGTACAAGTGGGCGTACTCGCTTGCGGATAAAAGAAAATTACTAATTTTTTTCCAAGTAACTTTTCAGAAGTAATTGTTTCTCCATCCTGATTTATTCCTTCAAATTGTGGTAATTGGTCTCCAACTTTCAGCATAATGATTTATTTTTGTTCAAATTTAATGGTTAAATGACAAAAAAGCAAAGAGCCGCACTCGTTCAGGAAGAATTAGAAAAATTATATCCTGTTGTTCCTATTTTTTTAGATCATACAGATGTTTATACTCTAATGGTTGCTGTTGCACTTTCTGCGCAAACGACCGACAAAAAGGTAAATGAGGTAACTCCGGAACTGTTCGCTGTAGCAGGAACGCCACAAAGAATGGCAAAATTGGAGGATTTTGAAATTAAAGAACTCATCAAAGAAATCGGACTTTCAAATACAAAAGCTAAGAATCTGAAAAAAATGGCAGAGCAACTTTTGGAAAAACATAACGGGATTGTCCCTCAAACGTATGAAGAACTTGAAGAATTGGCAGGAGTGGGGCACAAAACAGCTTCTGTAGTGATGAGCCAGGGCTTTGGATTTCCTGCTTTTCCGGTCGATACACACATTCATAGACTAATGACGCAATGGAAACTTACTTCTGGAAAAAATGTTGTAGAAACCGAGAAAGATGCCAAAAAATTATGGAAAGAAGAGTTCTGGAATAAACTTCACCTTCAAATTATCTTTTATGGAAGAGAATATTCTCCGGCAAGAGGAAAAGGCGAGAAAGATTTTATTACTAAAATGTTGTTCGAAGAAAAAGATAAATAATATAACAGCTGCAAAAATTCCCCTCCAATGGAGGGGTGGCGAAAATTCGACAGAATTTTTGACGGGGTGGTTTAAAGAATAAGAAATTTTAAAATCATTCCACATCCAACAATCTCCTATGATAGTTAATCTGTCCCAAATGATAACCCAAATGTCCAAACAAATGAACCAGAAAATAGTCTGTCGTCATGGGATAGCCTAAAGCCTCAATCTGATATTCTTTTTTCAAATCTTCCTCTGATAATTGATCAAGCGAAGAATGTACAGTCTCAATCGTTTTTTCAATTTTATCAATCAATTCTGTTCGCGGAATATTTTTTAATGAAAATTCAAGCTCCCTGTTTCTTACATAACCTGAATTTCCCAATATTGATCCGATGAAATGATTGATATTTCCAACCAGATGAAGCGATAAATTTCCTGCAGAATTGAGAATGTTTTTATCAATTTTCCAGATAGTTTCTTCGTTTTGATACGCTTCTATTTCTTTTTTTAATTGGTTTAAATCTCTTGTGAACAATGATTTTATACTTTCTGTCATAATTTTAGTATTATTAAATTCCCCTTCCTTGAAGGGGTGGATTTTTGTGAAACAAAAAGACGGGGTAGTTAACTAATAAATCAAAATTAAGAAAAATCAATATTCTGAGTAATTTTATTTTATTAAAGCTTTAAAATATCCTCTGAAATCTTTTGTGAAATTTTCTACTTTTGTATTATAATCTATAAAACCATAAACAGTGTCGTTTTTCTGAAAACTATTGTTATCAAGCACTAATTTTTGATAAACAGGTTTCGTCTTCATAAATTTTATTTCGCCGTGTAAGGTTTTAGGGTCAATATCTTTAATGAAAAAATGATCATCAAATACTTTGATTAAAACACCATTTCCATAAAGGCCATTATTGTTATTGAGTAAAATCTCCAATGTATCATTTTTTGAAACAGCGTTGCATTTATATTTATCGGTTTGAAATAAAGCTGTTGTCTGAATAATATAAGCCGTTCTTGTTTTACTTTCTATTTTTTCCTTTTTATAAAGCTTTAATTCTGGATATTTTGAAAGCAGTTTTATTGTGTCATTTTGTGGAAGACCTTCGTCAACGACAAATTTTCCAAAATTCTGTTGAATTTTCTTCTCTTTTTTACAGTTTACAATTGATAAGCAGAAAATTAAAATGAATATAAAAAATAAAGTTGGTTTCATGATTTTGTTTAAACAAAACTAAAACAAAAAAGTCACGAAAAATTAATTCGTGACTTCTATATTTTAATGAGAAAATCTTTCTCTTCATTTTTTTTACTAAACTTATTTCTGCTTCGTCGCCCAAAGCTCCATTTTTCTGTTTAAAACATCCAAAGGAAGACAACCCTGACTCAAAACTTCATCGTGGAATTTTGCCAGATTAAATTTACCACCCAATTCTTTCTGATATTTTTCTCTCAGTTCTCTGATTCTTAAAGATCCGATTTTATAACCCAAAGCTTGTCCAGGCATTGCCATGTATCGTTCAACTTCTGCAGTTGCTCCTGCTTCATCGTAAGCAATATTGTTTAAGAAATAAGTAATTGCATCTTCTCTTGTCATTTTTCCGGTGTGGATTCCGGTGTCGACCACCAAACGAACTGCACGAAGCATTTGATCGCTCAAATAACCCATTTTTTGATAAGGATCGGTGTACAATCCGAATTCAGGACCTAAAGTTTCGCAATAATGCGCCCAACCTTCACCATACGCTCCAAACCAGCCAAATCTCATGAATTTTGGAAGCTTTGTATTTTCCTGTTGCAGAGAAACCTGATAATGATGTCCCGGAATGGCTTCGTGTAAAAACAGAGATTCCATTCCTGAGGTAACGTTGAATTTTGAAGGGTCGGGAAGTGGCATGTAGAAAATTCCCGGTCTTTTTCCGTCGGGAGTGCCTTGGATGTATTCTGCACTTGCACTTGCTTCTCTGAATTTTTCAGTTTGTCTGATTTCAAACTTAGTTTTTGGCGTTACGCTAAACATGGTTTTTAGCTTCGGCGTTATTTTAGCTAAAATCCCATTGAAACCATCCAAAACTTCTTTTGAGGTTTTGTAAGGCATTGCTTTAGGGTCTGTTTTTACAGAATTGATAAACTCTTCAAGTGTTCCCTTGAAACCAACTTGCTGCTTTACTTTTTCCATTTCTCCACGAAGCATAGCAACCTGCTGTAGACCAATTTTATTGATTTCTTCAGGTGTTTTATTAGTGGTTGTCCAGCTTTTAGCGTAATATTTGTAGATATTATCTCCTTTAGGTAAGCTATTGTATCCGTCTGTTTCTCTTGCTTTTGGCAAATATTCTTTCTCTAAAAACTCACCCATTTTTGTATACGCAGGAATGATGTTTTTTGTAATAGCATCCTTGTAGAGGTTGGTCAGTTTTTCCTTTTGTTCTTTGCTGAAGCTTTTTGGAAAGTTTTTTACAGGACCGTAGAAAATATTCTTTTCAAAATCTGGTGTAATGATTTCTTCAGCTCTCATTTGAGGAATCATTTTTACAACCAATTTTCTTGGGAGAACCATTTTGTTATTCATTCCTTCACGGAAATTATCGGTAGCAGCATTCATCCACACAGGAAATTTCTCCATTCTTTTTAACCAGTCTTCATAATCTTTTTCAGTATTGAAAGGCTGACTTCCTTGTCCGCTTCCATACAATGGAAAATTTAGCGGTAAACCTGTAAACTGGCTGAAAGGAATATATTCCGGATGGTAAGCATACGCTTCAATTTTATCTTTTAAAGTATAATCTAAAACATCATAAATTACTTTGTCTTCATCCGAAAGACTTTTATAATCTACATTTTCAAGTTGTTTCTGAATAGAATTATAAAAAGCAACTTCACCCAAAATAAAATCTTTGTCAATATTGATAGGAAGTTGATCGTTGTACCTCAAGTCTCCTTGTGAAGTAGCTTCTAAAGGATAGAGCTTTAAATATTGTTCATAATAATTAGATGCAATAGAATCTATATTGGTTGGCGTAACTTTCGTTAATGGTGAATCTGATTTTTTGCAAGATGAAATGCTCACCGCCAAGCCGAGGCCGATTATGGTTTTAAATAAAATATTTTTCATAGATAATCTTTATCTTTTATTTGTAAGATGAAATGCAATTGTTGTTACAAAATTTTGTTTCAGCATTTTATCACGGGAATAAATAACAAAAATAGCCAATATTGTAATCAAATTCGTTTTAAAGGTAGATTTTAATAAAAATAATTTTCAAAACATTTTTCAGATTCGTACAATTTTTTATCTTTGCCTAAAGCATTTAACAATCATAGTATTACAGTTCTTTTTTAGGAAATAATGAAAGGGATTTTAAAAATTTACCATCCAGACGAGACATTAAAATATAATATAAAAAGCACTTATTGCAAGGCTGTTTATAGTAACCAAAAACACTTTCTGGAAGTGGAAGTCATTACAGATGACGGCTTAGATCATGTAGACGACGATTCTCTGCAGTATAATTTTCCTCAACTTTCGCTGGAAGTAATTGAATTTCCGATAGATTCTTCGGAAATTGAAGGAAAAACATTCGAGATCAACGACTCTGATGATGAGGTTTATACCGAAGTTAATTTGTTTGATGATGAAGATGCCTTCATTTACGACAACGAGCTTTGTTTTGAGAAAAACGAAGAAGATGAGCTTCAGGTAATCTGGAAAGGAACCATTGATGATTTTTACACAGGTTCTGATACGCCAATTTCTTTCAGACTGAAATGCGAATTCAAACAAGATGAGATAGAGGTAGACGAAGACTAAGCGCTGCCAAAATATAGACTGCAAATTTCTTTTCAAATACTTTTTTGGAAAGAAATTTGCTTTTTAAGACATTATTAGATTTGGAATGTGTTTTTTTAAGCTTATTTTAAGATAAGTATTAATAATATTCTGTTATTTTTGTCGTTTAAAAACCATTATAAAATAATCAATTAATGCTGCTAACGGAACTTACTCAGATTTTATTTGCACAGGTCGCTGTACCTACTGTACCTGTAGAAAAGCTTGAATTTTCTTTTTGGAATATCCTTTTTCATGGTGGTATCTTCGCTAAAATAGTGATGGTGACAGTTTTGTTATTAGGAGTTTTCTCTGTTTATCTATTTTTTGAAAGATTTTTCTTTATTAAAAGAATGACTTCAAAAACAGATTCTAATTTTATGAATAACATCGAAGATTTCATTCGAGATGGGAAAATAGAGGCTGCGGCAGATTATTGTAAAACACAGAATTCACCCGAATCCAGAATTTTAGAAAAAGGAATTTCAAGATTGGGAAGACCCGTTTCTGATATTGTAAGCGCGATGGAATCTCAAGCTCAAATTGAGGTGGCAAACATGGAGAAAAACCTGAACCTTTTGGCAGTTGTACCAAGTATTGCACCAATGTTGGGACTTTTGGGAACGGTAATCGGGATGATTATTGCGTTCTTTGATTTGTCTCACGCTGAAGGCGCTTTCTCTCCAAAAACTTTGTCTGAAGGTATTTATACCGCTCTTGGACAAACGGCAGTTGGTTTAGCAGTGGCAATCCCGGCAAACTTTTTTTATAATATTTTGCTGACAAGAATTGATAAATTCGTTTTGAGAACTCAAAATGTTTCTGGAGAATTTTTAGACATTATCAATAAACCTTTATAAATTCTAACAGATGAAAATTCAGAGAAGAAATAAAGCGCATCCGGAATTCAGTTTAGCAGCGATGACAGACGTTATCTTGCTGATGTTGATTTTCTTTATGATTACCTCTTCAGCGGCTAATCAGAGTGCGATTGATGTAAAACTTCCGCAAACAGGAAGCGTAGATAACAATATTCCGAATCCGATGACGGTAAGTGTAAAACCAGACGGATCGTATTTTGTAAATGATCAACCGGTAAGCAGAGAATTGGTGGAACAAACCATCGTGAGTGATCTTCAGAGCAAATCTGCAAAATCATTTACCATCAGAGCTGATGAGAGCACAATGCATAAAGATGTTGTTTTTTTAATGGAAATTGCAGAAAAGCATAAATTTAATATTGCGATTGCAACGGTAAAAGAATAAGCATTCTGCATTCCTACGAATACTTAAATAAGAAAATTAGTGCATTCGTGGCAAATAAAAATTATAATTTGAGACCAATAAATCAATGAGAGGTTATACGATAAATAGAGCCGAAGAAAATAAAGATAAGATAAAAAGTGCAGTGCTTTCTATCCTTATTTGGTCTGCTATTTTGTTATTCGTTTTCATCTATAAAATGAAACCTACCGAGCGTGCAAAAGAACCCGAAGTAATTACTACAATGCTTGTAAACTTTGGAGATAACCGAAACGGAGCCGGAATTGACGAACCAGCGAATCAGGAAGGAAGTTTAGCTGCAAAAGCTATTGAAACAGCTCCTGAACCAGTTGAAAATGTGGTTTCTGAGCCTAAAACGGTTATTGTTCCAGATCCCAAACCGGAATCAAAAAAAACTGAGGTCAAAGAAAAAATAATTACCGGAACAAACACCAAAGTTACCGCTCCGAAAAAAGAAGATTCAAAAACCAATAAAAAATCAACGGCAAGTTCGACGACGAAAAGCACAAAAAGTTCTGCAACAACAGCCAATTCTAAAACAGGAAATGGAGATGGAAAAGGAACTGCTGCTATCGGAAATCTAATTAAAGGCCGGGGAACAAAAGCCGGCAGTCAGGGAACAGGAACGGGAATAGGTAATAATGGCGATCCTTTAGGTGGAGACGGAAATGGCGACAGCAAAGTAGGAATAGACCGTCGATTGATAGGCTATATTCCCGGAACGATGGGAAGAGGAGGTGCTCAGCCAAGCCACAATTGCTCAGCAAGCGGATCGATTACCATTGCTTATACTGTAGATAAAGCTGGAAATATTTCTTCTGCAAGACGATCAGGCGGAGTTTCAGATCCTTGTGTGGTTTCCACGTCTGTTGCATGGGTTAAGAAATATGTTAAAGCTGAAAAAGCCAGCGTATCATCCACCGGAACGTATAGTATCACATTCTAAAAATACAAAAGCACTTTATTCAAGTGCTTTTTTTATTTGTTATATATAATTGCTCAATCTTTGTTTGCGATTGCTCGGAGATTATTTTTTTGCGATTTCGTTGATCCTGTTGATAATCGGAAGTGCAAAAATTCCACTGGTTTGAAGATAAAGCTCGTAGAATGTTTTTGCTTTGTCTAAAAAGTCATTATTGTTTAGAACTTTTCCGTTGTAATAGAAAAGATTTCCGAGCATTTCGTAATAATCTTTGCGGTCTCTTTCCTGTCTTTCTGTTACGATTTCAATTATTTCTTCTTTGGATTTTGATGAAAGTTCTTTAAAATCAAATTTAAAAATATCTTTCATTAAAGAATCAAAATCTAATTCTTTCTGCATTAAACTTTCTTCGGGTTTGTCTAAAATCAGTTTTTCTAATGCTTGAGATAACTGACGGATGAGTCTTAACGTGAATTCTTTATCTGTAATCATAAAATAGTTGCTTGTTGATAGTTTTTGGTTTTTTGTTTATGTACGCCAGTTTAACTGGACATATTTTATAAAATTATTTATTTTTCCTCCTAAAAGTTGATATTGTTCTATCTTATTTTGAAAATCCGCATTTAATTCAGGATAAAGTATTGCCAGCTTTGATAAATGACTTACTGTTTCATCACAATTCCCTTGTGAATAAACTAAAAAACGAATGAATTCTCCTTTATAATTTTTTCTTCCATATCCTTCTGCAATATTTGTTACCACAGAGTCAGAAGATCTTCTTAATTGACTTCCTAATTCATACAATTCACGTTTCGGTAATTTAAAAGTAAGTGGATGTGTTTCAATAAATAATTTAAAAGAAATATTATAAATATCAAGATTTGTGTAGCTCATAATTTTGTATTTAAAACTATTATCTAGCAACCATCAACTATCAACTAGTTAGGCGAAAAACAAATACGCCAATCCAATTGCTGTAATTACGCCCACCAAATCAGCCAAAAGCATGGCAACTACAGTGTATCTCGTGTTCTTTACAGCTACTGCTCCAAAATAAACTGCAATCACATAAAACGTCGTGTCTGAGCTTCCCTGAAGAACTGCTGCCAACTTCCCTTGAAAACTATCTGCTCCAAAAGTCGCCATCGTATCAACCATCATTCCTCTCGCTCCTGAACCGGATAAAGGTTTGATTAAAGCCGTCGGAAGACCGTCTACAAATCTGGCGTCTAAATTCGCAACATTGGCAACCCATTTCATCCCATCAATGATGACGTCAAAGACTCCTGAAGTTCTTAAAAGTGAAATCGCAATCAGCATTCCTACTAAATAAGGGATAATCTTTACACAAGTCCAAAAACCTTCTTTTGCGCCTTCAATAAAAGCATCGAAAACATTAATTTTTTTATAAACTGCACCAAGAACAATCGCAATAAAAATGAATAAGATTAAGCCATTACTTAAAACTTTACTGAAATCATCCAGTTCGTTCTTACTCAATTGAACTAAATAGACAACCAAAAGCGCAATTAATGCGGAAATTCCCCCAACATAAGCAAGAACAATAGGTTTTAATAGATTAATTTTTTGATAAGCTGAAACAATGATCATTGCTGCTAAAGTCGCTGCAAATGTCG
The DNA here is from genome assembly GCF_900168205.1 of Chryseobacterium balustinum. Lineage (GTDB taxonomy): Bacteria > Bacteroidota > Bacteroidia > Flavobacteriales > Weeksellaceae > Chryseobacterium > Chryseobacterium balustinum. The sequence continues at coordinate 196,563 of NZ_FUZE01000001.1, forward strand.
CAATCATACACGGAAGAAAAATATCAGTCGGTGTTTTTGATCCCATCGAAGCCCTGATCGCAATAATAGAAACCGGAATTAATGTCATTCCTCCTGCGTGAAGGCAGAGAAACATGATTTGTGAATTACTTGCGGTATCTTTATTCGGGTTTAAAGTCTGTAAACTTTCCATCGCTTTTAGGCCAAATGGAGTTGCAGCATTATCTAAACCTAAAAGATTCGCGCTAAAATTCATCAGCATATGACCGAAAGCGGGGTGGTTTTTAGGAATTTCAGGAAATAATTTTGAGAAAAACGGTTGAATTAATCGGCTTAAAAGATTGATTCCGCCAGCTTTTTCAGCAATACTCATGAATCCCATGAAGAGGGTCATGATTCCTATCAATCCAATACATATTTTAACGGCGGTTTCCGAAGTTCCAATGACACCGTCTGCTTCCTGAATTCGATAAACCTGAACATTCTGTTTTAAAGAATCTGTTTTATAATGAATTCTGCTGTTTGCAAAATCAGGTTTTTTCATCAGGCTGTCTCTTACGATAGGAGAAAGTGTAGTGATATTTTGGGTAGCAATCTGTACGGTATCGCCGCCTTTTCCTACAACCATATCATTGAAAATGGTTTTGTAGTGGCTTGACGAAATGTATTTTATACTTGCAATAGTAATGGCAATGATGATGAAAGCCGACCAAATTCTGCTGAGAACCATTTAGATTAAATTAATTGTTTAAACTTAGTTAAAAATACTTTAAATTGCAAAAGTCTAAAAAATCAAGATTGGATTAAAATAAAGTTTGTCATTTCGCAGGAATCTAAACAGAGTTTCAATAGCATTACTGAGATTCCTACGGAATGACAAATTCTGATAATAAGGAAAAAAAAGAGAATTATTTTTCATCCAGATACACCAATTCTCCTTCAAAATTATCATCCAGGCTTTTCAAAATCTTGGCATTGGCGGTTTTCTTTTGTAATTCTTTAATAAAAAAGCTTTTCTCAAAAAACTGACGGTGAATTCCGGGAAGAAGTTCCATGAAATAATCCATTCCTATTTTGTTATTGTGAAGATCCATTTTGGTTTCCAAAGGCTCGTTTGGAAATAATTCTTCGTGCAGATCTGTAATTTTTTTGCAGAAGTCTAATGCTTTTTCGGGAGAAGACACTTTGCTGCAATACATCATAATCAGGCAACACCAAAGTGAATGTCTGAAAGCGTTTCCTTCACCGTTTTTGGATGCCGTTTTAGGATAAAGTTTCTGTGCGATAGAAAAGGCTTTTATGGTGGCATAAAAACTTAAAATCGAAAAAAGAGGGTGTGGTAAAACAGCAGATAAGAGTTTAAATATTTTCTTTAAACTCATTGATGTAATGGTAGTTAAAACGACTTTAAATGTCCTCATAATTTGGCTGTTGGCAGTTAGCTTATTGCTTTTGGCTTTGAGATCAAGCAGTATAGCTTTTAAAAATAAATTATTGCCATTATTTAAATAAAAATCTCTCCCAAATTGAGAGAGATGATATGTTTTTTTAGTTTAAATCTTAAGCTTTTACGGCTAATAAATTTACTGTTTTAGAAACGACTTCTTTAATTTCAGTTCTTTTTACAATGAAATCTACGAAACCTTTTTCCTGCAAAAATTCTGAAGTCTGAAAGCCTTCTGGTAAATCTCTACCGATGGTTTCACGGATAACTCTTGGTCCTGCAAATCCGATTAATGCTCTTGGTTCTGCCATAATGATATCTGCAGTCATTGCAAAAGATGCTGTAATTCCACCGAAAGTTGGGTCACAAAGATAAGCGATGTACAAAAGTCCTGCTTCTGAAAGCTGAGCCAACTTAGATTGTACTTTAGCCAACTGCATCAAAGAATACGTTGCTTCCTGCATTCTCGCTCCACCAGACTGGCAAATAATCATGTAAGGAAGTCTTTTTTCAATACAGTAATCAATTGCTCGTCTGATTTTTTCACCCATCACAGAACCCAAAGATCCTCCAATGAAAGCAAAATCCATACAAGAAACTACCATTTCAGTTCCGTTTACGGTTCCTACTGCGTTTCTTATGGAATCAGTCAGTTTTGTCTTTGCTTTTACTTCTTTTAGACGGTCGGTGTATGACTTGGTATCTTTAAAGCTAAGCATGTCTATACTTTCCACATTAGCATCTAGCTCAGTGAATTTTCCTTCGTCAAAAAGGATGTCAAAAAACTCTGCACTTCCTATTCTTACATGAAAATCGTCTTCAGGAGAAACATAATTGTTTTTCTTGAGTTCATCGTGTTCTACCACTTTTCCTGATGGAGTCTGATGCCAAAGACCTTTTGGTACATCTTTTTTATCATCTGTAGAAGTAGTAATATTTTGTGCTTTTCTTTTAAACCAGTCGAATGCCATAACTATATAATTGATGTATGATAAATGATAAAAGATGAGGAAAGCGTTTTAAAATCACTTATCGCTCATCTTTTATCAATTATAATTTATTTAAGCGTATTTACGTTATTTAAATCTTCAAAAGCTCTAACCAATCTTTTAGAGAACGTTTCTTCTCCTTTTCTGATCCATCCTCTTGGATCATAGTATTTTTTGTTAGGCTTTTCTTCTCCTTCAGGATTTCCGATTTGAGTTCTCAAATATTCTACATTTTCTACCATATAATCTCTGATTCCTTCTGTGTAAGCAAACTGAAGATCGGTATCAATATTCATCTTAATTACCCCGTAATCAATAGCTTCTCTGATTTCTTCTAAAGAAGAACCTGAACCACCGTGGAATACAAAATTAATTGGCTTCTCAACAGTTCCGAATTTCTCCTGAACAAATTTCTGAGAGTTATCTAAGATTTTTGGAGTAAGAACTACGTTTCCTGGCTTGTAAACTCCGTGTACATTTCCGAATGCTGCTGCAATGGTAAAGTTATCAGAGATTGCTTTCAGTTTTTCGTAAGTGTAAGCGATGTCTTCTGGCTGAGTGTATAATAAAGAGTTGTCTACACTAGAATTGTCTACACCATCTTCTTCACCTCCTGTAACCCCGATCTCAACTTCTAAAGTCATCTGCATTTTTGCCATTCTTTCGAAATATTCAGCAGAAATCTCAAGGTTTTCTTCTAAAGATTCTTCAGAAAGATCAAGCATGTGAGAAGAGTAAAGAGACTTTCCTGTTTGCTTGAAGAATTCTTCGTTAGCATCCATCAAACCATCAATCCAAGGCAACAATTTTTTTGCGGCGTGATCTGTATGTAAAATTACTGTTGCTCCATAAGCTTCAGCAAGGGTATGAATATGTCTAGCTCCTGCGATACCACCTAAAATAGCTGATTTCTGAGCGTCATTGCTTAATCCTTTTCCAGCGTTGAAAGATGCCCCACCGTTAGAAAACTGAATGATTACAGGTGAGTTTAATTTTGCTGCAGTTTCCATTACTGCGTTTACGTTGCTAGATCCAACTACGTTTACTGCAGGTAATGCAAACTTGTTTTCTTTAGCATATTGAAAAATATCTGTAACTAACTGACCTGTGGCAACTCCTGCCGGGAAAATTCTACTCATGTTTACTTTATTATAATATTAGGATATTTTTTGAAAATTCTTGTAAAGGTAATCAATTTTAAGAAATTACTAATTTCTTTTATCGCGTCCCCAAAGTAGCTTCTGACGGATGGTTTCATAGAAGCTTAAATTGTTGGGCTGCACCAATAATAACTGGAAACTTGCCTTTTTAATTATGATTTCTTTATCGGTTTCGATATGAATTAATCTTGAATCTAATGAAAGAGAATATTGCGGAACTCTGCTTTCCACTTTAAATTTAATTTCCACTTTATCATTAACAACTAATGGTCTTACGTTTAAATTATGTGGCGCAATCGGAGTAATGACAAAATTTTCGTTATTCGGAGAAATAATTGGTCCGCCACAACTTAATGAATAAGCTGTAGAACCTGTCGGTGTAGAAACAATAACACCATCGCCCCAAAATACATTTAAAAACTCATTATTGATATAAGAATCTACCGTTACCATTGAAGTGGTTTCTTTTCTTGAAACGGTTACGTCATTTAAAGCATACGGGAAAAACTCGTCAGATTTGGGTGAAACAACTTCAATCACAGATCTTCGGCTGGTTTTTACATCACCTTTTAAAATAGAATCCAGTTCTTTGAAGGCTTCTTCTTTGGTGAAGCTAGCTAAAAATCCGAGTCTTCCGGTATTGACACCAACGACAGGAATTTCAAGATCCTCAATGAAAGTCAAAGAGTTTACAATCGTTCCATCGCCTCCGAAAGTGAAGAAAAGATCAACTTCTTTATCGATAAGATCCTGTTTGTTGCCAAAAGTTTCAAAAATTTTAGAAAACTGAAGCGCTTCAGCCATTTCGTCAAACAAAACAGATTTTACACCTCTGCTTTCCAGTTCAGAAATAAATTTGCTTAAATATAAAAAAGTATCAAGATCTTTTTTCTGAGAATATATGGCTGCCTTCATATTATATTTCGATAAATTTTTGTAAAAAACCTAAACGGTCTTTGAAAAGATCTGTTTTCTCATCAGAATAATATTTTTCTACAATTCTGTAATCGTAACGGTCAAAAGTGGCATCAATTGAAGCTAAATTTTCGTTACTGATTTTTATGGTGACGTGAATCACTTCATCAGACATGAAACTGATAAATCCGCCGTAAAATTTAGAGTTGTTGCTCTCGACGATATTTGCAATTTCTGTCATCGAATATTTTCTTGCCGGAGTTTCTATCGTAAGAATAGCACCGGTTTCCGAAAACAGAGGGTATTTTGAAAAGGTCTGAAAAACATCATCACAACAAATGTATCCGAGATATTTTTCGTTTTTGTTGATCACAGGAATCACGTTGGCATTGAATGTATAAAACAATCGAATGCTATCCATGATATTATTGTCTTCTAAAATCGCAAACCGCTCAATCTGATGTTCCAGATTTTTCAAATGTCCTTCATCTTCATAAAGAAAGTCTTTAGCGATGGCTCCGTAAAAGTGGTGTGATTTTTTGATGAAAATATGTGTATATCCAAATGCTTCTAAAGTTTCTCTAGCTGATTCGATAGAGTCAGTCAGATGAAAACACGGAAAATCTTTTGAGATATAGTCCTTGATAAACATTGTGCTAATTTATAAAATTTTAAACGAAACCTTTCTCTAAAAGTTAAGTTATTTTTCAAAAAAGTAAAAAAACGGATTCAAAAATTTGTTCGTAAAGAAAAATAAAGTATCTTTGTCGCCTTTCATTTTTACTTTTTATTAGATTTATTTCAAACTGCACTGTCTTTTAGACAGACGCAGTTTTTTTATTTTAGGGCTTTTGCAAACTCCCACATCACGATTCCACCGCATACACTTACATTTAAAGAATGCTTTGTACCGAGTTGTGGAATTTCAATGAAAGAATCAATATTCTGCAAAGCTTCATCACTGATTCCTTCTACTTCGTTACCTAAAATTACCGCATACTTTTTAGTATTGTCGATTTTAAAATCAGTGATCATCGTACTATTAGTTGTCTGTTCGATTCCTACCACTTCAAAGCCTTGGCTTTTTAAATCGTTTATGGTTACATTAATATCATTTTCATAACTCCAGTCTACACTTTCTGTTGCACCTAAAGCCGCTTTGTGAATTTCACGGTGTGGCGGTTGTGGTGTAATTCCACACAGAATAATTTTCTGAATCAAAAATGCATCTGCTGTTCTAAAAGTTGCACCCACATTGTGCATGCTTCTTATATTATCTAAAACGACCACCAACGGAATTTTCTCAACCTTCTTAAAAGTTTCTACATCAATTCTGTTGAGTTCTTCCAGTTTTAATTTATTTACCAAAATAATTTTATTTCTTATTACAATTTACGAATTCTTGTCTATCAATGGATTTAATTCGCCTTTTCTTTTTTTTATTTTTTTGCACCCATGATCTGATGCACATTCCTTTCGATATTTTGTGCGATGGCTTCCATGGGAATATCATTCTCATCATTGTTGAAAGGATCTTCAATTTCTTCAGCAATCAATTCCAGACTCATCAAAACGTAATATACGAAAACAGTCAGCGGAATCATGAATAATCCGAGATTAATGACATAAGCAATTGGTAAAGCCAAAACATATAAAATGATGAATTTTTTTATAAATGAAGAATAGGAATAAGGAATGGGGGTATTTTTAATTCTTTCACAACCTCCGCAGACATCAAGAAAACCTGAGACTTGCGTATCTAAATAAAGCATTTCTACATCAGAAATTTTTCCTTCTTTTTTTAATTGATGCAATTTGTGGGTCAAAAGGATCACCAAATCGGTGGGTCCATGATTTTTCAAAGATTTTTCGATTTCAGAATAATCTTCATCCAAAGCTAATCTTGTAGATTCCTGAGAAAGATGTTTAGCCAGAAAATGGGGATAGTATTTTAGGTAACGTGCAATTTGATTTGCAGAATCTCTGTCGTCTGAAAGAATCATATTGATTTTTACAGCGAAATTTCTTGTGTCATTTACCAGTTTTCCCCAAAGTTTTCTTCCTTCCCACCATCGGTCATAGGCTGTATTGGTTCTGAAAACCAGCAATAATGATAAAACGAATCCTAATAATGAATGAATCAATCCGACATTGCTTACCTTAGATTTTGAGGTTAAATGCAGATATTCAACTTCTAAATACTGAATTCCGTAAGAATAAACAGCCATCAAAATCATTGTTGGAAAAAGGATTTTCAGGGTGTCGCTTTTGTGTAAGCTGACCAGTATTTTCAGGAAATGTTTGGTATTGTAAACTCTCATGGGTTGCGTGTCTTTTGCAAAGATAAATTTTTATAAATTTCAAAAAAACACTATTTTTATTTCGCATTAAATTTACAAAGCCATGATTCTCGAAAACGTAGACGTTGTAAACGATATAACGAAAGAAGATTTCCAGCAAAATTATTTCAAAAAACAGAAACCACTTCTGATAAAAAATTATGCGAGTCGGTGGGAAGCCTTCGATAAATGGAATTTTGATTTTATTAAAGAAAAAGCGGGTGCACAGGAAGTTCCGTTGTATGATAACAAACCAGCGGATTCTAAGAAAAGCTCTGATGCGCCTGTCGCGAAGATGAAAATGAAAGATTATATTGATACGATAAGATCTAAACCGTCAGACCTTCGTATTTTCTTTTATATTATTACCGACCGTCTTCCTGAACTGCTCAAAAATTTTACATATCCTGATTTGGGAATTAAATTTTTCAAAAGACTTCCTACATTATTTTTTGGCGGAAGCGACGCTCATGTTTTAATGCATTATGACGTTGACTTGGGTGATTTTATGCATTTTCATTTTGAAGGAAAGAAGAGAATTCTTTTGTTTGATCAGAAACAGTCGAAGTTTTTATACAAAGTTCCGCTGTCGGTTCACACGGTTTATGATATCGATTATGAAAATCCGGATTACGAGAAATTTCCTGCTTTGAAATATGCAAAAGGGATTGAAATTTTCATGGAACACGGTGATGCACTTTTCATTCCCGGAGCTTTTTGGCATTTCAATAGATATTTGGAACCCGGCTTTTCAATGTCTTTAAGAGCTTTGCCTAATAAACCAAAAGTTTTTGCCAATATGATGTATCATGTTTTCATCATGAGATATACGGATAAACTAATGCGAAAACTTTTTAAAGCGAATTGGGTGAATTTTAAGCAAAAATGGGCGTATGAAAAAGCAACGGAAGCTCTTGAAAAGTTTGAGAAGAAAATAGAAAAGGTTTAATGCATTATGCAGTGGCTAAATATTTATAAAAATAATGGATGAAAATTTTACTTTTCAAAAACATATTTTGATTGTTGGAAAGACACAAATTGAAAGACATACAAGCCTGGACCAGATTCTTGCGAACTGTAATCTTGAATTCATTAAATTTCCTGCATCCATGAAGTCATTTCCTGATTACCTTAATATAGTTCAATCTAAAAAGCTTTTTTCTCCATTTTATGAATCAAAAGGAAAATATAATTTAAATCAAATTTTAGATTTTCATATTGACTGGATTGCCGATAACAACTGTCTTTTTGTTTTTGATGAATTTCAGAACATTGAAGACGGATTTGCTTTAGAAATTATGAGAATTATGATTAATAATTTAGAAGTCAATCATAAATCGGCAACCAAAATAATAATGACTTTAGAAGATGAAACCAAATTATTAATAATCTGTATGAAATTGTAAATGAAACTAAATATAAAAGCAAAGTTCAGGTTGTAGAAAGTAATTTACAAATCATCACATTGTAAAAACGGATGTTTAAACAAGATTATTAAAAGTCTGTGCGAATCTTGCGAAATCTGTGGGGAAAATAAAAAAGTATCATTTTACTCCTTCTTTTTTATTTCATACTTTTACCAACCCAATTTTAAGAACGATTTCAATGGCAAAGGCGACGAAGAAAGAAACCCCGTTAATGACGCAGTATAATACCATCAAGGCGAGATATCCTGATGCGCTTTTACTTTTCAGAGTGGGAGATTTCTATGAAACTTTTGGACAAGATGCTGTTCGAACATCCCAAATTTTGGGCATTGTTCTTACCAAAAGAGCCAACGGAGACGGTCATATCGAATTGGCTGGTTTTCCGCATCATTCGGTAGATTCTTATTTGCCAAAATTGGTAAGAGCGGGAATTCGTGTTGCAATTTGTGACCAGTTGGAAGATCCAAAAACCGTCAAAGGAATTGTAAAACGTGGTGTAACAGAGTTAGTTACGCCAGGGGTTACGTTCAACGACCAGGTTTTAAGTTCAAAAAAGAATAATTTCCTGCTTTCGCTCCACAAGGAAAAAGAAAAATACGGAATCGCTTTGGTAGATGTTTCCACCGGAGAATTTCTGGTAAGTGAAGGAAATTTAGATAAGATTTTACATATTATCAATACGTTTGACCCGAGTGAAATCATTTATCAGAGAAGTGTACAAATTCCCGATCAGCTGAAAAACAGAAATGTTTTTAAATTGGAAGATTGGGCATATCAATATAATTTTGCCTACGAAAAACTGACGAATCAGTTTAAAACCAATTCGTTAAAAGGTTTTGGAGTGGAAGGTTTACCTTTGGCAATTACTGCAGCAGGAGCTATTTTTGCTTACCTTGTTGAAGATACCCATCACAAATTATTGGCGCACATCACCAAAATTCAGATTATTCCGCAGGATGATTATCTGATGATGGATCATTTTACGCTGAGAAACCTTGAAATCGTTTATCCAAGTAATCCGAAAGGGAAATCACTTTTAGATATTATCGATAAAACGGCCACACCAATGGGTGGAAGATTGTTGAGAAGAAGAATTATACTTCCTTTAAAATCTGTCGAAGAAATTGGAAGACGACTTTCCTTAATTGATTTTTTAAACGAGAATGATCAACTGAAATATGAAATTTCCCAATTATTGCGTGCTATTTCAGATTTAGACCGATTAATGGGAAAACTGGCAGCAGAAAAAATTTCACCTAAAGAATTGGGTTACCTTCGTCAAAGTTTGATCAATATTCAGAAAATTAAAGGATTACTTCATCCTCATGCTGATATTTTAGCTTGGTTGGAACCATTAAATTCATTAGATGAATTAATCGAATTGCTTGAAAATCATTTAAATGAAGAGCTTCCGGTAAATCTTGCGAAAGGAAATGTAATAAAGCAAAATATTTCTGAAGAACTCGATCATTTGAGAGGTTTACAAAATAAAGGTCGTGGTTTTCTTGACGAAATGTGTCAGCGCGAAGTGGAACGCACCGGAATTACCAGTCTGAAAATTGATTTTAATAATGTTTTCGGATATTTTATTGAAGTAAGAAATGCTCATAAAGATAAAGTTCCGAGTGAATGGATTAGAAAGCAGACGCTTGTGAATGCCGAAAGATACATCACGGAAGAACTGAAAGAATACGAAAGCCAGATTTTGGGCGCAGAGGAAAAAATCAGCGTTCTTGAAAATCAACTGTACCGAAAAGTCTGTTCAGACACGATGGTTTACATCGACCAAATTCAGGAAAACTCAAATATCATTGCGCAACTTGATGTTGCAGTAGGTTTTTCTGAACTGGCGGTTTCTGAAAGTTATACAAAGCCTGTTTTGAATGATGGTTTTGCAATTGATTTAAAAGAAGCAAGGCATCCGATCATTGAAAATGCACTTCCTTTAGGCGAAAAATATATTCCAAACGATATCTTTTTAGATAAAGATTCTCAACAGATTATTATGGTTACCGGACCCAACATGGCGGGTAAATCTGCAATTCTCCGTCAAACGGCGATTGTTTGTTTAATGGCGCAGATTGGAAGTTTTGTTCCGGCAAAGCATGCGGAAATCGGGCTTTTAGATAAAATTTTCACCAGAGTAGGAGCAAGCGACAATATTTCGGCGGGTGAATCTACTTTTATGGTGGAGATGAATGAAGCGGCAAATATTTTAAATAATATTTCTGAAAGAAGTTTAATTCTACTAGACGAAATCGGTCGTGGTACATCAACCTACGATGGGGTTTCTATTGCGTGGGCGATTGCTGAATATCTTCATCAACATCCGACTCAGGCTAAAACATTGTTTGCAACACATTACCACGAGTTGAATGAAATGACCGTAAATTTTGAGCGTGTGAAAAACTTTCACGTTTCTATTCAGGAGAATAAAGGGAATATCATTTTCCTGAGAAAATTAGTTCCTGGTGGAAGTGAGCATAGTTTTGGTATTCACGTGGCAAAACTGGCGGGAATGCCTGCAAAAGTGGTTAACAGAGCCAATGAGATTCTGAAAACTCTGGAAGCAAGCCGTTCTCAAAGTGGTTCTTCTGAAAGTATTAAAAAAGTAACTGATGAGCATATGCAGCTTTCTTTCTTTCAGCTAGACGATCCTGTTTTAGAAAATATCAGAGAAGAATTAACCAAAATTGATATCAATACTTTAACGCCAATTGAAGCTTTAATGAAGCTGAATTCGATTAAAAAGATGATTGGAAAATAATTTTTGCCTTTTAATCAAATAATTACTTGAAATCTATATTAATAGGAATTTGAAGTTTAGTTCTTACAAAATTTCCATTATGTTTTGCGGGAATCCATTTACCTTTGATGCGTTTTATGGCTTTTTCTACAGAATGATTAAAGCTTTTGTTTGATCCTATAACCTGAGTTTCTGCAATATTTCCATCTCTTTCTACGGTAAAACTAAGGATTGCTTTAAGAATATTTTCATTCTTTTTGATTTTTACTGAGTCTAATATGATAGCATCCTTAACCTTCTTGATGAAAGCTTCTTTGCCATTAGGAAAATAGGCTTCATGATCAGGATAATCAGGACATACTGTAGTTTCATGAATATTCTCTATTGCTTTCGGCATTGATGGCGTTGCGGGAGGTATCGGAATATTCTGTCCAAAAACAACCCCGTTAAAGGTCATTATGATAACTAAAGTAAGGTTTTTCATCGTTAAATTTCTTCAAAAATAAAAAAATCGATGTCAATTTCTGACACCGATTGAAATTTTAAAAAAACAAAATTATCTTTAATTAAACTTTTTACTCATTAAAGGAAAAAAGAATATGTAGCGTACCGCTTCACCGTTTAATTTTGCGGGTTTCCATCGGACAATAATCTTTCTCATTCCTTGTTCTGCTGCTGCTGCATGTTTTTTATTTTTTGCAACGGCAGTAACGTTTCTTACGTACCCGTTTTTTTCAACAATAAAATAAAGTCTAGTATCTAATTTTTCGTTTTTTTTAAGGTCTAAAGTTTCAATGTTTTCGAAATATTTTCTTTTAAAAGCATCCATTCCACCAGGAAATTCAGGGATGGTATCTGCTTTTGTAACAACCTGTTTAAGGTCTAATCTGTTTTTAATAACATCATAATCTGGTAAACCAGAAACATCAGAAATGGTAGTCTGAACAGTTTTTTTTTCTTCTGTATTTTGTGCGAATACAAGAGAAGAAAAACTAAGAACCATTAAAAAAAACGCTTTTTTCATTCAAATCTAATAATACCAATTTAAGTATTATTCTTCAAAGATAAGTATATTAAATGGGTATCAAAATTAATTGAAAGTTAGACTAAGATAGACTTTGAAGCGAAAGTCTACTTTGTGCGGAGTATTTTCGACATAAATCTGCTTGTCTTTTAATTAATTAACAAAGTTTAACAGCTCTATTATATTGGCATACAAATTCATTCGCTAATTTTGAGTATGAAGAAAATTTTGAGTTTCAGTGCATTGATTTTCAGTCTGTCTTTTTATTTTTCACAGGAACAAATTATTGTAAATGATGTTCCGATGATTAAATATGAAGTACTCGAAAAGAAAATTCAGGAAGAAAAAGACGTTTTGCTGGTTCTGAATTTCTGGTCTACAACCTGTGCGCCTTGTGTAAAGGAACTTCCGGATTTTATGGAAGTTAATAATAAACATAAAGACAATCCTAAATTTAAAATGCTTTTGGTGTCTTTAGACCGCCCGAAAGATAAAGACCGTGTTATTCAGTTTATTAAAAATAAGAACCTTACGGCAGAAGTTATTCTTCTTGATGATATTAAAAGAATGAACACCTGGATTCCCCGATTTGAAAAAAACTGGGACGGAAATATTCCTGTCACCATTATCTATAAAAACTCAGAAAAAGTACATTTTAATGACGGCGAAATGACAAAAACTGAATTGGAAAACGTAATCACAAAAAATCTATAACCATGAAAAATATTAAAACATTAGTTGCTGCCGCAATAATAGGCTTAAGCTTACTAAGCTTTTCGGCAATAAATAAAAATAATGAAGAACCGAAGCAAAAAGTAAGTTCTTCAAAAGGCTATGAAGTTGGTGATACAGCTGCCGACTTTAAGCTTAAAAACATTGACGGAAAAATGGTTTCGTTGAGTGATTTTAAAACAGCAAAAGGCTTTATCGTGGTTTTTACCTGTAATCATTGTCCGTACGCAAAAAAATATGAAGACAGGATTGTTGCGCTTGATAAAAAATATAAAGAAGCTGGTTATCCTGTGATCGCAATTAACCCAAATGATCCTAATGTGCAACCTGAAGATGGTTTCCAACAAATGATTACCAGAGCCAAAGAAAAAGGCTTTACATTCCCTTATTTGGTAGATGAAGGCCAAAAAGTTTATCCTCAATATGGAGCGACAAAAACACCGCATGTATTTATTCTTCAGAAAGAAGGCTCAAAAAATATAGTGAAATACATTGGAGCTATCGACAATAATTATGATGATCCTAATGATGTTTCAGAACATTATGTACAAGATGCAATGGATGCTTTATTAAGCGGGAAACCAGTTGCAAACGCTAAAACAGTAGCCATAGGTTGTACAATAAAAGTGAAAAAATAATTTTATTTTTAAAATTAAATTGAGATATTGGGCAGGCTTTTAGTCTGCTCTTTTTTTATGAAGACCTAGCCCAAATTAATCATGATGAAATTTAAATTTAGCCCGAAATATTTCCTTTTAACCATCCTTATCTTCCTTGTTGAGGTTTTAATTGCAACGGTTTTAAAAGATAATTTCTTTATCAGAGCTTATCTGGGAGATGTAATTGTGGTAATGCTGCTGTATACTTTTGTGAAAAGCTTTGTCATCATCAATGAAACAAAATTGATCATCGGGATTTTTGCTTTTTCATGTCTGGTCGAGTTTGCCCAATTTTTCCATATTGCAGATAAATTAGGCTTCCAACCTGGAAGCCTAATGTATATCGTAATCGGAAATTCTTTCTCGTGGATTGATATTTTGTGTTACGGAGTTGGCTGCTTAATTTTATATGTTTTCACAAAATTCAAATCAAAAAATGAAGACAATTAGTCTAAATTAAATTGAAGAGGTTGTCGCATACGCATTTTTACTTTCTCACCGTTTTTTTCGCCAGGAATCCATTTTGTTTTTATTTTATTGAGCGCACTTAGAAACTCTGTTTTTACGGCTTCATTGTCATAAGATTCCATTCTCAGATTAATCATATTTCCTTCTTTATCAATATCAAATACGGCAATTGCTCTTGCTTTTGCAATGTTCTGCTTTGCTAATTTAGAAGTATTGAATTGATTGATAATCTGCCTCATGAAAGCAGAATGTCCACCCGGAAATTCAGGAGTTTTTTCTACAGATGTTTTTTTTCTATAATCTGATCCTACTTTTACATCAGGAGATTGTATCGAATCTTTTTGAGCATCAATAAAAATTCCACAAAATAAGATCAGTAAAAATGCAATATATTTTTTCATAATAATTTATCTTCCAAAAGAATCATATTTATCTTCAGCGTACTTGATGAAACGGTTCAATAAAGCTACATTATCTTTTTCCATAGGCGACAATTCGCTGTCAACATTGTTGGAAACAGGGATATACCAATCGGTCTGCTCAAAGAAGTTTCTATACGTTTGTTTTTTGAAGGAATACCCGTGTCTTGCAAAAACAGAATTTTTAATGATTTCCATATCGAGTTTTCTAAGATTTTTAAGGTCTTTTTCACTCAGTTTCTGTTTAGAAGCATTGATTTTGAAAACCGCATCAGAGGCGATTCTGTTTTTTGAAGCGGTATAAGTTTCCGCTTTTCCGGTTTCTTCGTCGGTGTATTTTTCTTTAAAATCTTTTGGATTTTCCCAGTCAATCAACTCAGAATTTTCATCCAGCATAAAATTCGGATTGTAAACAAACTCTTTTTTGATTAATTTCAGGTTTTTTAACGGAGCTTTTACAGCAGATTTATTAAAAGCGGTCCATTTTCCAGTAATGCTGTCATTTTTTAGCTTAATTTCAAATCTTCCGTCGGTTTTATCATTTCCGGGCTCGTCAAGAACAAAAGATTGAGTACCTTCATTGAAAACCCCGCGAAACGGACGTTGGGTTCCATTCACAATGCTTTGTCCGTACACAGAATCCTGAGTAATTCGGTTGATTTTTAATGAAAGTCTTTTATAATCTGTTCCTTCGTAATATTCTTTGGTTTCGTTATCATAAAGTTCTCCTTTGCCTGCAAATTCTCCGGTGTAAATCCCGTAATATTCTTTATGAACTTCAGGAATTACCACAGAATCTTTTTTTGCGGTTAAAGAATCTTTTGGAGCTTCAGTAACTGTGGCGTCTTTTTTACAGCTGATTAAACTGATTGTAAACAGAGTGATTAAGGTAAATTTTAAAATTTTCATATTAAATTAAATGTGCTTTTTTGTGATTAAATATTCAATTAATAAAATGTTTGGAACCCAGCCCAACCATGCAATTATTTGGTAAACATCCATTGGGTTTGGGTGGAATAAATATACAATAATTACTTTCCAAATTCTCAAAGTAAGCGCAGAAATTGTGAGCGCGAAACTTCGCCACATCCATTGCTTGTGTTCTTTAAATTTTTTCTGTCGGGCCAGTTGATAGGCTTTAAACGTGGAAAACCACCAAAGACCACCTAGAATTGCAAAAGATAGTTTTGATAAAATTCCGCCATTCGCAAAAATTCCCATGTAAATTCCTGAAGGTGCTGCGAGAAGTAGAATCAAAAAAATATACATTTTCCCGGCATTTCTGTGAAAGTTTTTCAGTCGGAAATCTTTTCTTAAAATGGCTAAAAAACCGGACAATAAAACAAAAATGCTTGTGTAAACGTGAGTGTAGAAAAACCAAAGATATTCTGGTCTGTCCTGAACTTCGGTCTGTTTAATCATCAGGAAGCTGACATTGGGATCTAAAGGAATATATTCTAAAGTTATTTTCAGCATGAGCCAAAAGAAATATCCAAATCCGATGATGAGAAGGATTTTAAGAGTGTTAAGAATATTTCTTTTGACTGAAAACATTTTTATTTCTAATTAATCAAAATTCATTGCAATAGGTAATTTATATCTAAATCTTACTAGTTTTCCATCAATTTCAGCTGGTGTCCATTTGGTTTTCGACATTGCTTTTATTGAACGTTCCATTTCTTTGTTCATAGATTCATTATCGCCAATAATTTTAAGTTCTGTAAGCTTTCCCTCTTCGGTAATTACAAATTGTACTTCAGATTTTATTATCCCTTTTGCTTTTATTTTATTACTATTAAAAATTTGGGTCAATTTTTTTCTAAAAGCATTTATTCCTCCTGGATATTCGGCGGCTTTATCTGTTTTGTCAAAAGCATATTCTTTTGCTGTAATTTCTTCTTTTGGCGTAATACTTTCTTGTGAGAAAATTTTTACAGAACTAATTAGTACAATAAGTACAAATAGTTTTTTCATGATATAGTTTTTATAAATTATTCAAATCCTGTGCAATCAGCCACGCTTCACTCCAGCACGCCTGAAAATTAAATCCACCGGTCACGGCATCAATGTTCAAAACTTCTCCGGCAACGTAAAAGTTAGGCAAAATTTTCGAAGACATATTTTTAAAATTAATTTCTTTTAGATCTACACCTCCTGCGGTTACAAATTCATCTTTAAAAGTCGACTTTCCGGTGACCTGAAATTTCTTTTTACATAAATTTTCTAAAATCGTTTGCATCTCTTTTCCTGAAATCTGTGCAACTTGCTTATTTAAATGGATATTTGAAACTTCCAGAATTCTTTGCCAAAAACGGTTGGTCACATCAAAAATTTTCGATTGCCCGATTGTTTTTTTAGGATTTGATATTTTAAAATTCTGAAATAATTCTTCTGCATCATCGATATCTTTAGAAATAAAATTAATTTCAATTTCAAAGTTATATTTCACTTTAGCCAAATTAATCGCTTCCCAAGCCGAAATTTTCAGAATTGCAGGTCCCGAAAGTCCCCAATGGGTAATTAAAAGGGGGCCGCTTTCTTCAGTTTTTAATGTTGGAATCGATGTTTCTGCCATTTCAAAACTTGTTCCGGGAATATCTTTAAGTAATGGATCTTTAATATTAAAAGTAAAAAGCGACGGAACCAAATCAATGATTTTGTGACCTAAATTTTGAATCATTTTCAAAGACTTTGGTGAACTTCCCGTTGTATAAATCACAAAATCTGCTTCAAAATCTCCTAAACTTGTTTTTACCAAATAGTTTTCATCCCGTTTTTCAATTTCTTTTACAGAACATTTGGTTTTAACTTCAATGTTTTTCTGCTGAATTTCATTTAAAAAAGTATTGATAATCGTTTGCGAAGAATTACTTTGAGGGAAGATTCTGTTGTCATTTTCTATTTTCAACGAAATGTTTCGTTTTTCGAACCATTCCATCGTGTCTCCTGGTTGAAATTTGGTAAAAACACTGAGTAATTCCTTGTTTCCACGAGGATAAAACTGCACCAGTTCTTTAGGGTCAAAACAAGCGTGACTTACATTACATCTTCCGCCTCCGGAAATTTTTACTTTTTGTAAAACATCTGAATTCTGCTCAAGAATGGTAACTTTATATTTCTTTTCGTCAAGATTTGCTGCACAGAAAAATCCTGCGGCACCGCCTCCGATAATGATAATTTGCTTCATAATTATTTAATCTTATGCTGAAGATTATTTTTGCAAAACTACAATTTTTATAAACCATCTTATTTGAGTAATTTTGAGGATTATAATTTTTGAATTTTTTCTAACCACAAAAGTCGCAAAAGCTTTTTAACACATTAGTTATTTTAAGTTTAATTGATTTTGTAAAAAAGAACACATTAGTTTTTTGAAAATCTAAGATTTTCATCTGTTGTGAACTTTATGTAATCGTATTTTAAGCTTTAAGATTACAATTTATCTTTTGTGGTAAAATAAAGTTCAAATTAAACTTTTAAAAAATGACTTTTTACCATACATTCGAAGTTCGCTGGAGCGACTTAGACGCAAATAAACATTTGGCCAATTCATCTTACGTGCAATATTGTGCACAAACAAGAATGGCTTTTATGAAAAAAGAGAAAATGGGAGTTACCCAAATGAGCCGATGGGGAATTGGCCCTGTGATTATGCATGAGCGTTTTTCTTTTTTCAAGGAAATTTTTGCTGATCAAAAGGTAATTGTAAGCCTTGAAATCGATGGATGTGCAGAAGATGCTGCGATTTATCGTTTTGTTCACAAGTTTTATCTTCCGGATGGTTCGCATTGCGCAACCTCAGAAGCAACCGGTGTTTGGATCGATACGATGCTAAGAAAAATGACTTCTCCACCAGATGATGTGGTAGAAGCAATGAATAAATATAAAACTGCTGAAACGATATTGATGACGAGAGAAGATTTTAAAAAACTTCCTTTCCGTCCGGAAAATATTGACCCAGCAACATTTAACTAATAAATGATAATAGATAAATGATGTTTGATAGCCTAAGAAGTATTCAAAATCATTTATCATTTATCAAACATCACTTATAATAGAATTTATGTTTGAAGATAAAGAACAAGAATTAACGCCAATCTCAAAACTTGGAGAATTTGGTTTAATTAAACACTTAACAGAGCATTTCCCATTGGGAAATGAATCTTCGGAGCTTGGAGTAGGAGATGACGCCGCAGTTATCAATCCCGGAAACAAGAGAGTTGTTTTAACAACTGATGTTTTGGCGGAAGGTGTACATTTCAATTTAGGATATGTTCCTTTGAAACATTTAGGTTACAAAGCTGTTGTTGTGAATGTGAGTGATATTGCAGCGATGAATGCTACTCCTACACAAATTTTAGTTTCTCTGGCTGTCTCAAATCGTTTTCCTGTAGAAGCTTTGGAAGAATTATATGCAGGAATTCAGGCAGCTTGCGGAAGATATAAAGTGGATTTGATTGGCGGAGATACAACGAGTTCTAATGCCGGTTTAGTGATGAGCATAACCGCAGTAGGAATTGAAAATGAAGAAAATATCGTTAAAAGAAGCACTGCAAAACCAAACGATTTGTTGGTGGTAACCGGAGACTTAGGCGGAGCTTATATGGGACTTCAGATTTTAGAAAGAGAGCATGCCGTTTTCTTAGCTGATCCCAATATGCAACCTGAAATGGAAGGTTTCGACTATATTTTAGAGAGACAATTAAAACCGGAAGCCAGAACAGATGTAAAAGGTGTTTTAGAACAATTAGATATCAAACCGACGTCAATGATTGATATTTCAGACGGTTTAGCTTCGGAAATCTTACATTTGTCAGATCAGTCGAAAGTTGGTTTCAGATTGTACGAAGAGAAAATTCCGATGGATAATTTAACGATTACAACTGCTGACGAATTGAATTTAAATCCTGTAATGACGGCGTTAAGCGGCGGTGAAGATTATGAATTATTATTCACGATTGCTTCAGAGGATTTTGATAAGATAAAAAATCACCCGGATTTTACCATTATCGGTCATGCGGTTGAAAAAGAAGAAGGGAACTTTATGGTGGCAAGAGGCTCTAACCAATTGGTTGCTTTAACAGCACAAGGTTGGGATGCTTTTTTAGGAAACCAGTACAACGATTAAAATTTAATTTTAAATATTGTGAAGTCACTGCATTTTTTGTAGTGGCTTTTTTGTTTAATATTGGCAGATGGATAAAAAAAATAATGATTTAAATGTTCAATGTAACTGTTGTGGATATTTTTCTCTTGAAGAGAAAGGAGTTGCTGAAATTTGTCTTGTTTGTTTTTGGGAAGACGATGTAGAAACTGATTTAGATGTTATCAGTAATCCAAATCGGATGACATTAAGAAATGGAAGAAAAAATTTTCTTGAATTTGGAGCTTGTGAAGAAATATTTATAAAAGATGTTATAAAAAATCCTGAAAGCAAGTATAGAAAAGGTATTGTTAAAGTTTAGAAGAGTAATTTTCCTGTAAGAATAAATTTAGATATTATTAGGCTGATATTTCAAAAAAAAATCTCTACAGTTTTGCAGAGATTTTATAATTTTAAAAAGGTTGTTCAGTACATCTGTCATCACCGGGAGGACAATAAGGTGTCCCACCACCGCCTCCGCCACCTCCAACAGCGACGCATTGTCCCGGGTTTCCGTCATCATTCATTTCGCATGCTTTTCCAAAAGTACATTCGCAATCGGTCCAGCAATAAGCGGAATCGCCATTCGTATGGCAGCCAGACCCGGCTCCGCCAAGAATTGTTGATAAATCTTTTCTCAGAAGTTTTTTAATGTTTTTCATAGTTAAAAGTTTTGTATTTGGTTGAAATATTTTACATTTTTAAAGATAGAAAATTAAAATGAATCTCTTTGATTTTAAATGATTTGGAAATAAAAAAACCATTGCAAAAGCAATGGTTTTCATATAATAAGTAAATTACTTTTACGCTTTCACAATATTTACAATCACCTCAGTTGCCTTCATCATACTTTCCAAAGCAACATACTCATAAGGTCCGTGGAAGTTGATCCCGCCGGCAAAAATATTCGGACAAGGCAATCCCATATAAGATAATTGCGCTCCGTCTGTACCTCCTCTGATAGCTTTTATTTTAGGCTCAATTCCCGCTTCTTTCATTGCTTTTGCAGCAAGATCTACGATGTGCATTTTGCCTTCAAATTGCTGCTTCATGTTACGGTATTGCTCTTTAATTTCAACTTCAGCGGTTTTTTCGCCGTGTTTCGCATTAAACTCAGCAACTTTTTGCTCCATGAATTTTTTTCTTACTTCAAATTTTTCTTCGTCATGATCACGAATAATGTATTGAAGTTTACATTCTGAAACATCAGAAGTTACATCCATCAAATGATAAAATCCGTCAAAACCTTTCGTCGTAGAAGGTGTTTCGTTTGCAGGAAGAGACTGGATAAATTCTGCCGCCAAAAGACTTGCGTTTACCATTTTTCCGAAAGCATAACCAGGATGCACACTCAATCCGTGGATTTTTACTACTGCTCCGGCTGCATTGAAATTTTCATATTCCAATTCACCAACTTCTCCGCCATCCATTGTGTAAGCGAATTCAGCTCCGAATTTTGCTACGTCAAATTTATGTGCTCCTCTTCCAATTTCTTCATCGGGAGTAAATCCTACTGCAATTCTTCCGTGCTTGATTTCAGGATTCGCCATAAGGTATTCAGCTGCTGTTACGATTTCAGCGCAACCTGCTTTGTCATCGGCTCCAAGAAGTGTTGTTCCGTCTGTGGTAATCAAAGTAGAACCGATATATCTTTTTAAACTTTCAAATTTTGATGGCGATAAAGTGAAATTTGTTTCTTTATTTAAAATCAAATCCTGACCTTCATAATTTTCCCAAACCTGAGGTTTTACATTTTCACCATTAAAATCCGGAGACGTATCGTAATGAGAAATAAATCCTATTGTCGGCTGATTGTCGTTTTCCAAATTTGAGGGAACGTAGCCCATAATATAACCGTGCTCGTCAATAGAAACATTTTCCAAGCCTATTATTTTCAATTCTTCAACAATGTAATTGGCAATGTTCCATTGTCTTTCTGTTGAAGGAGTGGTTTCGCTTTCAGCATCACTTGTTGAATATATTTTTACATAGCTGAGAAAACGGTTCAGCAGTTTTTCTCTCCACATCGAGTTGAATTCTATTGTACTCATTTTGATATCATAAATTTTAACAAAGTTAGCAAATTTGAGGCTCAGAATAGGTTATTTGTTGCTGAATGTATTGTATTGAAATTTTAAATCGGAAATAAATTATTGATAATCAATTTAATATTAGCTTTGTTGAAAGCAAGAACTAAATAGTTTAGTTTTATTATATTTGAGAAAATCAAAAGTACAATGTTTCTTACCGAATGCCCTAGAGATGCGATGCAGGGTTGGGATGAGTTTATCCCGACCGATAAAAAAATAGATTACATCAATTCACTGATGGAAGTTGGATTTGATGTGCTTGACTGCCTGAGTTTTGTCTCTCCTAAAGCAATTCCACAAATGGCAGATTCTGCTGAGGTTGCCGAAAATATCGATAAATCTTTGTCTAATACCAAAGTTTCTGCAATTATTGCCAATTATAGAGGTGCTGAAAAAGCTTTGAAGCATCAGTCTGTAGATATTTTGGGGTTTCCTTTTTCTATTTCTGAAACTTTTCAGCACAGAAATACCAATAAAAATCAGGAGGAAGCTTTTGATGATATTGTAAAGATGGTCGAACTCACAAAAACTGAAGGCAAAGAGCTGAATATTTACTTTTCAATGGCATTTGGAAACCCGTATGGTGAAATGTGGAAATGGGAAGACGTAGATTTTTGGGCCAATAGATTTTCCGAAATCGGAATTAAAAATATCCTGCTTTCCGACACAACTGGAGTAGCAACACCGGAAACTATTGCTTTATTATTCGAAAAAATTCCGTCAAAATATCCTGAAATAGATTTCGGAGCACATTTTCATAACCGTTACGAAGATTCTTATTCTAAACTAAAAGCAGCTTATGATAAAGGTTGCCGAAGATATGATTCTGCCATCAAAGGAATTGGCGGCTGTCCGATGGCAAAAGATGATTTGGTAGGAAATATGCCGACAGAGCAAGTAATCAATTTTATGAGTGTAGAAAAAGCACAACACAATTTAAACTTATTGAATTTCGAAAGTTCTTATAACAGAGCAAAAGATATTTTTCATTTTTAGAGATATGAAGAAGTTTTACATACTATTATATTTTATTTTAGGGTTCACAGCTACTGCACAGTTAAAAGAGGTTCAAAAACTTAAAAATATTGAAAAGAAATATGATTCTATTTTGGTTAATTATCAGAAAAATGCAAAGGATTCTTTAGCCGATTTAAAGAAGGTAGAACGAAACAAAATCATGGCTTTGGAAGAGGCGAAGATTTTAGAAAGAAAGAAGAAAGAAGAATACACCCAGTTAGATAAAATTCGAAAAGAGGAGATGGAATTATCTGGAAAGAGTATTACTGAAAAATCTAGAAAATGTGAAATGGGTGCAGATTTTCAAATGCCTAACCTTTTAAATAAATTGAAATACAAACCAACCATCGATAAAACTAAAGAAAAAGCAAAAACACGCGAATTAACAAGTGTTGTTACTTTTCAGGTAACAGCCGATGGATATGTTAAAAATGTTAAGGCTACTGGAGTAAATGAAGATTTTAATAAAGAATTAGAATTAACGTATTACAAAGTTGAAAAGATGATGCCAATGTGCTTTAATGGAATCACAAAGACCAAAAATTTCAGACAACCCATAAAAGCCAACTTTTAAATTAATAAAATCATGACATCAAAAATAACATACATAGGAGGTTTAAGATGTTCAGCAGAGCATTTACAATCTGGAACCATCATCGAAAGTGATGCGCCAACAGACAACCACGGAAAAGGCGAGAAGTTTTCTCCAACCGATTTGTGTGCAACTTCTTTGGCAGAATGTGCATTAACAACCATTGCCATTTTAGGAAAAGATAAAAAAATCAATATTGACGGAGCTTATTGTACGCTTCAGAAAATTATGAAAACCGAGCCGAGAAGAATCGGTGAGATTGTTTGTAATTTTGTTTTTTCAAAACAATATTCAGATGAGGAAAAAGCTTTTATTGAGGAAACCGCCCACAATTGCCCGGTTGCCAAAAGCCTTCATCCGGAACTTGTACAGACAATGATTTTCATTTATCAATAACAAAAACCGCAGAGATTTCTGCGGTTTTTTATTTTTAGCTTTAATAGATTTTTGCAGATTTGAAACCTAAATCCAACTGAGTTTGGGATAAGAAATTAAGCGAAATCTTTGCGTTATATGGATAACACTTTTATAATGAGTTGTTTGTGATTGCTGCTTAACCCTAATTTTCGTAAATTAATCTGCGAGAAAAATTTAAATTAAAATAAACATTCATGTTTCCCATAATTTCACCAAAACAATTAAAAGAACTTTCGCCTGAAAACCTTATCATTCTTGATGTGCGAACCGGAAAAGACAGTTATCAAAACTATCTGAATAAACACCTTAAAGAAGCCAGATTCGTTGATCTAGATAAAGATTTAGCTGAAATTGTTGAAGATGCAGCTTATGGAGGAAGGCATCCTCTTTCAAAAATTCAAAAGTTCTCAGAAACCGTTTCTTATTTAGGAATTTCAGAAGATTCTCATGTCATTATTTATGATGATAAAAACGGAGCTAATGCTGCAGCGAGAGCATGGTGGATGTTGAAATCTTTTAACTTGGAAAACGTACAGGTTTTAGATGGCGGAATTCAGGCGGCTGAAAAAGAAGGTTTGGAGTTTTCATCAGGAAAAGAAACTTTTGAGAAATCTGAAATCATTATAAAAGAACATTGGTTTCTTCCTGTTTCAAGCTTGGAAGATGTTGAAAATGAATTAATAAACGAATCTACTACCGTTATTGATGTAAGAGATTCTTATCGTTATAAAGGTGAATCTGAACCAATCGATTTAGTTGCAGGTCATATTCCTGGAGCAATTAATATTCCTTTTTCTGAAAATTTAGATAAAAACGGAAACTTTTTGAAGCCTGAATTTTTAAAAGAAAAGTATTCAAAATTATTAGAAAATAAACCTGAAAAACTAATTATTCATTGTGGTTCGGGAGTTACGGCATGTCACACAATTTTGGCGCTTGCTTATGCCGGATTTGAAATTCCAAATTTATATGTGGGTTCGTGGAGTGAATGGAGCAGAAGAGAAGGAAAAGAGATCGTAAAAGAAATTTAAGATTTTTGTCATTAGCCACACGGAATCTGCGATTTCTTAGAAAAGAAGAATCTCATTCATTTATAGATTCTTCACTCCACGTTGTTACGTTCAGAATGACAGTGTGAACAAAATAAAAAAAAGCTGCCAAAAATTGACAGCTTCATTATTTATTTAAAGAAAATTTAAAGCATTCCCAGCTCAAACTTGGCTTCTTCACTCATCATGTCTTTATTCCAGCTTGGTTCGAAAGTGAGCTCCAATTCCACTTCGTTTACATTTTCTACTGTTTTTACCTTGTCTTTTACTTCCTGTGGTAAAGTTTCTGCAACCGGGCAGTTAGGAGTGGTTAAGGTCATAATGATTTTCACATCAGCTTCATCGGAAATCTGTACATCATAGATCAACCCCAATTCATAAATATCCACTGGAATTTCAGGATCATAAACGGTTTTTAATATTCTTATAATTTCTTCTCCTATATCGGCAATCTGATCGTCTGTAAATTTCATTTTATCGTTTTAATGACCGTTTAAACGGTATTTTATTTAATCTAAATTGATATTCCTTTTTAATAAATCTTCCTGACGCATCCGTCTGAAAATATTGGCCAAAGTTAAGACATCTTTTTCACAATAATCAACTATTCGTTGCAAGTCTTTTTCTATGTAGTAGATTGATGAAACCATTGATCCGTCGATGTCGTCTTTCGGGGTTGGGATTCCGAAAACATGAGCCAAAAGTTCTAGCGAAATATAGCTTTTATAATCTCCGAATTTCCACAGTTCCATAGTGTCGATATGTGGAATTTCCCAAGGTTTCTTTCCAAACATTTGGAATGGGGTCGGAGGCATCATTCCGTTGATGAGAAATCGTCTTGCAATCCAAGGAAAATCAAATTCTTTTCCGTTGTGAGCGCAGAGAATCACATCACGCAGTCTTGGGCTGTTAAAAAGTTCGCCAAATTCAGTCAACATTTTTTTTTCATCATCATCTGCGAAGCTTTTGATTCTTAAAGTATCGTTTTTCTCAAGCATTCCAATGGTAATGCAGATAATTTTTCCAAATTCTGCCATAATTCCCGCTCTGTCGTAAAAATCTTCAGCTGAAATCTCATCTTTCCTTTGAAATCTTGTTTTTTTATCCCAAAGATTTTGTTCAGTTTCAGAGAGTTCTTCCCAAGAACCAGCGTTAGGAACTGTTTCAATATCAAGGAATAAAACTTTTTCTAATGGGATATTTTGTATCATATATGTGTTTGATTAATTATTTTTAAAAACTAAATTTTATTATCATATTGAAACCTAACAAGTTTCAAAAAACCGTTAGATTTACATTTTTTTAAGAAATTTACCCGACCTGTAATCCATTTTTTGTAGGAAGAGAGGGGGAAAGCAGGGTTACATCTTTTGCATCCTCACCATAAACTCCTAAAACCAGACATTCACTGAAAAAATTGGCAATCTGTTTTTTTGGAAAATTAACCACAGCTAAAATTTGTTTTCCAATTAAATCTTCTTTGTTGTAAAGCGAGGTGATTTGTGCAGCAGATTTTCTGGTTCCTAAATCTCCAAAATCGATCTCGAGTTGATAAGAAGGGTTTCTGGCTTTTTCAAAATCATTCACGGAAATAATTGTTCCGCATCGAATGTCTAATTTCTCAAAATCTGTCCAGGATATTTCAGGTTTTATGTTCATATTGATATTTTTAAATTCTAAATTTTCATGCTAAGTACAGATTTTTTTAACTGCTATTATTTTTTAGGATTGGTTGATATATTCATACTTTCAGAAGTTATAACACCTATAAATAAATTTACATATTTCTTTTTATCACCTTTACTTAAATATTTGTATAAATTTTTGTTTAAAATTAATTTAAAGGTTGCTTTGTAAGGAATGTCTGGATTCAGTCTCCAATAAAACTCATGGTAATCAAATAAATCCTGTCTTTTAAGAAAGGGATTAAAATAAATTTTATATTTGATTGTAGTTTTGGGTGCAATAGTAATCATACTCTTCAAAATATACCAATTGTATATTGAGTGTAAATCACTGCCTAGTTTATTTTTTTCTTTCCATTCCTTTATTTTAATTAATCTCTCAGTTTTTAATTTATCTATTTCTGTTTGATTTGTTTTTGGCAGAATCTCGAGATGATGAGACATATCAAATTCTTTATCAATAAATTTATTTTTCTGATACAAAAAAGGATAAACTCCTAAAACATTAAATAAATCAGGATCGCGAATAAAGTCCTCTCCTTTGTAATATAGCTTAGTATTCTCTGCGTATGGTAGAACGTAACTAAGGGTATCTAAAGGTAATGAAATTGGTTTTTCAGAATTATTAAAAATTGAAATTTCAAAAATGTGACCTCTATATTTAAATTCTATATCATCTACAAAATCATTTTTTGGGACATATGGAGTGAAAGCATCATATTTTAGTTCTTCAACTTGTAAAGAAAGTTGACAGTATAAAGTAATGCTGACAAAAAATAAAATTAAAGATAAAAAAGATTTTATTTTCATAAATTAATTATCATTTTAGCCGTTAACTATAAAATTATCACTCTTAACATTCCTCAAAGATTTTTCTTCATAGTAATAGGTCTTACTCAGAAAAGCCTAAGATTCTTAACAACATTATTAAAATTTAAACTTAAAATCTGCCCAGCATATTTCAGGTTTTATATTGGTCATGATTCAACAAAGTTTTTAGTATAAAAATTATCAGATTCCCGAATATATGACAATTTTAAAGACAAAATTTCATAAAATCATTATTTGTTTGCTATATTCAACTAAAAATGCTAATTTAGCAAGAAGATGTATCGTCATATTTACATATTGATTTTTGCTTGTTTAGGATTTTTATTAATGCCTACTCAAACTTATGCGTGCAGTATGGAAGGTATGAAGAAAGAAAAAACAAATTCTCACCATACATCTGCATCTAAAAATGATGATTGCAAAGACAAATGCAGCCATCAAAATAATAAAAAAAATCATTGTGGTAACGACTGCAACAATATGCTTTGCAAGTGTCCTACAAACTGCAATACCACTTTTTTTCACTCTAACAGCTTCACTTTTATCAAAAGTGTACAACCAATAATTGAAACCTCTTTTTCAAATGAAGAAAGCAGTGTTTCTAAAGGTTTTTATTCCATTTGGCTGATTCCTAAGATAGGATAATTGTACTCTGTACGGCCATAAATATGTGCTTTTGAAAACATACCGTTTTCAATCTTTCTTATCATTTAAAATTAAATCAAAGCAATGAAAAATCGTTGCTGCTAAAAAAAATATAATGAAATCAATATCAAAAATATTGGGATTAATGATGCTATTTGTTTCATTGGTATATTCTGCCCAAATAAAAAATGCAAAAACCGAAACCACTAAAATCTACGGAAACTGCGACATGTGCAAATCAACGATTGAAAAATCGGGAAATGTGAAAAATGTAGCCATGGTAAACTGGGACAAAGATTCTAAAATGGCAACCATAACCTATGATTCAAAGAAAACCAACGAACAGGAAATTTTAAAAAGAATTGCTAATGCAGGATACGACAGCGAGTCATTTTATGCGCCAGATGATGTGTATGCTAAACTTCCATCTTGTTGTCAGTATAAAAGAAATAAGACAACAGCAATGGATGACCACGGGCATGAGCATTCTTCAATGAAAAGTTCTGTGTCAAACGTGAACGATCACTCTTCAATGTCTGATCATTCTTCAATGATTCAGGAAAGTAAACCGGCTGGTTCGCCTTTGCAAAGTATTCAGGATTCTTATTTTTCATTAAAAAATGCTCTTGTAAAATCTGATGCTAAAACTGCTTCTGCAAAAGGGAAAGAATTAACAGATGCGATCACTGCTGTAAAAATGAATGAACTGTCTGCTACAGAGCATGATGTTTGGATGAAAGCAATGAAAAGCTTAAATAGTGACGCTTCAGCAATTGCTAAAACGCAAGACATAAAAAAACAAAGAGAAGCCTTCAAAACGTTATCTAAAAACATGTACGACTTGCTAAAAACCTCAAAGATTTCGACACCTGTTTATTATCAGTATTGTCCGATGCAGGATGCCAATTGGCTGAGTACGGAAAGTACAATCAAAAACCCATATTACGGAGCACAAATGCTTACTTGTGGAAATACAGTGGAAACTTTAAAATAAAGAGTAATATGCTAAAAACTAAATATATAGTTATCGGGATTTTATTTTCTTTTTTCTTTGTAAAAGCACAGGATCATTCTGCGCATAATATTCATAATGCTCAGAACAAAAAAGTACTTCCTTTTCCTGAAAAAAAGTTAACTGGTGGTAAAACAGTAACGTATCATCTGTATGTAAAAGATACTTTGGTTAATTTCACCGGAAAAGTGAAAAGAGCGATTGCGGTTAATGGGCAAATTCCTATGCCTACGCTTACATTTACAGAAGGCGATACTGCGGAGATCATCGTGCATAACCATATGAACGAAGAAACTTCCCTGCATTGGCATGGATTGATGTTGCCCAACAAAGAAGACGGCGTTCCTATGCTTACTCAAATGGGAATTAAACCACATTCAACGTATACTTATAAATTTCCAATTATTCAGCACGGAACGCATTGGTATCATTCTCATTCAGGTTTGCAGGAGCAGATAGGAATGTATGGATCGATGATTTTGAAAAAGAGAGATGACGACCCTACATTTAGAAAAGGAATTGATGATATTCCAGCAATTCCCCTGATTTTAAGCGAATGGACAGATTTGAATCCTCATAATGTGCATAGAATGCTTCACAACGCAAATGACTGGTTTGGGATAAAGAAAAAAAGCACTCAAAGTTATTGGGAAGCCATAAAAGAAGGACATTTTGGAACAAAAGTGACCAATGAATGGAAACGGATGCTTGCAATGGATGTAAGCGATATTTATTATGACAAATTTTTAATTAATGGTACATCTGAACAGCAGTTGTCTCAATTTAAAGCAGGGGATAGGGTGCGGCTTCGGATTTCCAACGGAGGAGCTTCGTCCTATTTCTGGATCAATTATGCAGGTGGGAAGATTGAAGTTGTGGCAAACGATGGTAATGATGTAGAGCCGTTGATGGTAGACAGACTTATCATCGGAGTTTCTGAAACGTATGATATTGTGGTGACAATTCCCGAGAAAAATACTTCTTACGAGCTTTTAGTAACTCCAGAAGATAGAACCAAATCGGTTTCAATTTATGTAGGAGAAGGCATCAAGCAGCTCCACGCTCCGCTTCCTAAACTTAAATATTTTGAAGGGATGAAAATGATGAACGATATGATGAAGATGAATGGAGATATGAAAGATATGGGAATGGGAATGAGCCTTCAAAAAATGGATATGAACGCAGTGATGTATCCTGAAATTACAGGCGAGAAAGCAAAAGATCGTCAAAAAATGGAAATGAATAAAGACGCAAAAATGAACCATTCTTCACACGGTGCAGGAAATACTGATATTGTAACCTTAAATTATAATATGCTAAAGTCTCCTTATGATACTTCTTTGCCGAAAAAAGATTCTATAAAAAATATTACCCTTACTCTTACAGGAAATATGAACCGTTATGTCTGGAGTATGGATAATAAAGTGCTTTCGGAAGTTGATAAAATTCCAGTTAAAAAAGGAGAAATATTAAGAATTAAATTGATCAACAATTCTATGATGAGGCATCCGATGCACCTTCATGGTTTTGATTTCCGTGTTCTTAACGAAAACGGCTCTCAAGCTCCATTAAAAAATGTATTAGATATTATGCCCATGGAAACAGATGTTATAGAATTTGAAGCAAATACAGAGGGCGATTGGTTCTTCCACTGTCATATCTTATATCACATGATGGCAGGCATGAACAGAGTTTTTGCAGTAGGCGACTACAAAAACCCGGAAATTCCGGATAAAGAAAAGGCCTATAAAATGCTTCAGGACGAAAGTAACGAATGGCATCTTATGGCAGAAAATGATTTTGCAACCAATGGTAACGACGGACAAGCAATGTTGCAAAACGCAAGATGGAGCATCGGTACAGAATGGAGATTGGGATACAACAGTATGCACGGCTACGAAACAGAAACCCATATTGGTCGATATATCGGTAAAATGCAATGGTTAATGCCTTTTATTGGTTTCGATTGGAGATACAGAAACTCTCATGGTTCTGAATCGGAAAAAAACCTTTTTTGGCAGAAAAGCAAAAAAGATCAAAGAGCAACAATTAGTGCAGGAGTTTTGTATACTTTACCCATGTTGATTGATTTTCAGGCAGAAGTCTTCACAGACGGAATTGTGAGGCTTCAATTAAGAAGAGAAGATATTCCTCTTACTCGAAGATTGCGCGGTGCTTTTTCTGTCAATACCGATAAGGAATATATGCTGGGTTTAAAATATATCGTTACCCGAAATGCATCCTTATCAACCCATTATGATAGCGATATGGGCTTTGGAGCGGGAATTACATTGGTTTATTAATCAGATTTTTACCAATTTTAAAAACGAGTTTTCTTTATATTAATAATTCGGGACAGAATATTCTGTCCCGAATTATTTTTTTTAAATTTAAATAAATACTGTAAATCATTACTTATTGAAAAAAAATAATTATTTTTATAAAAAAAACACACAATGCTGATTAAAATATATGGAAGTTCCATTTTCGGCGTTTCCGCACAAACTATAACTATTGAAGTCAATATTGATACAGGTGGAGTCGGTTATCATTTGGTAGGCCTTCCCGATAATGCTATCAAAGAAAGCAGTTACAGAATTTCTGCTGCACTCAAAAATTGTGGTTATAAAATTCCCGGAAAAAAAGTTACGATTAATATGGCGCCCGCAGATTTGCGGAAAGAAGGTGCTGCGTACGACTTGAGTATCGCAATCGGAATTCTGATTGCCTCTGACCAGATTCTTGGTGAAAATGTACAAGATTATATCATTATGGGAGAGCTTTCACTTGATGGAGGCTTGCAACCGATAAAAGGAGTTCTTCCAATTGCCATTCAGGCTCGTGAAGAAGGATTTAAAGGAATTATTTTACCTAAACAAAATACCAGAGAAGCAGCCATTGTCAATAATCTTGATGTATATGGTGTAGAAAATATTAAAGAAGTCATTGATTTTTTTAATGAAGGAAAACCTCTTGAGAAAGTGGTGTTAGATACCAGAAAAGAATTTCAGGACAAGGTCAATAATTTCCCGTTTGATTTTTCTGAAGTGAAAGGTCAGGAAACCGCTAAAAGAGCAATGGAAGTTGCTGCAGCAGGTGGTCATAATATTATTCTTATCGGTCCACCGGGAAGTGGAAAAACAATGCTGGCAAAAAGAGTTCCGAGTATTTTGCCACCACTTACTTTAAAGGAAGCTTTAGAAACCACAAAAATACATTCTGTAGCCGGAAAAATGGGAACGGAGACTTCTTTGATGACCGTTCGTCCATTTCGTTCACCTCATCACACCATTTCAGACGTTGCACTTGTCGGCGGTGGAAGTTATCCGCAACCGGGAGAAATCTCACTTGCTCATAACGGAGTTTTATTTTTAGACGAAATGCCGGAATTTAAAAGAACGGTTTTGGAAGTAATGCGTCAACCTTTGGAAGACCGTGAAGTAACGATTTCAAGAGCAAGGTTTACCGTAAATTATCCTTCAAGCTTTATGCTAATTGCTTCAATGAATCCAAGTCCAAGCGGATATTTTCCCGACGATCCCAATAATACGTCTTCTGTTTTTGAAATGCAGCGGTATATGAATAAACTTTCGGGACCACTTTTAGACAGAATTGATATTCATGTTGAGGTGCAGAAAGTTGAATTTGGACAACTGACCGAAAAAAGGAAAGGCGAAAAAAGTGAAGACATCAGAAAACGGGTTTTAATTGCCCGGGAAATTCAAAATGAAAGATATAAGGATTTGGCAATTAGTTACAATGCTCAAATTGGTTCTCGTGAATTGGAAAAGTTTTGCGAGTTAGATGATGCATCTTTTAATCTTATCAAAATGGCAATGGAAAAACTGAATCTTTCAGCAAGAGCCTATGATAGAATTCTAAAAGTTGCCAGAACAATTGCTGATCTTGAAGAATCTGAAAGTATTTTGTCTCATCATATTTCTGAAGCAATACAATACAGAAGCCTCGACCGAGAATTTTGGAATGTGTAAAATAAGTTTTAATTAAATAAAAAGCACCCCTAAATAAAAATTTAGGAATGCTCATTGAAACCATTTGTTGTTTTTATTAAACCCTGATCGAGATTAATTAATTTACAGTCACTTTTAAGACATTTTGTACTGCAGGTATAGGATATTGATTTCCTACTTTAGAAATCACCACACTTTCTGCCTGAGGAGTTCCCCCAAATAAAGCCTGACGATTTCCTGCTCCAGGATATTGATTAATACCTGTTCCCGAATCAAATAAAGCAGTTTTTGAAGTTAAATCTCCCGTGCTATTTGCATCAATACTTTGTTCATTGGCATAAAACCAGTCATTAGAAAAACCAAACATCGTTACATAAGCTATTTTATTTCCCGGTGTATACGTGAAGTTGGTCATCACTTTGTTTCCTGGTGCTACAGGAGCGTTTCCGGCGATATAAACTCCTTTTACATTAGACATAGCTTTTAAGCTGTTTTGAAGTTTCATAACATCTCCAGTCTGAGAGATTTCTTTTAATCCATTATTAGAATCTAATTGTCCTAATTGATAAATAGGGTTTTGATTACCGCTATAAACTACTACCAAAGCTGGAGATAGACCTGTCATTATTCCAGTATTTGCGTTAAGTTTGGTGACCATTTTAGTAATATCTCCCATTTGTGCTATATCCGTAATTTCAGGATTTGATAACGCATTAGGTGTGAAAAAAGGAGCTGAATTAAGCAATTGCGAACCATTGTAGTTTGAAATTGCCCAAACTCCAGGAGATAAAGGTGTTGAATTGGCCGTTCCTCCGGAGGTGTTTGTTATCATTAAGGTAAATTCAGATTTCATAATGTCATAACTAAGATTTAGCTTGACCAGTTGAGAGGCATTCACACTTGGAACCTGAGCAATAGGATTGCTCTGAGCAGTTCCTGTTGTATTGTCTTTTGTTCCGTTGTCCCACAATAAAACTTCTGAAGAAACATCACCTGTAATAGCATTTCCATTAGTGTCAAATAGTTTTATTCCAGGTTGTTTTGATGCAAAGAACCAATCTTTGGATGCGCCATACATGGTTGCAAACATCAGAGACTGTGCTTTTCCTGCACTGAATTTAACGGAGACAGATTCTCCTGGCATTATAACAGGAGTATTGGTTCCCTGAAAGCTGCCACTTTCTACAAAATCTTTTGGAGTAACAATATTTTCAAAAGTAATTGTTTTTTCCATTGAACTTTCCATCATCATATCGTCATCATCACAAGATGTAAGGCCAAAAATTGTCATAAGCCCAAGGCTAAGTGTTGCTAGTTTTAAAAAGTTCTTTTTCATAAAAGTATTTTTTATAGTTATAATTGATTTATAATTATAGTCGGAGTTATTTAAAAATCCTGACAAAAAAATATCTTTTTATTGAATTTAAATATTTAAGGTATTGATTTTTAGTATTTAAAATTTTAAAATGATTGATTTTTCTTGAAAAAGACTCATCTTAAATTAATAAAAAAGGCAACAAAAAAACCGTGAAATAAATTCCACGGTTTTCAAAATATTTTTTGAGAAAACTATTTTTTCTTTTTTACAGGAGCTGCAATTTTGATTTTAGATTTACCAGTATCAGCAGGAGTATTTTCATCTCTTACTAATTTGAGTTCGTCTACAATTCTTCTTGCACCAGCATATTTGTCGATTGTCCAAAGAACAAAACGGATATCTACACTGATTGTTTTCTGCCATTCGTCTTCAAAAACGATATCTCCGCTTAATGCTTCGCTGTTTCCATCAAATGCGATACCGATAAGGTTACCGTCTCCATCAATTACCGGAGAACCAGAGTTTCCACCTGTAATATCATTGTTTGAAAGGAAGTTTACCGGAAGGTAACCTGCTTTGTCTGCATATTGACCATAATCTTTAGCATTTTGAAGCGCAATTACTCTTTGAGGAAGATCAAACTCTTCGTCACCAGCTTTGTATTTACCTACTAAACCTTCCATTGTAGTGTAATAGTTATCAGTCACTCCAAAGTAGTTTCTGTCGTCTCTTACAGGTAAAGTATCGATTTGCCCGTAAGTAAGTCTCATGGTAGAGTTTGCATCCGGATAGAATTTTTTCTCAGGCATTGCTTTCATTAAACCAGCTAAGAAAAGACGGTTGTTTTTAGCAAAGCTGTCATCCAACAATACATATTTGTCGTTTGATGTTTTTTGATCTGCAATAATTCCTCTTGCTATTTTCAAAAGAGGATCTGCATCCAACTTCAAACGATCAGGATTCATAATGTAATTCGTCACAGATGTTTTATTTGCAAATACAGATGAATACGCAAGGCTAGATAAGCTTTTAGCATCCAAAGCCATAATCGTTGGAGAAGCTACGTCAGATTTTACTCTTGTTTGGTAAAGATTTACCAAAGAGTTCAACATTTCTCCTTCAAGATTAGTGTTGATGTTATCATATGCATCTTTTACCGCCGTTTCTAATTTAGCTTTCATTGCCAATCTTCCTGCCATATCTTGTTTTGCATAAGCATCTAATGCAGGAGCTAAGCTGTTTGCAAGAGCGATATATTTTGCATTTCTCATCAATAGAGAAGCGTAGTTTCTTTCTGCATTTCTGTTTGAAACTTGAGAGTAATAGTTTTGAATTGTTTCTAAAACATCATCATACATTTCATTTCCTGGTTGCATTGACCAATCGTTGAATTTCTTCTCAATTTCTCTTTTGTCAGTAATTGTTCCGTTTTTTTCAACAGCATCAATTGTTCCCTGTCTGTTTTTCCAGTAGTTGGCAACAGAAGCATATTGAGAAGCGTATGCTAATTGAGTCGTCTTATCTTTATCCATGTACTTCTTCATAATGTCCATCGCCATTTTAGAAGTCTCTACCCAAGCCGGGTAATCTTTAGTAACCATTTGCTCAATTCCGTAAGAAGTTAAGTAACGGTTTGTTCTTCCTGGGTATCCTAAAATCATTGAGAAATCTCCTGGTTTAATTCCTTTTAGAGAAACAGGTAAGAAGTGTTTAGGTTTTAATGGAACGTTGGTCAATTTAAATTCTGAAGGGTTTCCTGCAGCATCAGCATACACTCTGAAAACTGTAAAATCTCCTGTATGTCTTGGCCATTCCCAGTTATCGGTGTCTCCACCAAATTTACCAATTGATGATGGCGGTGCACCAACTAATCTGATATCTTTATAGTCTTGATAAACAAAATAATAAAATTCGTTTCCGTTGAAGAAATCTCTTACGACAACAGTATATTTTCCATTTTCAGAATTTTCTGTCTGAATTGCTTTTGTTTCAGCATCAATTACAGCTTTTCTCTGAGCTGCAGACATTTCGTTGTTTAATTTTGAATTGATTCTCTGTGTCGCATCATCCATTCTTACCAAAAATCTTACGTAAAGATCTTTAGAATTGAATTCTTCTTTTTCGTTTTTTGCCCAGAAACCATTCTTTAGGTAATCTTTTTCAGGAGTAGAAGCCGCAGCAACAGCACCATAACCACAGTGGTGATTGGTGAAAATCAACCCTTTGTCTGAAACAATTTCTCCTGTACAAAAACCGCCAAAGCTTACGATAGCATCTTTTAAACTAGAGTTGTTTACAGAATAAATCTCTTCCGGAGTCAAACGAAGACCCTCTTTTTGCATGTCTACACCATTAAGCCTTTTGACAAGCATTAATAGCCACATTCCTTCATCTGCTCTCATTTGAGCAAAGCCTAATAAGAAAGTGAATAGTAAAAATATTCTTTTCATTTTATAAAATAATTTTTGTGGGGCTAAATTACTAATTTTTACGATAATTTGTCAGCAATTGGTATGAAAATGGGAGGGAGGATGATATGAAAAACATTTTATCATTTCTTTTTGCCTTTTTTATTCTAAATTTAGTTATAAACTGTTCTGTTGTAAAGTCGAATAACGAGCACTACCAAAGAGAATGGATGATGGTTTCGTTTGATGGGTTCACCAAAGAACAGCTTGTGAAAAATTTAGCAGAGATCAACCTTACAGAACCTGCCAAAGATGGAAAAATAAGAGGAACAGCGATGATGGGCTGCAACAGAATGTTTTTTACTTTAGAATTTAAATCTAAAAATAGAGTGAAGATTTCAGGATTGGGAAGTACATTAATGGCTTGTCAGGAAATGAATTTGGAAACAGAATTTTCAAAAGTTTTCGAAAAAATGACTCGCTACGAAATTAATGGTCATTTTCTCACCCTTTATGATGAGAATGGAACCCAAATGAAGTTTATTGCCGCAGATTGGGATTAATTTCTCTTTTATTCAACAAATACAGTGAAATTATATCGATTTAGGTTAAATTACCTGTTTTTTGAAAACTCTACTTGTATTTATAAATTAAAAATATTATCTTGTAAATCTTATAAATTATACAGAATTTAATGTTAGAAAAGAAACAACATAATTACGAAAAGGCAGTTTTGGTGGGCGTTGTCACCCAAAATCAGGATGAAGATAAGTTGCAGGAATATATGGACGAGCTGGAGTTTTTAGCCTTTACGGCAGGCGCTACGGTGGATAGACGTTTTACTCAGAAATTAACTCAGCCCGATTCTAAAACTTTTGTAGGAAGCGGAAAAGCACAGGAAATAAAAGAATATGTAAAGGAAAACGAGATAGGAACCATTATTTTTGATGATGAATTATCACCTTCTCAGCTTAAAAATCTTGAAAAAGAAATTGAAGTGAAAATTCTTGACAGAACGAATCTTATTCTTGATATTTTCGCACAGAGAGCACAAACTTCTTACGCAAGAACTCAGGTTGAATTGGCGCAATACCAATATTTGCTGCCTAGACTAAGCAAAATGTGGTCTCACTTAGATAAGCAAAAAGGGGGAATCGGGATGCGTGGACCTGGTGAAACAGAGATTGAAACTGATAGAAGGATTATCCGCGACAGAATATCTTTACTCAAAGACAAACTGAAGATTATCGACAAGCAAATGGCAACCCAACGTAACAACAGAGGAAAAGTTGTTCGTGCTGCTTTGGTAGGGTATACCAATGTAGGAAAGTCAACCTTGATGAATGCTATTTCTAAATCTGATGTCTTTGCTGAAAATAAATTGTTTGCAACGCTAGATACAACGGTAAGAAAAGTGGTCATCGGGAATTTACCTTTCCTTTTAACAGATACGGTAGGTTTCATCAGAAAATTACCGACACAGTTAGTAGAATCTTTCAAATCTACTTTGGATGAGGTACGTGAAGCCGATCTTCTTATTCATGTAGTTGATATTTCACATGAAAGCTTTGAAGATCATATCGAATCTGTGAATCAGATTTTAATGGAAATCAATGCCCATCAGAAACCAATGATTATGGTTTTCAATAAGATTGATGATTTCAGCTACGAGAAAAAAGACGAAGACGATCTTACACCAGGTTCAAACAAAAACGTTTCTCTCGACGAATGGAAAAAAACATGGATGGCAAAATCTAAACATCCGGCAGTTTTCATTTCAGCTCTTAAAAAAGAAAATTTCCCTGAAATGAAAAGACTGGTATATGACGAGGTCATGAAAATTCATATTTCAAGATTCCCGTACAACGATTTTCTTTTCGAATATTTCGATAACGACGAAGACGAAGCCACTGAAACAGAAGATTAATGAATTATAGGATCTTATTCTTTTTATTTATTATTCCGTTTTTTGGTTTGAGCCAAAAGACAAAACTCGATTTGAAAAATATCGAGAAGAATCTCAGCAATCCCAATTCTACTTACAACTACGACAGGCTTATTTTTAAATATAAAGGACTTCCAAAGTCTATCGACAGTATAGAAGCACAGCATTTGTACTACGGAAGAAACTTTAGAAAAGATCTGGTTTCGCAATCCGAAGACGATTTCAAAGTTTTGGCAGAAGCCTTCAAAAACAATAATTTTACAGAATGCATCAGGCTAGGTAAGGTACTTTACGCAAAGGATCCTACCAACCTTGATGTGATTCTTATTCTACTTCGTGCCTATGATCAGACAAAAGACATTGGTAACTTTTCGCATCACATTACTCAATTGAGACTTCTCACTGATGCTATCAAAAACTCCGGAGACGGAAAATCAGAACAAACTGCATATAAAGTAAACAGCGTGGGAGATGAATATATCTTCCTCAATGTGATGAATGTGGGACAAGACTATACGAGAACTTCTAAAGCTTTGAAAGACAGTGTTGTCGACGTTTGGGAAAAAGGAGAGAACAAAATTTATATCAAAATACTTTATTTAGACTTCAATTTTTAAAAAACAAATTTATTGGAATTATACTATTCATTTTCAGCACTTATCGTATTAGCATCCATTTTTGCATATATCAACTACAGGTTTTTAAAACTTCCGAGCACTATCGGGATTATGGTTATTGCCATCGTGGTATCAATCATTTTGGTCTTATTTGGCGAAAACTTTCTTCCTAAAACATTCGGACATCTGAATGATTTGATGAACAGTATCGACTTTACTGAAGTTTTGATGGGAGCGATGCTAAACTTCCTGCTCTTTGCGGGAGGAATTCATATTAATATTAATGATCTAAAAGAACAGTTCCGGCCGGTTCTTATATTTTCAACGGCAGGAGTAATTATTTCGACCTTTATTGTAGGGTTTGGAATGTTTTATTTGTTGCCTTTAGTGGGGCTAGAGATTCCATTTATCTACTGTTTGGTATTTGGAGCATTGATTTCGCCAACCGATCCGGTTGCGGTTTTAAGTGTTTTAAAACAAGCCAAAGTATCAAAGTCATTAGAAACAAAAATTGCGGGAGAATCGTTATTTAATGACGGTATGGCGGTTGTCGTTTTTACCGTAGTTTTGCAGATTGCAGTTGGCGATAAAGTAGATTTGGGAGTAGAAAATATTACCATTTTATTGATGAAAGAAGCCGGAGGTGGATTGCTTTTGGGGGTTCTTTTAGGTTGGATCACTTCAAGATTGATGCGTGAAATTGATGATTATATTATCTCGGTTTTGGTAACGCTTGCAGTCGTGATGGGAGGTTATCTTGTAGCAAGACAAATGCATGTTTCAGGTCCTTTAACGATGGTTGCAGCAGGATTGTTTATGGGTAATTTTAATGTTAAATTTAAAATGAAATCTATCACGCAGGATTATCTGATTAAATTCTGGGAACTAATCGATGAAATTCTGAATGCCGTTTTATTCCTTTTTATCGGGTTTGAATTGTTGATGATTAAAGATTTAAACCATTATGTAATTCCTGGATTATTGGCAATTGCTGTGGTTTTGGTTGCAAGATTTATTTCGATTTGGGGGCCTGCAAAATTTATGTCTTTCAGAAGAACATTTAGTCCGCAAACAATAAAAGTTCTGTTTTGGGGTGGTATTCGTGGTGGTGTTTCCATTGCTTTGGCGATGTCGATTCCGAAAAATGAATACAGCAATGCTATTTTAAGTATTACTTATTGTGTGGTTGTATTTTCTATTATTGTTCAGGGTCTTACAATTGCTAAAGTTGCCAATCCAAAGATGATTGCTGATGAAGAAAAAGAGTTGGAAAGTATTGCTTTAGATGAAAATCATTAATTGTTTATAAATCAATAAGTATAATGCTTAAAGAGATCAAAGAATCATTAGCTGTTTTATCCATTCCAGAAAAGGCAGCTTTTTTTCCTAAGTTTTTCAAAACAGGAAAAGGAGAATATGGTGAAGGTGATTTGTTTTTGGGTGTGAAAGTTCCGGATCAAAGAGCTGTTGCTAAAGAATATTATGCTAAAATTTCTTTAGAAGAATTGAGCGAATTGATTGCTTCCCCTTATCATGAACATCGATTGACGGCTTTAATTATGCTGATTTCCAAATTTGAAAAAACAAAAGACCTAACTATAAAAGAAGAGATCATCAATTTCTATCTTAAACATCTCGATTTTGTTAATAATTGGGATCTGGTTGATACTAGCTGTTATAAGATTTTAGGTCGCTATGCTTTCGAAAATAAAAAAGAAAACCTTTTGAGAGAACTTGCTGATTCCGACCAAATGTGGCACAAAAGAATTGCTGTTGTAGGAACGATGCATTATATAAAAAAGGGTTCATTTGAATTAACAAAAGAGTTTGTAACACAGAATCTACATCATCCACATGATTTGATGCATAAAGCAAACGGCTGGTTGTTGAGAGAAATGGGAAATAAAAACGAGGCAGAGTTGATATCTTATCTTAATCAATATTACAAAGAAATGCCAAGAACGTGTCTTCGTTATGCAATCGAAAAATTAGACGAAGAATTGCGCCAGGATTACCTAAAAGGGAGAGTTTAAATATGATTAATTTCACCTTTTGAAGAGGTAAATTAAAAATAAGTAAATTTGCTTCTCAACACGAACTTATGAAAATATATTTCAGGCAGGTTTTTCTGCTGATTCCTTTATTACTTTTAATGAGCTGTTTTGATATTCTTGATAAAGTGAATGTCAAAGCAGACGGAAGCGGAGAATATTCGCTTATTCTGAATGCGAGTAAAAGCAAAACAAGATTGGCTTCCATCTCAAAAATGGAAACCGTAAACGGTAAAAAAGTTCCGAAAAAAGCTGAAATCGAAGCTAAAATTAACCAAGCTGCAAGCATTTTTAAAAATGTTCCGGGAATTTCAAACGTTAAAACTTCTATGGATTTTGACAATTACATCATCAAACTGAGTTGTAATTTTAAGAAAATAGAAAATGTAAATGCCGGTTTAGAACAGTTAAAAACCAAAAATGTTTTAGGAAAAATGATTCCTACACAGATTTACAGCAATGATTCTACAAAGAAAATTTTCACAAGAAATAAAATCAATACATTCAAAAGCGATTACGACAAACTAAGTACGGCAGACAAAGAAGTTTTTAATAATGCTAAATATACTTCGATTCTGCAGTTTGAAAATACGGTGAAATCTCAATCTAACAGTGCATATCAGCTTTCCCCAAACAAAAAAGCGATGAAGCTTGAAGGAAATATTTTAGATTTTATCCTTCAGAAAAAACAGATTCAAAATACGATTACGTTTCAATAACCAAACTCAAATATGAAATCTCTATTTTTAAAAACACAGACCATTTTTTTAATCCTTTTCGGTTTTGTGCTGACATTTGCGCAAAATAGTGTAAAAGACCCACAAAATGCAGTTTTTTACATGGAAGTGAATGGAAAACAGCTTAATAAAAAAATTAACTGGGAGAAATTCAATCCTTTTCTACAGGAAATCACCAAAGATAAAGGCAAAAATAAAAAAGCTTCATGGAACGATTATTCCAAAACAGGGATAAAATACGATGCAACGCAGTTTCATTATGCAACGATGAATGATTCTGTGAAATCTTACAACACCCATTTTACTTTAGAAAATCCGGAAAAGTTTCAGGAATTTATCAATTCGGTAAAGAAAAAAGGACAGGAAGTAACCAAGAAAAATAATTATTCATACGTTGATATCGAAGATGATGTTTTTGTTGCCTGGAGCGGAAATCGTGCCGTTTTGAGTATGATTAGTTATCAAAAACCGTATAAATGGGATGATGATTATGCGATTGATAGTGCTGTTGCGATTATTGATAGTGCGGCTACAGTT
The DNA here is from genome assembly GCF_900168205.1 of Chryseobacterium balustinum. Taxonomy (GTDB): domain Bacteria; phylum Bacteroidota; class Bacteroidia; order Flavobacteriales; family Weeksellaceae; genus Chryseobacterium; species Chryseobacterium balustinum. The sequence goes on from NZ_FUZE01000001.1 coordinate 238,929, forward strand.
GCAATCGATAGTGCTTATGTGGAAGAAGAAAAACCTTTCGATTATAAAGAAGAAATAGGCTATCTGAAAGACGATATTAAATATTTAAAAGAAAGCATTAAAGATAATAACGCTGAAATTCTAAAGCTTCAGAAAGATATCAAGTATCTTGAAAAGCATCACAAATATCCGGAAGAAAAGAAAGTGTCAGAATTGACTGAAGCAGTAAAAGATTCTACTTACACACCAAGTGCAAAAATTTTGCCGCCTCCAATTTCACAGGATGATTATTATGAAGAAGAGGCTTATGAAGTTGATTCAAGCTATCAAAAAGAAATGGATTCTCTGAATATTGAGAAATTCAAAATCGTTAAAAAGTTTGCGGAAGATCGTTTTGATCAGTATTTCAGTTCAAATGCAGAGTTTTCGGTGACCAAAGATATGTTGAGCTTCAGAGATCCGAATTCTGATGTTTTCATCTATGCAGATTATGGGAGAATTATCAATGAAGGAATTTACAAAAATATGCCTGCAAGCTATAATTTTACGGGTATTTTAGGTAAAATGTATAATTCGAATAGATCTTATAATCTGTATTTTGATAAAGATAAAGTAAGGCTTGTTAATAATTATCAACATAAAGATTCGGAAATACAAAAAAGTATTTCGGATGTTTATAAAGGGAAGAAGAACAAAAAATTGGCAGCCTTAATTAATGATAAAAGCGTCGGTTATTATGTGATGAATGTGAATGGTTCTAAATATTTTGATATGATGTACGGTTTGCTGGAAAATACAGGAGAGTCTGAATATCAGAAAGAAATGGAACTGATGATGGAAACGATGAAAATCGTTTTGGATGAAGAAGCGATCGCAAAAATTGCTCCCGGAAACGGAATTTTTGTTCTGAATGAATTAAAATCTAAAAACGTAGAATATACCGATTACGATTACGACGAAAATTATAACGAAAAAGAAGTAAAGAAAACAAAAGATGTAATGGTTCCAGACTTTACTTTTGCATTCGCTACAGAAAATGAAAACTATTGGAAACGAGTTTTCAATGTATTGACTTCCAATAAAGCTTTTGCTAAAAACTTCTCTAAAAATGGTGAGTTTTATGCTTTTAAAGATGAGAAAAATAAAAACGGTTATGTTGATCAGTTATTTTTCACCGTAAAAGAAGGAATTGTGTATGTGACAACTTCAAAAGATAATATCAACACAAATAGCCAGACTGAAGTTTCTAAACAGTGGATGAAAGATTCTTCTAAATATCCTTTGTCGGGACGATTGAATATTCAGAAACTTTTGGTTGGTTTAGACAACGAATTTAAAAGTAAATCTGAAAGAAAAACGCTTGATTTGTTAAGAAAAAATGTGGGTGAAGTTTATTTTAAAACCGAAGTGAAAGGCGGCAGTATTCAGACTGAAATGAATTATGATATTAAAAATTCTTCAGAAAACAGTCTGATGTATTTCTTTGATTTGTTTGACGAGATCTATAAGATTTCAGAATCTGAAAAACCTTCACAGACATTGTAATAACATCAATAGAAACGGGCTTTAGCCCGTTTTCTTAATTTTTAATGTAAATTGGTTGTAGCCAAAATAGATCATTTTATAATAAATTCATGAAGAAAAAATATATTTTTCTTGTCATCATAATTCTGCTTTCTGTAGGAGTTTATTTTCTGTTTTTCCATAAAGATAAAAGCTTAAAATACATTCCCGAAAATGCAGATGTTATCGTTTTAGTCGATGTCAAAAAAGCGAAGAGACAATATATTTCCAGCTATTTAATGCATCCTTCGAAATGGTTTGAAGAAAAAAAAGAAAAGAAAAATAAAATTTCAATTACAGATTCCGGATTGGAAATTCCAGATTTTCTGCAGATTTTCCATTTGAATAATACTAAAATTTCTGAATGGTACACTGTTTTAGAAATCAATGATAAAGAAAAACTTTCAGCATTTTTAAAAGATCGAAAATTTATAAATGATGGAAAAGGGATATTTAAAAACAACCAGTTTTTTGTGAAAATTAATGGTGAAAAATGTATTGTCGGAACTTCCGATTTAAATTTCAACAACATCGGAAAACCGTTTTCTGAAAAATTCAGGAATAATGTTTTGAATGCAGACTCTTTTATGGATGATGGCTTAGGAAGTATTTCTTTTATTTCGGAATTACGGACTCAAAACTTTTCAATCGATTTAAAAGATGATGAAATTGAAATAAAAAATAAACAGAATTCGACCAATTTCGAATCATTGATTTCAGATTTATATAAGAAAACTCAATTTTTAGATGCTGAATTAGATTCAGAAAATATCAAGAAAATAGGTTCTGTTTTTAAAGAAAATCTTACAGATTCGGCATCGGTTAATTATTTAAAAATGAGCGCCAATCTGACGCAGGTGAATGATACGATTGTCAGTTACGAATACGACGATAACTTTAATGAAATTGAAAAGATCAGTTATCAGAAAATCGTTCAACCGGATTATGAAATCGTGCTTCAAACTTCAAATCCTGAAAAAGCCTGGACGTATTTTCAAAATAAAAAATGGATCAACGCGCAAAATCAGTTTACGGTAATTCCTTTTCAGCCTAATTTAATTGGTGTAAATAAGAACCAGATTTCTATAAAATCTACCCGAAAATCTGTAAAATTGAACGAAACGAAAAAGCAAAATTATATTTTCATCAAAAATAATCCTTTATTGTTTTCGTCATTTAAAACTTTAAATAATCAGTTTTTTAAAAATGTAGAATATATTTTTTACGGAAATAAAAATAAGGATTACACGGTGAAAATTAAATTTAAAAAAGAAAAATTTCCATTAATTTTAAGATAAAAATCTATGTGTCCTCCAGAAATTGCTTTATTAAAAACATTCGTGCATTACTTTCTGCATTTGGCTTTCCCTGCGGTGATTGCCTTTGTTTTTTATCGTAATCAATGGAAAAGAGTGTACTTAATTCTGTTAGCGACAATGTTGGTTGACCTTGATCATTTGTTTGCGGATCCTATTTTTGATCCGAACAGAATGAGCGTTGGGTTTCACTTTTTACATTCTTATTATGCGATTGCGGTGTATTTTTTGCTGCTCTTTTTTAAAGGAAATTTAAGAATAATCGGCATCGGTTTGCTTTTTCATATGTTGACTGATTTTCAGGATTTTGTATTATGGTGCCATTAATAGGGTAGAATTGCTCATTGGAAAATTTATTTCTACCAATAAAAAGAAGAACTTTTTAGGTTATTGGGGATGTAATTTGTTTTTATAGTGTATTATTTGCTGCCTTTTTTCTTAAAATTTAAGAATAATAAAAATGGGCTTAATTTATAGGTTTTAGCTGACTTCCAGAGTTTTGAGTGGTTTTCTTATTAAAATATTATTAATATTTTCTTTTAAGATTTCTAATTTGATAGATTTTTTGTATTTTAGTGACGTTTATGAAACTAAAAGAATTTTTACATTATACGTACGCTTTTCCTGTCTTGGCGGTAATTTATTACCTCTCAGGATTGATGGGAACAGGAGTGGTCTTCGATGTCATTGCCGGTGTATTGCTCACCGGAAGTGTATTATCTGCAGTGCATCATGCAGAAGTAGTCGCTCACAAGGTTGGAGAACCTTACGGAACGATTATTTTGGCGCTCTGTATTACGATTATTGAAGTCGCGTTGATTGTTTCGCTGATGGTTGCGGGTGGTGAACAAGCCATTACATTGGCAAGAGATACTGTTTTTGCAGCAGTAATGATTATCCTGAACGGAATTATTGGTATTTGTGTATTGGTGGGTGGTGTAAAGTATTTTGAACAGTTTTTTGCACGAACTTCTGCCACAACGTATCTCGTAAGTATTGTTTCTATTTTGGTGATTACTTTAGTTCTTCCCAATTTTACTTCAAGTGTGAATGGACCTTACTATAATAATGCACAGTTAATCTTTGTTTCAATCGCTTGTCTTGTAATCTATGGAGTCTTCTTAATGGTACAAACCGTGAGACACAGAAGTTATTTTGTGCCGGCTGATGGTAATGCAGAAGAACATTTTATACCAAATAAAACACAGACCATTGTCAGCTTTTTCCTATTGGTTGTATGTTTAATCATTGTTGTTTTAATGGCAAAAGGTCTTTCTAAGACAATCGAGGATGTGGTACAAAGCATGGGAGCGCCAAAATCTTTAGTCGGAGTTATTATTGCCGGAGTTGTACTTCTTCCGGAAGGATTGGCGGCGATTCGTGCGGCGAGAAATAACCAGTTTCAGTCGAGTTTAAATCTGGCTTTAGGATCTGCATTAGCGAGTATCGGTTTGAGTATTCCTGCGATTTCTGCAGTGAGTATTATGTATGATATTCCATTAGTTTTAGGACTGGATAAGAAAGATATTATACTTCTTACTTTGTCTGTATTTATCGTGATGTTATCCTTAAGTCGAGGAAAAACCAACATTTTGTACGGAACTGTTTTATTAGTCAATTTAGCGGCCTATATTTTTACTGTAATTGTACCTTAATTTTAAACTCAAAACAAACAACTTAGAACTCTAGAGTTTTCTCGCCATTTCCATTTTATAAGCCATCAGATTGGCGATGTTTTCAGATTTTGTAATGGCCATAGAAGCGTTTTCACCTGTAAAGTTCTCTTCAATTGTTTGTTTCCACAATTCAAGCCATTTTTCAAAATGTTTTTTTTTCATCGCTTCTAATTGGTTGATTGGAAAATGTATCGCCATCGGATTTCCTTTGTAACTCATTTGCCCAAATAGAATTGTTTCCCAAAATGAATACATTTTCGGTAAATGCTTTTTAAAATCAACATTCATAACATCTTTGAAGAAAAAACCAATCGTTTCGTCCTGTACAACTTTATCGTAAAAACTGTTCACCAACAATTCTATATCTTCTCTTGATTCTAAACTTTTCATTTGATTATAATTAAATTTTATAACTAAAAATAATACATCAAATTTAGTTTAATTCTAAATCTTATTGAAGATAATAAAATTGATAAGTTTCATAAAAACAATATTTTATCTTTGCAGTCTGCTTTTCGGCATATTAAAAAAAATAGAATTGAATTTAGATTTTTACAAAACTCAGGCTTTACAAAAGCAGAAAGAGCATAAAAAATTCTTGGATGGTTTAAAGAAAAAACCGCCCAAAAACCTCGATTATGTCGTTCAGGAAACTCATGAAAAAGTTTTTGAGAAAGTAGATTGTCTGCAATGTGCCAACTGCTGTAAAACCACCGGACCGCTTTATACCGAAAAAGATATCGAACGAATTTCAAAGCATTTACGCATGAAACAGGCTGATTTTGAAAATAAATTTCTGCGTGTAGATGAAGATAACGATAAAGTTCTACAAAATCTTCCTTGTTTTTTTCTGAATCAAGACAATACCTGTTCAATTTATGAAGTTCGACCAAAAGCATGTAGAGAATATCCTCATACAGACCGAAAAAAGATTTACCAGATCAATAATCTAATGATACAGAATACGGTTATTTGTCCGGCTGCTTTTGAGTTTGTAGAAAGTATGATGAAGAATGTGAATAAATAAACTTCAATCTTAAAAGCTTTTAAAGTCTTATAAAATTGAGTTAAAATCATTATTAAATATAATTTTATTTAAACGACTCCGTTTCAGAATTAAATCAATCTGCCAATTGGTTTTTATAGCAGAAGTAGTTTTTTTATATAAGTAAAATGGAATCCTGAGATGTAACGTTTCAGGATTTTTTCTGATCAATCTCCATCATTCTGAATTCAATCATTCTTTTAATCAAATCTAACGGCAAATCTTCTTTCATTGGAAACTGAACCGCCCCTTTTGAAAACTTGTATTTTCTTTCTTTGAAATCATTTTCAAAATGTTTAATCGCTTCAGGAAGAGGATAAAACCCTACATGATTTTTGTAAGCAGCAAAATAGACCAAAGGCTTTTCATTATACTTGAAAGCAGGCATTTGGTAGCCAATATATTCTTCTAAATCCGAATGTATGGAATGGATAAACTCTCGTAATTTCTCCAGTTTTTGCTGGGTCTTTTCAGGAAAAGAAAGAAAATATTCTTCAAAATCTTTAAATGTGTTTTTCATCAGATAAAAATAAAAAAAAGCATTGAACTGGACATTCAATGCTTTCACTTTCACTATTACTTTTTCCCATTTATAATCCCGGGACAGGTTGTAAGAAAAAAGGTCGGGAAAACTTCCCAACCTTTATATTTTTATACGACTCCTTGAGCAAGCATTGCTTCAGCAACTTTTACGAATCCGGCGATGTTTGCGCCTTTTACGTAGTTCACATAGCCATCTTCCTCTTTACCGTAGTCTCTACAAGCTTTATGGATTCCGATCATAATCTCTTTCAATCTTGCGTCAACTTCTTCTGAAGTCCAGTTTAATCTGATAGAGTTTTGAGTCATTTCTAAGCCTGAAGTAGCTACACCACCTGCGTTAGAAGCTTTTCCTGGAGAGAACAATACCTTGTTTTCAAGGAAATAATTAATAGCATCTAAAGTTGAAGGCATATTGGCAGCTTCAGTGACACAAACGCAACCGTTTTCTACCAACATTTTAGCATCTTCAAGGTGTAATTCGTTCTGAGTTGCAGAAGGAATTGCCACATCACACTTCACTTCCCAAGGACGTTTTCCAGCATGAAATACGGCAGAAGGGTATTTTTTAGCGTAATCTTCAGCTCTGTTGTTTCCAGAAGCTCTAAGCTCTAAAAGATAATCGATTTTTTCTCCATCGATACCGTCTTTGTCATAGATATAACCGTCTGGTCCAGAAAGTGTAATTACTTTTCCTCCCAATTCGTTTACTTTTTTGATAACACCCCAAGCTACGTTTCCGAAACCTGAAACAGTTACTGTTTTATCTTTAAAAGTTTGTCCGATAGTTTTCAACATCTGCTCAGCGAAGTAAACAACACCGTAACCAGTCGCTTCAGGACGGATTAGTGAACCACCGTAAGCAAGACCTTTTCCGGTAAGAACTCCTGTAAATTCGTTTCTTACTTTCTTGTACTGACCGAATAGATATCCGATTTCTCTTGCTCCAACACCGATATCTCCCGCAGGAACGTCAGTTTCAGGACCAATATGTTTGCATAATTCTGTCATGAAAGCCTGGCAAAAACGCATTACTTCCATATCAGTTTTCCCTTGAGGATCGAAGTCTGAACCACCTTTTCCACCTCCCATTGGAAGAGTAGTCAAAGAGTTTTTGAAAACTTGTTCGAAAGCTAAGAATTTAAGTACAGAAAGGTTTACGGTAGGGTGGAAACGGATTCCTCCTTTGTAAGGTCCGATTGCAGAGTTCATTTGAATTCTAAAACCTCTGTTTACTTGAATTTCACCTTTATCATCAACCCATGGAACTCTGAAAATAATAATTCTTTCCGCTTCAGCCATTCTCTCTAGGAGCTTCATTCCGGTATATTCTTTTCTGGTCAAGATAAACGGAATTACAGTTACAGCAACTTCTTTTACTGCCTGTAAAAATTCCGGTTCGTTAGGGTTTTTTGCCTCAATTTTAGCAATAAACTCCTGGATTTTCTGGTCAATATTATATTGTTCCATATTAGGTAGGGTTGAATATTATGTCAACAAATTTAATTTTTTTTTCAAGATTCACAATAGCATATTTAATATTTGCTGAAAATTCAATAATAATGAATCAAAATATTATTAAATTGATAATTTTAAACTAAAATTTATTAAAAATTAAATGTTATATATGAAATAATGAAATATTAAGAAATCGTTAATTCTTACATTGCTACAAATTGTCTCCCGGAAAATGATTTTACTTTTCCTAAAAGCTCTAATTCTAAAATTACAGGTAATAATTTGTATGAAGACACCGATATTTTCTCTGATAAATCATCCAAAGTAATGTGTGGATTTTCTGCAATATTTTTATATATTAATTCTTGATTTTCAGATAATTGAACGGTAATTTTACTGTGAGGGAAAAGCTCTTCAATTTTTTCTTTAGGATTATTAAATCCAAGCAGATCGAGCAAGTCCTTAATAGTAGAAATGGCGGTTGCTTTATTCTGAAAAATTAGCTGATTACATCCTTGGCTGTACTTGTCGCTAATTTTTCCGGGAAGAGCAAAAACGTCTCTGTTATAAGTGTTTGCGAATGTTGCAGTACTAATAGATCCGCCTCCAAATGCTGTTTCTACAACGATGGTAGCAGGAGAAATCCCGGCAACAATTCTATTTCTTTGTATGAAATTCTCACGGTCTGGTTTCCTTGATGAATTAAATTCGGTGAGTAATCCTCCGTTTTCTTCAAGTACTTTTTCCGAAAGTTTTTTGTTGGTAGAAGGGTAGAAGGTGTGAAATCCATGTGCTAAAACTCCAATGGTAGGAATTTGATGTTTTAAAGATTGTTCATGAACTTCTTTGTCGATGCCCAAAGCCAACCCGCTAACAGATATATATTGAAAAGGTTTTGACTCTTCAAAAAAATCTTCAATAAATTTTTTGCCGTAAGCCGTTATATTTCTTGTTCCAACTAAGCTGATGGTTTTTAGTTTTGTGTCAAAATTTCCTTTCTGATAAAGAATTGCAGGAGCATCATCACATTCACTCAATAAAAACGGAAGGTCATTCTGATGTCGTAAATTAATTTTTATGGAATTTTTCTCGCAAAAAGAAAGTTCTTTTTCTGCAAATTTAAGAAGCTCAGGATTTCCAATGTCAGAAATTATTTTTGTGCCGATTCCGTCAGTTTTGCTGAGCTCTTTCTTAGAAGTTTTCCAAACATTTTCGGCCGTTCCAAACCGGCGGACAAGTTTGGAAAAATTAATATCACCAATAAAATTACATTCACGCAGAGCGATAGAATAGAGGTGTTCTTCAGAATACATTTGTGTTATTTTATTCAAATGTAGTGATTTATGATTTATTTTCTCCTTAATTCCTCCAAATAATCCCAAACATCTTCATTTTTTTTATAAGGTAATTCCAGGAAATCGTCGGGATGGTTTTCTTTATATTCCTGCCAAAGTTTATCATCTTTTTCGCTGTAATAATTGGGAAATTCCCAGATATATTTTTTCTTTTTTTCTCCTGAATTTTTAAAAATAAAAGCCATAGCGCTTCCCATTAATGCACCGGACAAATGTGCCTGCCAGGAAATTTTACTTGGTTCGTTAAGGTTATAAAACAGTTCTTCGGGAAACATTCCCCAGATTAAACTTCCATAATATAATACAACCAACAGAGAAATGGTTAAAAGTTTCATATTCCATTTAAAAACTCCACTGAAAAAAAGAAAAAATGCCAAAACATAGACAACACCACTCGCTCCAATAGTGCATGTATAATTATACTCGCCTGTCATAATATCAATTGGTGGCAACATCCAAAGAAGTAGCCCTGTACTGATCCAACCCATCACGAAAACTTTGGTGGCTACTTCAGAATAAAACTGGTACAGTAAAAACATCAGTATTGCGATTGGGATTGAGTTTCCTATAATATGATCGATACTGCCATGTAAAAGAGGAGATGTTATAATTCCCAATAAACCTTCAGGTAAAAGCGGAATAATTGCCCCAAAACAGCTCGAGAAAAATCCCATTGTCTGTAAAAGATATCCAAACCACATTGCAGCATGCATAATTAAGGGAGCGGTAAATGCTTTTCTGTGAATTATATTTTTAATCATATTGATAAGATGTCAAATCAAAAGCCAAGTATAAATTTCGGAAATTTTGGCGATGATTTAGCGTATGACAATTGAATTAAGACAAAAAGTATCGATTTTAAAACTAAATCCTTAAAATTTTTTAGATTTGAACTGTTTTTTTTCAAAAAGTGCCTGAGAATTATTTTACTTATTTTTGTGATCATTAAAAATTTTTTGCATTTATGAGAAAGATTATTATGCTACTTTTTGTTTACCTCAGTGCACATTCTTACGCACAAGTTATTATTAGTGATTCTGCAGCTGTAGACAGCATTAAAAAGCCCAGACATTGGTCTGTGATTGCAAAAAACAGTGTGATGTTTAATCAGGCTGCTTTTTCAAACTGGGTAGGCGGTGGTGCCAATAATGTAGGTTGGCTTGCCAGTGCAAATTATAATCTTACGTATGAGAAAGACCGAAATCTTTGGGAAAATATAATCATTCTCAATTACGGACAAAACACAACAAAAGGGATCGGAACCAGAAAAACTCAAGATGTACTGAATGTTTCTACGAATTATGGGAGACAGTTTTCTAAAAGCTGGTATATTTCTAGTGGAGCCAGTTTGCTTTCTCAGTTTTCCGGAGGTTTTGAAGATGGAAATAATCCTCAGGCAAAGAAAATTTCAAATTTTATGGCTCCAGGTTATGTGAATGCCGGTTTGGGTATTACCTACAGACCCAATGAAAATCTTACTGTTACATTAAGACCTGTCAACGGAAGATTTACTTTTGTTCTCGATAAAGAATTGCAGCTTGCAGGAAATTACGGCTTAAAAAGCGACGGAGATTTCTTCTTAATGCAGATGGGTTTTTTAGGATCTGCAATTTATAAGGTAAAACTTATGGAAAATATCGAAATGACCAATACGGCTTCTATATTTTCGAATTATCTTGATAAACCCGATCACATGGTTTTATCTTATAACATGCTTTTGAATATGAAAATCAACAGGTTTGTCTCTTCAATTGTTACTGTAGATCTGATGTATGATCATAATCAAATTCAGAAAACGCAGCTTAAACAGACTTTAGGGATAGGCTTTGCCTATAATATTGATAATGGCGTAAAACGTTCTGACCGAAAAGACAGTCAATGGTGGCTTAAAAAATAAACATAAAAAAAGTAATTCAAATTTGAGTTACTTTTTTTATGTTTAAAATTGTGATTTTTTTAATTTAATTAAATCTTTTTTAAGATAAGTTATATTTTTAATACCTTAGATAAACATAAATGATACTGATTTATATGAAATAGTATATATTTTTTTATTTAAATGAAATAAACCATTTTAAAATAAACTAATCATGAGAAAAATTTTATTGTCAATTTCCATATTTCTGGGAATATACGCATCTGCTCAGGAAGCAACTGCAGATTCACCTGCGACTGATACTTTAAAAGCTTGGTCTATTCAGGCTCAAAATACTTTAATGCTCAATCAGGCAGCTTTTTCAAACTGGATCGGAGGGGGAGCTAATAATGTAGGTTGGCTTGCCGGGGCAAACTATAATATTACATATGAAAAAGATAAAGATTTGTGGGAGAACATTATTATTTTAGGATACGGACAGAACAATACAAAAGGAATTGGAACACGAAAAACTCAGGATGTAATTAATCTTTCAACTAATTATGGGAGAAAATTTGCGGAAAGCTGGTATCTTTCAGGCGGTCTAAGCTTGCAATCTCAATTTGCAGCAGGTTATGAAGATGGCAACAATCCTGAAGCTGCTAAAATTTCAAATTTTATGGCTCCGGGATATGTAAATGCAGGAGTAGGTGTAACATATCGCCCGAATGATAACTTCACTATGACTTTAAGACCTGCAAACGCGAGAATGACTTTCGTTCTCGATGAAGAACTTCAAAAAGCAGGAACCTATGGTTTGAAAAATGATGGCGATTCTATGCTATTTCAGTTTGGTTTTCTGGGAACAGCTATCTATAAATTGAAATTGATGGAAAATGTAGATTTGATGAATACAGCTTCTGTGTTTTCGAATTATATAGATCATCCGGAAAGGCTCGTTTTATCTTACGGAGCAATTCTGAATATGAAAATCAACAAATTTCTTTCTACAAATGTTACGCTGGATGTTTTGTATGATCACAATCAAATCCAGAAAACGCAGTTGAAACAAACTTTGGGAGTTGGCTTTGCTTATAATATTGATAACGGCGTGAAAAGATCTGAAAGAAAAGATAATCAGTCTTGGCTGAAGAAATAAATTTAGTTTAAAATGAAAACAGAAAGCACTTCAAATCGAAGTGCTTTCTGTTTATTATATGTTTTTTTTTGAGCTTAAAACTCAATACTAACTTCCAGTTTTTCTGTAAGAAGTTTTGAAATTTTCTCCTTTAAAGGCTCAATATCGATATTCTGCATTGCATCATTAGCAAAAGCAAATAACAATAAAGCTTGAGCTTCTTTTTTAGAAATTCCTCTCGCTCTTAAGTAAAATAAAGCGTCTTCATTCAACTGTCCCACTGTACAACCGTGAGAACACTTCACATCGTCTGCGAAAATTTCCAACTGAGGTTTTGTATCAATTGTAGCTCCTTCGCTTAAAAGAACGTTGTTATTTTGCTGATAAGCATTGGTTTTCTGTGCAATTTTATTTACAAAAATTTTTCCGTTGAAAACTCCGTGAGATTTATCTTTAAAAATACCTTTATAATTCTGGTAACTTTCACAATTTGGCTGGTTATGGTGAACCGCAGTGTGGTGATCTACCAACTGATCTTTACCGATAATCGTGATTCCGTTCATAAAAGAATTGATATTCGATCCGTTTTGAATGAAATCTAGATTGTTTCTAACGATTTTTCCGCCGAAAGAAAAAGTATTTACTGTTGTTAAACTGTCTCTTTCCTGCTGCGCAAAAGTATGATCTACCAAATAAGAAGTATCGCTGTCATTCTGCAATTTATGCCAGTCTGCTTTCGCATTTGGTGATGTGAAAATTTCTGTCACAGAATTGGTGAAAACATAAGTTTCATCAAAGTTATGATGACTTTCAATCACTTCAACCTTAGCTCCTTCTTCTACGATCAATAAATTTCTGGTGTTATAGAATGTATTTTCTTCCTGATTTTGAGAAAGATAAAAAACGTGAATTGGTTTTTCAATCACAACATTTTTAGGCACTTTCAGGAAAAATCCGTATTTGCAATACGCTTGATTCAGATTTGTAAAAGCTAAATCTTTTGCTGCAATCGTATTGAAATAGGTATCGAAAACATCTTTATGATTCTCATCATTCAAAGCGTAATTGAATGATAAAAACTCTGCGTTTTCAATAGAAATCTTAGAAAGCTCTTTGTGAAGCTGGCCGTTTACAAAAACAATCCAGTCAAAATTTTCTTCTCCAAAATGTAGCTCATCAAGCTGTTCTTTGGTGATGTTATGACTTTCTTTCGGGAAAAAATTATAATCTTTCTCGATGATTTCCTTGATGTTGGTATATTTATATTCTTCGTCTTTCTTTGTAGGAAAACCAAGTTTAACAAATTTCCCTAATGCTTCAACTCTCGTTTCATCTAAAAAACGGTGACGAAGTGTACTAAGAAATTCGCTGTGATTATTTAAAATTTGTTCGTTTAAACTCATTATTTGAACGTTTATTTTGCCGTCGTAAAGAAGTTTACACTTCTACGGAATGACAAATATTGCGTTTAATTTTTTTAAATAGTTAAATGATTTAATCTTTACATTAATTAAGCAACCAGTCGTAACCCTTTGCTTCTAATTCTAATGCTAAAGATTTGTCACCTGTTTTAATGATTTTTCCGTTCGCTAAAACGTGTACATAATCAGGCTGAATATAATTAAGCAATCTCTGATAGTGTGTAATCAAAAGAACTGCATTTCCTTCGTTTTTGAAAGTGTTTACACCATCTGCAACGATTCTCAATGCATCGATATCTAATCCTGAATCTGTCTCATCCAAAATAGCTAATTTAGGATTCAGCATCATCATCTGGAAAATTTCGTTTCTTTTTTTCTCACCTCCCGAAAAACCTTCGTTCAATGATCTAGACAGGAAATCCTTTTTAATCCCTAATTTTTCAGACTTTTCACGAATCATTGCCAACATTTCTTTTGCAGGCATATCCTCTAATCCGTTTGCTTTTCTGTTTTCATTTAAAGCAGCTTTAATGAAGTTTGTCACAGAAACCCCAGGAATTTCTACAGGATACTGAAAAGAAAGGAAAATACCTTTGTGAGCTCTTTCTTCAGGAGCATCTTCGATGATGTTTTCACCTTGAAAAAGGATTTCACCTTCTGTTACTTCGTATTCTTCTTTTCCTGCAATTACAGAAGAAAGAGTAGATTTTCCGGCTCCGTTTGGTCCCATAATAGCGTGAACTTCACCTGGTTTTATTTCAAGATTGATACCTTTTAATATCTGTGCGCCATCTTCAATTCTGGCGTGTAAGTTTTTGATTTGTAACATTCTATGTTGTACTTTTCTATTAGTCGATTGATGCTAGCTTCCTCTATAAGTAGAGTATCCAAAAGGTGACAATGTGATTGGCACGTGGTAATGTTGATTGTCTTGAATCTGAAATACCACTTCTATAAATGGATAAAAGCTTTCCATGTTTTTATTTATTAAAATAATCCTCTGTAAAGAATATTAATTTATATTTTCCGTAATTACTTTTTGAATCCTTATTTTTTGGCAAAAAGTCTCCAATTCTACCATTTTTATCAGTCTTTTTATTAATGACAGAAACCCATTGCTTTGTAGTTTCATTGTATTTTTCCAACTTCACATCCACGTTTTCAACAGGTTTTCCAACGGTAATATCCAGAATATGGCTAGAAAGCTGAAACTCTTTATTTTCCTGAGCTGAAACACTTGAAAATACAATTACAAAAAATAAGTATAGTAACTTTTTCATACTTTTAATTATCCTACAGAACCTTCCAAAGAAATCTCCAATAATTTCTGAGCTTCAATAGCAAATTCCATTGGAAGTTTATTTAAAACCTCCTTGCTGAAACCATTTACAATCAAAGCAATTGCTCTTTCTGTATCGATTCCTCTTTGGTTACAGTAGAAAATTTGATCTTCACCAATTTTTGATGTCGTAGCTTCATGTTCTAACTGTGCTGTTGGATCTTTAATCTCGATGTAAGGGAAAGTATGTGCTCCACATTCGTTACCCATCAATAAAGAGTCACATTGTGAGAAGTTTCTTGCTCCTTTTGCAGAAGGCATTACTTTTACCTGTCCTCTGTATGAGTTTTGAGATTTTCCTGCAGAAATTCCTTTAGAAATAATCGTTGATTTTGTATTCTTTCCGATGTGAATCATCTTTGTACCGGTATCGGCATATTGATGATTGTTGGTTACCGCGATAGAGTAGAACTCACCTATAGAACCGTCTCCTTTTAAGATACAAGAAGGATATTTCCACGTTACAGCAGAACCGGTTTCAACTTGTGTCCAAGAGATTTTTGCTTTATACTCGCAAAGTCCTCTTTTCGTTACAAAATTGAAAACTCCACCTTTTCCTTCTTCATTTCCTGGGTACCAGTTTTGAACGGTAGAATATTTAATTTCAGCATTATCCATTGCAATTAATTCTACAACGGCAGCGTGAAGCTGGTTTTCGTCTCTTGATGGAGCGGTACAACCTTCCAAATAAGAAACATAACTTCCTTCGTCTGCAATCACAAGTGTTCTTTCAAACTGACCTGTACCTGCTTGATTGATACGGAAATACGTTGATAATTCCATTGGACATCTTACGCCTTTTGGAATATAGCAGAAACTTCCGTCAGAAAATACTGCGGAATTCAATGCTGCATAGAAGTTATCACCTCTTGGAACTACTTTTCCAAGATATTTTCTCACTAAATCTGGGTGATTCTTAATCGCCTCAGAAATTGAACAAAAGATAATTCCTTTCTCAGCTAACGTATCCTGGAATGTTGTTTTTACAGAAACAGAATCTATTACGATATCTACCGCTACGTTTGAAAGTCTTTTCTGTTCTTCGATATTGATTCCTAATTTTGCAAAAGTTGCCAATAATTCTGGATCAACGTCATCTAAACTCTCCAATTCAGGCTTTGCTTTTGGCGCAGCGTAATATTTTATAGCTTGGAAATCTGGTTTTTCATATTTGATATTTGCCCAAGTAGGCTCGGTCATTTTTAACCAAATCTTAAATGATTCCAATCGCCATTCTGTCATCCATTCCGGCTCTTCTTTCTTCGCAGAAATTGCACGGACAATGTCTTCATTTAAACCTGTTGGAAAATCTTCGTAATCAATTTTGGTTTCCCAACCAAATTCATATTTTTTATTTTCTAAATCGACTCTTAAGTCGTCTTCAGTATATTTACTCATTTTAATAGATTTTAGAAATTAGATTTTAGAAATTAGATCTCAGACTTTCAAAGTCTTGAACCTAGTGTCTAGCATCTAGTATCTAATTATAAGCTAAAACTCTCTCCACAACCACACGTTCTGGATGCATTAGGATTATTGAAAATAAATCCTTTACCATTTAAACCTCCGGAATATTCTAAAGTGGTACCTGCCAAGTAAAGTATAGATTTTTTTTCAACAACGATTTTTATTCCGTTATCTTCAAAAATCTGATCTGTTTCGTTTTGCTTATTGTCGAAACCTAACATATACTCTAGCCCTGAACATCCACCGCTTTTTACCCCAACTCTTATATAATCTTCAGCAGGGTTAAAGCCATCTTCTGTCATCAGTTGAATCGCTTTTACCTTTGCTTGATCTGAAACCTTTATCATTGTATTAATTTAGAATGATTTAATCTTGCAAAAATACGAACAATAATCAGTAAATAAAAATTGACGTTTTTATTTTATCGATTTTTATCATCGATGCTTTAACTTTGATGTGTATTTAAAATCAAAACTATAAATCAGGAAAAAAATGAAAAAATTTGGCATCCTTGCTGTAGCCTTACTGGCGCAGGCTTCTTTCGCACAAACCAACAGGTTTGTTTATCAGGTAACCTCAAAACCAGATATTAATAATAAAAGTGATATTAAAACTGAAAATGCTTATTTAGATATTTCAGCAGAAAAATCAATGTTCTATTCTGAGAATAGAATTAAAAGAGATTCTGTAATGAAAGGCAACTTTCAAAGTGGGGGAGCGAGAGGTTTTAACAGAGAACAAATGGATGGTTTAAGAACGAATATTAATTATTCGATCGAAAAAAATAAAAAAGATCAGAAAATTATTTACAAAGATCGTTTGGGAAGAGATCAATATTCTTACGAAGAAGACCGACCTTTGAACTGGAAAATTTTATCTGAAACCACAAAAATTGGTGACTATAAAGTACAAAAAGCAGAAACTGATTTTGGCGGAAGAAAATGGACCGCATGGTTCACTACAGACCTTCCTTATCAGGATGGACCTTATAAATTCAACGGTCTTCCCGGTTTGGTTGTAAAAGCGGAAGATTCTACTGGAGATTATTCTTTTGATTTAATGAAAAACTATAAAATTTCAGATTTTCCTGAAATGGTTACATTTGGGAACGTTATGAAAGTAAAAAGAACCGATTATGTAAAACAACAGGAAAAATATAAAACGGATCCGGCTTCTTTTATGAATAATCAACGTGGAGGTGGAGGAATTTCTGCTCCAATGAGAATTGGTGGTGGTGGAAATCAAAATCCTGCAGATATGAGAAAGCGAATGGAAGAGAGAGCGAAAGAAGAAGCGAAACGAAACAGCAATCCGATTGAGCTAAAATAAAAAAGGTCTGAAGAAATTTCTTCAGACCTTTTTACTATCTTAAAAGTTGACTAAAAGTGTCGCCTTGTTTAATGTCTCCGGAATTATATCCTTTCATAAACCATTCTTTTCGCTGTGCCGAAGAACCGTGGGTAAAGCTTTCCTGATTCACATATCCTTGTGATCTTTTCTGGATATTATCGTCACCAACTGCTTCAGCAGCATTCATCGCAGATTCTAAATCTCCGGGTTCAATAAATGATTTTTCTCTGTCACCTGTAACTCTAGACCAAAGTCCGGCATAAAAATCTGCCTGAAGTTCAGTTGCTACAGAGATTTGATTAAGCTGAGCCTCAGAATATCTTCCGCTTCGTCTTGCTTTATCGGTTTCGTTTAAGGTTCCTAAAAGATTTTGTACATGATGTCCCATTTCATGAGCCATTACATAAGCTACCGTAAATTCGGTTACTCTAGCGCCAAATTTTTGCTGAAGCTCATTAAAGAAACTCATATCCATATAAACAGACTGATCTGTCGGACAATAAAACGGACCCATTGCAGATTGTGCCAATCCACATCCGGAATCTGTGTTGGTTCTAAATAAAACTACTCTTGCCGGTTGATATTTAGCGCCATTTTCGGCGAAAATTTTCGTCCAGGTTTCTTCGTTTTCGGCGGTAATCATTTCGATCATCTCACCAATTTTTTTGTCAGCTTCTGTAAGCTCTCTTTGCTCAGTTTGAGCTCCTGAATTTGAAACTCCTGAAGAAAGAATTGCAGAAGGATCACCACCCAAGAAAAATACAATAGCAGCGATAATTAATGTACCTAATCCGCCACCAACAATAGCGCCACCGCTACCGCCCGAAGCACGCCTGTCGTCTACATTTGTACTTCTGTCTTCAGTCCATTTCATATTAAAGTAATTTTAAGAGTAAAGTTAAAATTTTAAATAATATTTTTGTGAAAAATTACAATTAAAGTGAGAAAAATTCAAATTGCTCTTTTGTTTTTTAGCTTAATGAATATTGCTGCCTGTAACGACAATGAACCCAAAGAAGATGAAGTGAGAAATGTTGATAAAAAATCGGCTATCGAAACTGAGCTTTCTGTACAGCATACTGATACGGCAGATGTTTTAGTAACAAAACACAAGATCTGGAAAAACAATAAACTCTTTAAAGAAATTATAAAAAGAGATACCATTCCTAGTTTGGGAGATACATTGCAGACTGTGGAAGACGAAGCCGGAAATGAGCATAACACGAAAGTGAAAAAGGATTACGAATTTTATATAACCGTTCAGTAATGAAAAAGTCTAGTTCTATAAAATTGCTTTTCGTTACCGGAATTCTTGCTGCCTGCTCTCAGGAAAAGCCAAAGAATCAATGGGATAAAGAGAAAAAAGTTTATATGAGATCAGATACTACTGCATCTTATTCCAGATCGCATGGTTTTATGACTGGTTTTTTATTGTATCATGCATTCCGACCATATGGTGCATACAGCAATGGAGCTTATCAAAAAGCGGGATATTACAGTGATGCAATCAGTACAAAATCGAATATAGGAAGAAGCTCTTATAAAGGAAATGTGGTGAGAGGAGGATTGGGCAAAAGTGGTTTCAGGGCATCATCATAAATTATGAAATTGCCATGACTTGGAAATACTAATACTAAAGAAGGTTCAGCAATCGCATATGACCTTTGAAAA
Organism: Chryseobacterium balustinum; assembly: GCF_900168205.1. Taxonomy (GTDB): domain Bacteria; phylum Bacteroidota; class Bacteroidia; order Flavobacteriales; family Weeksellaceae; genus Chryseobacterium; species Chryseobacterium balustinum. The sequence continues at coordinate 258,102 of NZ_FUZE01000001.1, forward strand.
CAATACAATTTTCATATGAAAAGAATACAATCACAATTCCGAAAAAATTGGGAGCATAAACTTGAAAACCTTGGTTTTGGTTACCATTCTTTAGAAGGTCTTTACTGGGACGAGAGCCATTATTACGAGTTTTCATCAGAAGAAATTAACAAAATAGAAAACGCAACTACCGAATTATGGCAGATGTGCCTTCAGGCTGTAGATTTTATTATTGAAAAAAATCTTTGGGACAAGTTCAATATTCCAGAATCGTTTAGAAATTATATTACTACAAGCTGGGAAGAAGATCATCCTTCCATTTATGGGAGATTTGATTTTGGTTTTGATGGTGAAAATTTAAAGCTGCTAGAGTTCAACGCAGACACGCCGACCTCTTTATACGAAGCTTCAGTTATTCAATGGTATTGGCTGCAGGAAATGTTTCCATACAAAGATCAGTTCAATTCTATTCATGAAAAATTGGTAGATTATTGGACGTATCTTAAAAAATACATGAATCCTCATTACATCTATTTTGCTTCATTAACGAATATTGAAGACGTAACCAATGTGGAATATTTACGCGACTGTGCTACACAAGCAGGTTTCGAAACAGAATTTATTCCCATTCAGGATATTGGTTGGGCAGAAGATATTGAAGAATTCATTGCCGGAGACAAAACCATTATGGAATATATTTTTAAACTATATCCTTACGAATGGATTCTGGAAGACGGTTTTGGTGAGAAATTAATCCGGAATAACTTCAGATCTCAATGGATAGAGCCTGCCTGGAAAATTCTTCTTTCCTCAAAAGCTATTTTACCAATTCTTTGGGAATTATTTCCTAATCATACGTATTTGCTGGAATGTTATTTTGAACCAAAGCATTTGAAAGATTTTGTTAAAAAACCCATCTATTCAAGAGAAGGAGCTAACGTAAGTTTATTTAAAAATAATGTTGCGATAGAAGAAAGTAGCGGCGATTACGGCAAAGAAGGTTTTATTTATCAGCAATTATTTGAGCTTTCCAATTTCGATGGAAATTATCCTGTCATTGGAAGTTGGGTAATCGGGCAAGAATCTGCAGGAATTGGAATCAGAGAAAGTGTACATTTGATTACCAATAACCAGAGTAGGTTTATTCCTCATTTGATAGATTCAAATAAAATTTACATACAAGAAAAGGAGCTGTAAAAAGCTCCTTTTTTTTATTTCAATAGATTCAGATTTTAATTTCCGAAACCGATATTTCCTTTTTTATCAGAAAGATTTCTTTTAAAATTGATCATGCTTAAAGCAGTTACTGCTGCTTCAACGCCTTTATTTCCTAAATCACCACCACTTCTTGCAATTGATTGCTCTTTTGTGTCATCTGTCAAAACACAGAAAATCGTTGGGGTATCGGTTAAAATATTACAGTCTTTAATTCCTTGTGCCACTGCATCGCAAACGAAATCAAAATGTGGAGTTTCTCCTCTGATGACGCATCCGATGGCAATTACCGCATCAAATTTTCGCTCTTTGCAAAGCTGCATGCTTGCGTAATTTAATTCAAAAGCTCCCGGAACGGAAAACTGTGTTATATTTTCAGCTTTTACGCCTTCTTTTTCAAGGATTTCTAAAGCTGCATCGCGTAGATTGTAAGTTACAAAGTCATTCCACTCAGAAAAAACAATGCCGATAGAAAAATCTTCGGCATTGGTTATATTAAGTGGCTTGTAATCTGAAAGATTAACTGTTGCCATGTTTTAATTTAAATATTTAGCCATTTCTATATAAGAATCAGACATTCCGTTGTCGTAGTCCTGATATTTTTCGTCGATCGTTGCAAAGTATTTTTTAGCTTCTGCATTTTTCTTCATACCTAAAGCTACAATCCCTGCTTTTCTTGTAAAATAATAAGAAGTATAAGGATCATCAGATGCTGAAGCAGCTTTGTCTAATAATGCTAAAGCCTCGTCATTTTTATTAAGACCAGATTTTGCATCTGCCATTGCGCCAAACTTCATTGCCATCAATGTTTTGTTATTAGACGAAAATTTGTCTAAAAGATCATGAGCTTCCTGAAATTTTCCTTCTTTTAATTTTAATAAACCTGCATTGTAAGCAGAAAGTTTACCCACTTTTGTAGAAGAATATTCGTTATAAGTTCCTAAAAAACCAGGGTTCGCTGCAGATTTTCCACCTAAAGCTTCTTTATCTTTACCTTCAGTAAGGTTTTTTTGTGCTGCTAAATAAGTTTTTACAGCTTCAGCATTCTTTGGAGCTACCACAAATTGCTGGTATCCGAAAAAGCCTAAAACTCCCAAAACAACAACCCCAAAAGCAATGCTTAATGGTTTCTGATATTTTTCTAGGAGTCTTTCTGTGTTTAAAGCCTCTCTGTCAAGGTCTTTAAAGAATTCTACTGTTTCTTTACCTTCTTGCTCATTTGGAGCATTTTTTCCCAATTTTGCCATAAATTCTTAAAAAATTGAATTGCAAATTTAATTGTTTCTGAGTGATTTACAAAATCTTTATCTGTATTATTAATAAAAGAGAATGAAAGACTTGTAAATATTGTGAATTGTTAATAGAGAATTGTTATTTTTTGATTTATTTGAACTCTCTTTACTAAATTTAATATTCTAACGTGTGATAGATTTTTGCGTTGAATTTCTTCAGTCTTTCGTCGCCTTTCAAATCTTTTAAACCGATTAAAAAACTGAACTGAACGACTTCTGCACCTTGCTTTTCTACCAGTTTTGCTGCTGCTTCCGTTGTTCCGCCGGTTGCCAAAAGATCATCATGAATTAAAATACGTTGACCTTTTTTTATTTGTCCTTCTCTGGTTTCTATTTCTGCGCTTCCATATTCCAAATCGTATTTTTCTGAAATAATAGGTGGCGGAAGTTTCCCTTTTTTTCTGATCAAAATAAATGGTACTTCTAAAGCTACTGCGATTGCAATCCCAAAAAGATAACCCCGGCTTTCAATTCCGCAAACAGCATCTACCTTTCCTTTACTGAATTTTACCAAATCTTCGATTACTTCTTCATATAGCTTAGGATCAAGAAAAATCGGTGAAATATCTTTAAACTGAATTCCCGGAATTGGAAAATCAGGGACGCTTTCTATGGTTTCTTCCAGTTTTCTGATGAGTTCCTGAGATGCCATGTTTAAGGATTGATTTTATAACTTGAGATTTTCCACTCTCCGTTTACATTTTTAAGACCGAAAGTGGCCTTCAAAGATGTTGTTCTTCCGTTTTTATCGGTCACATCGTACGTTGCATTAACACTTGATGAATTGGTACTTGTTCCGTTTATTGAAATGTTTTTAACACTTACATTTTTAATAGCTCCAAAACCTGAAGTAGGATTTGAGAACGATTCATAAGATCCCCAACTTGGATTGCTTGACGAATCGAAAGCTGCTTTTAAATTTTGAGAACTTACATTATTTAAAAACTTACTTACTGTGTTTTTAGGATCTGCAGTCGGTTGTTTCGGCTGAGTCGGAGTGACTGTCGCTGGATCTGTACCTGTTGTAGGCGGAGTTGTAGGGTTATTAGGATCAATTACCGCACTTGGATCTTGGTCAATCATCGTAGAATCCGTTTTAGGTACTTCGGGAACTTTTAAAGCTGAAGGATTTACATCTAAACCAATTTTCGACATTTTGAAAGTCTTCGCTGTGGTTTTTACAGAAACTGTAATGTCAATTTTATTGTCAACAATTTTTGAAGCCAACAATGATGAAAATTTAAGATGAAAACCTTTAAAATTATTATCCTGCATTAGATTTTTAGCAGTTGAAAGTTTTACTCCGTTGCTGAAAACTTCTAAAGTTGTTTCTAAACCAGCACCTGTAAACGCAATAGGATTTCCTGCATTATCAACTAATCTTGGAATAATTTGCATTGCTGTTGGGCCATTTCCTGTGTCTCCTGAAAGTTGGGTAAGGATGCTTAATGAGCTTGCTCTTACATCATTCGGATCACTTTCTTTAGCTGTTTCATCGCCGAAGATATTCATTTCTCCTAATGATGGTGGAGCTGTACTTGCCCATTCTATACCGTTTTGCTGCGCAACCTGATCTGCCAAAGATAATATCTCGGGTACTTTTTTGCCGTTGATTAACTCGCCCAATGCTTTCAATTCGTTTACATCACCTTCTGCTTCTACGCCGAAAGTTTTAAGAATATAAAGCGCTTCATTAAATTTAATCTGCTTAATGGTGGTAAGACCAGACGCCATATCGTTGATACTCGACTGTAAAGTCTGCGTCGTAGTTGCATCTACGTGATCTTTTTTGCATGCTGTGAAAAGCAACAAGCTGAAGATGAGTAGCAAAGAAAACTTTTTCATTTTAATTATGGTTTATGGCAAATTTAGTAAAACCTTTATTAAAACTGATTTTTTATTTTTTGTTTTCTTTTTCTTTTAAATCATCTTTGAAGAACGAAGAGAAAATTGCCTGCATATTTGGAAAAGAAGCATCCTTCCAGTAATTTGACTGGTAACTGCTGTTATTTTTATTGAATTTTACTTTTCCTTCCACATTATTATTATCACTGAAGTCTAGCTCTGTAGGATAAAAGTTTCTGTAAGCAATAATTTGATTATAGTTAGGCTCGCTTTTGTGCTTAAGCTTGATGAAAGCAATTTCATTAGACTCAAGAAAATCTCTTAATGTTTTTTTTGAATCTTTTTCATATGAATGATTAACGATACCCTTGATGTCATATATTCTGTAACCGAATAGTGCCAATTCTTTTTCCTGTAAAGCTTCGCCTGTAATTTCTATTTCGTCTTTCTTAGCACCTTTAAGCTCTTTGATTTTGGTGTTTTTAGATTTGTATTCTTCAATATTTCCTACATCCTTTAATTTTGGCAAATCTAAAAAGCTATTGTAATCCCAAGAACCGGTTTCTTTTTTTTCATTTTTAGCATCTTCCAGTCTGTAAATTCTGTACTGTTCTACATTAGCGCTTTTTAGTTTTTTAGTTTTATTATCGAAAACATAGGTGATCACGCCATCTGCATAACAATTAAGTTTACTGTTTAAGGTAACATAGGTGTTGAAATTACCTCTTACAAAAACATATTTTGCCGGTTTATTATTTTTAATAACAACCATTTCGATATCTTTTACTCTGTCATTTAGTTTTACAACATCTTTATTAATTTCGTTAAATGACAAAGTAGCGATAGAAATGTTGTCATATACCAATTGAAATTTTTCTTGTTCCGGAGAAAGCGCTGATTTTTCAATTTTCCCATCAATATCTGATGTTGCCAGAATATTTCCATTTTTCCCAAATACCGAAACTTTAGGAAGTGGCGCATCCGTTTTTTCTGAAACGAAAGTAATGCTTTGCGCATTTAATACATTGAATAGAATGATCAACAGGAAGTTTAACAGATAAGTTTTTTTCATAGTTTTTTATTTAGTTTAAAAGGTAAGGATAAAGTCTATTCTTATGACGAAATATTTTTGAAATGGTTGCCTGGCTTTTTAAATATCCAATCATTATTGCAAAAAAAAGACTGATTATTAAAATCAGTCTTTTTAAAATTTATTTTGTTACAAGTCCTTAGAAAGGATACTCATAAATTTCAGATTCGTGTAAGTAAGGGTTACCTGTAGGAATCAGTTTCAATTTAGCTAATGCTGAAAGCACTGTAAACATAAATAATCCAGCGATAAATAAAACAGCACCCAATATTAGTAACAGAACTTCTGGAGTATTCCAGTAAGGTCCTACTGTTCCTGGCATTACCATATTGAAGTAATCTAAAAGGTGACCTAAAATTACCACAATTGCCATTATAGTTACTACTTTGTAGTTTCTCTTGATGCTGCTACTTACCAATACCAATAATGGTAATAAGAAGTTTACAACAAGCATAGGCAAGAAAGTAGGAGAGTAGTGCTCAAATCTTCCGAAGAAATAATTTACCTCTTCCGGGATGTTTGCATACCAATACAACATGAACTGTGCAAACCAAGTATAAGTCCAAAGCATACTTGTAGCAAAAAGGAAAACTCCTAAATCGTGCAAGTGATTGTCATTAAACTGTGGCAAGAAACCATTTTTCTTAAGATATACACTTAATAGAATGATTACCGCAATACCACTTGAAAGACAGCTAACCATTGAATACCAAATATACATTGTAGAATACCAGTGAGGGTCAATAGACATCAACCAGTCCCAAGCCCAAGCTGCAGAAGCAAACCCGAAGAATGCGATATATCCTACTGCCCATCTGTAAAGGAACTGATACTCAACCAAAGATTTTGTATCATCTACTTTTTTAGACTGAGCTTTTAATTTCCAAGCAAAGAATGAAGCTCCAATTACGTAAATTAAAGTTCTGATTGCATAGAAAGGAATATTTAAGAATATTCTTTTTTCAAATAAGATCACATCAAAGTGTGCAGATTCTGGATCTGTCAATTCCGGATCCATCCAGTGGAAAAGATGACCATTGTGTGTGATATTAAGAATCATAATGATAATTAATATAGCACCACCCCAAGGAATATAAGAAGCAATAGCTTCCATTACTCTTGTGATAATAATTGGCCATCCTGCGTGAGCTGCGTGCTGAATACAGTAGAAAAACAATACTGCGCAACTTACTCCGAAGAAAAATACTGCTACAAAATGAAGTGAAGCTAATGGCTGATTATGAATCTGCAATTCTGCGTGCTCTAAATGAGCAGCGTGATCTTGAGGTCCTACCATTTCGCTTGAATGCGTAGGAGAATCATGACCTGCAGAATGCACTGCTTCCATCATGTGTTCTATTCTCTCTGTAGTAATTCCTTTATTTAAAAAGAAACCTGCAGCAAATAAAACTAAACCTACAACAAGAAGGATAATAGAAGTTGATTTTAATTTTGGTGAAAAACTATACATTTCTTTTCTTATTTTTTAGTTTCGGTAGTCTCAGTTGTTGCTGGCGCTGCTGTTGCCGCTGCGGGAGCCGGAGCTGCGCTTTTTTTGAAAGCACTCATTACATACATTGCCACTCTCCATCTATCTCCTGGGTTTAGCTGTCCCGCATAAGAACCCATTGCATTTCTACCATTTGTTAATACATAATGTACAGATCCTACAGTGATTTCTCTGTCTGCATAATTTGGTACACCAGAATAAGCTCCGCTTTGTACGATTGGCCCTTGTCCGTCACCACCAGTTCCGTGACAAGCTGAACAAGTACGATCAAAAAGCATTTTACCTCTTTCTATATCTTTAGCTGCATTAGCAGGATTAAGAGGAGAAGCGCTTATTGCTTTTGAAGCGTCATAACCTGCGTTATATTCGTCCGGATTTTTAGGAAGTTTACCTTCTTCAAAAACTCCGTCTTTATTTTGAGCTACTGAACCTTCTACAGGAGAAAGACCAGTTGCACCGTTGTTTCTTACAAATGCAGGAATTTCATTTTCATGATCTGAATAAGCATCCTGAGCTTTCATCAACGGATCGTAAGCCACTGGGAAATACATATCCGGGAAATATACTAGAGGTGCATTTTCATTTGGTCCGCAAGAATTAAGTAAAACTGTAGTTAAACCTAAAATTGCTGTAATTTTTAATACATTCTTTTTCATTTTAAGCATCTTTAACAGTTATTTCTTCTACTCCCGTTTCGATAAGCAACTGCTTTACAGATTCTACATCTTCAGTTACAAATTCCATCAAGAATTTATCATCTGTAGTTCTTGGATCTGGGTTTTGTGCCGGAGCTCCTGGATACATTTTATTTCTTACAAAGAAAGTAAGAGACATCATGTGAGCTGCACAGAATACCATTAATTCAAACATCGGATCAATAAACGCAGGGAAGTTGTCTACCCAGTTAAAAGATGGTTTCCCACCAATATTTTGTGCCCAGTCATGGTTCATAATGTACCAAGTAACCGTCAAACCGATAGAAACTCCATAAAGCGCATAAATGAAAGCAGCATCAGAAATTCTGGTTTTCTTTAAACCTAAAGCTTTGTCTAGCCCGTGAACAGGAAATGGGGTATAAACTTCGTTTATTGCAATTCCTTTATCGTTGAATGCTTTAACGCCGTTCATTAGATCGTCGTCGTCAGCATAAAGTCCGTATACAATTTTAGTGGTGCTCATCTCCTTCTTTTACTTTATAAGTTTCACCTGAGATCTTCAAGATCGATTTTAATTCTGCCTGTGCAATTACAGGGAATGTTCTTGCGTATAATAAGAATAATACAGAGAAGAATCCGATTGTACCTAAATATACACCTACGTCAATAATGGTTGGTTTAAACATCGTCCAAGAACCAGGCAAGTAATCTCTTGAAAGGTTAATTACGATGATGTCGAAACGCTCAAACCACATACCGATGTTGATAATTAATGCAATGATAAATGTTGCAATAATATTCGTTCTGATTCTCTTAAACCAGAACAACGCCGGAATAACAAGGTTACAGATAATCAACGCCCAGAACGCCCACCAATATGGTCCTACTGCAGCACCTGGTGAAAGGTAAGTAAAGTCTTCATATCTAGAACCAGAATACCATCCGATGAAATATTCAGTTGCATAAGCTACTGTTACCATACCACCTGTAAGAACGATTACGATGTTCATAATTTCGATATGATACATTGTGATGTAGTCTTCCAAGTGACAAACTTTTCTAGCAATTAACAATAGTGTTTGTACCATTGCAAATCCTGAGAAGATTGCTCCAGCTACGAAGTAAGGAGGATAGATCGTAGAGTGCCATCCTTTAATAACTGAAGTTGCGAAGTCAAAAGATACCGTAGTGTGTACCGAGAATACAAGTGGAGTTGCTAAACCTGCCAATACCAAAGATACTTCTTCAAATCTCTGCCAGTGTTTTGCTTTTCCACCCCATCCGAAAGATAGTAGGGTATAGATTTTCTTAGTCCAAGGAGTTTTAGCTCTGTCTCTGATCATAGCAAAGTCAGGAATCAACCCGATAAACCAGAATACTGTTGATACAGAGAAATACGTACAGATTGCAAATACGTCCCAAAGTAGAGGTGAGTTGAAGTTAGTCCAAAGAGAACCAAACTGGTTAGGAAGAGGGAATACCCAATATCCTACCCAAACTCTACCCATGTGAATAAGCGGGAAGATTGCCGCCTGTACAACTGCGAAGATTGTCATTGCTTCCGCAGAACGGTTTACAGACATTCTCCATCGTTGTCTAAATAATAATAATACTGCTGAGATTAGGGTTCCGGCGTGACCGATACCTACCCACCATACGAAGTTGGTAATATCCCAACCCCAGTTAATAGTTCTGTTAAGCCCCCATGCTCCAATACCTGTCCCGATAGTATAAGCGATACAGCCGAATCCGTAGATGAAAAGAACTAAGGCTGCATATAGTGAGATCCACCATAATTTACCTGCTCTTTCTTCGATAGGTCGTGCAATATCTTCTGTGATATCGTGATAAGTTTTGTGACCAATAATCAGAGGTTCCCTTATCGGAGCTTCGTAATGTCCTGACATTTTTTACCTATTTATTATTTAAACTTTATTTTATACTCTATTTCTTACTTTAGCGTGATAGAACACATTTGGTTTGGTTCCGATCTCTTCAAGTAAATGATATCTTCTGTTGCTAGAATATAATTTTCTAACTGAAGATTCTTTGTCATTCATATCTCCAAACTGCATTGCTCCAGTAGAACATGCTGCTGCACAGGCACAAGAATTTTTAAATTCGTCGTCTGTTACTTTTCTGTTTTCTCTCTTCGCAGTCAAAATTGTTGCCTGAGTTTCCTGAATACACATTGAACATTTCTCCATTACCCCTCTTGTTCTTACAACAACATCAGGGTTAAGAACCATTCTTCCAAGGTCGTTATTCATATTGAAATCGAACTTATCATTCAAGTTATAGGTAAACCAGTTGAAACGTCTTACTTTGTACGGACAGTTGTTTGCACAATATCTTGTTCCGATACATCTGTTGTAAGCCATGTGGTTTTGTCCTTGCTTACTGTGAGAAGTTGCCGCTACCGGACAAACAGTTTCACATGGAGCGTGGTTACAGTGCTGACACATTACCGGCTGGAAAATCACATCTGGATTTTCTGCTGGGTTTTCTAATGCTCCTTCAATACCAAGTACGCTACTTCCGTAAAGCTCAGGAACTGCCATTCCTTCTTTAAGACCATCATAAACAGTCACTTTTTTCTCAGAAGAATAGTAACGGTCAATTCTTAACCAGAACATATCTCTCGACATTCTGATCTCTTCTTTACCAACTACAGGAACGTTGTTTTCTGCCTGACAAGCAATGATACAAGCTCCACAACCCGTACAAGAGTTTAAGTCTACTGATAAGTTGAAGTGAGGACCATCTGTATCATCAAAAGCATCCCAAAGGTCAATTTTACCTGCTGGAAGAGCTCCACTGATAGTGTGATATTCCAAAGGCTTATTCCATCCTTTATGTTCGTCATCGAAAGGTACATTAATAAATTCTGCTAAAGGTACTTCTTTTGCAATTTCGTAACGACCCATTAGTGTATTCTGAAGCTGAACTCCTGCAAACTCGTGCTCTTCACCCGTTTTCTCAATTGATACGTTTGAAATCACCAAGTTTGACCCGTCAAATAGAGGATAAGCATTTACCCCAGTATCTGCAGTAGCGCCAGAATCTTTTTTACCATATCCTAAAGCAAGACCTACAGATCCGTCTGCTTGACCTGGCTGAATGAATACTGGTACGTTTTCTATTTTTACTCCGTTTACTGTAAGATTTACAAGAGAACCATCCAACTGCATTCTTGCATTAAGACTGTTTTCTATTCCTAATTCTTCAGCATCTTTGGTAGAAATTGTTAAATAGTTATCCCAAGACATTCTTGTAATAGGATCTGGTAATTCTTGCAACCAAGGGTTGTTTGCCTGAGTTCCGTCTCCAATAGAAGTCTTTGTATAAAGAACTAATTCTAATCCTGCAGCTTTAAAGTTTCCTAATTCTGCTACAGCTTGAGTACCATTTCCTCCAGCATAAGACAACATCGTTGCATTATTAGAAGAAACAACACCATTGTATAAAGCTTTGTTGAAAGAAGTCGCTCCTAAAAGAGAAGCAGCACTTGCTTTTAAGTAATCGTAGTAATTGTTTGCAGCATTATTTTTTCCGTTTTTCCAAACCAATAAAGATTCTTCGATCTGTCTTGATTTATAGATTTTCTGGATTGTTGGCTGCATCAATGTATAAACTCCTGTCTGAGGTTCCATATCCCCCCAAGATTCTAGCCAGTTAGCTACCGGAATTACAGCTTTCGCTGCTTTATACATTTCGTTTTTCTTATCTGTAACAGCAATTACGTAAGGAACTTTTGCCAAAGATTTTTTGAAATCCTGACCTTTGTTGTTAGAATAAATTGGGTCAACGTTGTTTGTAATCAATACACCAACTTGTCCTGCATTTACCCATCCTAAAAATTCTTGGTATCTTGCTTTATCAAATTCTTTTAAGAAGTTTGCTTTACCAGTGAAAGCAACTGAACCTAATTTTTGGTTAATTAAGTGTGCTAAAACCTGTGCACCTTTAGAACCGTCAGCTAAAACAACCGCTTTGCTTCCTTTAGCTTGCAATTCTTTTACGATTTCTGTAGCAACTTTGCTTGTTGGGTTAGCTCCTGTAACGATAGCGTTATAAACCTCAACTAAAGCTTTGTTTACATCACTTGGTTTTACTCTATATCTAGAGTCTGAGTTTGCACCCGTTAAAGACATATTAGATTCAACCTGAATGTGTCTCAACATGTTTGCTCCCGGAACTCTTGCTGCTGCATACGAAGTTTCTAAGCTTGCTGCATTATAATCTCCTAAGAAATCAGCCTGGAAAGCAACTACCAATTCAGATCCTTTAAGATCGTAAACCGGCAATGCTCTTTGTCCGAAAACTTCCTGAGCTGCATCTAAAGCTGCAGAGTAAGGGAAAGCATCATAAGTTACTAATTCAGCTGTAGGATATTTCGCTTTAAATTCAGAAAATAATTTTTTGAATGTAGGAGAAGCAAAAGACTGAGATAAAAGAACAATCTTTTTACCTGCAGACTGAGCCTCGTTTAATCCTTTCAAAACGAAATCATCTACTTTATCGAAAGTTTCGTCTTTACCATCAAGTTTAGGCTGCTTTACTTTATCGTTGTCATAAAGTGAAAGTACACTTGCCTGAGCTCTTGCGTTAGTTTTACCTAAATCTCCAGCTGCCGGGTTCGGATCGATTTTGATAGGTCTACCTTCTCTTGTTTTTACTAAAACACTTGAGAAGTCGAAACCGTCAAAATATGTTGAAGCGTAGTAATTTGGAACCCCAGGAATAATTTCGTGTGGTTTTACTACGTAAGGAATCGTTTTAATTACCGGAGCTTCACAGGCAGCCAATGTTACGGCTGCTGTAGAGAATCCTAATATTTTTAGGAAATCTCTTCTGGATGTACCGTCAGTTTTTTCGGCACTTTCCAGAAAATCTTCTACCGGAATTTCTTCTTGGAACTCTTTAAGAGCCAGCTTACCGGTTAGGGTAGGGTCTTTAAGTTCGTGAATACTTCTAAATTGTATTTTGTTTGAAGCCATTTTATACTTCTAATTTTTTAGTTATTAATAATGACATTTACCACACTCAAGACCTCCAATTGCATCTACAGTGATTTTACCACCATCTTTCGGGTATTGCTTTTTAAGCTTTTCGTGTAGATTTTTGAAGTATTCTTTATTATAACCGTTGTTCATATCAATTTCGGTTGTTCTGTGACATTCGATACACCATCCCATAGTGAAATCGTTCGCCATTTGTACAACGTTCATTGTATCGATTTTTCCGTGACAAGCTTTACAAACTACGTCGATTTTGTTGTCTGGATTTTTCTTGTTGAATGAATTGATAATCGCTTGCTCACCTGCTACTACGTGTTGAGAGTGGTTGAAGTAAACGAAATCTGGCATGTTGTGGATTCTTGTCCATTCTACAGGGGTAGTTTTACCGGTGTACTGTTGTTTTTCAGCATCCCAACCTGTTGCAGCATAAATCTTCTGGATTTCTCCGTCGTAGAATGCTTTATCTTTTCCTGGCTCAAGGTATTTACCGTTGTATTCAGAAACAGTTCTGTGACAGTTCATACAAACGTTCATAGAAGGGATTTCAGATACTTTACCGTATTTAGCACTTGAGTGACACAATTGACAGTCGATTTTCTGTTCTCCAGCATGAATTTTGTGAGAGAAGTAGATAGGCTGTTCAGGCTTATACCCTTTGTAAACACCAATCCACATAATCCAGTTCCAGATACCGTAAGTCGCTAAAATAGCTAGAATAGCCAATAGACCTTTACCGATATAGTGGTACTTTTCGTAGATTTCGCTGAAAGATTTTACTCTTGTTTCATTAAGTCCTGTAAGTTCCTCAGACTGACCTAATTTTACTAATTGTCTTAGTTTAATTAAGATCCAAACTAATAAACCAGCGATTGCAATAAGTGAAATGATTACAATGCTTGAAGTAGTATTGTTTGCTGGTGTAGCGTTTGCTGTACCTGTTGCAGTGGTTGCAGTAGGATCAACTTTAGGCTCCTCAACAGGAGGATTAGTTGTATAAGCTAAAATATCGTCAATATCCTTATCTGCAAGATTAGGAAATGCCAACATTTCAGTCTTATTAAATTTTTCAAAAACTTCATTAGCATACTTGTCGCCAGAAGCTCTAAGTGCTTTGTTGTCTTTAATCCACTTGTGAAGCCAATCTGTATCCAAACCTTGTTCAGTTTTCAGCCTGTCTACAACACCTTTCAAATCAGGTCCAATAACCTGTTTTCCTAATGCGTGACACGCCGTACAGTTTGCCTTAAAAAGTTTCTCACCATTTTTAGGATCGCCGTCTTGCCCGTAAATTGAAGCACTTGTTGATAGCAATAAACCTATCGCAATCAGCCCTTTTTTATAATGCTTTCTCCAACTAATCATTTAAATTATCTTATGTTAGTAAATATTGAATGTGTATCAATCCCGCAAAAATAATATTTTTAAGAAGAATTTAACGGCTTTAACAAAAGGTAAAATGTCATATAGCTTTAATTTGTAACTATTCTAAATAACTCTGTTTGCTGTATTTTTAAATTATTATAACTTTGCGGAAACAAGTTTAAATGAAAAATTTCATCAAAATATTTTCGCTACTTTCTTTAATGGGTTTTTATACTATTGAAGCACAGCAGGTTGTAAAGAAAGATACCCTGTCTGGAACTGAGCTGACGATTACTATGGATTCTCGTGTAAGTGAAGCTTTATCTGCGATTGAAGATCGTTGTGCAAAGACTACGGCAACAAGAGTTTCTTCCGGTATTGATGATGATGCCCCTGCAAAGCCAACGAAAATATTTGTTCCGAGCCGTGAATTGACAAATGCAGAAATCTGTAGAAAAAATCCTAGAATTTTAGGCTTCAAAATTCAGATTACAACGGTGAAAAGTAATGAGGAAGCTAATGAGATTAAAGCCTATTTCAGAAAAAGATTTCCCAACCTAAAAGTTGAAACAGATGCTTCATTAAGACCAAATTATAAGATTTTGGCGGGAAGCTATTTCTCAAAACAAAGCGCAGCAGGGGATTTAGCTAGAATAAAAGAGTACTTTAAATCTGCAATACCAATTCAGTACAGAGTTTTCTGTGCAGAGGCAAAATAAAGGTTTATTTTAATGAAAAACTAAAGGCTGAGAAAATATTTTCTCAGCTTTTTTTATCTGTAAAATTGATTAACAAAATCATAGAATTCCCACATTCTCATGTAATTGTTAAAGAATAAATAGACCAACATTATTCCAAGAACTGCTGTGAAAAATGACATCATTTTTGGTGATTTTCTGTAAGAAAAAAAGAGCCATCCCAACATGATTGGGAATACAAAAACAAAATGTCCTCCATAGATGTAGGAAGTGTGAAGTCCAAACCTGAAAACACAATGAATTAAAATATCAACAAGTAAAGAAAGCATGAGGATTTGTACCAATTTATTCTTGAAATTTTTAAAATAGCTCCATAAAATAAGCCCTACAAGTAACCCAATGAACAAATAGGGAGTAATCGAAGTGTAAACATCCATAAAAAGTGCTTTGTAATAAAACCCTTTCATATTGTGTTTTTTACGAATAAAAAAACTTGGAAAAAGAATGCTTCCGCCAAAGAAATAGGAGTAAATCATGTCCCAAGTCGGAGTAGATTTTACATTAGAAAATTTCTCATATTGCTCCCCTGATTTTGATAGAATATTGGTGTATTTGAAATCGATTCGGTAAAGGTAAAGCAAGATAAAGGTTACGCAGGTAAGTGAAACCCTGAAAACGGCATTGCCAAATTTTTTCCAGCTTCTGAAAAGGTCTTTTTCAAAGGCAATAGGGATAAAAACTTTTACAATATTTGTCACTGTTAATCCTCCAATTGTAACTCCTGCCAAAACTAATGCTGAGCCTGTAATTTTTTTGTCTTTTTTAAATTTTATTGCTGTATAGTAGTTAAATAAAACCAACAAAAAGAGGGTGTAAGTATAGGTTTCTGGCGTGAATGATAATAAAATATTAGTTGAAAAAGCACTGAAAAAAACGACAAGCAATAGGTTTAGTCCTATCGGAAGTTGTATGATGTTTTTTAAATATTTATAAATTTGAATTAAGCTTAAACTGATGGTGATATTACTTAGCCACGCTAATGTTAATCTGAAATTACTTCCTGTTTTTCCATCTGAAATATAAAAAGAAAGCTCGCGAACCCAGTTGAAAAAATAATAAGATAAAGGGTGTCTTTCGAAGCTTCCGCCGTTCATTACGATAGCTTTGTTATCGAAGCTGAAATATCCATCCCAAGGAATTCTTGCATCAAAAATAATGCGGTAGTGCTGGGCTAGGTAACTCCCGAAAGTGCCATAAGCAATGAGGAAAAAAATAAATATGCCCCATTCGGTGTACGAAGAAGGAAATACGATTTTAAAAAAGTTGATAAATTTTGACTTAAATGACACCCGATATAATTTATTGCAAAAATAAAATAAAAAACCCACCTGAAAAGATGGGTTTAAAAATATTAAAAAGAATATTAATTAATCTTTGATAATTTTCTCTGTTTTGCTTGTTCCGTCAGCAAATTCAACTTTAAGTAAGTAAGTTCCTTTTGTGAAAGAGCTAATATTAACTTTTTCAGAACTTGTTTGTAGTAAAACTTTTCCTGAAAGATCAAGTACTGTAGAAGATTTTATCTTTTTATCAGTTTTGATGTTGATTTCTCCTTTTGTTGGGTTAGGATAAATGCTTGTTTTAGATTTTGAAACCTCCTTGGTAGAAAGGGTTCCTGCTAAAACCTGTACATCATCTATTGCAACGGCATCAGCATCAGTCGCAACATAGCGAAATCTTATTTGAACATTCGCTTGCCCAGTATATTGAGATAGATTTATTTGAACAGGAATTGCCTGATATGTATCTGTAGCATCATCGTCATCACCATCATCTGACCAGCCTGCTTGATTATCTTCATTCCATAAATCAGTCCAAGTTGTTCCTCCGTTAGTTGAAATTTGTGCAACTAAATCCCCAGCGTCTTCACGAATCATATATACCCAACCAACCACTACTTTAAAGTTTAAAACCGGATTTGTTGCTCCAACTAAACTAAAAGAAGGAGTTATTAAATTAGCTGTATTAGATTGTGTAAGGTAATCTATACCAGCAGACTTTGCTCCAGAAATAGTGAACCAAGTGGAAGTACTAACTGGAAGTGGAGTAGATTGCCAAGGTCTTGTAGCGGCAGTAGAGTTTATTGTCCATCCTGTTGGAGGGAATGTTGCTCCTTCAAAGCCTTCAGACAATAATACCTGGGCATTCATTGATAAACAAGATAAAATACCTAAAGAAAGTAGAATTTTTTTCATGAAAATTATTTTTTTTGCTAATTTAGTTAATATTATTACATGTAAATATGAAAACTTTAATAAATTACACTAAGAACTACAAGAAAGCATAGAGCATCCGGAAATATCGTCATAATTCGCAGGTTTTTTTACCGAAAATTCCGGAAAAATTTCTTCATAGGGATTTTCCAAAGCTTTTGTAAGTTTTTTTAACATTTCAGTTTTACCATTGGTGATTTCTTCGATACATTCAAAAAGAAGATAATTTCTGAGAAGAAATTTTGGATTTGATTTTTTCATTACATCTAAAGACTCTTCTTTTGAAATTGTATTGGCTTTTACTCGTTGGATATATTTTTGAATAAAATCTTCAAGCTTTTTTATTTTAGAATCGTCCAAGTATGTATAAGATATTTTCTGAAAATCTGTTTTGAAATCAGAAATACTTTCAACTTTTTCTAAAAGATTAAAAAATAGAATATAATCGAATTGAAGTTCATGCATCAAACCTTGCCAATTGATGAAAAAATCTTCATCCTCTTTTTTCAATTCATTAAAACCAAATTTTTCGCATAACATCTTGTCGTGAGCTTTCCAAAAATAACTGCCGTAAGAGTTTAGTGTTTCTTCTAAAAATTTTTCATCTTTTATCAATGGAAATATAGCGTTGGCGAGTTGCCAAAGATTCCATTGTGAGATTTGCCCTTGTTTTCCGAAAGCATATCTTCTTCCGGGTAAATCTGTGGTATTGGGTGTGAAATTGAGGTCGTATTCATCCATCATCGAAAAAGGGCCGTAATCTATCGTTAATCCTAAAATTGACATGTTGTCAGTATTCATTACGCCATGTACAAAACCTACTCTAAACCATTCAACCATCAAATCGGCAGTTCTTGTGCATACCTCGCTAAAAAAATCTTTATATTTCTGTTCGCCTTCATCTGTGATATTTTTAAAATAATTTTTAATCGCAAAGTCAGTAAGGTTAATAAGTGTATTAATTTCCTTTTGTGTAGATATTAATTCAAAATGACCAAAGCGGAGAAAACTTTCCGCAGTTCTTACAACGACCGCTCCCTTTTCTTCTTGAGGATTTCCGCTATACATTATATCACGCACTACATTTTCACCAGTAAGACTTAAGCTTAAAGCTCGGGTCGTAGGAACTCCTAAATGATACATGGCTTCACTCATCAGATATTCACGAACAGAAGACCTTAAAACGGCTCTTCCGTCTGCGTGACGGGAATAGGGTGTTGCTCCGGCTCCTTTCCATTGAATTTCATTTTTTTGTCCTGTTTCATTGGTTATTTCACCAGCAAGTATAGTACGACCGTCGCCTAATTGACCTGCCCAGTTTCCGAACTGATGCCCTGCATAAGCGGTGGCGTAGGTTTTTATGTTTTCGGGTAAATTGGTGGCGGTTAAAAAGTCAACATCTTTTTCTTCTAATTTTCCCAATCCTATTTCTTCTGAAAGTTTTTCGTTAAAAATAATCAGTTCAGGATTTTCAAATCCAACGGGTTCGACAGTTGAAAAAAGAACTTTAGGTGTAGTTCTTTGGATGGTATTTCCTGAGAAGTCTCCTGGGAAAATCTCTGTAAAAGGTTGGGTAATCTTGTCGATATTCATAGTTCAAAGATATTAAAAGAAGAAACAAAAAAGACCTTTCAATTATTGAAAGGTCTTATGATAATGATAAATAAGTTTATTTGTTAAAATCTACATCTTCACTGGTATTCAGATGTTCGTTTACATTTTCTTCTTTTTTACCAGGGGTATTTTTTTGTCCGTTGTCTGCGGGACGTGGGTTTTTTAAATCATCAATGGTTTGTAATCCTCCATCGTCACCGTATCCACCACCAAGCCCCTGAAGGTTGCTGCAGCCATCTTTCCAATCAAGAGGTTTTATAAATTTATCGTCAGGTGATATTTTTAAACTTTTATCAGCCCATACTTTTTTCATAAATATTGCCCAGATTGGCAATGCCATTTTTGCTCCCTGACCTTCACCTGTTCCTAAGAAGTGAGTTGCTCTGTCTTCCCAGCCAACCCAAGCTCCTGTTGCTAATTTGGGAGTAATCCCCATAAACCAACCGTCTGAGTTATTCTGAGTTGTTCCGGTTTTTGCAGCAATTTCAATGTTTTTGGATACTCCTCGTCTTCCCAATTCTCCTGAAGCTGTACCGTATTGTGCTACACCTTTCATCAATTCAATCATGGTATAGGCGTAATTAGGATTCATTACTTCTTTAGGTTCTGAGATTACTTCTTTTATAACTCTTCCGTTTACATCTTCAATTCTCCAAATCATTTCTGGTTTGTTGTAGTTTCCGTAATTGGCAAATGTGCTATATGCTCCTAGCATTTCGTAAATCGTAATATCAGATGTTCCTAAAGCCATTGGTAGACTTGTCGAAATTTCTTCAGTTACTCCTAAATCTCTTGCTGTCTGAATGACACTTTGAGTTCCTGTCATTTCTGCCAATCTCAATGCAACAGGGTTTTGAGAGTGAGCTAAAGCATCTTTTAAAGTTAGCATTCCTCCTCTTCCCGGAACGCTGTAGCTTCCTTTAGTGAAAGTAGCATTTGAAATTGTAGAACAAGGGTTTAGCCCCAATTTCATAATGGCAGTTGCATAAACAAATGGCTTAAAGGTAGATCCTACCTGTCTTTTTCCTTGTTTGATGTGGTCATATTGAAAATGCTGCCAATCGATTCCTCCAACCCAAGCTTTAATTTCGCCTGTTCCTGGAACCATAGACATTAAACCTGCCTGTGCAATTTGTTTGTGCCATCTGATAGAATCCCAAGGGCTCATTTCTACTTCTTCTTCACCTGCCCAAGTAAATCTAGACATTTTTATAGGCTTGTGGAATTCCATCATAATAGAATCTTCAGAAACTCCGGCTCTGCTCAATTGTTTGTAACGACCAGTTCTTTTTACAGCCTGCATCATTATTTTATTTACCTGTTGGTCATTAAGATAATAGAATGGTCTACTTTTTCTACCTCTTTGTTCTGCATCAAACCTTTTTTGAAGGTCCGTTAAATGTTCTTTAATTGATTCTTCGGCGTATTTCTGCATTTTAGAATCCAGGGTTACATATATTTTTAAACCGTCTTTGAAGAGGTTTAAAGGTTTTCCTGTTTCTTTTTCGTAGTCTTTAAGATAAGTATCTATTTCCTTTTTTAAATAAAACTTATAGTAAGCAGAATAATCATCTGTGATATTTTTTATAGGACGGTAATCTGTCGTTATAGGGGTTTCAACTGCTTTGTCGTGAGTTGCTTTATCTACATACCCTGTTTCAAGCATTTGGTCTAATACGACATCTCTTCTTCTTTTTGCTCGCTCAGGATTTCTTAAAGGATTATTTGCAATCGGCGCTTCAAGCATTGATACAAATACAGCTGCTTCCGGAAGTGTTAATTGCGATGTAGATTTATTAAAATAAATTTTAGACGCCATCTCAACTCCGTTTGCGTTGTAAGTGAAATCAAACTTGTTAAAATACAAAGTGATGATTTCTTCTTTGGTGTATCTTTTTTCTAAGCTTACCGCAACGACCCATTCTTTAAGCTTTTGAACGGCTCTTTTTACAGGGTTTTTTGAAGGCTCTTTAGTGAATAAAAGTTTTGCCAACTGTTGTGTAATCGTAGAACCTCCACCTCGGTCTCCACCATATCTTACGGCTCTCAAAATTGATTTCAAGTCAATACCCGAATGTTCTTTAAAACGCTCATCTTCTTTTGCTTGAAGTGCGTATATTAAGTAAGGAGGTAAGTCTTTGTATTGAATAGGCTGAGTTTTTTCTTTCTCAAATTTTCCTAAAAGAACTCCGTCTGAAGAGTAAATTTGTGAGGCTACATAGATGTCAGGATTTTCAAGTTCTTTTACATCAGGCATTTCGCCAAGAAAGCCCTGGGAAACTGCAAAGAAAAGTCCTGAAATACCTAAAACTACTGCAATAAACCCAATCCAGATGAATTTTACCCATCTTTTCCAGGCAGAATTTTTAGTACCTTTTTTAGGAGGAAGCGGGAACGTTTTTCCTTTGCTTCCTTTATTTTGTTTGTTTTCTTCCATGTATAATTACGGTTTAGCCGTTTCTACTTTTATACCTAAGTCTTCAATCCCCGGAAGATTATCGTTTCTCATTGCTTGAGCAACAGAAATTTCATAATTACCTTTTTCCGGGAATCTGTAATTCAGTTTATACTGAAATAAAGTTTCCTTCGTTTCTCCAAATCCTGTTCCAAGCCATTCGCCATTTGGTTTAGCTAAAATATAGTTCAGCGTATCAATTTGCTTGGCTTTGGTTTTCGGATGGGTAAGATTTACAATAAATCTAATATTGCTGTAAGGATATTCATTATTGTTTCTTACAACAAATATAAGATTTTTAGGATTTTGCGGATCCGAAATTTCAAGATTAAATTTTTGTTCGGTCTTCTTATTCCATTTATTATCAATGTTATTCATAATAACGTCTTCTCCGGAAGCATTACAGCTCACCAAAAAAATAAGGAGAAAAAGCCCTGAAATTTTATGCATTATTATCTTTTTTTGGAGGAAATTTCTTTTTAAACTTCTTTTTGGGTGGTTGATTCTGAGGTTTTGCCTCAGCGTCGTTATTTACAGTATTTACAGTTTCCGATTTTTCTATTGGCGGTCTCTGTTGCTGTAGTTTTTGAGGCCTTTGATTGTTATTTTGATTAGATCTCACCGGTTTTTCAGGGCGTGGTTGACGTTCCTGTCTTTCTGGTCTTTCACCTCTATCGTTTCTCTCAGGTTTCTCGTCGCTGTTCTCTGGTCTAGGTTTTCTAGGTCCCTGATTTTGATTGTTGTTTGGTCTGCTTTGTCCTTGATTCCTGTTTTTGTTAGAACCTCTGTTCTTTTTCTCAAAACGATCCACACTATTTTCCTGAATTAGATCTACTGTTTTCACAGAAATTTCCGGTTGTTTTAAATCTTCGAGAGGTAACGTTCTTTCGCCTCTTTTATTTTGCGAAATCATTTTTTTTACCAAATCAACGTCGAAATCATACCATGCCATTGAGCTGTCTACATACGCAAACCACATTTTCTTTTTGAAAACATCAATTTTTATACAAAATGCTCTTCCTTTTTCGGTATCAATCATTGTTGAAGAAGAAGGGAAGTGGCTTAATGCATCAAGATAACTGTCTAGTTCATAGTTTAGACAACATTTAAGCTTACCACACTGTCCTGCTAGTTTTTGAGGGTTGATACTCAATTGCTGATATCTTGCAACGTTGGTATTTACCGATCTGAAATCTGTTAGCCAAGTTGAGCAGCACAGCTCTCTTCCGCAAGATCCAATTCCGCCTACTTTTGCAGCTTCTTGTCTGAAACCGATTTGTTTCATATCGATTTTTGTACGGAAAGCTCCTGCAAATTCTTTAATCAACATTCTGAAATCCACTCTGTTATCAGCAGTGTAATAGAATGTTACTTTAGAAGAGTCGCCTTGATATTCCACATCAGTGATCTTCATCTCAAGACCAATTCTGTGCGAAATTTTTCGGGCTTCAATTTTTATATTTTCCTCTTTTTTTCGGGCTTCCTGCCAGACTTCAATGTCTTTTTGGTTGGCTTGCCTGTATATTTTAAGTGGGTTTTCTTCAGAAGCTCTTTTTTTCTTCATCTGAATTTTCACTAATTCTCCCGTGAGGCTTACTACGCCTACATCGTGTCCCGGACTAGATTCTACTGTTACAACGCTACCTATATGTAAAGGAATATTATTTACATTTTTATAAAATAATTTTCTGTCATTTTTAAATCTAACTTCAACAAAATCACACCTGTTTGATGCAGGATTTTGTACGTTAGACAGCCAATCGAAAACACTTAATTTATAACTATTACCGCAGGTATTTACACTTTCACAGCCATTCGCAGATTTTGTTCCGCAAGAATGTGCAGAATCGCCAGATGTTTTACATCCACAACTCATATTATAATTTGTTTAATCTTGCAAATTTATTGATTTTTATCTTTATACAATTCCAAATGTACTAAATATTAATTTTTGAAAATGTTTAATATTAAACATGGTGAAAATTGACTCTTACGTTTTTGTATAAAACTGTGTTTTTGAGTGTTTTATTTTAATTTATGGATAAGATATTATTTTAAACATAGTTTTCTTTTGCTTGTTAGTTTAAAATGTTGGGATTTATTAACAGGTGTATTCAAAATAATTTTATATTTGGGTTATATAATAATAGTCTATGAAAAAAATATTAATATCAACTGCTTTATTGGCTGGGGTTTTATCTTATGCGGGAGGCTTTAGAGTTTCTTTGCAAGGGGTAAAACAATTGGCAATGGCGCACACCAGTGCCCATGCTGAAGATGCGAGTGTTGCATTCTTTAATCCGGCAGGTATGTCATTCATTCCTTCTAAGCTAAGTATTGTTGCGGGAGGATTTGGAGCAAGTAATAAGGTTACTTTTCAGAATTTAAATACTTTATCGAGCACAGAGACTGATAATCCTCTAGGGACACCAATTTATGCGGCGATAGCTTATAAGCCGATTGATAAATTGTCGATTGGTTTTAGCTTTTCTACCCCTTTTGGAAGTACAATTCAATATCCTTACGATTGGGAAGGAAGAGAAATGGTACAAAAACTTGAGCTAAAAAGTTTTTATTTCCAGCCTATGGTTTCTGTGAAAATGGCTGACTGGGTGTCATTCGGGGCTAGCTATATTTACGCAAGAGGATCTGTAAACTGGGATAAAGCGGTAACTCAATTTGGAGGAACGGTTAATATTAATGACGAAAAAGCAAGCGGTCATGGTTTTGGTTTTGGTTTCTATTTCAGACCCGATCCAAAACTTGATGTGAGTATTGCATATCGTTCGCCGGTTGACATGAAAGCTAAAAAGGGGACTGCTACTTTTGTAGCTCCTGCACAGAATACTGTTAATTCACTTTTAGGGTTAAATGGAGCTGGGCAAGACAGTTTTACGGCAACCTTGCCACTTGTAGAAGAATATACAATTGGTTTAACGTATAAGGTAACTCCAAAATGGTTGATCTCTGCAGATTTTAATTATCATGGTTGGGAAAGATACAGCAAGCTAACTTTAGATTTTGCTAATGCTCCAATTGGAAACCAAGCCGATCCTACGATATTGGTGGCTCCAAAGAATTTTAGAAATTCAAAAACAGTAAGATTGGGAACTCAATATGCATTCACGAATATGATTTATGGTCGTTTAGGTGCTTATTACGATGAGTCTCCTTATTCTGATGATAACTTCATTCCGGAAACCCCTTCATTTGATTCTTTTGTATTAACAGGAGGTGTAGGGTTTAAACTTAAAAAATTCGGAGTAGACGTTGCAGGTGGTTATGCGATGCCGCAAAGCAGAGATGTGAAAAATAATTACCTAGGTTTCTATGGTCAGGCAAAGGCTAAAGCATTTTATTTTGGTCTAGGTTTATCTTATAATGCTTTTTAATTTTAAATTATGAAAAAAATAATAATATCTACAATAGCTGCTTCTGCACTTCTTTTTACAGTAAGTTGCGAAACAGATTTTGATACTGACGTAAAAGACATCGTTGTAACGAAGGGTGAAGCGGATTTTTCTAAATATGTAGCTTTAGGAAATTCTCTAACTTCAGGTTATAGAGACGGTGCTCTTTATATTGATGGGCAAAATGAATCTTATCCTTCAATGATAGCTCAGCAAATGAAGCTTGTAGGAGGAGGAGATTTCAAACAGCCTTTAATGGCTGATAATAATGGAGGTCTTCTTCTGAATGTTGGTGCAAATGTACAGATTGCGAGTACAAAGCTTTATATTGACAGCTTTATAGCAGGTGCTCCAGACATAAAAAATGCGAATAATAACGTTGCTACAACTTTAACAAATACTGTTTTGGCAGGACCTTTCAATAATATGGGAGTTCCGGGAGCAAAAGTTTCTCATTTATTAGCTCCGGGGTATGGAAACGTTGCAGGGATTTTAGCAAAAACAGCAAATCCTTATTTCGTAAGATTTGCATCAAGCCCTACAACTTCAGTTATTGCAGACTTTAAAACTCAAAAGCCGACATTCTTTTCTTTATGGATAGGTAATAATGATGCTTTATTGTATGCTCTAGCGGGTGCTGATAGTTCAGTAGAAACTTTAACACCAGCGGCTCAGTTTACTCAATATTATAACTTGTTGATTTCTGAGATTGCTACAACTAATGCTAAAGGAGTTGTTGCAAATATTCCTAGTGTAACATCTATTCCTTCGTTAACAACGATTCCTACAAATCCTCTTACATCTGCTGTTTTAGGAGGAGGAAATGTGGCTGCTGGAGAAGCGAATATCGATAATCTGAATACAAATCTATACGGGCCATTAAATCAGATATTAACAGCATTTGGAGCGGGAGATAGAATTAAACCTCTTTCTAAAACTGCTGCAAACCCATTGCTTATTAAGGATGAAAGTCTTCCGGATTTAAAAGTTCAAATTACGGCTGCAGCTGCGGCCTCAGGTAATGCTCAATTAGTTGCTTTGGCGACTTATTTAGGAAACACTTATGGGCAGGCTAGACAGGCAAAAGCAGGAGACTTGGTTCCTCTAACAACTAAGTCTGAAATTGGTAAAACAGAACCGACTGCATTAGCTGCTCTTTCGGCAAAAGGGGTTTCTTATCCATTTGCAGATAAATATATTTTAATTCCATCTGAAATTACAGAAATCAATACGGCTATTGATGCTTATAATGTGACAATTAAAGCAGCAGCAGCTTCAAAAGGATATGCTTTTGTTGATGCAAATAAGAAAATGAATGAGCTTGGATCTCAGTCAGGAGTTTCTTGGGATGGGGTGAGATATACTGCTAAATTTGTTACAGGAGGAGCTTTCTCTTTAGACGGAGTTCACCTTACAGGTAGAGGGTATGCAATTATTGCAAATGAATTTATTAAATCAATAAATACGACTTATAAATCGAATTTACCACAGGTTGACCCTAATAAATATTCAGGCGTTAAATTTCCTTAATCGGGAATAAAAATAAATAATGGAAACCACAGGATTGATTCTTGTGGTTTTTTTTTAAATTTGCAAAATCTTTTAAAAAGTAAAAATGGCCGATCAGTTAAGTTATCTATTTTCAACAAGAACGAGTAAAGATCTTGCGGAAAAAATTGCCCAGCATTATGGGAAAGAATTAGGAAAAATCAACTTTCAGGAGTTCAGCGACGGAGAATTTGAACCAGTTTTAGACGAGTCTGTAAGAGGAGGAAGAGTTTTCCTAATCGGATCTACGTTTCCGCCGGCAGACAATCTTTTAGAATTGCTTCTAATGATTGATGCTGCAAAAAGAGCTTCTGCAAAAAGTATTACCGTAGTACTTCCGTACTTTGGGCTTGCAAGACAAGACAGAAAAGACAAGCCAAGAGCACCGATTGGAGCTAAATTAGTGGCAAATCTTTTAACGGCTGCAGGTGCAACAAGAGTAATGACGATGGATTTGCATGCTGATCAGATTCAAGGATTCTTCGAAATTCCTGTGGATCATTTGTATGCTTCTACAATCTTTGTAGATTACATCAGAGACCTTAAGCTTGATAATCTTACGATTGCTTCTCCAGATATGGGAGGTGCAAAAAGAGCGAAAAACTATGCAGGTCACCTTGGTGCGGATGTAGTAATTGCTTACAAAGAAAGAAAAAAAGCAAACGTGGTAGAAGAAATGTTCCTTATCGGAGATGTGGAAGGTAAAAATGTAATCCTTATTGATGACATGATTGATACCGCAGGAACGCTTTGTAAAGCTGCAGAGATTCTAATGGAAAAAGGAGCAAAATCTGTAAGAGCAATGGCGACTCACGGAGTGCTTTCTGGGAAGGCTTACGACAATATCGAGAACTCACAATTGTTGGAAGTTATTGTAACTGACTCAATTCCTGTAAAAACTAATTTGACATCTAAAATAAAAGTGCTATCTTGCGCCCCATTATTTGCAGATGTTATGAAGATGGTGCATGAGCATCAATCGATTAGCAGTAAATTTGTTATCTAGTTGATAATTAATTATTTGCGAATTTAAAACAAAACAATTTTTTTAAAATTTTTATAATGAAATCTATTACAATTCAAGGTACAAAAAGAGAAAGCGTGGGCAAAAAGTCTACAAAAGCTTTACGTGATGCTGAATTAGTTCCTTGTGTTGTTTACGGAGGTGGTGAGCCATTGAATTTCTCTGCTACAGAGAAGTCATTCAAAGGTTTGGTATATACTCCTGAAGCACACACGGTATCTATTGAAGTTGACGGACAGGTAATTCCTGCAGTTCTTCAAGATATTCAGTTCCACCCAATTACAGACAAGATCATTCACGCAGACTTCTACAGATTATCTGATGATAAGCCGGTAGTTATGGAAGTTCCTGTAAGAATCACTGGTCGTTCTAAAGGTGTTGTAGCTGGTGGTGTTCTACGTCAGACTTTCAGAAAATTGAAAGTAAAAGCTATTCCTGCAAACTTGCCAGATGAAGTAGTTGTAGATATTACTTCGCTTAAAATTGGTAACAAACTTTATGTTGGGACAATCAAAACTGAAGGATATTCTTTCATGCACCCAGACAATGCAGTTGTTGTAGCTGTTAAAATGTCTAGAAATGCAGCTAAAGGTGGAGCAGCAGCTCAAGATGATGAGGATGAAGAAGAAGTTGCAACTGAAGAAGGAGCAGCTCCAGAAGCAGCTGAAGCTTCAGCAGAATAAGAATATTTTCTTACTCAAAATACAAGAACCTGTCAATTTTGGCAGGTTTTTTTGTTTTAGATTAAATCGATCACTCTATTAATCTGGCAGACTTTTAGATAAAAAATCGTAAATTTGATGCGTTCTAAATAAAGAGCTTTTTAATTAAAAATTGTAAAAATGTTTGACATTCAGGAAATCAGAAGTCAGTTTTCTATATTAAATCAGGAGGTGAACGGTAAACCATTGGTTTATTTAGATAATGCAGCAACGTCTCAGAAACCCAACTCGGTACTTGAGGTTTGGAATCAATATTATACAGAACTCAATGCTAATGTGCATAGAGGAATTCATACGTTAAGTCAATTAGCAACGGAAGAAATGGAGCTTTCTAGAAGAAAAATCCAGAAATTTATCAATGCTAAAAATGATTTTGAAATCATTTTCACTAAAGGAACAACCGAAGGCTTAAATCTTATCTCTTACATTTTAACTCAAAAGTTAAAGAAAGATGATGAGATTATTATTTCATATTTAGAACATCATTCGAATATCGTTCCGTGGCAATTGCTTTGCGAAAGAACGGGTGCGAAACTTCGTGTGATCCCTATCGATGAAAACGGAATTCTTCAGCTTGATTATTTAGATCAGTTTTTAAGTGAAAAAACAAAAGTAGTTTCCGTGAATCAGGTTTCCAATGCTTTGGGAATTGTAAATTCTATTGAAGAAATTATTGCTAAAACAAGAGCTAATTCAGACGCTTATATTGTGATAGATGGTGCTCAATCGGCTCCTCACTTTACGATTGATGTACAGAAGTTAGACTGCGATTTCTTCGTTTTTTCAGGGCACAAAATGTATGCTCCGATGGGAACAGGAATATTGTACGGAAAACAGGAAATTCTTGAAGATTTGCCACCTTTCCATGGGGGAGGAGAAATGATTGCGGTTTGTTCGTTCGATGCAACTACTTATGCGGGTTTGCCTTTTAAATATGAAGCCGGGACGCCAAATGTAGGTGGAAACATTGCTTTAGGAGCTGCTATTGATTTCATTAAAAAAATAGGACAGGAGAATATTCAGAATCATGAAAATGCTTTACTGGATTATGCACAAAGACAACTTTTGGAAATAGACGGATTGAAAGTGTATGGAGAAAAGGCACACAGAACAGGCGTAGTTTCCTTTAATCTTGAAGGAGTAGGTATTTCCTCAGATGTGGGGATGATTCTTGATAAAATGGGTGTTGCGGTAAGAACAGGACATCATTGTACGCAACCGATTATGGATTTCTTTAATATTGCCGGAACCGTAAGAGCAAGTTTTGCCGTTTACAATACGTTCCAGGAAATTGATCTATTAGTAGAGGGTGTGAAAAAAGCACAAAGAATGCTTTCTTAAAATATTTAACAGACTGTTTCATTGAGACAGTCTTTATTTTTTACTCTGATGAAATTTAAAAATTTTTATGTTTTCGCGCTATTGTTGTTTCCTTTGTTGTTTAGTGCAACAACAATCCCTTTTGAATATATTGACGGAAAAATAATCATCAATGTTGATATCAAAAATAAGAAACATAATTTCATCTTTGATACAGGTGCTTTAACGATTATTTCTTCTAAACTAAAAGGTTCGTTGAACGAAAAGAAAAGCAATCTTGTTTTTAATGCGATTGATGCTAATAATGCGAAATCGAAAATGGACCTTTTTTCAACAAGCGATTTGAAATTGGCTGATTTGAAATTTAAAAATATTAATTTTTCATTTGCAGATATCAGTTGGATGGATTCTCGAGCTTGTAAAAAGATCAGCGGAATTTTCGGAGCTAATATGATGAATGATAAAGTTTGGCGAATTGATTTTAAAACCAAAACAATTATTATTTCGGATAAAGTAATAGAAAGCTCTGCTCAATCGGTGTCAATCTCTTTTTCTGAGGAAAATTTCACTCATGTTCCTACAATCAATGTCAATATAAGAAAGCAGAATTTTAATGTATTTTTCGATACAGGAGCGGGTTCTGGTTTTACACTCGATCCAAGATCTTATCAATTAGTAAAAGATAATAATTTTCTGATCTTTGAAGGACTTTTATCTCAATCATTAAGCAGCATTAGTAAAGGCGAAAGAAAGCTTGATGTGATGGAAGTTGAGGTTGATAATAAAGTTTTGGATAATCAGATTGTTGATACGAGTTCAGATTCGCGAAATTTGGTTGGAACAAGATTCATGGAGAATTTTCTCATCGATTTAGATTTCGTCAACAAAAAAGTCATTCTTAATCCAACAGACAAAACCCCGGAATATAATAGCTTCGGAATTGCTTTTTCTCCTGTGGAAAATCATTTGGTTATTGTCAATAAGCTTAAAATTCCAGAGTTGTCAGAATTAAATGTAGCAGATAAGATTATTAAAGTAAATAATATTGATGTTTCAAAAATCAATGCTGAAATTTTTTGTGAAGTCAAAAAAATCATTGACAACACTCAGGTTATTGTCATCCAAATTGAATCCAAGAAAGAGTTTAAACTCGAAAAGAAAAATATTTTACAGTATTTGAACTAACTAATTTATAAAGTTGCTTATTATAGATTTTGGCGATTGCTCAAATTTTCTTTTAATTACTTTTATTAAAATGCTTTGAGTTAATTTTGTAGTTAGAATGTATTGAAATACCAAGAGCTAATTTTTTTCTTCATAGAAAAATCCCTTTCAAAGTTATTTTTGAAAGGGATTTTATTTTTCTCGTTCTATTTTTTCTGGATTTTGTCTGGTGTCAAAAACATCGGCAATTTTAATGAACTGATTTTCAGTATCAATAGAATAAATTATTTTATAATTTGATTCTACAATATAATGATATTCAATATTCCGGTTTTCCAGCAAAAGTTCTCTTTGACCGATTTTAGGATTGTAAATTAATTTATTGGGAGCTAAAAGAATTTTAGTGATAATGTTTAATGCAACTTGATAACTCTTAGAAACTTCCTTGTAATAATTGAAAATTTCATCAATCTGTTTTTCAGAAAATTCAGACCAAATAACTTCGTATTTCAATTTGAATATTTTGAAAGTAATTCGGAAGTTGTTTTAAAATTTTTATTTTCAAAATCATCTTCTGATTTTGAAATCCTTTCATTCATTTCTTTAACACTTAATTTTTTAAGCTTATTTTCTTCCTCAATATTTTTAGTTTTTTTCAATAACTTTTCAAACTGAGCAATCACTTCCTCACTTTGAAGCTTAAGAAAGTCTTGTATAAACTCTAATTTTCTTGATTGAATATCCATTTTAGAAATATTTGATAATCAAATGTATAAAAATAATTTTGGAATTGAAAATCCCTTTCAATTAGTTTGAAAGGGATTTTATTTTTAATAAATATTACATAAAGTTTGTCATTCCGTAGGAATCTCGACAATGTATTTGCGTAATTTTTTAAAACTAAATTTAGATTTCTCCGGAATGACAAACGTATTGAAAAATCTGTGTCGATCCGTGAAGATCTGTGGGAATAAAATTTAATTATTCGGCTTCCAATCTACCACCGCTCTGATAAACGCTTCCGCGTTTTCCAAAGGAATATTTGGTAAAATTCCGTGGCCTAAATTGGCAATATATCGGTCTTTTCCGAAACGGTTAATCATTTCATTCACCATTTTCTTAATTGTTTCAGGTGTAGAATGCAATCTTGCAGGATCAAAATTTCCTTGCAGCGTCATTGTGTGATTCGTCAAAGTTCTTGCAAATTCCGGCTTGATCGTCCAGTCAACTCCTAAAGCTGAAACCGGAGCCATTGTCATTTCTTCCAAAGCAAACCAACATCCTTTTCCAAAAACTACAACATGAGTTAATGGGCTTAAAGCTTCAACGATTTGGTTGATATATTTCCAAGAAAACTCTTGGTAATCTTCCGGAGAAAGCATTCCGCCCCAAGAATCGAAAACCTGAACGGCAGAAACTCCTTTTTCAACTTTTCTTTTCAGATAAGCAATTGTGGTATCTGTGATTTTCTGAAGTAACAAATGCGCCGCTTCTGGTTGTTGGAAACAGAAA
Source organism: Chryseobacterium balustinum (assembly GCF_900168205.1). GTDB lineage: Bacteria > Bacteroidota > Bacteroidia > Flavobacteriales > Weeksellaceae > Chryseobacterium > Chryseobacterium balustinum. The sequence goes on from NZ_FUZE01000001.1 coordinate 289,812, forward strand.
GATTTAGCAATATCAAAAGCCTTGCTTCCTTTTCCTTCCACGCAATAGCAAAGAATCGTCCACGGAGAACCCGCAAAACCAATCAATGGAATGTCGTTGTCTAATTTGATTAAAGTCAGCTCTATAGCGTCAAAAACGTATCCTAAAGTATCATTCACATCCGGAACAATTACATTCTGTACATCTTCCATCGTTCTGATCGGATTATCCAACCACGGGCCTACATTTTCCTTCATTTTAAAATCAATCCCCATTGCTTGAGGAACCACCAAAATATCCGAAAACAAAATCGCCGCATCCAAAGGATATCTTTTGATGGGCTGAACTGTAATTTCAGAAGCTAATTCCGGAGTCTGGCATCTTGTGAAGAAATCGTACTTATCGCGAAGCGCTATAAATTCAGGTAAATATCGGCCTGCCTGTCTCATCATCCAAACCGGTGGTCTTTCTACAATTTCACCACGAAGTGCTTTTAAATATAGGTCGTTTTTAATCATAATTTTAATTGATAATTGACGGTTTTTAGTTGATAGGTTATGAAATATCTTTCATTAATCTATTTTTTATGACCGACAATATGTTTAATAAAGTATTTTCTGTACTCGTAAAAATCTCAGATTTTGTATGTTTTCTTACCTCTTTAGAAGTAGTTTCTCCTATTGAAAAAAGAATGGCATTTTCTAAAGAATTATTTTTCGCAAAACTACGAACTCCGCTCGGGCTAAAAAAAACTATTGCATGATATTTTTCATGTATCACAGGATTAAGTGCTTCGGTCTCATAAACAGTCACTTTTTTATATGAAATATTTTGTAACGGAAGTTTTTTATCTAAAACATCCAGTGCTAAATTTCCACAAAAATGAATGAATTTTTCGTGAGCGCAGTTTTCGATAATAAAATGGGATAATGTTTCTGCGTTTTTTAAAACCTTAAAGGTTCCGAATCCGTTTTTACGAAGTTCTCTTTTGGTTTTTTCGCCTACACAATAGATTTTATTGTAGTTTTTTGCAGTAAAATCTTCATTAGGCAGAAACCTGTTTTCAAAAAAAGATTTTACACCATTGAAACTTGTGAAAATAAGCGATCGATCTTTCAGGTCAAAACGCTCTACAGAAATCGATTTTGTTTTTATCACCTCAACACAATCAATCGAAATATTATTTCCCAGTTTTTCTGAAAGATATTTAGAATCGATGCTTTTGGTAAATAAAATGTTCATTAAGGTTTGTCTTTTAAATGTAAATCTGCGACTTGCTTTCTTACTTTTGTCATGAAGTCTTTTCCTGGATCTTCTTTTCCTGTGAAATAATTGGGATCAGATTCTTTCCATAATTTAGAATTTCTGAAAACTCCGTATTCCGAATGGCCAATAAGATATTCTATTTTATATTTTTTGGTTAAATATCTTACCAATTCTGCGTTGGCTTCAACTTGTTTTTCGGTAAGCGGTTGTTTCTTGCTTCCGATATTTTCAACTCCGATGGCGCAATAATTTAAACCAATTGTGTGTCTTGCAAATTGAGTTGGTTCCATCAACTGATAAATAGTTCCGTCCCGGTCTATGATAAATTGCGAAGAAACATTGAGTGTACTTTGCTTTTTTAAAGTATTTCTTGCGCTTTCAAGATGGGTTTTGTTGAAATATTTGTGGTTGCTTTCTACCGTTCCTCCTGCTGTGTAATGCAAAACAATCATTTTCGGAACAATCGTAGGTGTTTTTTGAGTTAAACCATGATGTTCTTTTAAATATTCTAAACTTAATTGAATTCTTTCCGCAGGATAATTGATTGGCTTGTCAATGATTTTTAAGCTTGAATTCTGTGCTGAACTCAAGTTTAAAATAAATAAAAACAAAACGAAAACTACCTTTCTCATCATATATTATTTTGAATACTGGTAATGTCCGGTAATCGTAAATTTAAATAAACAATCTTCAATAACCTGTCCTGCACCGATGTTATGTACAATTAAATATCTTTTTCCGTCTGCCGATTTTTTGTTGACCACAATTCCGATGTGGGTTAAATTTCCTGGAAGAAGCCACGTTACAATATCTCCGGGAGCATATAATTCAGGTTTGGTTTCGATTGATTTAGATTTTCCAAATTTTGCAAAGAAAACCATCAGGTTGGGAACTCTTCGGTGATCGATATTCGTGTCGGGTCTTTTCAAACCAAACTTTTTAGGATATTTAGAAAAATTCTTCTTCATATCTTCATGCACTTCTTTTTGTAAATCAATTCCTAGTTTTCGGTATGCTCTGATAACAACGTCTGTACAGACACCTTTGTCTGAAGCTACATCGCCGTTTGGATATTTGATGGAGTAGTAAGCAGGATCGTAAGTTACCTTATCTTTCGTTAAGCTTAAAGCTGCATCAGATAATTTTTGAGCAAACTGAGCTTGTGCTTTTCCAAAAAAAACAAAAAGTACTAAAATGAATATTGAAAAGAATTTTTTCATGGGCTTAAAATTTGAATTGAAAAACAAGGTTTGTAAAGTTCAAAAATTAATTTTAAACATGAAGATTCTTTAAGCATAAAGAAATGTTAAGATTCAGAAAATCTTAATTTTACCTAAAACCTAAAACCTAAAACCTAAAACCTAAAACCTAAAACCTTAAAGCTGACTTTTAATTTCAGTCATCAATTCTTTACCGCCGTTTTCTAAAACAATATTGGCAAATTTTTCACCAAAATTTTCTTCTTCATTATATTCAAAACTTTCGTCGGTTGCAATATAGTTTTTCCCGTCTAAAGAGCAAAGAGCAGCTTTGAATCTGATCTGATCGTCAAATTTTTCAGCAAAGGCTCCAATTGGTGCGGTACAGCCACCTTCCAAAGTGCTCAGGAAATTTCTTTCGATCTCTACACAAATTTGAGTTTGTTTGTGAGAAATTTGTTTTAAAATATCATTGATCTCTTTTTTATCCGAATGTCCGGCAACAGCAACCACACCTTGTGAAGGTGCAGGGATCATGAATGGAATGAACTCATAATCGATATCCATTTTCATTCTTTTAATTCCGGCAAGAGATAAAATTGTAGCATCAAAATCTTGCTCTTCCAACTTCTGAAGTCTGGTCTGAATATTTCCTCGGATATCAAAAAATTCTGTAGTAGGATAGTGTTTAGACCAAAAAGCCCTTCTTCTTAAACTGCTTGTCGCCAATTTAAGTTCATGAAATTCTTTATTCATTGCCGATCTTCTTTTGATCAAAACATCCTGTGGAAAATCTCTTTCAAGATAAGCGACAATTTCTATGTTTTCGGGTAGTTTTGTAGGTACATCTTTAAGGGAGTGTACAGCAATGTCTATTTCGTCATTCAGTAATGCGGTGTCTAGATCTCTCGTAAAAACTCCTGTTATTCCTAAAGTATAAAGAGGTTGGTTCAGATTTTTATCACCTGAAGAAACAATTGGGACGATCTCTGTTACGTAATTAAGGTTTTGCAAATGTCTTGCAACTTCTCTTGCCTGCCAAAGTGCAAGTGCAGAATTTCGGGTTCCTATTCTAATGCTTTTCATTGAATTCGTTATTGGGTTGTTCGACTAAAATTTCGTGCATTAATTTACTAATTTCCTCCGCTTTTAAAGGGTTGTCGATAATATATTTTGCAAAACGGTTGGTTATTTTCTGAATCATCTTCTCAGAAAGCTCCATGTCGTTGATATTGATGTACTTATTTTTTCTGTAAAAATTGTGCATTTCGTTGCGCTCCATATTTTTCAGCACTGCTTTGAAATGATGAATGTTTGGCGCTAGTTTTCTCTTTTTTTCCCATTCCAGAAAATCTTTGGTCATTTCTTTAATGATAACCTCGGCTTTGGGGATTTCTTTTTCACGCTGCTGAATGGTTTCCTGAATTTGTTTTGAAAGCTCATCAACATCAATCAAGGTCACATTATCGAGTTCCGAAACATCTTTATCAACATTATGAGGAATAGAAAGATCGATAATCAGAATTTCTTTTCCGTTTTTTAAATGAGACTTGTTGATGATGGGAGTTTTTGCGCCCGTAGCAACAATTAAAATATCAGTATTGTCTAATTCCTTTTCAAAATCATTATAATCAATATTGGGTATGTTGTATTTTTCTGAAATTTTCGCCGCTTTTTCCTGAGTTCGGTTAGCGATTTTTATGGTGGGTTGATAAACGTGTTTTACCAAATTTTCGACCGTATTTTGGCCAATTTCACCAACTCCGAGAAGGAGAATATTCTTTTCGGTAATTCTTTTTTGATTATTTAAAATGTAATGAACTGCCGCATAAGAAACAGAGGCCGCTCCGTTTGAAATTCCGGTTTCGTTTTTTATTCTTTTAGAAATCTGAATCGCAGAATTAATCGACCTTTCTAAAAAAGGATTTGAGTTTTGTCTTTCTTTTTTAAAACGGGCATACGCTTTCTTAATCTGACCGATGATTTCAAAATCACCAATAATCTGACTTTCTAATCCTGCCGATACTCGGAAGAGATGCTGCAATGCTTCTTCTTTTGTGAAAATATTGGCAAAACGTAAAAAATCTGAAAAATTAACACCGATAGATTTGCAGTATTCTTCGGCGACCAAAAGATAGTTTGGTGAAGTGGTGTAAATTTCGGTTCTGTTGCATGTGGAAACCACAAATGCGTCCCCTAAATTCTCATCGTGAATTCGGGTAACAAAGTTTTTAATATTGTCATCAAAAAAAGCAAATTTTCCCCTTGTTTCTACATCAGCCTTTTCAAAACTGATAGATAATACGGCAAAATTTGATGTCTGATGTATATTGGAATACTGTATCATAAGCAGTCGCAAATTTAAGCAAATTTTACTTAAACATTTTGCGATTGTTTGTATGATAATTATCGTAAAAAGCTATAAATTAATTATCTAAGTTTTTGTCGCTTTTTCTAAAACTTACAAAAACAATACATTAAGAAAAAAGTGTAATTTTAATAAAAATTTAACCAAATTATATAAAACTTTGTAATCGTTAGTATAGTATAATTTATATCTTTGTAAACTTAAATCAAGGAGAAAATTATGAGTTTATTCGATATGTTTACGCAAGAAATAGCGATAGACCTTGGAACTGCCAACACGCTTATCATCCATAATAATAAAATTGTTATAGATCAGCCTTCTATTGTTGCAATAGAGCGTTCTACAGGAAAACCAATTGCTGTTGGGGAGCAGGCGAAACATATGCAGGGTAAAACACATGAAGATATAAAAACAATTCGTCCTTTGAAAGACGGAGTTATTGCAGATTTCCATGCTTCAGAGCACATGATCAAAGAATTTATCAAAAAAATTCCGGGGATCAAAGGGAGATTTATTCAGCCTGCTTTAAGGATTGTAATCTGTATTCCTTCAGGGATTACAGAGGTTGAAAAAAGAGCGGTAAGAGATTCTGCTCAGAAAGTAAACGCAAAAGAAGTACGATTGATTTATGAGCCAATGGCCGCTGCAATAGGAGTTGGTATCGACGTTCAAAAACCAGAAGGTAACATGATTATCGACATAGGTGGGGGTACTACCGAAATCGCTGTTGTTGCTTTAGGAGGTATTGTTTGCGATAAATCTGTAAAAATTGCAGGGGACGTATTTACTAATGATATTGCTTATTTCCTAAGAACACATCATAATTTATACATCGGGGAAAGAACAGCTGAAAGAGTGAAAATTGAAGTAGGTTCTGCAGTTGAAGACCTTGATGTAGATATCGACGATATTCCAGTACAGGGAAGAGATCTTATTACCGGTAAGCCAAAAGAAATTATGGTTGGGTATAAAGAAATTGCTCGTGCTTTAGATAAATCAATTATCAGAATTGAAGATTCTGTAATGGAAACACTTTCTCTTACGCCGCCGGAATTGGCTGCAGATATTTACAAAACAGGTATTTATCTTGCAGGGGGTGGTGCTTTATTGAGAGGTCTTGCAGACAGATTACACAAGAAAACAGGGCTTCCGGTTTTCGTGGCAGAAGATCCTTTGAGAGCTGTTGTTCGCGGAACAGGGATTGCACTTAAGAATATGGATAAATTCAATTTCTTAATTAAATAAATTTTTTAACTTTTTACGACTTTTTATCTAAATGGGATTTTTGCTGAGATTATTTTCGAAGAATGCTCTTTTTGTATTCTTTATTTTCCTGCAAATTATTGCTCTCATTTTGATATTCTCTAAGAATGCGATGCAGCAATCTTGGCTTGCGGGTCAGACTGCGGCTTTCAACTCATGGGTTTCAGGCTATATTGATGAAGGTGTTTCTTATTTAAAGCTGAAACAAACCAACGAAGATCTTGTTGCTCAGAATAAAGTTTTAATGGTTGAACTTTATGGAAAGCAAGGCGCTGCAAATCCACAATTCAGAAAAGTACACGATACTTTGGGAGGTGGGCAGATCTATACCTTTGTAGATGGCGAAATTGTTTTCAACAGCATCAACAGAAGAAACAATTATTTTACGATCAATCGTGGTACAAGAGACGGTGTTTATCCTCAAATGGGCGTAATGGCTCCAAAAGGAATTGCCGGGATTGTTATTAATTCTACCGATAGTTACGCTTTAGTACAGTCGGTTTTAAGCGTTAATAAGATAAGAATTAATGCTTCATTAAAAAACTCAGGATATTTCGGAACTTTGACGTGGAAGGGTGATAATTCCCGATTGATGCATTTGGCAGATGTTCCAAAATATGTTTCCCTGAAAATTGGGGATACGATAGAAACTGATGGGAAGTCTGCGATTTTCCCTAAAGGGGTCATGATTGGTAAAGTTGCGGGTTACACCGTAGATAATAAAACAGGATTTTGGGATATTTCGGTTGAATTAAGTGAAAAAATGGGAGCTTTAAACAAAGTTTACGTTGTTAAAAATCTTAAAAAAGCTGAGGTTCAGAAAATTCAGGATACCTTGCAGGCTGTAATAAAAAAAGAAAATGATTAGCAGAACCGTATTTACAGATCTTTTGATCATGGCTTTTCTGGTTGCATTACAGGTTTTTGTATTGAATAGGATTACCTTGTTCGGTAAATTCACTCCGGTTTTATATCCGGTTTTTGTAATGTTCTATCCTTTTTTTAGAAACAAGTTTCAGTTTTTGGCATTAAGTTTTTTAATTGGGCTTGCCGTAGATGGTTTTCTTGGTACATGGGGGATCAATGCTTTGGCTACGACAGTGATTGCTTATTTCCGTACGTTGATATTCCGTACGTCTACAGATACATCTACAGATTTCTTTTCATTTCAGTCTTTGCAATGGACGCAGTTTTTACTGTTTTTGTTTTCAAGCATCTCCCTACATCAGCTTTTGGTGCAGTATATCGAATTTTTTAAATTCACTAGAATTTTTGAAATTTTATTTAATGTGTTGGTAACTAGTGTAATTTCCTTTATATTTATCATAGTTTACGCATTAATCTTTAAAATCAAACAGAAAGTTTGAATACACGCCATATAAAAATCTTAACGATTCTCATTGTCATTGCTCTTATTTTTGTAGCAAGGCTTTCTTATTTACAGCTGTTTACAGATCGTTATGCGCTGAATGCAGCCAATACTTCCATCAAAACTGAATATGTGATTCCGCAACGTGGAGTTATTTTCGATAGAAATGGGAAGATCATGGTAGGAAACCAGCCTGCCTATGAAATTTCTTTTACTCAGGCTTTAATGAAACCTGATTTTGATACTTTAGCTTTTTGTAATTTAATAAAAATTGATAAAAAAGATTTCATTAAAAGGGTCAACTTAATTAAAGCTGAAAAATACTATTCTAAACTCACACCGATGACTTTTATTAAAGATCTGAGTAGAGAGGAAATAGCAAGAGTTCAGGAGATTATATTCAAATATCCGGCTTTTAGTATCGTTCAGCGTCCTCAAAGACAGTATGAAGTTTCTACTTCCGGAAACCTTTTGGGGTATACGAGTGAAGTAAACGATAGGGAAATCAAAAAAGATTCTACTTATTATCTTCCGGGTGACCTCATCGGTAAAACGGGTGTTGAAAAATCCTACGAGAAAGAACTTCGTGGTGTAAAGGGGATTAAATATATTCAAAAAGATATCAAACTCCGAAATGTTGGACCCTACAAAAACGGAACTTTAGATAGAGATGTTGTAACCGGAAAAGATATTACGTTGACCATCGATTATGACTTACAAAAGCTAGCAGAAGAAATGTTGGTGAATAAGCATGGCGCTATCGTTGCAATAGACCCCAATAACGGAGAAGTTCTTGTTTCTGCTACAGGGCCGGATATTGATCCGAACCTTTTTACCGGACCTAATAAATCTAAAAATTTATACGCACTTTCAAAAGATACGATTTACGAAAACAAACCTACATTTGATAGAGCTTTGCAAGCGGGCTATCCTCCAGGTTCTACTTTCAAATTGTTGACCGCTTTGGCAGCAATGCAAATGGGCGTAATGGATGAGAATACAATTTTTCCTTGCGGAGGAGGATTCTTCTACAAAGGAAAAAGAATAAAAGGCCACGGTGGAGCAGATCCTTTGATTCCGTCTATTCAGGTTTCGAGTAACTGTTTTTTCACCTATGCATTTATTGCGATCATTAAAAAATATCCAGGTAATCCATCAAAAGGGGTAGATGAATGGAAAAAAATTATGAGCAGCTTTGGTGTTGGTGAGTTTTTAAATAACGATTTTGCTGTTGGTGCAAAAGGAAGAATTCCTTCGGGAGACTTTTATGAAAGAAGATTTAAAGCCATCATTAAAGCAAACGGTTCTACCAGACAAGATTATAAGAATTGGGATGAAATGTCAACCGGAGCCATTTACAACGGAATGGGACAGGGAGATGTAATGGTAACGCCTTTACAGCTTGCTAATTATGTTTCAGCGATTGCTAATAGAGGTTGGTACTATACGCCACATATTGTTAAGCTTATTGATGGAAGACCAAATCCTGATCCTAGATTTAAAGTGAAACATCATACCTTAGTTGATCCTAAGCATTTTGGACCTGTTCTGAAAGGGATGGAGGCCGTAGTTCTTCGAGGTACTGCGAGAAGTTTAAAATCAAATGACTTTACCCAATTGGCAAAAACGGGTACTGCACAGGTTCCGCAAGGAAAAGATAATGCTATTTTTGTGTTGATTGCTCCAGCCGAGAAACCTAAAATTGTCGTAGTGGGTGTCATGGAACATGGTGGTTTCGGAGGTACTTGGGCCGGTCCTGCTTGTACAATTATCGCTGAAAAATATATCACCGGAGATATTAAACGTGAACATCTTTACAAAAAAATGATTACGTCGAGTTTCATGCCTGAATATAAAAGACAGTGGATTGTCGACCTGAAAAGAAAAGGTTTGTATAAAGAACCGAAACCGGATTCTATAAAACTGAAAAGAATACAAGACAGTCTGAATCTTGTAAAGAAAGCTAAAGAAAAACTGCAAAAGGCCCAAACTGTTAAACCCAAAAAACCGTAAACCATGAAATGGACAGAAGGAATAGATAAATTAGGTCTTGGGTTGTACTTTTTGCTTTGCTTATTTGCGATAGCCAATATTTACAGTGTAGATGAGGGTTTGGGTAAAAAACAATTGATCTTTTTTGGGATTTCAATTTTTGTAGGCTTAATTATTTTCTTCAGCAGAAGTAAGTTTTTCGAAAATATGTCGGGGATTATTTACATTGGCGGTGTTTTAATGCTTGCCGGCCTTCATGTTTTCGGAACAGAGATTCTCGGTCAGAAAAACTGGTATAAATTCGGAAGTTTTACCATGCAGCCCGTAGAATTTTCAAAGATTGGAACGGCTTTGATGTTGGCAAACTATGTTTCTGGAGCAGATTTCGATCTTAAAAATACAAAATCACTAATAACAGTAATGGCGATAATAGGAATTCCTGCGGTTGTTGTACTATCAATTCCTGATGTGGGGTCGTTGCTCGTATTTACTGCGTTCTTTATTGCTTTATACAGAGAAGGTCTTTCCGGAAAATTATTTTTAATTGGAGGTCTTTTTGGAGTGGTATTTCTTATCGCAAATTATCTTAATGATCCATTGAAATGGAGTTTATGGTATTTCACAGTGTTTATTATTGTAATTGGTCTTTTATGGTTTTTATTTAATGCAGCCCTGCTCCGTAAAAATATATATACTCTTTTACCTGGAGTAGGAGTAGTTTTGTTATTGGCAGCATTGTCATTTATTTCACCTGTCATTTTCGAGAAACTACCAAAACACCAACAGGAGCGTGTCGAGGTTTTATATAAAGGGGAAAGAGAATTCCGGGATACTTCGGGATATAATTTGTTGTATTCAAAAACGGCAATCGGATCCGGAGGAATGTTTGGTAAAGGATATCGTGAAGGCTCTGTAACCCAAGGGAAATTTGTTCCGGAGCAGGAAACCGATTATATTTTCTGTACTGTTGGAGAAGAGTGGGGATTTGTAGGAAGTGCTGTTTTAGTTTTTGCTTACATGATTTTTATCGGACGAATATATTATCTCGCAGAAAAGCAGAAATCGGTATTTAACAGGGTTTTTGGCTATTGTTTTGCTTCCATCCTGTTGATGCACTTTTCTATCAATTTAGGCATGGTTATGGGGTTGTTTCCAACTGTTGGAATTCCGTTGCCGTACTTTAGTTACGGAGGAAGCTCGTTGCTTGCCTTTTCTATGATGACCTTTATTTTCTTTAAACTCAATTATGCAGATAAAAACAGTTTGGTATAGAGCTGAAAGTCAGAAGTAGGATGATGGAAGTTTACAATCATTCTTTACAGATAATATTTAAAATCTATTCAATCGCAAAATCAGCGAAATAAAATTTCTACTAATTTTTCCATTAAATAAAATCATAAAAATTTATGAGAGAAGCTTACGTTATTGATGATAATTTCGATAATATAAATTTTACAGAACAACCTTTAGAAGTTGGAGAATATGAGAATTGTACTTTCCAAAATTGTAATTTCGAATATGTAAATCTCTCTGAATTCAAATTTACCAACTGTGAATTTGTCGATTGTAATTTAAGCATGACCAAATTAGCGGGAACTGCTTTTCGGGACGTTATTTTTAAAGATTGTAAAATGTTCGGAATGCATTTTGATGACTGTAATGAGTTTGGGATGTCTTTCAGGTTTGACGGATGTGCTTTGAATAATTCTGTTTTCTATAAAACGACTATTAAAAGAACCTTATTTAAAAACTCTAAACTGATTGAAGTAGATTTTGCTGAATGTGATCTGTCGAATTCTGTATTTTCCAACTGCGATTTTAGCGGAGCGACATTCGAAAGAACCAATTTGGAAAAAGCAGATTTAAGAACCTCATTCAATTATACCATTAATCCAGAATCTAATAAGCTTAAAAAGACCAAATTTTCACTTTCTGAAGTTCATGGGCTCTTACGTCAATTTGATATAGAAATTGATAAAAATAGCTAAATCTAAGGTTGAATTTTAGTAAAATATTCAAGACTTGAATTTTTTGGCAACTTTTGCTTTAAGGCAAAGTCCAGAAAACAATATAAAAAAAAATTAAAGCCATCAAATCTGATGGCTTTATTTATATAATCAATTATTTAAGACTAAAAATTAGTAGAGGCTAAGTTGTTGTAATTATCTCCGTTTTCATTGATTACTCTTTTTGCAAACCTGTATTTTGGTCCCCAATAAGAATCATTCAATGATGAGATCATTACTCCTTTTGATGTTGCTGCGTGAATAAATTTTATTTCACCTTCTTCAGTTACACTTTCTACAATTCCTACGTGAGAAATTCTTTTTCCGTGAGAGAAGAAAATTAAATCTCCTTTCTGAAGGTTTTCTTTATCGATCGCTTCTCCTTCCTGAGATTGAGATGCTGCCACTCTTGGTAGAGTAAGGCCTGCTGCAGCTCCGAATACTGATAAAACAAATGCTGAACAATCGATTCCTTTTCTTGTCATTCCTCCGTATCTGTAAGGAGTTCCAAGATAAGTTTGAGCTTCTGTTAAGATATTATCAATGGTCTTATTATGTTTGATCGCTTTTGCGATTTCAGAATTTTTTAAAGAATTTTTAGCGTTTGAGAGTGCCACTGCTTTTTCAGAGATGAAAGAGTTGATTAACAACTTTTTATCATTCTCCATCTTAGTATCTATTGCAGCAAGTTTGGCATCTGTTTTGTATTCTTTAGTGTAAGTTGCCGGTTTTGAAACCACGTAATTGGTTACGCATGATTGTAGTGATATTGTTGAAACAAAAGCAACTAAATAAAACAAAACTCTTTTCTTCATATTTTTTAATTTCCGGTTGAAAAAGAAATATTTATTTCTCTAAAGCCTTACAAAAGTAGAGATTCTTGCTAAGGCGACCTCAGTATGATTATTATCAGGTTCTTGATTTAACACATTTTAACATCTTGCTTGAGTATGTTAAAGAAAAAATAGCTGTAATGCGCCTGTTTTAGTGATTGAGTGTTTTTTTTTATTAAGATTTTTTAACAAAATAGATTCACTTTCCTTTATTCATCGGAGTTTATTATTTCTTTGATTTCTTAAAAACAGTATTAAAAAATTATAAAAAAAGTTCCCCGGAAAACCGGAGAACCTCACTAATATGGAACTTTACAGATGTTATCTTGTAAATAACATTTCTCTATATTTAGTCATTGGCCAAAGCTCATCATCCACCATCATTTCAAGATCATCAGAAGCATCTCTGATAATATCAAATAGAGGTTTTACTTTGTTGCAGTAATCTTCTGCCTGCGTCTGACTTTCTGTTACAGCTTTTGCTGCTTCTCTTGCTTTAATCAAATCTTCAACGCCTAATTTAATTTTAGAAACATTTTCAGAGATGTTGGTAATCAAGCTCATTTGCTCTTTAGCCAAAGTTTTGAATTCTTTATCTCCGAAGATTTCTTTAAGACCTTTTACGTTCTCAATCAATCTGTTTTGATAATTTAAAGCGGAAGGAATAATGTGGTTTCTTGCGATATCACTCAATACTCTTGCTTCAATATCAATTACGGTAGAATATTTTTCTAATTTGATCTCGTTTCTTGCTTCAACTTCTCTGTGGTTGAAAATTCCTATTTCTTCGTAAAGGTCAACAAACTTCTGATTCATTTCCTGCTTCAAAGCTTCAGGCGTTGTTTTCCAGTTGTTTAATCCTCTTTTTTCAGCTTCTATAGCCCAGTCTTCAGAATATCCGTCACCTTCAAACATAATGTTTTTACACTGCTTGATGTATTCTCTTAAAACATTGAAAATTGCTTCGTCTTTTTTAAGACCTGTTTCAATTAAAGCATCAACTTCTATTTTAAAGTCGTTTAATTGTTTAGCAGCGATCGTATTCATTACGGTCATAGACTCTGCGCAGTTTGCAGAAGAACCTACTGCTCTGATTTCGAATTTATTTCCTGTAAATGCAAATGGAGAAGTTCTGTTTCTGTCTGTGTTGTCCAACAGAATTTCAGGAATTTTTCCAACAACATTTAATTTTAAATCTGTTTTTTCATCCGGAGAAAGTTTTCCTTCAGTTACTTTTTCAAGCTCTTCCAAAACTCTGAACAATTGACTTCCGATAAATACAGAAATAATTGCTGGTGGAGCTTCGTTTGCACCCAATCTGTGGTCGTTGCTTGCAGAAGCAATACTTGCTCTCAAAAGATCCGCATATTCATGTACCGCTTTAATAGCATTTACGAAGAATGTTAAGAACTGTAAGTTTTTCTTAGGATTTTTTCCTGGGCTCAAAAGGTTTTCACCTGTATCAGTTGCCAAAGACCAGTTGTTGTGCTTTCCGCTTCCGTTTACTCCTGCGAATGGTTTTTCGTGGAATAAGATGTGGAAATGGTGTCTGTGAGCAATTCTTGCCATAACATCCATCAACAAAGAGTTGTGGTCAACCGCAACGTTTACTTCTTCAAACATTGGAGCTAGCTCAAATTGGTTTGGAGCTACTTCGTTGTGTCTTGTAGTAACCGGAATTCCCAATTTCATACATTCGATTTCCAACTCTTTCATGAAGTTCATTACTCTTGTAGGGATAGAACCGAAATAATGGTCATCTAATTGTTGTCCTTTTGCAGGAGAATGTCCTAGTAAAGTTTTACCTGTTAAAACTAAATCCGGACGAGATTGATACAATGCTGAATCAACTAAGAAATATTCTTGCTCCCAACCTAAAGTAGGAGTTACTTTTGTTACATTTTTGTCAAAATACTGCATTACGTTGGTTGCAGCCTCGTCTACAGCGTTCAAAGCTCTTAATAAAGGTGCTTTGTAATCTAATGTTTCTCCTGTGTAAGAGATGAAAATAGAAGGAATACATAAAGTAGTTCCCATGATAAATGCCGGAGATGTAGGATCCCAAGCTGTATAACCTCTTGCTTCAAAAGTGTTTCTGATACCACCATTCGGGAAAGAAGATGCATCTGGCTCTTGCTGAATCAATAAGTTTCCGCTGAATCTTTCAATAGCTCTTCCGCCTTCAATTGGAGTGAAGAAAGAATCGTGCTTTTCTGCTGTTGTACCTGTTAATGGCTGAAACCAGTGAGTGTAGTGGGTAACACCTTTGCTCATTGCCCAGTCTTTCATTGCTACGGCAACTTGATCAGCTATTAATCTCTGGATTTTTGTTCCTTTTTTAATAGCATCCATAATAGATTGGAATGCTTCTTTTGTTAAATATTCTCTCATTGTGTTTTCAGAGAATACGTTTTCACAAAATAATTCTGATAATTTAGCAGGGATTTCTACTGAGTTATCTTTTCTAAAGTCCTTAAAAGGTAAAGTTTCTAATGCTTTGAATCTTAAAGTTGACATAATTGGGTTTGGTTTTGCAGTGCAAATTTACAAAAAAAATGATTCAAAAATAAAACACCCCTGTAATTTTTCAGTATTTATATGTTTTGGTGGTTTAAATGTTGGGTATCCCTATGTTTAATGGGGGGCTTGTTTGTGTTTTGGTTAAATTTATTATTCTTTTTAAAATAAAATCTGATGAAGCTAGAATTTCTTATTTTTGAGTAAATCCAAATCAAATGATTAAAAGAATTGTTCTTATTACAGCTTTTTTATTTTCCCAAATACTACTTTCTCAAAAGTCAGAATTTGTTTATTATGACAAAGACTGGAAGGTAACGTCAAAGTCAGACGCTTCTTATTATAGACTAATGCCAATGAAGGAATTGGGTGAATTGGTTTTGCTCCAGGATTTTTATATAAACGGAACTCCGCAGTTTGAAGGATATGCTTTTAAGAAAGATGAAAATGCTTACGTAGGAGATATTGTTTGGTATGACGTAAACGGAAATGATGATAATTTTCGTCAATATCGAAATGATACAAAAAACCTTACCTTATTATATTATTATCCAAATGGGAAGATTAGAAAAAAAGTTCAGTATAAGAATGGAGTAAAACACGGCGAGACTATAATTTATAGTACTGACGGAACGGTTTTAATGAAAGGACTTTTTGAAAAAGGTAAACCAATCAGCGGAAGTTTTGAAAAAGTAAAAAATAGTGACAATTACGACTATAACGCAAAAGTTGAAGAAGTTTCTATGTCTGAAGGTGAATCACAAAATAGAACGGAAATCTTGGCTGTTCCGCCGCCGCCGATTCCAGAAACGGTTGGAGTTGAACCACAAACTGTAGAGCTTTTGGCGCCAATGGATGATGAGGGGAATTCTTCAAAAAAGACCAAAAACAGAAAGACCGTTACCGAAAAAATATTTTGGAAAGATTCAAAACAGATTGCTCAGGAAATAGTTTATGAAATCAGTTCGTATGGTTTTAAACCTATCGGGCAGAAAAATTATGACAG
This sequence comes from Chryseobacterium balustinum, assembly GCF_900168205.1. Classification (GTDB taxonomy): domain Bacteria; phylum Bacteroidota; class Bacteroidia; order Flavobacteriales; family Weeksellaceae; genus Chryseobacterium; species Chryseobacterium balustinum. Next base: position 305,610 of record NZ_FUZE01000001.1, read on the forward strand.
ATCGGGGAAATTAATCCAGTCATTAACTGAAAATCATTTTGAAAAATACGGAAGCGGTATTGCAAACGGAATTGAATATTTATATTATCTCCATAATAATTTCGCAACGGGTGTAAAATCTATTTCAAAATTCATTAACGGAGAAAAATCAGGAAAGCAGATTTTGTATTTCCCAAAAGAAGGTATTTCTCACGAAACGAATTATAATAAAGGCTTAAAAGACGGTGAAGAAATAGAGTATTCTGAAAATGGGACGTTAAAAAATAGACGTATATATAAAGAGGGAGATTCTTTTAATGGAAATTTTGATGAACGTATCGGAAATATGTATGTTAATTTAAATTACGCAAATGGTATAAAAGAAGGAGAAGCGATTGCAAAAAATGAAGATCAGCAAATTATAGCCAAAGGGATTTATAAAAACGGAAAACCTTACAATGGAACTTTTGTTGTAGGGTTAAATGATCGATCCGATGATTTTGAATTGATAAATGTAGAAAATTTCAAAAAGACTGGATTGCAGAAAGTTTTCAGTTACAGATTAGAAAATTTACAAAAAACCTACACTGTTCAAAACGAAAAACTGGATGGAATGACCACTTTTTATGATGATGGGAAGATTATAGGAACTTTAGAATATAAAAATAACGAGCCCTACAACGGAACCTTAATTGGTGACGATAAAACGTCAGTTTTCAAAAACGGAAAACTTATTGAAGAGATATTTTTTGAAGATCATTATAATAAGGACAATATTAAAAAGCAAAAATTCTACGAAAACGGAATTCTTGTAAAGGTTAAAGATTATTCTTTTGCAATTTCAGAAAAACCGCAAGATTCTTACGAAGGTATTTTTAAAAATGGAAAACCTTTTTCCGGATATTTTGAAACCGAATATAGTCATGATTTTAAGCAGATTGATTATTTTGAAAATGGAATTCTAAAATTTCAATATTCGAATGATTATCTAAAAAATATGGATAATTACAGACATCAATATTATGATATCAAGTCGGCTTACAAAGACGGAAAAATATTTGATGGTGCTGAGTATCTTTTAAACGACAAGCAATTTATTACCAGATATTGGAAAAACGGAATTTTAAAAAGCTTTGATTGGGATTTGTTTGCGATGCATTATTTTAACAGGATTCATTTTGAACTGAAAAATAATATTATTGAAATCAATGATATGCAAGGCAAGAAATCTGCGGTGGTTACAATTGATATTTCTAAAAACGGTTTCAATAAAAAGCTTTCCATCGATGGTAAAGTGATTGATGATACAAGAAAAAAATATCTGGAATCGAAATACAGTGAGACGGTTATTCTTTATTATGAAGAAAATAATAAAATCATTTCTAAAAAGATAAATATACAAGACGAAGCAATCGAGCCGAGCGAAGGTGTTGAATTGTTTTATAAAGTGTATGATGTTGTTGCTGAGTTTCCTACGGTTCAGGAAGTATTTAATAATCTGGCGGATAAATTCACAAGTAATAAATTCGTTGAAGAGACCGATGAAAATCTAATTGTTGCGGGCGTTCAAATCGATTCTGAAGGAAAACCTAAAGATGGGGTTTTAATAACTCCGACTCAAAATAATACGTACACGCTGCAATTATATATCAACAGGAAATTAATGAAAACCCTAGAGAATGTTAGTTTTAATAAGGTAAAAGAAGAAGCAAGGAGGCTTGGAATAATAGATTAAAATATTATTTCTAATATGAAGAAAACTTATTCTCAATTTCTTTCAGAATAGAAGGGTAAATCTTAACTTTAAAAAACTTTTAATCAACAATTAAGATTCTGTATTGAGTATTTAATCTATTGATTTTTAACACTTTAATTTATTAAAAATAATTTACGTAACTTAGAAGACTTTTTATAAAAATTTTAATATATGACAAATTCTAGAGCAAGAGAAACTACCGAGGCAATTGAAAGACTATACATATCTATGAGACACCTGTTTTATAGAGGGTTTTTTAAGCCGAGCGGAGTTTCTGGAGAAAGCATTAGAAGTTTGTTGAAGACGATCAATCCGGAAATTTACGGTACCATGAGCGTTCCAAGCAAATTGGAATTGGATGGTTTGATGTATGTTTTAGACAGACTTCCAGAAGGTATTGAAGAATGCGCTTTCATTCATCTTACATCAGACGAAGGTTTTGATAAAGGAAGTTTCGAGCCGATCGTTCCTAAAAAGAGAAGAAGAAACTGTTACCGAATCGATGAGCACCAAATGAATATTGAAGTTCTTCTGGGTCGTTCAGAAATCTATGATATTCTTACGCATTTAACGTTCTTATTTATAGAAGCAGATAAAATTCGTAACCTCGCATTTATTCAAGATGAAAACTGGAAGCCGACAAGAGCTTTCAAAATCATCGAAGAAGTGGTAAAAGGGGAGAAAAAATTCAGCAGAAGAGAAAAAGAAGTGGCTTTAATTCATCTTTCATCTTTAATAGGAAGAACTTTTGATGAAACTTTAAACGCTTACAACACTTTTGGTGATGATGAAAATCCGGACAGATTATTCAAAATCATTTACCATTTAGGAAAAGTGAGTTTGGAAGATGCTAAACAAAGCCGTGAAAGGGAGATCTATTTCAGTGCAATTCTTAAAGAAAGAGTAGGGCACCACTATTTTGGAGAGAAATGGGCTCACAAAGTGAAAGAAGTTTTGTTTGAAAACGATCTTCACATGCGTCCGTTACACATTATTTCGGCAAACATGCACTCTGTAAAAAATATGCTGTACGGAAATGATGCTTTAAAGAAAAAAGACACCAAAGAAGTAGATTATAAACTATACGGAGATATTTCAGATAAAAAAGATCTTCGTGATAAAGTTTCAAAATATGCTCTGGATGAAGGTTTGATCTACATCAACGATAAGAGCGGAAGTAATATCGATGTTCAGATTATCGATTTAAGCAAAACCAATCTTAAAAACACACCTTTCGGACATTTGAAATATGACGGAGACGATGTTATCATGGTTTTCGATTATGCATTTGGTGAACAGGCTTTTGAGGTGATGGATGAGTTGCTGAGACCTTTCGAACAAAAAGGCGAAGTCTATATGATGAAGGTGAAATCTGTTTCTATCATGGGGAAAGCCGGAATTCTTGAAGGCGGAAAAGGAGATATTATGATCCCTACTTCTCATATTTTTGAAGGAACGGCAGATAATTATCCTTTTGAAAACGCTCTGAAATTGGAAGATTTTAAAGATGATGAATTAAATGCTTTTGAAGGACCGATGATTACCGTTTTGGGAACATCTCTTCAAAACAGAGATATTCTTCAGTATTTTATGAATACTTCTTGGAAGGCGATTGGTCTTGAAATGGAAGGTGCACATTACCAGAAAGCTATTCAGGTGGCATCAAAAATCAGACATCACATTGCACCCGATCTTTTTGTGAGTTACGCTTACTATGCTTCAGATAATCCTTTGGAAACAGGAGCCACGCTTTCTTCGGGAGGTTTAGGATTGACAGGAGTAAAACCAACCTATCTGATTACTTTAAGAATCCTTGAAAAGATTCTACAAAGCGGAAAGAAAGAAATTTCTGCTAAAAAATAATTTATTTTTAAATTAAATATAAGCCTCGAATGTTTTGCATTTGAGGTTTTTTATTTAACCACGAATAGCACAAATGTTTTTCACGAATGACGCTAATTTATTTGTGCTAAAAATTGTGTTTCTTATTGGTGACATTTGTGGTTAAGAAAATTTATCTTTAGAAAAAACAATACAATGAGCACAACTTCACAATTAGCCAAAAGATTTCGAGAAGTTTTACTGGATGGAAAATGGATTGCCAATACCAATTTTAAGGAACAGCTTTCAGATGTTACATGGGAACAGGCAACTACAAAAATTGATTCTTTAAATACAATTGCAATGCTCACTTTTCATATTGATTATTACATTGCAGGATTGATGAATGTCTTTGACGGAGGTGATTTGGAAATTAAGGATAAGTTCAGCTTTGATTTTCCTCCGATTGAATCTCAAGAGCAATGGGAAAGTCTTTTAAATAAACTTTGGCAAGATTCCGAAAAGTTTGCCACTTTATTAGAGCAAATGCCGGATTCTAAATTAGATAAGGTTTTTGTTGACGAAAAATACGAAACCTATTTAAGAAACATCGACGGAATGATCGAACATTCTTATTATCATTTAGGTCAGATTACTTTGATTAAAAAGATGATTTTATCTAAATACTAATAACACTAATGTTTTCACTAATGACGCAATTATTAGTGTCTATTTGTGTCTTCATTTGTGATATTTGTGTTTAATCTAATTTAACAATCAAAACTAAAACTCATCTAAACTCCAACGAAAAGCCTCATCAAAGCTACATATTTGAGGTTTTTTCAAAAATTACCTACCTTTAGAAAAATAAAATTTATCAATGAGAAAATCGTTTATCATCCTTTTTGCGTTTATTATTTCGCAGTTTCAGGCACAGCAAAATGCCTATTACCAGCAGGCTGCACAATATAAAATGGATATCGACGTCAATGCAGAACAATTTACTTATCAGGGAACTCAAACTTTAAAATACCGCAACAACTCGCCCGACGAGCTCAACGTCGTGTATTTCCACTTGTATTGGAATGCTTTTAAGCCTAATTCAATGATGGATCAAAGAGTGGCAAGTCAAGGGAAAAATGGAGATTCTAGGTTACAGAAAGACGGAATTTCAAGATTAGCTTCGATTCCTAAAAATGAAGAAGGCGCACAAAATATTCACTGGATTAAACAAAACGGAAAAGAACTGAAGTTTGAAATTCAGGAAACCGTAATGAAAGTGTATCTAAATGAAGCTATCAAGCCTAATTCAAAAACAACTTTCACAATGGAATGGGATGCTGTGATTCCTCAGCAAATCAGAAGAAGCGGAAGAAATAACCGTGAAGGAGTTGATATGACGATGACGCAATGGTATCCTAAAATTGCAGAATACGATTATGATGGTTGGGCAACTTTTGATTATATAGGAAGAGAATTTCACGCCCCGTTCGCAGATTTTGATGTAACGATTAAAATCAATAAAGATTACGTTGTTGGAGCTGGAGGAACGCTTTTAAATCCAAAAGAAGTAAAAGGGTATGATGCTTCAGCACAAATTAAAGCGGATCAAAATAAAGCAATCTGGAAATGGACAGCCAAAAATATGCTCGATTTTGCCTGGGCTGCAGATAAAGATTATTCGGTAGAAAGTTTCGATGTCTCTCAAGGCCCGAAAGTGTATTTTGTATATCTGAAGAGTGATAAAACGAAAGCTTGGGGTGAAGCGAAACCTTATGTTACCAAATATTTCCAGATTATGAATTCTAAATTCGGGAAATACGCTTATCCTTCTTACGCTTTCATTCAGGGTGGCGATGGCGGAATGGAATACGGAATGTGTACTATGATTTTGGGTGAAGCAAAAAACATTGAAGATTTGATGGGATTGATGGCTCACGAAGGTTCTCACTCTTGGTATCAGCAAATGTTGGCAACCAACGAACCTGTAAGACCGTGGATGGATGAAGGATTTACAAGTTATGCAGAAAGCTACGTGATGCATCAGTTATTTCCGCCGAAAGACGATAGACCGAATGCTTTCGTTGAAAAGATTGATGCTTATAGAAAGTTTCTAAAAAAAGGAATTGAAGAGCCTGCAGTTTGGTTGGGCGATCATCACGACAATGGAACAGCATATTCTTATGCAAGTTATGTAAAAGGTGAATTGTATCTGGTGCAATTAGGATATATCGTTGGAGAAGAAAATTTAGCCAAAATCATGACCGAATATTTCAAAGAATGGAGCATGAAACATCCTACCGACAGAGATTTCCTTCATATTGCACAGAAAGTTTCCGGGATGGATTTGAAATGGTTTCATCATTATTGGATTAATACGACAAAAACCATCGATTACGGAATTAAAGACGTACAGTACGGCAATAGCTCTACAACGATAACTTTAGTTAATAACAGCCAGATTCCTATGCCGATCGATTTTAGCGTAATTACTGCCGACAATAAAATGGTTAATTATCAAATCCCATTAAACATGACGCATACCTGGAAAACCAAAGATGCGTTCGGCGAGTTTACTACTCTAAAATATTGGCCTTGGACGCAGAAAGAATATACATTAACGATTCCGTACAACAAATCTCAGTTGAGAGTTTTAGGAATAGACTTCAGTCATAGATTGGCTGATGTAAATCCTGAAGATAATTTTGTTGAAGTGAAATAGCTTTTAGTTTAAATAAATAATAATCAATCCCCGAAGAATTTTTCTTTGGGGATTTTGTTTTAATGCAGAATCATTGTTGTTTTGTTTCAAACAAATTGCGGGAAACAAAACACAAATTACTTTTATCTTCCACAGTTTGTTTGGAACCTCCGCCAATTGTGTTTTGTTACAAGCAGTTGGTTTGAAACAAAAGTAAAAGTTGTTTGGTTTCAAAACACTAGTTTTGTGACTTCCGTCAAAGTTGTGCAGGTTGTTGACAGTTGTTTTTGAGTATATTTGAGAAAATTAATATGATGAAAAAATTAATGTTATTCAGTTTAATGTTTTTATCAATTCAAATTTTCTCCCAGAATTTCAATAAAGAAGATTGTGATAGATATTTAAAACAAACAGGTTTAAAATATTTAGAATGTATTTATCAGTTTGAAAAAACAGATCCAAAAGATAAAATTTATCAATTCTATAAGTGGTCTGCATTTGGGAAAACAATTTTCACCAATGTCGAAAAAAGAAAATCTGGGTATTTTTTGACTTCTCATGAGTTAAATCAGCCAATTTATAACGAAAAAACATCTGAGTTTGAATATCCTATTACTGTATGTCAGAAAAGAAAACTTTCCGAAAAAGAATTCAATGATTTTGAGAATGCATTAAATAAAAACAAGTTTTGGGAAAAACAAACTTACGATTTAAAACCAATTTGTTCAGATGGATCCGGAATTGTTTTCCAAGCGCTTCATAATGGAGATTACAGGAATTATTCTAATGGAAATTGTGCTTCAGTAGATGAGTACCTGAACGTTCTTTATGCTGAAATTAAAAAACTTTTAAAACTATATTAATGATGAAAACTTATACTTACTCTATTTGCCATCCGGATAAAAAAGAGATTGAATATAAAAAAGAAATACTCTCGCCGAAAAATGTTTTAGACATAGCAAAGAATTATCCTTGGATGGAGCGGTTGAAATTCTCAGACAGTTTAGACCAGGAATTGATTTATTACAATCCGTCGTTAGATTTTACATGCATTCAGGATGGGAGGTCTTTTTGTTTAACATCCGATTATAATAAAGAAGAGGAGTTAGAATTTTCCTTATGGTATAACAGACCTAAAAATGTAAAAATCTTATTCGGGCTTTTGGGGAGGCGAGAAAAAATGGTTCTTGATGATGTTTGGTCAATTGATTTTCAGACCTCATTACAACATCTTCAGTATTTTGTAGATGGAGAATATGATAAAATTGAAAGCCTTTTTATAAAATTCTAATTATCGGAAATTGCAACTATCCCCATATTTAGTGACAAATTATGTAACATTTTTAAACTTTTCTTTACTAATATTTAAAAAGTAAATTATGTTTAAAAGATTTTTGAAGCTGGAATGGAAAAGTTTTTTTAGAGGATCTTCGGTAGGGATCAATCTTGCCATGAAGATCTTTAGAATTATCGGGATTTGCTTCTTCATTTTGTGGCTCGCAATGATGTCTTTTATTGCATACTTCTACGTGCAGGAAGAAATGAAGGAAGATCCGCTGAAGGTTATTTCGCGTTTCATGATCATCGGCTGGTTGATTGATCTGGTTTTTAAATATATGCTTCAGCAGATTCCGACTCAGAATATCAAACCTTTTCTTACGCTGAATATTCCCAAAAAAATCGTTGTTAATTATACTTTGGTTAAAACATTTCTCACTCCGCTGAGCTGGTTTAATTCAATATTTATCGTAACATTTTGCGGGATTTTGGCTTTCAATGGTTACGGTTTTCTTGGGGTCTTCACTTGGTTTATAGGTATTTCTTCGTTATTTTACCTGAATAATTTTATCAATCTTTTATTTAATGATAAAGAAAATATCGCAATTGGGGTTGGAGTTCTAATTGCTGTTTTTGCAGCTTTAAATTATTATCAAATTGTTCCTGTTTTATCGTATTCAGAAAAGTTTTTCTATGCTCTTTACGAGAGTCCTTATTTTGCGGTAGTTCCTGTGATGCTCTTTTTCATTCTTTGGAAAATCACTTTCAACTACATCCGAAAAAGTTTTTATCTGGATGAAGGGTTGGAGGCCAAAAAAGAAATAGGAAAAACCGAAAACATTGCTTTCCTTAATAAATACGGAGCCATCGGAACTTTTATCAACAACGATATTAAAATGTTGAAACGTAATAAAGTCACAAAAGGCGTTCTTATCGGAAGCTTTATGTTTCTGTTTTACGGTTTGTTGATGTTTGCGAATGATATGTACAGCGGCCCGGCATGGATGATGTTTATGGGGCTTTTCGTAACGGGAGGTTTTCAGTTTACTTTCGGGCAGAGAGTTCCTGCTTTCGACAGTGCTTATTATCCTTTGATGATGACTCAAAATGTTCCCTACAAAGAATATCTTAAAGCGAAATGGTGGCTGATGAATATTGTTACGGCAGTTTCTATCGTTCTAGCCTTGTTTTATGCCTATTTCGGATGGAATATTTATTTCGCCTTCTTCGCAGCAGGATTATACAATATAGGGGTGAATTCTCAGCTAACTCTCTTGTCGGGGGCGTATAATAAAAACCTTATTGACCTTAATTCAAAAGAAAAAAGGATCGGACAAAAAAATACAATCACTTTCAAGGCATTTATTTTAATGGTTCCTAAAATGCTTTTACCAATGGCGGTTTTTTATGCAATGAATTATTTTTTCGGAATTTCTGCTGCTGTCATTTCTATCGGGATATTAGGTCTTATTGGATTTATTTTCCGAGAAAAAATATTCGATATTATTATCAAAAAATATAAAACTGAAAAGTACAGCACTTTGGAAGCGTTCAAAAAAGATTAATTTTTGAAGAGCCAAGGTAAAAGTTAAAGGTAAAAGTGAATTGGCATGTCAAAATAAACCTCCATCACCCAACATTAAACACCCAACAACATGATTACAATCCAAAATTTAAAAAAAACTTACGGTACAGCAACCGTTCTTAATATAGAAAATCTTGAAATTACAAAAGGCGAAACTTTCGGTTTGGTCGGAAACAATGGAGCCGGAAAAACAACGCTTTTCAGTTTAATGCTCGATCTTATTCAGCCTACAACAGGATTTGTAAGCGTTGAAGGAATTAAAGTAAACGAATCTGAAGCCTGGAAAAACAAAGTTTCAGCGTTTATTGATGAAACCTTTTTGATCGGTTATCTTACTCCTGAAGAATATTTCTATTTCATCGGCGAATTGAGAGGGCAGAATAAAGCTTCGGTAGATGAGTTTTTAAAACAGTTTCATGATTTATTTAACGGAGAAATCGTAAATGCAGGAAAATACGTTCGTGATCTTTCAAAAGGAAATCAGAAAAAGGTAGGGATTGTAGGGGCTTTAATTGGTAAGCCGGAAATCATTATTTTGGATGAGCCTTTTGCAAATCTGGATCCTTCTACACAAATTAAACTTAAAAATATGATTCGTGATTTTGCGAATGAAAATGGAGTGACATTTTTAATTTCCAGTCACGATCTTGCGCATACCACAGAAGTTTGTAATAGAATTGTGGTAGTAAATAAAGGTGAAGTTGTGCGTGATATTCAGACAACTCCGGAAACATTACAGGATCTCGAAAAATATTTTGCAGATCAGGTAAGTTTAGGTAAACAAGAAGTGTCTATAGAAAAAGAATCTATTTAAATATAAATTGTAAAAAAAATATACTATTCATTTTCAGTTGGTTATGTTGTTTTGATTGAAAAAATAAAATTTTCTGTAACCATTTTAAACTTTTGCTGTCTTTACTATAGAAATAGAATAAACCATGAAGCTTTTGTTTAAGAATAAAAAAGAGGATTTGCTGAGCCGCCTTAAAAGGCAGGATCCGGCTGCGCAGAAAATCTTTTACGACCAAAGTGTAAAAAAATTCCTGAGTGTGGCAAAAAGCTACGTCAGCGATTTGTATCAGGCGGAAGATTGCGTGATTAAAGCATTTTGCAAGATTTTTAAACATATCGAAAGCTTTCGTGGTGAAGGAAACTTTGAAGGTTGGGCGAGAAAAATTGTAGTCAATGAATGTCTTAATTTTATCAAAAGCCGCAAGACGGTTTTTTATCTCGACGACGTTCATGCTTCTGTTTTGGAAGATTTACATGAAGAGGCAATAGATTTTGATTTTAATGCTCAGGAACTTTTAGATCAGCTTCCGGATGCGTACAGAATGGTTTTCAACCTTTACGTGATTGAAGAATATTCGCATCAGGAAATTGCAGATACGCTAAATATTTCTTTGGCAGTAAGCAAAACCCAACTCTTCAGAGCAAAAGAAAAATTGAGAAAGATCTACTTTCAACAACAAAAAAAACTGAAAAATGAACACGTTTAAAAATAATTTAGAATATCAGATCAAAAAGCAAATCGATGAACGGGAAGTAGCTCCGTCAAGAGATTTGTGGTCAGAAATTCAGTCTCAAACCGAAAATACGAGTTCAAGAAAATCTAACTTTAACTGGGTTTTACTTGCTGCATGTTTTGTTTTGATATTTGGCTTGGGTGCGGTTTTGTTTTTTAATAACGAATCCGAACCAAAAATACAGGTTGCAGAAACAGTTAAAACACCTTCTTTGAAAGAAGAAAGTTCAGTACAGTCGGAAAAAATAAAGTCGCAGGAAGTTATCATTAAAGAAGATCACGGAAAACTGTCTCAGATAAAAAATATTCCTTCGGAAGAAAAAATAGAGAAAATAGTTCCTGTCAACAATAATCTGCCTTTACTCAAAGAAAATCCTTCTGGAATAGCTTCTCACATGACGCTGAATTCGCCAACGAAAATTATGGCGAAAGCTGATTCTGTAAAGATTCAGAAAAAGAAAAGATATGTAGATCCTTCAACGCTGCTTTTCTCGGTAGAGCATAAAGATGTTATCGAAAAATCTAAGGACGGAAGCAATGTTGCGACCATCGACCTCAATACAAAATAATCCAATTTAAACTAAAAAAATATAATATCATGATTAAGAAATTTATCATTACAGGAATGTTGTGCCTTGTTGCAACCTCTATCAATGCACAAAGAAAAACATTAAGTTTAAATCTTCAGCCAAAAGAAGATACTACAGTAAGTCCGATTGTAAAGGAAAAAGTAGAAGAATACGCTGCGAAAATAAATACTATTATTCAGGAAGAAAAGAAGCTGATGGAAAGTGAATTGTTGGTTCTGCAGGCTAAAAATTTAGACAAAATAGAATTCGACAAGCAGAAAGCTCAGGTTGCAGACAGTTATTCTGAAAAAATAGATCAAAGAATTGAAGCTTTAGGGTTTGATTTGGATACTGTAATTCAAAAGCAGGTAAGATATTCTCTTTTGAATTCTGATGTAGCTTCTAATGAAGAATTGAAACAGAAATTGATGAAGAAATTCCGTGCTACGAAAGATTTTTCAGGATATTTCTCTTACGGAATTATGACGCTGACGAATGATAAGCCAGATAATGATTTAGATAAGAATTTAGGATATGCCAATAATCTTGAATTTGGATTAAAATTTAATTATCAGTTCAGCAGAACAAGCCCATGGGGATTTATTTCGGGGCTTGGTTTTTCTTGGAGAACCGTTCGTGCTGACAATAATATGGTTTTCGCAAAACAAAATGGAGAAGTTTCATTGTCTAAATTTGAAGGAAGTTTAGATAAAAGCAAATTGAGAACGGGATATCTGATGGTTCCGCTTGGTTTTCAGTATAATTTTTCTAAACTAAAAAATGCAGGAATGGATATTCAGTACAGACCCTATTCAGACGGTTTCAGAGTGGGAGCCAACGTTTATGGCGGAATTAAAATGTCAACCAATAATATTGTGAAAGGAGACGATCAAAATATCAGAGACCGTTCAAATTATCAGGTAAATCCTTTTGTTTACGGAGCTCAGTTTACCGTGTCTTATGATAATATAAGCCTTTTCGTGAAAAAAGATTTCAGCAATTTCTTCAAAGATTCTTATTTTGAAAATGATAAAGCTTTGGTTTTTGGGGTAGCATTGGGATGGTAACTTAGATGAATGAATCAACAATAATGAATAAGCTTTTAGGATTCATCTGCGTTTTTTGTCTAACGATCAATATCAATGCACAAAAAATAAAGACATCACAGGATAGTACAAAAGTATTCTACGATAAAGTGTTTAAATCTTTAGAAGTAGCGTATTTACACAAAAAAGATTTTAACTGGAAGAAACTCAAGGCTGAAACATTTGAAAATCTTGAAACGGCAAAAGACTTTAAAAGTTCTTTGAAAGAAGTGAAAATTTTGCTTGAAAAAATCGGGGCTGATCATTCTAAAGTAATGTACCAAGGAAAGAATTACGGTCCTGCAGTAGAAATCTCATGGGAGAATTTCAGTGATCAGTGGATGACAAAGTTTGCTTCTAAACCACAATTTGAAGCAAAAATTTTAGATGAAAAATATGTTTATATTTTAATGCCAAATATTTCATTTGAGGATTTTAGTTCTGAAAATGTTCATAGAATTGCTCAGCCTTTATATGATAAACTAGCTGAATTAAAAACCAATAATAAATTGGAAGGTTGGATCGTAGATCTTCGCTTAAATACAGGTGGAAATTCTGCGCCAATGCTGTTAGCTTTATATGATTTGTTGGGAGATAATGTAGTTTGGGGAACTCTTGATGCAGATAAAAAACTGATTAATTCTACTAAACTGAATAAAGGAGTTTACGATCAGGGAGAAAAGAAACCTTCTTATATAAAGCCAAGCGGAGGATTAGCAGATAAATCTAAAGTTGCAGTAATTATAGGTGGATTAACGGCAAGTTCAGGTGAAGTGACTGCTTTAGCTTTTAAAGGAAGATCAAATACCATTTTTATAGGAGAAAAAACTTTAGGGAAAACGACTTCCAATATGGTGGTAACGTTACCTTTTGATGCAAGGATGCCTTTAAGCATTGGGTATGATTGTGATAGAAATGGAAATTATTATGAACAGATCATACCAGATATTACTGTTTCAAAACAGGATAATTTTGATGATTTGCTCCAAGACAGAAATATTCAGGAAGCAATACAATTTTTCACCAAAAAATAATTTCATGACAAACTAACAAATACTTCAATTTGGCATAAGAATTGAGTAGTAAAAAGCAACATTCACATTAACAAACAAAAACACTCCGAAGAATCTTCTACGGAGTGTTTTTGTTTATGTTTTGAGCCTTATTTCAAGCTTCCCACCATATCTTCTGGTTTTACCCATTCGTCAAATTGTTCAGAAGTTACAAAGCCAAGATTGATGGCTTCTTCTTTCAGTGTTGTTCCGTTTTTATGAGCGGTTTTTGCAATTTTTGCTGCGTTTTCATAACCGATGTGTGTATTCAAAGCGGTTACCAACATCAAAGATTTATCTACCAATTCTTTGATCCTTGCGTGATTCGGTTCTATTCCAACGGCACAATGATCATTAAATGAAATACATGCATCAGCAATTAGCTGAGCTGATTGTAAGAAATTATAAGCCATTACCGGTTTGAAAACATTCAGCTCATAATTTCCCTGGGTTCCGGCAAAAGAAATGGTAGTGTCGTTTCCTAAAACCTGCGCGCAAACCATCGTTAAAGCTTCATTTTGTGTAGGATTCACTTTTCCTGGCATAATAGAAGAACCCGGCTCGTTTTCCGGAATATGAATTTCCCCGATTCCTGAACGAGGTCCCGAAGCCAATAATCTTACATCCTGAGCAATTTTGTATAAAGAAACCGCCAATTGTTTTAAAGCTCCGTGAGTTTCTACAATAGCATCATGAGCAGCCAAAGCTTCAAATTTATTTTCGGCAGTTACAAAAGGAAGATTGGTGAATTTTGCAATATATTCAGCCACTTTTACATCATAACCTTGAGGTGTATTTAAACCTGTTCCCACTGCGGTTCCGCCTAAAGCAAGCTCGGAAAGATGAGGTAATGTATTTTTTAACGCTTTGATTCCGTAATTCAATTGGGCAACATATCCTGAAAATTCCTGACCTAAAGTAAGTGGAGTAGCATCCATCAAATGCGTTCTTCCGATTTTTACAATGTCTTTAAATTCGATTGCTTTTTCGTTCAACGTATTTTTTAGTTTCTCAACTGCAGGAATGGTTACCTCAACCACTTTTTTATAAGCCGCAATGTGCATCGCAGTTGGATAAGTATCGTTGGATGACTGAGATTTATTGACATCATCATTCGGGTGAACTTCCGATTTATCGCCTAAAGTTCCACCATTGTTTACATGCGCTCTGTTAGAAACCACTTCGTTCACATTCATATTAGATTGCGTTCCCGAACCGGTTTGCCAGATTACCAAAGGAAATTGATCATTTAGTTTACCTTCTAAGATTTCATCGCAAACTTTAGCAATCATATCTCTTTTTGAAGCAGGAAGAACTCCCAAATCGGTGTTGGTAAATGCTGCAGCCTTTTTTAAATAAGCAAAAGCTTCGATAATTTCGTGAGGCATAGAACCTTCCGGACCGATTTTGAAATTGTTTCTTGAGCGTTCCGTTTGTGCGCCCCAAAACTTATCAGCAGGAACCTGCACTTCACCCATGGTGTCTTTTTCTATTCTGTAATTCATTGTGATTGAAATTTTTATTTCTGTTTAGTTTTAATTTTTAACTGCAACAATTGTCCACTCACTTTGTCATTCTTTAGGAGTCTAGGCTTAATTTTTTAATAAAGCTGTTGAGATTCCTACGGAATGACAAACGAGACGTTTATTTTTTGAGAATCTTTGTGGTTTATAAAATTAATCATTAACTCAGAATCTTGCAATTTATAATCATTATAAATACGATTATAAGTCGCTGATTTTGCTCATGTTTTTTTTCGTAAGCCGTATTTTTGCACCGAAATAGAAAGTAAATGGATTTTAAATATCAAGATCCGTATCCAATTTTGAAAGATGATACGGTGTACAAAAAATTAACTTCAGACTACGTTAAGGTTGAAAAGCATGGCGAAAGAGAAATTTTAACGATCGATCCGAAAGGATTGGAATTGCTGGCTGAAGAGGCAATGGCAGACGTTTCTTTTATGCTTCGTTCTTCGCATTTAGAAAGTTTGAGAAGAATTATCGATGATCCTGAAGCGACTGATAACGACAGATTTGTTGCTTATAATTTATTGCAAAATGCTGCAGTTGCTGTGGAAGGAGCTTTGCCTTCTTGTCAGGATACAGGAACGGCAATTGTGATGGGTAAAAAAGGTGAAAATGTTTATACCGGCGTTGAAGACGGCGAGTATTTAAGCAAAGGAATTTACAATACCTACCAAAAAAGAAACTTAAGATACTCTCAAGTCGTTCCTTTAACGATGTTTGATGAGAAAAATTCGGGTTCAAATCTTCCGGCACAAATTGATATTTATGCTAAAAAAGGAGATTATTACGAGTTTTTATTCTTAACGAAAGGAGGAGGTTCTGCTAACAAAACTTTCCTTTATCAGAAAACAAAATCTTTACTGAATGAAAAATCTTTGGAAGCTTTTGTAAAAGAAAGAATTTCAGATTTGGGAACCGCAGCTTGTCCGCCTTACCATTTAGCTTTGGTCATTGGTGGAACTTCTGCAGAAGCAAACTTGGCTGCTGTGAAAAAAGCATCTGCAAAGTATTATGACAATCTTCCGACTGAAGGAAATGAAGCTGGTCAGGCTTTCAGAGACTTGGAATGGGAAGCAAAAGTTCAGAAAATTTGCCAGGAAAGTGCAATCGGGGCTCAGTTTGGTGGAAAATATTTAACGCACGACGTTAGAGTAATCAGGCTTCCTCGTCACGCAGCTTCTTGCCCGGTTGGAATGGGAGTTTCTTGTTCGGCAGATAGAAATATTAAGGGGAAAATTACCAAAGACGGTATTTTCTTAGAGCAATTGGAGCAAGATCCGAAGAGATTTTTACCTGCAACTCCGCCACATTTGGAAGAAGCAGTTGAGATTAATTTGAATAAACCAATGCCTGAAATTTTGGCTGAGCTTTCAAAATATCCAATCAAAACAAGATTAAAATTAAATGGAACTTTGATCGTTGCAAGAGATATTGCTCACGCAAAAATCAAAGAATTATTGGATGCTGGACAACCAATGCCTGAATATTTTAAAAATCACCCGATCTATTATGCAGGACCGGCAAAAACTCCGGAAGGAATGGCTTCAGGAAGTTTCGGACCTACAACGGCGGGAAGAATGGATGTTTATGTAGACGAATTCCAAAGTCATGGCGGAAGTATGGTGATGCTGGCAAAAGGGAACAGAACAGCAGATGTAACCAATGCTTGTCATAAATACGGAGGTTTTTACATCGGTTCGATTGGTGGACCTGCTGCAATCTTGGCAAAAGACAATATTTTGTCGGTTGAGGTAGTTGATTTCCCTGAATTAGGAATGGAAGCGGTAAGAAAAATTGAAGTGAAAGATTTCCCGGCATTCATCATTACCGATGATAAAGGAAACGATTTCTTCGCCAACCTTGCTCATTAAAATTTTAGGCTTGAAAGTGAAATGTAAGAATTTTAGAGTAGAATTGTAGTCTAATATCTAACATCTAACTTCTAATATCTAAATTAATTAGTTTAAAATAAAAATAAATAATAAAAATAGGGCGTATATCTTTTGGAACAAAAGAAAAAAGTCCTATTTTTGCTTAAAATTTAAGAAACATGATGTTATCAGCATTTTGGCCGTTTTACCAATTCCTTTGGACAATCTATTTTATTTGTATGTTCCTTGTAGGGTTCTGGTGTATCTTAATGTTTTTCGGTTTTATTATTCCTTTGTGGTTAACTGAGGGTTTGAAAGAATATTTTGGTAAAGTAAAACCTTTTGATCCAGAACAGATCAGAAGTAAATTGCTTACCGAGCAAGAAGGTGTTGAGGTAATCTTCAGCCAGCCTAAAGGTCATGGTCCTTTCGTTCACGATAGCCACGGGCACAATCACGGACATCATTAATTGATTGTCATTGCTTTCTCACATGAATTCCGAGAAAGTAATATCAAAGCAAAACAACATATATTAAACCACTAATTTATTTTAGTGGTTTTTCTTTTTTTACCCTAATCTCAGCTTTTCAGGCGATACTCCAAACTTTTTCTTAAAAGCACGGGTGAAATTCTGTACGTATTCATAACCGCATTCTATAGCAATTTCTTTAATCATTATTTCTTTGTTGACAATCATTTTTTTTGCTTTCAACATTCTGAGTTCCGAAATATAATCTACAATTGTGGTTTGGTAATGTTCTTTAAATTCTTTTCTCAACTTATTCTGATTAATGCCTATGATTTTAGAAATCTCTTCTATTTTCAGATTCTTATGATAATTTTCATCTAAAAATTTCTTGATCGTTTCTGGCGTTTTAGACAGATCTTCTTCGATATCTTTTTCATTAAACTGTTCAAAGATCAGAATTAATAGTTTGATGATTTTTGCTTCAATAAATAGTTTTTGCATAACTCCTATTTTAGAATATCCAGAAATTTCCTTCAAAATCATGTGCATTTCTACGGTCATATTGGGTGGAGTCTGCTTGTGAAGAAAAATAAAATTATTATTCTTCATATTTTTCAGAATTTCGGCACTTTCAACGTTAGAATGCGGATCGATTAGATTAAAAACATATTGATGATTGATCTGTATCTGCAAGTACTTTAAAACTTCCTGATTCTCTGTCCATAATTCTGCACGATTTTCTAATGAAGAATAATGCAGAATGTATTGGTTTTTTTGAAATTTAAAATAAGTACCACAATCTGATGCTCTCAAATTGATATTTGGACTCAGCAAAAACAAAAGATTAAAACTAGATTCTCCTTCAATAAAATGAGATTTTAGATAATTTTCTGTTGTTTCGTCTTCATTAAAAACCACTTTAATGTCCTCAGATTGAAATAGTAAGCCTCTTTTCTTCTGCTTCATTGTGCGAAGTGTTTTTGTTTCTATCATAATTGAAGCAAGCCTGCATCCGATAAGTAAAAATTTGAAAATGATAACTAGGAATTTAAGATGCAGATTACTTTTGCAAAAGTAAATTAAATTTAGAATAAATAAAAACAATATTAATTATGTTTAAAAATTTATATTCTTCTATAGCAAAAGTTGGTTTAAGAGCTTTTGTGCTATCGATTGCAGGAAGTAATTTTATAAATGCTCAGCAGTGGCAAAATGCAGGAAATACATCAATAATATCTGCTAATGGAAGTGGATTTAATGATTTGGTAATAGATAATACAGGAAATTATTATGTTTCTTACTACGATCTTTCTGTGGATAAAGGTTCGGTACAAAAACTTAACGGGGCTTCATGGTCTTATCTAGGAGGTTCGGCTGGTGTTACTGATGATTATGCTAATCATAATTCTTTATCCGTGGCACCCGATGGTAATGTTTATCACTTAAGTAAGGGAAACAATATGGATGTCAATAAATTTTCTGGAGCTGTATGGTCTTCTTTGATTTCTATTCCTACGAGTGGTTTTGCAGGATATCCATCTTCAGTGGTTTCATCAGATAATATTTTATATACTTATGTTCAGGGTACCGTAAGACGTTTTGTAAATGGTGTATGGCAACAAATAGGGGCTAATGTAGTTTCTGGAACCGCTTACCATAGCAAAATCAAACTTGGAACTAATGGAAAAGTCTATGTTTGCCAGATCTCTAATGGTGTGGTAAGTGTCTATGAAAATACATTGACGGCGTCATCTACTACAGCTTGGACTTTGGTGGGAGGAGCTTCTTTGGGAAATGCTTTTACTGAAAGTGTATATGCTACCTTAGATTTTACGATGGGTACTGATAATAGTTTGTATGTGGTGTATGGTAAAACATTAAATAATCCTAATGACCCCAACAGTTTACTTAGAAAAATTAATGTAAAGAAATTTGATGGTACTAGTTGGTTGCAATTAGGAGACGAAAATTTTGGTGTAGCTGAAAGCAATCTAGATTTTTCAATAGCTGTTACTCCACAAGGAAAGCCGTTTGTTGCTGCAAGCAGTTGGTATGAAAACGAAGGTAAAAATACGGTATATGAAATCAATTCAGCGACTAATACATGGAGCCCATTCGGAGGGAATTATGTGTCTGATGGTTCTACACACTACAATGATTTAGAATTTGATGCCAACACTAATAGTTTGGTTCTAGCATATTCTTTAGATGATTATTTTTCTCAAGGAATTACTGAAGGAACAGTTGTGAAAAAGTTTGCTTTACAGGTTCAGCCATCATGCAATAATACAGACCCAGGAAATAGTCCCGGAGATTTAGGATGTGTAACATTTAACTACAAAGGTCAATCGGTTACATACACCACAGTAAGAGGAACGGATGGTAAAATCTGGCTTCAGCAAAACCTTGGAAGTACTAAAGTAGCATCATCACTTACAGATTCTGATGCTTACGGAGACTTGTTCCAGTGGGGAAGATGGGATGATGGTCACCAGCTTAGAAGCTCTACATTATCTGCAACAGCTCCTTCACCAAATAATCCTTCAGGTTTAAATAATGGAAATGCTGCATTTTATTCTGCTGGATATAATTCTTCTTCAAACTTTTGGTCAGGAGGAACTGATTCTGATAGCTGGACTGCAGAAAACGTTTCGGCTGCAACAGCAACAAAAGGAGTTGACCCTTGTAAAGCAATTGGCTTAGACTGGAGACTTCCAACAGTTGGAGAAATTGATGCGGCGGTGGCTGCAGAAAATATTTCAGAATATAATTCAGCTCTTTCAAGTCATTTAAAGCTGATTCCTGCAGGAATGAAAGATTATAGCGGTATTTTCTCTCCAGGAACAAGGCTTTATCTTTGGTCGTCATCAGCATCACCTTATACAGGGTCTGGTCAGCATTTATATATCAGTGGATTCTCAACGTTGTCTAACAGCGCCAGCAGAGATGCAGGAATGTCTGTAAGATGTATAAAAGAGGTTGCTACAGGATTGGGAACTACAGAAATTAAAAAAATCAGCGTTGGTGTTTATCCTAACCCGACCAATGGGATTTTAAATATCAAAACAGATTCTGAAATCAATACGGTGAACGTAACCAATATTGTGGGACAGAGATTGAAAATACAGTATTCTAATCATCAAATTAATATGCAGGGATTGCCAAATGGAGTCTATATTGTAGAATTAGTATTGAAAAACGGACAAAAAATCTCTAAGAAAGTAATTAAAAACTAACATTTATTTTAACATTTGATTTGTATTTAGGCGACAATTTCACCATGGAATTGTCGGCTAATGCTTTTATATTCAGATTAATGACAATCATCATGTTTGATATGATAACTAAAAAATCGGAAATGATAACTCTTTAGGTTTTTTCAAGACTAATTTTGCCGAAAATTATAGAATAATTTAGAATAAATAAAAATAGAATTATTTATGTTTAAAAATTTACAATCAAAAGCAAAGCAATTCGGAGCCGGAATCGGTATCCTTTCGATAGCAGTAAGCTCATTGAATGCCCAACAATGGGTAGATGTGGGCTCTACAGGAAGTATTTCTGCCGGAACAAGCAGTTATAATAATCTTGCCATTGATGCTCAGGGAAATTATTATGTTTCTTACTATGATGTTTCTGTTCAGAAAGGTTCTGTACAGAAATTTAATGGCTCGTCATGGTCATATGTTGGAGGAAGTGCAGGAATTACTACTGCGACAGCAACCTATAATTCGCTTTCTTTGGATGCATTTGGAAATGTGTATTACACCAACCAATGGGGGTATCCCAACTCAGGAATGGAGGTGAGAAAATTTGAAGGAACATCATGGAATTTACTTCCCCTTCCATTCACAGATACAACAAATTATCAGGCGTCTGCAGTAGCACCTAATGGTATTCCTTTCGTTTATGGATCTGTTGGTTCAGGAACGGTAAAACGTTTTGTGAGCGGAGTTTGGGAACAGGTTGGCCCAACTAATATTGCGGGTGCAAACCCTACTCATGCAGAAATGGTAATCGGAACAAATGGGAAAGTATATGTTTGCCATGTTGCCTCAGGGGTAAGAGTTTATGAAAACAATGCAACGGCTTCTGCCACTGATGCGTGGGCTCTTGTAGGAGGTGTTGCCGTAGGAAGCGCTTTTACAGAGGGTGCAAACGCTACTTCTGATATTGCAATAGGCTCAGACAATACTTTGTATGTCATATATTCTTCTACGTCGGCTAATAACAGAAGGCTGAATGTGAAAAAATTTAACGGAACAACTTGGGAGCAGATTGGAAATGCCGATTTTGGAATTTCAAATGATCTGTATAATGTTTCTATTGCTGTAACTCCTTCTGGTAAGCTTTACACAGTAGCAAGCGGGTGGGCTGTAAACGGAGGGAAAAATACTGTTTATGAATTTGATGCTGCAACCAATATGTGGGCAACTTTTGGTGGAGATTTTGTGTCAGATGGTACTGCTTTATACAATGATTTACAATATGATACGGTAAGCAATACATTGGTTCTTACTTATTCTCAAAATGGAGTAAGGGTAAAAAGAGTTCAATTACCCAATAACACTCCTGGGTGTAATAATGCTGATCCAGGAACCAATCCGGGAGATACAAGTTGTGTAACTTTCACTTACAAAGGTCAACAAGTAACTTATACAACAGTAAGAGGTGCAGATGGAAAAGTTTGGCTTCAGCAAAATTTAGGAAGTAGACAAGTAGCGACTGCTATGGCAGATGCCGAGTCTTACGGAGATCTTTTCCAGTGGGGAAGATGGGATGATGGCCATCAAAACAGAAATTCTGCTACAACAACAGTTCCTACAACCAATAATCCTACAGGTCTTGCCGGAATGTCTTCATTTATTTTAGGGAACAGTCCTGCGTGGTGGTCAACAAATGCTTTGAGTGATTTATGGAATGGAGCAAATACTTCAGCAATAACTTCAGAAGTAAGTGTTGATCCTTGTAAAGCAATCGGTGCAGGTTGGAAATTACCTTCTCAGGCTGATTGGGTGGCTGCTGTAGGTGCAGAAGGAATGTCTAGTGCGGCTAATGCATTTACAAGCAAATTAAAATTACCGGCGGCAGGTTATAGAAGTCAAAGTACGGGCGGATTTACTTATGTGGGCGAAAGAGGATATTATTGGAGTGGAGATGTTGCCAATTCTGGAGGAAAATATTTATATAATTCTACAGCGTTAGCGAATCCAAATTCTGGCGGACCAAGAGCTCAAGGCCAATCTGTAAGATGTATAAAAGACGTTACCACAGGTTTAGGAACTTCAGATATCAAAAGAAATATTATCGGAATTTACCCGAATCCAACCAACGGAATTTTAAATATTAAAACAGATTCTGATATTGATAAAGTAAACGTTACCAATATAGTAGGGCAAAAAATGAATGTTCAGTTTTCAAATAACCAAATCAATATGCAGCAACTTCAGAAAGGAGTTTATATTGTTGAATTACAATTGAAAAATGGACAGAAAGTTTCTAAAAAAGTGATTAAAAACTAATTCGTTTTTTGGAATTTGATAGTGTTTCAAAAAATGAAAGGCTTAGATTATAAAATCTAAGCCTTTTTTATAAGCCAATATGTAGGCTAAATATTTTTACATAAACTGTTCCAACAGTTGGGTCAATCGATTGACGTCATGCACACCGCTTTCTTTATACAACAATTCTCCTTTTTTGAAAACTGCCAAAGTAGGAACGCCTCGTACATTGTATTGTGAAGCGATCGCAGGATACTGATCAATATCAATTTTTATAATTCTGGCATTTTCGCCAACGTTTTCTTTTACTGTATTCAGAACCGACGACTGCACTTTGCATGGTTGACACCAAGTAGCAAAAAAATCGATAAGTACCGGTCTTTCAGAATCTATTATTTCTTGGAATTTTTGAGACATTGTATTTCGTTTTTATTATTTTTCTTCCTGAATGGCTTTTACATTTTTCCAGGTCGTACCATCATAAACGTCAACTCCGTTTTTCTTCAAAATTTCTACAGCTTGGTCTGCCTGTATACCTTTGTTGCAAAAAACGACTACTTTTTTGCCTTTTAGCGAATTTATATTGTTGCTTAACTCAGCCAACGGAATATTCACGGCATCTTTTGCCGTAGCTTCAGCATATTGCTCAGGAATTCTTACATCAACCAAAATAACATCGGTGCTATTTACAACCTGTTTAATGTTGGTTTGAATATTGTTTTCTGCTACAGCTTGTGTTTTGCAGCTGCTTAGCGCAAATACTGAAATCAGAATTAACGCACTTACTTTTACTCTCATTTATAAAGTTTTAGATTGGCATACAAAATCTGAAACAGGAAGTTTTTCTGTTTTTTTGATGCCGTTAAAACCGCCTTCTATTTCTGTGAAATTTCTGATCCCGTGTGAGTTAAGGATGCTTGCCGCGATCATGCTTCTGTAACCTCCTGCACAATGCAAAAAGAAATGTTCAGAATCATCAATGGATGTAACCCAATCGCTGATCGTATCCAAAGGTCTGCTGTAAGCATTATCGACATGTTCAGCAGAATATTCACCGATTTTTCTTACATCAATGACTTTTGAATTTTCATTAAATGCTTCTGCAAATTCGGCAGGGGAGATTCTTTTTACTTCGTCGATTTCTTTCGTTGAGTTTTTCCATGCTTCAAAACCTCCTTTTAAATATCCTAAAACATGATCAAAACCAACTCTGCTTAATCTTGTGATCACCTCTTCTTCAGTTCCTTCCTCAGCAACCAGCAATAAAGGATGTTTTACGTCTACAATAAGACTTCCTACCCAGGGTGCAAAATCTCCTTTTAAACCGATATTGATAGCATTTGGAATAAATCCTTTATGAAAATCTGCAGGTCCTCTTGTGTCTAAAATTAAAGCTCCGGTTTCTTCAGCAAAACTTTCAAAATCTTCTACTGAAACGGGGTTTAAACCTCTGTTCATCACAGTGTCTAAACTGTCGTAGCCTCCTTTATTCATGGCAACATTCATCCCGAAATATTTGGGTGGCGCCGTTAATCCGTCTAAAACTTCTCTTATAAAAGATTCTTTATCAGGTTGATTCAGAGCATAATTTGTTCTTTTTTGATTTCCTAAAATATCTACCGTTTCTTTCTGCATGTTTTTTCCGCAAGCAGAACCCGCTCCATGAGCCGGATAAACCGTAATGCTGTCGTCTAAAGGAAGAATTTTACTGTGTAAACTTTCGTATAAAATTCCCGCAAGATCTTCTTGTGTCACGCTTCCTGCTTTCTGAGCAAGATCAGGTCTTCCGACATCACCTAAAAATAAAGTGTCTCCGGTGAAAATAGCAGTTTCTACACCGTTTTCGTCAATCAGAAGGTAAGTAGTACTTTCCATCGTATGACCTGGAGTGTGAAGAGTTTTTATTTTGACGTTTCCGATTTCAAAAATCTGATTGTCTTCAGCGATAATAGCCTCAAATTCAGGTTGTGCGGTGGGTCCGTAAACAATTGGAGCATCTGTTTTTTTGCTTAAATCTAAATGCCCCGAAACAAAATCTGCATGGAAATGAGTTTCAAAAATATATTTTAATGTTACATTGTCTTTTTCCAGGCGGTCAAGATATGGTTTTACTTCTCTCAGCGGATCGATGATCGCTGCTTCATTTTCTGATACGATATAATATGCACCTTGTGCTAAACAGCCTGTATATATTTGCTCAATTTTCATTTTAGGGTTGAGAATTTTTTGTTCTTTGATTTACAAAAATCGGGTTTTATTTTTTAATACGAGTTAAAATAAAATATCTGTTATGATAGAATAAATCTATAAAGACTTATTTATTCTAAATTATAAAATAGTTTTAAGAAAATTTCATCAAGTTCTTTAGAAATCTTATGGTCTGTTTTAAACTGAGCGTAAGATTTTTTATGAATCTCTCCTTCAGGGTAATCTATCACGCCCATATATTTGTCATAAATATAATTTTCAATTTGTTTATTATCAGAAATTAGAATCATGTCATCAAAATATTTTTGTGTCTCAAGCGTCATTTTCCAATTGTTTTTGTTTGTTTTGAAAAATTGTAGCATCTTTTCTGTGGCATAGATTTCAGATTCAATTTTCATATCATTAAAGCCGGTCATGATATCTTTTATATCCGAATTATTTTTCAGCCATTCTATTTTTGCTTCTGCAGCAACAATGGTTGCTTTAGCCATCATAGAATCTCTTTTAACAATGGGAGAAAGTAAAACATCAGGAGCATCGTTTACAGGTAATGTTTTTGTTGTAGCAATATCCAAAACGCTAAAATAGTTTTCTGTTTTCTGCTTTAGGTCAGTCAATTGCTCGTTGGTCATTTCATCGCTTGAAATTCTTATTTTAAATGTCCATCCACCACTTTCATAAATAGAAAGCAAAGAGTTTTTTTCAACGGGTCTTACTCCATTAAAAAAATCAGCTTCAACCATCGAGTTTTTGAATAATGAATAAATGTAATGCACATTAAGCTTATCATTCGAAAGTTTTCCGAATAAAGGTTTCATCTCAACATAAGATTGAGAGTTTTTATTGATTGCAACCAGATAGCTCAAAAATTCATCTCTTAAAGACTGATTATTAATTTCACTTTTCGGATAAATATAAATTGTAATTACAGTTTTGTTTTTCTTAGATTGTTTCTGGACATAACTAATTCCTATATTTTTATTTTTAGAATCATAAGTACGCACCGTTTCTCTCTGAAAACCAGCCCAAAGTTTTGGAAAAACTGTTTTTGTCCATTGATGAGTAAAGTCTTCTTTTATTTTAAGATCAACAGGTTTTTGATTCTGTTGAGAGAAAACAATACCCGAAATAAAACAAAGGAGAAAACAAATATTTTTTATAAACATAATTAATGTATTTACTTTTTGCAGAGATTATCTTCTGAAATCTGCTCTAACCGCTAATTTAAATTTATTTTATAAAAAACCATAAAAATGAATGTGATAAAGTAAAAGAGATTATTAAAACTTTTTACAAAAAACTTTATCTTTAGGTATTAAAAATATCAAATGGCAGACAAAACAAAATTTATTGAAAATCTTTCTACAAGATATACTCCCAAAGGAGAACATATTATTTTAGGAAAAGGAATGTTGGATGGTGAAGTGGTTACTGAAGTCAACGTTACGATTCCTTTAAAAACCATCAACCGTCACGGTTTGATAGCCGGAGCTACCGGAACCGGAAAAACAAAAACACTTCAGGTTTTCGCCGAACAGCTTTCTCATGCCGGAATTCCATCTTTGGTTTTAGATATTAAGGGAGATTTTTCTGGAATTGCAGAATCTGGACAAATGAATGCTATCATTGAAGAACGATATGCAAAAACACAGCTTCCATACAATCCGCAAGCTTTTCCGGTAGAATTGATGAGTATTTCGGGTGGAAAAGGTGTGAAATTACGTGCAACCGTTACAGAATTTGGTCCTGTTTTGTTAAGCAAGATTTTAGAACTAAATGATACGCAGCAAAGCATCATGTCGATTGTTTTTAAATATTGTGATGACAAAGGTTTGCCTTTAATTGATTTAAAAGATTTAAAAAAAGTTCTACAATATGTAACCGATAATCCACAAGGCAAAGCAGAATTGTCTGCCAATTATGGTTCTATCGCTCCGGCTTCTTTAGGTGCGATTTTAAGATCAATTGTAGCTTTAGAACAGCAAGGTGCTGCAGATTTCTTTGGTGAACTGAGCTTTGATGTTCATGATTTATTGGAAACACGTGATGGAAAAGGAGTTATCAATATTTTAAGAGTTGCCGACATTCAGAACAAGCCACAATTGTTTTCAACATTTATGCTTTCGCTTTTTGCTGAAATTTATATGACTTTTCCTGAAGAAGGCGACAGCGGAAAACCAAAATTGGTTTTGTTTATCGATGAAGCGCATTTGATTTTTGATGAATCTTCAAAAGCTTTGGTTTCGCAAATCGAAACGATGGTAAAACTGATTCGTTCTAAAGGGGTCGGGATTTATTTTATTACTCAAATTCCGGGCGATGTTCCTGAAAATGTGCTTTCGCAATTGGGTTTAAAAATTCAGCACGCATTGAGAGGTTTTACCGCAAAAGATAAAAAAGAAA
Organism: Chryseobacterium balustinum; assembly: GCF_900168205.1. GTDB lineage: Bacteria > Bacteroidota > Bacteroidia > Flavobacteriales > Weeksellaceae > Chryseobacterium > Chryseobacterium balustinum. The sequence continues at coordinate 332,943 of NZ_FUZE01000001.1, forward strand.
TTTCTAAAGCTGTAGAAAATTATCCTACAACAGAGTTTTACAATGCTTCCGAGCTCATTCAGAATTTAGGAATTGGGGAAGCCTTTATCACGGCTTTGGATGAAAAAGGAATTCCAACACCGCTTGTTCATACTTATTTAATTTCGCCAGAATCACGAATGGATGTGTTAAAAGATGCAGAAGTTTCAGAATTAACATCAAGGTCAGCTTTAGTTTCAAAATATGAAAAACCAATCGACAGTGAATCTGCCTACGAAATTTTAGTAAAAAGAATGGAACAGGCTGTTGAAAATTCGGCTCCAACTCAAAAAACAAAACCCGTAAAAGAAGAACCGGGAATGTTTGAGCAGGTCTTAAAAAGCAGTGCAGGAAGAACTTTTGCCAATACGTTGATGAGAGAAGGTGCAAAAGCGATTTTGGGAATGTTTGGCTTGGGCGGAAGAAAAAGATAGTGTTTTGAGTTGCCTGTTTTTGGATTTCTTAAAGTAAATTCATTATTTTAGCAGAATTGCCTTTTAGTAAAATCAATATTTCAAAAGGTTTGATTTTTGATTTATAGAAGATTAAGTTTAGATTATAATGTATTCAATCATAGATATAGAAAGCAATGGTGCAGGTTTTAGAAAAGAATGCATTATAGATATCGCCATTTTCAAGTATGATGGTCATAAAATTGTTGATCAATTTATTTCACTTGTCAACCCAGAAAGTGATATTACTCCATTTGTTCAGAAACTTACCAATATTAGCCCTAAAATGGTGAAAACAGCTCCTAAATTCCACGAACTGGCCAAAAGAGTAGTGGAAATTACAGAGGGAACCACTTTGGTTGGACATAACATTGATTTCGATTATAGAATGCTTCGCCAATCATTTCAACGGTTGGGGTATGATTTTAAAATCAATACTTTAGACACCATTCCTTTGGCGAAAAAGTTGATTCCGGATGAGGTAAGTTATTCTTTGGGGAAATTGGTAAAATCATTAGGAATTCCTTTGGTGAATGCGCATCGTGCAGAAGGTGATGCAAGAGCAACTTTAGAGTTATTTAAATTGTTGCTTTCAAAAGATACGAATAATGAGATTATTCAGGAGCAGCACGAGGAAACAAATGCTAAAAATTACATCAATAAAATCAAGCTGTTAACTCAGGATTTACCAAACGAAAAAGGTTTTGTTTATTTCCAGAATGAAGCAGGAAAAATTATTTTTTCAGATTATGTACAGGATATTAATAAGTTTTCTAAAAAGCTTTTTAATTCTAAATCAAAAAAATGGGAAAATATTCAGACTGAGGTTGAGCAAATCAATTTTGAATTGACTGGAACTGATATTATTGCCAAGCTGATTTTAAACTCAAAAGGAATAAAAAAGAGAGAAACATTGCCTTTCGGACTGTATTTTAGAAATGATAAATATGTAGTTGAAAAAAATACTTTAAATAAAACTGAAAAACCAATTCTTAAGTTTAAAGCTTTCACACAAGGCTCAAAAGCGGTGCAGTTTATCAGTAAGATTGAAGAATTTAAAGATATCAATGCCTTCAAAAAGAAGATAGATTTCAGAAAAAGAAACGAACTTTGGTTGGGAAGCGGAAGAAAATTAGGTGAAAAACTTTTCCTGATTATTGATAACGGAAAAGTTACTTCTTATGGTTTTTATGAATTGTTTACACAGATTCAGACGATGAGTAAAATTGCAAAACTAAAAATAGATTTGCCGTTACCAACAAATGATCTTATTAATGATTTGCAATTGGCAATACTTCGTGGTGATTTTGAAACCTTGCCATTGCCGAAATAAAGGCACTTTTTTAGAATCACAAATGTTTTTCTAAGGAAGAAAATGATTTTCAAATTAATTTTCGCAAAATAAATAGTATTTTTGCAAAAGAATAAAAAAAGCAATGCAAAATTTTAAACAAAATAAAACTGGTAAAAAGGGAACTATAAAGTTCTCTAAGGTTTGGAATATTTAAGGAGTTGCCTTGCATAAAAAATAATTATTGCGGCAGACTCTTTTCGGAAGAATCTGCCTTTTTTTATGTAAAATTGAAATTATGAATTCAAAAGAATTGTTAAAGATTGCCAATGAATTTGGCACGCCGGTGTACGTTTACGATGCAGAATCGATTAAAATTCAATACGAAAAACTTACATCTTCTTTTTTAAAACACACAAAGTTCTTCTATGCTGCAAAGGCATTGACAAACATCAATATTCTGAAATATGTCAAGAACTTGGGTGCTTCTTTGGATTGTGTTTCAATAAATGAAGTTAAATTAGGCTTAAAAGCAGGTTTTACCAAAGAGAAAATCTTATTTACACCCAACTGTGTTGATTTAGCTGAAATCGAAGAAGCAATGACACACGGAGTTCACATCAATATCGATAACATCTCTATTCTTGAGCAGTTCGGTAACAAATACGGAAATACATATCCTATTTTGGTAAGAATCAATCCGCATATTTTTGCTGGAGGTAATTACAAAATTTCTACAGGTCATATCGATTCTAAATTTGGAATTTCTATTCACCAGGTTCGCCATATTGAAAGAGTGATGAAATCTACCAATTTGAATGTGGAAGGTCTTCACATGCATACCGGAAGCGAAATTAAAGATCCGGATGTTTTCCTTCAGGCTCTTGATATTATGTTGGAATTGTCTGAGCATTTCCCGAATCTGAAATATCTGGATATGGGAAGTGGTTTCAAAATTCCTTACCAAGAGAGTGAGGAAGAAACCGATGTAAAAACATTGGGTAAAAAAGTAGAAAGAGTAATTGCCGAATTCTCAAAATCTACAGGAAAAAAATTTGAACTTTGGTTTGAACCAGGGAAATTCTTAGTTGGGAAAAGCGGGTACTTATTAGTGAAAGCGAATGTGATTAAGCAAACTACAGCGACGGTTTTTGTGGGAGTAAATTCAGGATTTAATCATTTGATCCGTCCAATGTTTTACGATTCTTATCATCAGATTGAAAATTTATCTAATCCAAAAGGGGCAGAGAGAATTTATACTGTTGTAGGAAATATCTGTGAAACTGATACTTTCGCTTGGGACAGAAAGCTGAACGAAGTAAGAGAAGGTGATGTTTTGGCATTCCACAATGCGGGAGCTTATGGTTTTGAAATGAGTTCAAACTTTAATTCAAGATTAAAACCTGCAGAAGTTCTTTTCTTAGACGGAAAGGTTCATTTAATCAGAAAAAGAGATGAATTTGAGGATCTTTTGAGAAATCAGATTGAAATACTTTAAGAAATAATATGGCTCCACAAGAAATTGTGGAGTTTTTTGTTTAATTTAAATCTCAGAAAACAATCATTGATTCTTTTAGAAGCTTGACAAATGCTTACATTTGATTTTCTATAATAAAGTTTTAAAAATCTTGGTAATTAATTGCCAAATATATCTGCAAATACAATAAAGAATAGTTATAATGAGTAGTTCTCTGAAGAAATTCTATATCATCGCTTGGGCATTCGGATTGATCTTTTATTTTTTAGATTATGTGATTCGCTCTGCTCCTGCGGTAATGATTCCTCAATTGGTAGATAATTTCAATACCACCGAGCTGAAACTTATCAGCATGATAGGAACATATTACTACACATATTCTACCTGCAGTTTGATTGCAGGGATTGCTTTAGATAAGTTCGGAGCAAAAAAATCTCTTTTTGTAGGAACTTTAATTTTAGGAGTTGGCTGTCTTTTATTTTTACTTTCAACCCAGTTTTCGGGAGTTTCAGGAAGGCTTTTGCAGGGAGCGGGTTGCGCATTTGCTTTTCCGGGATGTGTTTATCTTGCGAGTAAAGGGTTTTCATCAAAATCTTTGGCAACAGCAATTGGAGTTACTCAATGTATAGGAATGCTGGGTGGAACTGCGGGACAGTTTGTGGTTGGACCTTGGATAGAATCAGGAGTCAGTATTCATACTTTTTGGCTTTGGTCCGGAATTGCTACAATTATTACAGCATTTTGTTTATTTTTTGTTATTCCTAAAGACCAGAAAAGTGAAAACGCTTCCGATAATGAGCCAAAACATTTAGGATATTTAGAACCTTATAAAATCGTTTTTAGAAATCCTCAATCTTGGCTTTGCGGAATTATTTCAGGGTTACTTTTTGCTCCGACAACTATTTTTGCCATGACTTGGGCGGTTGCTTTTTTCGAAAAAGATAAGCAGTTTGCCTTTCACGAGGCGGCAGTAACGAGTGCAATGGTTGCATTTGGTTGGGTTTTTGGTTGTCCACTTTTAGGCTTTATTACAGATAAAATAGGACGACGAAAACCGGTGTTAGTTGCTGGTGCAGTTTTGATGATTTTAAGTTTGCTGCAGATGATTATATTACCAGACTTATATTCTGCAAAAGTGAGTATGTTTATTTTAGGAATTGGTTCGGGTGCAGCGATGATCCCATATTCTGTTATTAAAGAAACCAATCCGGATTATGTAAAAGGAAGTTCTACGGGAGCAATCAACTTTATTACTTTTGGCGTGACGACATTATTGAGTCCTGTATTTAGTAACTTTTTTGGAAAAGATTTAGGCTTATCTGATGCAAATATTCATTTTCAAAATTCTCTTTTTTTCTGGATTGGAGGAATTGTTTTGGCAATCTTGATATCATTTTTGCTGAGAGAAACAGGAAGCAAGGCTCAAAAATCTATTTGAGGCTTTAGATTTAAAACTGTAAAAGAATTTTATAATACATAGGAAACTTCTTTTTTTTTGGCTTAATTTTTTTTATTTAGTTTTAAAAAATATTTTATGAAAACACTAGCATTATTTATAGGACTTTTTGCAGCAAATTTTGCATTTGCTCAAGATCTTGAAGACAGAGACGAATCTTTTATCGTAGAAAATAATAAAAATCTATTAAAAATAGACATTAAAGAGCCTTTTATGCAGGTTGCTGTTAAAGGTTGCAACGATTTTCAGGCAGCAAGTTTTGACGGCGGAGCTGCGGCTTACAAAGCTATTCTCAGAAAATATATGTACACGTATCTGAATTCAGATTTTTATACTTTAACAGGTGATTTTACCTTCACTCTCACTATTGACGCAATGGGAAAAGTGATTGATGTAGCTGGTGATCCCAAAGTTTTGAACAGTGATGTTTTCTTTGATGACATGCAATATGTGGTAAGAAGGATTAAAAAAGACTGGAAACCTGCAATGTGTAACGGCCAACCCGTAAAATCTGAAATGAAACTGAAGATGAGCTTCTCATCATTATCTGCCGATATGTAAATAATGAAAAAATATTTTTTTGTACTTATTCTATTAATAGGATTTAAAAGTTTTGCTCAAGAATCTAAAGTTGAATCTGAAAAATTTACTGTAACAGAGAAAGCTGAATTTCCGGGAGGTGATGAGGCTTTTACGAAAGAGTTTTTAAAAATGATTCATGGCTATATTGATTTGAGGAAATATGCGGTCAATGGTCAGTTTACTTTTCTTTTCGATGTCAATACGGAAGGAAAGATTGAGAATCTTAAGGTTTTACCTAAAGTAAAAGATAGCGAATTGTTTATAGATGATATGAATTTCGCCATTAAAAGAGTTAAGAAAAAGTGGAGACCGGCAATGCGGGATGGAAAACCTATTGTTTCAAAAAAAATAATTAAAATAAATTTTACTTCAGATCATTTTGATCATGGAGATTAGATGATCGATTAATTATTATTAAAATACACCAATAAATGAATTAAATCATTTATTTTCGCCGTTGCATTTTGCGATGGCTTTTTTATTAAATTTTTTAATGATGAGATATAGATTTTATATTTTTCTATTCCTTTTAAATACGATTCTTTTTAAAGCTCAACTTCTAGACGAGTATCCCAAAAATCAAGATTTTTATGAAGGAGGGATGGCTCAATTTTATAAAGATTTGAATCAGGTTTTTATTAAAAACGGTCTTGAACGTTGTAATAATAGAGAATCTGAAATGTTTGTAGCACAAATTGAGATTGTAGACGGTAAAGCTCAAGTAACGAATAAAAATATTAAAGAAGATTGCCCGACTCAGTTGTTTATGAAAGGTCTCATTGAGATAAATAAATTAAACAATTGGAAAATGGTGTCAGATTCTCAAAAATTTACGATACCATTTTATCCAATAGATTATTTTGACAATTTCAAAAACGGCTACACTCCGGAAGGATTAAGTAAAAATGCTGAATTTCCGGGAGGAATGGATGTATTTAGAAATCTGTTGATGGAAAATATAAAAAAGCAAAATATAAAAAATCCAGGTGTACAGATTGTAATAAGATTTAAAATAAGTAAGGATGGGGTTTTGTATAATATTATAATAGAAAACCCTAAAGACTTAGACGAAGACTTAAAAAATAAAATAATTAAAGCTGTTGAACAGATAGATACAAAATGGAAGCCTTATACTTCTAGAAACACCCCAGTTATCTCTAATTTTAGAGTTCCAATAAGATTATAAAATTAATTAAAATAGGGTTCTGCCATTCTGGCATAAGATTTTGTATCTTTGCAAACTAATTTAATTTGAAATTTGATGTTTAGATCTAAAATTGTATAGCAGTTTTAGTGTAAAACCTCAAATCTCAAGTCTCAAATATTAAAAACCGTGCAGGAAAAATATATAGACGAAACCAAACAAGGAGAAGCTTTTGCAATTGCAGAAAAAGATGGGAATTCTAAGAAATTATTCTTAGAAAGCTACGGCTGTCAGATGAATTTTTCTGATTCTGAAATTGTTGCGTCAATTCTTAACGAGCAAGGCTATAATACCACTCTTAAAGTGGAAGAGGCTGATTTAATTCTTCTTAATACCTGCTCAATTCGTGAAAAAGCAGAGCAAACCGTAAGAATGCGTCTAGCTCAGTTCAAAAATCTAAAAAAAGAACGACCAAACATGACGGTTGGTGTTTTGGGTTGTATGGCTGAAAGGCTTAAGACTAAATTTTTAGAAGAAGAACAGTTGGTTGACCTTGTTGTTGGCCCCGATGCATATAGAGATTTACCCAATCTTTTAAAAGAAACTGAAGACGGTAGAGATGCCATCAACGTTATTCTTTCAAAAGAAGAAACATACGCAGACATTAATCCTGTCCGTTTAGGAGGAAATGGAGTTACAGCTTTCGTGACAATTACGAGAGGTTGCGATAATATGTGTACTTTTTGCGTAGTTCCGTTTACCAGAGGTCGCGAGAGAAGTCGTGATCCGCATTCGATTATTGAAGAATGTAAAGGTTTGTGGGATAATGGCTACAAAGAAATCACTTTATTAGGTCAAAACGTTGATTCTTACCTTTGGTACGGAGGAGGTCCTAAAAAAGATTTTGCAAAAGCATCAGAAATGCAAAAATTAACGGCAGTTAATTTTGCTCAACTTTTAGATATGGTTGCAGTGGCAGTTCCGAAAATGAGAATCAGATTCTCTACTTCCAATCCTCACGAAATGACGGAAGAGGTTTTCAAAATGATTGCTAAGCATGATAATATCTGTAATTATGTTCATTTACCGGTACAAAGCGGAAGTGACAGGATTTTGCAATTGATGAACCGTCAACATACGCGTCAGGAATATTTAGATTTAATTAAAAGAGGAAAAGAAATCGTTCCGGATATTTCATTTTCACAAGATATGATTATCGGATTTTGTACCGAAACCGAAGAAGATCATCAATTAACGATGAGCTTAATGCGTGAAGTAGAATATGATTACGGTTATATGTTCTCTTATTCTGAAAGACCGGGAACTCCGGCTCACAAGAAAATGGAAGATGATATTCCGGCAGATGTGAAGCAAAGACGTCTCGCAGAAGTAATTGCTTTACAAGGCGAGCTTTCAAGAAAAAGAATGGAAGGTTATGTTGGGAGAGTTCACGAAGTTTTAATTGAAGGAATTTCGAAAAAGAATAAAAACCAATGGAAAGGAAGAAATTCTCAAAATGCCGTTTGTGTTTTTGATATGCAGGAAGGTCAAAAAATGGGTGACATTGTGAACGTTTTTGTTTTTAACAATACGCAAGGCACACTTTTAGGGGAAACAGTGAAAAGTAATTAGTTTTTGGTCATCGGCTTTAAACTTTAAAATAAAAAATATTATCAATTAACAAATAAACAAGACAATGGAAAAGTTTCAGAAGTATTGCCTTAGTGTTTTATTGATAATTATCTGCAGTAATATTTCTGCACAAATCAGCAGTGGGAATCTTCGAAGTGAAGATTGTAAACAGCTGTATGAAATTTACAATCAGTTTTTAAATTCTAAAGACAGCCATGCATTAGAAAAGATATTTTTAAACGAAAAATCGAGACGCAAGTTCGCAATAAGCGACAAACAGAATGCAGTAGATCTTTTAGGAAATCTTTTCTCTAAGAAAAATCAAAACTATTCTCATCATAAAATGGGCACAGCTTTTTCTGAAAAAGAAAAACATTGTCAGATTTTAATTAATTTTTTAAAAGAAAGTAAAGAAAATGTCTTTGCTGAAGACTTATATTTTAAAAGTAAAGTTTCAAAGATTAGAAATAAAGATTATTTAGAGGTAGCTGTTTAAAATTTAAACAAATTATTTCAGCTAATTAAGAATCTACGATGATAAAGTAGACAAAATTTAATCAACAAATCTAAATTTTACTCATGAGTAACGAGCTTCAAAATATAAAAAACCGCTTCGGAATTATCGGAAATTTTCCGGCTTTAAACCGAGCTTTAGAAAAATCTATTCAAGTAGCACCCACCGATATTTCCGTGCTGGTAGTCGGAGAAAGTGGTGTAGGGAAAGAATTTATCCCAAAAATCATTCATTCGGAATCCAAAAGAAAACATCAACCTTATATTGTCGTTAACTGTGGTGCAATTCCTGAAGGAACCATCGATTCCGAACTTTTCGGGCACGAAAAAGGTGCTTTTACAGGAGCAACAGCAACCAGAAAAGGATATTTTGAAGTTGCCGATGGCGGAACTATCTTTTTGGATGAGGTAGGTGAATTGCCTTTACAAACACAGGTTCGCTTGTTGAGAGTTTTAGAAAGCGGAGAATTTATGAAAGTAGGGTCTTCACAGGTACAGAAAACGAATGTAAGAATCGTTGCTGCAACCAATGTGAATATGATGAAAGCAATTCAGGATGGAAGATTCCGTGAAGATTTGTTTTATCGTTTGAATACGGTGCAGATTGATATGCCTGCTTTGAGAGAAAGAAAGGGCGATATCCATTTACTTTTCAGAAAATTTGCCATCGATTTTGCTGAAAAATACAGAATGCCGGAACTGGAATTAGATCCAAGTGCGGTACATTACATCGAAAATTATACTTTCCCGGGAAATGTGCGTCAACTAAGAAATTTGGTTGAGCAAATGACTGTTGTAGAGCGAGAAAGAAATATTACAGTTGCAAAATTGACAGAATATATTCCGATGGATGCTCATTTGCCAATGGTTGTGAATCAGCCAAGCGGGCAAAAGCAGACCGATTTTGGCAACGAGAGAGAAATTATGTATAAAATTCTCTTCGATATGCGAAATGATATTAATGATTTAAAATCCTTAACTTCGGAACTCATAAAGAATAGGGGAACTGCAGATCTCAGCAATCAGGAGAAAAATTTGATAAGCCGAATTTATACACCTGAACCTCAGCAGGCTGCCAATGCCAATTCGTTGCTGTATTTTGAAAATAACAACACCAATAACCAAAGTGTTCAGAACCCTACAATTATCTCAAATTCTGAAGATAATTACGAAGATTTTGAAGATATTGAAGTGGAAGAAAACAGACCCGAATCTTTATCTCTTCAGAACAATGAAAAAGATTTAATTGTAAAAGCTTTAGAAAAGCATAACGGAAGAAGAAACAGGGCAGCAGATGAGTTGGGAATTTCTCAGAGAACTTTATACAGGAAAATAAAACAATATAACTTAGAAGAATAAACAACACCTAAAATCATGAATGTAAATTTAACACTTAAACCAATCAATTTTAAATTTGGCGAGTACATCAACAAAGGCTTTGAGCTTTTAAAGAAAGACTTTGGAGGAGTTTTCGTAGGCTTTTTAGTTACTTTATTAATGTCTATAATTCCGTTTTGCGGACTTTTGGCAGTGGGAAATTACTATAAATATCTTAGAAAATTAACTAAAAACCAACCAGCAAGTGCGGGAGAAATTTTTGATTTTAAAGATTTTATGCCGTATTTTATTCTCCAGTTAATTATTTTTGGTGGGATGATTGTTCTTTACATTCCGATGATATTTATTGCAGTAATAGGAGGTGCTGCATCTTATGGTAGTGATGAACCGAGTGTAATGGGACCGATTTTAATGTTCCCATATATGTTTATAATATTTGCCGTAATTCTATATTTTGCTTTAAAGGGATTTTACATTCCTGCCTTAATTACTTTTAAAGGAGTTACAGACATTAAAACAGCTTGGAATATCTCAAAAGTAATGACCAAAGGAAATCTTTTAAACATTTTCTTGTTCTCATTTGTTGTCGGAATTTTATCGCAAATTGGTGTTATTGCTTGCGGAATCGGGCTTTTCCTAACATTACCATTTATGTATGCTGCCAATTATTTTGCATTTGAAGATGCTATTCAACAAATTGAATACGACGAAATTACCGAAATAGGTATCACAGAAAAATATTAAGTTTAAAATTATTTAAAAATGAATCAGTTGAAAAATCTTTTCTTTTTAATCATATCTGTAGGATTTTTAAACTCTTGCTATTCTTTTTCAGGCTCATCTCTTACAGATGAAAAAACTGTACAGATCAATGAGTTTCCCAATAATGCAGCGTTAGTAAATCCTACTTTGGCGCAGCAGTTTTCTACAGATATTCAAAACAGATTCTTGCAGCGTACCACTCTAAAAGGAACGAAGCAAAATCCGGATATTTTGATTGAAGGTGAAATTACAGATTATTCAATTACTCCAACTACGATTAGCTCTACAACACAGCCGACCAGTGGTGGCGGAACGATTCAGGAATCACAAAATAAATTGACAATCACGGTGAAAGTTCGTTATGAAAACAAACTACATCCTGAATTGAGCTTTGAGAAAAGCTTTTCTGATGAAGCTGTGTTTAATAGTAGTCTTTCTCAAAGTGATATTGAAACTTCTCAGGTAAAATTGGCTACTGATAGAGTTATCAATAAAATATTTAACGACATTGTAGCGAACTGGTAATATGATGAATACTAGAGTTTTAGAGTTACTAAAAAACCCGAAAAATATACAGTCAGAAGATTTACATCTTTTGAAACAAGAAATAAATTCTTTCCCTTATATTCAAAACATCCGTGCTTTGCATTTATACGGTGTTCATCTTTTTGATAAAGAAAATTATCAGAAAGAATTATCAACTACTGCTGCTTATACCACCGATAAGAAAATTTTGTATCAGTTGATTAACGGGAAAATTTTACAGACAAAAACCGAAACGGTAAAAAAAGAAACTGCGGTTATTGTTGAAAATAAAACAAAAAGTACCAAAGAGCCTTTTTGGTGGGTAAATGAGAAAAAAACCTTCCCTAAACATGATTATAAAGCAATTTCAGAATCTTTGGTTAGTCCGAAAGCTGAAATTAAGCATGTTGTTGTTAATGGTGAACCTAATAGAATCTTATTTGAAGGAGAAGAAAACTTCCTGGATGAAAAACATTCCGAAATCATCGATTTGGAATCTACACTGGAGGCTGGAGTAATTGTTACCCAAAAATCTTCTTTCCCAATTAAACGTGTTGTTGAAGAGGAAAAAACTCCAGATGATACACTTTCTGTAGAAGCTTCTACTGAAATTATTCCTCAGGAAAATACCATTGATTCTGCAGAAACTGCAGAAAAAATAAACGATAATGCTGAGATTAATTTAGATACAGTAGAATCTTTGCCAGTAGAAGATGAAATTTCTACTGAAGGTATTGATTCAGAAAGTATCACAGAAGTTTTAAACCCGGAAAAAATTATTAATGAAGATGCAATTGATTCTGAAAAAACCGAAGAAAAAAGGAGTGATGAATCTGAGGTTAGTTCTGATGCAGTAGAATCTTTGCCAGTAGAAGATGAAATTCTGGAAGAAAAATCTATTGAAAATGAAATTTCTACTGAAAGTATTTCAGAAGCTTTAAATCCTGAAACTATCATTAATGAAGATAAAATTGATTCTGAAGATGTTGCTGAAAAAATCAATGACGAATCTGAATTAAGCTTTCATGGAACAGACTCGTTTTTTCCGGATGTGAAAATAGAAACAACAGTTTCAGAACAAAAAGATTTGAAAGAGGCTCCAAAGTCTACTATCAATAATCATGAAGACGAAATGAGACGTCTGATTGAAGAGGTTGAGAAAAAGATGAAAGCCAATAAAAAAGATTCCGACACAAAGATAGCCGAGCCTGAAGAAGAAATTGGGAAAGAAATCAGTTTTGCCGAAACGCAGGATTTTGTAGTTGAAGCTGCCATTGAAAATGAAGCTAAAGTTAATCAAGAAATAGAAGCTATTCTAAAATTTGAAGAGGATTTTTCTGAAGATAAAAATGAAATACCTGTTTTAGAAGAAATAAAAGAAGAAAATTCTGTCTGGAAACCTATGAGCTTTGAAACGCATACACCAGATTCATTTAGCAAAAAAGTAGAATTAAAAGCTGAACAGACTGATAGTATAGAAGAAATAAAAGAAGTTTCAGGTGAAATTTTTTTAGAAGAAGAAAAATTGGAAACTATTACAGAAAGTATTTTAGAAGAAACGGCCAGTGAAGTTGAAACTCTAGAAGTTGAAGGCACTGATTCTAATGAAAAATTAGAAGCTCCTGTAATGAATTTTTCGTTCTTTGGAGCAGATATTTCAAGTTTGGCAATCAAAAAAGAAGAAGAAAATCAACCAGAAGAAAAAGTAGAAGAACAACCTTCAAAACCTAAGATTCAAACTGTTTTAGATAGTAATGTTCCTAGTTTTATCAATACTTGGCAAAGCTGGCTAAAAATCGACAGAACAGATGAGATTGGAAAGGTCAAAATAGAGAGTAAAAATAAAGTGATTGAATCTTTTATAGAAAACAATCCTAAAATAAGCCAGCTAAAGGATGAAGTGAATTTTGTGGTTAAAGAGAAGACAGATGACATTTCTCACCTGATGACCGAAACTTTAGCTACTCTATACATTGAGCAGAAATTATACACGAAGGCCATTAAAGCATTTCAGGTATTGATCAATAAGTATCCTCACCGAAAAGAACATTTTGAAAATAAAATTAAGGAGATCAAAGATAGCAGAGGAAAAAATTAGAATGAAGGCAAAATTTTGCTGTCAATTCGAATCAAAAAAACAAAAAGCTCATGAAAATGAGCTTTTTGTTTTTTTAATAATTGTAAGAATATTGGTCTTCTTTATTTTCAATGGTGTGATTTGTAATTTTTACGCTGTGTTTAATATTGTCCGGAATAGTATGATAATAAAGAACAGCGGAGTTTCTGCTATCCGTTTTTATAGCAAATCTATCCTTGAAGTTAACTGCTTTTGTTTTTGAAAGTTTCCAGTCTTCTGATTTGTTAGACGCAACAAGGCTATCAATCACAGAATTTTTACCATAATTTACATACTCGGTGTATAAAGAACTTTTTGCTTCATCTGGTGTATCTTCTTTGAAATAAGCATCTTTAATGATATAAACATCAGATAGCATTAATGTTTTTCCTAAAGAATTGATCATCTTTTTTGAAAACGGACTTTTTGATGCAATACTGTTTTTAATTTCCTGTTTGGTTACCCAAATGCTGTCATTGGTATTTTCTTCATCTTTAGAAGAAAGATAATAGCTGATAGAATGAGGGATATTTATCATCATTCCTTTATTTACTTTTTGTAATAAAAATTTGTCTCCTTCTCTTTTTAAAACTGCATAATTGTCTTCACCATAATTATCATTTTCAAAAGACATGATCACACTGTTTTTATTATCTATAGAATCAAGCTGTTTGGTTAATAATACACCTTTGTTTTCCATCTCGGCGACGTACCTTTTTTCAGATTGATAATTGGCTATTTTCTCATAAGTAAAATAACCAAAAAATCCCAAAATTAAGATCAGAGGCAGTGCAAAAGCACCCATATGAACTCGGGAAGGATAGTGGTAAAGAAGCCTGTGTTGCAAATCATTGATAAGATGATACGATTTTCCGTCTTTTCTTAAAACCCACTCTTGCCCAATCGGGAAAACCGGAATAAAATAAAGATGCGCATATTTCTGAATAAGCTGTATCTCTGCATTTTTCATTTCAGGATTATTTTCCAATCCCAGTTCTTTTGGCGATAATCTTTTAATGACAAAGTTATTGTGTCCGAAAACAATACTCATGGTTCAATGTTATTAGTGTTGCAATATAAAAATTTTTGGTTATGTTTATAAAAAAATAACCTATGAAATTCAAAACTACTCTTCAGTTACTTATTTTAATTATAACGATGATTTCCTGCCATAAAGCTTCGGTTGCAGTTGATGTAAGTTATGACCCCGAAACCCAAAAAGGCATATTAAAAGTAGATGATAAATTTACATTTAAGCTTTCAGAAGATTCTACAAGCACAACAATCACCATCACAGAAGGAAGTCATACATTTAAGCTTAATAACGGAAAAGAATTTACTCAGGTAATATCAAGTAAAGGTGGAATTTTGAATCTTAGCAATGAAGATTTTGTAGTAATGAGCCAACCTTACGGGATGGATGTTGAAAATTTGTCAGGACTTAATGCTAATATTGATTTTACAGCAGGAAATCATTTTGTGGTAATAGACAGTATGCTTTATTATTCTAAAACAGATTCTTTGGAAGAAGTTTCTGATGCTCGTTTGAAAAAAGCACTTGATATGAATAAAAGGCTCGATGGGAAAGGAAATTACATGAAATATCATAAACCTGCCAAGTTTATTGTAAAAGATTGGGACTTTGGTTTGAATCAGGATTTTCCGAAAACCATTGAGACAAGATCTTCCGGAGGTGCTTCCGCTTTCAACACTCTTACTTATAAAACAAAAGTGATTCCTGCCACTTTATTCAAATTATATGCTTTGATGAGCCCTCAATATTTTGTAATACGGAATCTTAAAGATATAGAGTCTGGTAAAGAAGATATAAAAGAAGACATTGGAAAAACCAGTAAACAAATGGAATTTGATCAATAAGGCTATGCAAGAACTCTTTTTAGTTTTAAAATAAATAAAAGCTCATGAAAATGGGCTTTTGTTCTTCGTTGTCAATTCCGTATCTTTGCAAACTAAATTTTTAATATGTCTAAATCATTAATTCCAAAATTAGAAGCGATAAAGCAGAGATATAATGAGGTTGCCGATCTTATTATTCAACCTGATGTCATTTCAGACCAGAAAAGATATTCTTCTTTAAACAAAGAATATAGTGATTTGGGGAAAATTGTAAAAGTTTACGATCAATATAAAGGGGCTTTAGATACGATCGAAGAGTCTGATGAGATCATTGCAGATGGTTCTGATAAGGATTTTGTAGAATTGGCAAAAATCGAAAAGTACGAAGCTTTAGAAAAGATCCCTGCATTTGAAGAAGAGCTTAAAGTTCTTTTAATTCCTAAAGATCCTGCAGACGATAAAAACGTTATTGTAGAACTTCGTGCCGGAACCGGTGGTGATGAAGCTGCAATCTTCGTAGAAGATGTCTACAGAGCTTATGCTATGTATTTTAAAACAAAAGGCTGGAAACATGAGATCACAGATTCTAGTGAGGCTGCTAAAGGATACAAAGAACTAATTCTAAAAATTGAAGGAGACGGAGTTTACGGAATCATGAAATTTGAATCTGGTGTACACCGTGTACAAAGAGTTCCTGAAACAGAATCTCAAGGTAGAGTACACACTTCTGCGATTACCGTTGCTGTTTTACCGGAAGCGGAAGAAATAGATTTTGAATTGAATCCTGCAGATATCGAGATGCAGACATCACGTTCAGGTGGAGCGGGTGGACAAAACGTAAACAAGGTTGAAACAAAGGTACAGTTGACGCACAAACCTTCAGGAATGGTGGTCGTTTGTCAGCAAGCCCGTTCTCAGTTGGCAAACCGTGAGTTGGCAATGGAAATGCTTCGTACCAAATTATACGATATAGAAGTTCAGAAATCAGTGGGAGATATCGCTGCACAGCGTAAATCGATGGTTTCTACCGGTGACCGTTCTGCAAAAATTAAAACCTACAACTATCCGCAGGGAAGGGTTACAGATCACAGAATTGGTAAATCAATGTACAATCTAGATGCCTATATGAATGGTGATATATCTGAAATGATTGATGCCGTAATCATGGCAGAAAACGCTGAAAAAATGAAAGGTGAAGAAGATAATTACTAAATTATTTCTTTTAAATAAACACAAAGTTTCTGAGTAATCGGAAGCTTTTTTTGTTAGCAATCTCTTAAGAGTCCCGAAGGGACGGTCTATTAAAGGATAGGATAAAATCCTATCAACATTATTACATTGCATTTTAGTTACAATTATCATTGTTTGTAATCAAAGTAAAAGTTATTTGGTCACAAACAGGGTTGTTTTAAACCAAGTGCAACTGTATTTTATGACAAACAAGGTTGTTTTAGCTTAATGTAAAACAGATTTGATTACAAACAGTACTGTTTTAACCTAATGTAAAATGTATTTACATCTAAACCAACCTGTTTGAGTAAAAACGAAATTTAATACGCCCTCGAATACGATTTTTTCTCTTCTAGATATTCAACTTTATCTCCGTATCCGGTTTTAAAAAGTGTTTTTACAGTAATTCTGTTCTTGTCACCTGTTGCACTTGGTAAATAGGTTACGAAATGCAAATGCGGACCACTGCTCCAACCCGTATTTCCGCTGAGTGCAATAAACTGTCCTTTCGTTACGGTATCACCGATTTTTACTTGTGCTCCATTCTGTTGTAAGTGATAATACTGTGCAATCGTACCATCTGAATGTAAAATTGAAATATAATTTCCATAAGGAGCACAATTTCTGGTTGGGCAACCTTGATTATTGTTTTGTACCACATCAATAACCAAACCTTCTCTTGCTGCTAAAATTTCAGTTCCATCCGGCATGATAAAGTCTAAAGAATTTTCGTTCTGATGAGAAAATGTTCCATTATATCCCTGATGTATCCAAAAGGCTTTTCCTTTGCCAAATGGTAAGTCGTAGACGTAGTTTTTGTCATAGTTTTTTATAGTGATGTCTCCAATATAACTATTATAACCAGGCATTTTCTTTACGCCCCAACCTTTTTGCTTATCATTCACCACAAAATAAGTTACTCTCATTTTTGTGGTTTTTGCAGGAATTACCTGTGTCGTTTTAAAAAGTTCAGGCTTTTTCATATTATTTACTTCAGGTTGACCTTTAAAAACCAAAGAGACAGGATAAATTTCGAGATTGTCTGCATAGTACGTAATAGAGTCGCCGTTTCTTTCGGGATACATTTTTATATTTTTCTGAGCCATTATTGTTACAGCCTGAATAATGAGAATAAATGCAAAAATATTTTTCATAAGTGTTTGGTTTAAAACAAATCCATTACAAGTATAGACCATTTTCATTGATTTTAAAAGCTTATTTTAATGAAAAGTATTATTTTTACCTCTGAAAAATTAATATGGATATTCATCTTTCATTAATAGATTTTGATGAATTTCCGACTGAAAAATATATCAATGAATTCTATCGTAATCAATGTTGGAAACAGCAATATCAGATTTGGTCTTTTTGATGATGACAACTGTGATATTTCATGGATAATCAATACAAAACCTTACCGTACTGCGGATGAACTGCATGGTCAGATGTTGATCTTGTATCAAACCTATAAAATTGATCCTAAGGCTATTAAAAAAGTAATTATAGGCTCTGTAGTACCGCAATTAACAAGAGAAATTACTTCTGCGATCAGAAAAATTCACGGGATCGCTCCTGTAATGGTTGATAGAACGACTCCTTCAGAAGTTGTTGCGAAATCTAAACAGATGGGAACAGATATTTATGCGAATCTTGTGGCGGCTCACAATATGTATCCGGGAAGAAAGAAAATCGTTTTAGATTTCGGCACCGCGCTTACCGCAAGTTGTGTAGCCGAAAATGGTGAATGTTTAGGGGTAATTATCGCTCCCGGAATTATCACTTCTCTAAATTCTCTCATCAGTCAGACTGCTCAACTTCCGGAAATTGAATTGGTAAAACCAAAATCTGTTTTAGGTTTAGACACCGTTACCTGTATGCAAAGCGGAATGGTTTACGGTTTTCTTGGAATGGTAGAAGGTTTTATTGACAGAATAAACAATGAAGTGAATGATGAGTGTTTTGTAATCGCAACCGGTGGAGTTTCCCATGTTTACAAGCCTTTAACGGAAAAAATTCATATTGCAGACCGACTTCACACCTTGAAAGGACTTTATTTCCTTGGAAAAGATTTATAACTAAGGTTGAGATTAAGGTTGAGATTAATGAATTCTTATTCTCAGCCTTAACCTTTACCTCAACACCTTATCTCTTAGCCTTAAAAAACTCTTTCACAATCGTAGAACATTCGTTTTCCATAATTCCTGAAACAATTTCTGTTTTGGGATGTAGGCTTAAATTTTTATTGATAAAACCACGCTGTTCGTCTCTTGCTCCAATCACCACTTTTGAAATCTGCGACCAGGAAAGTGCTCCCGAACACATTACGCAAGGTTCTAAAGTCACATACAAAGTACAGTTGATTAAATATTTTCCGCCCAAATAATTGGCTGCTGAAGTGATTGCCTGCATTTCGGCATGTGCCGTAACATCGTTTAATGTTTCAGTAAGATTATGAGCTCTTGCAATCACTCGATTGTTGGCAACAATTACGCATCCGATAGGAACCTCATCTTTTTCTAATGCAATCTCAGCTTCCTGGAAAGCCATTCTCATAAAATATTCGTCTGTAAACATAAAAATAAAGCTTAGTGCAAAACTAAGCTTTTCAATATAATATTTTTTGGAAATTTAGAATCTATAACCAATATAACACTTACCATCGAGTGAAAAAGCCAATTTAGTTAATTGTATGATTGTCTTTGGTTAGTCAAAATTAAGCACTAAAGGTAATCTGAAACGGTATCTTACAGGGTTTCCGTTAGTGTAAGCGGGAGAAAATTTTTCAGAAACAGAGTATAATGCAATTTCTGCCTGTCGGTTGAATGTGAAGTTGTCGCCTTCAGCTTTTACATCGCTGATCGTTCCGTCTTTTTCAACAATAAATGCAACGTTGGTTTTTATGTTTCCTGTTTCAGAAAATACACCACCTCCATAAAAAAGCTGTGCGACTTCTTTTCGTAAGGCATTCATTCCGCCGGGATAATCTGCAGTTTTTTCAATTGATTTTGGAAAATCCTGCTGTGGAGACAGAGCTGTTTTAGAATTGATTTTTTTTAAATCTTCAAGATTTTTTACTTTAAGCAAAGCTGCAATCAGGGCTACATTTTCGATGCTGTCCATCTTTTTCATAAAAAAAAGGAAATCATTTTTGACAGCAGTTTTATACAAAGGATTTTTTTCAGTATCAAACTTTTTTTTAAACTCCTTATTCAGCATTGTTCTGTGCTGGTTATAATAATTTTTCACCATCTTGAATTCTTCTGTTTGCTGAGAAAAACAAAATGTTGAAATGAGTATAAAAATTAGATATAAAGCCTTCAATACATGATTATTTATGTAAATATAATCAAAAAGATGCAAAATTCTATTCTTTCAAATAACTGTTTAGTGATTCCTGTAAATGTTTTTTGATGTCTTCAACTAGATTTATAGGTTCTAAAACTCTTACTTCCTTTCCGAATGATAAAATTTCCTGCATAAAATCGTAAGTAGGGTGGAGGAAAAACTCAAAATAAATATCCTGCTGAGTTTCTTTAGTCTCTTTCTGAGACAGATGCAAAGGAAAACTTCTGATGTATTCTCCTTGGTGTCGGCTGCATTTCAATACAATTTTTTGTGGATTTTGCTCGGTAAGATTCATCACGCCAAAAGCATTTTTGAAATGTTCTCTAAAGTTATACTTATATTTTTCCCTGAATTTTTGTGGAGTAATATCCAGATAATTGATTCTGTCTAAACCGAAAGATTTCAGTGCTTTGTCTTTGGTGTCAATCGCAATCAGATACCATCGGTCTTTAGATTCTTTTAATGCTAAAGGATGAACTTTTCGGGAAGTCATCAGTTTATTTTTATAATTGTAGTGTTCAAATAGGACAATTCTTTTGTTTCTGATGGCAAAGAAAAGATCATAAAAATGTTCAACTCCGGTTGGTTTTCTGCTTTCAAAAAAGATAAAATTGGCAAAATCGGGATGATTGTTTAATGCATTGCTTACCTGAAAAGATTCTAATAATTTTTGGTTGTACTCATCGACTTCCATCATTGGTCGACTTTCGATATAGTATCGATTGTCACCTTTCTTTTTGTTGTGAATAGATAGATTAAAAAGATTGGATATCTCGCGAATATCCCTTTGCAAAGTACGAATAGAGTAGCTCTTGATTCCCGCATCCTGAAATTCGAAGGAATTCAAAAGATAATCTTCCATCTGCGAATACGTAGCCGGAGCGCTCTCTAATTTCTTAATGATTAAGGCATATCTCGTAAGGTAAAAATCTTTTTTCATTTCGTATCGTTTTCTAAAACAAATATAGGCGGTAAATGCGACAAAGGGTGTCGTGTTTTATTTTTTTCTTTAAAAGTTTAAGCTAAAATATCTTAATTTGTCATTTTGTCATGATACTATCGCTGTATCATCGCTATATGGTCGCTGTATGCTTTTTTTATTTGGAACAAATTTTAAAATTTTATTTATGTCAAAATGACAGGGGATTTTATGTAATTATAAATTTTTGTATTTTGAGCATATAAAAAGCACAGATTCAAAATCTGTGCTTAAAAGTTCTATTAATTAGGATTCCAAACACCATATGACGCAGGTTTCCAAGTGCCATCCTCATATCCTTTAATATAGTAATCAACATCCATGGCAGTGCCAAATGGAATAACAATACCTGTATCATTTCTAACAAGAAAAGGTCCGTTTCCTGCTAATCGATGTTTCTTGTAATCTTTAGCTCCATAAAAATAAATTCTTCCATAAGATTTATCAATTATAACATCTTTGGGAATAATTAACTCTACGTTTATATTTTCAGATATCATTTTTACATATCTTTCTGCGACTTTATCCATTTTTTCATTATTTAACATAATCTTATTTTACTTTTAGATATTCAAAATATTTATAATCTCAAGCATTCTCAGCGGAAATATAAAGTTTAAAAAATAGCTTTCGTTAACAGCAAAAAACCACCCGAAGGGTGTTGTAAATTATTGAAAATCGCTAAGTCTTGGCATATCCGGCAATCTTCCTGCTTCATATTCCTCAATATAAAAATCTATTCCTCTTGAAGTTCCAAACTCAATTATCTTACCTGATTTACTTTCTACCAAAAATGGTGCATTACCTAACAGTTTTTCTTCCCAATCTTTAGTTTCCCAATATTTTTTCGAATGATATATAAAATATATACCATACTTTTTTTTGATCATTAATTCTTGTGGAAGAATAAGTGGCTCTCCAACTTTCTTTTCTATAGCTGCCAAATAGGTTTTGGCAACATTTATTATTTCATTTTCCGATAGCATATAATTACTTTTTTTTAGTTTTTAATAATTTAAAATTATTTGGCATGTATGTCTTTTTAAGGTAATCTATAGTAACAAATTCCTGCGATATTGATTGAGCATCTTTAAGCACCAATCCCCTCTCTTCCATAAAAACATTTAATACATGATCATAATCATTTGGCCCTCGGTCGCAGTATAGAATTCCTTTTTCTCCCACTTTGAAATAATTTTTATTTTGTAATGTTTCCAATTTTAACGTAAGAAAAGGTTCTCCATATTTGTTATTACCCTAAGTTTCTGTGCTTCAGAAACTTTTGCTACAATAATTTTACCAGTTCTTAAGAAGTCTTCTACAGCTTGTACGACATTTACGCAGTTACTATCAGCAATCTGTACCACAATTCCATTTACAACACGGTGATTAAAATAAATTAAAGCCTCGTCAAGGTACTTCATAGCATTTTCAGGGGTAATATTGGCTTTTTGAAGTTTTTTGAGCCCTGCTTCAAATTCCTCTGCAGACATTTTAATATATTTATCAATGTCTTCAGCCATTCCGGCTTTTAGTCTAACTTCTTCACGAATCTGTTTCTTTTCTACTTCATTTAGTTTTCTACTTTTTCCGTTTTCTTCAATAACAGCTTCATCTAATTGCTTTTCAAGTCTAGCAAAGTCTTCTTCTTTACCTACAAGTTTAGTAGCAGAACGTTTAAAGCCATTTCTAATTGCAAGAGTAAGTTCTCCACTCAAATATAATATTTCTATCCATACTTATTTCACAAAAAACCACCCGAAGGTGGTTTAACAAATTAATCAGTATTTAAAATTTAAATATGAATATCTGGTTCAAAATTATTTTCAATAATTTGTCGTATTTCTTTTACTTCATATTGAGTAAGAGATGGGTTAACAATAATAATATTATTTTTGATTAAAAATAAATGTTTTAATTCTTTACAATTTTCAAGTAAGTCATTGTAAACATCTTTGTTTTCTAAAATATTGAATTGTTCAGTATTAAACATACTAAAATTTTTCAATGCTTTTCCTTTTGCCATTGCTCTATAAACAGTTTTTTGCCAAAACAATAAATCAGTTAAAGCATCATGAATCTTTAAAAAGTCTATTTTTTTATTTGATTTCAAAAAAGTAGGAACATTTGAGTAATCTTTTCCAAATTTAATGATTTCATTTACAATTTTTATTGTATCCATATTCTATTTTTTAGGGTATAAAGTTTTGATATGTTGTGTCTGTTGTATTTTTGTTTTAAACATAGGTTCTTGACCTATGGCTTTTTGCCAATCTACTTGATGACTATAAGCCCTTTCTTCTTCATCCCAAAGATTTCCAATAATTTGCTTTACTTCTTTTTGGGATTTACCTTGTGCGATTAATTCTTTTTTTAATATATAATCTCTAGTATGTGATGCTTCATGTGATAAAAAGTCTAATAATTCCCCAGCTGCCGCACGAATCTTTTCGTGTGGTCAATCATCTTAGATATCAAACATTCTAAAAATGACTATATCATCCAAAAGTCCTTTTTCATCAGAATAATCTAAAGCACTGCTATATCTATAATCTTCCGCACGGAAAACCAAACCTGCTTCAACTGGATTTTGGTGCACGTAATTTATTTTTTGATTGATTACATGATTGCTCCACAACTCAATAGGTTTATTATCATGTCTCCAAAATTGATATTGATTTACGTTGGAAGTTTTTGCACACCTTCTTTAAGAAAGAAATTCAAGAGAAATTCTTTTCTGCTTTCTCTAGGGTTTTCTTTAATAGCATTAACAATTGCCTTGCTTGTAAATCGTTTGAAATCACCAATCAGTAGTTCTGGTTTCTGACCATCGATACTTCGAAAAACTAAATGTACATGGCTTGACATAACGCACCATGCATGTATTTCTAAGCCTTTATTCTTCTGACAAAATATTAAACTTTCTAAAAGAATATCTTTGTATTCAGTTCGGATAAATACATCAAGCCAACCCACGACGGCAAAACTTATGAAGTATAAACCTTCAGGATTATGGAATTTGTAATTTCTGCTCATCTTTTATGTTTTTTATAAAAATAAAAAATAATACAATTGGATGAGAAGATTTTTTTTTTTTAAGCCACACGAAGGGATTCGTGCGGCAGCTGGGGTATAAAAAGTAAAACGGCTCTAAAAAAGAGCCGTAAAATTAATTATTGTCATCCGTTATGCTTAAATACACAGGTTTGCCTTCAATTAAACACGAATCAATTAACTCAATTAAATTGTATAATTTCCAAATTAGATGATCACTATCATTATGTCCTGTTGGTCGAGGGTCTAATTCGATTTCTTCTCCTAAAAAAGTAATTGTATAAACAGCTTCTCCTTTTTTATAAAGTTCTCTTGGTACTAAAAGCTCTTTTATTTTGTTTTCCAAAATAAACTTCATTTCTTCGGATTCTTCCTTTGATAAAGGTTGGTCTTTAAACTTTTCTGTATTTATTCGTGAAAGAGTACTTTTAGGAACAATAAACATATCTTCCACATCAAAGGTGGAAGATTTATTTTTAAAATTTTTAGTAAAGTCTTCAAAAGATTGATTAAATCTAACTGTATTTGAAATTAATATCATTTCCATATTTTATTTTTTTAAAAAATTAACAATTACTTCAGTTTCGCTAATCTTGTTTTTGGAAGTATTATACCTCACTTTTCCAAATCCTTTTGCTTTCATTTTAGAACCTGTAAAAGTTTCTAAAGCTGCTTTTTCATAAGACATTCCGTCATCTACAGCTTCCCAGAATTTTTTGAGGTTTATAGATTGTCCGCCGTAGTCTTCATACATACTGGCTTTTTTCCACCAACCAATAACTCCATCTAACCTTCCAAATTTCTTATTAGATTGATAAAAAACTATTGCATCTGAAAGAATCAAATCTCCTAAACCTGAATATCTATATGTTATAGCTGTGGGAATATTAAAATCACCCATCAACATTTTTTCATCTCCAAAAATAGGTAATTCGTTAAGCTTTGCAGCTTTTTCATCTAATAAACGAGTAAAACAATTTAATTTTTTCGGTATTTCCTTTTATTTTAATGCTATACACTAATTTATCTGTTTTTTCTTGCGCTCGCACGAGCTCTCCTATATAGTTTCCGAACTCATCTTTTAAAAGAAAACTGTTTTTAATCCCTTTTTCAGGTGTCTTCTCTAAAAGTGAAATATCATCTGCGATTACAATACGTCTTCTGTTGATAATTCCGTCGAGAATCTCTCCAACTTTTTCCACATCATAACTCACCCTCCTCAAATCCATCAAAGCCTTTTGATACGCTTTGTCATAACGATTACCCTGAGCAACAATTTCTCCTTTATAAACTAAAGCAAATTTTCTACTCGGACTTATTGCTCCTATAATATCAGGATTAATTCCACTTCCTTTATTGATACTTTCCATAATGGCTGCTGCATCCAGCTCCATAAACCACGCTCCATTTTGTACCAAAGCATCGCATTCAACAGTTTTAGAAAAGAATCCACTGTTTGGGATTACCCATTCTGTTTGCTCAAACAATCTCAAATCTTGTCTTTGGAAAGCTCCGCTATTTAAATCCAAAAAAACCGCCTTTTTGACGGTTTTAATTTTACATGTTTTCTATTTCTGAAAGTCTTATAGTATAATCACCACTGAAATATTTATTTAGTTTAAAAATAATACTTTCATAGTATATTTTAAAAAATCTAAAAAGTTCTTCATTGCTATAAGGAGATTCTAATAATTCTTTATAATCATATTCGGGATGTTGTATTATCCATTCAAAAATCTCTTTATTTTTTAAAACGATATCAATTTTTAAATTTGATAGATCCGAGTCGCCTGTCATGTCTTTATACATATCTTTTAAAGTAAAGATTTCTCTAATTTTTTTTCTCCAAACTGCACCGTGTATTGCATCTAGAATTAATTTTTGCTCCATTGTAATTAATAATTTGATTTGAATATAATTTTTTCTTTAGTATTTTCTACATTAAAATAATACCTTGCTTCTAATTCTTTTAAAGTGTTTTTCTTTACAAAGTCTAAAGATGGTATATAATGACCACTATCATTTGTTACTTCCTTAATAACACCTTTCTCTATATATATTTCTCCTGCTACTGAAATAGGTTTTCCTGCTAAAAATGAAGAATGATCAAATTTACCATATGCGTAATTTTTTGAAATATACATTTTACCTTCTTCTGACATTACAAAAATCGCCATATTTGTTGGGATTGAATCACCATCTATGGAAATGTAATTGCTTCCATTGGTATCTACTAAATTTCTTTTAACATCTACAATCTTGTCGTGTTGTACAAAAACCTCATAGGATTCCCTTTCCTTTTCATTAAGGTATTTTACACCTCTTTCAAAATCCTTTTTTGAGCCTTCTTTATAAATTCGTTCCAAGTCTTTTGTTTCATATTTTCCTCCAGAAGCAGGCTCTTTATCCATGTATTTCCAAGTATCATCAAGAGCCTCGTCTATAACATTTACCATTTTCTCTTGGCTGTAGCTGGCCTGTCTTACTTTCCGCATTAAATCGGCATAGTTTTTTACATATTTGTTGCCTTTTGCTACTGGTAATCCTTTGTAAATGAACAAATATTCCTGTTTTGTTGCTTTTCTAGATTCATTAGCTATTTCAATAAAACCTGCGCCAATATTTTCAAGCCACATTGCAGAGTTAGAATCAAAAGAACCACAACTAGGAAGAACCCATTCAGTAGTATCTAAAAATTTTAATTGACTACGTTCAAATCGTCCTGAATTCAAATCCAAAAATAAGGAAATTGCCATAGTCCGCAAACCTTGCTGTACATTTTTTGCAGCTTTAGGCAGTAATATAAAAATACCCTTATAAACAGAAATAATTAACTGTGGTCCTGCTACAATAGCTCCTCCAACACCATAAATGATATCCCATTCTTTTAGAAACTGTTCACCACCCTGTAGCTTTGCAATTTCATGCCGTAAAGCTTGTACCGTGAGATCTATTCCCGCAAGACTTAGATCTGCCATTGCAGCTAAAATAAGATAAGGGTTTCCTGTTGTGGCTAAAGTAACTATTCCTAAAACAACAGCTATAATATCAGCCGTGATACGAATAAGATAATTAATGTCATCCCATTTTTTGGCATCGGCCAAGGCTTTTACATAGATTGCAGGAACATACATTTTTATTGGAGGTAATTCTTCACCAGTTTGAGGATTAAAGTTTTTCTCATCTTCATTTATAAAATATACCATTTCTAAAGGAAAATATTCCTTTCCTTTTGTTAAGGCTTTTGTTCTGCTTTGACTATTAATGGGAATAGAAATTCCAAATTCGTCTGTTTCATATTCAGTTTCTTCATCAGATGTATATATCTGTTGTTGTTGAAGAAAAAATGATTTTTCATTAGACTGTCCAAAGCCTAAATCTTTTCCTGAAAGTTCAGTTACACTCGTAGCTATTTGATAATCCTCACCCACCCGAAATGTAGGAGCATTTTCTTTTGGGCGGTTATGGGAAAACAAACAGTATTGCATTAAAATGTTTGCAAAAATCAAGCGGTTGAGTTGTGGTTTCCCGTTGATAAAACTAATTCCATCCAAATTATAATAGATTCGGTTGCAAAGTTCAGGCTCTGTCTTGAATCTATTAAGAATATATGTATTTGTTGAAAATGCTTTCAATGCATTTACTATAGCAGAACTTCCGTCTTTCCAACCGCTGAAGAACCCGGTGTCATCATATTCTGCTAACATAATAAGATGTTCCATGATTTTTTCATCATCTAATGACATTCTTTCAAAGACAAAATCGGGAGTATTAGTGTAAAGAAATATTAGTTGTTCTGTTGTACTCGCTTGTTTAAAATAGAATTCATAAATTTTAGAAAAATATCCCCAATAATCATACGAAGAATCTTTTTCAAAATCACCATAACCAACATATTGTACTAAATTTTTAAATTCATCATAAGAAAATGTTTCAAGTACAATTGCTTTATTTCTACGTAGCTCTTCAGTATTGGCTTGTCTGTGAAAAAAATACTTTAAACGGAAATATAGTTTTTTTTCATTTAAATCTATATCAAACTCTATTTCGTTTTGTCTTTGCACTAAATCTACGAGCTCTGTGTTTTTATTGAGATAAGTTTTTAATCTTATTGTGTTTTCATTATTGTCTGTAATAGAAGTTTGTTCTGCGTGCCAATCATAATTATCTATGTTATACTCCAAAATATAATAATTAGAAAGAATGTTTCTTCTTCGAAGCTCTGAACATAAATATTGTTTGTTGATAAAATCATCTGTTCTCCAATCTTCTAATATTTTTTTAGGATTTTGTAGTTTTTCCATTTTCTGTGTTTTTATCCATTAAAAATTCCAATTCATTTACAGGAAAAAGCTCTTTGGTGATTTTGTTTTGGCAAAACTTTTTTACCTGGTCTTCATCCAATACTAAAACATCTAAATGATAGTTTTCACCAACTAAAACTCTAGCATTTTTTACCTTACATCTTGCCTGTACCAATATATCCCAGTCTTTTCCTTGTAATTCGTCCCAGCGTTCCACAGGAAGTCTTCCTCTGCTGCCGAAAATGATGATTTTTTCAACTGCAGTAATGTCATTAATCTTGTCCTTTAAGGATGTGAGAATATAAGGCAGCACTTTGTAGTGCTGCCAAATAGACTCAGGTTTTACCTGGCTCATTGTTACTTAATTAAAAATTAATAGTTAATAATTAAGAATTACAGTAAAAATTTGCTTAAAGGAACTTTATCTAAATATTCTGCTTGTGGAATAACCTGACCGTCTTTGTCTAGAATTCTTTCTGCTCCATATGAGCTATATTCCGGAGAATGCATTTTCAGTATATCATGACTATCGTCTCCATCCGGTTTTGTGAAAGAGAAATTTTTAATTTTACTTACATTGATTTTAAATTTAATTCCTCTTTCCATTGGATAGCTTTCTAATCCTTCGATTTGAGAAAGTTCATCGGATAATGCTTTATATACCACAGCAAAAGAATCTGTTTGTTGCCATGTTGCGTCTCGGTCTATCGTAATGCTGTTTCCTAAACACAAATATTGTCTTGGAAAATAACCTTCTTTATCCGCTTCTCCAATATTTTGAACTGTGGTATCCATATTCTTAAAACTAATCTCCATCCATTTATCACCAGACTGGCCAATTTGATTGTTGTTAAGCGCAAAATTACTTCCGCACATTTCACCTAACTGATCGTCAAATTTCACTCCCGGTTCACAGTTGCAAGGCAAAGCTTTTTCTACTCTCAAACCGATAGAATCTGCCTGAAGAATAGTCAATGAAGTAGGGATTTTCTCTCTCCACGGTTCACCTTGTTTTTTACCTAATGCAGAGCGCATTTCGTCTACAATTGATAAGAATAATGGATCGTCAATTACAGGAACTTCACCGCCGTTCCAGATTTGTCCGGTTGCAAGGAAATGTCTTACAGCTTCTTCAAAGCCTGGTCTTACCGTAACAATTACTCTCGCCATACCCGACTGCATAAATGCTCTGAATGTAGGATCGTTATCATCAAATTGGTACATTGCTGCCCATTTTTCTCTGTTACCCCAATAATAAGGATAGAAATAGTAGCTCATAATATCCCATTCAAATGCCTGTTCCATAAACTTTACAAAAGCTGCATACTGATCTAATTTTGCGTCTACTTTAATATCTGTATTTAAGAAAGTTTCTTCCCCTGAAGAATATCCGTTGTTGTGATATTTACCTTTGCCAAATGTTAATTCAACATTTGTATTTTGATTAATCATATAAGAGATACAGTTTCTTCTTAAAATTGTATTCTCAATCTTTCTGTAGAAGCCTGGGTTTGAACCTTTTATTTGTACCCCTAAAGCTTTTGCTTCTGCTAAAGCTTGGTTGTATTTATCCATTTCTACTTGGTAGGCTTCGATAATTTTGTTGAAGGTGGATTGTAGCCAAGCATTTTTTGCTTCAGTAGAAAGATTGCATCGAATGTCTAAACTTCCTTCCATAATTGGACTTTCACCTGCAGCAAATGAGTAAGCTAGTTTGGTTCTAACATTTAGATTTTCTAAGATTCCATATTTTTCTGTATCATGAATAGATTCAATCCAAGGTAAACGTCTTCCGGCGATAGTCATAAATGCTTGATGCGAGCCAAAAAAACCGTGTGGATAGGTGTTGAATGTATAAGTAACCTGATCCGCAATGTAACCTTCGGGGATTTCTACTTCTCCAGAACCATTGGTAACTTGTACTTTACCCTCATCCCCACCTGTGTGTGAAGCATCTCTTTCATGGAACGATTTGTTTATATTAAATGTTGCCATAGGAAATTCATCTATTTCAACATTATATTTACCTGTCCAAAACTTTAAAATTGTTTCACCCGTAAGACCATTTAACGACGTGAAATTTTCCATTTTATTAGTAGGAGATTCTCTTGGGTCAATAGGTTTTACTAATTTTTCGGCTTCATCAATCATTTTTATTCCTAAAGTATGAAGCTTGGCTGGTTCAGGAATCATAAATTCAAACATCATACGTTTGCCATAATTGTAGATTTGGTTTTTTACCACTTTATCTACCCATCTGTAAACTCCTACAACGTGGCTACTTCCTTTGGTGTTATCGAAACCGTGTTTATTATTTTCTTCGTATTCTTCTAAAACTTTATCAATACGCTCTTCTTTTACTTTCGTTACAATTCTGTCTAAAGCTCTTGCTGTGATGTCTTTAGCTTCGGTAACTGCTTGTCGGTTACTTTCTTCTTTAGAGTTGTGAGTAGCATAACTTGCATTTGCACTTGCCCCAAAAGATACTTTTCCTATTCCCCAACTTGCAGTAACCCCAGCTTGTGCTGCAAAATCTTTAGATTCCTGCATGATTTTAGAAATCTCACTCTGCATTTCATACCTTTCGGTAGAAGTAGTGTCTGTCAATTTTTCTTTTTCAGATTCTGAAGACTTTGTGGTTTGAGATTCACTTCGTTTTAATCTTCTGGTAGAACGTTCTTTATATTCACGCGCCATAATGTTTTCGATATGAGCAACGTCTCCTTCTACATAGCAGTACGTACTTTGTTCTACTTTTAAATAATCTGCGACACCAATATTTTTCATTCCAAATCCTGAAGGGATAAAAGAAGATGTTTCAGAAGGATTATACGGCGGGTTCTCTGGATTTTCCGGTGTTTCCGGTTTTGGCGGATCGACAGGCATACATCCATCGGCTCCTCTGAAGGTATATTGCTTAGTTATTCTGTCTAAATTATCCGGATCAATAACTAATTTAACATTGAAACGATAAGTGATCCCATCTTTTGATGTAAATTCTCCTTCTACAACAAACTGTTCAACTCCAGAGGTTTTAGAAACTGGAATTCTAGGTACATCAAACAATAAGTAAGATCCTCCACCTAAAGAAGATAAACTCGTAGAGGAAAGTTCCGTATCTTTTACAAGTACCTTATATTTCGCTGAAGCGATTTCAATATTGCTACTTAAAGCTAAAAGTAAGCTCCATTCGGATGAATTCTGAGCATAAGTTTTTATGCTGAAAGGAATATATCCTGCTGTATATGAATTATTATTTACGGGTATTACAACACCTCCCACTGTAGCAGAAACCTGTTGATCAAGAACGGTATTATTCAATACTGTTTGCTGTAAAACCTGATTATTTTGAGTAATATAGTGGTTCAATTCTTCAAATGAAGTAATTTCAGCTAAAGAATCTATAATGGTAGTTGTTCCAAATAATCTATTTAAAGTGTTTTGGTCTTGTGACTTTAAGGTTCTGCTTAATTGTGCTGCATCAATCTCAGGAATTTCAAATTGGAAATCAAATTCCGGTATTTCTACATCAGGAATTGTGATTTTCATGATCTCATCTTTGATGCGATGAAGCTCCGTATTCAGTTCACTGTTTGCATAGAACTTTTCAGGATCAGCGATACTGAGTTGAGTCAGATAATTAATTCTGTTCTCTAGAATTAACTTTTTTCTATCTGCTTCAGCTGAATCTTTTCTAGCTGATTGAATAATAGGTTTTACTTCTTTTTCATAGCTTGTATAAGCATTTTTGTATGTTTCAGCATATTTTTTTTTGTATGTTTTTTCTAATTTTGATAAAGTATTTGTAAGATTTTCGTTTTCTTTAAGACTTACAAAGGCTTCTGCCAATTTCATTGCTTTATTATCGAACATCACCCTCTGAGTAGATGAAGATGTTGATGTTCCATTAGAACCTGTAGAAGATACTTTAAATAGTTCTTTTGGTAAAACTACTTTTGCTTTTTTCATCTCTTCAAAAGACTCTTCAGACATATCATAATTTTCAAGAATATGTGCCAGATGGAGAAGCTGCATAATAAGTTCTTTCGCATAGAAATCTTTTTGGGTGACTACCTGATAAACGAGATTATCCCAAAGAACAGCATCAACGGTTAAAGCTCCTAATGTTTTGCAAAGTGCAATCTGCTTGTCAAATTCTTGTTTGGTAGCAGTGGATTTATTTCTTGCAACCCAAACCGCAAAATCGTAAAATTTAAGATAAAGAGTTTTTAGAGAGTCTTCAGAATGTACCGTGAGATTGATTGCCGAAGGTTTTCTTAAAATTAAGTTTAGGTTATTTGAAGAGTTTAGGTTAGAATCAATTTTACTATCATCTTTAGCTTTTTTCCCTCTGAAGATAAATCTTTTCTCTTTGTTTTTCGGATCAGATAATTCAGGGTTTCTCATTGCTGCAAATCTGAATAGCGTTTGCGAAGAGTTATTTGTGTTTAAATTTGTTGACATTTTAAAATTGTTTTACTTTTAATATTAAAATTTTTGAAGTCTCTTTTTATTATTGATCTTCAGGTTTTTAGCCTTATTTTTTTAAGGTGGTTTCCGGCAACGGGTTTTCCACCTTTATTTTTAATCGGAAGATTCATTTTTGTGTTTTTAATTGTTGAGTTTTAGACATATTTCGGGCTGTTCAACATTTTGAGAATGTTAAATTCTAAGACTTTTTCATGAAAATTGATATGATGAGTTGTGCTTGGTTACTACATTAAATTTAAGATGTTACAACGACAGAACTTGGCGTATTAGAAAGTTAAATTTTAGTTTCAATTTCTTCTTCAAGAATGTCATTTTCAAAATCGTCTCTGAAGAAATTTTCGATATCATTAAGGTAGTTTTCGTAATCTATTTCTGCGTTTTCGATGTCGCTCCATTCAATTGTAAAGAGGTCTTTTTTGGAGATTGTATCAGAATTGTGATTTGATGTTTCCATGTTTTGTGTCTTTAATTGTGAGGTTTTTTGAACATATTTTGGGCTGTTCAGCATTACTTTGTGTTGAATTCAAATGGATATAAAAGTTGTTTAGATTTGTTTTTGTGTCTTTGTTTATACTGTAAAGATATGGGCGAGGAGCGACAAAACTTGACGTGTTTAAAGTCTAAAATTTTATTTTTTAATTATAATAGAATAAGCTTATATTAGTCAATTATAATCTTAAAAGCTTATATTTTATTTCTAATTAATTTTTGTACAATTTGGTTTAAAATTTCTCTGTTGTCATCAATATAGCTCAATCCTGCCTGAATTAAATTCTCAATATTAGATCTTCTTACATTATCCATCGCAGGAGAAGCGTTTTTCAACGAAGGATTTAGACGATAATAATTCTTTTGATTTCTTTGCCCCAATGTCTGAAACATCTGGCAAAGCTGATAATCTACCGTTTCTGCATTGGCAGACATCAGAATATCAATAATTGGAGTCACCCAGCCGAGCTTTCCGGCTTTTTCCATTTTTTTAAACGAATATTTTTTCGATTCAATTCCGGTTCCGATTGAAATAATAATCATATCATTCACGGTCGGATAATTGGCTTTCTGATGATTTTTCAAAACTTCGGCAAAAGGAACCTTTCTTGCCTCTGCGTAAGCACAAAGTGCCGGATTATTAGCAAACATTCCTCCATCAATTAAGCTGAAAATCTGTCCGTACATCGATTTTATCTGAACTGGAGTAAAATAAGTTGGTGCCGCTGAAGTCGCTCTGCAAACATCTTTTACATAAAAATTATCGGTGATTAAATGGGCTTTCCAGGAATTGAATAATTTTGCTCTTCTGTTTTCTATGTCATAGCTTGTTATTAAGCAGGGTTTTATCAGTTCTTTTAATTCTAAATTTCCAAAAAATTCGTTGAGGTTTTTTTCTAAAGCTTCCTGAGAAATTTTTTCATTCAGCAGTCCAAATGGGTTGATCAGTTTTTCCCAAAAAGAAACCTGAAAGATATCGCCGCCTTTTTCAGAATACAATTCCAAACCTTTCTGAATAGAATATTTTGCTTTTCTATGTTCGTCGGGACACAAAATAATCGCTGCGATTAATGCTCCCGTGCTGCTTCCTGCCACCAGATCAAAATAATCTCCAAGCTTTGCGCTTGGTTTGTCATGAATCTGCAGCTGTTCTTCTATGTAGCGTAAAATAATACAGGTGATGATGCCTCTTATTCCGCCTCCATCTAAAGAAAGTAGGGTTGTCTTTTTCATTTTTCTACTGTTATTTTGGTAGAATAAAGATAGGGGAGGGAGGCGACAGAACTTGACGTGTTATAAAATTTAAGGTAACAAAATTAGTTAAGGATTTTCCTTTTTAACATTGTTTGCCTATCAAATTAAGATAAGTATTTCGAGAAATGAAAAACCGCCTCTAAAGAAGCGGTAATATATTAATTGAATTATATTAAATCTCATTTAATACCTCTTTTAAATCTTCTAAGTTCAGTAGATATTTTTCAATTATTAATTTAGAATCTATATATACTTCAATTTGATTTGAACTGGAAAAAAATATTTCTGCTTTTTGTGATTCTTCTTGTTGGAAGGTCATTGCATTAATTTCTTTCCAACCATTTTTTATTAGATATTCTGTAAATGAATTTTTCATTAATTATTTATTACAATAAATCAAATTTAGACATCCATAATTAAAGACAAAGAAAAGGATTAAGACTAAACCTTACCTTCTTTTAATATTTTGCAATGTTCAGGATGATGCCTTAACCATTCTAACAAATTTTTCCTTTCTTCTTCGTCCCATTTGTCAAATTCATTTTTAATTTTAAAATAATCTGTAGGGTTTAGATTTTCTATTGCTGAAATTGCTACTGTCCATGCTGACTTAATCCCCAATCTTACATTTTGAAAATGTATTTTTTTAGCCATTTCTTCTAATAATAATTTAGAGTATTTTTGATAGTCATTATTAATTCTAAGACCAATTAATATTGCTGCATGTGATCTAGGCATATCGTGGGTTGCGTGTAGAAAGTTGTCAATAATATCTTTAGTGTCTCTATTTTTAATACTATTGATTGTTTCTTGTGAAAATATTTTATTCATTTTATTAAAATTTGATGTTATATAGTTCTTCAAGATATCTTTTCTCATCCAAAGCATTTTCTAATAATTTTTTTGCAGTTTCAAATTCTTTATTTTTTCTTAAGAATTTAATTTCTGTCATGTAAGCATCATATTCCATACTCCATCGTAATTTGGGATTTTCCATTAGTCTTGCCATTCCAGGAAAACCCATTTTAAAATCATCTAAGAAATGTTTTGCTTCATGTAAAAGTGCTGTTATTGAAGCTTCTTCCGTTAATATAAGTCTTCCTGGTTCACCTGGAATAGTACTGGGTCCATATGCTAAATTTCTTTCACTGTATTTAATTTCGCATCCTTTACTAATGATGTCATCAATTGTGTTATTCCATAATTTAGTATGGGATATTTTGCCTGAACCCCATATAATAAATGTAGGATCTGGATCATAGCCATCTTTCCAAAACTTATCATATTTTATTTTTCTGATAATCTTATCTAATTCGTCTGTGGATTTCCCCAAACTCTTCCAAAAATATTTTCTCAAAAAAGCTCCTGCTTCATATTGCCCTCCTTCAAAAATAGAAAAACCTTTGTAAAAAATTTCATATTTTTCTTGAGAAATCTTTTTTACAGAAAGTCCTTTTTTAACAATATCTTCTACAATAAATGCCAGATTTTCTTGTGGAGAAGACACTAGTTTAAGAAGTTTTTTTAAAAGACCATTTTTCTCACCGACGATAACCACTTCTTCAATTACATTAGTAGAATTTCTTACTCGATAAGCTTCTAATTCTGTAATTAATTTCTCCAACTGCTTTGTAAAAGTAAGATAATTTTCTTTTACATTTTTTATGTTTTTAAGTCTTTCTAGAAGTGCAGGACCATGTATAAGAATACCTTCCATTATTACGGCGCTCATTATTCCTGCGCCTACAAAAGCATAGATTAAATCCCAGTTTTCTATAAACCATTTTCCTGCAGAACCTTGATCAGATAACCACTTTTGCACGTCTTCATTCATCAGTATCAAATCTACACTTGCCAAAGTAAGATCTGCAATTGCCACTGCAGAAAATCCTGAAGTTGTTCCTAATGTCATCACCCCTAAAATGATAGCAAAAATATCCCCACCAATACGGATATGATGCATTACTTCCGCCCATTCTTTCTCATCAGCAATCGCTTTTATAAATAACGCAGTCACTAAATGTGAATTTCCTTCTTTATCGAAATAGGTCACCGGACTCATTGGATTGTAGAAATAACCGGGATCTACATTCTCCTCTACAGTAATTGTTTCATCTGTTGCAATATCATTTATTGGCTCTCCGTCTTGTCCTATAAGTGGACGTTCTCTAGTTTTTGCTACCGTTCTTTTCTGTTGTAGGAAAATAGCATCTTTGTAATCAAAATCCCAATCGAAACTGACAATTCCTTTAATGGTATTAAGAGTGTCATTTAGCTCCAAAATATTTGATTCAATATAATAATTACCGTAACTGGTGAGAACATTGGTAATTTTTGTTTTTGCATCTTGATCTTGTTGCGTAAACAAATTTAAGGTAGATGCAAATAGTATACGGTTAGAAATTGGCTGTCCCAAAATTTCAGAATGCCTATCAAGATTATCATAAATTTCATTAACGAATTTTGGATTTTCATTAAGATAATCTACTACTTTGTCATAATCTCGAAACATTGCCAATACTGTTATCAACAAAGAACTGGTATCTTTAGTCCAGCTAAACCAGCCTGTATCATCCACTTCTGTAAGAATTTTGAGATGTTCTACAACTTTTTCAGTAGTGAGATGTATATGTACGATAAAACTTTTTGGCAAATCTGCATATACTTTGTATAAATCATCTGCTGTATTTTTAGTGTCCTTTAGAAAGTCAGTAAACTCCCTAATAAAAAACTTAGATGCATCATAATCGGTTTCCACATCTCCATAACCTAAATAAAGTAATAGATTTCTATATTCTTTAAAGCTATGCGTTCGCAATACGATTGCTACTTGCCTAGATCCTGAGTAACAAAAAGAAAGGGAGTAAGTTAAACGTTGTTTACTATCAAAAAACACTTCCATAAAAGGTTTGTCATTTCCGAGATTTTGAGAAACTTTTATAGAGCCGTTTTTTAATGCGATTTTTGCTGAAATGTCAATATGGTTCTTACTATCATCCATAATGTACATTTGTGGTGTATCATTGAAATATTTTGCAAATGTATATTGCATTTTACTCCTATTTCTGTAGGCGAGCCTAATGCTGTCTAAAAGATTTTTAAGATTAATATATTCATCATCTTTATATTCTGCACTTTCTAGATTTTTTATTCCTTGTAAAGGATTTTTATTTCCTTCGAACCCATTGCTCACTTCTTCAAAAGAAAGCATTTTAAATTCGGATAAATTATCACTCCATTCATCGTTAAATTGTTTCATAATTTTGATTCTTTTGGTTTTTACAAAACTATTCTCTCACAACGCCAAAACTCGACGTATAAAATTTTTTAAAAAACCACATATCCTTCTTCATCTGTTTTCAGCTTTGCAAGTGCTCTCCAAGTCGTTTTTACCAAACCTTTTTTAGTCGGAAAATTCTTCTTTTCAAAGTGGGGGAGATCTTTAAAAGTTTTCCAGTTTCCGCCCCAATCCCAACCGTGTTTTGCGAAAATTTTTACACATTCGTACCAGTCAGCAACTTTGTCATTGTCCCAGTCTTTTACAGTATCCCAACTCGCTATTTTTTTATTAATAATTAAACAGATATCAACGGCTAATCCGTAATTGTGGATGCTTTGTCCGGCTTTGGCATTCGTTACTTTTTTTCCGTTTGTAATTCTTCCGATAGCATAGAGTTTTTCCTGCTCCTCAAAACTTCGAAGCCCTTGAGTAATCTTAATTTTAGCTTTTCCGGTTAATGCTTCATCACATTCTTTGATGATTTGTTTTACTTCCTCCCTCACAAAAGGATGTAATTTTTCTATTCTCTGTAAGGTTATTTTATCCATATTTTTAGTTTCTTTAGAAAACAAATGTAGGGATGCAATACGTCAAAACTTGACGCATTGAGGAGAAAAAAGGGACCATTTAAAATGAAAAAAATAAATTTTCTGGAACCACTGATCAATACATTGGTACGACAAAACTTGACGTGTTTTAAAATATTTAACTGTTTGTATTTCATGTAATTAAATTGAATGTTAAAATCGTTTTTAAACTTAAAATTATCTTTTAAAAGTCATAGATTTGTACTTTCAAATAGTTTTTTTACCTCATGTACGCTCTAGTCGATTGCAATAATTTCTTTGTTTCCTGTGAGAGAACTTTAGATCCTTCGCTTGAAAACAAGCCCGTTGTGGTGCTTTCCAACAACGACGGATGTGTGGTGTCTCGAAGTCGGGAAGCGAAAAAGTTAGGGATCCCGATGGCAGCTCCTGCATTTAAGTATAAAGAACTTTTTAAACAGAATGATGTAAAAGTTTTTTCTGCAAAATTTGAATTGTATAATTTTAAAAGTCAGCAAGTCATTCAGTTGGCTAGTTCTTACGTTTTAGAATTTGAAACATACAGCATAGATGAGCTATTTTTAAATCTCACAGGCTTTAAATACATCAGCATTTATGATTATTGTCTTGAAATACGGGAAAGAATTAAAAATGAAGCAAAGATTCCCGTAAGCATCGGTATTGCACCTACAAAAACCTTGTGTAAAGTTGCCAACAGGATTGTAAAAGATTTTCCAGAACAATTTTATGAAGGGGTCTATATTTTAGATACTCCGGAAAAAATTGAGAAAGCTTTAAAATGGCTCAACATCGGTGATGTTTGGGGAATAGGTAGAAAACTTGCCGTAAAAATGCACGATAATGGTGTTTATAAAGCATGGGATTTGCTTCAAAAACCGGAAATGTGGGTTCGCAAGATCATGGGAATTCATGGCGTAAGAATGATTAATGAGTTGAAAGGAATTCGGCAGTTGGAATTAGATACGCCTTCGCCTAAAAAATCGATTGCCGTGACGAGAAGTTTTATGGAAATGCTTACTCAAAAAGACGATGTACGAGAACGGGTAGAAACATTCGGAATGTATTGTTCTGAAAGACTGAGAAAACAAAATACCTGCTGCAAAATGGTAACAGTTTTCGTGCAGACCAATCGTTTCAGAAAAGATTTACCCGAATATAGAAATGCTAAAACTCAAATTCTTCCGAACCCGACCAACTCATCAATTTTGATTGGTAGAGTCGTGAATGATTTGTTTGAATCTATTTTTGAAGAAGGCTTTCATTATAAAAAAGCAGGAGTTATTGTCAACGATTTTGTTCCGGAAGATCAAAGATTGATTAATTTATTTGAAGAAGATACACAAAATCAGCATTTACCTGTAATGAAAGCGATGGATGCGATGAATAAAAAATATGGTAAAGATAAAGTACGTCTCGGAAGTATGAGTGGACAAAATACTTTCGGTCGTACCCAAATGTCGCCTGAATACGAAGCTTTTCTCAAAAATAATACACTTCCCGAAGCAAATTTCAGATTCCACTAGAAGTTTAGTTAGGGTTTTTCAAAAAATATTTTCAAACTTGTAAACCTCCAGCTTCCATCACCCAATTTCCATCTAATTATTTCTTCTTCTCGTATTTCCAGTTTCTGCCTTTTTCTTCTGAGATCCATTCTATGGCCTGTTCAATCCTTTTATTTCGGGTGCCTTCTGTTTTAGCTTCCGTAATCCAATTGATATATTCTTTTCTGAATGAAGGTGATGCTTTTTCAAAAACGGCCAAAGCTTTTTTATTTTGATCTAAAATATTTTGAAACTCATCAGGAACTGCGATTTCAGTTGTAGACGGTGCTGCTTTTTTCAATTTTACACCCATGTCGGTAAGTTCCATTGCTTCAAGAATAATTTTCTTAAGCTGAGGTTTTAAAGGAAGATCTTCGAGTTTGGTGATCTTTCCTAAACTGAACATATTGGATTGTTCAACATCCGTTTCAAGATTTTTTATGGTCTGCATTTCACCGTGCAACCAAAATCCCATGCTGCAATATTGTTTAAATGAAACCATTGAGCAAAGAATTTTATCTTTATACATAAACGTCGGAAACTTCCATTTAATCGTTTCTTCTGCAACGGGGCAAAACTCGTGAACAATCTCTCGAATGTAATTTAAAATTGGCTTGGCAAAATCCTGAGATTTTTCAATATATTCATCAACTTTTGCGCTGTATTTTTCCATATTTTTAAGCAAATAATTTTACAACTTCATTCACCAAAAACTTCACCTGATCCGGTCTTCCTCTGTCGGTTTTAGGTAAATTGTTGTAGCTTCCGGTTCTTACAATTACCATTTTATTTTCCGGAATCATAATGATATATTGACCTTGAAGACCGAGGAAATAATAATGTTTAATAGGGTTGTCATTGTTGATCCAAAAGCCCATTCCGTAGATCTCATCAGACTTTTCGGTGGGCGTTCTCATCTGTTCGATAAAATCTAAATTCAGGATTTGCTCATCACCAACTTTTCCATCGTCTAAAAATAATTGTCCAAGTTTTGCAAAGTCCCTTGAATTGGAGTGAATACAGCAATATGTTTTTTCCATTCCGCTTTCATCAACGCTCCAATCTGCGTTTTGCTCCATTCCTAACGGGATCCAGAATTTTTCAGATAAATAACTTGATAAAGATTGATTGACTGCTTTTTTTACCGCAAATCCTAAAAGCTGAGTAGAGCCGCTTTGGTATTCAAATCTTTCACCTGGCTTTTCTTTAAATGGCCTCGAAAACGTCGCTTTTAACAAGCTTCTTCCGTAATACGCCCGAGCATTTGGCAAAAAAGGGTTTTTGTAATTTTCATCCCAGTTTAAGCCAGATTCCATTTGGGCAAGATGCTTTAAACTTACTTCTTTACCTAAAGGTTTATTTTTGAATTCATCATAAAATTCAGAGAAATTGGTGTTAATATTTTTAATTTTTCCTTCTTCCAAGGCTTTTCCAAAAAGCATAACGGTAACTGTTTTTGCCATAGAAAATGAATTCGTTTTTGAAAGCTCGTTATAACCATTCCAATATTGTTCGTGTAATAATTTTCCATCTTTTATGACCAAAAATGATGCTGTGTTTGATTGAGCTAAATCGTCAACGATGTTTTTAGGTAAATCTTTTTTGTTGTAATCAGAGTGTTCATCCCAAAGAACAGGTTTAGCTGTATGAATAATGTTGCTTGTAAAAAGTCTTCCATCATCAATATTGGCGCTCGATTTTCCACGAAGATAGGTTTTAGAAATGCCATTAAAAATATAAGCATATCCAAATAAGTAGAAAAGAACTACTACAGAGGCTAAAAAAGCGATTAGATAAATAATAACTATCATAAGAATTGGTCTTAAACAAATTTAAAATAAATTTGAAAAGAAACTCACAAATGTATTTTTAAATGAATTATTTTTGTAATTATTGATTTAGTACATGATATTTTTTTAACCGCAAAAGAATCAAAAGATTTTACTGTGCTTAAGTTATTTAAAAGTTTGCAAAACGAGCGATAACTCAGGTTTTTTACATTTTGTAAACTTTTGAATTTCTATGTTTTAATAATTTTTTTTTTGAATCTTTTGCGGTAAAATATTTTTTGTCATGTACTAAAAATTATTGATGAAAAATATGATGAAAAACTACATTACCTTTTTATTGATCTTTATTGGGGCTGTTTTTTTTGCGCAGACTTATAAACCAATTGATACTGCAGACTATAAGCAGAGAAAAGATTTTATTAAAAACTATTCTTTAAATAATGAACTTTTGGTAAAAAGTCTGAAAGGAAAGTACTCCGGGAAAACGGGTGGTGAGCTGTCTAAAATTTATAATGAGCTTGGGAAAGATTTTGAAAAGCAGGTGAAAAATAAAGACTTTATATTCAATTCGGTTTTTGATGCAAAAGTTAAAAATATCTTGGAACGATTAAGGAAAAATAATCCTCAGATTCCACAAAATCTTAAAATCCTTATTGCTAAAGATAATACACCAAATGCTTACTGTTTTGCGGATGGAACTTTCGTAATTAATATGGGACTTTTTAACTGGCTAAACAATGATGATCAATTGGCTGCTGTGATCTCTCACGAATTAGGGCATAAAATTACAGAGCATACTTTGAAAACTTTTCTCGGTCTCATCAATCAAGATCAGCTTGATAAAATGGTAGTTCAGGATATTAGATCAACTAAAGAAAATCGTAATCAGAGAGCGTTCAGTGTATTGAAAAATAGAGTTTACAAAAAAGGATCTGAAAACAGAAAACAAGAAATGCAGGCAGATTCTTTAGGGTATACCGTTTTTAAAAATAGTGATTTTACAAGAACAGAATTTATCAATACATTGAAAAGACTTGAAGATTTTGACACGATTTCTCCCAAAGAATTGAAAGTAGAAACGTACAAGAAGTTTTTCAATCTTCCAAAACAGGAGTTTAATGACAAATGGCTGAAAAAAGAAGACTTTTCGTTGTATAATTACAATCATTTTAAGAGTAAGCTCAACAAAGATTCGTTGAGATCACATCCGGAAATCACATTGAGAATCAATCATCTGAAAACGCTTTTTCCCGAACTGAAAACAGAAGTTGCCGACGAAAAAGCGTCGGAATCTTACGCAGTTCTTGAGAAAACTGCAAGAATGGAAACACTACCCAATTTTTATCATTCTGAGGATTATGGAATAGGAATTTATGCAAGTCTGCAGTTTTTGCAGGATGGGGAAGAAGAAAAATATTATAAAAACTGGCTCGGAAAGTGTTTCTCGAAAATCTATGAAGCCCGTAAAAATTATAATCTCAACAGATATTTAGATAGGGTAGACCCGAAAAACCAAAGCGAAAGCTATCAGCAATTTCTAAATTTTATGTGGAATCTGAGTTTGGATGAAATAAAAAATATTGCAGATTTTTATCAGAAAGAATCATAGAATTTTTCCATTTTCCTATGGGCTAAAAAAATAAAACCTAACAAATAATTAAAATCTGTTAGGTTTTTTAATGCTTTAATTTCTTAAATTAATAATTCAATCTTTCCAGACGAATCTTATTAAACTTTTCTTTTTCGTTGTACTCGCGTAGTAAAATGTATCCTTCTTTTGCCACATAAGGTGTAACGCTGTAATTGTCTTTTTCTGAAATAGGAACAATTTCCTGTTTAAATTTGCCGTCGATAATGGTATTAATAAAAAGATTCCATTTTTTTTCTTTCGTTACCTGATCTTTCTGATAATCACGGTAAAAGAAAACAACATCTTTTCCGTCATTCAGATATTGAGAAAAAAGATAATCGCTGTTGAACCATTTTGTTTTTTCCTTTTCAAATACCTTTACATCTTTAACTTTGAAATCTTTATCAGTATAAATATAAACCAGATCTGTAGTTTTTGGAGCATTATATTCAGACATTGGTTTGTATTTTTCCGCTAAAATCCCCACACTTCCGTCACTCATAAAATACATATCTCTGGAGTGAAGCATATAGCCGTTTTCTACATATCCGTTGGCATTTATTTTTGGAAGATAGGTGGTAAGATCCTGTTTGAAGTGAATAGATTTTGCACTTGTACTGAAGTCAGATTTATTCACAATCAACCTTGAAAATCCTAATTGATCAAAAGACGGCGAAAAAGTTTTACCTACAATAACCATTTTATCATCAAAAGTTTTGTCATTGTCAAGTTTTCTGTATCCTGCGTAGAAAGTATCTATATTGTCGATGGTCTCATCCGAAAATCCGGTTACGGGTTTGTTTGATACTTCTTTCCCTGTCTGCATATCGATTACGAGAAGGTTAAAAGTCTTTTTATCATCACTTACCTTTTTCATGATGCAGTACATATATTTTTCATCTTTTTCCAGCACGGTAAGAGCAGAAAAGTTCTTTTTGTCTCCGTTGGTATTGTAGCTGTATTTCCAGACTTCTTTTTTCTCCGGATTAAATTTCATCAGGCTGTTATTGCTGATGTATTTTCCAAAATCTTTATATTCTATAGCAAAATATCCACCTTGTTTAAGTTCGCCAACCGCCGAGATATAATTGTAGCCTTTTTCTTTTTTCTCTTCACGGTTTTCTTTGCGTTGTTCCTTCCAGTTTTTAGGTTCGTTAAGTTCTTTGAAAGTTCCGTTTTCCTGATAATCGTAATATATTTTTCGGGTAATGATATTTGCTTTTGGATCTATTACCATTGAAACGGGAGTGAACAAATCTTTGTTTTTCACCAACGTATAATCTATTCCGGAGGGTTTTAAAATAATCTGCCCTTTAGAATCTACATATCCAACATAAGATGCAGCCGTAATATCTCCTTCAAATTCTTTATTGGCAACAGGGTTTAGATTTTTATCTAAAATAACGTATTCGAACTTCTTCGTTTTTTCTCCGGATTTTCCATAAGAATAAATTGATACATAGCCGTAGAGATTATCTTTATCATCAAATAAAGCGTTCATACCGGTGTGTTCTCCCGAAGCTAATGCTGTTAAATCCTGAGTTTGAGAATATGCGAATGCCTGAAGCAGACAAAACATCAACAGTGTTATTTTTTTCATGGTAAAAAATTGATTTCAAAAATAATGATTTCGGGGATAAGTTGAATAAAAAAATAAAGCCCTGATTTCTCAAGGCTTTCAATTTATATTTTAGAAAGTAAATTTCTGAAGTTCGTTTTCTCGTCGATAATTCGTCTCAAATCAGAAACCGGAACTCTTTCCTGCTGCATTGTGTCTCTGTCTCTTATTGTCACGGTATGATCTGTTAGAGAATCATGATCGATGGTGATACAATAAGGTGTACCAATTGCATCTTGTCTTCTGTAACGTTTTCC
This sequence comes from Chryseobacterium balustinum, assembly GCF_900168205.1. Lineage (GTDB taxonomy): Bacteria > Bacteroidota > Bacteroidia > Flavobacteriales > Weeksellaceae > Chryseobacterium > Chryseobacterium balustinum. Next base: position 377,934 of record NZ_FUZE01000001.1, read on the forward strand.
GATCGCATCTTTTTCTTCGTAGAATAAGTTGAAATCGTATTTCAAGTCATTAAAGATATTCTCAGCATATTCCGCTAAACCATCTCTCTTCATCAACGGAAGAATGGCTGCTTTAATTGGTGCTAAAGCCGGAGGTAAAGATAAAACTGTTCTTTCTGAACCGTCTTCCAAAACTTCATCTTTCAAACAGTTTGAGAAAATAGAAAGGAATAATCTATCCAGTCCAACAGAAGTTTCTACCACATAAGGAACGTAGTTTTCATTTCTTTCAGGATCGAAGAACTGTAATTTTCTACCTGAATGCTTTTCGTGGGCTTTCAAATCGAAATCTGTTCTTGAGTGAATTCCTTCCAATTCTTTAAATCCAAATGGGAAATTAAATTCAATATCAGCTGCAGCATTTGCATAATGCGCCAATTTCTCATGGTCGTGGAATCTGTAGTTGTCATCTCCTAAACCAAGAGCCAAATGCCAATTCAGACGTTTTGTTTTCCACTGTTCGTAGAATTCCAATTCAGTTCCCGGAGCCACAAAAAACTGCATTTCCATTTGTTCAAATTCACGCATTCTGAAGATAAACTGTCTCGCAACAATCTCATTTCTGAAAGCTTTTCCAATCTGAGCAATACCAAAAGGAAGTCTGTGACGTGAAGTTTTCTGTACATTCAAAAAGTTAACGAAAATTCCCTGAGCAGTTTCCGGTCTTAAATAAAGATCCATCGCAGAATCTGCAGAAGCACCTAATTTAGTTCCAAACATTAAGTTGAATTGTCTTACTTCCGTCCAGTTTTTAGAACCTGTATCAGGATCAGCAATTTCCAACTCTTCAATCAAAGATTTTACATCAGCAAGGTCTTCATTTTCTAAAGATTTTGCCAATCGTGATAAAATTTGCTCTCTTTTTGCTCTGTATTCAATAATTTTAGGATTCGTTGCAACAAACTGAGCTTTATCGAAAGACTCACCAAATCTTTTGGCAGCTTTTTCAATTTCTTTATTCTCTTTATCTTCGATTTTTGCACAATAATCTTCTACCAAAACATCTGCTCTGAAACGTTTTTTAGAATCTTTATTGTCTATCAAAGGATCATTAAAAGCATCAACGTGGCCAGAAGCTTTCCAGGTTGTAGGGTGCATCAGAATCGCCGAATCAATACCCACAATATTTTCGTTAAGCTGTACCATCGCTTTCCACCAGTATTGTTTGATATTATTTTTCAGTTCTGCACCGTTTTGTCCGTAGTCATAAACTGCAGATAAACCGTCATAGATCTCACTCGAAGGGAAAATAAAACCATATTCCTTAGCGTGAGAAATCACTTTCTTGAAAACATCTTCTTGCTTTGCCATAAATTTTTCGTCTTGAGTGCAAAAATAGTGAAAATGTAGGAAGTTGGTATCGGGAAGATGGAAGTTTTTATGAAGCTGATTTTTAGGAGCTGTTTCCCGCTGTTCACTGTATCTTTTTTGTAGCGGTCTCCACTTCGCTGCGTCCGCCACAAAAAAGGATGCCGTTTCCATCGCGGCTATTAATAAAACCCGTTAGGTTTAAATTCTTGCGGCATCACAATAAGATAAAAATAAATCTAAAAATCTCTACTTTTGTCTAATGTTAGAAATTCTTTATCGAGACGAACATCTTATTGCCATTAATAAACCCAGTGGGTTACTGGTTCATAAATCATATTATTCAGGACAAGCAGACACCTATGCTATTCAGGAGTTGAGGGATCAGATCGGACAATACGTTTATCCGGTACATCGTTTAGACCGAAAAACTTCGGGTGTTTTGCTGTTTACTTTAGATAAAGATCCTTTGAGGATAATGAGTGATCAATTTGCAGCACGCGAAGTTGAAAAAAAATATCTGGCAATCCTTAGAGGATGGGCTCCCGAAGAAGAAACCATTGATTATGATTTGGTTAATGAAGACGAAATTCAACAAAATGCGATTACCTATTATCACCGTTTACAGACCTCAGAGATAGATCTAGTATTCGGAAAGCATCAGACCTCGCGTTATTGTTTGGTTGAAGCAATCCCCGAAACGGGAAGATTCCATCAATTGAGAAAGCATTTTAAGCATATTTTACATCCTATTTTGGGATGCAGACCTCATGGTTGCAATAAGCAGAATAAACTATGGCTGGAAACCTTTAATATGAATAAACTGATGCTTCATGCTCATCAATTGGTTTTTAATCATCCCGTTACCAACGAAAGAATTACGGTAAACGCTACAATAGATGATGAGTTTAAAAGAGTAGGAGACATATTGCATTTTGATTTAAGCTCGTATTCGTAAATAAACTGATGGACATATCTAAGATTTATTAACGCAAAGATTTATTTTAATATTACAAAATTTCAAGGAGCAAAGAGAAATCAACAAGTTGATTGATAAAGCTAACGTTCAAGCTTTGGTAGCAAATTTATTTGCCTTTGCCTCTAAAAATAAGAAGTTTGCAATAAATCTTTGCGTTAAAAAGCTCTCGCAGATTTTAAAGATTATGTAGACATTAATGTTTTATAGATCATATTCATAATAGATTTTTCATAAAAATATCACACATCAAGAATTCATTTATTTTAAAATGAGTATTTTTGTAAAACTTTTTTTCAATGTACAAATCGCTCATTCGCCCGATTCTTTTCAAATTTGATCCCGAAGAAGTGCATCATTTTACTTTTTCGATGCTTAAAAATTTTGGATTTCTAACAAAATTATTCCTTCCAAAACCAATTGTCGACAAACATCTTGAAAGAGAAGTTTTCGGATTGAAATTCAAAAATCCGGTTGGTTTAGCGGCTGGTTTTGATAAAAATGCTGTTTTGTTCAACGAATTGGGAGACTTAGGATTCGGATTTGTAGAAATAGGAACAGTAACGCCAAAAGCACAAGCGGGAAATCCTAAAAAAAGACTTTTCCGTTTAATAGAAGATGGCGGAATTATCAACAGAATGGGTTTCAACAACGATGGGTTGGAAACTGCCATTGAAAAACTAAAATCTAATAAAGGGAAAATCATCATCGGTGGAAACATCGGAAAAAACACCAATACAACGCCTGAAAATTATACTCAGGATTACTTAGACTGTTTCGAAGGTCTTCATCCTTATGTAGACTATTTTGTTTTGAATGTAAGTTGCCCGAACGTTGGAAGTCATGCGAAGCTGGAAGATGTAGAATATCTGAGAGAATTGATAACAGCTGTTAAGGAAATCAATCAAACTAAAGTAAATCCAAAACCGATTCTTCTAAAAATTGCTCCGGATTTAAATAATCAACAATTAGATGAAATTATCGAACTGATTGCAGAAACAAAAATCGACGGAATTGTGGTTTCAAACACATCAGTCAACAGAGAAGGTCTGAAAACTTCGCCTGAAGTTTTAGCAGAAATCGGAAACGGAGGACTTAGCGGAAAACCGATTCGTGAAAGAAGTACAGCGATGATCAAATATCTTTCTGATAAAAGTAACAGAGCATTTCCAATCATAGGTGTTGGAGGAATTCATTCTGCTAAAGATGCGATTGAAAAATTAAATGCAGGTGCAAGTTTAGTTCAGTTGTACACCGGATTTATTTACGAAGGTCCGCAATTGATTAACGATATTAATCAGGAACTTTTAACGAGAGCTGGTAGAATTTCGAGATAATTTGAATCTTAAAAATATGAAAAGCAAAACTGATGAGGTTTTGCTTTTTTGTTATAAAATATCTCGTTGATTCAGATAAAGCAGATTTTAGAATAAGTTTTATCTGCGAAATTTGTGAGAAAAACTTTAGGTTTCAGAGAAAAAAATGCGAAATCGTATAAATAATCAAACCAACCAATCCACCAACTAAAGTTCCGTTGACACGAATAAATTGAAGGTCTTTTCCAACCTCCAGTTCTAGTTTTTCGCTCAACTCTTTTCCCTGCCAATTTCCGACGGTTGAACTGATGAGGTTTCCGGCTTGATGGGTGTTTTTCAGAATATATTTATAAGCGGTTACTCTTACCCAATGATCGATTTTGTTCTGAAGCTTTTCGTCAGTTTTCAAATTTTGAGAAAATTCATTCAAATTTTTTGTGATGTATTTTTTTAATGAAGATTCGTCTTCCTGCAATTCATTATTCAATGTTTTTTTGATGGAAAGCCAAATATCGTTAGAATATTCTTCTAGTTTATCATTTTTTAGAAAATCATTTTTGATGGTTTTAAATTCATCATTCCATTTCGGATCTTCTTTTAGATCATTAGAAAATTCATAGATTTTTTTTGTGATTAAACCTCTGATTTCGTGATTAGTATCTTCCTCCACCTCTCTGAAGAAATCTGAAAGTCCACTCGCAATTTTATCGGCAATTTTATTATCAACAAAGGAAGGAATAAAAGAATAGCTGCCTTTTTTTACCCTTTCCTGAATCATTCCATCGTTTTCAATAAGATATTCTTTGATCTGTTTTGAAAGATTAGTGACGATTTTCTGATGATCATTTTTATCTAAAAGATAGATAATTCCATTTCCTAAAATTTTATTAAGCTGAATATCATTGGTCATTTCACTAACTTTTTTGCTGATGAAATGGCTTACTTCAGAATCATCCAGTTTGTTGAGAATATCCAAAACGATGTCTGAGAGATTTTTAATTAAAGCGTCCTGATTTCTTTCTTTTGTCAACCATTCGCCGACAAAATTTGAAATTTTTATTTTTTGAATATATGGACGAATTGTTTTTGGCGAAAGAAAATTAGAAACCACAAAGCTTCCCAGGTTATCACCCAGTTTTTCCTTGCTGTTTTCAATAAGATTGGTATGCGGAATTGGAAGTCCTAATGGATGACGGAAAAGAGCGGTCACCGCAAACCAGTCTGCTAAAGCACCAACCATTGCGGCTTCAGAAAATGCACGAACATAGCCAATCCAATGAGAATCAAGTGTTTTTTGCAAAATTGTAGTAATAATAAAGATAATCGCCATCAAGACAAAAAGTCCTGTGGCAAAAGCTTTATATTTTCTAAGCTGTTTTCGTTTGGCTTCGTCATTCATATTCTCAAATTTACTAAATTTGGTTGTAATTCTTTTACCACAAAAGTCGCAAAAGAATTTAAGCTTAATAATATCTTAGAAAAGTACACATCAGTTTTTACAGTTTGTGAGCTTGTCATTTTCAGCAGTCAAAACTTTAATAAGAGGAAAGCTTTTACGATTTTTGTGGTTAGATTTTACATTAATTTCTAATATTTAAATAAATTCTATGCATAACGAAGCAAAAAACAATCCATATTATTCAAGAGCAGATACTGCAAAACTGAACGTGTCAAATGATGAATGGTTTAAAATTCTTTCTCCAGATTTGTACGCAATTGCAAGAGAAGCAGCAACAGAAAGACCATTTACCGGAACATATAATGAGTTTGATGAATTGGGAGAATATTATTGTGCGGTTTGTGGAAATCACCTTTTCCGCTCTAACCAAAAATTTATGAGCAGTTGCGGTTGGCCAAGTTTTTTTGAAGCTGATAAAAATGGAGTAGGCTATAACCGCGATTCAACTCATGGAATGGAAAGAATTGAGGTAGTTTGTAAACGTTGTGATTCTCACTTGGGTCATGTTTTTAATGATGGACCTGCTCCAACAGGTACTAGATACTGCATGAATTCTATAAGTTTAGAGTTTGTTCCAGATTCTGAAGAATAATCTTTGTGAGTTAAAGTTTCTTAAATTGAGTTAAACTTTTTTTATTTTAACTCATTGATAATTATGATTTTATAAATTTGTACCCGGAATTTTAATTTAACATAATATTAATGAAAGGATTTTATAGCGTATTAGGCATTGTGTACATGGTAACGACTTCTTTTTATGTTTCTCCAAAAAACGAGAATGTAAAGAATGAAAATACCAACACAAAAAAAATAGAAACTGCAGTTGAAATTAAATCTGAAAAAAGCACAAATGAAATGAGTTCTTCTGAAGAACTTTATAATTCTATCTTATTCGAATCTGATCATAAACTGAATTTTGATGTTTTTTCTAAAGCTATTTTAGGTTTTTCTAATCTGAAAAAAGCTGGGAAATTAGATGAAAATGCACATTTGCTAACGATTTGTGATTTTTCAATATCATCAAATACCAAAAGACTTTGGGTGATTGATATGAATGAGAAAAAAGTTCTTTTTAACTCTTTGGTTGCTCACGGAAAAAATACAGGGGAAGAATTTGCAACAAATTTTTCTAATACCGAAAGCTCACTTCAAAGTAGTATGGGTTTCTATATAACAGAATCAACCTACAATGGTGACAACGGATATTCTTTAAAACTTTTAGGAATGGATAAAGGTTTTAATGATGCGGCTTACAAAAGAGCTGTCGTAATGCATGGAGCAGATTATGTAAGTGAAGAGTTTGCTGCAGCACACAAAAGAATCGGAAGAAGCTGGGGTTGTCCTGCAATTCCGAGAGCATTAACGGAGCCGATTATCAATACAATAAAAGGAAAAAATGTTCTTTTTATTTATTACCCCGATCAGAACTATCTTTCTTCATCGGAATGGTTGAAAGAAGCATAAAGAAAAAGCAGTCTATATTTAGACTGCTTTTTCTTTTAAAGTTATTCTATTTTTCTTTGTCATTTTGATGAAGAAAGAATTTCTTAATAATCTTAATTACTTAACTAAATCTTAATGGTTTAAATTAAGTCTATGAAAATTTCTTAAACACCAAAGTAGCATTATGTCCTCCAAAGCCGAAGGCGTTACTTAATGCAAATTGAATATTCTTTTCTTTTGCTTCACCAAAAATAATATTTACATCTTTTGGAATGTTTTCATCAATCTTATGAAGATTGATAGTTGGCGGAATAATTCCTTTTTCAATCGCTTTAATCGAAAGAATAGCTTCTGCTGCTCCTGCTGCTCCCAATAAGTGACCCGTCATTGATTTTGTTGCACTTAGATCAAGGTTTTTACTTCCTTTAAATAATTTGCTGATTCCTTTTAGCTCGACCAAATCTCCAAGTGGAGTAGAGGTTGCGTGAGGATTGAGGTAATCAATATCTTCAACGTTTGCTCCGGCTTCATGTAATGCCAATTGCATTGCTTTTATTGCCCCAACTCCGTCAGGATGAGGTGCGGTCATATGATACGCATCGGCAGTCATTGCTGCTCCTGCCAACTCTGCATATATTTTTGCGCCTCTTGCTTTTGCATGCTCATATTCTTCCAAAACCAAAGCTCCGGCTCCTTCTCCCATTACAAAACCGTCTCGGTTTTCATCGTAAGGTCGGCTTGCTGTAGCAAAATCATCATTTCTTGTAGACATTGCTTTCATTACAGAAAACCCACCAACTGAAGCGGGCGTAATTGCAGCTTCCGAGCCACCGCTGATAATTACTTTAGCTTTTCCTAAACGGATATAGTTGAAGGCATCCATCAAAGCGGTATTTCCTGTTGCGCAAGCTGAAATCGTTGTGTAATTAATTCCCTGAAGACCAAACTTCATAGAAATCATTCCCGAAGCCATATTGGCGATAAATTTTGGAACGAAGAAAGGGTTGAATCTCGGATTCTGATCATTGGCTGCAAAATTCATGACTTCGCTTTCGAAAGTCCACATTCCGCCTTGTCCGGTTCCCCAGATTACGCCAGTGTCAAAAGGATCCATTTTTTCAAATTCCAATCCTGAATCGTTTATTGCTTCTGCAGATGAATACATTGCGTACTGAGAAAACAGGTCGCTTCTTTTTATTTCGTTGTGATTTAAATATACCTTTGGGTCAAAGTTTTTTACTTCACATGCAAAGTGTACTTTAAATTTTTCGGTATCGAAGTGAGTGATTTTATTTGCTCCGCTTACTCCGTTGATGCTGTTTTGCCAGAATTCTTCAACATTATTTCCTAAAGGCGTTACTGCGCCCAATCCTGTAATGACAACTCTTTTCATAGATGGCTGTATATATTTTTTAAGTCATTAAAATCACAATTTTTACTGTTTTACTTATCAAAGATATTCAGTAACGGGGATTTTATATTTAGTTATTAATTTTAAATAGATTTGAGGTTCCTCTTGCGATGAGTCTTGTTTTGTCTGCGTTCCAAATTTCGCATTGTGCATTCACAAACTGTTTTCCTCTTTTGATGATTTTGGTTTCGGCTACAATCGTATCATTTTCTTTTGCCGTTGAAAAATAATCGATGCTGTTATTTACGGTTACAATAAAGTTTTTTTCGTTTAAAGAAAACATCGTTGCGCCAATGATATCATCCATAATTGCTGCCGTTAGGCCACCGTGCATATTTCCCATCGGGTTTAGCCATTCTTCTCTTACGATATACTGAAATTCAATTTGACCTTCTTCAGCCGATACGACTACCGGATTAAGCCATCTCATAAAAGGAGAGGGTGATGCGGTAAATTCTTTTCCGATGAATGATTTTAATGCCTGCAGTTTGTCCATACCATTTATATTATAAAGGATTTTTTTTAATTTCTTTGTCGATGAGTAGTAGAATTCTATCTAAAGCAAGGTTTAAGTGTTTTTCATCTTTTGTTGTTTTAGAAAGCAAAATTCCACCTTCAATAAGGATAATAAAAAGCGAAGCATATTGCTCGGAATCTATTTTTTTATTGAACTCATTATTGATTTGCCCGGTTTTAATGATTTCTGAAATAGTTTTTGTCCAGTCTTCAAAAGATAATTTAACCTGATTGTTTAATGCAGGAAAAGTATCGTCAGATTCTGTGGCTGCATTCATCAATGGGCAACCGCCATGTAGAAAAACCAATTGCCAGTTTTTTCTGTAAAAAGATACGAAAGCATACAGTTTATCAGACATTGTTGGAAATTCTTCGCTGAATGATCTCATCAAACTTTTTTTGAGAATTCCCGAATTGTATTTGTAAACTTCGAGCGATACTTCGTCTTTGTTTTCAAAATTTCCGTAGATACTGCCCTTTGTGAGGCCGGTTGCTTCTGTAATATCAGATAAAGACGTAGCGGTGTACCCTTTGGTATTAAACAAAGTGGCCGTTTTCTCGATAATGAATTGTTTTGTCTTTTCTGCTTTTGACATCTTCAATAATCAACATACAAATATACATAAATATACCGATTGGTATATTTTTTATTTTTAAATTAAATATATTGTTGATTTTAAGCTAAAATAATTTGAATTAAATTTAAAAATAAAAAAACGGGCTTTAACCCGTTTTTATTGATGCTATAATTAAGTTTTATCGTATGCTTAGTTTGTTAAAGTAGCATTCAAGCTAATCTCAAAACTGAAAGCCTGACTTACAGGACAGCCTTCTTCAGCGATCTTCGCATATTTTTGAAAATCTTCTTCAGAAATTCCAGGGATTTTAGCGGTTAATGTCAATTCAGATTTAGTGATTTTTCCAGCTGCAGGATCTAGCGTGATTACTGATTTTGTTGTAAGCTCTTCAGGAGTGAAACCTGCTTGAGTCAATTCTGCGCTCAGTTTCATGGTGAAACATCCTGCGTGAGCTGCCGCTAATAATTCTTCAGGGTTGGTTCCAACTCCATCTTCGAAACGGCTTCCGAAAGAATATTGAGTTTGATTTAAAGTTGTGCTTTGGGTAGTTAAATGTCCTTTACCTTCTTTTACAGTGCCATTCCAAACGGCTGTTGCGTTACGTTTCATATTAAAATATTTGATGTTTAAAATTTAAATTAAAGATACAAAAAAGCATGATTTCATAATCATTAATTATCGAAACCATGCCTTTTTATTTGTGAATTTGAAAATGAGCTAATTTGAAAATTATTCAAACCTCTCAATCTCAACCTTAAAATGTTACGTCAAACCCAACATAAAAATTAGCTTTCATAATTGGTGCGTAAACCATTCCGCCATCAAAATAGTTTCCGAAAGGATTTCTGAAATCCATAATCGCATTTTCCTGGTGATAAGAAGTTAGGTTTTCACCTCCTAGATAAGCTCTTAACTTTTTATTGAAATTTCTAGAAATCTGTGCATTCAAAACTGCATAAGATTCAGAATACATCGGCAATTGAAATTCTGCTGGATTGGTTGAAGTATTTGGAAGTCTTTGTTTTCCAACCCAATTCAATGTTGTATCAAAGCTCCAGAATCCTTCGTTTTTATTTTTGTTGGTAGCATAAGCAAGGTTCACAAAGCCTCTGTGTTTTGCCATGAAAGGAACTTCGCGTCTTCCATCCAAATAATCTGCCTGTACGTCATAGTATTTATAAGCCAATCTTACATCAAAATTCTTGAAAGGGGTGAAATCCCACTGCGTCTGAAATGAGTTGGCAAAAGATTTTCCATCAAGATTATAAAACGTTAATTGCTGAGGTGAACGATCAAGATCTACCAAAACCTGATCTTGGAAATCTGTTCTGAAAAAATCAGCAACAATGGTTGATTTTTTACCAAAAATTTTAAATTCCTGTTGTAAGCTCACGCCATAATTCCAAGCAATTTCTGGTCTTAAACCATAAATGTCTCCACCATTTTGTAAAATCTGAATGTTTCTGTTGGATGCAAAATATTGCTGACTTTCTGCAAAAACATTAGCTGTTCTGAAACCTCTTCCCGCAGAAATTCTAAAAATAGTTTGCGGAGTAAAGTCATATTTAAAATTCAATCTCGGTGTGAACTGTGTTCCTGCCAAGTTGTGAAAATCGGCTCTTGCTCCTGCTACCAAAGTATATTTTAAGCCTGTTAAAGTATACTCCGCAAAAATTCCAGGAACAATTTCATTTCTTTTAAAGTTATCAACTAAATAATTTTCTTCATAACCATCGTATAAGAAACTCGCTCCAGCTTTATATTTATGATTGGTATTTCCTAAAATACTTTCAAAAATCAAATTAGAATAATAAGTGTGTTGCTGTCCTGAATAATTTCTCAAACCGAAAAAGCTGTCTTGTTGATGATACACATATTGATTCATCCAGCCTAAACTTTGATAAGGTTTTCCTTTAAAAACATAACCCGTTTTGTTCCAAACCTGAAATCTTGAAATGTCAATTCCAACACCGTAAAGTGACTGCTGGCTTTGAGGAAGTTTTTTATCAAATCCAATTTGTCCTGCAGTTCGTTCGTCTTTTATGAAATTAATTCCGAAATGTGATCCAAAACCAGAACGTTCCAAATCATTATAATTCAATAGATAAGCCGCATTGATCTGTGTTCCTTTCGGACGGTCAAGAAAATTGTCGTCGTTCATATCGGTGTCTCCGAAAGTTCCGTTTCCGTGAAGTAAAAAAGTTTGCGACCATTTATCATTAATCGCTGCTACGTGCGTAACGTTTGCTTCGGCTCTTCCGTTGAAATCGGCAAAAAGGTTTAATGAAGTTTCAGGTGTTTTAGAATTCTTAATAAGCTCTGTGTTGATTTGTCCTGTAATACTTTCATAACCGTTTGTTACAGTACTTCCTCCTTTTGTCAGCTGAATGCTTTCGATCCATCTTCCTGGAATAAAATTTAATCCATAAGCGGAAGCCAAACCTCTGATTTCAGGTAATAATTCTTTCGTTAAGCTTGTGTATTTTTGATCTAAACCTAACATTTTAAGTTGTTTCGTTCCTGTCACAGCATTGCTGAAAGAAACATCAACAGTTGCGTTGGTTTCAAAACTTTCAGATAAATTACAACAAGCTGCTTTTAAAAGTTCTTTAGAATCAATATTAAATACCAAACCGGCTTCCTTTTTACTGATAGAAGTTGCTGCTTTTGTGGCAGTAATCGTTACCCCTTCAATGCTTTTTTCACCAGTTGCATGAGAATTGTGGTTAGAAGCTTCTGTGTTGGCTTGTTTTTCTGCAAATTCCTTTTCTGTTTCGTTAGAATGAACTTTTTCGTTTTTTTCTCCAAACTCAATATCACGGTCGTAAAGACAACATCCCGGAAGCTGCTTGTAAACATCATCCGTTGTTTTATACTTTTCATTATCATGACCTACTTCTGCGATTTTTTTAAGAATTTGATCGGCAGATGTTTTAGATGAGTCAAAGTTTAAAGTTACTGTTTGCTTTTCAGCGCTCCATTCCGCAGAGTTTGCTCCGGCAGATTTTGCTGCTTTTTCTATTCGGGCTTTACAAGATTCGCAATTTCCTTTCACAAAAAATTCATTTTCACCTTTAGAGTGATGATGATTTTCTGTGTCTGACGTTACTGGCTTTAGATCTCTGTCGTAATGGCAACATCCCGGAAGTTTTTCATAAGTTTCATCAGAAGCTTTGAATTTTTCGTTGTCGTGACCGGCTTCTGCAACTTTTTTTAGAATGTCTTCAGGTGAAACTTTTTCTGAAGTTTCAAGTGTAAGAGTTTGTGAGTCGATAGAATATCGAGCTGATTTTGCACCTGCTTTTTTTGCCGTTGTTTCTATTCTCTCTTTACACATCTCGCAGTTTCCTTTTACCTGAAACTGATTTTTAGAAAGATTTTGAGCTGATATGAAGGTTGTAAATAATAAGAATGCGCCAAGAATTACCTTGGTAAAATATAATTTCATTTTGTTTAAAATTTAGATTAATTGAATTAATGTAACATTCTAACAATGTATATAGTGTAACAATCATGGGTAGATTGGTAAACTGATACATCGTTAAATTAATTTTTAATTAACCTAGTTTAGGCGGTTGCCAAATTTCTTTTAAACCGTTTGAAATATAAGGATCAGCATACTGAACCTGAATTTTTGAGATTGTTTTGAATGAGGTGATTTCCCAACTGGTACTTTTCGCAAAATTGTTTTCTACGAAAGTATTGCAGGTCATACAAAACGAGCAACACTCATCGTTGCATGATTTGTGGTCGCTCTTGCTGTTTTTAGAATCATGAGTGTCGTGACTCTTTTCGCAGCACGATTTCTTAGATTCTGCTTTACAGCAGTTTTCCTGTGAAGCCTGAGCATAAAAATTATCTTTAGGAATCAAAAAAATTCCCAAGCAAAAGATAATTAATAATAGCTGTATTGGTTTCACCGTGCAAATTTACAAAAAATAATTAAAGTGCAGCACCTACTTGTTTTGCGCAGTCATGCCAAGGTTGACCATGCGCAGGATTATTCTTTGGTTTTGGTCCTGTATTGGCAACTGCAGCTTGTGGAGCTTGAACTGGTTGTGGAGCTTGCATAGGAGTACTATTCGTCTGAACAGCAGCTGATGCCGGTTTACTGTTTAAAGGTTGTCCAACCGGAATTTCGCATTTGTGACCAGGTTCTCCATGTGGAGGATTCATTCCTGGAGCAGTTTTCACGGGTTGACCATTTTGATTTGGTGTTATTTTCGTTGGACTTACAGCATTTGGATCAATTTGAACCGTATTGTTACCATTCACCTGAACGGCTTGAGGTGCAGAATTTTGAGGTGTAGGAGCGCTATTTAAAGGCTGTCCAACTGGAATATCACATCTGTGACCTGGCTGTCCGTGTGGGGGATTCATTCCTGATGAGGTAACCATTGTAGAACCCGTTGAAGTTTTTATTCCTGCCTGATCGATTAAAGAAGGTTTCGGAGCGGTGTTCATAGCAACATTAGGTTGCTGATTTCCGTTTTCGTCTTTTAAATATGTTGGTTTTTCGTCTTTTTTACATGAAACTGCAACTAAAGAAGTTGCTAAAAGGCCAAAAAGTAAGTTCTTCATAATTAGATTTATATTTTTCATGACAATAATGATTCAAATTTGTATTTACTTTTAATTAAATTTTAGAATTTTTCATCAAAAATTGCCCTGAAAAACAAAATTAGCAAAACATTTTGAATTGTTTTGCTAATTTTAATTTTATGTCGCTATTTTAACGTTCGTTTAGTTCTTAACCAAAAGTCTGAAACCTTCACCGTGTACGTTGATGATTTCTAAACCTTCATCATCTTTCAGTAGTTTTCTAAGTTTGGCAATATAAACGTCCATACTTCTTGCTGTAAAATAGTTTTCCTTTTTCCAGATTTTTCTTAATGCTAAATCTCTAGGCATAAAGTCGTTTCTGTGAAGACAAAGTAATTTTAAAAGTTCATTTTCTTTAGGTGAAAGCTTGTATTCGTTATCACCTACTCTCAATTGTCTCAGCATAGAATCAAAGAAAATATTGCTGATTTTAAACTGTTCCTGTTCTTCGTTTTCCAAAGTAGAACTTCTCTGAAGAATGGCTTTAATTTTATATAAAAGCAATTCGGTATCAAATGGTTTTGTGATATAATCATCAGCTCCCAACTGATATCCTTTCAAAATATCTTCTCTCATATTTCTTGCTGTCAAGAAAATGATTGGTGTGTTTTTGTCAATCTTTTTTACATCTTCTGCTAATGAAAATCCGTCTTTCTTCGGCATCATTACGTCAAAAATACAGATGTCAAATTCGCTTTCTGTAAACTCTTTCAATCCCTGTTCTCCATCTACGGCAAGGGTCACTTCAAAATTGTTTATCGTAAGATAATCTTTCAGTACCGCACCGAAACTCTGATCGTCTTCTACTAATAATATTCTGTTGCTCATATGTTTTATATTTTATTTTTCGTTTAACTTATTTTATGCCATTGGAAGTTTAATGATAAATTTACTTCCTTTATCTTTTTCAGAATCTACAATAATCTGTCCTTTGTGTAGTTCTACAATTTTCTTTACATAGGAAAGTCCGAGGCCTTGTCCTTTTACATTATGAATATTTCCGGTTTCTTCTCGGAAGAATTTTTCGAAAATTTTGGTTTTATTGTGGGTTTCCATTCCCATTCCTTTATCTGAAATTTCTAACACGTACCAATTTCCTTCATTTTTAGTTTTAATACTGATTTCTGGTGCTTCCGGAGAGTATTTGTTGGCGTTATCTAAAAGATTCACCAGCATATTAGAAATATGAAACTCATCGATTTTAAAAGTAAAATGAGTGGCATTAAATTCCTGAATAAGCTTTCCGTTTCTCTGCTGAATAATCAGATTAAATGACTCTGTAGTCTTTTTTATCAATTCTCTTACGTTGGTCTCTTTTAAGAATAATTCTACTTCATTTCTTTCCAATTTAGACATGTTCAGAATATTTTCTACCTGCTTTTTCATCCTCAGATTCTCCTGTTTGATGAGCTGTGAATAGTATTTTACCTTATCAGGATTGGTTGCAATTTTATCATTTGCCAAAGAGTCTGTAGCTACCGAAATTGTTGCTAACGGGGTTTTAAATTCGTGCGACATGTTATTAATGAAGTCTGTTTTCACTTCTGCTAATTTTTTCTGTCTCATCATATAATTAATGGAAATAATATAAATTCCCAAAATGGTCAAAAGTGAAAGAAAAGTTCCCAAAAGCATTGGCCAGTTATTCATTGCCAAAGAATATTCTTTTTTAGGAAAAACCAGAGCCAACGTGTACAAAGTTCTATCTTTTGTATCTGTAAATAAAGGATAAGAATAAGAATTGGTATCTTTTTTCTCTTTAAAAACTTTATTAACAATAGTAGTAAGCTTGTTGTTTTTATCTGAAACCCCGTAGCCAAAATCAGCGGTAATTCCTTTCATTTTAAGTTCTTTGGTAATTACAGAATCTAGAATTTTGGGGTCAACTCTTTTGGTAAGTGGTAAATTGTTTCCATTTACCCTTAAAAATTCTTTGAAATTGTAATCCCCACTTTCAATATCTCGATTGATTTCCGAGGTCAATAATTCGCGTCGTGAAGTGTCTCTTTTTACAGTATATGCATCGTCATCAGTATACATTTTTGTCAGGAGAAGAGAGTCGCCTCTTTTTGAAATGGGTAGCTGTTGAGTCTCAATAATGTTTCTGTAGTAAACGATCGATTTTTGAGTTCCGGAATCCTGGGTTTGCTGAATTGTGGTAAGAGAAGGCTTTTTGCTGTTTGCCCTTACATTGTCTCTTAAATTTGGATAATTCTCATTAAAAAGCTTTTCTGCTTCAATTTCTGCTACGTTTTTTGAAGTATTTTCCAAAGCGGAATAAACTTTGTTAGAAAACTCTTGTTCCAAAGCAACGTAATAATTTTTAAGCCAATAAAACTGCAGCGTGACAAAAACGATAAGGGAGATTGTCATAAAAACCGAGATTATCGGGATGAATTTGTTATTCATTGCATTGGAAAATTAAAGTTGTAAATGTTAAAATTAATCATTTTAAGATTTGATAAACAAAAAATGCGCCAAAATATTGTTTAATTTTTCTTAAAAGTAAAGGTTTTAACATTTTATTATAAATTTACAGCCAATTCCTTAAAGAAACTTATGAAAATTTATTAACCAAAACTAAAATAACTATGAGCTCAACAATTGTTTTTAATCAGGATTTTAATTCGAAGAGTATTTATGTGATGAAGGTTTATGATGAGGAAATATCAAAAGTATGGGACTATTTTACAAAACCTGAACTCCTCGATTTGTGGTGGGCGCCCAAACCTTGGGTGTGTAAAACGGATTCGTTAAATTTCGAGGAAGGTGGCGTTTGGCTATATTCGATGAATGGACCAGATGGGGAGAAAATATTTTCGTTGGTTAAGTATGGTAAAATAGATGAGCATAGAAGTGTTGATGGTATTGATGCTTTTTGCGATGCTAATGGTAATGTAGACGAAAGATTTCCGCAAACACAATGGCTGATTGGTTTCACAGGGGTTGAGCAAGGGACGAAAGTTTCTCTGAACATTCATTTCAAATCTGAAGATGATATGAAAAAACAATTGGAAATGGGATTTGAAGAAGGTTTTAAAATGGGTTTAAACCAACTGGAAGAAATTTTTAATAATCTGAAAATTTGATAGTGTATTGATTTGAAAATTATTTTTTTAATTCGAATAAAAAACTTCTCGATACGATTTTTTCAAAATCTACTCGAAGTGACGATGTATAAAAAACAAAATGGAAAGTAAAACTTACTTTCCATTTTTTATATAATTAATCAATTTTCAAATTATCTCCTTTTCAAATTAATTCTTCATCCTGAAAATACTGAATAATTGCTTTTTTCATCAGGATTTGCTGCTCGTTAGGTTTCAGCTCCGGAAGTTTTTCCGTCTCCTCAAAATGAGGGTAACCGTCGTCATCGTAATGTGAAAATTTAAAATATCCGAAAGGTTCCAGTAAACGGCAAACTGCAATGTGAAGGATATTCAGTTTGTCGTCTTTAGTATATTTCTGCTGTCCGCTTCCCAGTTCCTGGATGCCGATTAAGAATAGATAAGTCTCTATCGGAGCGTTTTTTTCGGTATCAAAATTTTCAATGAAAAATTGTTCTATTTTTTGCCAAATTTCACTTTCTGTCATAATATATAAATGATAAATAATAGTTGATCAATGATAAAGATTAGTCCTTTAGCATTTTACGATACGAAGAAGTCGTTTTCAGAACTTCTTCTGTTTTGATTTTTAAATCTAATAAAATTTCGTTTTGAACATAGTTCAATTCTTCAAGCATTTCAAGCCAAAATAAAGTTTCGTCGGTTTCTTCAATAACGATGGATAGTTTTGAAAAGCGTTCAGCTTTTGATCTTGCTCTACACATTGCTCTGTAATTTGCAGCCATTGATGTAGATGATCGATATATTTGCTTTCTTATTACAGAAAAGGCTTCGTTATAAGGAAGTTTTGAAAATTCCTTAATAATACTTATTGCAATTTGTTTTGTTTTTATTGCGAAAACCTTATTGTAATCTAAGTTATCCATCATTTATAAATTATCGCTTATCATTTATCATTTATCATTAAGAGGAATGCATATTCCAATGCGTCTTCCTTTAATGATTCAAATCTTCCGCTTGCACCGCCGTGTCCCGAACTCATATCGGTTTTGAAAATCAGAAGATTATTGTCCGTTTTTAATTCTCTCAGTTTTGCAGTCCATTTTGCCGGTTCCCAATATTGTACCTGAGAATCATGAAAACCAGTCGTAATCAATGTGTGCGGATAATCTTTTGCTTCAACATTATCATATGGCGAATATTCTTTCATGTAATGATAATATTCTTCGTCATTCGGATTTCCCCATTCGTCATATTCCCCGGTTGTAAGAGGGATGGTTTCGTCTAACATCGTAGAAACAACATCTACAAAAGGAACCTGCGCTACAATTCCGTTGAATAGAGTAGGTTCGTAATTCATCACAGCTCCCACCAATAATCCGCCTGCGCTTCCGCCCATTGCATACAAATGCTTTGAAGAGGTGTAATTTTCTTTAATTAAATGTTTCCCAGCATCAATAAAATCGAAGAATGTATTTTTCTTAAACAGCATTTTTCCGTCTTCATACCATTCTCTTCCAAGATATTCTCCACCACGAATATGAGCGATTGCATAAATAAATCCTCTGTCTAGAATTGATAATCTCACATTAGAAAAACTTGCATCAACAGTATGACCATAACTTCCGTAACCATACAAAAGGACCGGAGTATCTGCAGATTTTTTAGTGTCTTTATGATAAACCAAAGAAATCGGAATTTTTTCTTCACCGTCTCTTGAGTCCGCCCAGATTCTTTCAGAAATATAATTTTCAGGGAAAAATTTCCCACCCAAAACTTCTTGTCGTTTCAGGAGTTTGGTCGTTTTATCTTTTAAATTATATTCGTAAGTCGAGTTTGGCTGAGTTAAAGAAGTATAACCATAACGCAAAACTTCCGTATCAAATTCTAGATTTGTTCCAATGTAAGCGGTGTAAGTAGGGTCTGAAAAAGGTAAATAATACGATTCCTGAGTTTTTTCGTCGATAATTTTTATTTGCAATAAACCTTCCTCTCTTTCTTCAAGAATGAGATAATTTTTAAAAATCTCAAATCCTTCCAATAAGACTTCTTCACGGTGCGGAATTACATCTACCCAGTTTTCCATTCCGCAATTGTCGATTTTTGCTTTTACAATTTTAAAATTGGTAGCGTCGTCTGCATTGGTAATAATGTAAAATTCATCCTCATAATGTTCTACAGAATATTCCAGATCATCAATTCTGGGCTGAATGACTTTCCATTCTGCAAAAACATTATTTGCCGGAATAAAATGATGTTCATCTGAAATTGTACTCGAGCTCGCCATGAAAATGTATTCCATAGATTTTGTCTTGAAAACATTTACATCAAAAGTTTCATCTTCTTCATGGAAAATTAAAACATCTTCAGAAGTGTTGGTTCCTAATTTATGTCTGTAGACTTTGTAAGCTCTTAAACTTTCATCTTTTATAATGTAGAAAACGTGTTCGTTATCATTTGCCCAAACTGCTTTTCCGGTAGTATTTTCAATTTTATCAGGAAGAATTTCATTGGTTTTTAAATCCTTAAAATTTAAAGTGTAAATTCTTCTCCCAACATTATCTGATGAAAATGATGCTAATTTGTTATTTGGGCTTACCGCAACATTGGCAACTTCAAAAAACTCTTCTCCTTCTGCAAGAATGTTAACATCCAGAACAATTTCCTCTTCGTTTTCGAGAGATTTATATTTACGGCAGAAAATCGGGTACTCTTTTCCTTCTTCATAGCGCACGATATACCAATATTCATTAAAGAAATAAGGTAAAGATTCATCATCTTTTTTATATCGGGCTTTCATCTCCTGAAAAAGCTCCTCCTGAAATTCCTCAGAATCTTTCATTACAAAGTCTGCATAGGCATTTTCTTCTTCAAGATATTGTATAACCTCAGGATTTTCTTTTTCATTCATCCAGAAATAATTATCAATTCTTCTGTCATCGTGTATTTCGAGTACTTTTTCTATTTTTTTTGCCGTGGGAGCTTTCATTAATGTTAATTCTTGTTCAAATTTAATTAAAAAAAAACCATCTTTTCTTTTAATCGAAAAGACGGCTATTTTGTATCAGATACTTTAAAACTATTTGTGTAGGCTTTTGATGTATTTTTCAAGTGCCATAGTCATAGAAGGTGTCTCTTTTGTAGGA
Source organism: Chryseobacterium balustinum (assembly GCF_900168205.1). Taxonomy (GTDB): domain Bacteria; phylum Bacteroidota; class Bacteroidia; order Flavobacteriales; family Weeksellaceae; genus Chryseobacterium; species Chryseobacterium balustinum. The sequence goes on from NZ_FUZE01000001.1 coordinate 397,796, forward strand.
GCCATTAAATCTACTGTTAAGCCTGCATCTGTTGCTGCTGCTGAAGTAGTGGGTCCGAAAACGCCTATTTTTGTATCTTCCTGTTTGAAGTCAGGGAAATTTTGTTGTAGAGATTTTATTCCTTGTGGACTGAAGAAAATCAACATGTCGTAATCTTTAATGTTGATATCTGTCAAATCACTGCATACTGTTCTGTACATAATTGCTCTCGTCCATTCGATATTGGCTGCATCCAAAGTTTTTGGAATATCCGGGCTTAATACGTCTGAAGAGGGTAATAGGTATTTTTCGGAAGGAAATTTTTTGAAAAGAGGTAAAAGGTCGGCAAAGTTTTTTTCACCAAAACTAATCTTCCTTTTTCTATACACAATATGCTTTTGTAGATAATTGGCAATCGCTTCAGACTGGCAAATGTATCGCATTGTGTCTGGCACGGCAAATCTTAACTCTTCTGCAAGCCTGAAATAGTGGTCTATTGCATTTTTACTGGTAAAAATAATACCGGTATGCTGCGTAAGGTCTATTTTCTGTGTTCTAAGTTCTTTGTTATCTACTCCTTCGACGTGGATAAAAGGGCGGAAGTCAATCTTTATTTTTTCCTTCTTCGCAATTTCCAGATATGGAGAAGACTCACTAGGTGCTGGTTGAGAAACCAATATTGACTTTATTCTCATCATGTACTTTTATTAAATAAATAATAACTTCCAAAGCATCAACAGAGGTGCAATTTGGAGGGTGCAAATATACAAAAATTTATAATACCATTTTTCGGGTAAGATGTTGTTTCTGTGAAACAAATAGAAAAACACCTTGAAAATGAACACAAAAGAAAAAAAATAGATATAATAAATAAATGCACTATTTCTGTCAATCGGGAAGTAGTAGTGGCTTATGCACAAAATAATCAGCAAAGCTGAAAGTATAAAGTGGAATTTTGTGGAGGTAAAGTAAAAAATACTCCATTTTTTGCCGTCGCCTATCGCTTGGTAAAATAAAAAGCCGAGCGCAGTTCGGAATGAATAAAAAAGTGAAATAATTATCGCAGTATATCCTATCTTATTAAGTTGGTATCCAAAAGGTTGAAAGTCGGTTACATATTTCGGAACAATAGGTACATATTGAGAAATAAGAACACTTAAGCTTAAAGCCGTAACGAGCGACGTTATAATCCAGCTGGGAAGATTATTGCTGGCGTCATAATATTTCTGCAGAAGAAAATCTTTAAGATTGGCCTCACGCTCTATCACATTCATCATAAAGATGTATAAAAATAGACATCCGATGAGGATAAAAACCACCCAATCATTATTTTCGGGTATTCTTACTTCGTTTTTAAAATTTTGTAATACAGGCAACGCAATATTTTTTGCAAAATTATCGATTATTTTGTTTAAAATAAAAAGCTTAAATAAACTATCTTTGCAAATTGAAATGAAAAAACTCGTCATAATTCCGACCTATAACGAAAAGGAGAATATAGAAAATATAATTTCCGCTGTTTTTGCATTGGAAGAAGAGTTTCACGTCTTGGTAGTAGACGATTCTTCGCCAGATAAAACGGCAGACATCGTAAAAGAACTTCAAAAAAAGTTTCCTCACACCCTTCATCTTTCCATAAGACATATTAAAGATGGCTTAGGAAAGGCATATATTCATGGTTTCAAATGGGCGCTTCAAAACAATTATGATTACATTTTTGAGATGGATGCCGATTTTTCTCACGACCCAAAAGATTTACCTAAACTTTTTGAATCTTGCAAAAATGCAGATATGGCAGTCGGGTCGCGTTATTCTAAAGGCGTAAATGTTGTGAATTGGCCAATGGGAAGGGTTTTACTTTCATATTTTGCATCAAAATATGTGAGATTTATTTTAGGCCTTCCAATTCATGATACAACGGCAGGTTTTGTATGTTTTTCAAGAAAAACTTTAGAAGAAATTGGCTTGGATAATGTAAAATTGAAAGGATATGGCTTTCAGATTGAAATGAAGTTCCGGGCTTTCAAAAAAGGTTTTAAGATTGTAGAAGTTCCTATTATTTTTACCAACAGAATTTTGGGAGAAAGTAAAATGAATGGTGGAATCATCCATGAAGCCGTATTTGGAGTTTTAAATTTAAAATGGAAATCAATAATCAACAGATTATGAAAAAACTGTTCTTTATTTTTATTTTAATGGGTCTGTTGTCGTGTAACGAGTATATCGATAAACCAAAAAATCTTATCGATAAAACCAAGATGTCTGAGATTATCGCTGATTTAGCGATTAATGACCAGATTATTTACCAGTATCCTGGAAGCAATCTGGAAAGTGGAACAAGATTTATTCTGAAAAAGCATCAGGTGAAGAACGAAGACTTTATTGCAAGTTATCGATATTATATTATCAAACAAAAAATGAAGGGGATTGTAGAAGATGCCCAGAAAATTATTATAGAAAAAGATCCGAAGTCTGAAAAGAAAATTATAGGCGATACTCAATTGAAAGATGTAGAATTGCCAAAAGCAAAACTTGAAAGACAGTAATGAAGTAATGCTTTCCTGGAAAGCAGTTAAAATGTATAAGAATGAATTTTTTTAATATAGAAAAAACCTCAGAAAGTAAAGCAAGAGCCGGAGTTTTAACGACCGATCACGGAACTGTTCAAACACCTATTTTTATGCCTGTAGGAACTGTAGCAAGTGTAAAAACTGTTCACCAAAGAGAAATAAAAGATGATATCAAAGCTCAGATTATTTTGGGGAATACCTATCACTTGTATCTTCGTCCCGGAATGGAAGTAATGGAGGCTGCGGGAGGTTTGCATAAATTTATGAATTGGGATCTTCCGATTCTTACTGATTCAGGAGGTTTTCAGGTATTTTCACTTTCAGGAAGCAGAAAAATGTCTGAAGAAGGGGTGAAATTTAAATCTCATATCGACGGAAGTTATCATTTATTCACTCCTGAAAAATCAATGGAAATCCAGAGACAAATTGGAGCAGATATTTTCATGGCATTTGATGAATGCGTTGCTTATCCCGCACACTATAATCAAGTGAAAAAATCTATGGAAATGACGCATCGTTGGCTAAAAAGATGTATCGATTGGAATGCAGAAAATCCTGAGCTATATGGTTATAAACAAAGATTTTTTCCGATTGTTCAAGGGTCTACCTATTCTGATTTAAGAAAAATTTCAGCAGAAGTAATCTCAGAAGCAGGAGCCGAGGGGAATGCAATTGGCGGACTTTCTGTAGGGGAGCCTGAAGATGAATTGTACAGAATTACCAATGAGGTAACTGATATTTTACCAAAAGATAAACCAAGATATTTGATGGGAGTAGGTACTCCTTGGAATATTTTAGAATCAATCGGTTTGGGAATCGATATGATGGATTGTGTGATGCCGACCAGAAATGCAAGAAACGGAATGCTTTTCACTTGGCAAGGGGTGATCAATATGAAAAATGAAAAATGGAAGAAAGATTTTTCTCCGTTAGACGAATTTGGGACAAGTTTTGTAGATCAGGAATATTCTAAAGCTTATGTACGTCATTTGTTTGTATCTAAAGAATATTTAGCTAAGCAAATTGCATCGATCCACAATCTTGCATTTTACCTAGATTTGGTGAAAGTAGCAAGAGAACATATCTTGGCAGGAGATTTTTACCAATGGAAAGATTCTGTGATTCCTGTATTGAGACAAAGACTTTAGAAATAAAAAGGGAAATCCTGATAAGAACGATTTAAGAGAAAATAGGGTGAAATTCTATTTAAAAAATAAATAAAAATGCTTAAGATAGTAGACGGATATATCGTAAAAAAATACCTTGGAACTTTTAGTTTCATGTTGATATTGCTGTCTATTGTGGTTTTGGTAATTGATGTTCAGCAGAAAATTCCCAGAATAGAAAAAGCAACTGAAATTGATCCTAAATTAGATTTAACCTACTTTCTTATTCACTTTTATCCTTATTGGATTATCAATTTGGTGATAACATTTTTGGCGATTCTTGTTTTTATATCGGTGATTTATTTTACCTCAAGAATGGCAAATAATACCGAGATTGTTGCTATTATAAGCAGTGGTGCCAGTTTTCACAGATTTGCCCGACCATATTTGCTGACTTCTCTATTTATTGCTCTTATTTCTTTAACGGTGAATCATTTCGTTTTGCCTTGGGCAAATGTTAAGAAAAACCAGCTAGAAGCCTATACTTATAATGCCGCTGCTAAAGAGAAAATTCTGGGAACAGCTCCTGTTTCAGCTCAGCTCAGCAAAACGGAATATATTTTCATTAACTCCTGGAATAAAAGAGAAAAACGAGGCTACGGGTTTCTGTATCAGAAGTTTGATAAAGACCGAAAACTCATCTATGAGCTTAAAGCAACTGATGTCATTTGGCAGCAAGATAAAAAAAGTTTTTTGCTGAATAGTTATTTAGAAAAAACGATCAATAAAGATGATACCGAAAAGCTTGGACAAGGTTTTGAGTTGAAAAAAAATTACGGACAAGATCCTGAAGAGCTTTTTCCAAACGAGCTCTTAGGTCAAAATAAAGTAACTCCGGAGCTTGTAAAATTCATTGAGCGTGAAAAAGATAAAGGAAACAGCAATCTAAATTCTCACCTGAACGAGTTGCATCAGCGTACTTCAATGCCTGTTTCTATTATTATTTTGACGTTTTTGGCGCTTTCTCTTTCATCACAAAAGAAAAGAGGAGGTTTGGGAATTAACTTGGCGATAGGTATTTCTTTGGCGTTCGTATTTGTATTCTCTTTTGAAGCCTTAAAAGTGGTTTCCGAGAACAAAAGTATGTCACCAGCATTGGCGATGTGGTTCCCGAATATTATATTCTTCCCGATTACCTTGTTTTTATATCTAAAACGAGCCAATCAATAAAGCAATTTGATTTCTTTGTGGTAAAAAGATTTTAGGCCAGATTCTTCCAATTCAATCCAGATTTCACCATTTTTATCAGCATTTTTTATAATGCCATTTTGTCGTGTTTTATCTAATTCAAAAACAGAAATTTCATCTTTTTTAAATAGGTTTGAATTAAATTCGGCTAAAATTTCATCATCGCTAGGGGTATGAGTGAATTTTTCAATTAAAAATGAATGCAGATTTTCTGTAAATTGTTTTAAATTAAATCTTTTCCCGGTTTGCGTTAAAAGTGATCCTGCATTCGAAATTTTATCAAAATTTTCCTGTAAAATGTTAATTCCTATTCCAATAACAAAATAGTTCTCCTGATTGATTTTTTTCTTTTCAATCAATATCCCGACTACTTTTTTGTTTTTAACGATAATGTCGTTGGGCCATTTTATTTTTACTATCTTTTCAGTCATATTGGCAAGATAATTTTGTACAGCAATTGCGGTATAATAATTGAACAAGAAATCGGAGTGATTAATGCACGAGGTTTTTATGGCCAGTGTGTAAGCAAGATTCTGTTCTGCTACTGATGCCCAGGAGTTTCCGTACTGTCCCCGTCCTTTTATTTGATTAAATGTATAAAGACCAACAAAATTTGATTGCGGATAAAGTAAAACTTCAGTTATTTCGTCATTAGTAGAATAACACGCATTGCGGTAAAATAGCTCACTCATTTAAGAAAACTTTAAGACTTTAAAACGCTAAAAGTAAGGCTAAAGTAAAAGAAAAACAATAAATTTGCAGATTATAGTATATTTTAATGAATAAAACAGCAGAAAAGCAAGCGCTAATAGATAAAATTGTAGAGGCAATTCAAGACGTAAAGGGTGAAGACATTATGATTTTTGACCTGACTAATATTGAAAATTCAGTTGCAGAAACGTTTATAATTTGTAGCGGAAACTCAAATACACAAGTTTCGGCATTAGCAGGAAGTGTAGAAAAAAAAGTGAGAAACGATCTTCAAGACAGACCTTGGCATGTAGAAGGTACAGAAAACTCAATGTGGGTATTGGTAGATTATGTTTCGGTGGTGGTGCATATTTTCCAAAAAGAGACTCGTGAATATTACGATATTGAAGAACTTTGGGGAGATGCAAAAATCACAAGGATAGAAAGTGAAGTATAAATTTTAAAAGTAATAAATGAATAATAAAGGATTTAACTGGTTTTTCCCTGTAATGATTATAGCACTTGTGCTATTTTTTATCGCCACTTCTATGGGTGATAACAGTGCAAAATCGATCGATGAAGATTCGTTCTTCAAAGAGATGCAGGCTGGGAAAATTCAGAAAGTGTTGATAGACAAGCAAAAACAAAATGCTGAAGTCTATTTAACCAAAGCTGCTAAAACGGAAACGGTAAAAGCTCAAGAGAAAAGCTCAAACCCATTCTCATCATTGGGAATGACTCCAAAAGCAGATTATACACTTAAATATGGTGATTTGCAGTTGTTTTTATCAAAGTTTGAAACTTTGAAAACTGAGAATCCCGCATTAAAGACAACAAAAGATTATGCAGAAGGTGAAAGCCCTTTAATGAGTATTCTTATTCAGGCATTGATTTGGATTACAATTCTAGGTCTTTTCTATTTTATTCTTTTTAGAAAGATGGGCGGCGGTGGTGGTCCTGGTGGACAAATTTTTTCTATCGGAAAATCAAAAGCAAAACTTTTTGACGAAAAAGAAAAAATTCAAACAACATTTAAAGATGTTGCAGGTTTAGAAGGTGCAAAAGAAGAAGTACAGGAAGTGGTAGACTTCTTGAAAAATTCTGAAAAATATACAAAATTGGGAGGTAAAATTCCTAAAGGTGTACTTTTGGTAGGCCCTCCGGGAACAGGTAAAACCTTATTGGCAAAAGCTGTTGCAGGTGAAGCTAAAGTTCCTTTCTTCTCATTGTCAGGTTCAGATTTTGTAGAAATGTTTGTTGGGGTAGGAGCTTCAAGAGTGAGAGATTTGTTTGCTCAGGCTAAAGCAAAATCTCCGGCAATTATCTTCATCGATGAGATTGATGCAATTGGTAGAGCAAGAGGTAAAAATAATTTCTCTGGCGGAAACGACGAAAGAGAAAATACGTTAAACCAGCTTCTTACAGAAATGGATGGTTTTGGTACCGATGTCAACGTTATCGTAATGGCAGCGACCAACAGAGCAGATATTTTAGATAAAGCATTAATGAGAGCAGGTCGTTTTGACCGTTCAGTTTATGTTGACCTTCCGGAATTGCATGAAAGAAGAGAGATTTTTGATGTTCATTTAAAGAAAATCAAATTAGACGAAAATATAGACAGAGAGTTTTTATCTAAGCAAACTCCTGGTTTCAGTGGAGCAGATATTGCAAATGTTTGTAACGAAGCAGCACTTATTGCAGCGAGAAACAGCCATGAGTCGGTTACTAAACAAGATTTCTTGGATGCGGTAGACAGAATTATCGGTGGTCTTGAAAAGAAAAATATGGCAATCAAGCCTTCTGAGAAAAGAAGAGTGGCATTCCACGAAGCAGGTCATGCGACAATTTCTTGGTTGGTAGAGCACGCTTCACCACTTCTTAAAGTAACCATAGTTCCGAGAGGAAGATCTTTAGGAGCAGCTTGGTATCTTCCGGAAGAAAGACAATTGTCTACGACTGAGCAGATGCTAGACGAAATGTGTGCTACTTTAGGAGGAAGAGCTGCAGAGCAGGTAATCTTTGATAATATTTCTACGGGTGCCCTTTCTGATCTTGAGACAGTGACGAAAAGAGCTCAGGCGATGGTTACAATCTACGGTCTAAGCCCGAATATTGGGAATATTTCTTATTACGACAGCTCAGGTCAGTCTGAATATAGTTTTGGAAAACCGTATTCTGAAGCGACAGCCTCTAAGATTGATGCCGAAATTAAAGGTATTATCGAAAACCAATATGAGAGAGCGGTAAGAATTCTTACTGAGAATAAAGATAAGTTGAATGCTTTAGCAAATAAACTGTTAGAGAAAGAGGTTATCTTCCGCGAAGATTTGGAAGAGATTTTCGGTCAAAGAGCTTGGGATCCGGAATTGACTGAAAAACCGGTGACCAATACAATTCCTATTCTTGAAAAAGAAGAAGAGCAACCCAACGAAGAACTGAAGGATAGTGAAATTCAGGCTCCTGAAAGTTCTAGTCAAATCTAAAATATCCTCTTTGGATTTTAAAATAACTCCCGACGAATAATCTATTTGTCGGGTTTTTTGTTATTTAAACTATATTCTTAGACGAATTATAATTATATTTTCTATTTTTGTATATAAGTTGACTAAAAATATACTAAGTTGAGTTTATTTAAAAGAATTGTAAGCAGACTTACCAACCAGCCAGAAGATGATGAGAGGCAGAGCCTGGAAAAGCTTGGAGATTCGCTGAAAAATGCTGATCTCGACTACAAGTTTGCGCAATTATTTACGCATTCTGGTGGCTTTTTCAACTATTGTGCAGATGAAGCAGAAGCATTGCAGACTTTGAACCAGATTTTAAAAATCGAAGGGATCAATTCTGTTTTTTGCTGTGATAAAGATCTTCAAGGATTTTTGAATGTAATCAAAATCGATAATACGCCCGAGCTGGAATCGCGTAACGATGCCGCTTTTATATCATGCGAATACCTTATTGCGTACGATGGCAGAATTATGCTTTCGCACAATAATATTCTACATTATCATTCTTCAAGGCTGCCCGGTAAAATAATTATTATGGCGAATGTTTCTCAGATCGTCAATAACTTGAACGACGCGATGGGCAAGATAAAACGTACCGGAAATATCAAAAACCTTACTTCAATTAGCGGAAACCATTCTAAGCTGGATGCTGCTGCAAACAATAATACGAAGCTGTTTTTACTCTTAATTGAGGATTAGCATCATTTTCTAAATTTTAAATTTTGGACAAAAACCTTATTCAGAGAACGCTTTCAGGGCTTGTTTATGTAGCCGTCATATTTCTTTGTGCAACTCCTTTTGGAACGCAGCTTTTAGACTCGGTTTCTCCGGGGCTCGTTCAGCAGCAATATTTATACTATGGTTTAATTAGCTTTCTTTTGCTGGTTGGAACATGGGAATGCATGAAAATTATGAAATTCGGAGATGGCTACGAAAAGTGGGTTGTATTTCCGTTGGTACTCTTTATCTTCTATGTTTTCTCTAAACGATATTTTCAGCATGGGTTTTATTTTGACTTCAGACTGTCTGAAATCTTAGCAATTTCATTAACCCTTATTGCAGTAATTACGCTATTTAAATTCTCAAACGAACTGTACATCGACAGCGGAAAGCTTATTTTTACCGTTATCTATGTCGCTTTGCCGTTTTCTTTTGCTTTAGGTTTGCCTAAATATTCTTCAATTGAAAATACGTTTTCGCTTGAAGTTATTTTCCTGTTTATTTTAATTTGGAGCAGTGACACCTTTGCCTATCTGGTTGGGAAATTCTTTGGAAAACATAAAATGGCACCAAAAATTTCACCAAAAAAAACCTGGGAAGGCTACATTGGAGGTGTTGTTTTAACATTAGTACTGTCTTATTTTGTAGAACAATATCAACCACAGCTTCGTGGAAACTGGATGGTTGTAGGTTTTCTGATTGCTGCATTTGCACCTTTGGGAGATTTGGTAGAAAGTCAACTGAAAAGAAATTTTGGCGTAAAAGACAGCGGAAGCATCATTCCGGGGCACGGTGGAGTATTAGATAGGCTAGACAGTTTTTTAATTTGTGTTCCTGTCGTATATTTGTACTTTATTTTAGAAAAATTTATTTAAACTTATATAATTGTTATGCTTCACAAAGCGTGTTGACCATAACAAACAACAATTAGTATCATTATGAAATTACATAAAGAGTCGAAAGGAACTATTACAGTAGCAACTATACTTTTCGCAATTATTGCTGTGGCATCTATTTATTTTCTAGAGATGTGGGCGCTTTTGATTATTGTACCCTTATTGGTTATTTACAGTTTGGTATTTTGGTTCTTCAGAGTTCCGAATCGTGATATTTTGGATCACGTAGAAAATGTAATTGCTCCTGTAGACGGAAAAGTAGTAATGATTAAAGAAGTAGAAGAGGGTGAGTTTATCAAAGGAAAAGCAATTCAGGTTTCTATCTTTATGTCTCCGTTAAATGTTCATATTTGTAGATATCCGGTTTCTGGAGATGTAATTTATAAGAAATATCATCCAGGGAAATACTTGGTTGCATGGCACGAAAAATCGTCTACAGAAAACGAAAGAACGACTATTGCGGTACAAAGTTTAACCAATCATAAAGTGGTTTTCAGACAGATTGCAGGATATGTGGCGAGAAGAATTGTTTTCTACTGTAATGAAGGTGATGCAGCAAAAGCTGGTCATGAGTTTGGTTTCATTAAATTCGGTTCAAGAATGGATGTTTTCTTGCCGCTCGATACCGAGATTATCTGTAAAATAGGGGATATTACAAAAGGTGGAATCGATGTGATTGCTAAAATGAGAGATTAATATTTAAATAAAAATATATGAAGACTGTTTCGCGAGAAGCAGTCTTTTTTGTTTTGTATAATGAGTTTTTAGAAGTTGGATATAACCTGTGCTTAGATTGTTGTACGAAAATGGGCATATTAAAAAAATTGATAAATCAAATATTTGGGAATTTGGATTTAAATGAGATAGTAAACTGCTATTATTTTGGTTTTATTTTTATTAAATCATAATCATTTTTAATGAAATAATGATGTATTGATACTCATTACATGCTTTAAGTGATATTGGTATTGTTTTAATTGGTATTTTTGGCGTGAAATCAAAAATCTAAATTTTTAAATGAAAAAAATTCTACTTCCTTTATTGGTCTTCACGGGACTTTTTAAAATGCAGGCCCAAACAAACATCAATGTATTTTCACAGATCGTTTTTTATGATGGTTATGCTGCCAACGTTTCTAATCCGGTTCCGGCGAATACAATCCGACTTGCTAATTATAGATATGCTAAAAAATTAACGGATGCAGAGCTGAATTCTTTTCAGAATAAAATTACAATGAATGTTACCATTGGAGCTTTATGTGATAATTATGACAGAATTGGAGGGGTGCATCTGGCTTTAGTTCCGAAAAATCAAACGACCTATGCTTTAAGTGATACGAATGTGAAAAGAATTGAAATCGGAAGATACATCACACCGTTTATGAATAAAAATATTTCTCCGACTTCTGTTCCTTATACGTATAATGTTGATAATCTTTATTCGGTTTTTAGCAATACTGATTTAAGAAATATCTATGATATGTATGTAGAGCTTGATGTTTTTGGAGTTCCTTATGCAGCAAATACCCAAGTCGCAGGTTGCTCGGGAAGAAATGATGTCTTTGCCGGAACGCTTGATTTTGTTACTTCTAATGATCCTGCAATAACGACTTCTTACAATAATTTACTACCGTTATTAGATTCCAATGAATTAAATAATTATAACAATACAGATCAACCTGGTCAAACGGTAAGATTGGTGAATTTTTCCCTTAACCAAAGTACAGATAATGCCAAATTTTTCATTGTTACTACACCACATGGAGCTGGTTCGGGAGGAGAGGAGTATATTAGAAGGCAGAACTTTGTTTCTTTAGATAATTCTCAGGTACTGACCTTTACACCGGGTGGGAAATCTTGTGAACCCTACCGAATGTATAACACGCAGGGAAATGGTATTTATGGAACAAACGCACAAAGTACAACTTGGTGGTCATCTTGGAACAATTGGTGCCCCGGAGATTCAGTACCTATCAGAAGTTTTACCGCAGCATCGCTTTCTGCAGGAAGTCATACTATAAAATATGAAGTTCCGGCAGCGGTTTTTAACGGACAAGACGGAAGAATTGTACTTTCTATGTATATGCAAAGTTCTAATCAGTTTTTGTCTGTGAAAGATGTATCAACGGTTGATGTTTCAGTTTACCCAAACCCTACTGCGGATTTTGTGAATATTAAGTCTGATAAAAAAGTAAGAAATGTAATTATTTATTCGCTTGACGGAAGAAGATTGAATGAAGTAAAAGATTCTAAAATCGATTTTACAGCTTACCCATCCGGAAATTATTTGTTAGATATTACGTTGGAAGGTGGAGCTCAGTTTAAGCATAAAGTAATTAAAAAGTAGTTTAAACATTCATATCAACAGAAAAGAGAAGCCAATTGGTTTCTCTTTTCTATTGTATGTAGCCTTTTACTTCTTTAATTAAGCTTAAAATAAAATCCACAGGCAAATCCTCATTTTCATCAATTAAAAGGATTTTAAACTTCTTTCTGCCTTCGCTGATGAGCTCTGGGTAGTCTAATCGGTCACCATGATAAAAGCTGATGTAGTGTTTTTTATGCTTTTGGCTGTAATAAAGATAGCAGAGCATTTTCTTTTTAAACTTAAAAAATGGTAAGCCGAAACTCAGAGTTTCTGTAATGTTTTCGATGTCAGATTCTAAAATCTTTTTTCTTAAAAACAAAAGAGTACTTCTTTCAGGCTCATCGATTCTGTAGAAGTACTCTTGTATAGGATTCATTTTAAATTAGATTTAAAATAGTTTAGTCAAAATTCTGAAGTTCAACCAATTTGTGGTAAGTTCCTTGTTTAGCAATAAGCTCATGGTGGCTTCCTTGTTCTACAATTTCGCCTTTTTCCATCACAACAATCCAGTCTGCTTTTTGGATGGTAGAAAGTCGGTGCGCAATCACAAGCGACGTTCTGTTTTCCATCATTTTCTCAAGGGCATCTTGTACAAATTTTTCAGATTCTGTATCTAAAGCAGAAGTTGCTTCATCCAAAATCATAATCGGTGGGTTTTTAAGAACCGCTCTTGCGATAGAAACTCTTTGCTTCTGTCCGCCAGAAAGTTTTCCTCCATCGTCTCCGATATTCGTATCATAACCATTTGGAAGCTGAGAAATAAATGAATCTGCGTTGGCAATTTTTGCGGCAGCGATTACTTCATCTCTTGTTGCTTCAGGTTTACCCATCAAAATATTGTTGTAAACGGTGTCGTTAAACAATACAGATTCTTGGGTTACCATTCCTAAAAGTTTTCTGTACTCACTGATTTTTAAATGCTTGATATCGGTGTTGTCAATTAAGATCTGTCCTTCAGAAACATCATAAAAACGTGCTAAAAGATTGGCAATTGTAGTTTTTCCGCTTCCACTTTGACCAACCAAGGCAACAGTCTTTCCTTTCGGAATGATAAGATTAAAATTCTTTAGAATTAAATTAGATTTATCATAATAGAAACCGATATTTTTAAATTCTATTTGTTTATCAAGAGTAGAAATAGAAACCGGTTCTGCAACTTCTTCAATTTTTACATCAGCTTCAAGAATTTCTAAAACTCTGTGTAAAGAAGCTTCTCCTTTTTGAACATTAGAAATAGAAGCTGATAAACTTTTTACAGGAGGTAAAATCTGGAAGAACATTCCTAAAAACACCAAAAAGTCTTCCGGAGCAATACTGTGATCTACAATAATTTGTTTTCCACCATACCAGGCGATGATTAAGAAAGTCACGGATCCTAGAAATTCGCTTATAGGGGAAGCTAATTCTTTTTTTCTACCCAATCTTATCGAGCTGTTGATCCATTTTTGCATAGAACCCATGAATCGGTTGTCCATAATTTTTTCAGCGCTGAAAATCTTAATCACTTTTGATGATTTTAGAGTTTCATCAACGATAGAGAAGATGGTACCCATTTCGTTTTGAGCTTCGTGAGAATCTTTTTTAAGACTTTTTCCGATGAGAGCAATCATGGTTCCCATTACCGGTAAAACCAAAAGCGAGAAAAGGGTAAGTTCCGAACTCAGCCAAAAAAGACTGATTAAGGTACTGATTAGCATAAATGGAGCATTGATTAAATCCACTAAGCTTCCTAAAATGTTTCCTTCAACTTCACCAACGTCATTTGACATACGAGACATCATGTCGCCTTTTCTACTTTCTGTAAAAAATGAAACAGGCAAAGCCAAAACCTTGCGGTACATTTCTCCACGAAGGTCTTTGGTAACCCCAACACGGTAATTAATCAAAAGGTAAGAGCCTAAATATCTGAAAATATTTCTCAGTAAAAACATAAACGCCGTGATAACACAAAGCCAAGCTAAAACATTTAACGTACCATAAGCATCAACTAAAGTCTGAATGTAATAATTAGAGTATGACTTAAGATAAGTAAATAAATCGACGAGGTCTCCCGAATATACAGGAGCAGCTGTAAATTTTTGACGTTTAATAGTTCCAAAAAGCATTCCCAGAACGGGCAATATTGTTCCTAAAGAAGCAATCTGAAATAAAGAATAGAGAAGGTTGAAGAATAAACTCCCGTAAATATATTTCTGATGCGGTCGTGCGAATTTTAGTATTTTTTTATATTCGTTCATTAAATAAAATTGGATAGCAAAATTAATTAAAATATAATGATAAGACGTCTTTAATCGAATTTTACTTTATCATTATATTTTGGGTTGAAATTTTTAGGGCTCAATTTCTCCAAAGTTTTTGCAAAGTTATTGATAATCTGCGTCATATTTTCAGAATTTACGATGCTTATATCGTCATTTGACTGATGATAATGGGTGATTTTACTCATATCTGCAGTAGAAATAGAGTGTGCAATTATTTTCTTTTTCACAAAACTTACATTGTCTGATCTGTAAAACAATTGTTGTTTAGCATACGGGTCTGGGTAGATTTTTAAACCATTCACAGCATTTTTATTAAACAATTCGTCAAGGTCAGAAAACTCGTCACCGGTAATAAATACTGTGTTTTTACCAAATTCTGCTTCTGTTGCCACCATTTCAAAATTAAATAATGCTGAAAGGTTATTGTAAATAGGATCTAAATTTTTATCCTCAGAAATAGCAATCGAACCTAGCATTCCTTTTTCTTCCCCATTAAATGCCATGAAAACCATTGAGAAGTCAGGTTTTTTATTTTTAAAATAATCGGCAATACCTACTAAAGTTGTAATTCCGCTTGCGTCGTCATCTGCACCGTTGTAAATATTGTCACCTGATTTATTGCTTACTCCGATATGATCAAAATGTCCAGAGAATCCTAAAAGCTTCTCAGATTTTCCTTTTTTAATTCCACATACATTGTAAGCTGTTTTTCCTTTATAATCAAATGGAACGAGATAAGATTTTCCGGTACAATATTCTAAATTATTTTCTTTAAAAAGCTGAGCGATGTATTCTGCTGCTTTATCGTTTTCGGGCGTTCCGATTTCACGACCTTTCATTTCGTCTGAAGCAAGCGTTGAAATAATGGTTTTTACTCTCTCTTCCGAAACATCTTGTGCAAAAGCCGAAGCAGAAAAAAGTGAAAGGAAAATATAGGTTAGTTTTTTCATATCTAAATTGATTAGTTTAATTATAATCGAATCTGTCGCAATTTTAGATGAAATGTTGCAAAGTGATTAAAAATATCTAAATAATCTGTTGTGTATTTTTGTATTTCGGAAATAATTGAAACTCCATTGTTTATCTTATTTTCATAATATGAATTGATTTTCTTAGTCTTGCTTTGCGTTTACTTATCGCAATGCTAAACAAAGTCTTTTTGAAAAAGAAATATTTCTTAAAATAAACAAAGGCACTTCATTTTAAATAAATAATACAAAGAAAGTAGTTGTGGTTGATTATTAGCTGGTTCTATTTCTTTTACCCATA
Organism: Chryseobacterium balustinum; assembly: GCF_900168205.1. Taxonomy (GTDB): domain Bacteria; phylum Bacteroidota; class Bacteroidia; order Flavobacteriales; family Weeksellaceae; genus Chryseobacterium; species Chryseobacterium balustinum. The sequence continues at coordinate 413,406 of NZ_FUZE01000001.1, forward strand.
AAGGATTAAATTGTTTAATGTCATTTTATTTTCAAAAATCTGTGCAATCTGTGGGAAATAAAAAAACAGCTCCCAAAAAGGAAGCTGTTCTCACTCAAAAAATCGTTGTACGGTTATCGAAGTCTGTCTACAGATTTTACGAGCCTCTCATCTTTTTTGATAAATAGGTTTGCCAAAAACAAACAAATTACCGCAATCAATGGGAAAACTGGCTCAATACCCTTCTCAGGAAAATCTATTCCTCCGGATAAGTTTTGCATCCAGTACACCAATACACCAATCAACAAAGCGTTTATAATAATGCTGATAGTATTCAGCAAGATTTGTCTTTTTCTGTTTTTAAAACTGAATAAACTCAATGCTCCTAGTAAAACTAAAACAATTGATGCAACGCTTACAATCGGAGTTTTTCCGAAAACATCTACATCCTGTCCTGTAATATATAGGAAAGCTGCGGCTAAAACCGAGAGCAAAATCCAAATAGTCTGTATCCTCTGTAACATAGAATTTTAAATTCAGAAGCAAAAATAACATAAATTTTGCACAATTCAAAAATAAGTGTAGATTTGCAACATACAATGTACTTGAAAACAAAAGTCACCCGACTTACTTTTCTTACTCACAACTAATTACATTTTTACATAAATATGTTTAACATAGAAACGTTAAGGTCAAAATCTGTAACGGAATTGACTAAAATCTTAAAAGATTTGGGCGTTAAGGTTGCAAGAACCAGCAATGAAAATGATAAAATTTTTGCTATTCTAGATTTTCAGGCTTCCAACCCTAAAGTTACAAAAGATTACTTCAATACCACAGAAACACCAACTGCTGTTACAGAGGAACAGCCAGTGGAAAAGGTGGTAAAACCAGCTCCTAAAAAAGCTGCTCCCAAAAAAGCTGTAAAACCTAAAGTGGAAATAGCAACGGAGCCAAAAGAAACTCCGCCTGCAAAAACACCGGAAGTTATTGAAATACCGGAAGCGACCAAAGCTGAAGAAGTACCAGCAGAAGAGGTAAAAGCTGAAGCTCCGAAAAATACACCAGAAGAAAAACCTAGTTCTTCCAACAACAGACAAAAAAGAAAAAGAGTTACGCCTCCTCCTGCATCGAATAGTGAAATTGAAGCGCAGGGAACGATAGAACTTCCTTTAAATATAGATTCTCAGCCAAGTGCACCTGCACAGGCAAAAGAGGAGAGACCTAAAAGACCACAACAAGGTCAGTCACAACAAAATCAAAAAGGTCAAAACCATCCACAGCAAAACAGTGGAAATCCTCATAATAGAAATCAGAACAATAACCAAAATCAGAATTCTAATCAAAACAACCCTAATCAAAACCAAAATCCTAATCAGAACAGACAGCAACATGCCGAAAGACCTGAGAGACACGAGGAGCAGCACGAACAGAAAAAAGAGTTCAGCTTCGATGGAATGGTTAGTATTGAAGGAGTTTTAGAGATTTTACCAGATAACTACGGATTTTTACGTTCATCAGACTTTTCTTATATTTCTTCACCGGATGACGTGTATGTTTCGACAGCACAAATCAGAAATTTTGGTTTAAAAACCGGAGATACCGTAAGAGGAATTGTAAGACTTCCGAAAGAAGGCGAAAAATATTTCTCATTACTAAAGCCAACTGAAGTAAACGGTCGCGATTTAGCATATATTAAAGACCGTGTTGCTTTTGAATATCTTACACCGTTATTCCCTGAAGAGAAATTTAACCTATCTGGAGATAATTCTACGATGTCAACAAGAATCGTAGATTTATTTGCACCAATCGGAAAAGGACAGAGAGCAATGATTGTTGCTCAGCCGAAAACCGGTAAAACGATGTTGTTGAAAGATATTGCTAATTCTATCGCAGCCAACCACCCCGAAGTTTATATGATGGTACTTTTAATAGACGAACGTCCTGAAGAAGTTACCGATATGGAAAGAAGTGTGAATGCAGAAGTAATTGCTTCTACATTTGATGAAGCTGCAGATAAACACGTAAAAGTGGCTAACTTAGTTTTAGCGAAAGCTCAGAGAATGGTAGAGTGCGGTCATGATGTGGTGATTCTTTTAGATTCAATTACAAGGTTGGCAAGAGCTTATAATACTGTAACTCCTGCTTCTGGAAAAGTACTTTCTGGTGGTGTAGATGCAAATGCACTTCATAAGCCAAAAAGATTCTTCGGAGCTGCAAGAAAAATTGAAAACGGAGGGTCGCTAACCATAGTTGCAACCGCTTTAATTGATACAGGTTCTAAAATGGATGAAGTTATTTTTGAAGAATTCAAAGGTACCGGAAACATGGAGCTTCAATTAGACAGAAAAATTGCCAACAGAAGAATTTATCCGGCCATCGATTTGATTTCTTCAAGTACAAGAAGAGATGATTTGTTGCTTGACGAGGTAACTTCACAAAGAATGTGGATTTTCAGAAAGTATCTTTCAGAAATGAATCCTATCGAAGCAATGGAATTTGTCAGCAAAAACATCAGAGGAACTTTAAATAATGAAGAGTTCTTGATGTCGATGAACAGATAATAAAGTATTTACTTTAAAAATATAAAAGCAGTCAAATTTTTGACTGCTTTTTTTATTAACTTCTTTTAACCCATTCGTTATGAATTTTTCGAAAGCGGATAAATCTTGGTATACAATCGTTGCCTGTAATGTTCTTACATTTCTGATAATAGATAATTGCCTTCTCACCCGATTTATCGATGATGGGTCGGCTTAAAGTAATTTTGCCAAGAAATTCACTATTTTCGCTTGGCTTTTCTACCTTTTCATAATTTTCAGGAAATCTTATTTTGGTTAAATCTAAAGTCGTTGCCTTTAAGTTTTCTTTTGCCGGAACAATGCTGTCTAATTCTAAAAGAGAACGATACACATTGCTGCTCGCAGAAGAACTTTCGATACTGTCGGAAATTGCAAATTCAAATTTTCTTCTCATTGCAATGGCATCTTCAATTATTTTTGCATCTTTCTCACTCATTGTTTGGTTTAAATCAATTCCGTTATTAGCGGCAATTTCATTCATTTCATCTTGTGAAAGATGAGTCATTCCGTATGGTTTTAGAATTTCATTGACAGATTCATTAAGTAGAGCATATTCATCTTTAGAAATACCGTCATTGTTACAGCTTATCAATAATAAAAATAATGTGGAGATTGTATAAATTTTCTTCATAACGACAAATTTAAAAAAATAATGGTTTTATCAACATTTAGCTATCTTTTTGTTATTATCAATGTTAAAGATTTATTAAAATAATATACAATCTTTGATATTGGCTTGAATATTGGCTAACTTTGAATCATAACATTAAAAATAAACTTATGTCATTTGAATTACCAAAATTAGGATATGCTTACGAAGCTTTAGAGCCAACAATTGATGCAAAAACAATGGAAATCCACCATTCAAAACATCACCAAGCATATGTTGATAACTTAAATAAAGCAATCGAAGGAACTGATCTTGAAGGATTAACAATCGAAGAAATCTGCAGAACAGCTGTTGAAAAACCAGCGGTAAGAAATAACGGTGGTGGTCACTTCAATCACTCTCTTTTCTGGGAAATTTTAACTCCAGGAGGAAGTAAAGAGCCTGTAGGAAGCGTAAAAGCTGCTATCGAAAATTATGGTGGTCTTGAAAAATTCAAAAATGATTTTTCTGAAGCTGCTAAAACAAGATTTGGTTCAGGATGGGCTTGGTTGGTAAAAAATGAAGACGGATCTGTTTCTGTAACTTCTACTCCAAACCAAGACAACCCATTAATGCCGGTTGCTGATGCAAAAGGAACTCCAGTTTTAGGATTGGATGTTTGGGAACACGCTTATTACTTAAACTACCAAAACAGAAGACCTGATTATGTATCTGCGTTCTTCGATGTTGTAAACTGGGATAAAGTAGAAGAATTATTCAACAAATAATCTTCTATTACTTCAAATAAAAAAGGTTCAGAATTTTCTGAACCTTTTTTGTTACCTGAATGTGTCACTTGCTCCAAGTCCATTCATTCTCAGTTTGTATTTCCAATTAACATAGGCAAAAACTTGATATAGTTTATACTCAAACTTGATCCCATATTTTTCTCTTGGGTCGTAGTCGATGGAAGATTCTATTATATTACGGTACTTTCCAGACATGAAATAAGAATTCCATTCGTTGACCAAAATTGCATTTCTGCTTTTCAAATTAGCTTCAGTATATTGATTCATAGGTCTTGCAATGGCATTCATAAAATAATCAAATTGGGTGTCGATTACAATTAAATCCCATTCTCCATCCTCATTTTTTGATGGTTTCATTGCAGAATCTTCCTTTTCGTTTTTAGGATTATTCTGGGCAAATGAATGTAATGGAATAAGAACTATAAGTAATATGATAATTAAATTTTTCATAATGAGTAATTTACATAAAAAAAGCACTCCAAATAGAGTGCCTTTATTTTATTTTTTGATGTATTCTTTCTGAAGAACCGATACAGCAGGGAAGTGGTCGCTGTAACCACCGGTGAATCGGTCGCCATCCCAAGAACGAAGCGGATAACCTTTCCATTGCCCTTCTTTATTTACTAAATAAGACGGAGCATAGATTTCAGCTTTAAAAACACTGTAACCAGGAGTCAATTTTTCTTTTGAATATAAATTCTGAGAAATAATAATCTGATCGAATAAGTTAGGAGCATCTCTGTAAGCCAAAGAAGCAACTCCTGCTTTATATAATTTGTACATTAAATTATAATAAGGAGTTTTATCAGATAAGTCTTGAGGATTTTCAACTGCACCTAAATGTTTTTTCAAACTTGGGCTTACCGGATCATCGTTGTAGTCTCCCATTGAAATTAACTTGATTCCCGGATAATCTGCAGATAGTTTATCCATTTCTGCTTTCAAAACGGCAGCAGCTGCATTTCTTCGTGGTTGTGAAGCTGCTTCACCACCACTTCTTGAAGGCCAGTGATTCATGAAAACCGCAATTTTTTCACCATCTAAAAGTCCGATTGCTACCAAAACATCTCTTGTATATTGTCTTCTTCCATCTTCGTTGTAGACTTTTATTTCTTTAGTGTAAGAATTTTGAACTACAAATCTGTTTTTCTGGTAAATGATTGCAATGTCAATTCCTCTTGCATCATAAGAATTGTAGTGTACAATTCCATAATTACTTTTGGCTAAAACCGGTTGCTTAATAAGGTCTTCAATTACCTGTCTGTTTTCTACCTCAATTAAACCACAAATTGCAGGATTATCGTTGGTGTACTGTCTTCCAAGCTCAGAAATTACCTTTGCTTCGTTCGCTAATTTTTGGTTGTAGTATTTCGTCCCCCATCTTTTTGGGCTGTTTACCGTGAAGTCAGTAGCTAAAATTTGATGACGAATTACTTTTTTTCCTACTAAAAGCTCATTGCTCCATTCTCCTTTATAGTCTTCAGTGGTTTCCAAAAACTTTAGAGAATCGATAGGCACACTTCTATGAAATTTAGGATTAGAAAAAGGAAGCGTTCCGTCAATATAGTCTGCAGATGCGATGGTATCCCAAAGATTTTCTACATTCAGGAAAGCTACGGCTGCTCTTTTAACTTGTTTTTGCTGAGAAAAACCAAAATTAAAACACAATACCGTAAAAATGATAAGATATTTTTTCATGTTTTTTTTAAATTCAAAAATTTGAGGGGCTAAAATTACAACTTTTAAAATCATTTAGAGATTAAATTAATCTTAAGAAGTATTTTTGAATTAAATCATAATAAGGACTTTTTATTGAGAGTATTATTGAGTGTTAAGAATAATTAATAGAATGAAGTAGTAAAAATGTTTTTGTTTATGAAAATAATCCTAAATTTGTTGCCCCTTAAATAAAGAAGGTGAAAAAAATAAGTTTATTATGATTAAAAAACTATCCCTAATCTCTTTGTTTACACTATTACCTGCATCTTATTATTATGCGCAAACTACTGTTTATGCGTACGTTAAAGGTCAGGATGGTAAGCCAGTAGAGAGAGCAGAGGTTGATCTTGAACAATCTGTTGATGACGTAACTGCAGACAAAATCGGTTACTTCCAGTTTGTAGATTTAAAGCCGGGACATTATCTTATTACCGTTACGAAACCAAATTTTGAATCTAAAATTTTAGAGTTTGATGTAACTGCTGATGAGAAAAGAAAAGACTTAGGTGTTATTGTACTAAACAATAGTTTGGGAACAGATGCCGGAGTTGTTGTGATTGATGATTCTGCAACGGATACTGAAGATGGAGGTTCTTCAATGCAGCCTACAGTTGGGCTTTTGAGCTCAGGTAGAGATGCATTTCAAAATGTTTCTGCTTTTGAACTAGGTGCTTATTGGTTTAGACCAAGAGGGGTAGATAACCGTTTTGAAGATGTGATGTTCAATGGTGTTTCGATGTCTAAAAATGATGACGGAAGAATCGACTTCAATAACTGGGGTGGTTTGAATGATGTAACAAGATATCCTTATGAAAATGTGGATAATATTACACCTTCAGAATATGCTTTTGGTAACTTGGGAGGTGTTGCTTATTACAATACTAGAGCTTCTTCTTACAGAAAACAAACATCTTTAGCTTATTCATTTACGAACAGAAGTTATTTGCACAGAGCAATGGCAACTTATTCTTCAGGAATGACTAAGAATGGTTGGGCATTTACAGTTTCTGGAAGCAGAAGATGGGGTGATAATGCAATTATCGATGGAGTGTACCAGGATGCTTATGCTTATTTCGCATCAGTTGAGAAAAAATTCAGCGAAAGACATTCTATTAACTTCACTGGTTTTGGATCTCCTACTTACAGAGCTTCAAACTCGCCAAACACTCAGGAGGTTTATGACATCATGGGTAAAGATTACAACTCATATTGGGGATGGCAAGATGGTGAAAAGAGAAACTCTAGAATCAGAAAAGTATTCGAACCGATGTTTATGCTTACTGATTATTTGAAAATAGGTAAAAATTCAAACTGGATCAATACGGTTTCTTACCAAATCGGAAGCGATGCTAGAAGTAGGTTAGACTGGTTCCATGCACCAGATCCGAATCCTACTTACTACAGAAAATTACCGAGCTTTGGTAATTACACTGCGGATGAATTTAAAGCGCAGTCACAAATCGATTGGAATAGTCTTTATCAGGCAAATTATCTTAATAAGAAAAATATGGATGGTTCTAAAAGAGAGGCTGTCTATACTATTGTAGAGGATGTAAACAGAGATAAGACATTCAATTTTGCGTCTCACTTTGATACAAGATTAAAGGAAAACTGGAAATTGAATATCAATTTTAATTATCAGAATTTAAGATCAGATAATTTTAGAAGAATTAAAGATTTATTAGGAGCAGATTATGCCCTGAATTTAAATGCATTTAATAATGATGCAAAATACAATGCTGATGATGAGAATGTAAAAGTAAGAGTAGGAGACAGAACGCAGTACTCTTATGAACTTTTGAGAGATCATTATTCATTAAACATTTCATCAGAAGTAGATTTTAATAAATTTAATGTTGTAGCATCTATCTTTACGTCGTACTCCGAATCTCAGAGAGATGGTGATTATAGAAGTGGGCTTTTAAGGTTTAAAGATAATTCTAAAGGGAAAAGTAGTGTTTATGATGCTTTAGATGCCGGGCTTAAAGCTAAAGTGACTTACAAAATCAACGGTAAAAACTTTATCGTTTATAATGGCGCATTCTTTAGTTTAGCTCCAACTTTAAACGAAATTTATATCAATCCTAGAGCTGTAGACTATCTTACACCGGGAGTTAAAAACCAAATTATCAACTCTAATGATTTAAGCTACATTATGAGAGGGCAGGTTTTAAAACTTAGGTTAACAGGTTATTATACTACGATTAGTAATTCTACAGAGATTTCAAGATATTATGCTGATGTAAATGACGGTACTTTAGGGAATTCTTTCAGTACATTAGTGAATGAAGCGATGAGTGGAGTAGATAAAAGATATGTGGGAGCAGAACTTGGTTTTGATTTAAAGATTACTCCTACCTTAAATGCTATTGGTGCTGCAAGTATTGGTGAATATAAATATACCAATAATCCTGAGGTTTCTACTTTTGATGATCTTAATGGTTTTAGAAGTTCAGATACCACTTGGGGGAAAGCAAATATTAAAGATTTTAAAGTTGCAGGAACTCCTCAAAAAGCATTCTCTTTAGGATTAAAGTATAATTCACCTAAATATTGGTGGGTGGGTGCATCTGCTAATTATTTAATGGATCAGTATTTAGATTTCTCAGCGTTAAATAAAACGCCATATATGTATACTAATATTTTAGATAACGATCCTTATGCTAACGTAACTCCTGAGCTTCTTCAGCAAATTACCGCTCAGAAAAAATTCGATAATCAGTTTATGTTGAATGCCAATGCAGGAAAGTCATTTCTTTTAGGTAAATATAGAATGGGAATAAGTTTATCAGTTAATAATATTCTTAATAACAGAAATTATGTTACCGGAGGCTTCGAGCAAGGAAGAAATGTCAACTTTAATGAAGCTTTGGTAGACGCTCAGAGGCAAACACCATATTTTGGGCCAAAACTTTGGTATGACAGAGGGACAACATTCTTTACAAATGTTTATTTAAGATTCTAAAATAAAAAGACAATGAAAAAATATAATTCAGTTTTAAAATATATTTTAGTGATGGTTACAGCTTTGTTTATTACAGGCTGTGTACATGATGATAAATATGGTGATCCCGATCTTACAGGATATGAGTGTAAAACAGCAAGTTATTATACTGACCCTAAAAATGGTTTTACAAAGTGGACATTACATGACTTGAAGCTAAAGCCTCAAAACGTAGCAATTGCAGAGAATGCCTATGTTGAAGCCTATGTTTCTTCTTCGGACGAAACAGGAAACATCTATAAAACTCTTTATGTACAAGATGCTCCAGTAAATCCTACAGATGGTTTAACAGTTAGCTTGGATGCAGTAAGTTTATATACTAAATTTCCACAAGGATCAAAAGTTTATATTCAGGTAAAAGATTTAGCAATGACTACTTATGGTGGGGTGAAGCAATTAGGAATGATTACTCCTGCGGGAACTAGAGTTCCTGAAAAAGAAATCAAAAACCGTATTTTCAGAGATTGTGAGATTAGAGAAAATATTATTCCGAAGGTGATGGCTATTTCTGAGATGGTTACTCTAAATGATGATTTTATCGGATGTTTGATACAAATCAATAATGTAGAATTTGACGCAAGAGCACTATGTACTCAATTTGCACCTAATGGTGTAACGGTAGATAAAACTATTGGTGAAGGTTGGGATAGTGTAAATAAAAAATATCTTAAAACAGCAGTGGTAAGAAATAGTGGTTTTGCTTCATTTGCGAACCAAATTGTACCGGCAGGAAAAGGAAAGTTTGTAGGAATCTTCAGTAAATTTCAATCTTCACCAACCTCTACGGCTACTTACCAAATGTACATCAACAGAGTTGCAGATTTGGATATGGAAGGTGATAAAGATGGTGATGGTATAGATGAGCATTTTGCGCGTTTAGATGGATTAACGTCTAATCCTTGTCAATTCAGTGCGAATGGATTAACTGTAAAAACAATTGCAGAAGTAAAACAATTAAACACAGCGGCAAATTGGACTGAGATCACAGGTGATTTCTATATTAAAGCTCAAGTGGTAGCAAACGATGCAACCAATAATTTATATAAATATGTTTATGTAGAAGATGCAACAGGAGGGATCAGAGTTAATATGAACAAACTAGACTTGTTTTTAGACCAACGTTTTAGATTGGGTAAAGATGTTTATATTAAACTAAAAGGATTGTATCTTAAAAATGTAAATGGAGAAATTCAAATAGGAGGTTTATTTACAAATTCAAGTGGTACGCAGTTTGGGCAAGTAGAAGAAGCGAATATGTACAAAAGTTTCTTCGATACTAATACTGTTACTCGTCCGGTTGTTGCAACCGAAAGAACAATTACATCTCTTACAACAGCAGATGTAGGCAGATGGATTAAGATTAAAGATTTACAGTTCATCGATGGAGATTTAGGAAAAACATATGCAAGTGGGACTTCTCAAACCAACAGAACTTTGCAAGATTGTAATGGAAACAAAATTCTTCTTAGAACCAGTGGTCAGGCTGATTTCGGAACCAATACAGATCCTAGAAAAGCAAGTGCTACAGAAATTGAAGGTGGTAAAGGTGATGTATATGCAATAGCAAGTATTTTCAATGGTACGTATCAGCTTTGGATAACAAGATTGAGTGACATCGATTTAGATAACCCAAGATGCGATGGTTCTATTTATACACCACTTCCGGTATTGTACAAAGATGATTTTGCAGCAGGAGGATTCAGTACAGATTGGGCTGTAGTAAATGTGACCGGACCTAATCAGTTTTGGAAAACTTCAAACCAAGGTAACGGAACCAATTATTATGCGATAATGAATGGTTTTGCTTCTGGAAATAATGTTAACGAAGACTGGCTAATTTCTAAAGCAGTAAGTTTAGTGGGAAAAACCAAAGCAGCAGTAAGTTTTACATCTGACGTAAATTATTCTGGACCTGCTCTTCAGGTTTACGCTACAGAAAATTATACAGGAGATCCCGGAACAACTACTTGGGTAGCTTTACCAGCATTATTAGATACGAATAATACTGGATTTGGTGACTGGGTAAGTTCAGGAAATGTAGATCTGTCAGCATTCTTAGGGAAAAATGTAAGAATTGCATTTAAATATACTTCAACAGCTTCCGCGGCGGCCACGTGGGAAATTGATGACTTCAAAATTAAAGGTCAGTAATTCACTGATTCATTTAGATTTATAAAGAACCTGTCTCTTCATTGAGGCAGGTTCTTTTTTATTTAGAAAATTTACAAATAGATATTCTATTTAAAACAGGCTTTATTCGGCATCAATTCTTAAATTTGTTGTTATGAATTATTTGGAAGCTTTAAGCAGAAGATATTCTGTGAAAAAATTCAATCCCGAAATGATTATTCCGCAAGACATTCTTCTCAATATTCTTGAGTCTGGAAAACTAGCGGCAAGTTCTTTGGGACTTCAGCCTTATAAAATATTTGTAGTGGAAAGTCTAGAAATGAAGGAGAAGTTGATACCAGCTTTCTACAATCCTTCACAGATTTCTACATGTTCGCATCTTGTTATTTTAGTTTCTAAAAAAAATATTGAAGAGACATATCTTGATGGATATTTCAGACACATCTCAGAAGTGCGTCATCAGGCTGTAGAAAGTTTAGATTTATTCAGAAATAGCATTACAGGTCATTTTGGAAGACAAGAACATGATGATATTTTAAACTGGGCAGAAAAACAATCTTATATCGTTTTAGCTAATTTAATGTATGCTGCAGCGATTGAAAATATTGATACCTGTCCGATGGAAGGTTTCAGACAAGATATCATTGAAGATATTTTGGATATAGATTCTGAAAAAGAAAAAGTAACGGTTACTTTGGCTTTGGGCTACAGATCAGAAGAAGATCAGTTCCAACACATGAAAAAAGTGAGAAAACCAAACGAAAAATTGTTTAAATTTATTTAATTATTTAGACGATTGTCTTAAAGCAAGAATATGATAAAAGCGGATGTATTAGTGATTGGTTCCGGAATTTCCGGATTATCTTATGCCATAAAAGTTTCAGAACAATTCCCCGATGCCAAAATAATCATTGTAACAAAATCAGACGAAGACGAGAGCAATACCAAATATGCTCAGGGTGGTTTGGCGGTGGTTACCGATTCTAAAAATGATAATTTCGAGAAGCACATCGAAGATACCATGAGAGCCGGAGATGGCGAGAACAAACGCGATGTTGTAGAAATGGTGGTAAAAGAAGCTCCCGCAAGATTTAATGAAATTGTAGAGTGGGGCGCCAATTTTGATAAAAAAAATGGCGAATTTGCTTTAGGAAGAGAAGGCGGTCATACTGAAAACAGAATTGTACACCACAAAGATATTACCGGTTTTGAGATTGAAAGAGCTTTGCTTCAAACGGTTAAAAATAGCCCGAATATAGAAATTCTTGATCATCATTACGTAATCGATATCATTACACAGCACCATGTTCCCGGAAAAGAATTAAATGAAGGTGAAATTAATTGTTACGGTGCCTATATTTTAGATGAAAAATCAAAATCTATAAAAAAAATCACTTCCAAGATTACATTGGTTGCTACAGGTGGAGCTGGTCATGTTTATAAAAACACAACAAACCCTACCATCGCAACCGGAGACGGAATTGCATTTGTAGCCAGAGCAAAAGGAAAAGTGACCAATATGCAATATTATCAGTTTCATCCGACTGCTTTGTATAGCAAAATCGATGGAATGTTATTTTTAATTTCTGAGGCAGTTCGTGGTGATGGAGCAAAATTGAGAACCAAAAGAGGGGAGAAGTTTATGCAAAAATATGACGAGAGAGAAGAATTAGCTTCCAGAGACATTGTTGCAAGAGCTATCGACGCAGAAATGAAAATCACAGGTGACGAATATGTAGGTCTTGATTGCCGTGAGATGAATCAAGAAAGGTTTTTAGAACATTTCCCCAATATTTATAAAAAATGTAAAAGTGAAGGAATCGATCCTTTTATACAACTGATTCCTGTAGTTCCGGCTTGCCATTATTTGATGGGGGGAATTGACGTCGATAAAGACGGACAATCTTCCATCAATAATTTATTTGCTGTCGGAGAATGTACCAATTCCGGACTTCATGGAGCAAACAGATTAGCTTCAAACTCTTTATTGGAAGGCTTGGTTTTTGGTCACAACGCAGCGATGAAAACGGTAGAATTGTTAAAAGAAAATAATTTTAATTTTGATGATTTAAAAGCTGTTCCGGAATGGAATGAAGAAGGAATGAAAATTATTGACGAAATGGTGATTGTTTCTTACCTCAGAAAACAGCTTCAGGAAATGATGAGCAATTTGGTAGGAATTGTAAGAAGCAACAGCAGACTAAAAATGGCATTGCAGAAACATGCAGAAATTGCTGCTGCAGTTGACGAAATTTATCATTACTCTATTCTCTCGCCCCAACTTTCAGAATTGAGAAACTTGACAACAGTTGCACATCTGATTATCACCCAATCAATGGAAATGACTCAAAATAAAGGTGCATTTTACAATAAAGATTTAGTTCAAGCATAATTGATTATTAAATAAGAATCATGAATAGACCAAGCTACGCTACAGATAAAGTTTTAAAGCAGTTCATAAAAAATGCTTTAGAAGAAGATATTCAGGATGGGGATCATTCTACTTTGTCTACAATTCCTAAAGATCTTGAGCAAAGTGCGAAACTTTTGGTAAAAGAAAACTGTATTTTGGCAGGTGTTGAGCTGGCTGAGATTATATTCAAAACTTTTGATAAAAATTTAAAAGTAGAAATTTATATTAAAGACGGAGAGGTTGCAAAAACTGGCGACATCGCATTTATTGTCACCGGAAGCGCAAGATCAATTCTTTCAACTGAAAGATTGGTTCTTAATTGTATGCAGAGAATGAGCGGTATCGCTACATTAACTCATGATTGGGATACTAGATTGATCGGTACAAAAACAAAACTTTTAGACACAAGAAAAACTACGCCTAATTTCAGAGTTTGCGAAAAATGGGCAGTTGCCATCGGTGGTGGAACCAATCACAGATATGGTTTGTATGATATGATTATGTTAAAAGACAACCATATTGATTATAATGGGAGTATTACCAATGCCGTGAAAATGGCCAAAGATTATGTGAAAAAGTCTAAGAAAAAACTGAAGATCGAAGTAGAGACCAGAAATCTTGAAGAAGTACAGGAAGCGATCGATGCAAAAGTCGATAGAATTATGCTCGATAACATGGATGTTACTACAATGAAAAAAGCAGTTAAGCTGATTAATGGCTCATGTGAAAGTGAAGCTTCCGGAGGAATTACAAGAGATCAACTGAAAGAAATTGCTACCACAGGAGTTACTTTTATTTCTGTAGGAGCGCTTACTCATTCAGCAGAAAATATAGATTTAAGTTTAAAAGCTATTATGTAAAACATTGTATTTTTAATAAAAACAACGGTATTTTGTTAAAAATTAAATAATATGATTTTTTTCACCTTAAAATTCAATTTTTATATTTTGTTCTGAAAATCAGTGAATTAAGCTTTGTTAAGAATAGTTAAAAATTAACATTAAGTTAATAATAGTTAAATTTTATTTGTCGAATTTTGCATAAAATTTAAATCTAACTATTACTTACGATTATGAAATTAATCAACAAATCGATGCTAACTGTGTTAATCACACTTTCTACAGCTAGTGTTTATTACGCTCAAGAAACTCAAGACACGGTAAAAACCAAGTCTAAAGATATTGAGGAGGTAATTCTAAGAGGAGTTACTGATATTGCTAAAGATAGAAAAACTCCAGTAGCAGTTTCTACAATTAAAGCTGCACAAATTCTTGAAAGACAAGGAAACCAAGAACTTGTTGAATTGCTGAACACAACGCCATCTGTATATGCTACAAAAGGTGGTGGTGGTTTCGGAGACTCTCAGATTGTTATGCGTGGTTTCGAATCTAGAAATATTGCAGTAATGGTAAATGGTATGCCTGTAAATGATATGGAAGGTGGTACTGTTTATTTCTCAAACTGGACTGGATTATCTGACGTTACAAGTTTCATGCAGGTACAGAGAGGGCTTGGTTCTTCTAAATTAGCTATTGCTTCTGTTGGAGGTACAATGAACTTCATCACGAAGTCAGCCGATATGAAAAGAGGCGGTATCGTAAGATTAGGTGTTGGTAACAACGACTATTTAAAAACATCATTTGCTTACAATACAGGAAAATCTGATAAAGGATGGTCTTCTTCATTCTTAATGAGTAGACAATCTGGAGCAACATATGTTCAAAATACAGATTATGAATCTTACGCATACTATTTTGCATTAGGTTGGGAAGCAAATAAAAAACACAATTTCCAATTTACAATTACTGGAGCTCCACAATGGCATGACCAAAGATCATATGCTCCTTCTATTGGAGATTATATCAGATATAATCCGGATAACGATGGAACTCCTGATAGAACCTATAATTCAGACTGGGGATATTATACAAATGCTGAAGGAAAAAAAGTTGCGCTTTCTAACAGATCAAATTATTATAATAAGCCAGTTATAATGCTTAACTGGGATTTTAATATTGATGAAAAATCAAAATTAAGTACAGTTGCATACATGTCCAATGGTAGAGGTGGTGGAACTGCTGATCTTGGAAGAGTAAATGGTAGAGGACTTACAACTTTAGTTAATGGGCAACCATATTTTAGAGATGCGCAAGGACTTTACAATTATGACAAAGTTTTTGCTGAGAATGCTGCAGTAAATCCAAATACAGCAGCTGCCGGATCAACATTAATAAGAAGAGCTAGTATCAATTCTCATAACTGGTATGGTATTTTAGCAAATTTCCAACATAAGATTAATGATAATTGGAATTTCTCAGTAGGTACTGATGACAGGTATTATTACGGATATCACTATCAAGTTGTTTCTGATTTATATGGTGCTCAAGGATACAAAGATTCTAACAACAAAAATATAGCTCCAAACGTTGTTTCACAAACTTCTGACTATAAAAAATTATCATGGAATCCTTTTGGAGGAAGTCAAGTTCCTTTAAATGAAAGAGTTGGATTTAGTAATGACGGTGAAGTAATATGGTATAGTGGATTTGGTCAAGTAGAATATACCAAAGATAAACTATCTGCATTTTTACAAGGATCAGTTTCTAATCAAGGATACCAAAGAATTGATGAGTTTGTTCAAGATGGTATTACCGTACAAAGAAACCAAACTGTAAACAGAAAAACAGGTTTCAAAAACATTTTTGGATACAACATTAAAGGAGGTGCTAACTATAATATCAATGAAAATCATAATGTTTTTGCAAATATTGGTTACTACAGTAAGCAGCCATTCATGAACACAGTATATCCAAGTAACCAGCAAGTTGTTAACCCTCAGTTAACTAATGAGAAAATTTTCTCTGCTGAAGTTGGATATGGATTCAGATCTGCAAACTTCAGTGCAAATGTTAATGTTTACAGAACTCAGTGGAAAGACAGAGCTTTAAGAAGAACTATTCAGGTTCCTGATGTAACAGATGCTTACGCTGAGATGAATGGTATTACAGAAATTCACCAAGGAGTTGAATTTGATGCAACTTACAAAGTCAATAAGTTTTTAGAACTTAACGGTATGTTCTCTTGGGGAGATTACTTTTATGAAGGAAATGCAACAGGAACAACATTTGATGGAAACAACAATCCTTTAACTGTAGCTGGAAATTCAAATACAACTACGCTTTATCTTGATAAAGTAAAAGTAGGAGGAACAAGCAGTAATAGTATTCCACAAATGACGGCATCATTAGGAGCTACTGTTAAGCCGGTAAAAGACTTAAGCATCTATGCAGGCTGGAGATTTGTAGGTAAGCTTTATTCTTCTATTGACATTGCTACTTTCTCAAACATAGCTAATCAAGACAGAGGAGTATTAAAATTACCAGATTATAATCTAACTGATATTGGTGTATCATATAAAATAAGATTGAAAGATGCTAATCAGTATTTTACTGTTGGAGTTAATGTTTACAACTTGCTTGATACTACTTACATTCAAGACGGAGCAACAAATAATTTTGTAAAAAATGTTGGAGACTTCAAAACTCCTACAAATACCGATGCACAAGCACAGGCATTATATAATACTTACATCAACAATCCAGCGAATTTCTACAATGGAATTGATACTTCAAACAGAGTATTCTTCGGATTCGGAAGAACTTGGGCTGCCAATTTATCTTTCAACTTCTAATAAATTCAGTTTTATTACATATCAAATCCCAGCTTTATCGCTGGGATTTTTTTATATTTGTATACTTTAAAAATAGAAAAAATAGAAGTATGGATTTTTACAAAATTTTACTGAGTGCCCATAAAGGATTTGCTTATTTGGAACTTGGATTAACAGCACTATTCATCGTTGCTTTATTAACCGTAATGTTCGGTTTTAGTGGCAAAGTAAACAAGTTACTGAAGAAAGTTACTTTATTTACTATGATCTTCTTCCACGTTCAGTTTACGATCGGGATCGTTATGCTGATTATGAACTTTACTAAAGGATTGGATATGGGAGCTGTAATGAAAAACGCTGACTTAAGATTTCAGTATGTAGAGCACCCGTTTTCTATGTTAATTGCTGCCGTTTTGATGACCATCATCAATAGAAAAGTAAAATCTAATGACACCATTTCTTTAGGAATCGTGATCATGGGATTGATCGCAGTAGGTTTATTTGCATTCGCATTTCCATGGACAAGGGTCTTTGGAGCTTAATTATATATTAACTTAATAATTTTATTTATTCAATGAAAGTAGCTGTAGTAGGTTCAACAGGAATGGTTGGACAAGTGATGCTTAAAGTTCTCGAAGAGAGAAATTTCCCTGTAACAGAATTAATTCCGGTAGCTTCGGAAAGATCTATTGGTAAACAGGTGAAGTATAAACAGGTAGATTATACTATCGTAAGCATCGACGACGCTATAGCTGCCAAACCGGATATCGCAATTTTCTCTGCAGGAGGCGATACTTCTTTAGAATACGCCCCTAAATTTGCTGAAGCAGGAATTACCGTAATCGATAATTCTTCAGCTTGGAGAATGGATCCCACTAAAAAATTAGTAGTTCCGGAAATCAATGCTGATGTTTTAACAAAAGAAGACAAGATCATTGCAAATCCAAACTGTTCTACCATTCAGTTGGTGATGGTTTTAGGCCCTTTGAATAAAAAATACGATTTAAAAAGAGTAGTTGTTTCGACCTATCAGTCTGTAACAGGTACAGGAAAAGCTGCTGTAGATCAGTTGAACGGAGAGATCAGCGGAGACGATTCTGTCGCTAAAGTTTATCCTTATCAGATCTTCAAAAATGCATTGCCACATTGTGATGTGTTTTCGGATGATGATTATACCAAAGAAGAGATTAAATTAATGAAAGAACCTAAGAAAATTCTAGGTGATGATACATTCAATTTAACAGCAACAGCGGTAAGAGTTCCTGTTCAGGGAGGTCACTCAGAAAGTGTAAATATCGAATTCGAAAACGAATTTGATTTGGATGAATTAAGAAAAATCCTATCAGAGACTCCGGGAGTTGTTGTAATGGATAATGTAAAGAACAACGAATATCCTATGCCTCTTTACTCAGAAGGAAAAGACGAGGTTTTTGTCGGAAGAATCAGAAGAGATCTTTCCCAGCCAAAAACGCTCAACCTCTGGATTGTAGCAGACAATCTCCGAAAAGGAGCTGCAACCAACGCAGTACAGATTGCAGAATACTTAGTAGCAAACAACTTAGTATAAACTAACAAAAAAGAAAAGAGTCTCCAAAAGAGATTCTTTTTTTTATCAAATAATTTTAAGTTGATTGGTTTTAGTTGCTGATTTTAATAAGTCCTGAAAGGACGACTTAACAAAGGATAGGATAAAATCCTATCAAAAAGTGCACAAAAGAATAACATGAGAATTTTGATTAAATTTTCTTAATCGCTTAAAAATCTTAATGGTTCAAATAAATAATGAACATTAAATATCAAGACAAAAAATGGCAACAAAAGATATCAGTAAAGACAAAATAGGCTTCCAGAAAATCATTGCCGTTTTCGGGATCATTTTATTCGTTGGGAAAATCATCGCTTGGAAACTCACAGATTCCGATGCTGTGTTTTCTGATGCAATGGAAAGTATCGTTAATGTCATCAGCGCTTTCATGGGATTGTATTCATTGCATTTAGCTTCAAAACCTAAAGATGAAGACCATCCTTACGGGCACGGAAAAGTAGAATTTGTAACCTCCGGAATTGAAGGCGCATTGATCGTCATTGCAGGGGTAATGATCATCTACGAAGGGATAAACAGTTTAATAACAGGTAAAGTTTTAGGGCAGCTAGATTGGGGGATCGCCATTATTGCAGTTACGGCGATTATTAACTATATCTTGGGCTATATTTCTATTAAAAAAGGAGAAAAAGAGAATTCTTTGGTCTTAATTTCCTCTGGAAAACATTTGCAGTCAGATACGATTACTACTTTGGGAGTTGTCATCAGTTTAGTCATCGTTTACTTTACCAAAATCTATTGGATTGACTCTGTAGTGGCTTTGATCTTCGGTTTCTACATTATTTTTGTGGGCTATAAAATTGTTAGAAAATCGCTTCGAGGAATTATGGACGAACAAGATCCCGAACTTCTAAACAACATTATTGATCTTCTCGAAAAAAACAGAAAAACAGAATGGATTGACATTCACAACATGAAGATCCAGCAGTTTGGTTCGTCGCTGCACATCGATGCGCACATTACTTTGCCGTATTATTACAGTCTTCGTGAAGCACATAAAGAAATGGAAAATGTAATTCTTTTGTTAGCTAAAAACACTAAACGTACCGTTGAATTCAATTTCCATATGGATGATTGCAAGACAATTTCTTGCCCACTTTGCCAGATTATGGATTGCCCTGTAAGAAAACAACCATTTGTAAAAAGGGTCGAATGGACGGCAGAAAATGTAACAAGAGTAGAAAAACACACCGTCGATTAGTTTTTTTAGAAGCTATTTCCCGCTCTACGCTCATACTCCTCACACAGCCGCTTTTCCATCTCTAGTTGCGGGGTAACCGCTGCGATCGGGGCTAGTAAAAACCAAACTTCACCTGTTTTCAAAACCCGTGAGGTTTAAACCCGTTGCTCCAAAGCATAAAAAATTTCTTTATGATAATTAATTTGCTCAAAAATAATTGTTGTTTTTCACGAGAATAATTCGCCTACTTATTGAATTTATAAAGAATCATCCGTATAAATTCTAAAAAAAACACTCCGTAGGAGTGATATCTGTGTAGCAAAAATTAATATCAACACAACGAGGCGTTTCGTAGGAGCGCTATTTTAATATTTAATATTTCTTTTAAATTAATTTGAATTCCTCAACATCATCTGCTTTCTATAATAAAATAAAGGAACGATCAAAAGCAGGATCAAAGGTTGTATCACAAACCTTCTCATATAGAAAGAGAAAAGATAGCCAATATCAAATCTGTCGTAGATACAATAAAGGTAGATTGGGAATGTGATTGCAAAAATAATAGAAATTAAAACCGCTCCTTGAACTGTCCAATCTTTATTCTTAAATAGAAAATGAATGATGATGCACGAGAAAAATAGATTCAAAATAAATCTGAAAAGGTGACTGACAATCAGTTTTCCCCATTCAAATTCCGGAAAAGAAATGTTTTTATTGCCTTCGTGAAAATAATTTAAAAAAGGGTCGTAGAAAATCTGGTCTTCCAGTATTCTCACACCCATGAGTCCGCAAACTCCTAAGATGACTAAAAACCAACTAAGAATTCTCATTTTTTAAAGCAAAAAATTTAATCCAAACCAACCAAAGTATCACCACACTTCCGTAGATCACAGCCGGAAAAACATAATCATGTACCATTCTGTTGTATTCTGGGTAGTCTCTGGTTACAATATTAAGTCCTATAATCCGTAAAATATTCATTACATATAGCACCAAAAGACTTACTGCAATAAAAACGAAAGTTTTAGGTCCTTTATAAAAAGCAAAAATAAATGCAACAAAAAGAATGATCACCGAGATCGCGTTACAGCCCTCTACCATTCGGGTTACATATTTTTCATTGACGTAAAACCAAACCTGCTCTTTAGAAACATCATTGTATAATGATGTGGTGTAGCCTATTTTGTTTTGAATGACAGCTACTTGCTCTGCGATAAGATGTGAATAAGGGTCGAGACCAGACTCTTTAAAACTATTAAGATAAAACTGATATGCAAAAAGCAACACCAAATAAATGATGATAAAGCGTAACAGGATGCTCAAAACAGGTTTAAAGTCTTTTAACATGCTGCAAAGATAGCAATTAGCATGTAAATTAGTATATTTGTTACCATATATGACTTCTGAAAACGCGAAAAGATTTTTTGAAAACCATTTTGGTGAAAAATCAACTGAATTTATTACTTTAGCTCAAAGCGGTTCTGCAAGAGTCAATTTTTTGGCTCAAAATCAAATCGGGAAATACATCATTACCTACAATGAGAACATTGCCGAAAACGAATGTTTTCTGTATTTCTCGAGTGTATTTTCTGAATTGAAACTTAATACGCCAAAAATATTTTCTGTTTCAGAAGACCGGAAATTATATATTCAGGAGTTTTTAGGAGCAAAAACTTTTTCAGAAATCATTGCAGAAGAAAGTTTGTCAGAAAATGTACGAGATTTGGTAAAGCAAACTCTTAAAGAGCTTTTTGAACTTCAGGAAAAGACCAAAGGTAAAATAGACTTTCAAAAAACATTTGAATATGAAAGTTATGACGAGCTTCCAATAATGCATGATCTGTATTATTTCAAAAATTTCGTCGCAGATGTTTTAGAATTAGAATATCACAAATCTTCTTTACTGAAAGAATTTAAAGAGATCATCAATCTCATCGAAAACCTTGCGCCCAAAGGCATCATGATTCGAGATTTTCAGGCAAGAAATATAATGGTGAATGATGATAATAAAGTTTCTTTTATAGATTACCAATCGGCAATGAAAGGACCTTTAATGTATGATGTAATTTCTTTTTTGTTTCAGGCTAAAGCTAATTTTCCTGAAGATTTCAAAAACGAAATGCTTGATTTTTATATTCAACAATTTGAGGATAAGGAAAATCAGTCTCAACTAAGAAACTCGGTAAAGCCAATTCAGATGATGAGGTTTTTGCAGGTTTTGGGAGCGTACGGTTTCAGAGGCTTGATTCAGAGAAAGCAACACTTCATTGCAAGTATTGAAAAAGGAATTCAAAACATCACAGAATTTGCCCAAAATTGGGATGATATCAAAAATTACCCCGAGTTGAAAAAAGTAATTGAACAACTGAGTTCTGAAAAAGTCAAATTTAAAATATTAGAAATATTAAAGGAAAATTAAACCATTAAGGTTTGTCATTCTATAAAAATCTCAGCTCTTGAATGAGGTTATTTTCGCTTAGATTTCTAAGGAATGGCAAAGAGGGTTTAAAATTAAAAAAAAATATCATTGATACTTAGCTAGTAATCAATCATCATTGATCAACAATCAATTATAAATAATAGAATATGCTACACATAGACATTCATAGTTTTTCATACAAAAAAGGAGGAATTCCGAAAGATGACTCAGGTAACGGAGGCGGTTTTACATTTGATTGCCGAGGAATTTTAAATCCGGGAAGAGTAGAAGAGTATAAAATTCAGACCGGAAACGATATTGGTGTTCAGGAATATTTAGAAACAAAAACAGAAATGCCTCAGTTTTTAGAATTAATTAAAAACTTAGTGTCCATTAATATCCACAATTATTTGGGAAGAGGTTTTGAAAATCTGCAAATCAATTTCGGGTGTACGGGAGGTCAACACAGATCAGTTTATTCAGCTATTAAAATTGCTCATTTTATTGAAGAAAAATATGGTGATAAAGTAGAAATAAGTCTTCACCATGACGAGCAACACCAACTTAATCATAAGTAATGAGTGATGTTTAATAAGTAAGATATTAGCTTCGCTATTATTATTTATTTATTTATTTATTTACATGTTTTTAAATTACTCATTACCAATTACTCATTACCCATAATTATGAAGGCATTAATTTTTGCAGCAGGAAAAGGCACCCGTTTAAAACCTTTTACAGACCATCATCCTAAAGCTTTGGCTAAAGTGAATGGTGTTCCTCTTTTAGAAAGAAATATACAATATCTCAAAGGCTTTGGAATTACTGACTTTGTAATTAATATTCATCACTTTGGTGATCAGATCGTTGCGTTTTTAAAAAAAAATGATAATTTTGGCTGTAAGATCGAGGTTTCTGATGAATCGAATGAACTGTTGGAAACTGGGGGTGGTTTGATTTTTGCTAAAGAATTCCTCAATCACGGTGAAGATTTTCTGATTATGAATGCAGATATTTTAACCAAAATCAATATTAATGATTTTGTAAGGTATCACAAAGAAATCAAAGATTTTGTTACCTTAGCGGTTTCAGACAGAGAAAGTTCGAGAAAACTTTTGTTTAATGATGACTTGGTTTTAAGAGGTTGGCTCAATGTACAGACAGGAGAGCAGCGTCTTGCAGAATTCAACAAGGGATTCAGACCTTTATCTTTTAGTGGGGTACATTGCATTAATCCGGTGATTTTTGATAAAATAAAAAGAAAAGGGAAGTTTTCTGTAATGGAAGAATATCTGGATCTGATGCATACCGAAAAAATACACGGTTTTGTACACGACAGTGTTTTGATTGATGTAGGAAGACCGGAATCTGTGATTGAAGCAGAAAAATATTTTAAATAATTTGAATGAGAACTGAAGGTACAAGAGACGAAAGCTTAGAAAATACAGAATTAGATATCAACGAATCTAAATTACATAATAGTTTACGCGAAAAAACCTGGGACGAAACCATTACCAAAGACAGCTGGATGGTTTTCAAAGTAATGGCAGAGTTTGTGGATGGCTACGAAAAAATGGCTAGAATAGGCCCTTGCGTGTCTATTTTCGGGTCTGCAAGATTAAAGCCTGAAAGTAAATATTACAAAATGGCGGTAGAAATTGCCGAAAAAATAACCAAAATAGGTTTTGGTGTAATTACAGGAGGTGGTCCCGGAATTATGGAAGCCGGTAATAAAGGAGCTTTCAATGCAGAAGGAAAATCGATCGGTTTAAATATAGACTTGCCTTTTGAGCAACATTTTAATCCGTATATCAACAAATTATATTCACTGAATTTTGACTATTTCTTTGTAAGAAAAGTAATGTTTGTGAAATATTCTCAAGGGTTTATTGTAATGCCGGGAGGTTTTGGCACTTTAGATGAGCTTACAGAAGCGATGACACTAATTCAGACCAACAAAATAGGGCGTTTCCCAATTGTATTGGTAGGTTCTGAGTTTTGGGGCGGTTTGCTAGGATGGTTTAAAGAAACATTGCTAAAAGAAGGGATGATTTCTGAAGGTGATCTTGATCTTTACCGTGTGGTAGATACTGCTGATGAAGCCGTGGCTCACATTAAAGCTTTTTATGATAAGTATTCTGTAAACGTTAACTTTTAATTGGCATCAAATTTGACCAAACCTATTTAGCAATATGCTGTAAATCTATAAATTGAGATGAAAAAATTTTTATATATATCGGGTATTTTTACATTGATGATACTGATGAGTTTTTCTGTAGCAGACTTTTTCTCTTCGATGACAAAAGTAGACTATATTGACGGCAGCAAAACTCTGAAGTTTACTGCAAAAATGAATACAAGCCATATTTCTGATGCCATAAAGATCAACAGAAATACTGCAGGATTTGAAGCTGAAGTAAAAAAATATGTAAATAATAATTTTGATGTATTTGTAAATGGTTCTCCTAAAACTTTAACTTTCACAGGAAGTCAGGTAAGTGGAGAAACGGTTTGGGTGTATTTTGAAACCGGTGGTGTTTCTGACATCAATAGTTTAAAAATCAAAAACACGATACTTTTAAGCGCATTTCCTAAACAAATAAACCTGGTTAATATTGCCTATAAGGGAAATCAGAAAACGATGAATTTTCAACGCGGAAAAGAGGTAAATGAAGTTTCTTTTTAAAAGATACTTTAACTGAAATACTAAACCATTGCTTTTGCAGTGGTTTTTTTGTTGCCAATTATATTACTTTTCTGATGTTGCAGAGTCTTTTATGGAAGAGTAAATTAAGGTTTATGACAAGATATTTTAGAACATATAAAGAATAAATAGGATTATGTCTAAAGCGAATAAAGGCATAATAAAGTAATGTTCTACATTTTGTAAACTTTTGAATTTCTCTATTTTCAATCATTTCTTTTGATGCTTTTGAGGTAAGTATTTTTATCATTTAAGCTTTAAATATTGATTATTCGCCTTAGGTTTTTGATTAGTAAAATCATTGTATAAAAGAATTTAAATTTTAATATTTTTCTTCAATAAAAAAAGGATCTATCTCACGAATGAGACAGATCCTTTAAAATTAAGTATAGTTGAAAAAAATTATTCTCTGTTTTTTACCATAATCCAACCAGATAATTTTACTGGTGTTTTGGCTTTGTTGTTTTCATTCCATGTTACAGAATACCAGTAGCTTCCTGTAGGAACTTTTCTTCCGTTTGAGGTTCCGTCCCATGTGTAATTATTGGTTTTGTCACCTTGGTGAAGTTTAGCTCCGTATCGGTTGTAAATAGTAAATGTTAAATCTGTTTTACTTCCCAATGCCGAGTAGTCGATTACGTCATTGCGGCCATCTCCGTTTGGTGTAATGACATTAATGATATTAGGAACAGTAATTTCTACTTCCATCGGTTCGCAATTATAAGAATCTTTCACAAAAATCTTATGAATTCCTCTTGCCAAACCTTTGAAAACATTAGAGTTCTGCCAATTTATATTATCTAAAGAATATTGATAAGCAGGCGTTCCTCCATTAGCATAAACAGTAACCGTTGTAGCAGATACGTCAATTGATGTGATGACAGGTTGTTCTGATGCAAATACCTTTACATTTTGAGTAATGGTACAATCTCCAGTTTTAAGTTTTACCCAGTAAGTTCCTACTCCAACATTTGAAATCGTTTGTGTAGTCGCCCCTGTACTCCAAAGGTAAGAAGTGAAACCTACTCCTGCATCTAATGTTGTTTTGTCTTCTACGCAGATGATTTTATCTTTTAAGATTTCTGAATATACAGGTGGAATGACAATTAAAGTCACCTTTGCAATTGCATAACACCCATTGGCATTTGTTACTTTGATGTAAACAAATCCATTTGGAGCAATGTAAGGGTTTGCAGTGATGATTTCATTGCTTCCATTGATGGCATCTTGTAATGATGGGTAGTATTTTTTTGTTCCGGCCTGGGTTGTTACTGTAGCTGTAGTAAGATTAAACGATCCCATTGAAATATTGTCTTCTAAGAAACATGACCGCAATGTTGCATCATTTACAATCACCACAGGAAAATGATTAAGGGTAATCACAGCATTGTCAACACAACCTTGCGGGGTTGTAACTTTTACATGCACTGTAGTTCCGTTTGCTGCAGGGTAGTTTGACCAGTTTAAGATTTCGCTAGTGCCTGCATTAAGATCTGCCAATGTAGGATAATATTTTTTCGTAGCACCCGGTACACCGGTAACTGCAGCGGTACTCAAATCAAAATAAGCTACTCCTGCATTATTATTGTTGCAGGCAGTTATAGTAATGTCATCTGCGGCAAATGGACTTGGGTTTAAAATAATTCTTGCGTCACCATTATCACATAATGTAGATGAAGGGTCTTTTATAACCACCGAAATCGTTGTACTACCAGAATATTGGAAGTTGGTAGGTACAGCAATTGGTGTAGAGCTTCCTAAAACATAGTAAGTGATAATGTAGTTTCCAGGGTTGTTTACAAACTGACTTGCGTAAGAGGTTAAATCTACAAATCCATTTCCTGTTGCGGGGTTGGTGCATACAAATGGAGTAACACTGTTTTGAAGGATTGGAACTTTATCAATATATATTTTAGCATTTTTGATAGAGTGTCTTGCGCTTGCAGCTCCTGTTCCTGCAGAAAACCCAAAATATCCTTGGCCCATCCCTACTGCACCGCCACTTGCAGTGAAAGGTTGATTGGTAATAAGAACGCCATCAATTCTGATTTGAATTAACCAAATATTAGGATTACTGGGATCTATTTCTCCGTTTACTTCAACATGTTTGTAAGTAGCCCCTACAAAAGGTTGAGTGGGGTTAAGGTCTGGCGAGTGAAAAGTACTGTTTGCGGTCGTATTGTACTCGACATTTGGATTTCCTGCAGGCATATTATTGGTTCCATACAGTACGTGTACTTTACTCATTTGCCCCTCTGTAGAATTATTGAATATATCAAATGCCACCATTAGTCCGTTTGCATTTGCCGGAATTCCTAGTCCGCCTCCGGTTGTGAATGTAGTTGGAGGATTAGAAAGGTACCAGAATGTAAGACCGTCGCCTCTTCCGTAGGCGGTTGTTCCGTTTCCGTCGATTCTGAAATCAAACTCAACTTTCCATTTATCACAATATTTTAGATTGATGGGGTTAGAGAGTTTAATGGCTCCAAACTTACTGGTTTGATCTGGGGTAAGCTGCACAAAGTCTCCGGTAGCAGTAGCTGAAGGAACGAGATCCCAGCCTGTAGTGTTAATGACAGGGGTTCCAGTGAGTTGATAAGTTTGAGCTGATAAGCTTGGGCTTATGATTGATAAAAAGAACAAAAAACTGAGGAGTAGAAATTTTTTCATTTTTATATTTAAAAGGTTATTATTTGGTAAAATTATTAGTTTTTTTATTCAGAATGAATGTTTTTTGAGCTAGTAAGTAGCAATAGAGTATGAGGAAGTGTGTGGTTCTGTATGGTGTTTAATTGCGTCTGGATGTTGAATTTTGAGATTTAAAAAAGCGCCACGTTTATTTGGGTGGCGCTTTTTTGTGTTATTCTCTATTTTTCACCAATACCCATCCGTTATAGTTGGTCGGTGTATTGTTTTTGTCATTTTCTATCCAAGTGATCGTGTACCAATATGTGCCTGTTGGTAATTTTTTACCTCCGGAAGTTCCATCCCAGGTGTAGTTTCTCAGCTTGTCTGCTTGATACTTCATGTTTCCATATCTATCATAGACTGTAAAAACAAGATTTTTCTTGTAAGCAAGTGCTGAGTAATCGATAAAGTCATTCACATTATCACCATTAGGAGTAATTGCATTGATGAGATTTGGAACTGTTACCTGAATGTGTGTTGGCTCACAATTATAAAAGTCTTTTACAAAAATTTTATGTTCACCTCTTGGAAGCCCGGTAAATACATTAGAGTCTTGCCAGTTGATTCCGTCTAAAGAATATTTGTAGGGAGCAAGTCCTCCCGAAGCATTCACAGTAATTGTATTGTTGGTGATGTCTATACTTGAAATAACAGGGTTTGTTGCTAGTTTTACAGTTACATTTTGTAATGTATAGCAGTTTCCTGTTTTCAATCTTACCCAATAGCTTCCTACTGGTACATTAATGATAGAAGAAGTTGTAGCTCCCGTGCTCCATTCGTAACCGTCAAATCCCGGGCCCGCATCTAGCGTTGTTCTATCATTAATACAGATTATTTTGTCTTTTAAAATAGAAGATTTTACGGAAGGAATTACTTTTAGAGTTATTTTTTTAATAATATAACAACTGTTGGTACCCGTTATTCTTACATACACATCTGTAGATGGAGAGATATGGGTAATAGGAACTGCAATTTCGTTGGTTCCGCTTAATGCATTGGCTAAAGAAGTGTAAAACTTTTTAGTAATACCTGCTTCTGACGAAACATTAGCAGTTGTAAGATTAAACAATGCTGTATTTGGAGCCGTTGCAATAAAACAAGACTCTAAGATAGCATCAGTAGATACAGGCAATGGATAGAAAACAAGCATGATTTCAGCATTTCCGGTACAACCTTGCGGAGTAGTTACCTTTACATAAACCTTTCCGGGAGCTGAAACATAATCTGTAGGATTTAAGATTTCGTTTGTTCCCGCATTTAAATCAGCTAAAGTCCTATAATATTTCTTTGTAACACCTGGAACAGCTGTCACATCAGCCGTAGAAAGGTTAAATGTTGCGGTAGATGCACCATTATTATTACATGCAGAAAGAGTTTTATTCTCTGCTGTAAATGGCGAAAGGGTAAGGATTATTTTTCCGTCTGGATTGTCACAAAGAACTGCATTATTATCTCTAATAATAACATTTACCGTAGTATTAGCATTAAATTGATAGTTGGTAGGTGTGGTAATAGGAGTACCTCCTACAGTATAGGTAAAAGTATAGTTGGCCGGGGTGGTAACAAACTGAGAATTAAAAGAAGTTAAATTCACTGTCCCGAAGCCTGTAGAAGGGTTTGGGCAAAAAGATTGTGTTGCAGTAGGCTGCAGTATGCTTACTTTATCGGTGTATATTTTTACATTTTTAATAGAATGTCTCGATCTGTTTCCTCCTGTAGAAGCAGAAAATCCAAAATATCCCTGAGTCATTGTAGCGGCTGCTCCAGATGCAGTAAATGGTTGATTGCAGATTTGAGTTCCGTCAATCATTATTTTTATATTCCAAGTATTAGGAATAGATGTATTTACTTCAGCAGTAACCTCTACGTGTTTATATGTAGTTCCCTGGAAAGGAAGAGTTGTATTCATATCTGGAGAATGAAAAGAGCTCCCTGCGGTGTTAAAAAATTCTACATTATTATTGTCTGTAGTGTTAGCAACTTGTCCATAGGCAACATGTACTTTGCTCATTACAGCAGTTGTTGTATTGTTGTAAGTGTCGAATCCTACAATAAGGCCTACGGCATTTTGTGAAACTCCAAGCCCAGAGCCTAAAACACTGGCTACAGGTGGGTTTGCAAGATACCAGAATGCGAGACCGTCACCATTGGCGGTTTGGTTAGAATCCATCCTGAAATCGAATTCTACTTTCCATTTATCGCAATATTTTAGGTTAATAGGGTCGTTTAATCTGATGGATCCAGATTGATTGTTTGTATCCGGAGTTAATTGGATGAAATCATTTCCGGCTCCTACGGCGGTAGGTGAAACCATTGTCCATCCCGTTGTGGTGATAGGATTTCCCGTAAGCTGATAAGTTTGAGCTGAAAAATTTCCGGAGATACAAAGTACAAAAAGGGTAAAATAAAACAGTAATTTTTTATTCATTTATTAGGATACTTTTATTAGACGTGTAAAGATATTAAATCTCTACTAATAAATGAATATAAATAGTTAATTTAGTAGAAAAAAGTAAATTTTATTCAATGAAAAATATTAATGATAACGAAAAGTTGAATATGATAAGTGTTATCTTAGTTTGATTCAAAATAGCGAATTGTTTTCTAAGCTTTCAAAATAAGAATCTACTTCCAGTTTTTCAGAATTTGCTGCTGCTACTGCAAGTTTATCACAAAGCTCATTTTCAAAATGTCCTGCATGTCCCTTTACCCAATGCATTTTTGGACTATGCTGATTATAAAGTACAACAAATCTCTTCCAAAGATCTGGGTTTTTTACATTCTTCCAGCCTCGTTTGATCCACCCTGAAATCCAATTCTGATTAACGGCGTCAGAAACATATTTGCTGTCTGTAAAAACGTGAATGTCATTTTCTATTGATTTCAATTTTTCTAATGCAGTAACCACCGCCAAAAGTTCCATTCGGTTATTGGTTGTTTTTCTGAAACCTTTAGAAAATGTTTTTTGATAATTTTTTTCGGGAACACGCATTAAAATGCCGTAACCTCCTTTTCCCGGGTTTCCGCTGCAGGCTCCGTCAGTGTATATTTCAATTCTCATTTAAATGTTGAGGTAAAGTTTAGGGTAAGGTCGAGATTTTAAACAAAATTAAAAAATTAAAGTCTGTTTAATTTTTCAAAACTGAAATTTTAAACAGACTTTAACTTTTGCTTAATCTTAGTTTTATTTAGAACGGAAAGTCTTCTTCATCATCAAGATCATTCATAGAAGATCCCGAAAGTTTTGAGCTATCTGGTAAATCAAAAGCGGCACCCGGCTGAATGGTCGTTTTTATTTTTTCGAAACCACTCGGTTCGCCAAATGGAGTGGAATGACCCATTCCGTTGGTTGCTTCTTCAATATTTCCAAATTTTGCAAAATGTTTCAGGAAAGATAATCTTACATCCGCTGTAGCACCGTTTCTGTGTTTGGCAATAATTAATTCTGCTTGGTTTTCGGTAGAAGTTTCTGCTCCGTCTTCATCATTATCCCAAACAGTAATTTTATAATATTCAGGTCTGAAAATAAATGATACGATATCTGCATCCTGCTCAATGGCTCCAGATTCCCTTAGGTCAGAAAGCTGAGGTCGTTTTCCTGGACGTGTTTCTACACTTCTCGAAAGCTGAGAAAGTGCAATTACAGGTACGTTTAATTCTTTTGCAATGGCTTTTAATGAACGGGAAATCATTGAAATTTCCTGTTCACGGTTTCCACCTCCTTTTCCGCCACCTCCTGCAGTCATTAGCTGAAGGTAGTCGACCATAATCAGTCTTACTCCGTGCTGCATTACCAGTCTTCGGCATTTTGCTCTAAAGTCAAATATAGATAGGGAAGGAGTTTCGTCAATATATAAAGGGGCATTTTCTAATTCGGATACATTAGAAAATAGTCTTTGCCACTCTTCGTCGTCTAAGGTTCCTTTTCTTAATTTTTCTGATGAAATTTTGGTCTCGGAAGCAATCATTCTAGTGATTAGCTGTACCGATGCCATCTCGAGTGAAAACAGAGCCATTGGGATTTTATACTCAACGGCAATATTTCTAGCCATTGAAAGAATGAATGCTGTTTTCCCCATCGCAGGACGAGCTGCAACAATAATAAGATCTGAATTTTGCCAACCTCCAGTTTCTTTATCTACATCTCTAAACCCGGAAGGTACCCCCGAAATTCCTTCTTTATCTTTTAACGCTTTAATGATATCAATAGCTTCTTTTACTAAGGTATTGGCGGTGTCAAACCCTTTTTTGATGGTTCCATTGGTGATTTCAAAAAAAGATTGTTCGGCTTTATCTAAGAGCTCAAAGACGTCAGTAGATTCTTTGTATGAACTATCTATAACATTAGCTGACACATTAATTAAGCTTCTTAAAATATATTTTTCAAGAATAACACGTACATGATATTCAATGTGGGCAGATGAACTTACTCCCATTGTAAGCTCTATAATATAGTGGTCACCACCTGCGGAGCTTAGTTTGTCTGTTTTTTTCATCTCCTGAATAACAGTCATAATATCTACCGGATGGTTTGCTTCATACAATTTTAGAATCGTAGCAAATATAACCTGATGTCTTGGGTCATAGAATACTTCCGGAGTAAGAAGGTCGATAGAATGATCAAGTCCTTTTTTATCAATTAAAAAAGTACCGATTACCAATCTTTCAAAATCTATTGCATTAGGAGGCATTTTTCCATCAGCAATTGATAGTTCTCTCGCAAAGTTCCCTTGTGTAAGGGAAGAGAGTGTTTCTTTCTGCGCCATTATGCAAAGATAGTTTTTTTAGAAAATAATTTTAAAATAGTAACTAACAATTCTATGGAAAATATAACTCAAGTATGGTAAATAGATGAGGTTTAGTGTTAATAAAAAAATCACCCCATTGCTGAGGTGATTTATTATGATTGCGAAGAAATATTATTCTCTGTTTTTTACCAGTACCCATCCGTCGTATTTGGTAGGTGTACTGTTTTTGTCATTTTCGTTCCATGTAATCGTGTACCAGTAGGTTCCTGTAGGGATTTTTTTACCTCCTGAAGTACCGTTCCATTTGAAGTTTCTTATTTTATCAGCTTCATAGATTTTATTACCGTATCTGTTATAAACAACGAATAATAAATTCTTTTTGTATGCTAATGCAGAGTAGTCTATTTCGTCGTTAACATTATCTCCATTTGGAGTAATTGCATTAACAAGGTTAGGGACAGTAACTTGTATTTGGACAGGGTTACAATCAAATGAATCTTTTACAAAAATTTTATTTTCGCCTCTTGGTAATCCTGAGAATACATTAGAGTCTTGCCAGTCGGTTCCATTCAATGAATATTGGTATGGTGCAGATCCTCCCGATGCGTTTACTGTAATTGTATTATTTGTAATGTCGATGCTTGCAATTACTGGCTGCTGAGTAGCATAAACATGTACTTGCTGAAGTGTAAAGCATTTACCAGTTTTTAATTTTACCCAATAAGCACCTACACCAACATTTGAAATAACTTGTGTTGTAGCACCTGTGCTCCATTCGTACCCGATAAATCCAGCACCTGCATCTAGCGTAGTTTTATCTTCCAAACAAATAGTTTTGTCTTTAAGAACCGTCGATTTTACTGGAGGTAAAACTTTTAATGTAATTTTTGTGATCGCATAACAGCCATCATTATTAGTTACTCTTACATATACATCTGTACTTGTTGTGATATAATTGTTAGCAGGAATAATTTCGTTAGTACCAGCTAAAGCATTTGCCATAGTTGTGAAAAATCTTTTTATAGTTCCTGATTGAGCGGTTACGTTAGCTTGTGTAAGATCAAAAGAAGCAGTTGTAATAGCTCCCTCAATAAAGCAAGACTCTAAAGAAGCTGGTGTAACTACCACTACAGGGAAGAACTCTAAAGTAATCGTAGAGTACGCTGTACAGCCTTCAAGTGACGACACTTTTACGTAAATTGTTTTAGGTGCAGATACATAGGCTGTAAAGTTTGTAATTTCATTGGTCCCTGCATTTAAGTCAGCTAATGTAGGGTAGTATTTTTTTACAGCTGTAGGGTCGTCAAAAACATCTGCTGTGCTAAGATTATAGGTTCCTGTTCCTGCGCCGTTGTTATTACATGCTTTGAGTGTCGCATTCTTAGGTACAATATTTCCTTGTCTAAATTTGAATTTTCCTAATTGAAAGCATCCATTAATAGGATTGGTAGGATTGGTCGGGTCTGTGTATTTAATTCGATAATAATAAATGGTAGTTCCATCTACCATAGCTGTTGTCAAGGGACTTGTTCCTACGATTGCATCATTGTTAGTATCGTGATATGTAACGGTGAAATTAGCATTTCCATTAATGATTCCTGCTGATAATGTCGTGAAATCAAACAAGGTAGGTAAGTTACATTTTAAAATTTCATTTGGAAGAGCAGGGTCTGTTGCATTAGGTATTCCAGGAGTAATAAATGGGTTAGGAGTTAATGCGGGGTCTGTAAAGGCCGAAGTTAGAGTTGCTGTACCTCCCCAGTTTAATGAAAAACCAGTTGTTGATTGAGAGTAGTTATCAATTACCAAATAATAAGTTTCACCGGCAACGACGTCCATAAAACTACTCCATTGTGCAGGTTGTGCAGGTGTTCCTCCACCTCCATTGGGATTAGTTGCTAATAATGAAAGCCCTGTTGGTCCATCGGCTCCTGAATAATTACATCTGATAGGGTTTCCTAAAGCTGCACATGTTACATTGGGTCCGTATACACCAAAGTCGTAGTCATCTGCAAATACAACAGGATCTATAGTAAAAGTTAATGTTCCAGAAGTAGCAATCGTAAATGTATACCAAACTGTATATCTTTCGTCGGTTGCTAAACATCCTCCAAGCTCTTCAGGGATGTTTCCATGACCTTGCGAATTGTATGAAAAGCCAGAATTACCACAAACAGGTATTGCAGATATGCAATCTGATTGTGAATAATAGAGTTGTGAAATAATTAAAATAAAAAAAAGTAGTAGTTTTCTCATTTCCAAATGATTTTAATTACAAATTTAACAAAAAATTAATTAAATAATATATTTATTATTTAAAATTGAAAAAGCCACTTTAATAAGTGGCTTTTCAATTTTATTTTGATTGTTATTCTCTGTTTTTTAATAATACCCATCCCGAGAATTTAATTTGAGTACTTTGTTTGTTGTTTTCATTCCATGTTACAGAATACCAATAGTTGCCTGTTGAAGCTTTTTTACCTCCATTAGAGGTTCCATCCCATTTGTATCCATTCGTTTTATCAGCCTGATAGATTTTTGCTCCATATCTGTCAAAAATACTAAGAACTAAATTTTGTTTTCCTGATAATGCAGAGTAGTCAATTACGTCATTCATACCATCCCCGTTTGGAGTTATTACATTAGTAATATTTGGTACTACTACATTTATTTGAATAGGTATACACTTGTAGTTGTCTCTAACGAAAATAGTGTGGTCACCTCTTGAAATATTGGTGAAAACATTAGAGTCTTGCCAGCTTGTGTTATTATTAAGTGAGTATTGGTAAGAAGGCATACCACCAATAACATGCACAGTAATTGTACTATTTGAAATTTCAATGCTTGAAACAACCGGTACCTCAGATGCATAAACCTTTACATTTTGTTTTGCGGTACAGTCGCCGGTTTTTAATTTTACCCAGTATGTTCCTACTCCTACATTGCTTATCGTTTGAGTCGTAGCACCTGTGCTCCATAGATAACTACTAAATCCAGGACCTGCATCTAAAGTTGTTTTGTCTTCTGCACAGATAATTTTATCTACCAAAACGGTTGAGTATACAGGTGAGATAACAATTAAATTTACTTTTGCAATTTTATAGCATCCATTACCGTTAGAAACTCTTACGTATGCATATCCGGTAGGGGCGATATGATTTGCTGGAAGTACTATTTCGTTGGTCTGGTTTATGGCATCGGCCACTGAAGGATAATATTTCTTCGCCATGCCTTGTGTATTAACAGTTGCTACTGTAAGATCAAATTGTGCTGTTGATGGGTTAATTTCAAGAAAGCAAGATCTCAACGTAGCTTCAGTTACAATAATCTCAGGATAAAAAGTTAATTTGATTTCGGCAATATCAGTACATCCAAATTGTGAAGTCACCAAAACAAAAACAGAACCTACTGCAGACACATATTGATAAGGATTAGTGATTTCACTTGTTCCATTATTCAAGTCTGCAAGCGATGGATAGTATTTTTTTACAACCGTAGGGTCGTTTATTACGTTTGCAGTCGTTAAATCATACATTGCAGTTCCTGCATTGTTGTTGTTACAGCTGGTTAAAGTAGCATCAACTACATTGATTGCACGTTGCACAAATTTAAAGGTTCCAGGGAGTCTACATTTACTGATAGCGCCACCTGGTGCACTTGGATCCACGTAAGTAATTACGTAGTAATAAGTGTCTGTTGTATTTACAGGAATTGGTCCTAATATAGGATTGTTCCCACTAATTGCATCATTTGAATTCTTATAATACGAAGCAACAAAATTAGGATTACCGTTTATAATTCCGCTAGATAATGTGCTAAAATCAAATACAGGAGGTTCAGTACAAACAATAACTTCATTCGGTGCTGTTGGGTTTGCTGCCGGGTTTCCTGGAGCAATGAATGGATTTGGCTGAAATGCAGCAGTAAATGGTGAAACCAATGTTGCTGTTCCACCCCAATTTAATACAAACCCATTGGCAGATTGCGAGAAGTTATCAACAACGATGTAATAGGTTTGCCCCGCCACCACATTCATAAATGAACAAAATGGAGATCCTGTAGCATCAGCAGTAGTATTTGTGTTGGTGAAATTTAATCCGGTAAGACCAGGAGTTCCTGAATAGTTACATCTAATAGGTGTTCCTAAACTACTACAAGCTACATCCGGGCCATACAATGCCCAGTCATAATCATTTGCCATCGCATTGGGAACGATGGTGAATGTTAAAGTTCCTGATGTAGCTACGGTAAAAGTGTACCAGATAGAAAAGTGCTCATCAGATGTCATACATCCTCCTAAATCTTCCTTGATATCACCGGGGCCGGTGGGGGTAAAAGAAATAGGGGTATTTCCGCAAACTTGCACAGTTCCGCCACAGTCTGAGCTGGATTGTGCAAAAATCATCTGCGTTATAATCATTAAAAAAAAGAGTAGAGTTTTTTTCATTTTCGAAAAATTTGTTAATACAAATATAAAGAATTTATTAATTTTACATTAAAGTTTTTATTATATATCATAGTATAACGGTAGAATGCTTTTAATATTGCATTTTCCTTAATTTTGAGTTAGTACTTCCTACAATTAAGGCAATTAAGACGGTCATACTTCCACCAAAAACGACCGACCTTACCACACCTAAAAGTTTAGCCATCACTCCACTTTCAAACTGTCCCATTTCATTACTCGACATAATAAAAATTGAGTTTACACTTAAAACTCTTCCTCTTATATGATCAGGTGTTTTTAGTTGTACAATCGTTCCGCGTATGACAACAGAAATACCGTCCAACATACCGCTCAAAACTAAAAACATAAAAGAAAGCCAATAATAATGTGACAATCCGAAACCGATGATGCACACTCCGAAACCTGCTACAACAGCCAATAGAATTTTACCTTGGTTTTTTCTTAACGGAACCAATGATAATGTCGTAATAATAATCATCGAGCCAATATCTGAAGCAGCATTAAGTAATCCGAAACCTTCAGCTCCAGATTTTAAAATATCTGTAGCGAAAACAGGAATCATGGCAACCGCTCCTCCAAAAAGGACAGCAAACATATCTAAGCAAAGTGCTCCTAAAATTTCTTTAGTTTTAAAAATATAAGAGATTCCCTCACGCATACTTTCCAAAACCTTGATTTCATCTTTTTTATGCTCAGAAAACTGCTTGTTCAACTGCCAGAAAAAAAGCGAGGCAACCAATAGAAGTGATACGATAACCAACAAAGTCCACTTAACGCCAAAAAATCCGATAAGAAACCCTCCTGCAGCGTGACCGCAAACTGAAGAAATCAAAAATGTTGCCTGGTTTAAAGTAATGGCACTCGGAAGGTTGACTTTCTTTACAATTTTGGGAATCATCGACGGAACAATTGGTCCGATAAAAGCTCTTGCAATTCCGGTGAAGAATATTACACCATAAATAAAGTAAGTGATTTCGTGTCCTGTAAAATGAAGCTGTACATCCAAAAATGCAGGAATCATCAATAAGCTGATTAGAAAAACATAAACATAATTACAAATCAAGAGCAGTCTTTTCTTTTCATTCATATCGATAACATGACCGGCATACAATGCACAACTTACTGCAGGAATTACTTCAGATAATCCGATAAGTCCGATGGAAAAAGGATCTTTTGTTAATTGATACACCCACCAACCGAGCAAAGTAGCAAGCATTCTGAAGGCTAAAACAATAAAAAATCTTCCGGTAAGAAGATTCCTGAATTCTACATTTTGCAATGTTTTGAGCGGCAATAATGAAATCATGCTACAAAAATAGCCTTAAATATTCATTTAAGGCTATCAGTATTTTCGATTTTCAAATGATAAATAAAATACCTTTTGAAAGATAATGTCTATTTTAGTCAGCTCTCAAAGAACCTACTACAATGGCAGCAGCAGCGGCTGCTCCAATTACAACAGCACCTCCTGCAACTCTTGCTCTTGATCTGTCTTTTACAGCAGCAACATTAGATTTAGGAATGATTACCTCTGTACTGTCTTTTTTTCCTGCGGTACCGATGATGTTGTCTCCATCGATATTGCGGAATAAGAATTTTTGTTTTTTAGTTCCGTCTTTATGCGTAACGATGTAGATTTTACCTGCTTCAAGGTTAGAGTAATTGTTTTGTGCAATATCTTCACTGTACTTTGTTGTTGCACAAGATGAGATTACAAATAAAGACGTTAATAATGATGATTTTAAAAGTACAGATGCTTTCATTATAATTTTTTAGTTTTCCAAATTTATAATTTTTTTTGAATATACGTTTTCATTAAAAAAGAAAATCTCATATTTTTTGTAATATTAAAGTAGAAAATGAATAAATTTTATATTTGAAAGATTATTTATCTTAATTAATTTAAACCACTTCCAAACGCTGCTGCAGTGTCGGCTAAATCATCTGTCGCTTTTGAGATTCCCACAATTATCACGGTCGCAGCGGCAATACCTCCGCTTGTTGCGATGACGGCAATTGCTGTTTTATCTTTTCTAATTTCTTTAATATCAGTCTTTGCAATAGAAATTCTTTCCTTTTTTCTGGTTCCGATGATGCTGTCTTTTGCAATGGAGCTTATTGTCATGGGGATTTTACTGCCGTCAGCCTGATAAAAAGTATATTTATTCCCTGTTTTTATATTTTTGTAATTGTCAGGATTTTCTTTTGCGCTGTATTTTACTGATGTGCATGATGCCATCGAGATGATTACTAAAAGGAATAAAATTTTTTTCATAGCATGTGATCTTATTTTTTATAAATTTTCAATAAATCGGCTATTTTTCTGTCATTTGCCAATCTTGGAATTTTATTTTGACCTCCCAATTTCCCTTCAGATTTTGCATATTCCTGAAAAGCGTTTTTTTGAAGTTTAGAAATGTGAAGTTTTTGCAGAATATTTCCTGAAATCAGATCATCATAATAGGTGTTGCGTTTTCTCAGCTGATCATCGAGCTCATTTTTAAATACATCTAAATTTTCTGGTTCTTTTTCAAACTCAATAAACCATTCGTGATAAGGTAGTCCTTCTTCGGGATTTACTTCCGGAGCCAAATGGAATTCTGTAACCTGTGCGGGAAATTTTTCCACGGTCGCTTTTATAGCTTCTTCCACTTCAAAAGCAATCACGTGCTCACCAAAAGCTGATGTGAAATGTTTCGTTCTTCCGCTTACTAAAATTCTGTGCGGATTTTTATCAATAAAGCGTACAACATCGCCAATAGAATATGCCCACAAACCTGAATTGGTTGTCAAAATTAAAGCGTAATCTTTATTAAGCTCAATATCTTTTAAAGTTAATCTTTGAGCATTGGGTTTCCCGTATTGTTCTAAAGGAATGAATTCATAAAAAATTCCGTGATTGGTTAAAAGCAACAATCCTTCTTTGGTATAGTCATCCTGAAATGCAAAGAAACCTTCCGAAGCCGGAAACGTCTGTACAATATCTACTTTTCCGCCTAAAAGTTCTTCCATTTTTTCGCGGTAAGGCTCGTAATTTACGCCGCCTGTAACGATGAGTTGAAGATTTGGGAAAAGCTGTTTTATTTTTTTACCGTTTTTCTCAATGAGTTTTTCAAAATACATGATCAACCAAGGTGGAATTCCCGAAATCAACGTCATGTTTTCTTTTTCGGTTTCCTCAACGATTTTATCAACCTTAGCTTCCCAGTCGTCAATTAGGTTGGTTTCCCAGCTTGGTAAGCGGTTTTTCTGAAGATAATTTGGGATGTGATGGGCTACAATTCCTGAAAGTCTGCCGGTTTTTACGCCAAAAACTTCTTCCAATTCCGGGCTTCCCTGCAGGAAAATCATTTTTCCAACTACGAAATCAGCATTGTTTTTCTTAGCAATATAATGGAAAAGCGCACTCTGAGCTCCTTTTACCTGAAAAGGCATTCCTTCTTTTGAAATCGGAATATATTTAGAACCAGAAGTTGTGCCAGAAGTTTTGGCAAAATATTCGGGAGTTTCTGTCCACAAAATATCTCTCTGTCCGCGTTTTACTTTTTCGATATAAGGCTTAAGGTCTTCATAATCTGCAACAGGAACTTTTCCCTGAAAATCTTTTACAGACTTGATGTTTTCAAAATCATATGTTCTTCCAAAAAGAGTTTTTTTAGCAGTGTCTACAAGAGATAACAATAATTCCTCCTGATTCTTCTCAGAATTTTTTTTAAATTCTTCTGCTTTTTGAACATGTTTTTTTGCCCAAATCAACGCTGCATTTTTCTTTAGAAAGTTTAACATGGTTCAAATTTATAAATAAGTATAGAATTCAAAGAATATTTTATTTAAAAATAAAAAAACCGATGATCTAGGCATCGGCTTATTGAAAATTTGATTATGAATAGCAGCTATCTGCCTTTTTTATTTGTTGACTTTATATCTTTTATCCGGAGTTCCGTCTTTTTTCAGTTTCTGATTTTCTTTGTAACGCTTATCTGGCGTACCGTCCTTTTTCATTTTTTGTGCTGGCTTTGCCGTTTTGGCTTCAGTCGCTTTTACAGGCTGTACAGCTTTTGTAGTCGTTGTTTTTACAGCTGTTTTGGTTGCAGGAGCAACTTGTTGTGCGGTTGCAAATCCTAATCCTAAGATGATGGACATCGCAGTAAGAATTTTTTTCATGTCAGATTTATTGTTTTTTGTTTAAGTAAAGTTATATAA
Organism: Chryseobacterium balustinum; assembly: GCF_900168205.1. Classification (GTDB taxonomy): domain Bacteria; phylum Bacteroidota; class Bacteroidia; order Flavobacteriales; family Weeksellaceae; genus Chryseobacterium; species Chryseobacterium balustinum. Next base: position 454,314 of record NZ_FUZE01000001.1, read on the forward strand.
AATCTCAAAATGAAAATCAAATTTGAAAGTTTTAACTAAATTTTAATTTTTTACTATCATTTTAATACTGGCGAGATTGTGATTCTTGCTATCGTTCACTTGTACCATGTAAGTACCGCTTAGAAGTTTTTCTTTTAAAGAGATGTGTTGTGACTTGTTTTTTTCTAATATTTGAGAGTGCACCAATTTTCCAGTCATGTCATACAGCTTAAGAGTGCAGATTTCTTTTTCCAATATATTGCCTTTTAATGAAAAATTACCATTATTGGGGTTGTTGTAAAGTGTCAGTTTTTCAGGTTTATTATTCTCAGATGTAGAAAGATTCTTAAGGTCAAATTTTGCCACAAAAGCAACATTCTTTTTTTGGCTGTTTGGGTCTATGATTTGTGGTTGCCAACTATTTGGAGTTGAATAACCCGTGGTAGCAAGTGTTTCTCCGTATAAATATAAAGATGAATTATTAACAGCGATGTTTATAGGAAGATTATAGCCAAGACTTGAATCTCCATAATAAGAGGCCCAGATTCTTTGTCCGTTACTATTGAATTTTACAAAAAATTGATTGGTAGCCAAATTTGTATTTAATGTTGGTGATGATTTGTAGGTTTCTGGTGTTGCCAGATTATTTCCAAGTCCGTATGTCCAGCCCGTAATATAAATGTCATTTCCGTTTAAAGCGAGCGGTTGCATACAAGAGTAAGCCTGGTCTAAACCGGTACCCCCAAAATAAGTACTCCAGATGCGTTCTCCAGAATAATTAAATTTACTAAGAAATAAATCATAACTTCCAGCATTCGTTGCTTGGTGCGTTCCCGAAGTTCCGAAGTAGCCTTGTGTAATGGTATTAGATTGTGCATCTCCCATTACATAAACTCCGGTTTCGTTAACGTCTATACTGTTGATTCTACTGGATCCGTCAGAATGCCCATAATAAGTGCCCCATAGTCTTGTGCCGTTTTCTGCATTGAATTTTTGAAGGTTAAAATTAGCAGGAGCCGTTTGGAATGCATTTGTAGATGAAATGTTGTATTGATTGCCTGTTGGTTCTTGTCCTCCTACAATATATAGTGAATTGTTATAATATTTTAAATTATAAATTTGGCTAGGGAAATAAGTGCCCCAGATTTTCTCACCATTGGAGTTTAATTTTACAATGTATCCATTAAAAATTTCAGTAGTTTGATTGTATAAAAGTTGATAAGTGTCTTGAAATGTACCCGGAGTTGCAATATTTTGTTTAATATCACTGGAGCCTGCAAGATAAATATTTCCCGATTCGTCTTCAGCAATACTTATGTTAGTATGAAGATTATAAATATAAGTTTGATTACCTACAGGTAGATAAGTTGCCCAAAGCAAAGTGCCATTTGGGGAATGTTTGGCTAAAACTGTACCTAATTGTGGGTGATTGGCATTTTGCAGCCAGGCATTTTGTGTCGGTGTAACGGGTAGATTAATTATTGTTGCAGCATACTCATAATAATGATTGTTGTTATTATCAATGTATTTTAGTTTTTTCTTATAGCCGTCATTGTCTAGTAAATAATTGTAATATTCATAAGTTTGTACATTGCCAGAGGGGTTCAGTTTGGCAGCGACGGTATTGGTTGTATTCATTATCAATGGGTTTATTTTAAAACCCTGGCCGCCATTTCCAACCCTAAACTGATCATAATAAGAAGTGGGGTAGTTGTTGGGATATCCTCTTGCTGTACCAGTAAGATGAATGTTATTTTGGTTGTCAAATAGCATAGTCTTCGTAGCGCTTTCTGTCCATGATGTTACATCTACGGGACCAATGTAAGTACCCCAGCTTCGTGAATATTCAAAGCTCTGAGCGTTAAATGAGATAAATGCAATGAGATTGAGAAAAGATAATAGAATTTTCGACATATTTGATGTTGTTTTGTGAGTTTAATTGTAAAAGTATAAAAAATATTGAATATTTCCCCGGTTATTGATGTGGTTTTGTTTGTGGTTTTTCTTTTTAGAATAAATTGTAGTTATGTTTTAAGGCATTTATTTTGAGAATATTATATTAAAATAAAGCCCGCCTCCAAATTTGGAAACGGGCAACATATGAATGAATAGTTATAATATTATCTTGTACAGTTGGCTCTCCAGGTTTTACCATCTGCAGTGTAAATCATCTTAAGTTCGTTGTTGTCAATTCTTACGTAAACAAGCGCATTAGAATTCACCATTACTAAAGTGTTATCACCTTGTTTTTGAAATTCTAATCCGTTAAGGTCAGGAATTCCGTTAGAGAATCTAAAGTTGTACTTCGTTCCGCTTGCGATTTTCGTAACGAAAACTTCGCCATTATCCGTTGCAATATCATTGTCGTTATCATTGTATGAAATGCTTCCTTTATAAGTTCCTGCGAAAAAATCATTGTCTGCCGGGTCATCATCATCTCGGCACGACGAAAGTGAAAAGGCAGTAAAAAGAAGCACAAAAACTCCTAGAATTTTGAATACATTTTTCATAATATTTTATTTTTTGGTTTATAAACTGAGAAGTTCCAAAGATTATGCCCTAAAGCTAATGCCTTAATTTTTTTAACTTATTTTAAAACATTTTGTATTGATATTAAGAAATGGGTTCTTTTATGTTAAAATTTGATTGAATTGTTGAATTTTAAAAAATAAAAAAATAACGTATCTTTGATGAAATCAAACGGTTTCGGAGCTCTCCCGAAATCGATTTTGTCGTTTTATACCTACATTATTTATGCAGTTAAAAAATATCAGCGAAAAGTTCCTTCCCGATTTACTAAAAAATGAATTTGGAAAAGAAATTTTCTCACAAATTGATACCCAGCCGCATCTTTCTGTAAGAGGAAGTGCAGGTTCTTCAGCTTCTGTTTTTGCAGCCGAGCTCTTTCTTACTCACAAAAAAACGGTTCTTTTTCTTTCAGATGACAAAGAAGAAGCATTATACATCAACAGTGAAATGGAAGATTTGTTGGGAAAAGAAAGTGTACTTTATTTTCCGGCCACTCACATGGAGCCTTATCAGGTTGAGAAAACTCAGAATGCCAATTTGGTATTGAGAACTGAGGTTTTGAATAAAATAAATTCAGAAAAATCTCCAAAAGTTATTGTCGCTTACATTGGAGCTTTGTCTGAAAAAGTGTTGAAGAAAGAAGATTTTAAAGCGATTTCTCATCAAATAAAAACCGGAGACCATCTCGATTTTGATTTTGTTGATGAATTGCTTAATCATTATCAGTTCAATCAAACAGATTTTGTTTCCGAACCGGGAGAATTTTCTGTACGAGGGGGTATTGTCGACGTCTTTTCTTACTCTAACGAAAAACCTTACCGGATCACTTTCTTTGGAAATGAAGTAGAAAATATTAAAACCTTCGATATAGAAACCCAGCTTTCAGTTGATAAAGTAGACGGTTTTCAATTGGTTTCTAATATGAATTTTTCAGTTTCGGGAACGAGAGTTTCTTTCCTTGAAATTTTGCCTAAAGAAAGTTTCGTTATTTCCAAAAATGGAATTGTTGGTCTTCAAAAGCTGAGAACATTTTATGAAAAATCTTTAGAGAAATTTGAAAATCTAAATAAAGATATTGCGCACAGAAGTCCGCAGGAGTTATTTATTTCGGATGAAGAATTTCTTTTCGATTATAAGAAATTCAAAACCGTTGATTTCAGCAGCGTAGGAATTGAAAGCATAAAATCTCAAGAAGTAAAACTTAATCAAACTGCACAACCTTCGTTTCACAAGAATTTTCAGTTATTAATTGAAGATTTGCAGGAGAAAAAAGAGGAAGGTTATGATATATGGATCTCTTTTTCTACTGAAAAGCAAAAAGAAAGATTGGTGTCTATTTTTGATGAACTGGGACATCAGTTGGCTTTTAAAAGTTTTAAATCTGAACTTCACGAAGGTTTTGTAGATCCCGATCACAAAATTCTGGTCTACACCGATCATCAGATTTTTGACCGTTACCAAAGATACAAAGCGAAAAATACATTTGCCAAATCTGAGCAGCTAACGCTGAAAGATTTGATGTCGCTGAAAGTAGGAGATTATATTGCCCACATCGATCATGGTATCGGAAAATTTATGGGATTGGTAAAAGTCAACAACGACGGAAAAATTCAAGAATGTTTTAAATTGACGTATAAAAATGGAGACTTATTATATGTAAGTATTCATTCCCTTCATAAAATTTCAAAATATAATGGTCCGGATGGAAAAGAGATTGTTCTAAGCAAGCTCGGTTCTCCTGCATGGAAATCATTAAAACAAAAAACAAAAGCGAGAGTAAAACAGATTGCTTTCGATTTGATTAAATTATATGCGGAAAGAAAAACCGCAAAAGGATTCCAATATTCGCCAGATTCTTATCTTCAAAATGAGTTGGAAGCAAGTTTTGCTTATGAAGATACGCCAGATCAGGAAAAAGCAACTCTTGATGTCAAAAAAGATATGGAAGATGAAGGAGTGATGGATCGTTTGATTTGTGGTGATGTTGGTTTCGGAAAAACGGAAGTTGCCATTCGTGCTGCATTTAAAGCGGCTACAGATGGTAAGCAAGTTGCTATTTTGGTGCCCACTACCATTCTGGCTTTTCAACATTACAGAAGTTTCAAGGAAAGATTAAAAGATTTTCCGGTGAATATTTCTTATCTTAATAGATTCCGAACAGCAAAACAAAAATCTGAAACTTTACAAGGGCTGGAAGACGGTAAAATGGATATCGTTATTGGTACCCATCAATTGGCTTCAGATAAAGTAAAGTTTAAAGATTTAGGCTTATTAATTATTGATGAAGAACATAAGTTTGGAGTTTCTGTAAAAGATAAACTCAAAACAATGAAAACTAATGTTGATACCTTGACATTGACTGCAACGCCGATTCCGAGAACTTTACAGTTTTCTCTAATGGCTGCACGAGATCTTTCGGTGATCAAAACGCCACCACCAAACAGACAGCCGGTTGATACGAATATTATTGGATTTAGCGAAGAAATTATTCGTGATGCGGTTTCTTATGAATTGCAGCGTGATGGGCAGGTTTATTTCATCAATAACAGAATTGAAAACCTGAAAGATATTGCAGGTTTGATTCAAAGATTGGTTCCTGATGCAAGAGTTATTACCGCACACGGACAAATGGAAGGGAAGCAAATGGAACAGAACGTCCTGGATTTTATGGATGGAAAATATGATGTTTTGGTCGCAACTACGATTATTGAAAGTGGAGTAGATGTTCCGAATGCGAATACAATTTTCATTAATGATGCGCAACGTTTCGGAATGGCAGACCTACATCAGATGAGAGGAAGAGTTGGGCGAAGCAACAGAAAAGCATTTTGCTACCTTATTACGCCGCCTTTTGATATGATGACTTCCGATGCTAGAAAACGTTTGGAAGCAATTGAACAATTTTCAGATTTAGGAAGTGGTTTCCAGATTGCAATGAAAGATTTGGAAATTCGTGGAGCAGGAGATTTATTAGGAGGCGAACAAAGCGGATTTATTAATGAAATGGGATTTGAAACCTATCAAAAAATGATGCAGGAAGCGCTTGAAGAATTGAAAGATGATGAAAATTTTGAAAATCTTTTTGAAAATGAAGAAGACCGAAATAAGCTTTTCAAATCGGTAAAAGAAGTCAATATCGATACTGATTTGGAACTGATGCTTCCAGATTTTTATGTTTCGAGTACTGAAGAAAGGTTGTCGCTTTATCAGAAATTAGCCGAAATTGATAATGAAAAAGATCTGGAGAAATTTGAATCTGAGCTGAAAGACCGTTTTGGGAATTTGCCAAGTGAAGCTGTTAACTTACTGAAAAGTGTCGCACTGAAATGGTTGGCTGCCGAAATTGGTTTCGAAAAAATTGTAATGAAAAACGGAATTTTCTTAGGCTATTTTCCAAGTAACCCGCAAGATAAGTTTTATCAGACCGATAAGTTCAGACATATTATTTCTTATTTAACTCAAAATCCTGCACAAGCCCAGTTGAAAGAGAAAGCAGGCAAAGACGGAAATAATCTGATGATGCGAAAAGATAAAGTGAAAAATGTAGATGAGGTGAATGTTTTGCTCAAATCTATTTTAGGAATTTAATACTATAAAATATCAATTGTGAAAGTCTAAAAGCTATTTTAGACTTTTTTTTGTTAAAATATTAAAATAAATCCTTTAGTGTTGAAAATGATTTATATTTGTGATACTAATAACTATATAATTTATGACTAAAAATTTATTAAGAGGTTTCACCGTTTTACTTCTTGGTTTTATGTTTTCATGCGATAACACAACCGCAGATCCAATTAATAATACACTTAATAATCCTGGAGGTTCGGGAAGCAGTGGTGGAAGCGCACCAACAATTACCGGACCTCGAATTTTACACAAGGTTATTGTAAATAATGTGACGAATCATGAATTTGTAACTACTGGAAATGTTTTGGAAAAAGCTATTTTTAAAGAAGAAAGCGGCCCTAATTCTTTCTTAGTTGCAACAACGACATACACTTCAGGAAAGATTACAAGAGTGAAGTTTACGCAGGAAGTTAACGGAGCTGTTCCTACGAATGGTTTGTCATACGATTATAATATTACTTATGATTCAGGTGGGAAAATCAATTATACAACTTGTAATACAATGTTGGGAACTATGCCACATTTCAACATGGAATATACTTATACCTATGATAGTTCCGGAAAAATGACGAAGATTGTGGAAAAGAAAAAAATGGGCTCTACTTACACTCACTTTATTAATTATAACCTTACCAATACAGCAGACAATATTACAAAGCTTGTAACAGAAAACGGAGCGACAAGTGATACAGGTGTTCCCGATATGTCTACAGTGATAAGCTACACATATAATTTCTCTTCTTATGACACAAAAATAAATCCTTATACGACTTTACCTAAAACATTTTTTGTGATGTGGAGTTTGCTGCATCCTAACAATTTTTTTGCTTTATCGGCCAATAACCTTATAGATTTTAGTCTCATATTTCCAGCTCCGGCTCCTGTAATTTCTGGAACATATTTCTATTTATATGATACACAGAATTATCCGGTTTCAGCTCAGTCTCAGACTCAGAAGTATATTTATAAGGCTTTATAATGAGTTTTTTATTGTTAGTTTTGCTAGAATATCAATTAAAATATGATTTTTATACAAAAAAAAATTATATTTGTGAAAAAATAAATAATCCCATTACATAATGAAAAGACTTTTCTATTTTATTTTGCTAATAGCAGGTTTTTCTTCAATACATTCTTGTAAAGATTTGACTGATGAAGAAGGAAATCCACTTTTGGATTTGAATGAAAATACAGGTTTGATTGGGCCAAGAGCTTTATCAAGAGAAGTGACCAATGTTGGAATGATTGCCCAATATCAGTATACAGGTTTGCTTCTTACAAAAGTTATTACAGAAAAGGCGTCTATAACCGATGTAGAATGGAGTGGTGATAAAATCAGCAGGCTTACATTTAATGGTTTTCTAGATTTGGATAACGATGGCACAATAGATTCAGATAGTGTTTCTTATACTCAGCAATATACATATGGTAATTTGAGTAAATTAACAATGATTTCTGAAAATAGAACAGTATTTAGAAGAACTCCACCGCCTGTAGGATCTCCACCAGGTACTCCCTCAGGTCCTTATGTTGTTTTTGCAAAAACAAAATCGATGTATAATTTAACGTATAGCTCTACAACATCAAAATTAGCTTCTATTGTAATGAAAAGGGGTGAAGATATTACTTCTTTTGCTTACACAGATTATACTAAAGCGGTGTACAGCTATTTAGGAGATAATGTATCTTCAGTAGCTAAAGAGGTAGGTAAACTTACTGGTGGTACTGTATTTGAAGATCCTGACAAAAAGTTCGTATTCAATTTTAGCAGTTACGATTCTCAAATCAGCGGATATACTTTATTGCCATTCGAATATAAAGTTTCAGTACTTATATCTACGGATATTAATGATGACAGAGGTTTAATCTTGTCACCAAACAGTCCTAAAAGAGCTTCTGCAACAGATATGATACCAGCGATTCCTGTTACTGTTGTAGTTTCTACTAATTATAAGTATGATCCGCAGACGTATATGACTCAAGGATTTGGAATTAATTATTTCTACAAACCTTTGTAATAAATAATTTTTTAAAATATTTAAACTCAATCCTTTTTAGGGTTGAGTTTTTTATTTTAGAACCCTTAATTTTGCAAAAAAATTCTCATGAAATATTTAATTGTAGGTCTTGGAAATAAAGGCCCGGAATACGAAAATACACGTCACAATATAGGTTTTAAAGTTGCAGAAAAAATTGCTGAAACTTTAGAAGCCCCATTCAATACCACCAATTTCGGTTGGATGGCAGAAGGAAAGTATAAAGGAAGGAAAGTCTTCGTTTTAAAACCGGATACTTATATGAACCTTTCCGGAAATGCTGTAAAATACTGGATGCAGAAAGAAAATATTCCTTTAGAAAATGTCATGATTATTACCGATGATCTGGTTTTGCCTTTCGGAACATTAAGAATGAAAATGAAAGGTTCTGATGCCGGTCACAACGGACTTAAAAATATTCAGGAAGTATTGCAGACTCAGAATTATGCAAGGCTCCGTTTCGGTATTTCTGCCGAGTTTTCTGAAGGAAGACAGGTTGATTATGTTCTTGGAACTTGGAATGAAGAAGAACGTGAAAAACTTCCTGAAAGAATAGAGAAATTTTCGAAAGCTTGTCTTTCTTTCGTTTTTGCAGGAATTAATAATACAATGTCTGCTTTTAACGGAAAATAAAAAACAAGTTCGGGCGGAAGCTTTGCTTCCGCCCGAACGATTAATGAAAGATGAATGTTTATTATAACCAAGTTACAACGCCGGTTTCAACGTCATAGTTAGCTCCAACTATTTTAATTTTGCCTTCTTCTTCAAGTCTTTTTAAAGTAGAACTTTGCTTGCGGATCTCATCAATCGCGTTTTTTACATTATGTTGGTTCAGTCGTTCCAAAAGATCCGCATTCGCAGAAGAACGTTCTTCACCATCTTCAATGATTGTATTAATGATTGGATCGAAATGACCGATCAAATGGTTCAGGTTATCCATTCCCAATCCTTCGATTTTAGCAGCATCAAGTCCGCCTTTTAAAGCTCCGCATTTTGTGTGACCTAAAACGACAACCAATTTAGAACCTGCTACGTTACAGCCAAATTCCATAGATCCTAAAATATCCTGATTCACAAAATTTCCTGCTATTCTGATACTGAAAACATCACCCAATCCCTGATCAAAGATTAATTCTGCAGAAGTACGGCTGTCGATACAGCTTAGAACCACTGCAAAAGGCCATTGTCCTTCGCGTGTAGCATTTACCTGCTCCAAAAGATCTCTGTTTGCCTTGAGGTTACCTACAAATCTTTGATTTCCTTCTTTTAAAAAGTTTAATGCTTTTTCAGGAGTAATCGTAGATTGAGTTTCAGATGTATGTGCTTTCATATATTGATTTATTTTTTGAATTATTATTAAAATTAAAGTTAAAAAAAATTGATGAGCTTACATTGCTCTTTTATGGGTAATGACGATGTGAGAGTCTTCATCGGTTTCGTAGTCTCTGTACGAAGTTTTGAAGCCTAATAGTTCCACATTAATATCTTCTTCTTTCGCTCGGATGTTGGCAAAATCCTGAATCATTTCCAGTACATCTGTTGCGATATATGATGTTCCTCTCGCATCAATCTTTACCGTTGAGTTTGATTTTATGTTTTTCAATGTCTTTTTAATAGCAGCTTTATTCAGGAATGATACCTCTTCTGCCAATTTCATCGTAATGCCATCTGCATCAATCAGTTTTTCTCGGCTTAAATAATAAGCACGTTTCATATTTCCTTGCAAAATATAGAAAACCGAGATTGCCAAACCAATTCCTACTCCTTTCAGCAAATCTGTAGCAACAATAGCAACTACAGTCGCTACAAACGGTATAAACTGGAATTTTCCTAAATGCCAGAAATGTTTGAATGTAGCCGGTTTTGCCAATTTATATCCTACCAAAAGTAAGACTGCTGCAAGCGTTGATAAAGGGATTAAATTTAAAATAAAAGGAATGGTCAATACACAAACCAATAGCAAAACTCCGTGAATCATTGCTGAAACTTTCGAAGTCGCTCCTGCATTAGCGTTTGCTGAACTTCTTACCACAACCGATGTCATTGGCAATCCCCCAATAAATGAACTGATTAAATTTCCGATTCCTTGAGCTTTTAATTCTAAATTGGTATCAGTAATTCTTCTCTGAACATCTAATCGGTCTGAAGCTTCTATACAAAGTAGCGTTTCAATTGATGCAACAATTGCAATAGTTGCTCCTACGATCCAGACTTTAGGATTAAGAAAACCGTTAAAATCGGGAAGTATTACCAAATTTTTAAAATCATCAAGACTTTGAGGAACGGGTAAAGAAACCAAATGCTCTGTACCAATTGCTAAAGAACTTCCTGACATTTTAAATGCTTCATTCAGTAAAATTCCCATTGCAACGGCAACTAATGCACCCGGTAGCATTTTTAATCTTTTTAATGCTGGAATCTTATCCCAAGCTAAAAGTACTCCAACAGAAACCAAAGTAACGATGATTGCTCCGGGATGTACAGCGCCCATTAATTCACTGAAATAATTAAAATTGATTCCGTTGGAAAATAATGTTTCATTTCCTTCATAGTCGTTATCAAAACCTAATGCATGCGGAATTTGTTTGATAATGATAATAATTCCGATAGCAGCAAGCATTCCCTCAATTACATTATTTGGAAAATAATTGGAAATACTACCTGCTCTGATGAAGCCTAAAACTAATTGTATAAGACCAGCGATAATACCGGCACAAAGGAATAATTCGAAAGCTCCAAGATCTGTAATTGCAGTTAAAACGATTGCAGTAAGCCCTGCAGCTGGTCCTGAAACCGAAATATTAGAATTACTGAGTGCTCCAACGACTAAACCTCCTACAATACCCGCAATTACACCGGACAATGGTGGTGCACCAGAAGCTAAAGCAATTCCTAAACATAGCGGAAGGGCTACTAAAAACACAACGAGGCCTGAAGGGAAATTTTCCTTTATTCCTCCAAATAATGACTTTGATTTTTTCATGATATTGAAAAATGATAAATGTAACCGATTGATATTTAATTATAAAAAGTATAATTAAAGACATCAGTGATAAAAATTGAATTAATTAAAAAGGGCATCTATTCAACATCAAATCTGATATGAACAATTGCTAATGTATTTCAATTAAGCTTCCGGAGGTGGAGAAAATATGGTAAGAAATGGCGAAAGATGAAAAGAATCATCAATCAGCACAAAAGATCTGCGCTCGAGATCAGGCTCGAAAAACTTCAGAAAATCATGTACGTTTAAAGTCTTTGGTAAAGTCTTTTCGTAAACCGTAAATGATGAATAATGAGAGTGGGTTTCTTCTTCATTTAAAATTACATTCGTTCTCTGTATCTCCCAACCAAAAACCGCAGCGATGCTCGGCAAGGCTGTGAAGTTTAGGATAAACAGTAATGTAATAATACTCCAGAATTTCATTCACTCAATTTTTTAAAGAAAGATTATTTCTTTCTGTTCATAACCCAATCAGAGCTTGTAAGATTGTAAATCTTCTGAATGTCTTTTAAGATTTCCTCAAAATCAATTTCAAGATCGATAATTTTACCTGTTCTTAGGTCAAAAACCCAGCCGTGAACAATAGGATACTCTTCTAAGATATATCGTTCCTGTACACAGGCCATTTTAATTACGTTGATACATTGCTCCTGAACATTAAGTTCTACAAGCCTGTCATAACGTTTACTCTCATCATCGATAGAATCTAGTTCTGCTTGGTGCAGTCTGTAAACATCACGAATATTTCTCAGCCAAGGATTCAAAAGTCCTAAATCCTGAGGCGTCATCGCTGCTTTTACACCGCCGCAATTGTAATGTCCGCAAACTATAATGTGTTTTACCTTCAAGTGCTCTACTGCATATTGTATAACAGCTGTGGAGCTCATGTCTAGGGTATTAACAACATTGGCAATATTTCTGTGGACAAAAACTTCTCCCGGTTTTGCTCCCATGAGTTCTTCTGCTGTCGCTCTGCTGTCTGAACATCCTATGTAAAGGTATTCAGGATTCTGAGTTTTTGCTAGATCCTCAAAGAAGTGGGGATTGTCTGCTACTTTAGATTCTACCCATTTTCTGTTGTTCTCAAAAATAACTTCGTACGAATTCTTCATTAATTAAATTTTAAAGATTATAATTATTTATTTCGTTTAAATTATTTTCGAATTCAATAGACTGAATCAATAATTATGCAAAAATATTAATTTTATAGAATTATCAATCATTTTTAACAAAGTTTAATATAGATAAAAATATGATAAAATTCAGGTTTATACCCTATTGTTAATATATCCTTCGGTAGCATTTTCATTTGGATAAACCTTTGCAGGATTGCCTGTAACCACCGAATTATCCGGAATATCAAAATTCACATACGCATTCGGAGCGATTAAAACATTGTTACCGATATTTATTTTTCCTACAATCACTGCGTTCGGACCAATCCAAACCTCATTGCCAATTACAGGATGACCTTCATTTTTACCTCTGTTTTGCTGTCCGATTGTTACACCTTGAGCAATATTACAGTTTTTCCCTATTATCGTTTTAGGATTAATTACTAAACTTCCCCAATGTCCTAAATAAAAACCTTCTCCAATCTGAGTTTCAGGATAAATCTGAAAACCATATTTGATTTGGAAATGTCTTAAAACAACTTTCCAATAAAGTCCTAAAATAGGGGTCTTACTATACTTTTGAGTTTTTCTTAAAATATAAATAAAATGTAAATTAGGGTTGACACATTTCGTCAAAATTTTAAAAGTAGAAAGCCATTTTCCACTTTCCCGGTAGAAATCTTTTTGTATAGTAGAGTAGTCTGCCATAGAACAAATTTAAAAAATCTAAATGGTCTTAAAGGCAAAAAAGAACAAAAATTAATCTACAAGTCATCAATAATTGAAATGATTTTCTGCACTGAGTTTTCAAGATTAAATGGCATCTCATAATCTTTAAGATTCTCTGTGTATTTTTCAAAATCCTGAGATTCTATCAAAGCTTTTTTCATCCCTGAATAAATTCCTTCTTCAGAATTTTCAACAATTAAGCCTAATTCACCATCATTCAGCATTTCTCTTACGCCTGAAACTTCTGTAGCAACAATTTTCTTTTTTAAAGTAATAGCCTCAAACAAAACGGTCGGGAAACCTTCGTATCTTGAACTTAAAATATAAAAATCAGCCTTGTTAAAATACGGATAAGGATTATCTGTAAAACCCAGCATTGTTGCAGTTTGATCAAGATTGAACTCGGTTTTAAGGTTTTTGATATTTTCAAAATCATATCCGTCGCCAATAATCAGTATTTTGTGTGTAAAACCTTCGTCTAAAAGTTTTTTATGCACTCTCAAAAGCCTGTCAAAACCTTTTTGAGGAAATACAGTTCCTACTGAAATAAAAGTAGGAATTGTCTCGTCAAACTCATAATTGATAACAGGTTTTTCGGCTTTTGTTAAAATTTCTTCAGTATCTAAAGGATTGTAGATTTTAACGATTTTTTGTTTCTCGGTTTCGTTTTCGGCTAATTCAAGAAAAAGTGTTTCTATTTTTTTGGAAATCACCATGATTTTATCAAAAGCGAAGAATTTTTTAATCTCAGTTTTTGTGTATTCTTTCACTTGGGAAAGGTCATTATGAATCCAGACTATTTTTTTTGAAGATTGAAGCGGAGAATTAAGAATTTCATCTCGCATTCCGTGAATCGCTGCAAACTCGATATCGTATTTTTTTCCTTTTAATTTTCCGTTATAAAGAAGAGTAGGGAATTTTTTTAACGCAGTCTGATAAATAACTCTTGCTGTCTTTTTCGGAATATCCTGAATTCTGTTGGTGGTGATCATTTCTCCTTTGTTCAGATAAATGATGTTAATCCAATTGGGAACTTCGCTCAGATATTTCCCGGAATATAAATTTAAAAGCAAATCAATCTCATATTGATCCTGCGGTAGATTTTTCAGAAAAGTTACCAATACTTTTTCTGCACCACCGTGACGAAGTGAACCAATACGAATGAGGATTTTCTTTTTCATTAAAATCTTAAATATTGAATGATTTTTTTCTCGAAGAACTGATGAAGTAAATAACTAAACCCAAAGATTATAGAAAGCATAAAGATATAAAACAATAAATTATAAACCGGATTCTCTAAAAAACCGGGTTTTAGATTAAGATATTCCATCAAAAATTTGTGTACAAACGGATGGAATAAGTATAAAGAAAATGAAATGTTTCCTAAAAAATAAAGAGGTTTAATAACCTTATCTTCTGCATGAAGATCGTAAGCAAATATTATAAAACAGCAAATTCCTATAATTATCATCTGGAGATAAAAATTTGGAATCTTAAAAATTTCTAGCTGAATGAGTAAAAGGATAATAAAACCTAATATTCTTAAATATGGATGTACAGCGAAAACTTTGAAAGAATTTAAAAGAAGACCAATGAGTACCCCAACAAAAAAATAAGAAATAATAGGACTTGCAATAAGTTTCATATAAGAATGGTCAAAACTTAAATGATGGAGGGTGATTTGAATAACAAAAAATAAGCATAATGCCCAATATCTATATTTCTTAAAGAAAAAGCATAAGGCAAAAACGAGATAAAAAAACATTTCAAAATTTAATGTCCATCCCAGGTAGAGAATAGGGAAATTGCCAAAAGGAATAAAAAGTAGAGATTTAATAATTTTTATACAGCTTACATAATTAATAGAGTAAAGAGGATAAATAAAAAGAAAAAACCAAGCTAATGTAAGAACAGTATAAAGTGGTGAGATTCTTATAATTCTTTTTTTTAGGAAAGAAACGACGTTTTTAAATGGGTTTTCAATATTTAAATTTTGCGTTGTATAAACCATAATAAATCCACTGATAACAAAAAAAAATTGCACTCCATATTCACCTGATGGAAAAAGCATCTCCCCAAAATTGCTTGTAATCGTATTATCTAGCCAGCCTTTTGTATGGAAACCGCAAACCATGAATGCGGCAATTCCTCTTAGGTATTGAATATTAAGTAGTTTTTTGTTATTCATCGATAGTATGTTTTCAGATGGCTTTTCTTAGTTTACTTAATTTGAGTAAAAAAGACTTGTACATTTTTAAGATAAGCAAATTCTTGATTTTGATGAAAAAATACAGAATTTTTTGTTTTTTATTGCCATACTTATAGTGAAGTGAGGTAATCGATTTTTCTAAATTGGAAAAGTCTTCTTTTTGGTTTTTAAGATTTTTGTGGATGTTTTGATCTATTCCGGCTTCTAAAATATCCCAGTCGATAGCGTAGAAGTATTTTAACGTAGAGTCTTTTGTAATTTTTGCCCAATTTATGAATTGAGATATTGCATGATGTACTTCAATGTAGTTTTTTACAGGATAATTTCTTTTAGTGCTTAAAGATCCTTCCGTAATTCTGTAATGGTACTTCGCATCGGGTAAAAATCGAATAAAATCTGAGTGCTTTATGTATTCAAGAAAAAAGATAAGATCTTCACCATAGGTTACATTTTTATCAAAAAGAATATTGTTTTTCTGAATGACAGATTGATCATAGAACTTGGCCATTGGCCCGCCACAATATAACAAATCATTATCAGTAAAAAGAGGATCTATATCTGTTTTTATGCTATAGCTTTTGTATTTATAAATGTTTTTTAAAGTGCCGTTTCTATTCAGACTTTGAATAAGCAAAGTATTATTGTTTTCAAAATTGGATGTAAAAATCTCTAAGTAATCAGAATCTACCCAATCGTCAGAATCTATAAAGCAAATCATCTGACCGGAAGAAGCTTTAATACCTGTATTTCTAGAATCGCTTACTCCGGTATTGATTTTATTGATTAAAACAATCCGGGCGTCTGATTTTTTATAGGTTTCCATTATTTCTCTAGAACTGTCGGTTGATCCATCATTAATTAAGATTAATTCAAGATTGCTGTAGGTTTGAGATAATATAGAATCGATACATTTCTCTAAATATAAAGCACTATTATAAACAGGAACAATTATTGAAATGAGCATATTAAAAATTTAAAATTGTTTTCCATTCCTTCAAAGCTGTTTCTTTTTTCCATTTTTCCGAATCTTTAAAGCTTGTTTTTATTAAATTGTTGAGTCTTGTGTTGTTTTCAATTACAGAGGATAATTTTTCAATAAAAAGCGATTGATTATTTAGCGGAATTAAAAAGCCGTTGTTTTGATTAATAATATCTGATGGGCCATAATTACAATCGTAAGAAATAAGTGCATTACCACAGAACATTGCCTCTAGTAATACCATTCCAAATGCTTCATTTACACTTGTAAATAGGAAGATTTTACTTTTTAAGAGTTCGTTTTTGATTTCGTTAATTGGCAAACGACCTGTAAAAGTAACTTTTGATGCTAACCTTTTTTCTTCAACTTGTTTTTTCAAATTTTCCATTTCAGGGCCTTCACCAATAATTTTAAGATGAAAGTCATTTAAATTTATTTGTGAAATTATAGTAATGATTGCACTCACATTTTTTTCTTGATCCAATCTTCCCACATAAATCAACTGGTTTATTTTACTTTCAAAATCAACATTTTTGATGCTTTCAAATGGTTCACCTATAATATTCGGAATTAAATAGGAATTGGGGTTGAGTGTTTTGTAATAATTAAAAGATGCTTTATTAATGCAAACAATTCCAGCTAAGTTTTTATATTTGGGTCTTAATAAATCTCCCCAAATTTTACCACCCACTTCAAAATTAGAGTGCTCCCAAGCAAATGTTTTAGATGCGATTGTTTTATTTACAGAGATTTGTGCAGATAATTTGTACCAGCATGAAATGATAACATCAAATTGAGAGTGATTTTTTTTCAGCCATTGGTTCATCATATCCCATTGCCCAAAATCATAAACATATTTTTTAAGATTGTATCTGTACCTGAATTTTTTTAAATATTTATCCAATAATGGATTGACCTTGTCAAAACCCCAATGTCTAAAAGAATCAACCGTATGAATTTTAATTTTTGGATTAATTTCATAAAAAGTGTGGTCTCCTTCCATCAAAAATAAAATACTTATATCATAATCGTTTTCACAAAGTTCATTTGCAAGATTGATCATAACTCTTGCAACACCACCCGGTTTCAAATTTTGATAATAAATAAAAAGTATTTTTTTTTGCATTCTAAATGAGTTTTGAGAATGGGTAAAGCAGATTTGCCAATACTTTCATTTCAGTGGATTTCAATTCTGAAGTTATTTTTTTTAAAGATCTGCCGTCAACTTTTGAAAATTTCAGATAACCTCCCAGATTTCTTAGAACCGGCATCGGATTGCTCCAAATTTTTGAACTGTACGTATTCAGAAATGCTTTGTAATTTTCGGCAAGGCCAAATGCATTTTTCTTATCATAAAACTGATTAGCGAGGGACTGCTCGTCATCTTTGTCCCGGAAATAAATTCTCGTTACTTCATTAGTGCAGTAATGAAAACCCAGTTTATCAAACTGAAACTGGAAAACTCCTTCAGGAATAAAACCTTTTCCTGAGAGATTTTCAAAATTCAGCTTCATCTTTTTATAAATATCTGTTTTTCCCATTCCCCATTTGTCACCTTTGATTTTGTATTTATATCGCATATCAAAAATACTACAAATGAATGGATCTTTAGGAAATCGGTCTCCAACTATATTTCCAAATTGATCTTCACAAAGTGTTGATACAAATACAATATTTTGATCGTCGTTAATCTGCTCCCATGTATTGACAAGAATTTCCATAGAATCTTTTGGCAAGGCATCATCAGAATCTAAAGGTGAAAAATATTTGCCTTCTGCAAGGTCAATTCCACGGAAAAAAGTTAAAAACTTATGTTGATTTTCCTGATGATAATATCGGATTTTGAAATCAGATATTATCTGAAATTCTTCAACGAGTTCTTTCGTTTTGTCAGTAGAGCCATCATCGATGATGAGCCATTCGAAATCTTTAAAAGTCTGATTCTGTAAAGATTCAAATACCCTCGGTAAAGTATGCGCTCGGTTATAAGTAGGCGTAAGAATGGTGACTAATGGTTTTTTCATCCTTTAAGTTGATATTGTTTCTGAAAAACAGAAGTTACCTGATTGTAAATCTTTTCATTATCAAATTTCTCCACAGACTTCTCCATATTTCTTTTATATTTCTCTGTCATCTCAGTGTTTATGAGAAATAGTTTCATGCCTTCATAAATAGAGTTTTCATCTGGTTCTACAAGATAACCATCAAAATTATGCTCAATCATTTCTGGAATTCCGCCTACGTTTGTACTTACAATCGGAATATTTAATCCCATTACTTCTCCGATGGTTAAAGGATAAGATTCAGACTCTGAAGGTAAAACAAAATAATCAGAATTTTTTATATAAGGATAAGGGTTTATCTGGCTGTCGAGAAGAAGAAATGTACTTTCCACATTAAGATCTTTTGCCTGCTTTTTTAAATTTTCCATCTCTGCTCCACCACCAATTACGACAATAGAATGTAGAAAACCTTCGTCTAAAAGCCTCTTGTGTACTTTCATCAAGGTGTGATAGTTTTTACGACTATGCAGTCTTCCCATAGATGAAAATACAGGAGCTGTATCGTAATGAACAGGAAATTCTAACGCTTTTACCTTGACTTCATCTATTTTTATAGAATTATAAATGATAGAACTTTTAGGATATTCAATCTGATATAAATCTTTGATAACATCGCGGGTTTGCTTAGAACCAAAAATCACCCAGTCAAATTTTTTGAGCGCATTAATTCTGCTTAAAACTCTTTTCTGGTCAGGATCGTAGCCTACATCGGTATGAAACCATGCTATTTTTCTTGATTTTAAAGGGCTTGATAGGATGTTTTCAAATTCTGCATAGGTAGGAGCAATTTCAAGGTCAAAATCCTTTTTAATGATTCTGCGGTATAGTATTTTAGGATTATTTCGGTAAAAAGAGAGAATTATATTTCTTTTAATAAGCTGTAAGGTTCTAAGAAATTTATTGCTGCTCATATCTTCTCTTCCTTTTTGCAGAGTGATGAGATCAATGTCTTTAGGAATACTTTTTCGAAGTTCTCCCTGGTCAATCGTCAGAAAAAAAGTAATGTCAAACAAGTCTCTTGGTAGATTCTCCAACAAATCGAGAAGTACTCTTTCTACTCCTCCCATTTCCATGGAGCGATGACGGAACAGAACTTTTATTTTGTGAGGCATTTGTGTATTTTAAAAAAAATTAATCCTTAAAGAAACAAATATAAGACTGTTTGTGCAATTCTTTTGTATTTTTACCCCTTAAAACATAACTGTATGAGTAAAGTTTCAGAAATTACAAGCACATTTGTCGCTTATCTTAAACGCCCAGATCTTTATCCCGAACTAAGACGGAAGATATGGAAAAATATATTCAACCGTTCATCTGGTTTACGAGGTAAAGAAGAAGCAGAAAAATGGTGCCAAAGCATTGCTGTTTCTGAAAAAGATTTCATAGAAAATATATTGAAAATAAGCTTTGTTCCTTTTGAGAATATTTTCCCTCAAGAATATCAAAATGCATTAGAAATACAGGAAAAAACACCTGTGAAAATGGGAGGTGCCGGTTCTTTGAGTGTTATTTATTACATCAATGAGTTTGCAAAAGCTCAGAGTTCTATTGAAACAGGAGTTGCTTATGGTTGGTCTTCTTTTGCGGCTTTGGCATCTTTAGTTTCTAGAAATGGCACACTTTACAGTTCAGATATGCCTTATATTCTACAAAATCAAAGTGAAGATTTTGTAGGATGTGTAATTCCTGAAAAATACAAAAGCAACTGGGATCTTTACGGATTTGCAGATAAAGAATCTCTTCCTAGAATTTTTGAAAAAGCAAAAACTTTTGATGTTGTACATTACGATAGCGATAAAACCTATGACGGAAGAATGTGGGCTTACAAGATTCTATGGGATAGATTGAGAAATGGAGGCGTTTTTATGAGTGATGATGTGGGAGATAATGCGGCATTTAAAGATTATTGTGAACAAAATAACCACAAACCTCATATTATTGAGTTTGACGGTAAGTTTGCCGGAGTTATTATAAAAGAATAAAGAAAAACCACAGATGATTCTGTGGTTTTTTAGTTTATAAAAATTTTCGTTGAATTTTTTTGAAAATGCTATTTTGTTTTACTTTCAAAAATCCTGGGAGATTTTCAATGTCGGTTATTTTTTCGCCATATAAACTATTAATTTTCCTCCTTTTTGTAGTATCTAAAATAGTTTGATGCCAGTTTTTGTGCAGTTTTTCTTTCTTGGAAGATTCCTGGGAAACTCCTTTTTCATGTATGCGATAATAGTAAAGCGGCGCTTTTACGAATTTAAAATTACCAATTTCGTAAAGTTTTAAATACAAATCCTGATCGACAGCTGAGGTCAGTTTATCATTAATCCCCGAAGTTTTATAATACGCTTCTCTTTTGAATGTGAAAAAATGAGTCGCTTCAAAAAAAACATTAAAAAATAATTTATTACCGTTTTTAATTGCACGAGAATGTGAAAATAATTTAATAGGGTTTAGTTTTGCATCGCATTCATAGAATTGAGAATACACCACAATATTATTTTCAGTGTAGTTTTCTATAATAGTCTGTAGAGCATTTTCTGTTAAAGTATCGTCGGGATCAACAAATCCGCAGATTTCTCCTGAGGCTAAGTCAATACATCTTTTTTTTGTAAGACCTACACCGCTGTTTTCTTCATTTTTAAAAACTTTAACTTTTGAATTATCTTTTGTAAGTTCTATTATTTTCTCATAAGAATCATCTGTAGAACAGTCGTCAACAAGTATAATTTCGTATTCCTGATAGGTTTGTTTTAGAATACTGTCATAGCATTCTGTAAAATAGTTATAATTGTTATAATGTGCGACAAGAATGGAAAATTTAATCATAGGAGAAGACAATAAATGGTTACTAAATTATGGTGCAACTGCTTTTAGTATCGTTTGGGTAACGGTATCAAGATGTTTATTCAATGAAAAATTTTGGTGAATGAATTCTTTGCCATAATCTCCAAATTCTCTCATAACATTTTGGTTTTCTAAAAGAAAAATCATCTTTTCTGCCATTGAATCTAAATCGTGTTCATCAACTAAAAACCCCGTTTTACCATCAATTATTGTATCGATAATTCCGCTATGTTTGGTTGAGACTACAGGCAATCCGGCTGCAGAAGCTTCTATAATTACTACAGGTGTACCTTCTGCATCTCCATTGGCTGCAGTTACAGAATGCTGTATAAAAACACTACTTTTTCGGAAGAGTTCCAATTGGTCTTCCTGATTAATCCAGCCTACTAATTCTACTCGCTCTCCAATTTTTAATTCTTCAATTAATGTTTTGCATTCTTCGAATAATTCTCCGTCACCTGCAAAAACTAATTTTGCATGAGGAAATTTTTGAAGAACTTTTGCAAAGGCCTTAATGCTTATTTGAGGAGCTTTTGTTGCTGTAAAACGGCCAATTGCTAAAAATTGGTATGCATCATATGTCGGATTAATTTTAAAAAAATCCTCTTTTGCTCCAATAGGAGAATATATTATTTGTTCATCTTCGAATCCAAAATTCTTCAGCTTAGGAATCATGTTTTTTGCTACAGGAATTACGTAAGATTTATAATTTGCCAGACTTTCGTAATTTTTTTTATTACCATCTACCACATCCTTTTTATTAATCTCATATCCTAAAACATTAGCAACTATCGGGATATTTAATTCTTCACAGATGCTTTTTACAGCGGCGGCGGTATTTAAATAATCTGCAACAACACAGTCAATTTTTTCTTTTAAGAGAATTTTCTTAAAACGTTTTTTGATAAGTATTTCCAGCCTTTTTTGATTCATTAAAGACAGAACGGTAAATAAATATCTTATTATTTTTTGCCTCTTAAGACTCGTGTTTAAATAAAAATAAGGAACAAAACCTCCAAAAAGAACAACTTTCTCAAATGGTAGTTTATCAATGTAATTTTTCACAAAAGGACCCATAGGTTTATTTAGACCTGGGGTGACAATTAAAATTTTCAGATTTTTCATTGTGTTTTATTAGATATCAAGAATTTGCCTGTAATAATCTTTAGTCATTATCATTTATTCTTTTGAATATGTTTATATCTTTTGCATTAAAATTACAATAATTTGTAAAAATATCAAAATTGAGGGACAAGTACTATTTATTGATAGTAGATGACAAATTTTCAGATAAGCAGTTCCCAGTTTCGAAAATATGACTAAAACATATTGATTTTAAGAGAATAATTACAAAAAATCATGTAGGTTTGTTTTAGCAGCAGAAATAAAATTTAGATTTATTTCTATATTTTTGTCTACAATCATTTATTAAATTCCCTCTATGCAACCATTAGTAACCGTTTCTATTCCCGTTTTTAAATGTGAAAAGTTTATCATCAGATGTCTGGAGTCTGTCAAAAATCAAACATATAAAAATTTAGAAATTGTTCTTGTTAATGATTGTACACCAGATAACAGTATGTTTCTTATCAAAAGTTTTATGGATGCCAATCTGAATCTCAATATTAAAATTATAGAACATCAGGAAAATTCGGGACTTTCTGTCGTAAGAAACAATGGGATAAAAGCAGCTACAGGAGAATATCTGTTTTTTTTGGATAGTGACGACGAAATTACAGCAGACTGCATAGAATTATTAGTTGAAAGAGCGTTGAAGACCGATGCTCAAATTATTATAGCGCAGAATCGATGGATTAACACTTTTGATAATACCACAAAAGATTTCGGGTTTCCTACCATCGCAGAAAAAAAATATTACGATAATCATCTTGAAATATTTTCGGTTTATAGTAAAGGAGGATTTCCTTCATCCTCATGGAATAAACTATATAAAAGAGACTTTATTGCCGACAACGAAATTTATTTTGTGCCGGGATTATTTGCGCAGGATGAGTTGTGGTTTTTTCATTTATTACTCAAAACAGAAACTTTGGCAATTATTGACAATATCACTTATCTGTATTATCTTCATGGTGAATCGGTTATTTTTAACAGGAAAAAGAAAAATTTTGAAAACTACCTTACCATTCTTGAACATCTGACCAAATCTTATAAAGAGGAAAAGAATCTGTTATTAAAAAGTCTTATTAAAAGTAAAATTGTTCTTTTCAAAGAGATGGTTCTAGTGATGCAATGGAAAGCATTAAAAGACAGAGAATATCTGAAAACCAACATTTCCAGAATGCAAAAACTAACAAGGTTAAATCTTGTGGATTATTTCAGTTCAAAATTCACTGTAGATGTTAAAAAGAAAAATTTTTTCCAAAACTTACCAGCTGATTTTTCTTTAAAGCTTTTTATCTGGCGTTTTGAGAGATAAAGTTCTATTTTTTGTACTTATAAAAAGTAAATAGCAGGGAAAAATCTGATAACAATAAAGTGTTGTAAATTTTTGCAAAACTGCGAAACTGAAAAGTAACAATTTTCTTATCTAATTCGGTATAAGATTCCTGAAGTCTCTTTTTTTGCAGTAATTTTTCTTCAGAATTCATGTTTTTAGAAAAGTGATGAAAGATTTTAATTGCGTTGACTAGGTTTTTATATGCAGTAAATTCAAAAATAGGACGGCGATCATCATAAATCCCTTTTTCTTTAAATAGTTTACGAAGTAAATAATCTGTTCGGGCAAAATCAATTTTTTTAGGAGAAATCAGTTTTGATGATGAATCAGAATGTATGTAATGAGTATAGACAGCATCACAACTTCCTATAAATCTCGCTTCTTCCAAAATAAGTCTTTCAACAATTTCGTCACCATTCAAAAGGGGTTCTGTAAAACGATAAGAGTGAGATTTAAAAACTTTTTTTCTGTACAATCCTCTGATATGATTGTCATATCTACCTACAGTGTCTTTCATAATCTGAGATCCTGTAAATTTTTTAAATTCAATTTTTTTTAAGTCAGATTGATAAATATTGTGTGTGTTTTTTATTTTTCCGTCAGTAAATTTTGTAATAACAATAGGACTTACAATATCAAGCTCGGGGTGAGTTAAAAATGTTTGGTAACATTTTTCGATGGTATCAAAATCAATGAGATCATCATGGTCAAACAGGAAGATAAATTCTCCTGTTGCCTTATCCTGACCGTAGGCTTTAGAATATTGTGCATACCTCTGATTTTCTTTTGTGTAAATTTTAATTCTTGAGTCTTTTTTTGCAAAATATTCAAGATCATCTAATGTAGAATCTGTAGAACCATCATTTACACAAATGAATTCAATATTTGAATAAGTCTGATTCAGAAGGCAATTCATAGAAGATTTTACAAAATCTCCCAACTGTACAGAGTTGTAATATGTTGTGATAATTGAAATTAAAGGTAATGCTTGCATATTTGTACAAATATCTAAAATTAATTGATTACTCATGTAAAATTAAACTGTTTTAATTGATATAAAAAGCTTTACATCGGTTCCTGTTCTATAAATAAGTTTTAAATTTGTGATATAGTAATGATCTATGTGTGGAATTTCGGGTATCGTAAAAAATAATATTATAAATGATGATTTTTATAGAAAAAGTCTAAAAAACATGACCAATTCTATGATTCATCGCGGTCCGGATGATGAAGGACATGAATATTTTCAAAACTGTTTTTTAGGTTTCAGAAGATTGGCAATTGTTGATCTTTCAAAAGACGGGCATCAACCCATGTATTCAAATTCAAAGAATGAATGCATTGTTTTCAACGGAGAAATCTATGGGTATCGCAATTTAAAAAAGGAGATGAAAGGATATCCTTTTAAAAGTAATACAGATACAGAGGTTATTTTATCATTATATCAAAAATACGGTTATGATTTCCCAAAACATCTCAACGGAATGTTTTCTATGGCAATCTGGGATGAAGAAAAACAACAATTATTCTGCGCTCGAGACAGATTTGGTGAGAAACCTTTTTATTATGCACTAGGGAAAAACGGAGAATTTATTTTTGCTTCAGAAATTAAAGCAATTTTGGAGACTGGTTTGGTAGATGCCGAATTAAATGATGAAGCAATCTTTCATTTTCTTCGCCATATGTATGTTGATAGCCAACAGAGTATTTATAAAAATATTAAAACATTAGCACCAGCTCATCAACTCATCTACAGAAATGGAGAAATTGAAATTTTTGAATACTGGAATTTTCCAAAAGAAGAATTGCAGATCTCTGAAGAAGACGCAATTATTAAATTTAAAAGTTTAGTTGAAGAGTCTGTCGAAAAACAATTGATTGCCGATGTGAAAGTGGGCGCATTTTTAAGCGGAGGCTTAGATTCCGGAACGTTAGTCGCGCTATCTTCTAAGCATCATCCCAACCTTACCACTTTAGGTTTTGAATATCAGGGAGAATGGAACGAAATGCCTGAAGCAAGAAGTATTTCACAGAAATATAATGCCAATCATCTTGAAGTTTCTTTGAAAGATGATGAAATCCCTAAAATATTGATTGAGGTTTTAAAAAAACTCGACGAGCCACTGGCAGATACCGCTATTTTAGCCACATACACTATTTGTAAAGAAGCTGCAAAAAATATGACCGTTGTAATCACAGGAAATGCCGGTGATGAGCTTTTTGGGGGGTATAAATGGTATCAGAAAGAAAAAGAAATTTTAGATAAAGGGAAGGCAAGTAAAGTATTGCTTCCTTTGTATAAAGTGGGCTCTACTGTAAGTGAAAAGGTAGGCTTCTCAAAAGGACAAGATTATTTTTTAGATAAAATATTCAGAGCAAAGTTCCCGGATATTATTTCTTATCAGACAGAAAAAGTGCATAATAATTTCACAAAAAAAGAAACAAATTTACTTTTAAAATCATATTCAGATTATCAGCATTCATACAATTTTAGAATGGATAAAACCAATCTGAATATTGCGATGAAAATGGATCTTACCAATATAGTACCGGGAGATTATATGGTAAAAGATGATCGTATTGCGATGATGCATTCTATAGAACTAAGAACTCCTTTTTTAGACAAAGATTTAGTTGAATTCTGCTCTGTACTTCCTGCGAAATATAAAGTTGATGCTCAGCAGACAAAAATTATTCTTCGAAAAGCTTTTGGTACCTTGTTGACAGAGAACATTCTTAACAAAAAGAAACAAGGCTTTGGTGCTCCTGTTGAAAAATGGTTGAAAATTCCTGCTATGGAACAGCTTTCATCAAAAATATTAAAAAACCCGGCATCAAAAATTTTTAATAAGCTCGATTTTTTACAGGTTCAAAAAAACTTAAACTATAATTATAAACATTGGTCTCTACTTGTACTAGGAATCTGGATGGAAGAGCATTGATTTTTACATTACAGCGTAATATTTTTTTAATATTCCTAATAAATAAGTTTCCTTGTCGATAAGATTATTTTCATTAAAATAACTTTCAATATCAGGAATATTAATGTCATAGCCTGAACCACTTTTTAAGAGATTGCTCTTGATTTTTTTGTCGTAAAATTTTTCTACGATCTCCAAAATTTCAATGATTGAATAATTTTTCGGATAAGCAACATTGATAATTTTATTCAAAGATTGATTTTTTAGTAAATCAAAAGTGACATTTCTGATGTCATCAACATCGATGAGGTTGCGTGTTGCTTTGGTATGAACGTTAATTGTTTCATCATTCTTAACGGCTTTCACAATATAATTCATGAGAAGATTGGGGTTTCCGCCTCTTCCTACGGCATTGCTTACTCTTAATATTAAAAACTGATTACATGATTTTTTAATCAGCTGCTCCATTTTCAATTTATGAAGAACATAATCGCTTCCGGTTTTAGAAGAATCATAAATGCTACAGGTAGAAAAATAAACAAATATTTTATCTGAATTTTCTGTAATCGTATTTTTAATAAGATTTTCCTCACGTAAAAATTCTTCGATTCTTGTTTCTAAAGAGTTTGAAACTCCGGATGCAAAGAAAATCGTGTTTTCTCTGTCATGAGCTGTAAATAATGATGCAATAAGGCCTTTTCCGACAATCATTCTATTATTTTTTTTACGATTCGTTCCGAAGATTTTCCGTCGCCGAAAGGATTGTTTTCACTTTTAAAAATATATTCTTCAGGATGATGATAAATTGCGTTGAAGCTTTGTTTAATTTTTTGAATATTGCTTCCTACCAAAATACCACATTTACAAGTAATAACTTCAGGCCTCTCAGTCTCTTCTCTCAAGATCAATATGCGTTTTTGTAAACTTGGTGCTTCTTCCTGGATACCTCCGGAATCTGAGATAATGATTTTAGACCTTGCCATTTTTGTGATGGCTTCCAGATAGGAGAGGGGCTCTGTAAAATTGACATTTTCCGGAATACCGTTCTCAAAAACTTCTAAAATGATTTTTCTAGTATTGGGGTTAGGGTGCAAAGCCCAGTCAAATTGAATGACCGGATTTTCTTCAGCTAATTCTTTTATTGCCTGAGCGATGTTTCTCAAGGGCTGACCAATATTTTCTCTTCGGTGAGCGGTAATAAAAACACGATTCTGATATTCTATTTGGATCTGTTCTTTTTGAGTTACGTATTTTATCATGTCAACAATGGTATTGCCCACTAAAGAAATTTTATGTTCAGAGATATTTTCGTTCAGAAGGTTTTGCTTTGATAATTCTGTGGGAGAAAAATTAACATGAGTAGTCAAAGAAACAACACGTCTGTTAAACTCTTCAGGAAAAGGTAGATTAATATCAGACGTACGAAGCCCGGCTTCAATGTGATAAAATTTTCTTTGTTCTAAGAAAGCCACCATAGATGATGCCAAGACGGTAAATGTATCGCCTTGCGCAATGATTTTTTGAATGTTTTCCTGATGAACGAGATTTGATATATCGTTGATGAGTTTTGCAATAAGATTAGAATTACTGAATTCTAAAGACTGCACAGATAGCTGGAAATCGGGCATAACTCCGAAGCTTTTTTCCATTTCTGTTAAAAGAGAGTCATGCTGCCCAGTGTTGACAATGGTAATGTTCTGTTGAATTCTATTAAACTCATTGATAATAGGAAATACTTTCAGAAATTCTGGACGCGTCCCATAAATAATTGCAATTTTTTCGGTCATCAATTATATTTTTGTAAAAATACTAAAACTTATGATTTGATACGTTTTAATATATGTTTAGCCAACATTCTTAAAGGAAATTGATTGAGAATTTCATCAGCCGAAAATTTCTTCATATTGTTGACGACATTGTGTATTTCTTTTTTCCCATTTTCCATTTCTACAATATTTTTTAAATGAAAATGAGCGCTTACAAAATCTTTGAAAGGATTAGGAGTATCTCTTTCATGCCATGTTCCCACGAAATGATGACTTGCATAATTCTTAGGCAAATCGAGACAGAAGTAGGTCGATGGATAAATTACAATTCCGTCTTCAAGCTCTTGATATTCGTCCCGATTAGCGTCTACTTTATATTCTTTCACCAAAAGATCCGATACGAAAACTGTATTGGTGGTAAGATCAAAATCTGTTTTTTTGTTGTAGAAGTCTAAAACTTTTTTTGGCCATGGATGTCCTGCTTCTGTACCCCAAAGTGCAGTAAACGGAGATCCTTTAATTTCGAACCCCGAAAAAGCTCGGTGAATGAGAAATTCATCTAAAGAAAACTTTACTTCTACATCGATATCCATGTAAATTCCGCCTTGTTCAAACAATGCTAAAGCTCTTGCATAATCTGATACAAATGCCCATTTTTTCTGTTCGGTAGCTAAACGAACGTATTCACAGCAATTGATGTCAAAATTGGTTTCATTCCATTCTATAATTTCATAATCCGGAAGGTTTTTCTTCCATGAGTCTAAACATATGAAAAAAGAATCTGGTTTTGGTTTTCCACCAAACCAACAGTAATGTATTTTTTTTGGGATCATTGTTATCTTTTTACAGACATATATAAAAATATTCCTGCAGTTATTATTTTATTTCTATTTTTATCAAAAATCCAGCGATGTTTTGGATGACCTCTGAAAGTACCTTTTATCTCAAGACCTTCTAATACATTTTCAATTTTTTTATTTTCTAATATATCATCATAAATAATAGAAAGGTCGTGAGTGTTTTTAAATCTGCTGATAAGATTTCCTAATATTTTATTGTCGTAAAAATGATGAATCTCAACCAAGATGTCTGTATTTTTTTGCCATACAAATTTCTGTGGCTGTAACAAAAAATCTTCTGCACCTTCGCAGTCAATAAGTAAGAAATCTATTTTGTTATTCCATCTAAGTAGAATCTCTTCTGAAGCTTCACCAAAGGTATGATAGGGTTTTAGATTATTTGCTTCAACCCAAGAGTCAATAAGAGGCTGGAAATTTGAATCCATCTCAAAAACATACATGTTTTCTGGTCTTAAGAGATTGCTTAAACCTGCTGGATAATAACCTTTGTGACCACCAATTACCATTATGTTTTTTATGTCTTTATTAATTAGATCAGAGAAAAAACGATGCAGAGCGTATTCATATAAACCAAGTGCTTCTGCTAATTTTAAACTAGGTTTTAAAATATCCGGAATAACTAAACCTGCAAAAGGACCGGTGTAAATCTGATTGCCTGTTTTTTCTAGAACAGTAATAGTTGTAGCATTTTCTGAGAGTGATTTCGAAAATATATTGTCTTTTATTTTTGTTAGAATTTTCATCAGCTTTTGGTAATTTGGTTATTGAGTAAAATTTACTTTCAATATTATTTTAAAAATCTGGTTTCGTAAAGAATGTCTTTTATTAGGCTGTAGTTTTAAAAAAATATTTTTTAAGAAAATAATTAATCATATAAATTTTTATTTTAACTCCTTTAATTTTATTTATTTTAGAAATAAAACTTTTGTTAGTCAAATTTTCATAATCCCAATAGTTCTTTGCAAACATTTTTCTGTTTTCTAACGGGATTTTACAATTGTTCGTCTTTTCTTTATATGCCAACGCCGCTCCTTTAGGATTGTCGATTAATTTCTTCTTTCCCTGCGCTGTCAAACCATCGGGGATGTATTCTGCATTGACAATTGATTCAAGGATATATAAAAATTTATACATTTTATCCATTCGGTTAAATACAACAGATTCTAACATAAATTTCTCTTTTATAAAAGTAGGATATTCAAACCTTTTAGCTAGCTCAGTTTTGAAGATTAGGGTAACTTCACCATGTATTTTATATCTATAAATCATTTCATAAGTGGAGGCAACAGTTTCTGCGGTAATTTTATTATTGGCAGTATTTTGGTTTAAAATATTTATTGGCGAAGCTAATGCAATAATATCTTTTATATTATCTATTGATGGCAGTTTGGTGAAAATTGTTTCGATCGCATTATTTTCTAAAAAATCATCACTGTCAATGGTCGCAAAATATGAAGTGTTAATGTTTCGAAGAGCAGTATTAATGGCAACATGTTTACCCTGATTTTCCTGATATATGTAGGTGATTTTAAAGTTTGCTTTGCTCTTAAAGTCTTCTACTAAATCTTTAGTATTATCAGAAGAACCATCATCTACAATGAGCCATTCAAAATGATTTGAAGTCTGAGCTTGCAGGCTTTCAAATAATTTTGGTAAGGTATATGCTCGGTTATAGGTTGGAGTGAAAATAGTTATCATGACGTTTTAGCCAATAAATTTATAAGTTTTGTCTGAAATAGAATCTTTATATGCTGTCTTAATGCTATGCCTCATATTCTGTAGAAATTTAAGAATTTCTCTAGAGTTTTTAACTTCTTTTCGGTTTCTCAATAAAGTGTATTTTAACGTTTTATTTTTAAACTGCCTAATAAGTCGGTCTATATCTGTCGGTTTATTAGGATTGCTGCACCATACTGTATATTGACGCTGAAGAGAAACTATTTCTTCGTCGAAAGCACTTGCTGGTCTGTCTTCACGATCATGGTAGATATAAGTGTCTGGAACAACGCCTATTTTCATTTTAAAATATTGCACTCGGTGGCAATAATTATCATCTTCACCATAATGAAAAAATGCAGGACTGAAGCCTCCGATAATTTTGAGCGCTTTTTTGGTTAAAAGCCATGCAGCGGCACATATAAATGGAGATTCATAAATAGTTTTTTTGGTATTGCTTAAAACATAATCGTCATAAAAACCATCACAATAATAGGGTGATACAGATTTTGCAAAACTTTTATCGAGCTTTGTTCCGTTACCATTTAGATGAATGGGGCTTATGACGGCATATTCTTGATTTTTTAATGATGTGTTTATTAATTTTTCTATGGTATTTGTTTCTACATAAGCATCCTGATTAAGCAGAAAGAAAAATTCACCACCCAACTCTACAGCTTTTTGTAGGCCTAGGTTATTTGCTCCTCCAAAGCCTAGATTTTCAGAGCTTTCAAGAAGTATAACAGAAGGGAAATTTTTCTTGATGTACTGAACACTTTCATCACTTGAATGATTGTCGACAGCTATAATCTCAACCGATGTAGAAGAACTTAATAAACTGGTAAAACATTGATGTATCCAGTTGTTTTTCATCCCATTGTAAATGACTACCACAGTAAAAATTTTCATGCAATTATTATTTGTATGATTGAGTGTAAATTTTGTTCATTTTTCCGCTATTATCAAAATTCCAGGAGCTTGATGAATTCGCCGTTTTTTGATAAAATTCTTCTTCTTCCGTAAGATTATTCATGTCTTTATACCATCCACCGTGCATTGAGGTATATAATCCTGCAATACGTATTCCTTTAATAAAATCTTTTTGCTCTTTGTAAAAATAGCCGGGTTTGTATAGCGCAAAAGTAGTGTCAATAGACGCTTTGTAAACTTGCGGCTCCAGTTCTGACTGCCAAAATTGTTGTTCCCAAGAAAGGACTTCATTTTTTAATGGAAAAGAATCAGGAATATCATCAATTCTTAATGCCATCCCTACTTTTGTAGTCGCTCTGAAGTATTTATCTAGAATAGTTAACATTTTTGATGGAAATTTTTCTGGAAGGTTTTCATTCGGAACAATATCTGCGTCTGTAAGAAAATAATATCCTTTGGCATACTGATTAAACAGTTCAGGTTTCTGATAGAATACTTTGTGACCTAAATTTTCATCAAGGTAGTGTATCGTTATTTGATTTGCTATGCTTTTGTAATATTCTAAAAGAGGAGGGTAAGATGATTGATTATCAATGATGATAATGTTTTCAAATTTTCTATCCAATAAGAAAGAAATAAGCTTTTCTAAATAATATAATTGATTAAAATTAATAATAATAACAGGAATTGATAAAGGGTTTTTTCTCTGTTTTTTTAATAATGAATCAGTAAGAATAGAATATTTATAAAATAGATATTTGTAATAATTTTTTAACCTGTTCATCATCACTATTTGTTTTTCAGATTGACCTGCTTTACTATTTATTAACCAAGTGAGTAAAGGGTGTTTCTTTACAAAGGTATTAATTAAAGATTTTTAAAAAGTAAAATATCACTTTCTATCATTTCTTTACATAAAGATTTTACATCATATTTAGGAGCCCACCCCAATTTGGTATTGGCTTTAGTAGGATCACCGAGCAATAGGTCTACTTCCGTAGGTCGATAATAATTAGAATCTATTTTTATAATTTCTTTTCCTATTGGAAGCTGGTATTCTGGGTTAGAACAAGACTTTACTTTTCCCACTTCGTTTTCAGCTTCTCCGGCAAATTCTAATTCAATTCCTAATTCTGCAAATGTCATTCTTACAAAATCTCTGATATAAGTTGTTTTACCTGTTGCAATTACATAATCTTCTGGAGTATCTTGTTGCAACATAAGCCACATGGCTTCAATATAATCTTTTGCATGTCCCCAATCTCTCTGTGCATTAAGGTTTCCTAGGTATAAGATATCTTGTAAGCCCAAAGCAATTTTTGCGGCACCCATGGTGATTTTTCGGGTAACAAAAGTTTCTCCTCTTCTTGGAGACTCATGGTTGAATAATATTCCATTGCAAGCGTACATTCCATAAGCTTCACGATAGTTTACTGTAATCCAATAGGCATATATTTTTGCAACGCCATAAGGTGAACGAGGGTAAAACGGAGATTTTTCGTCATAAAAACCTTTTTCATTTTTGTTCTCAGGTAATCCACCATAGAGTTCAGACGTTGAAGCCTGATAAATTCGTGTTTTGTGAGTAAGTCCTAAAATTCGTATGGCTTCTAGAAGCCTTAGGGTACCGATGCTATCTGTGTTGGCAACATATTCGGGAGAATCAAAACTTACTTTTACGTGGCTCATGGCGCCAAGATTATAAATCTCGTCGGGTTGTACTTCTTGTATGATTCTGATAAGGTTGGTAGAATCTGTAAGGTCACCATAATGTAGTTTAAATTTGACATCTTTCTCATGAAGATCTCTGAATATATGATCTATTCTTTGTGTATTGAATGAAGATGCTCTTCTTTTGATTCCGTGAACTTCATAACCTTTTTCGAGCAGAAATTCTGCCAAATAAGAACCATCTTGCCCTGTTACGCCTGTTATTAATGCTACTTTCATAAGGTTTTATTGTTTTAAAATCATTTTCCCCAGCATTTTTATATTGGTGATTATGTTTCTTTGGGTAATTATTTCTCTCCTGTTTTTTAGCAGAAAAGAAAAGGTTGATAATTTTTTATTTACGGTTTTGCGAAGAGCTTGCAATAATTTTTGCTGTACAATTTTATGCAATTCTTCAATATCATAGATTTTTTGTTGCCCATTCTTAGACTCCAGGTGATTTGCAAAAATAATGAGTTTTCTCAATTCATCATCACTTAGCCTAAATCTATCAACTGCGCCCAATAAAATTTGGCATTGTTCAATATTAAAATCAGAGTTCTCAATACCGATATTTTTCAATTGATTGCCTGTAATTTTCTTGGCATTGTTTACTTGCGTAGAATTTTCAAGTACCGACATATTGGTGTCATGAATACGGTATTGAAGTAAAGATTCTTGAATATTGTAAAACTGTGTAGATGTTACCAGCCTTGTCCATAATTCATAATCCTCAGCAGCCTGAAAGCTTTCATCATACCTGAAATTGCCTACAGCATTTTTTCTCATCATTATTGTAGGATGTCCTACAATACATAAGGCCAATAATTGGATTTTTATACTTTTATGTAACTCAGGATGCTCTATGGTATTATATTCCTTGTTGTTGCTATTGTTAAATGGTGTAAATAATGTTCCGCAAACACCTATTTCAGTATTTTTTTCAAATATAATTAATTGTTTTTCAAATCTTTCAGAATGTGAAATGTCATCCTGGTCCATTCGTGCAATAAATTCTCCCTTGGCAAGATCTAAACCTTTATTTAAAGTTTTTATTAAACCTAAATTTTTTTCGTTTTTGATGTAAACTATTCGTTCATCATCATAAGACCCAATAATAGCTTCAGTTAAGTCTGTTGAACCATCATTGATCAGCAATAATTCAAAATTTGCAAAGGTCTGTTTTAGAATGCTATCAATCGCTTCCTTCAAGTATTTTTCACCATTGTATACCGGCATGATGACTGATATTTTCGGAACTTTTAAATTTTCAGCCATGATTCCGGGATTATATCTTTACAATTATGAATATCAGTTTTAAACCATTTGGATGGAGCAATTACCATCTTAGATTTATAAGAATTTAACCAAGCCCCCCACCAGCTAAAACTACTGTTAGCAATGATATTATGTTTACAATTACTCATAAGTTTAAGGTCTTCATAATTGGTAGAAGCATTATTAAAGTCGACAAAATGAGTAATACTGTTAATTTTCAAATTTTCTTTTGCCCAATCAATATCATCAGAAAAAATAAAAAATACCGGATTTTCTATCTCTTTTTTTATTATTTCAATCGCTTTGTGGTAATAGTTGAGGTCACAAGTTCCATGTACAGCGTTTGCTTCCGGATTACTGACATAATCACCACGTCTTATATGTAAAGAAACAGAATTTTGAGCATTAATCAATTCTAGCATTTCAGTCGTTTCCTTTTTAAGAGGAGAAATAATTTGAAAATCTCTTCGA
This sequence comes from Chryseobacterium balustinum, assembly GCF_900168205.1. Lineage (GTDB taxonomy): Bacteria > Bacteroidota > Bacteroidia > Flavobacteriales > Weeksellaceae > Chryseobacterium > Chryseobacterium balustinum. The sequence goes on from NZ_FUZE01000001.1 coordinate 489,538, forward strand.
AGCTGATTTTCAAATCTGATAAAATATTTTTCTGATTGAAAATAGCCTTTTAAGAATATGTTTTTGTGCGTAAATTCAAAAAGTTCTTTATCGTAAGTTAAATCTTGTTCTATATACGGATGGTAAATTTTCTTTTGAGATAAAATAGCTTTTACTTTTTCTAGGATTCTTAAAGGTTCGACAACGCTTTTATTTTTTTCAAGAAAAGCAGAGTCTATGTTGAAATGATTCAAACCATAATCATGAAGTGCATAATTGGTGAAGAGTTGATGATCTAGCACAAGTTTTTCGTGACGAGACAATGCCAAAGCTCTTGCTGTAGCATACTGAAACATTTGATTTCCTAAACCGCCAATGAGTTCTATCGCAACCATTTAATTTATTTACGAAGTAAGTTTTCAAAAACAACAAGGTCTTCTTCTAAAAGCTCAGGATAATTTCCACAATAAAAACCGTTATTATGCATCATATCTGCTCCGGGCATATCGTAAACTTCTTTTACGTATTTTTTGTAGAATGGCTGACTCTGCATATTGCCGGCAATCATTGGGCGAATTTCTACTCCAGCATCAATAAATTTCTGTAAGTAATGGGCTCTTAATTCTGCTGTTTTGCATACAAAAGGAAATGCAAAAGTTGATAAAACATTGATGTGACTGTGTTCAAGAATAATAAAATCGGGGTTTTCGTGAACTATTTTTTCTATTCTTAGATAATTTTGTTCTCTAGAACTGATGTTTTTTTCTAAAAACTGCATTTGGTACTGACCTAGAAACCCTGTAATCTCTGTAGGTCTGAAATTGTATCCAAGGTCATAAAAAGTATATTTAGCTTCAAACTCAGATTGTATTCCAAATTGAGTTCTCCATTTTTTTTGTTGTTCGGCGTTCAGATTTCTGTCCCAACCATTTGCTCTTACAATGCGAAGCATTTCCGCAAAATCATCATCACTTGTGCAGACCATTCCGCCTTCAATAGTACTCATATGATGGGCTACGAAAAATGAAAAACTTGCCCCGATACCGAAATTTCCTGTTCTTCCTTCGGGTAATTCTGTACCTAGAGATTCACAATTATCTTCAATTAATATAATGTTTCTTTCTTCACATATTTGTCTTATTTTATCGATATCTCCGGTAAATCCTAAAATATTGGTGATAAAAAGAGCTTGTAAATTTGTAGTTTCTAATCTTTCTAAAAGATTTTTAGAAGTTGTATTGATTACTTCAGGTGTAACATCAATTACAACGGGTGCCATATTCATTTGAATAATCGGCATGGTATTGGTCGACCATGTCAATGCTGAAAATCCTATTTTGTCACCATCTTTCAGCTTTCCCATATTTTTCAAAGCTTGAAGCATTGCAAGATTGGCACTTCCACCACTGTTGAATAAAACAGCATGTTTGCATTGTTGATATTCAGCAAACTTTTTTTCAAATTTTCCACATTCTACATCCATGCTTAGACGATCTGCCTGAAGGATAAATTCTGCTAAAGCTTTTTTAGTTTCTACTTCATTTAAGAAGGCTTTACGCATTAATGGTATTTTCATCAGTATTATTTTTTTGAATGTCTAGATGAAGCCCAAAAGCAGCATCTTTAATTTCTTTATATCTTTTTATAACCTGGTCGATTCCTTGATCTAAACTAATTTCAGGTTGGAAGCCGGTTTCTGTCATCTTATTTACATCCATGCATTTTCTCAGCATTCCATTGGGTTTTGTGTGGTCCCAAAGCAATTCTCCTTTGTAATCTATTTTCTTCGCAATAGTTTCTGCGAGCTCTTTGATTTCAATGTCGTTACCAGGACCAATATTGATAAATTCGTGCGAGCTATAATTTTCGAACATAAATAAAATGGCCTTTGCACAGTCATTTACATGTAAAAATTCTCTTCTTGCAATGCCTGTTCCCCAAAGGGTGACCGAAGGTGCATTTTCTTCCTTAGCATCAACAAATCTTTTGACGAGTGAAGATAAAACATGAGCATGAGCCAAATCGAAGCTATCATTAGGTCCATAAAGATTACTCGGCATAAGGCTGATGCTGTTGAAACCATATTGCTGATAATAAGTTTCTAATAATTTGATTCCTGCAATTTTTCCGATGGCGTAACCTTCGTTGGTGGGTTCCAGCTTTCCGGTGAGAAGGTATTCTTCTTTCATCGGCTGTGGCGATTCTTTAGGATAAATGCATGAACTCCCTAAAAAAACAAATTTTTTAACATCGTTTTTATATGATGAATTGATGACATTCGTTTGCATGATGAGGTTGTCATACAAGAAAATAGCAGGATTGTCGATGTTGGCTTTTATACCACCTACTTTCGCTGCAATATGAATCACATATTCAGGTTTTTTTCTTTGGAAAAATTCTTCAACCTTCTGTTGATTGGTTAAATCTAATTCCGAATGCGTTGCAGTAATAATATTGGTGTAACCCGCTTCTTTAAATAAATTCAAAGTAGTACTTCCCAACATCCCGCGATGTCCTGTGATGAATATTTTTGAGGATTTATTCATGACTTTCTAGTTTTTATAAAAATCTAGCCTTTTTGTTTACTAACGATTTTTATCGTTTAATTTTGTTTACTATAGATTTGATAAGTGCAGTTGTTGTTTTTTTAATTCTTTCTCGAAATATCCTTAATAAAATTTTATTTAAATCAATAGGGACTGGATTTTCATATCCTAATTTTCTAATTTGATAAATACTATAAATATTAAATTTCTTTAATAATTGAACGGTACTGTGCTCAGATTGAGAGCCTATTATTTTTCGAATATTCCATTTGTTTAAAAAATAAAAATGTTCGAAAATATTTATTTTTTTGTCTTTTTCTACGCTTTTCGTAATTTGAGAAGTGCTTATTCCAATGCTTATGGCATCTGTAGCATCATATTTTAGATTGTTGTTTTTATTAAGTATTTGTACATAAAAATCGATATCTACAAACCATATTGTTTTTGCATCAAATAAAAGAGAATCGGCTTTTCTAAAGATGACAGCACTGGGAGCTCCAATAATATTACCATTAAGAAGGATAACTGGAAACTGTCTTACTTTATTTATTTGTTCTAAAGACGGATTATTGTAATTTATAATTGTTTTTTTATCTACATCATAATTTTTCGACGCAACAAATGCAAGATTACAATCAGGGCTTTCGTCTAGCAAACGCACAAAAATCTCTAACGAATTTTTGTAGGTAAACCAATCATCATGATGAAGTATTTTGATATATTCTCCCTTAGATTTTCTTATTGCCTCGTTCCAGTTTTCAGGAGAACCTAAAGATTTTTGATTTTTAAAATAAAAAATGTTTTCCAGATTAATATTATCAGCCAAATAGTTTTTAATATCTTCGTTCGAAGAATCGTCTGTCACCACCACTTCATAATCCTTATAAGTCTGCATGAGAACAGAATCTAAGCACCTTTTGAACGCTTCAAGATTATTGTAGGTAGGTATGCAAATAGATACTTTAGGCATTTTTTTTGGCGATACAGATAATAAATTCTTTATCATCTAGATTTTCGTGGATGGTATGTGTTTTATAATTTTGATAATAATTTTTTTCAACAGTAAATCCTATTTCGCTTAGCCAGTTTGAAATTTTATTTTCATTGATTTCAAAAGTTAAATGAAAGCCAAGTTTTTTAGCATTTTCAGATTCTTCCTGCATATACGGAACTGAAAATATCAGTTGCCCTTTATTTTTCAAAGCTTTATGATAAAGACTTATTAATTTAAGGATATTTTCTTCAGTGAAATGTTCTATTGTTTCAAAAGAAACGATGGTGTCAAATTTATTTTTAAAATCAATTTCTAACAAGTTTTTGTTTTCAAAAGAGACGTTTTGAATATTTTGATATCTTTTTTTTATCTCAGAAATCACTTTTTCGTTGAGGTCAATTCCGAGTACACTGTTTGCTTTTTTACTTAAAATAGCACTTCCATATCCGGTGCCGCATGCAAAATCTCCGCAATCACAACCTTGCTGGATTATTTTTTCTGCGAATAGATACCTTTGAACATGGTTCTGCTGATACAAATCTAGTTTTGAAATATCTAAATTGTCAGAATATGTAAAATCTACTCTTTCACCACCGTCGCCCAAAGGATTGTTTTTGTCGAAATCGTATGGTTCGTTTTTTTGATCTAACCTTAAGATGGATTTTATAATTTTTTTTATTTTATTCATTACTTTACTTTTTTCAGGTATCCGTTTGTGTTAAAAGTGGCATTTTTACCAAAAAAACTTGTCCATTTAAGATCGATTTCAAAACTTTTATTCTTCTTAAGAAATTCTTTTATTGCTTTATTGGGGCCTCCCTGATAATCTTTACTCATTCCAAGTTTATCAATTATCCCATCCTCAACAATAAAGTATGAGTTTAAATTTACTAAGTCATTAAATTTATCAAGAGATTTTTTCACATCTTCATAGGTATGAGAACCATCATCGATTACTAAAATCTTTGAGAATTTTTTGGCTTCCTCAATATCATATTGTTCAAATCCTTCGGTAAATAATTTAATTCTAGGATGATCAATAATTCGTTGATCTTTTTCCATCTCAATAATATCTATTGTATGAATTGTACCATTACCTAATGCATCCAAAATAGTCGCATAGTAATAAGCAGACCCACCCCTGTTGGTGCCTATTTCTATGATTAAGTCTGGCTTTACTTCCCAAATCAACATTTGATAAATTACATAATCAAATGGACACCTAATCATAGGGATGCCATGAAACAAAACTTTGTGATGTCCTTTTTCAATACTTTTTACCGAAAAATCTATCTTATCACTATAATTTTCAATTTTCTTTGTAAACATATGTGGTTATTTAATTTGAAGAATTTAAGATTTTATCCATTCTTGTGGCAATATTATGCTTCCTTGAGCTTGCTCATTAAGTATTTTCACATAATTTTCATCGAAAGATTCTACCTTAATAATTAATCCCTTATCGTAGTAATCGAAAGTTTTGTCACCATTTCCGATATAAATCTCAACTTGATAAGTACCTAGTCTGAGTGGAAATTTCGGAATACTACAAGATATTATATTTTCTCCTACATTTAGATTGAATTTTTTATCAAAATGCATTGAAAATGGAGTCATAATTCGAGTTCCCATATTGTCATTTATTCCGAGACCAATTACAATATTCTCTAAATTTTGTTTAGAAAATATTGTAAACTCGAATTTTACATCTGCTCCACAAATGATACCCAATTTGTCGTTGGAAAATATTTTGAGTCCAGTCAAATAAGCTATGTTTTCAGTATTTGGAGTGATTTCTTCTGACAAATCACTCGTGGTAGAATAATATGATATAACATCATTGATTTCGCCTGAGAATTTTGATTTTCCATTTTCTAAAAGAATACCATAGTTGCATAATGTTTGTATTGCTGCCATATTATGACTCACAAAAAGAATGGTTCTTCCTTCGCCTTTTGTGACATCACCCATTTTCCCCAGGCATTTTTTCTGAAATTCGGCATCACCAACAGCTAAAACTTCATCTACTATCAAAATTTCAGATTCTAGGTGCGCTGCAACGGCAAATGCCAAACGCACATACATTCCTGAAGAATATCTTTTTACGGGAGTATCAATATATCTTTCAACACCAGAAAAATCTACAATCTCATCAAATTTTCGGGTAATTTCTTTACGAGTCATTCCTAAAATTGCTCCGTTAAGATAAATATTTTCACGACCTGTCATTTCAGGGTGAAAACCTGTTCCTACTTCCAATAGGGAGGCAATTCTTCCGTTGGTATATATTTTTCCGGTGGTAGGTTTGGTCACTTTGCTGAGGAGTTTTAAAAGAGTAGACTTTCCGGCTCCGTTTCTGCCAATAATTCCTACGGCGTCGCCTTGCTCAATCTCGAAGTTAATATCACGAAGAGACCATACATAATCTGAGCTTCCTTTGGTAGAACGGTCGTTGGATTCGCCAATTTTAAGATAAGGGTTTTCCTTTCCTCGTATTTTGTGCCAAAATCGGTTGAGGTCATGGGTTAAAGTTCCCGTACCTACTTGCCCTAGTCTGTATTGTTTTGATATATTTTCTGCCTTTAATGCAAGCATGTAATTTGATTTTAAATAAATTTAATTAATCTTCTTTAATAATGTAATTTTCATTACTCATTACTCATTACTCATTACTCATTACTCATTACTCATTACTCATTACTCATTACTCATTATTCATTATTCATTTTAAACCGTATCAATGAAAGTTTTCTCAGATTTATTAAAAACGACGATTCCCAACATTAATATTATGATGATAAAAGAAAAGCTTATCAATAATCTTGTCAAGTTAAAATCTCCTGAACCGATAAAACCATATTTAAAACATTCAAAAATAGGAGTGAGCGGATTTAGGTCTGCTAAGTAACCATAGCTTCCTAACTTTTGTTTCACCAATGACGTCGGGAGAATGACAGGAGTAAACCACATGAATAAACTTACGCCAAATCCTAATAATAAAGATAAATCTCGATATTTTGTTGTTAATGAAGAAAATATCATTCCTAATCCTAATGAAAATAATGCAAGAAATAAAATTAAAACAGGAAAGAAAAATGCCCAAGAATTAGGTTGTACTTCTCCTCTGTAAATGTAATAAGCGAGTACAATCCAAAATAAAATTAGCTGGATGCCGAGCCGCATAAAACTAGAAATAATCGTAGAAATTGGAGTAACCAATCGGGGAAAATATACCTTACCGAAAATTCCGGCATTTCCTGTAAATACATTAGAAACGCTAAGCATTGTGGTACTGAAGTATCCCCAAAGTGTATTTCCTGCCAAATAAAATAATATAGGTGGAATGCCGTCAGTAGGTAAGCTTGCTATGTTCCCAAAAACAAGTGTGAAAACGATGGTTGTTAAAATAGGATTGATGAAAAACCAAAGCGGGCCTAAAACGGTCTGCTTAAAAGAAGAGATGAAATCTCTTTTTACAAACATAAATACCAAATCTCGGTATTGCCATACTTCTTTTAAATTGAGTTGAAATAAAGAGTGATGAGACCCTATTGTTTCTGTCCACTTTTGCTGTGGTTCATTCATTTGTGGGAGTTTTTACAAATTTAAAATAATTAATTGATTTTCAGTTTGCTGAATCTTAAAATATTCTTCATATTCAAACAAATGTATAGCTAATATATTAATTATTATTCTTTAAACAAAAAAGCTACTAATCTCAGACTAGTAGCTTTATGTATTTTATGATGTTTTTTATTTATTTACCAGCTTTTTAAGATATTCGCCATATCCGCTTTTACCATATTTGGTTGCGGTTTCTAATAGCTTTTCTTCGTTGATAAATCCATTTCTGAAGGCAATTTCTTCAATGCAACCGATTTTGAAATCCTGTCTTTTTTCAATGACGCGTACAAATTCTGAAGCATCATTCAAAGAATCAAAAGTTCCTGTGTCTAGCCAGGCGGTACCTCTGTCGAGTACCCCCACTTCCAATTTTCCTTTCTGTAAGTAAACGTTGTTAATGTCGGTGATTTCAAGCTCGCCTCTTGGGGAGGGTTGGATGTTTTTTGCAATTTCTACCACTTCATTATCATAAAAATACAATCCCGGAACTGCATAATTCGATTTTGGGTGTGTAGGTTTTTCTTCTATAGATACTGCTTTCAGGTTTTTATCAAACTCTACAACACCATATCTTTCGGGATCTGCAACATGATAGGCGAAAACAACACCTCCATCGGGATTGGTCTTGTTTTTTAATAAAGTTCCCATTTCAGAGCCATAGAAAATATTATCACCTAAAACCAAGGCAGCAGAATCATTGCCAATAAATTGATCTCCTAGGATAAAAGCCTGTGCCAATCCATCCGGACTTGGCTGAACAACATATTCTATATTGCATCCCAATTGAGATCCGTCACCTAAAAGTTTGATAAATCCTGCCTGATCATGAGGGGTTGTGATGATTAAGATATCTCTGATTCCTGCTAAAAGCAATGTGGAAAGAGGATAATAGATCATCGGTTTGTCGTAAACAGGCATCAGCTGTTTGCTTACGGCGATGGTAAGAGGGTAAAGTCTTGTTCCGGAACCTCCGGCTAAAATAATACCTTTCATCTTGTGTGTTTTAATTATACTGTTTTTCGTAATATTTCTGGTAATCTCCGCTGGTTACATTTTCAAGCCATTCCTTGTTTTCCAAGAACCAGTCGATTGTTTTTCCTAATCCTTGTTCGAAAGTTACAGAAGGTTTCCAGCCTAATTCTTGATTTAGTTTTGTTGCATCAATCGCATAACGTTTGTCATGACCTGGTCTGTCTTTTACATAAGTGATCAGTTTTTCAGAATGACCTGCAGGGTTTCCAAGCTTTTCATCCATCTGTTTGATTAATTCTTTTACCAAATCAATATTCTGCCATTCGTTGAAGCCTCCGATATTGTAAGTTTCTCCTGTTTTAGCATCATTAAAAATCTGATGAATCGCTTTTGCGTGATCGATGACGAATAACCAGTCTCTTGTATATTTTCCGTCACCATAAATTGGTAAAGGCTTTTCATTAATAATATTAGAAATACAAAGAGGAATCAATTTTTCAGGAAAATGATTTGGACCGTAATTGTTTGAACAGTTAGAAATAATAAACGGCATTCCATAAGTATTTCCGTAAGCTCTTACCAGATGGTCTGAAGCTGCTTTTGATGCTGAATAAGGAGATTGCGGATCGTAAGAAGTGGTTTCTAAAAAGAATCCTGTTTCACCTAGGCTTCCGTAAACTTCGTCTGTAGAAACGTGGTAAAAAAGATTTGTTCTTTTTTCGTTTGGAAATCTTCCGTGTGTGTGATCCGGGTTTAGTGTCCAGAATTCTTTACAAAGATTCAAAAGATTGGCAGTTCCGTTAACGTTGGTATTAATAAATGCCATCGGATCTGTAATGCTTCTGTCTACATGACTTTCTGCAGCTAAGTGGATAACCGCGTCTGGATTATATTTTTCAAAAACCTTTCTTAGCTCTTCAGGTTTTGTAATGTCTGCTTTTTCGAAAACATAGTTAGGCTCATTTTCAATATCCTTTAAGTTTTCAAGATTTCCGGCATACGTTAGCGCATCAAGATTGATGATGGTAGAATCCGGATTGTTTTTTACAAACTCTCTTACAACGTGTGATCCGATAAATCCGGCTCCGCCTGTGATGATGATGTTTTTCATATAGATAAAATGCGTTTCACCGTAAGCTTTTGGCTTTTGGTATTCATTTTTATTTTTATTTGAGTCTTTTTACTTTTTCCTTGGCTTTTATTGAATCGTTTTTCTTCCGATACTTTTATAATAGAATCCATTTTGCTCAGGAACTTCCAGGGGATACATGTTTCTTCCGTCGAAAATAGCTTTATTATTCATCTTCTTAGCCATTATTTCAAAGTTAGGGTTTTTGAATTCCGGCCATTCTGTAGCGATAAATAATGCGTCAGCTTTTTCTAAAGCATCATACATGGTTTTTGCGTAAGATATTTTATCTCCTAATAATTTTCTTACATTTTCTTCTGCAATAAGATCGTAGGCAACAATTTTAGCGCCTTTTTGAAGAAGTAAATTGATGTTATCTAATGAAGAGGCTTCTCTAATGTCGTCGGTATTTGCTTTAAAAGCTAATCCCCACATTGCAATCGTTTTGTCTTCAAGGTTTCCTCCGAAATATTTTTCAATTTCAGAAACCAAAATTACCTTTTGCGAAATATTGACATTTTCTGTTGCTTCCAAAATCTGGAAATTAAAATTATCGTCTTTTCCTGATTTAATTAAAGCTTTAACGTCTTTAGGAAAACAGCTTCCGCCATAACCTATCCCTGGAAATAAGAAACGGTGGCCGATTCTGTCGTCGCTTCCCATTCCTAATCTTACTTTATCTACATCTGCACCTACTTTTTCACAATAATTGGCAATTTCATTCATGAACGTAATTTTTACGGCTAAAAATGAGTTAGATGCATATTTTGTAAGCTCGGAAGATTTCTCATCCATAAAAATAATAGGAATTCCGGTATTGGTAAATGGCTGATAAATTTTTGCCATAATTTCTTTAGCTTTCTCTGAGCTAGACCCTACAACAACTCTTGCCGGATTCATAGAATCTTCCACCGCAAAACCTTCACGTAAAAACTCAGGATTTGAAACCACATCAAAATCAATAGCCGTCTTTGCAGCAATTGTTTCTCTTACTTTGTCGGCTGTTCCTACAGGAACGGTGCTTTTATTAACAACAACTTTATATTCAGTCATGAGTTCACCAATGTCATTGGCTACTTTTAATACGTAAGATAAATCTGCTGAACCGTCTTCTCCGGGTGGAGTAGGAAGGGCAAGATAAACCACTTCACTTTTATCTAAAGCCTCCTTTAGGTTTGTGGTGAAAAACAATCTTTCAGATTGAATATTTCGGTGAAACATTTCTTCAAGATTAGGTTCGTAAATAGGAACGATGCCGTTTTTCATCCCTTCTACTTTTTTTTCATCAATGTCAACACAATAAACCGAATTGCCAAGTTCTGCAAGGGTAGTTCCTGTAACCAAACCCACATAGCCTGTTCCTACTATTGTTATATTCAAAATATATGTTTTTATAAAATTCCTGACAAAAATACTAAAAATTGTTTCACAGTTCTTTTTAATAAACAATATCTTATTTAAAGATGGCAGTTAAATAAGATATTATAGTAAGTATAGGTTTCATGACGATAAAGTGTTGTTGTTTTTGATTAATTCTTATTCTGTTGATTATGAAGTGTATTTGTGTGTTTTATAAAAATGTCATATATTTGCAGGAGATTAACGGAAAAAATGGAAAGGCTTCTAAGAGAAAGCCTTTTTTCGTACTGTTAAATCAGGATTAAATAATATATGGAGTTTAGAAAAAATATTGAAACATTATTAAATGATTTCCTTCAGACAAGAGAAGATCTATTTCTTATTGATTTGAAGTTTTCTGCATCAGATGATATTACAGTGATATTAGACGGTGATCAAGGTGTTACTGTGCAGGATTGTTTGGATGCAAGCCGCGCAATAGAATTTAATATGGATCGTGAAGAGCACGATTTTAGTCTTCAGGTTATGTCTGCAGGGTTAAGCGAGCCTCTATCTACTCCGAGACAATTTCAGAAGAATATCGGAAGAGAGATTGAAGTTTTGTTGACAAATTCTTCAGAGATTGAAGGTGAGCTTGCAAAAGTAGATGAAGAGAAAATTACTCTTGTACTGCGTTACCGAAAACCGAAAGAAGTAGGTAAAGGTAAGGTAGATGTAGAGGAGGAAAAAGAAATTCCTTACTCTGAAATAAAAAAAGCTTTAGTAGTACTTAAATTTTAAAAGAAAAAAAGATAAATGGATAATATAGCGTTGATTGAATCCTTTGGTGATTTTAAAGACGAAAAGGGGATCAGTAAAATTGATCTAATGGCAATCATTGAAGATTCTCTTAAAACTTTGTTGAGAAAAAGATTTGATTCTGATGATCATTTTGATGTAATTGTAAACCCTGATAAAGGTGACTTTCAGATATTTTTAAATAAAACCATCGTTGAAGATGAAATGTCTGAAGATGATGACTTAGAAATTGAAATCACTGAAGCTAAGAAAATAGATCCTACTTTTGAAGTAGGTGAAGATTTTACCATGGAAATTCCGGTAGCGCAGTTGGGAAGAAGAAATATTTTGACGCTGAAGCAGATTTTAGCAACAAAATTGCAGGAGCATAACAATGCGATGTTGTATGATCAGTTCAGAGACAGAATTGGGGAGATTGTAATTGGAGAAATTCACCACATTCGTCATAAGCACGTGATCTTGTTGGATGATGAAGGAAACGAGTTTATCTTGCCTAAAGAAAATCAAATTCCGGCAGACTTCTTCAAAAAAGGAGAAAATATCAGAGCAATCGTTGAAACGGTAGATTTTAAAGGTTCAAAACCGCAAATTATCATTTCAAGAACGGCTCCGAAATTCTTAGAAAAATTATTAGAATTAGAAATTCCTGAAATCCAGGATGGAACAATCATTCTTAAAAAAGCGGTGAGAATTCCTGGTGAAAAAGCGAAAATAGCAGTTGATGCTTACGACGACAGAATCGATCCTGTAGGAGCTTGTGTTGGGGTGAAAGGTTCTAGAATTCACGGTGTCGTAAGAGAATTAAGAAACGAAAATATAGATGTAATTCAGTGGTCTAAAAACCCTGAGATTATGGTGAAGAGAGCTTTAGGAAATGTTACCATCAATAAAATTGACATCAACGAAGAGACCAATTATGCTTTGGTTTATACTCCAGTTGAAGAGATTTCTAAAGTAATCGGGAAGCAAGGACAAAATATCAGATTGGCTTCTTGGCTTTCAGGATACGAAATCGACGTGTTCAGAGAGGCGAGCGAAGATGATGATGTTGACTTGAGAGAATTCAATGACGATATCGAACAGTGGATTTTGGATGAATTTAAGAAAGTGGGTCTTACGACTGCAAAATCTGTCTTAGATAAAGATACAGCAAGTCTTTTGAATATGGTAGACTTAGAAGAGGAAACCATCAATGACGTGAAACGTATATTGAAAGAAGAATTTGAAGATTAATTTTTAGAAATAAATTTTAATAACAGTAAAAAAGAATACTTTAATTTTAAGAATTAAAAAAAACAGTAAATAATATAAATGCCAAAAATAAGATTAAATAAAGCGGTTAAGGAATTTAACATATCGATGTCTAGGCTGGTAGAGTTTTTACAGTCTAAGGATATTGTGGTTGAAAACAATCCTAACGCTCAATTAGAAGAAGCGGCATATTCTGCATTGGAAGCTGAGTTTGCCAAAGACGGTGAACAACGTAAAGCTTCCCATGAGGTGGTTATTTCTAAAGTTCCGGAAGAGAAACTGGAAATGGAAGAAAAGAAAGCACCTGAAGTAATAAGAGCTAAAGCTAATACAAAACCAGAAACCAGAATTTTAGGGAAAATAGATCTTGAACCTAAAAAAGCTGAACCTGTTGCAGTAGAACCAACTCCTGTACCAGCTGTGCCTGTAGAAGAAAAGAAAGAAGAAAAAGTAGAAGTGAAGGAGGTGAAAGAAGAGGCTAAAACTGTAAAAGAAGAAGTGGTACCGGTTTCTGAGGTGAAAACTACTCCTGAAAGACAAGAATTCAAGGTTTTGGATAAAATTGACCTTTCTCAAATTGAAGGAAACAGAAACAGACCTGTAAAAAAAGATAAACCTAAAACAGAAGAGGTGAAAGCTCAACCAAAAGCTGCTGAACCTGTTAAAGAAACACCAAAACCGGTTGAAAAACCTGTAGAAAAAGTGGAAGAAAAAAAACCTGAACCTACTAAAGAGGAGCCTCAGGAACCTCAAAAAATAGAAACTGTTTATCAAAAACTTGATGGTCCTAAGATTGTTGGTGAAAAAATTGACTTAAGTCAGTTTGCACCAAAACCAAGCTCAGGAGCTAAAAAGAAAAGAAAAAGAATTGAAAAGCCAGGTGGTCCTAATCAGAATACGGGGAACAACCAACAAGGTGGAAACAATCAGCAAGGTGGTCAAAACCGTCCACAAGGCCAAAATGGTCCGGGAGGAAATCGTCCACCAGGACAAGGTGGTTATCAAGGGAACAGACCTCCAGGACAAGGTGGTCAAAACCGTCCGGGTGGCCCAGGAGGCAACCGTCCGCCAGGTCAAGGTGGTCCAGGAGGAAACCGTCCACCAGGACAAGGTGGCCCGGGTGGAAACCGATTCGGAAACAATAGACCAGGACAAAGAACTATGCCTGTCGAATTAACCGATGAGCAAGTTAAAAATCAAATCAAGGAAACTCTTGAAAAATTAACCAATAAAGGAGGTAAATCTAAATCTTCTAAGCATAGAAAAGATAAGAGAAGTTTCCGTAGAGAGCAAGACGAGCGTCAGCAGGAAATAGATGCTGCAGACAGAACATTAAAAGTAACCGAATTTATCACTGTTGGTGAATTGGCGAGTTTAATGAATGTTTCTCCTACAGAAGTTATCTCAGCTTGTTTCTCTTTAGGAGTAATGGTTACGATGAATCAAAGGCTGGAAGCTGATACTTTATTGTTGGTAGCTGACGAATTTGGATTTAAAATTGAATTCTCAGACGCTGATCTTGAAGATACAGATTCTGAAGATGATATCGATACAGAAGAAAGCCTTGTTTCAAGAGCACCAATTGTAACGGTAATGGGTCACGTTGACCACGGTAAAACGTCACTACTAGATTACATCAGAAAAACCAACGTTATCGCAGGTGAATCTGGTGGAATTACCCAGCATATCGGTGCATATAATGTGAAATTGGAAAATGGTCAGAGAATTACATTCTTAGATACACCAGGTCACGAGGCCTTTACAGCGATGAGAGCGAGAGGCGCACAAGTTACCGATATTGCAATTATTGTTATTGCTGCGGATGATGATGTAATGCCTCAGACGAAAGAAGCAATTTCTCACGCACAGGCTGCAGGGGTACCAATGATTATTGCAATCAACAAAGTAGATAAGCCAAATGCAAACCCAGACAACATCCGTCAACAACTTTCAGGAATGAATATCTTGGTGGAAGAATGGGGTGGAAACGTTCAGGCGCAAGAGATTTCAGCTAAAATGGGTAACAATATGGATATCCTATTAGAGAAAGTATTGCTACAGGCAGAAATGCTTGAATTGAAAGCTAACCCTACCCGTGCTGCACAAGGAGTTGTAATTGAAGCTTCATTAGATAAAGGTAGAGGATATGTAGCAACGATGTTGGTACAAACCGGAACTTTAAAAGTTGGAGATTATGTAGTAGCAGGTAAAAACCATGGTAAAGTAAAAGCTTTGCTTGACGAAAGAGGGAAAAATCTTGAAGAAGCAGGTCCTTCAATTCCTACAACAATCTTAGGTTTAGATGGAGCACCTACAGCAGGTGATAAATTCCGTGTTTATGCCGATGAGAGTGAAGGTAAAGCTATTGCGAATAAGAGAGAGCAATTACAAAGAGAGCTTTCTATCAGAACGAAGAAGCATACAACACTTGAAGAATTGGGTAGACGTATTGCTTTAGGTGAGTTTAAAGAATTAAACATTATCCTTAAAGGTGACGTGGATGGCTCTGTAGAAGCACTTTCTGATCAGTTACAAAGATTATCTACAGAAGAAATCAGTATCAATATTCTTCACTCAGGTGTAGGACAAATTACTGAATCTGATATCAACTTAGCGGCAGCATCTGATGCGATTATCATCGGATTTAATGTAAGAGCAGGAGCAAATGCTAAAGATCTTGCAGACCGTGAAGAAATTGAAATCAGAACCTATTCTGTAATCTATAAAGCTATTGACGAAGTGAAAGAAGCGATGGAGGGAATGCTTTCTCCGGAAATTCAGGAACAAGTTATTGGTAATGTTGAAATCCGTGAGGTATTCAAGATTTCTAAAGTAGGAACTATTGCAGGTTGTATGGTTCTAAATGGAAAAGTAACAAGACAGTCTAAGGTAAGATTACTAAGAGATGGTATTGTGAAGTTCGATGGTGAGCTTGAAAGTTTAAAACGTTTCAAAGACGACGTAAGAGAAGTTACAAAAGGCTATGAGTGTGGATTAAACCTTAAAGGGTACAACGACATCGAGCAATATGACATTCTTGAAGTATACGAAGAAGTTGCTGTAAAGAAGAAATTAAAATAGTAACTTTCATTTCATAATAAAAAGTCGGTATTCAAAATTTGAATACCGACTTTTTATTAAATATTGTACTTTATTAAGTTTTTAGCTTTGTTGATTTAGAAAATTAACGAGTTTTATTAAATCTTCTTCTTTGTTCAATTTTATTTTATTTTCTTTAATGAATGCATTAATCTGATTCTTTAGATTGGGTAAAGCTTCAATGATTTCTTTTTGATTTTTTGGCTTTTTAATGAATTGATTACCAATACTAATATAGTATACAGGATTTTGTTTTATGAATTCAGCGGGTTTAGAAGAAGCATAAGAATTTATTGCGAGTGCTTCGTCTTTAAAAATCGTTTTTTCTTTTTTATATAGTGCTATTTTTCCGGATACTAATTCAAAGAAATATCCTTGTAAATTATCATTTGTTTCTAAATTTACAATAGTTTGCAATGGTTTTTTAATTGTAATTCTTGAAAGTTCTTTTTGTTTTGGAACTATTTGAATATTTTCACCTTTTTTAAATTCAACTTCGTCTTTGTAACTATTATACCTTACAGGGACTTCTTCATAATTGTCGGCTAATTTTGCCATTTTGAAATCTGTGTCTGCATAAGGAGTTCCAATTATATCCTCATATTTTAAAGTTTTTCCATTGGATGTGACACTTTTTGTTGGGAAAAATTCATAGCCCATACCTTGATTGACTTGTTGAGTTTGCTGACTGTAGACAAATACGCTAGAAGTAATTGCTAAGAATTTAAAAAATGTTTTCATGTTATTTTATTAATACCAATAAAAATAATATAAATAACTATATTATTGATAGGTTTTAATGCGAATTCTTTTAATTTGTATTAATTCTAAATTATTTAATTCGTGTTGTATATAATTTGTTAAAGCTAAGGTGATTTGTCGTTTATTTTATCTTTTGATATGGTTTTTCATGGAAATTTTGTTGAATTGTTTTTGTTTTTACTTGTTTATAGAATTTTACTAAAAAAATAATAAGTGAGTATGTGAAAAAATTTGCATATGTTAATATTTATTAACATATTTGCTAATTAAAAATATTAAAATTTTGTTAATATGAATGTTAAATTACGTGTATTAAGTGCTGGAGCTTTGTTCTTTATCGGGCAAGTAGCTTTTGCGCAGGCAACAAAAAATGATTCCGTTCCTTCAAAACCGTCAAAAGAACAGAAGATTGAAGAGGTTGTTGTTTTAGGGTATAGTAAAACAGCGACGAAAGCTAGCTCAACTGCAGCGTCTACAACTATTAGCGCTGAAGCGTTGGAGAATCGTCCCAATACAACATTTTTGAATTCACTTCAAGGAGCGGCACCAGGTTTGTCAGTTAACTCAAGCTCTGGTTCTCCAGGTTCAGGTAAAATTGATATCTTAATTAGAGGTGTTGGTTCATTAAACGCATCTACAGATCCTTTAGATGGTTTGTCTAGTTCTTCTTCGCAATTTAGAAACTTGAACCCTAACGATATTGAAACTTTGAGTATATTGAAAGATGCTCAGGCAACTTCAATTTATGGTAACAGAGGTGCTAATGGGGTTGTTGTTATTACGACTAAATTCGGAAAGTATAATTCTGGCTTGAAAGTCTCTTATGATGCATTAACTTCATTCTCACAATATCCAAAGCCTTCTTATAATTTGGCTAATGCTAAAGAATTGCTTAAAATTCAACAAATATATGGGCAGGGTGGTAATGGTGTTGGTATGAGTGATGATGATATCAATAACTATTCTACAGATACAGATTGGACGAAAGAGTTGATGAGAGTAGGGATGACACAACAACATAACTTAGGTTTAACTTATGGAGGCGAGAATTTGTCTGTGTTTACCTCAGTAGGCTATTTGAAGAACGAGGGGATTATCAAAGGAACAGATTTTGAAAGATTTACTTTCCGTAATAATATCAATGGGCAATCGAAAAATAAAAGATTTACTTACTCAGCACAATTAGCTGCTGCTTATTCTAAAAGAAATCAGTTAGATCAGGAAGCGAATGCTACTGCTTTAGCAGGGAATATAGCACAAGACGTATTGTTAGGAGCTGTGTTGGGCGATCCAACTTTGCCGAAGTATCCATTTCAGAACGGTGCTGAAATGTTTGCTACTATTGGTCAAAACTCTGCTGTATATAGACCATATGTATTGTATGATAACATGAGAGGTGGTGTGCGAAATTTATATGCAGAAACTTCTGTAAATGCTAACTTACGTGGGAGTTATAAAATTACCGATAACTTAACATTTACCAATAGATTAGGAATAGATTTTAAAGAAGAAGATAGAACTTTTGCTAGATCCCCACTAGGATATTTGTCAAATAGTGTGGCAGCTTCTACAGGAGCTAAATATGGGGGTATTGAAACTCTATCAAATTTTAAAGATTTAACGATTAATAACGTTTCTAACCTTACATTTAATAAATCGTTTGGAGATCACGATTTGACTGTTTCAGCTTACTTAGATTATTATAAAGGACATTATTTGTCTAAGTCTCAAACACAAAATGGTCTAGATCCTCTATTATGGTCATTTGGTGCAGGAAAAGGATATATTCCTTTTAGTGCTGCTAGTCCAAGCTTCTATCAGCCGTCAGTTTCGGCAAGTAAAATTAATGCTGGTACATTTGCAGCGTTTGGTACGGTAGATTACGACTATGCTGGTAGATACGGATTTAGTGGTACATTAAGAAGAGATGCGACTTACAGATTTGAAGATAAAAACAAGTGGGATACTTTCTGGTCAGTTTCTGGTAGATGGAACATCGACAAAGAAGAATTTATGGCTGAATCTAAATTTAGAATGTTAAAGCTTAGAGCTTCTTACGGTACGCAAGGGAATCAAAATATTCAGGTTGCGACAAATAATCAAAACCCTTCTTATCTTAGACCTCTGCAATATATTGATAATTATACTGGTACACCTTCTATTGGAGGATACCAAAACTTGTATGGATATTTATTCTCTAAAGGTAACCCAGATTTAAGATGGGAAAAGCAATCAATGGCGAATATTGGTTTAGACCTTAACTATAATGGAATTGTTGAAGGTACTTTTGATGTTTACCAAAAAACGACAGATCGTTTGATTAATAATATTGCTATTTCAGCCGGTTTAGGTAATGGTTTTAACATCATAGGTAATAACGGTAAGTTAGAAAACAAAGGGATAGAGGCTTCTTTAAGAGGTAATATTATCAGAAAGCAAGATATAAAATTATCTGTTTGGGCAAACGGAGCTTACAACAAAAATACAGTAAAAGCTTTACCGAAAGAAGATTTTACTGGTAACAACGTACAAGCGGTTGGAGGACCAGCATATCAATGGTATTTATATCAGTATGCAGGTGTTAATCAAGAAAATGGAGAACTACTGTTTGTAGGTAAAGACGGACAAATTACTGAAACGCCAACTGTGGATGATAG
Organism: Chryseobacterium balustinum; assembly: GCF_900168205.1. Classification (GTDB taxonomy): domain Bacteria; phylum Bacteroidota; class Bacteroidia; order Flavobacteriales; family Weeksellaceae; genus Chryseobacterium; species Chryseobacterium balustinum. Next base: position 508,708 of record NZ_FUZE01000001.1, read on the forward strand.
AGTGGCTACAGGAAAATCTATTTTCCCTAAAGTATCTGGAGGTTTTGGTGTAGACTTAGATGTAAAAGGTTTCTTTTTTAACGCAATGTTCTCTTACCAATCTGGAGGTTGGATCAATGATAATATGGAGAGTTGGTTGTTAAACCCAGCCTATGCTACTCTCGGTATTAATGTTTCTAAAGACTTGTTAAATGCTTGGACACCTGATAATACGAATACAGACATTCCTAGCTTAACTGCAAACAATCAAGGCCAAGAGGATGACTCTGATCGTTATCTACACAAGACAGATTTTGTAAGACTGAAAAACGTTGCTATTGGGTATAATCTTAGTAAAGAAATGCTTAGAAATTTACCTGTGAGAAGTGTAAAAGTATTCTTACAAGCAGAAAACTTATATACTTGGTCTAAATGGAAAGGTTTTGACCCAGAACCAATTACTCAACAATCATTGTCAGTATATCCAAACCCGAAGGTATATTCGGTTGGGGTAAATGTTGAGTTCTAATTAATTTAATAATTTTATCATGAAAAAAAATATAAAATATGCTTTTTTTATTGGAGCAGCACTTTTAGGGGGTAATTCTATACTTACAAGTTGCTCTGATAGTTATGAAATTGTACAGCCGGGAGAAACGCATGGAGAAGACATCACTACTGTTGATGGAATGAATAATTTTCTTATTGGTTCTGTTTACGGTTTGCTAGAGCCCACTAGTGCTAATTATTTAACCGCAGTAGTTACAGACGAAGTGCGTCAAGGTATTGGTAGTGGTGGTCAAGAATGGCAATTACACAGGCATTTTATTGATCCTAGTGATGGCTATACTGGGACGATTTGGGTAAACAACTATACAGTAATCAACAGAGTAAACCGTCTTTTAGAGATGGCTGAGCAAATTACTCCTGCTACAGCAGCACAGGCGACAGCTTACAAGAGAATTCTTGGTGAAGCAAGAGCAGTAAGAGCGTATTGCTATCTTCAGTTAGAAACTTATTTCTCAACGGATATGAAAGATGAGAACGCTTTAGGGGTTATGTTGGTTACAACAGCTCCAAGCGATTTGAATTTTTCGGCACCAAGAGTTACCAACAAGGTTATCTACGATTTTATCAATGCAGATTTAGATTTTGCTAGAGCTAATGTTGTAACTACTGGAAGTAATGTTAATAGGTTTTATATAAACACAAGCACAGTAAATGCTATTGCAGCAAGATTTAACTTGTATCGTGGTAATTATCCTTTGGCTAAACAATATGCTCAGTCTGTATTAACAAGTTCTGGTATTAGTTTAACAACTGCTAATCCAATGACGAATGGTACGTCGGGACCTAACATAGGTTCAAGTGCTTGGAATGCTGCTTGGTACAGTGCTTCTGCTGCATTTACCCCATATAGAAGAATGTGGGCTGATTTAGAAGGTGGCGAGGTTATATTTGGTCTTAACCGTCTTGCTCCAGGTTCAGGTAATGCAATTGGAACCGTCTATAACACTAATACTTCAACTATTTCTGGAGGTGTAATGTGGTTTTGGGGTGTTAATACGTTTAACGAGTTCTATGGAAATACAAACGATGTAAGAAAATATGCATATTTAGATCCATCGTCACTACCATATTTGTCAGCTCATTATTATGTAATCGACAAGTATCCTGGTAAGGTTGGTAGTGCAACAAGAAACGATGTAAAAGTCTTTAGATTATCTGAGATGTATTTTATTCTTGCTGAAGCTGCAGTTGAAGCAGGAGATTTTGCAGGAGCTGCAAACTACATCCAGCAGGTAAGAGTAGCTAGAGCGTATACAGGTACACCTACTACACCTGCGTATACTAGCAAACAAGTAGCATATAAAGATATTCTTAAAGAAAGAAGAATAGAATTGGCTTTGGAAGGTCACCGTTATATCGACTTAAAAAGACTAGCAGCTACTGCTGGTGTTACTATGGATAGAAATGCAGCAGATGATATCGAAGGTTTCGTCTCTCAAAACTTACCAAATGGAAGTTACAAATACACATTACCTATTCCTCTCGCAGAAATAACTGCGAATCAAGGAATATCAGGACAACAAAATCCTGGATATAAATAAATTTGGTTCTACCAAAACCCCGTCAATCGACGGGTTTTTTTTTGCCTTTTATTTCTTACTTTTGCTGTACAAAAAATATTCATGAAATACCTTTTTCTAATCATATTTTTCATCGCTTCCTTTATTAAGGCTCAGGTTATTGTCAATAAAACAGACTCTAACATGCTTGAGAAAAAGCTAAAAGACACCTTAGTAATAGATTCCGGGAAAAAAGATTCTCTTAAAATTTTTAAACCGACGATTAATGATTATCAGTATCAGACTCAGTTTTCTGAAAAGAAAATCTTTGATACAGCGATGACCTTCAACAAATCGTATATTTTTTCTCAGTATAACAACAGAGATAATTTTGGAAGAGTGCAGTTTGCAAACATCGGATCGGGATTCAACCCTTTATCTTATGAAGTGAATGCCGAACAAAATCTTTCTCTATTACCGACAAACAAATCGTACGGTATTTTAGGAATTAACGACATCAAATATTATGATGTAAAAACTCCGACTGCAACTTTTATTTATCATACAGCAATGAAGAATGGCGCTGCTTTGCAGTCAACTTATACCCAAAATATAGGGAAAAGATTCAATTTTGCTTTAGATTATATGGGACTTCGTTCTCAAGGGTTTTACAGAAACTCTTTGTCAGCAAATAATAATACTTTATTCTCGGGACATTATACATCCAAAACCGGAGATTATGAATTGTTTGCCCATTACCTTCATCAGAATATAAACAATCAGGAGAATGGTGGGATTGTTAATGATGATCTTTTCCAATCGGGAGATAGTGAGTTTAAAAACCGTGACAGAGCTCTGGTGAATTTAGCATCATCCAGCTCACAATATTCCTACCGAAGATATTATTTGAGTCACCAGTTTACTCCTTTTAATGCTGAAAAATTTCCTTTTAGAATTCGACATACTATTTTTAATCAAGGGAATAAATATTATTATAACCAAGGTAGTTTAGAGCCATATTGGTATACTTCTGAAGCAGAAATTGTTAATGGTTTTCCTCTTGCAACTAAAAAGTATTCAAATAATTTTAGCAATACTTTCAGTTTGGTTTTTGATAACGAACGTTTCAAATTAGATGCCGGTTTAAGATATCAGATGCTGAAATTCGGAGTAGATCAAATTACATTACCAACTCTTGAAATTCCTTCTGAAATGAAAGAAAACAGATTGGGGGCGGTCGGAAATTTACAGATCAAACTTTTTGATAAATTCCAAGTCAATTCATTCTTGGAAATTTCAAAAGGAAACCAGTTCGGAGATTATTTAAAGACGACAAACAATATCAAATTTGAGCCGATTAAAGATTACTTTGTGAATGCAAAAGTAAATTTCCAAAGCTCATATCCGTCATTTAATTATCTTGCGAACGCTTCGGCGTACAACAATTTTAATTATTTCCTTAGTGATGCAAAAAATCAATCGGTAACGGAAATTGGGGGTAATGTTAATTTAAAATGGTTCCAAACTCAACTTTTTGCCAACTATTTTAGAATAGATAATTATACGTATTTTGATGCTGCAGCAATGCCAAGACAAAGCGCAAACTCTTTAAATATTTCTCAAATTGGAGGTGATGCTACATTCAGCTATGGAAAGTTTCACTTAAATACAAGATTACAGTTTCAAAATGCTTTAACCAATAAAGAGTTGTTGCCAATGCCATCTTTTATAGGGAGAGCCAACTTTTTCTTTCAGTCTAAGGCATTCAAAAATGCGGCAGAAATTCAGGCTGGATTGAAAGTGTATTACTTCTCAAAATTTGCTACACGAGAATATTTCCCGATTCTTAACGAATATATTTTACCAAGCGCAGATTCTTTCTCAATCGGAGGACAGCCAATCGCAGACTTGTATGTTAATATGAAAGTGAAAAGAATGTTTTTCTTTATCGAAGGTCAGCAAATAGGAACGGTCGTTTCACCAAACAAATCATATGCATTCCCACATTATCCGGTCTATGATTTTAGACTAAATATTGGAATTTTATGGTATCTGTTCAACTAAAATTAAATCAGGTTGAAAACAATAAATAAAATAGCATTCAGCGAAATCGAAAGTATTCCAAAATTGGTAAAAGATTTCCTGAATCATGATATAGAGGGATTTGAAGCACATACTTTTTCGCTTGAAAATTTTGCTCAACAAATTCATTTAAAACAAAACTCTTTCGGATTAGAAAAAAGAGAAATTCTATCTGAAACGATAAAATCACAACTTTCAGATTTTAAGTTGTCTTCTAAACAGACAGAAAACTTAGAAAATCTTAAACATAAAAATACATTCACGATTACAACCGGGCATCAGCTTAATCTGTTTTCCGGGCCTGTTTTTTTTATATACAAAATTCTTCAGACGATAAAAACCTGTACGTATTTACAGCAAAATTTCCCTGATTTTAATTTTGTTCCGGTGTATTGGATGGCTTCTGAAGATCATGATTTTGCGGAAATTAATCATTTTAAAACCGAGAATAATTATTACGAAATCAACGAAAAGTCTGGTGGTGCAGTTGGAAAAATTCATGTAAATGATACTTTTTTCATTTCCGAATTTGAGAAAGAATTTAAAGATTCTGTTTTCGGAACTGAGTTGATTTTAATGCTGAAGGAAGCTTACAAAGGTGGTAATACTTTAACGAAAGCAATTCAGACTTTGGTCAACAGATTGTTTTCAGACTTTGGTTTGTTGATTGTTGATGGAGATTCAAAAGCACTGAAAAATCAAATCAAAGATGTTTTTAAAGATGAGCTGGAGAATTTTAGCTTACATAAAAGCTCAAAAGATAAAGTTGATTTTCTGACAGCTAAATACGGTAAAGTTCAGGTAAATCCGCGTGAAATTAATTTATTTTATCTTTCTGAAACTCGCGACAGAATAGATTTTGACGGCAAAAATTATATTGTTGTAGATAAAAATATTCAGTTCACAAAAGAGGAAATTTTAAACGAACTTGAAAACTATCCCGAAAAGTTTAGTCCAAACGCTTTGATGCGACCTGTTTATCAGGAAACGGTTTTACCAAATCTTGCTTATATCGGCGGGAATGCAGAAATTATGTATTGGTTGGAACTGAAAGATTATTTTACTGAACTCAATTTGCCTTTCCCTATTTTAATTCCAAGAAACTCAATGTTGTTTTTAAAAGAAAAGACATTAGGTAAAATTGGAAAACTCAATTTGAAAATAGATGATTTTTTCCAAAATTTCACAAAAATTACCAATGACAAGATTTTAGATAATAATGAAATTCTTAATTTGCTTAATGAAAAAGAAAATCTTCTGACGAAACAGTTTTCAGAATTGAAAAATGCAGCAGAATCAACCGAAAAATCTTTTGGTAATTTAGTAGAAGCTGAAGAAACAAGGCAGCTGAAATCATTCGAAAGAATGAAAAAAAGACTTCTTCGTGCTGAAAAGACAAAACAAAATGAGCTGTTGGAGCGTTTAGAAAATCTGTTTTTAGATGTTCATCCGTCGAAAACGTGGCAGGAAAGGATATATAATTTTTCTGTATTCTTTGCGGATTTCGGATATTCATGGATAGAATTCTGTCTGGAAGAAATGGTGGTAGAAGATTCAAAATTAATAATTGTTGCCATTTAATTTTAAAGAAGTATTTTTGTAAATTATAATATCGAAAATGATTAAGAGGTTTTTTGTACTATCTGGTTTATGTATGTTTCTAAGTTTATCTGCTCAGAAAACACACACGGTTATAAAAGGTGATACTCCCTACAATATTTCTAAGAAATACGGAATTACTGTAGATGAGCTGTTGAAGTGGAATCCTAAAGTAAAAGACGGAAAACTGGCTATTGGAGATGTGGTTACCGTAAAAACGGGAACTGCAAATGCGGTTGCTACAAAAGCTCCTGCTGGAAGCACTTCTTCGCAGACAGGAAAAATCATTCTTCAGCCTAAACAAACTGTTTACGGAATTACAAAACAGTATAGAATTTCTGAAACTGATTTGAGAAAGCTCAATCCAGAGCTAGATTCTCACATGAAAATCGGGGACGAAATCACTTTGCCTCTTGATAGCATCAAAAAATATGGTGGAAATCAGGCAGTAGCTACTACAGTGACAAAACCTGTGGAGACTGTTACTGAAACTGCTCCGGTAAATAATAACAAAACTAAAATAGATTCCGGGAACGAAAGGTCTTCGGCTGAAAATTCTCATTCTAATCAGGATGAATATGCTACGTATACCGTTGAACAAGGCGATACCGTTTTTTCAATTGTCAATAAATTCGGAGTTACAATCGACGAATTAATTGTATTAAATCCTGAATTATCAAAAGGATTAAAAGCCGGAATGATTTTAAAAATCAGAAAGCTGGATGCTGCTTACATCAAAAAGAATGGCGATGCATTAAGTGTTGTTTTGATGCTTCCTTTCGGATACAGTACCAATGAAACTCAGTATCGTGCGATGGCAACCGATTTTCTTACCGGTGCAAAATTAGCAATCGAAAGAAATGCTTCTGCCGGACAGAAATTAGATATTAAAATTGTTGATTCTGGTAATGAAGCTTCATTTAAAAGCTCTTTATCACAAATTAATCCAAATAATACCGATTTAATTATTGGACCTTTCTTCAAATCAAATGTTATTGATCTTTTAGATTTTACTAAAACTCAAAAAATACCTGTTGTAGCTCCATTTGCCAACTCACCAGAATTATATAATTATAGCAATCTGATTATTGTTGAAACCAACAATCAAACTTATGCCGATAAAATTGCTGAAGAAGTAAAATCGGTATACTCTAATCAGAAAATTTATGTTGTTGCAGACACCAAAAAAGAGAATGCCAATTATCTGAAGTCTAGCCTCGAGAAAAATGTTAAAAATGCTCAGGTTACTGTTGTAAATACAGCTTCGGAAATACAATTGGATCAAAATATGATGACAGGGCAATCTGCTCCCGTTATTGCAATTTTGGCAAGTGATAATGATACGGTAGGCGAGGCTTTTTCAAATAAAGTCATTGCTTTATCAAAAGAAGTGCAAGGTATTAAAGCATTCAGTATGTATGCTGTGCCGAGTTTCGATAAAAAAGTTGATGAATTGAGTCAGGCAAGTTTGGTTTATTTAATGGACAGAAAAATCAATACTGACGGAAGTTTTGAAAAAGAAATCTTAGCCGCGTACAAATCAAAATACTGCAAAACTCCAGGTAAATATGCCGTGATTGGTTTTGATGTAGTCAACGATATGCTGACAAGAGAAAACAAAAAAGGAGAAATCTTTAAACAAATCAATAAAGTACAGACTCAGTTGGCTACTAAATTTGAATTTGTAAAGTCTAAATCAAACGGAGCTTATGTAAATACAGGCTTTCGTGTGATCAGACTGGTTCCTTAAAATTCTTTAAGGACTCTATTTTTAAATTATAATTGATATTTAACTTTAAATAAATAAATGAAAGCACTTATATTTCCTGGTCAGGGATCACAGTTTGTTGGTATGGGACAAGAATTATACGACTCCCGTAAAGACATTAAAGACCTGATGGAATCTGCTAACGAAATTTTAGGTTTTGATATTCTTTCCCTTATGTTTAGGGGGACAGATGAGGATCTTAAGAAAACTGAGGTTACACAGCCTTCAATATTCATACATTCTGTTGCGGCATTAAAAGCGGTAAATGGTCTTGGTGCTGAAATGGTTGCAGGTCACTCTTTGGGAGAATTTTCTGCGTTGGTTGCCAACGGAGTTTTATCTTTTGATGACGGTTTAAAACTTGTTTCTGAAAGAGCTAAAGCAATGCAGGCTGCTTGTGATGCAAACCCAAGTTCTATGGCTGCAATTTTAGGATTGGATGATGCTAAAGTAGAAGAAATTTGTGCATCAATCAGCGGAGTAGTAGTTCCTGCAAATTACAACTGTCCTGGGCAATTGGTAATTTCAGGTGAAACGGTTGCGGTAGAAGAAGCTTGTATTAAATTAAAAGAAGCGGGTGCCAAAAGAGCACTATTACTACCGGTAAACGGAGCTTTCCATTCACCATTAATGCAACCTGCACAAGAAAGATTGGCTGCTGCTATTGAAAATACTAAATTCAGAAAAGCAACAATCCCTGTGTATCAAAATATTACGACTACGGCTGTTACAGACCCAGATCAGATTAAAGCTAATCTTATCGCTCAATTAACGGGGCCTGTAAAATGGACGCAGTCTGTTCAGAATATGATTAAAGACGGTGCTACAAATTTTGTAGAAGTTGGTCCCGGAAAAACACTTCAGGGATTAATCAAGAAAATTGATAGCGCAGTAGCATCTGCTTCTGCTATCTAAATAAATAAAATGGGCGAAATATATTCACCAGGAAAGCTTATGCTTACTTCAGAATATTTCGCTGTAGACGGAGCTCTTGTCCTAGCGGTACCCACAAAGCTAGGACAGGAGTTTTTTTTTGAAGAAAAGCAAGACGGGAAATCTATTATTTTCTGGGAAGCTTATCATCAAAACAAATTATGGCTAAAAGCTGTCATTGATTATAAAACATGGCAGATTCTTGAAACCAATATCAATCAAAGTGCAGAGTTTATTCTTAAAACTCTCAAAAACGTTCAGAGTCTTTCTGAAACTAAATTTAAAAGCACCGATACCTATCATTTAAAAACAAATCTTCAATTTCCATCAGATTATGGTCTGGGAAGCAGTTCTACGTTAATGAACAATCTTGCTGAATGGTCAGAGATTGATCCTTTCCATTTAAATTCTATAAGTTTGGGTGGAAGCGGATACGATATTGCAGTTGCTAATGCAAAATCTGCGGTGTTGTTTCAGAATAGACCTGAAATACATTTTGAAAAGATAAATTTCAATCCAAAATTTAAAAATGAGCTGATTTTTATTCACCTCAATCAAAAGCAAGATAGCCGCGAAGCAATTCAGCTTTACAGATCAAAAATAAAGTCTCAAATTGTGGTAGATGAATTTTCAAATCTCACAAGAAATATTTTGTTATGTGATGAATTGGAAAATTTTTCAGAACTAATGATGATACATGAGCAAAAAATTTCTGATTTTATTGAAATTCCGACAGTTAAGTCTAGGTTTTTCTCAGATTGCCCGAGTTTTGTCAAAAGTCTAGGCGCTTGGGGAGGAGATTTTGTAATGAGCTCAAAATTTGTAGGCTTTAAGGACTATTTTTGGGGAAAAGGTTTTACTACTGTTTTTGAGTGGGATGATTTAATCGATTGTTAATCAGTTTTTTATATCTGTCATTTTTTATTTGTCATTTTCGCTTATATGTTTATATTTATCCACGTTTAACAATTTGTTAATATTCATAATGTTAAACAGGCAAAAAGAAAAAGAAAATATAAGTAAAATGAAAAACGCTAAAATCATCCAAGATTTACAAAAATTAGGAATTAAAGGAGATTACGAATTAATTTATAATCCTTCATATGAAGAGTTATATCAAGCGGAAGTTTCACCTGAAAATCAGGGTTTTGAGAAAGCTGAGCTTACAGAATCTGGTGCAGTTTCTGTAAAAACCGGAATTTTCACTGGTCGTTCGCCTAAAGACAGGTATATTGTTCAGGATGATGTTACAAAAGATACTATTTTCTGGGATGGTAAAGTAAATTTGCCTACAACACCTGAAATTTTCGAATCATGTAAAGATTTGGTATTGACTCAACTTTCTGATGCGAAAAAGATTTATGTAGTTGATACTTTTTGTGGAACGAATACCGACACAAGACTAAAAGTAAGATTTATTGTTGAAGTGGCTTGGCAGGCACATTTCGTTACGAATATGTTCATCCGTCCTTCTCATTTTGAGTTGGAAACTTTCGGAGAGCCAGATTTTACAGTAATCAACGGATCAAAAACTACAAACCCTAACTGGGAAGCACAAGAATTAAATTCTGAAAACTTTGTAATGTTTAACCTTACTGAAAAACTTCAGATTATTGGGGGTACTTGGTATGGTGGTGAAATGAAAAAAGGAATGTTTGCAATGATGAATTATTACCTTCCACTAAAAGGAATGGCATCAATGCACTGTTCTGCAAACGTAGGAGAAGAAGGAGATGTAGCGTTATTCTTCGGACTTTCGGGAACAGGAAAAACTACTTTGTCTGCAGATCCTAAAAGATATTTAATTGGCGATGACGAACACGGTTGGGATAACAACGGAGTTTTCAATTACGAAGGCGGTTGTTATGCTAAAGTAATCGATTTGTCAGCAGAAAAAGAACCGGATATTTTCAGAGCGATAAAAAGAGATGCACTTCTTGAAAACGTTGTAGTACACGACGGTGTTGCTGATTATACAGACGGATCTATCACTGAGAATACAAGAGTTTCTTACCCGATCTATCATATCAACAAAATCGTTTTACCGTCTAAAGCAGGTCACGCAAGTAAGATCGTTTATCTTTCTGCTGATGCTTTTGGAGTATTGCCTCCGGTTTCTATTTTAGATGAAAACCAAGCTCAATATCACTTCCTTTGTGGGTATACTTCAAAATTGGCTGGAACTGAAAGAGGAATAACTGAGCCTGAACCATCTTTCTCACCTGCATTTGGAGAAGCGTTCTTAACATTACACCCAACAATGTATTCTAAAACATTGATTGGTAAAATGAAAGAGCACGGTGCAAAAGCTTATTTGGTAAACACTGGATGGAACGGTACGGGAAAAAGAATTTCATTAAAAGATACAAGAGCGATTATTGATGCTATCATCGATGGATCAATCGAAAAAGCTGAAAAAATAACTATCCCTGTTATGAATTTAGAAATTCCAACTTCATTGCCAAATGTTTCTGAAGGAATTTTAGATCCTAGAGATACTTACAGCGATGCTGCAGAATGGGAAGAAAAAGCAAAAGATCTTGCTGCAAAATATATCAAAAACTTCGAGCAGTATTGCAATACTGACGAAGGTAAAAAGCTGATTGCTTCTGGGCCTCAATTGCAGGAACAGACCATTTAGAAATAGTGAAGAAAGGCTCATCAATTTGATGAGCCTTTTTTATTTTTCGTTAAACCAAGTTTTTCCTTTGTTTAACTTTTCGATGAAGTCCGTAAAGGATTTTCCAATTTCAATGTTGTATTCTGGATCTAAATCGATGTAAGTTGATAATATTATCTTGTAATTGCTATTTTCAATAAAGTGAATTCCGATAAATTCTCCATTTCCATTATCACCAATTGCAATTGTATTCGGCAAATTCTCCAAAATTTGATAATCAGTATTCCAATCTATCAAGTTTTCTAAACTCCACAATCTTACAAATTCTTTACCTATAAAGTCTTCATTTTCATCATACTCAATGGAGTAATCTTTGTAGTCTTGTGGTAAATCAAAACCTATTTTATCTTCAATCGTTTTAAAATTAAAATCAAGCATTTCAGCTCGTTTAATCCATTTATATTTCGACAAAATTGTATTAATGAGACTCATTCATTATAAGCTTAAGGTTTCAAACTCAAAACCGCCAATCGATATCCTTCCATCCCAAAGCCTGACAAAACTGCATTCGTATTTGCAGCTGTCACAGATTTCTGACGGAATTCTTCTCTTTTATAAATATTGCTGATGTGAACTTCTACTTTCGGTTTCTGGATATTCTTTAAACAGTCCGCGATTGCATAAGAGTAATGCGTGAAAGCTCCGGGATTAATAACAACTGCATCAAAATCATCTACCTGAAGTCTGTTAATCAGCTCTCCTTCAATATTCGACTGATAATAATTCAATTCGTGAGAAGTAAATTCAGACTTTAGTTTTTCTAAATAATCTTCCATAGAAACACTCCCGTAAATTTCAGGTTCTCTCGTGCCTAACAGATTCAGATTAGGACCATTTATAATTAAAACTTTCATAGTATAAATTTAGAAAGTTTTTTTAATAAGTCGAAAGCTTTTCTATTTTAAATCATTTTTTAGAATTACATTATTTTTAATGATATTTGTCATATTTAAGAATTTGATAATTTGTATAACTTCCTATTTTGGTGTTTTTTAAGAATTAATTAACTTAATTTTTATTAAAAAATAATTGCAAATCACAAAGTCTACTTGTTTTGTAGACTAATTGTTTTTAGATTTGCAAACATATTTCGATCGGCTTATAAAGAAAGATGGAGGGAACTGACCCTGTGAAGTCTTAACAACCTGCTTTGTGCAAGGTGTTACATTCAGCCTTTAAAGGAAAAATAAGCAATTGGTTCATCGTATTTATCGATGCCCTTTGTTGTCTTTTCTATAAAGGGTTAATTTTTAAAATTTGATAAATGAAATGAATTATGGTTAACAAAAATTTAATTAATTCTAAAGCTTGGATTCCACCTGTTGCAGTATTTTTCTTAGGAATAATCAACATCAATGGTCAGGAAGCAAAAAAAGATACACTTCGCGAACAGGATATAGATGAAGTAGTAGTTGTCGCTTACGGAAAAGCAAAAAAAACAAGTTACACAGGTTCTGTGGCAACAATTTCTAGTGAAAAAATAAACAACAGACCCGTTACCAATATTACCAAAGCTTTGGAAGGACAGGTTCCAGGTCTTCAGGCGGTAAGTGCTTCTGGGCAACCTGGTGCAACGGCATCTATCCGTATTCGTGGAATTGGCTCGGTGAGTGCTTCAAGTAATCCTTTGTTTGTCGTAGACGGAATTCCTTTTGATGGAAGTATCAACTCAATAAGTCCCAATGATATTGAATCGATCAGTGTTTTGAAAGATGCTACGGCAAGTTCGCTTTATGGTTCAAGAGCAGCCAACGGAGTAATAATTATTACAACAAAATCCGGAAAAAAGGGGGAAGCTAAAGTAAATTTCAATATCAGTCAGGGTTTTTCTACAAGAGCGGTTAAAGATTACGAGCAGGTAAATACAGATCAGTATTTTCAATTGTATTGGGAAGCTTTGAGAAATGGCTACAAATCAAGTCAGGTTAATTCTCAACAGGCGGCACAAATGGCGAGTGATGCTTTGGTTTCCGGAAGCAATGGTTTAGGAATAAATCCATACGGATCAAATTATGCAAAACCTGTAGGAACTGACGGTAAGCTTTTACCTGGAGCTACTGCTTTATGGAACGATGATTGGAGAGATATTCTTCAGAGAGTGGCGGCAAGAAGTCAGGTAGATTTAGATTTCAGTGGAGGGAGCGAAAAAAGCAATTATTATTTTTCATTAGGATATCTTGACGATAAAGGAATTGCCATTGGATCAGGCTTTACAAAATACAGTACAAGACTTAAAATCAATTCTGAAGTCAAAAAATGGTTAAATGTTGGGGCTAATTTAAGTTATACCAACAGTCTTCAGGAAGCACCGCCTTCTTCAGATTCCAGAACGGATAATATCATTAATGCGGCAAGAGTAATTCCTTCTTTTTATCCTTATTATGAAAGAAATGCAGACGGAAGTCACAGGTTAGATGCGAACGGAAATTATATTTACGACTTTGGAAAATACCGTCCTACAAGTGCTTTACAAAATCAAAATGCTGCAGCAACGTTGCCTTTAGATAAAAATGAAAACCGTGAAGATAACTTTTCCGGAAAAGGATTTTTAGATTTTACTTTCTTACCGGAATTAAAGTTTAAATCAAGTTTCTCCGTTGATTTGGTTAATTATAATGGTCATTTTTATTCAAATCCTTTGATCGGGCAGGGAAGCGAAATCGGTGGTTCGGTAACAAAAACAAACTCCAGAACGCTTTCTTATACGACCAGTAATATTTTGACTTTTGATAAAAAAATCAATCAGCATCACTTTAATATTTTAGCAGGACAGGAGTTTTATCATTACGAATTTCAAACCATCTCAGGAAGCAGAAGCCAATTTTCACTACCATATTATTACGAACCAGATGCGGCAGCTTTGTTAGGTGGATTTAGTGGAAACAGTGATAAATTGGGACTTTTAAGTTATTTAGGAAAAGTGGAATATGATTTTCAAAATAAATATTTCGTTTCCGGATCGGTAAGAGCAGATGGTTCTTCGAGATTTTCACCTGAAAACAGATGGGGAACTTTCTGGTCAGTTGGTGGATCATGGAAGGCTTCAAGCGAAAATTTCATTAGAGATTTAAATATTTTCGATCAGTTGACGCTTCGTGCAAGTTATGGTGGCCAGGGAAATGATAAATTGAGCACATATTATGCATATCAAAGTTTATATACATTTTATAACAATCTTGGTGAAGGGGGTACGGTTGCAAGCAGACTTCCGACCCCGGATCTGAAATGGGAAACGAATCTTAACCTGAATGTAGGATTAGAATTTGCCATTTTGAAAAACAGAATTAAAGGAAATGTAGAATATTTCCAACGTCAGAGTAAAGATCTTTTGTTTGATATGCCTTTGGCTCCTTCCGTTGGTTTTAGCGGTTATCAGGCGAATATCGGTGAATTAAAAAACACAGGTTTTGAATTTTCTCTATTTACAACGCCTGTTAAAACTGATGATTTTCAATGGGATGTTGATGTGAATCTAAGTACTTTAAACAATAAAATCACCAAACTTCCGAAAGGTTCTATCGTGAGCGGAACAAAACTATTACAGGTTGGAGGTTCTATCTATGATTTCTTCATTCCTGAATGGATGGGAGTTGATCCGACTAACGGAAATCCACTTTGGAAAACAATTACAACTGATGCAAACGGAAATACAGTAGAAGGAACGACTTCAGAGTATGCAAAAGCGACAAAAACTTTGCAGGGTTCTTCTTTGCCTAAAGTAATGGGTGGTCTTACAACCAGCATCAGATATAAAGATTTTGATTTTTCAGGATTATTGACTTTCAGTTTAGGTGGTAAAATTCTGGATAACGATTATACAATGTTGATGCATAACGGAAGTGCAGCAGGAAGAGCATGGAGCTCTGAAATGTTAAACCGATGGACTCCTGAAAATACCAATACAGATGTTCCCGCTTTAAGCACAACAACCAATAACTGGACTTCAGCTTCGTCAAGATTTTTGTATTCCGGAACGTATGCAAGAATTAAAAATGTAAGCTTAGGATATACACTTCCTTCAGATTATTTTGAAAAAATCGGATTGAAAAAACTGAGAGTTTACGTTCAGGCAGAAAATCTTTTCACATTCTATAAACATAAAGGAATGGATCCTGAGCAAACTTTAGACGGAACAACGTACTACAGATATCCTGCAATGAGAACGGTAACTTTTGGTGTGCAGGCTACTCTTTAAAATATTTAAAATCTTACATATGAAAAAATTAAAATATATATCTTTTGCTTTAATTGCTGCAGTTTCTCTGATAAGTTGTGAAAATGACCTTGAAACTGCTCCGACAAATCAGGCAGATGAAGCCGAAATTTTTAAGACTGCCGAAAGTGCCGAAACAGTGATCAACGGAACCTGGGCAAAATTTAATGATGACGGAACAACGTATGCCAATATCGGATATTCGACGGTTTTAAGAACCAGCGATGCAATGGGAAGTGATGTTGCTGTTTTGACCAACAAATATGGTTTTCCATCGGCTTATGCATTCACTGATTTGGTGAATAATACGGGAGGTAGATCACTTTATATCTGGACATCTTTGTATTCTGTTATCAATAATATGAATAATGTGATTGCTAGAATTGATGCAGCAGAAGGAACGCAGGAAAAGAAAAATCAGGTGAAAGGCCAGGCAAAGGCTTTACGCGCTTTCTGTTATTGGAATCTTGCCAGTTTCTATCAGTTCAGTTATTTGAAAGATAAAAACGCACCAACGGCTCCTATTTATACAGAACCTGCAACCACCAATTCTGTAGGGAAGAAAAAAGCGACTCTTGAAGAAATTTATACTTTAATTAAAAGTGATTTGACAGACGCTGATCAACTGCTTCAAAATTATACAAGAAATAATAAAGATAAAATCGACCGTTCTGTAGTCAACGGACTTTTAGCAAGAGTTTATTTAAACACTGGCGAATGGACAAACGCAATCGCTTCTGCCAAAATTGCAAGAACGGGATTTCCTTTAATGAATACCGAAAAATATAAAGAAGGCTTCAATGACATTACCAACGGAGAATGGATTTGGGGACATGCTCAAACTCAGGAACAGTCTGGTGAAAGCTATGCATTCCACTTTTTAGATGTTTCATCTTCGGGAAGTTATTATTACAGTTTTATGGCGGATCCTTATTTTAAAGATTTGTTTGATACGAATGATATCCGTTCTTCATTATTTTCATGGGACGGATTACCAGGAAGAGAAGGGCTTTTGAGATATGCTAAATTTAAGTTTAAAGCTAATTTAATTGCCGATATCGTTTTCATGAGAGCTGCAGAAATGTATTTAATTGAGGCGGAAGCTGAAGCAAGAAGCGGAAATGTTGCCAATGCTGTTACAGTTTTAAACCAATTAAAAACAGCCAGAAACGCAAATGTTTATAATGGTTCTCTTGCACAGAATGATGTGATTAAAGAGGTTTTAATTGAAAGAAGAAAAGAGCTTTTTGGAGAAGGTTTTTCTCTGTCAGACATCATCAGAACACAAGGTAAAGTAGAAAGAAAAGCTTTTGTAAACACAAACGGGCAACCTATTCAGGTACAGATCACAACTCCGGATGGTACCGTGAAGACCGTTAATGGAAGAGGACATTCTATATTCGCTTTTCCAGATCAGTCGGCTTTTGCACCCAACAGCAGATATTATTTGTTTTCAATTCCGCAGAAGGAAATTGAGAACAATCCAAATTTATAGTTTTGATTTTATTTTTGAGTCTTTGTAGCAATGCAAAGGCTCTTTTTTTATTTAAAATATAAAAAACACATTCTAAAAAAAGCTAACTTTGAAAGGCTTTCACGAAGGGAAGCTCAATATCATGAAGCAAGAAATCGAAAATAAACTCATCGACAAGAATACCAAACCTACAAGCATGAGGATTTTGGTGTACGATTTTTTAAGCTCACAAGAGACCGCTTTATCTTTGTCTGAAATCGAAAATTATTTTGAAAATGCAGATCGCACAACGATTTACCGAACTTTAAAAACATTTGAAGAAAAAGGAATCGTTCACAGCATTCAGGAAAATACAACAACGAAATACAAACTCTGTCACGATGACTGCGACGAAAAAACGCACAAAGACTGGCATCTCCATTTCTATTGTAAAATTTGCAAACAGACGACCTGCAAAGAAGATATTTCTTTTCCGGAAAGTATGAAAACCAATTTCAGAATTGATGAGATAAGACTTTTTGCAAAAGGTATTTGCGAAAACTGTCTTGAAAGTTTGCAATAGTATTGCATTCGTATGAGCACTACATTTGTTAAAAATTATTTGTTATGGAAGAATGTTGCAGTACAAAACCTAAAAAAGAGCACAACCATGAAGGTCACGACCATGATCATTCTCATGAGGTTCAAGATAAATCAACGCTTCAGCTTTTTTTGCCCGCAATTGTATCATTTGCTTTGCTTTTGATTGGAATTACGTTTGATAATTTCATTGAAAACAATTGGTTTAATGGTTGGCTTCGCCTCGTTTGGTATTTGGTTGCCTACATTCCTGTAGGACTTCCTGTTTTAAAAGAAGCGTATGAAAGTATTATTAAGGGCGATGTTTTTTCAGAGTTTTTCCTAATGGGAATTGCTACCATCGGTGCGTTTGCGATTGGAGAATATCCTGAAGGTGTTGCCGTAATGCTGTTTTATTCGGTAGGTGAAGTTTTTCAGGCAATGGCGGTTAATAGAGCTAAAACCAATATTAAATCTCTTCTCGATCAGCGTCCCGATGAGGTAACTATTTTAAAAGACGGACAGCCACAAACCGTAAAAGCCGAAAAAGTAAATATTGGAGAAATCATTCAGCTAAAATCCGGAGAAAAATTAGGATTAGACGGAGAACTACTTTCAGAAAAAGCTTCATTCAACACGGCTGCACTCACGGGAGAAAGCAAACCCGATACAAAAATAAAAGGCGAAACAGTTTTGGCCGGAATGATTAATCTGAACACGGTAAGTCAGGTGAAAGTTACGACTGATTATAAAGATAGTAAGTTGAGTAAAATCTTAGAATTGGTTCAGAATGCGACATCGCAAAAAGCTCCAACAGAATTATTCATCAGAAAATTTGCTAAAATTTACACACCGATTGTAGTTTTCCTTGCGATTGGAATCACTTTCTTACCCTACTTTTTTGTTGATGATTATCAGTTTAAAGCGTGGTTATATAAAGCTTTAGTTTTTCTGGTGATTTCTTGTCCGTGTGCATTAGTGATTTCTATTCCGTTGGGTTATTTTGGTGGAATTGGAGCGGGAAGCAGAAATGGAATTTTATTTAAAGGAAGTAATTTTTTAGATGTTTTGGCGAATGTTCAGAATGTAGTGATGGATAAAACCGGAACCATGACGGAAGGTGTTTTCAAAGTTCAGGAAGTAAACTTCGGGAGCGAATTTAATAAAGATGAAATTTTAAAACTCGTCAATGCGCTCGAAAGTCAAAGTACGCATCCTGTCGCAACGGCAATTCATAATTATGTAGGAGAAATAGACCATTCTATTCAACTGGAAAATGTAGAAGAGATCGCAGGTCACGGTCTAAAAGCAACCATCAACGGAAAAGAATTATTAGTTGGAAACTTTAAGTTGATAGATAAATTCAACATCAGTTACGATTTAAAAACCGAAAATATTGTTTATACTTTAATTGCGGTGGCATATGATAAAAAGTTTGTAGGATATCTTACCATCGCAGATTCCATCAAAGAAGATGCTCAGTTAACGATCAATAAACTAAAAGCACTGAATGTAAAAACCACGATGTTGAGTGGTGACAAAACGTCTGTTGTACAATTTGTAGCAAATGAACTGGGAATTCAAAATGCTTTTGGAGACTTACTCCCCGAAGATAAAGTAAATAAAGTCAAAGAATTGAAAGCAAAAAATGAAACTGTTGCTTTTGTCGGAGACGGAGTAAATGACGCACCGGTTGTCGCTTTAAGCGATGTCGGAATTGCAATGGGCGGATTAGGAAGCGATGCTACAATTGAAACCGCAGATGTTGTCATTCAGGATGATAAACCAAGCAAAATCCCAATGGCAATCAATATCGGCAAGCAAACTAAAAAGATAGTTTGGCAAAATATTATCCTTGCATTTACAGTAAAAGCAATTGTTTTGGTTCTCGGAGCAGGAGGTTTGGCAACGATGTGGGAAGCTGTTTTTGCTGATGTCGGAGTTGCGTTAATCGCTATTTTGAATGCGGTGAGAATTCAGAGAATGAAGTTTTGATGAGGTTGGGTGATGAAAGTTTGATGCTTGAAGTTTAGAATCAGACTACAAAGATTTGTAGAAATGTTATCAATAGGGGTGGACTTTAGTCCGCCCTTAAATATAAAATCTCCATTGGCTTTAGCCAAAACTTGTTGTATAAATATATTTTCAAACACCTGCGCAAATCTGTGCAATTTGTGGGAATCTTAAATGGAGAAAATTATCCTCATTAAAAACTTCCATCTTCCAACATCCCGCTTCCAAGCACAAAAACTGACTTTCATCATAAATTAATGCAAAAACAAATTTTGTACACTATATTTGTACTAAAGATTTGATACTTGAAGTTTTTCTTATCCTTTTTCATCGTATTTACCATTGCAATTCGCCCTGTTTTGCCAATGTTAAATTATGCGATCAACTACGATTACATTGTGAAAAACCTTTGTGAAAACAGAAAAATTATAGAATCAGACTGTAAAGGAAAGTGTTTTGTGAAAAAAGAGTTGGCAAAAACCGAAAAGGAATCTAATAATGCACAAAATATTAAGATTGCAGGTTTAGATGTTTTTCTATCCCATGACATTCTATCTTTTTCGAATATCAGTACAGCTGATTTAAAATCAGAAAAGCCTAATTCGAATTATATTCAATTAAATTCTTCAGAATATTTTTCCAGAATATTCCATCCTCCTTTAGTTTAATTTTTTTATACCTGAACTTTTAGTTTTGATTTTTATCAAGGCTTATATTCATATTAATTAAACTTAATTTTAAATTCTATTTAATGAAATCTAAAGTTATCTTAACAGCATTTTTGTCTGTTTCATTACTCGCCTGTGCGCAGGAAACACCTAAAGTAAAGCATAAAAAGAAAAATATTCCTACAAAAACAACTGCTCAAAAAGTAAAATTTGCCAATGCTATCGATCCAATTTGTGAAATGAAAACGGAAGACGATATGAAAGATACGGCAGTCTATAAAAATAAAACGTACGGTTTTTGCAGTAGCTACTGTAAGGATGAGTTTAAGAAAAATCCTGAGAAGTATGTCCAAAAATAAAAAGACTGAAAGCTCCGCAAAAAAGAAGATTATTATTCCAATTGCGATTATTGCATTGTTGTTTTTGGGAATTGGTGTCGGGATGAGTTATTTTAAAAGCAGTCTTTATACCGTGATGAAAGTTCCGGATTTTGAGCTGACTGATCAGAACAATAAAAAGATCACCAACAAAAATATGCTGGGAAAAGTATATTTAGTTGAATTTTTCTTTAGTAAATGTCCTACAATTTGTCCGGTGATGAATACCAATATGAGAGCGATTGAAGATGAAATCAACAATCCCGATTTTGGAATTATCTCAATCAGCATTGATCCTGAAAACGACACACCCGTGTTATTGAAAAGTCATGCGAAAAAGATAGGTGCAAAATCTCCAAATTGGCATTTTCTGACGGGTGATCGAACTTATATTGGAAATCTTGCGGATCAATTTGATATCTACGTCGGAGATAAAGAAGATGAAAGTGAAAACCTCAATCACAGCGGAATGATTGCCTTAGTCGATAAAGAAGGAAATATCAGATGCAGATATAATAAAGAAAATATGCCGATTCTCTATTATTCAGGATTGAATTATGAAGATGCGGAGGGGAAAATCCCTAAATTGAACGGGAAATTTCATCCGGATAGAGAGATTTTAATAGAAGACATCAAGAAACTATTGAAATAAAGTTGAATGATTGAAGTTATATTCGTACTGCGATGACTTCCATCATCCGACTTCCAACCTAAATTAAATGTTTAACCATACAAACAAAACGTTATGAAGATTTTTAAAGTAGCTGCATTTACGGCAGTTTTTGCGGCGCAATTTGCGTTTGCACAATTCAAGCAGACTCCATTACCGTATGCATACAATGCACTGGAAGGTAATATTGACGCACAAACAATGGAAATTCATTATTCTAAACATGCAGCTGCTTATGTTGCCAATTTAAATAAAGCAATTGCAGGAACTCCGCAGGAGAAGCAGACTTTATTTGAAATTCTCTCAAAAGCAGGAACTTTACCAATGGCGGTAAGAAATAACGCTGGTGGACATTACAATCACGAGTTATTTTGGACAGTTCTTACTCCACAAAAAGATACAAAGCCTTCTGCAAAATTAACAAAAGCGATTACCGATGCTTTCGGAAGTATGGATGCTTTTAAAGAAAAAATGGCTAAAGCAGGAGCAGACCGTTTCGGTTCTGGTTGGGCTTGGCTTTCTGTTGATAAAAGCGGAAAATTATTCGTTTCTTCAACGCCAAATCAGGATAATCCTTTGATGGATGTTGTGGAAGAAAAAGGAACTCCAATTTTCGGAATTGACGTTTGGGAACACGCTTATTATCTGAAATATCAGAACAAAAGAGCTGATTATTTAACTGCCATTTGGAATGTAACCAACTGGAAAGAAATCAGCAGAAGATATGATGAAGCTCTAAGCAAAAAATAATCATTGAATTTAATTTGCAGCATATTTCTCACCTTTTTTACGGTACTCAGACCTCTGATACCGTTGGTGGAGTATGCTGTAAATTATCAATACATCAGCGAAGAGCTTTGTGTCAACAGAAAAAATGTTGCACTCAATTGTAACGGGAAATGTTATCTTGCCAAAGAGTTGACAAAAACGAACGATACAGATTCTTCACCTTTACACAAAACAAAAAATTCTGGGCAGAAATTACTTGATATTTATATTCTTCCTGAAATTATCGCAGTCAATACCACAGAAAAGCCAGTCTTTTCTTATTCAAATTTTCTTTACAAAACAGGCTATTCGTTTCTGTTTTTAAAACACATTTTCAGACCACCGGTTTTTTAGTGCATTATTTTAAATCTTGTTTTAATTGTAAAAGTTTTGCATTTGTTTTTAAATTAACGTGTAGTTGTCATTCCGTAGGAATCTCGGCAAACATTTCACGTAATAATTTTTAAAACTCCGCTTAGATTCCTACGGAATGACAAAGTGAGCGCTTGATGCTGTGCAAACTTTTACAGTTTAAAAAATTGAATATTTTACTATTCAATCACTATTTCTATTTAAAATCTCAACTTAAAAAATCAACAATGAAAATTTATAAATTTTTATCATTATTATCTATTGCCTTTACTTTTTTCACAATTACATCATGTAGAAACAGCGATGAAGACGATTCATCACCGGAAACAAAAGGGAAACTTCAGCTCAAGTTCGAAAACGGATTTAATAATCTCGGGGATATTGTTCTCAATCAGACCACTCAAACTTCTTCAGGCGGACAAAAACATCAGTTTTCAACTTTAAAATACGTCATCAGCAATATCAGTTTGATTGACGAAAATGGAAATGAATTTAAATACAACGAAAATAATCCAGACAAAGGTGCTTTCATTATCAATCAGGAAAAAGCAGTTGCCGGAATTGTGTATCTAGATTTAGATGAAATTCCGAAAAACAATTATAAAAAAATAAAATTCGGATTGGGAATCAGTCAAAATGCTTATTTATTGGGACAAAGCGGACAGGCAGAATTCTGGGAAAAAGCTAAAAAGGAAAGTTTGACCTGGTCTTGGGCTGCAGGTTATATTTTCGTAAAATTAGAAGGGAAATATGGAACAGCTTCTGTCAACACCGAATTTATGAATCACACCGGAAACATGGGAAATGTTACCGCCAACAACACTCCGGATCTTTACCGTGAAGTGACTTTGGATCTTCCGACAACAGCAAGAGTTTCAGGAACTATAAAACCTTCAATTCATATTATCGCTGATTTAAACCAATATTTAAGTGGAGAAACTGCTCTAAGCCTTTCATCAACTAATAATATGGCGATGGGTTCTAACCAACATTTGGTGAATGTGACAAATAATTTAACCAAAATGTTTAAAGTAGACCATGTTCACAATGATTAAGAAGATTTTTAAAACAGGGCTGCTTTTAATATCTATTCTAAATTTTATTTCTTGTTCAGATGAGGTGATTCAGCCTTTAGAAAAAGATGAAGTGATAAGTCTTCAGTTTCCGTCTTATTTTCCGGAAATGACTTTCGACCCATCAGAAAATCCTATCACAAAAAACGGAGTAGAGTTGGGTAGAAAATTATTTTATGAAGGTAGATTATCACGTAATAATACGATTTCATGCGGGTTCTGTCATATTCAGGAAAATGCTTTTACCCATCACGGTCATACGGTAAGTCACGGAATTGACGACAGAATAGGAATTAGAAATGCTCCAGCGATCCAGAATATGGTTTTTCTGAAACGGTATATGTGGGATGGCGTGATTCACAATTTAAATGAACAACCGATTATTCCCATTACAGATGTGAACGAAATGGATAGCTCGATGCCTGAAGCGATTTCAAAACTCAGTAAAGATGAGGTTTACAAAAAATTGTTTAAACAGGCTTATGGAGACGAGAATATTACCGGAGAAAAAGTTTTGAAAGCTTTGTCACAGTTTATGGCTACTTTGATTTCAGGTGATTCAAAATATGATCGTTTTAAACAAGGAAAAGAGAGTTTTAGTTCTGAAGAATCTCAAGGAATGGCTTTGTTTCAACAGAAATGTGCATCGTGTCACAGCGGAGAATTATTTACCGATGAAAGTTTTAGAAATACCGGAATGTATTACAATACTCAGTTCAAAGATGCGGGACGACATCGTGTGACGCTTGACCAAAATGACTGGATGAAATTTCGAGTTCCGAGTTTAAGAAATGTAGAATATACCGCACCTTATATGCATGACGGAAGATTTTATACATTGGAAGCAGTGCTCAATTTTTATTCGGATAGTGTAGAAGACAATCCAAATCTAGATCCACAACTGAAACAAAATAATCATATCGGAATCGCGATGAATACTCAGGAAAAACAATTTATTATTACTTTTCTAAAGACTTTATCTGATAAGAATTTTATTACTAATCCAAAGTTTGCGGAATAAATTTTAATTAAAATGAAGAAGATATTTTTAATCTTAAGTCTGGTTCTATTTAATTTAAATCAGGCTAAAACGATCAGTGACAGTTTATCTATTCCAGACGATCTGAGTGAAATTTTATTCAATGAATGTGATGCTTGCGGATGTGCTGCGGGAAATGGATCTTCAGGTTTTGAATCTTTATTGAATCCACAGTTTATCGGTGTTAAATATTTTGCTCAGCATTATAAAGCGAAAGAAAATTTATTTGTCAATGACTTGACACAGGATCAGTATTTCAATACAATTCAGCTTTGGGCGAAAATACCTTTAAGTCAAAGGTTAAGTGTTTATGCAAGTCTGCCGTTTCATTTTCATGAAAAGAAAACTTTGCAGGGCGATATTAATATCAACGGAATCGGAGATTTTAATCTGATGGGAATTTATAAACTGATCAATTCAAAAGATAATAAGCATGAATTGAATGGTGGAGTAGGTGTGAAGGTTCCGTTAGGAAAATTTGATGAAAAAGGTATTTCAGGAGTGAATCCAAGTTTTCAGTTGGGAACAGGAAGTTGGGATTATCAGGCTGTTTTGAATTACAGATTTCAGAAAAATAAAGTGGCTGTGCTTCTCAATACCGATTATACCATCAAAACTGAAAATAAAAAACACTATCAGTTTGGGAACCAATGGAATTATTCGGCTACCGGATTTTACCAAATTGTAGGAACTGAGAAAATGATTTTGTCTGCAAAAGCTGGTTTACAAGGAGAGGTTTATGACCGAAACCGTCAGTATAAAGAAGATCTTCCGAAAACCGCAGGAAGTGCTTTGTATGGAAAATTAGGTTTTGAAGCTTCTTACAAAAAGGTGAGTTTGGGAACAGAATTAATGCTTCCAACGTATACCAATTTGGCAGGAGGAGATATTGAAGCAAAATCCAGATTCAGTGTTTTTATCAATTTTGGAATTTAATTAAAAATAGAATTTTAGGCAGAAAGCTACTTTTTAAAGTAAGTTTTTAAGCCTAAAATTCTATTAAGTCCTCATCAGTTTTGGTGAGGACTATTTTTTATGTCCTTTTATATTGGGTAAAAAAGCGGTGATAATTCCCATTAACGGCAAGAATGCACAGATCTTGAAGACATATTCTATACTGGTGTCGTCAGCAACAGCTCCTAATATCGCAGAACCTATTCCGCCCATTCCAAACATAAATCCGAAAAACAAACCGGCAACCAATCCGATTTTATTAGGCATAAGATCTGTGGCGTAAACTAATATTGCAGAAAATGCTGAAGCAATGATCAATCCTATAAAAACCGCAAAGATGATCGTCCAGAATAGTGAAAGGTAAGGAAGACAAAGTGTAAATGGTGCAGCTCCCAAAATAGAAATCCAGATAATCTTTTTTCTGCCATATTTATCTCCCAATCTTCCCCCTAAAATCGTACCTACGGCAACTGCGGCTAAAAATATGAACAAATAAAGTTGAGAATCTTGTACCGAAACATGGAATTTATCAATCAAAAAGAAGGTGAAATAGTTGGTCATTGAAGCCAGATAAATGTATTTTGAAAACACCAAAGCCAATAAAATACTAATAGAAAATAAAACTTTTTTACGCGATAATTGTATTTCAATGATATCACTTGGATGTTTTTTTGATTTTTTCAGGGATAATCTTTCTGCATACCAGTTTCCTATTCTCCATAATACAATAATTCCGATGAAAGCTGCAATAGCAAACAGTCCTACATATCCCTGTCCTAAAGGAATAATAATTAAAGCAACTAATAAAGGTCCGATTGCACTTCCTGAATTTCCACCTACTTGAAATATCGATTGTGCCAATCCTTTTTGTCCGCCCGATGCTAATTGTGCAACCCTTGAAGCTTCAGGATGAAAAATAGAAGATCCCATTCCGATTAATGCAACAGAAATTAGAATAACATAATATTGATGAGCAGCTGCTAACAAAAGTAATCCTGCCATTGATAATCCCATCCCAATCGCCAAAGACCTTGGATTTGGTTTTTTATCGGTATAAATTCCAACAAAAGGTTGTAAAATTGAAGCAGTAAGTTGAAATACCAATGTGATAATTCCGATTTGAGCAAATGATAAACTGAATTCTCCTTTCAGAATCGGATACAAAGAAGGAATGGTAGATTGAATCAGATCATTCAAAAAATGAGAAAAACTGATCATGAAGAGGATAGGATAAACAATTTTTGTAGTATCAATTGTTTTCGTCGTTATATTTTCCATAGTATTATTTTTATTCATCATATCATCTGATGAATTTTATTAAATTTTTTTAATAAATCTGATCAACAATTTTCTGTGCAATGACAGAAGCTTTCTCTGCATCTCCATTTTCAATAGACAGATAAAGGTCGGTATGTATTTTTTGAGAAATTTTAAATGATTCTGTATTATTATGATGTCTTGTTTCGAAAGAACTCATAATATGCTTGGTTGCTATTTTATAAATTTCTTTTAAAAGATTGTTTCCGCAAGACTCTGCTATAGCTAAATGGAAATTGATATCCGCCTGATAACATTCTGTTGCCAGATTTTCTTCTGCAAATTGAGTTCTTAGATTCAGATATTTTTTAATTGTTTCTAAATCTTCCTCAGTTCGATTGATGGCTGCTTTTGCTGCAATTTTTGAATCGAGCAATGATCGTACTTCTTGCACTTCTTCAATCTGTGCTTTATTCATTTGAGAATCTAATGATTCGTAGGCATTTTTAGAAACGACAAAAGTTCCTACGCCTTGCTGTACATTAAGAATTCCCTGAATGGATAAAATCTTTATCGCCTCACGAATACTGGATCTGCCTACGCCATAGATTTTCATCAGTTCAGATTCAATCGGCAGTTTTTCGCCAATAGCATATTCATCGTTGGATATCCCTTCGATTAATCTTTCCGCAACTTCCTGCGCTAAAGTCTTTCTTTGAATCTGCATTATAAAAACATCATATCATCTGATGAATTGCAAAGATATAATTTAAAAAAATAAATAAGCAAACTTTATTAATGATTTTGTACAGTATTTATAAACGAAAAAAGAGATTTCAAAATATGAAATCTCTTTTTGTAGCCCGTAGGGGAGTCGAACCCCTCTTACCAGGATGAAAACCTGAGGTCCTAACCGATAGACGAACGGGCCATCTACCAATCTGCAAATAAATTTACAGGGTTAGCTTTTTTGTTTTTATAAGTTTCAACTCTTACTTAATTACTCGGTTAGTAGCAATTAAAATTAGTAGCCCGTAGGGGAGTCGAACCCCTCTTACCAGGATGAAAACCTGAGGTCCTAACCGATAGACGAACGGGCCTACTATATAGTTACGCTAATTTATTAACGTGCTTAGTCAATTTACTTTTCAAGTTAGCTGCCTTATTCTTGTGAATAATGTTTTTCTTAGCTAATTTGTCTAACAAAGCGATAACTTTTGGCAATTGCTCAGTAGCTGCTGCTTTGTTTTCTTCGTTTCTTAAAACTTTTAGAGCTGTTCTAGCAGTCTTGTGGTAGTATCTGTTACGAACTTTTCTAACTTCGTTTTGTCTTATTCTCTTAAGTGCTGATTTATGATTAGCCATATCGTTTAAATGTGAGTGCAAATTTATAGACTTTTTTGTTACCCACCAAATTTATTTTTAATTATTTTAAAATATTTTTAGTTTTCTTCTGAAAGGTACTTTTTAAGCTTGTCTAAGGCTTGTTGTACTTTAATATTTTCAGTTTCTTTTCCTAATTTGTTGATGATGTTTTCCAACATAATCATTGCATTATTCCATTCTCCGGTAGAGTTGGAAAAAGTAAGTCCGTCGATGGTTACTTCAAAAATACTTTTTTCTCCGCTCCTGTAGAGTTTGAAACTAATTTTATCATCCTTGCCTGTAATCCCTTCCGTACTAGTTTTTAAATCATACCCTTTCGGGTTAGAGCGAATCTTATTAAAAAGAAGCTGTGCTTCTTGAATTTTTAAATTCGGCATGATGTAAAATTTGGTCGTCTTGTGAGGCCTGTGTTTATTTACTCTCGAGAGAGTAAAGTTTACCAGTTTTTATCCTGTAGACTGATTTCTCAATCATTAAACTTTTGCAAAAGTAATGTTTTTTAGTATTTCAAACAAAATCAAATTTAATCTTGTTTAAAAATTTATTAATATTTACCGCTACCTGCTTGTTTTACAGTCTTTTTATCTGAAAACATTATTTACAATATTTCCGATTTCCATAAAATCATTATGATTTCCTACAGATCGCTTCTCAGAATTTATATTCTCGAATTCCGAAAAAGGGAAGATTAATAAGTAATTTTTATTACTCAAATGTTTATTAAGAAGCTCAGGAATAAATCGCATTTGCGGAATATAAGATTTCATTCCTCTTTTTGCCATTAAGATAATAAGGGCTTCATTGTCTTTAAGTTGGGTCGCTGTTTGCTCGCCGTCTTTCCATGTGTTCATAATAATAAATTCAGCTTCAATATTGGCTTTCTTAACGATTTTCTGTAAAATATTAAGAATCTCTTCTGAAGCATAAAAAGTAATCGTAGCTCCAGAATTTCTTGCAACATTCCAAACCCTCAACAAGGCATGAAAAAATCCGGCTTCTTTATGCGCATTATCAGGGATCATCACCGAATGGTTTGTTATGGTAGCCAAAGGCTGAATTGCGTGATACACCAGAACATTTACATCATCACGCTGTAAATATCCATTGTAAAGATTATCGGTGAAGGAAGGCGAAAAACCTTTGGTGTCTTCTAATCCGATAATAAGATCGGTGATGTTTTGCTCTTTAATTACATTGTTTACGCCATTGATAACATCATTATCATATCTTTTTAAAGGCTGTATTTTCACATCTGCCGCTGCCGCCATATCGGTTGCCTGATGTAAAAGTTTCTCTGCATTTTTTACAGAAGACTCATTTTTATCTTCATTGATAATATTTAAAGCAAATAAGTTTTCTGTATTTGAATGAGCTTTAATTAAGATTCCAAGATTTACCATTCGTTCCACAGTAGATTCGTGGTTTATAGCTAAAAGAATGTTTTCCTGTTCGTGGCTGTTTCCGGAAACGGTTTCTTCATTGTCTTGTTCTGCAATCTTCTGGGCACTCGACATAGAGATGAATGATGAAATTGTGCATGAAATAAGAATCAGTAAGATACTTCCGTTAAGAACGTGCTCATTTAATAATCTAATCGGTTCTCCGGTTTCTGTTTCCGAAATTATAATATTGTAACCAACCATTACAGTAGCTAAAGTTGCTGCTGCAGAGGCCGAGCTAAGACCAAATACGAGCCTGCCTTCTTCTTTGGTAAACCTAAATGTTTTTTGTGCAATAACAGCAGAAATATATTTTCCGCCGATAGATGCTACAAGCATAATTGAAGCAACTTTTATTGTTTCAAAACTGTTGAAAAATACTTTAAAGTCAATCAACATTCCCACACTTATCAGAAAGAAAGGAATAAATATCGCATTTCCTACAAATTCTACCCTGTTCATTAAAGAAGAGGTGTGCGGAATGAGCCTGTTTAAAGCCAGACCTGCAAAAAATGCTCCTATTATTGCTTCAACTCCTGCTAATTCTGCCAAAACTGCAGCAAAATATATCATTACCAATACAAAAATATATTGAGAGATTTTATCATTAATTTTTTTAAAAAACCAACGTCCTATCAAAGGAAAAAGCATAAGAACAACCAAACTGAAAACCAGAAAAGAGATGGATAGTTTTACCCAAAAAGAAATACCCATATCGCCTTGTACCAAACCTACAACTATAGCTAAAACCAATAATGTGGCAACATCGGTAATCATAGTTCCTCCTACAGTAATATTTACGGCTTGATTTTTTGCTATTCCAAGCTTACTGATTAATGGGTATGTAATTAAAGTTTGTGAAGAAAATAGACTTGCAAAAAGCACAGAAGTGAGCATAGAAAAACCGAGAATGTAAAACGCTCCGAAATATCCTAAAATAAAAGGAAAAATAAATGCGTAACCTCCGTAACCTAAACTTTTCCATTTGTTTTTCTTAAAATCCCCCATATCGATTTCAAGACCTGCAAGAAACATGATGTAAAGCAGTCCTGTTGTTCCGGTTACTACAATGCTGCTGTCTCTCGCTAAAACATTAAATCCGTTCGGTCCAATTACTGCACCTGCGATAATTAATCCTAATAAATGAGGGACTTTAATTTTATTGAGTAAAAGGGGTGCCGCAAGAATAATGATGAGCACCAAAAGAAACTTCAAGACCGGGTCTTCAATGGGGAAACTGAGGTTGTGTATACTTAATAGAGTCATCTGTATTTATTTTGTGGAACGTACTAATTCAACCGAGAATTTTGCCATACAATTGTCAACAGCGATGGTTCTTATTCCTTTGATTTTTGTGTCTGAAATATCATTAAGTAAAACATTCATGTCTACTTTCTTTTTAGCCGTAGAATCTGTTTTGAAATTCAATTTGATTTCATTGTTTTCAAACCTTCCTGAGTAAAGTCTTACAAGGTTATTGTTGTTGATAATTTTTGAAAAAAGCTGTAAAGAGTCGCTGGCAAATTCCCAAGTGTCAGTTCTTTGGTCTCCAACTACATAATCACTACAGTTAGATTCTGTACAAATTACTTTTCCTATCCACGAGCCTGAAATTTCTTGAGGCCACTGTACAATTTTTATGGAGTCTGCATCTTTTTTACTGAAAATACTGTCTCTCATTTTTAATAAAGATTGATAGTCGGCTTCTTTTTGGGCGAATGATTTTTCTTTATCCAATAACTGTTTTTCTCTCAAATTAAGAGCGTTTTCTTTGTCTTTGTAATTGCAGCTAACAAATAATAATAAGAGGAAAATTAGGAGTATTGAATTTTTCATAAAAATAAGTTGTAGCTTAAATGTACAAAAAAAATTATAGATAGGGTTGCGTTTTGCCTCCGGGATATATTGTCTAAAACATGAAAATTAAAATTTTAGCCTCTGTTTTCTTGGATTTTTTCCTTTGAGAAAATGAAAAAAATGTATAAAAAAAGCTCTCTATATCAGAGAGCTTTTTGGTAGTCTATAGGAGAATCGAACTCCTGTTGCAAGGATGAAAACCTTGAGTCCTGACCACTAGACGAATAGACCAAATTTTGAGTTTGCAAAAGTATAAATAAACTTTTAAACTTCAAAATTATAGAGTTTATTTAAAATTCTTCTGAATTACGGTATTTTTTATTCCCTTGTCTTCCAGTTCTCTTTGAAGTTTTACAGCATCTTCCAAAGTATAAACTTTTCCATAAGTATAGTAGAACATTCCGTTAGATTTGTTTCTGTCTACATCTTTTAAGGTTTGAAGAATATAAGAATTTGCACTCAGTTTGTCTTTTCCTACATACACCTCGATGTTGTAATAACCGATGCTTAGTTTTTGATTTGGCATAAATCCTACAGCATAAGAATTTCTGAAACCTGCATCTTTAGCTGTTTTAAGATTAATGTCTTTTACAGATGCCATATTTGTTACGCCATAATAGTATTTATACAATCCGTTTTCTTTGATAGGAAGAATATAATTCAATCCTTTTAATTCCGGATCTCCATCGTTGTACTTTACAGGCATAGTCATTAGTAAAATTCTGAAGTCGTTTTTTAAAGCTACTTCTGCAGGTTTTTCAGGCTCAGGCTTTTTGGTGACAATTTGTACCCCTCCTTTTCTGTCTACTGCTTTTTTGTAATCAATAATGGCTTTATAAATATTTTCTGCAGTTTCCTCTTGTCCTTTTTCTGAATTTAAAAATGCAGCATCTTCATAATTATTTACGAACCCTGTTTCAATAAGAATCGAAGGCATGGCGCTTCTTCTCAGAATGTGTAAGTTTTCCTGTTTTACACCACGAGAAAAACGACCGCTTTTTTCAAAGTTTCCTTCTACGAAGCTTCCTACAATTAGGCTGTTTTCAAGATACTTACTTTGCTGTAATTTTAAAGCGATTAAAGATTCTGGTGAAGATGCGTCATAAGATGCAAATGTCTCTTTATCTTTTTCATCGAGATAGATTACACTGTTTTCCTGTTTTGCTACTTCTAGATTTTCTCTGTTTTGGGCAGGACCTTGTACAA
Organism: Chryseobacterium balustinum; assembly: GCF_900168205.1. GTDB lineage: Bacteria > Bacteroidota > Bacteroidia > Flavobacteriales > Weeksellaceae > Chryseobacterium > Chryseobacterium balustinum. The sequence continues at coordinate 541,142 of NZ_FUZE01000001.1, forward strand.
AGGTTTCGGTTCCTCTAGCTGTTGCAGAGCGGCTTGGCGAAGAATTGACATGCACAGAAATAAATAGATCTGCTTTGCTTCGGTTAGCAGTATTGGTTCTATCTGTCAAAGAAGGATACTCATCTATCTTCCGGGTGTAAATAACCTTAAACTCTTTATTCTTTTCAAGCATTGCTCCTAATTTAAGAACAATTCCCAATGTAACATTTTTCTCCTGAACAAGGCCTATGTCGGAATAATTTCTGTTGGCTCCGGTATCGCTTCCTCCATGTCCTGCGTCTAAAACTACAGTGAACTTTTTTTGAGCAAAAGCAAAAGAGGTGAAGAATATCAGTAGAAATGCTAAAATTGTTTTAAAATTTAGTTGGTACATCATACAGTTGTAAAAATTATATTAATTTTGAGCCAAATTATATAAAACAAAATTGGACAAAACCGTCTTCAAAAATATATTACAATTTTTAATTATCCTAATTTTTAACAGTTTTTTAGCACAGAACAGTCCTAAAAAAGTAATTAAAGCTACGGTAATTAATGATACTATTTCCAAAAAGGATACCATTGTTGCGCCGAAAGAATCTTTACAAGCTGTAGTAGATTACAAGGCTGATGATATCCGTAGAGATGTACCTAAAAGAATGATTTATCTGAATAAAAACGCTCAGGTAAAATATCAGGATATGCAGATTGATGCAGATTATATTTCTATTGATGAAGAGCGAAGCTTAATTTTTGCCCGTGGAAAATTAGATTCTTTAGGGAAAGTATTTGAGCTTGCTCAAGTTAATCAGGGAGGGAAGAAATACGAAGTTGAAAGCTTTAATTATAATACAAAAACAAGAGAAGCCATTGCTTACAATGCAAGAACTGAGGAAAGTGAAGGTTTGATTGTTGCGGATAAAACGAAAAAGTATAATGATTCAGTTTTCGTCATGCGACATGCAGAATTTACTACCGATTCTTACTATATAGATAAAAAAGATACAAGACCCGATTATCACCTTTTGGCATCTTACATCAAAATGCAGAAAGGGAAAAACAGTTCATCTTTAATTGTCGGTCCGGCACAAATGTATATTGAAGATGTTCCGACGCCTTTGATTTTACCGTTTGCTATTTTACCTTTTTCCAGCAAAAGATCTGCGGGAATTTTGATTCCAAGTTTTGGAGAAAGAGAAGATGTAGGCTTTTTCCTGAATGGAATAGGGTATTATCAACCGATTGGGGATCATTTTGACCTAAAAGTTTTGGCTGATATTTATACAAAAGGAAGTTGGACGGTAAGACCGGAAGTGAATTATCTGAAAAAATACAGATATTCAGGTAACTTCTCCGCAGATATCGGAAATACAGTTCGCGGAATTAAAGGTCTTGATAATTACAGCAAATCAGGAACGTACAGAATAGCGTGGAGGCATACTCAAGATACAAAAGCAAATCCTTTTCTTACATTTTCAGCGTCTGTGGATATAACGAGTACTGCTTTCTATAATAATACTGTAAACAATGCCTTTATTTTGGATCAAAGTGTATTGAGAACTCAGCAAAACTCTACAGTTACCCTTACCAAAAGATTTCTGAAACTTCCGGCAACTATTACGGGTACCGCTTCTTATTCTCAAAATTTTGCTACAAAATTGGCAGATTTACGTTTGCCACAGATGAATGTTGCGATTAATCAATTTTATTTATTTAAATCTAAAACCGGAGTAAGATCTGGGTTGTTAGAAAATATTACAGTAAATACAGGTTTGAATTTATCAAACTTTGTAAGTACAGGAGAAGGAGAGCTGTTTACCAATGCAATGTGGGATAAACTGCAAACCGGATTAAAAAATAATATTGCACTAGGAACTAACACTACTTTTGCGAAGTATTTCACTTTCAGTTTGGGAGCTACAATTGATAATGCTTTAACAACAAAAACGCTTACTAGGTTTTATGATCCTATTCAGAATATAGAGGTTGATCAAATTAATAAGCAGATTGCAGGGTATAGTGTTTTTTCTACAACAGTAAGTGTGCAAACTCAATTGTACGGGCAGGCAAATTTTAAGAAAGGATCTACAATACAGGCGATACGACATATGATGACACCGAGTATCGGTTTTTCTTACTCTCCAGATTTTGGGGGCGAGCAATTTGGATATTTTAAAAATTTCTATAACGCCAACGGAGCGTTAACACCCTATTCTATCTTTGATAAAGGGATTGTAGGATCACCCACTACAGGCGTGGTCGGAGCTTTAAACTACAACATAGGTAATAACATCGAAATGAAGTTAAAGTCTAAAAGTGACTCTACCGGTGTGAAAAAAATGAAGATTTTTGAATCTTTAAATGTAAGCGGAAACTACAATTTTGCGGCAAAAAGCCATCCTTTCTCAATTATCTCTGTAAGTGGGCAGTCTTCTTTCTTTGATAATAAATTAAGTGTAAATACGAGCTTAGCGATTGAGCCATATAAGATTTTATTTGCTCCGGGATCAGATAGCGGGATCAGAACGGAAGATTTTGGCTCATTTAGTGTACAAGGTTTCAACGTGCAGCTTTCTTACCCATTAAGCAGCGAATTGTTTGGCGAGAAAAAAGATTATACCAAAACATATTCTCAAAAAGGAGAAATCAGAAACGAGAAATATTTCTTTGACGATGATAACTATGCCCATTTTGATCAGGCTTGGACGTTAAATGTGAATGCCAACTATCAATACTCAAGAAATTTAACAAGAACAGCAACTAAAATGGCTTCCATAGGTTTGGATGGAAGTTTAAAGCTTACTCCTTACTGGAATATCAATGGTAGTACGCATTATGATATGGTCTCAAAAGAATTGGCGTATACAAGAATAGGTTTCTCAAGAGATCAGCGTAGTTTTACGATTAATTTTAACTGGGTGCCTTTTGGTCAATATAAAGTGTATGATTTCTTTATCGGTATTAAAGCAAATATATTAAGCGATGCATTGAAGTATAAAGACAGAAGTTTTACTCAGCCTAATGCACCTTTCTAAAGTCATATTGATTTTACAATATAAATTTTATCTTTGCACCCAAAATAAACTATATTCAAATCATAAAGGGTTTGGTATGATTTTTTAAAGTAAATAAATCTAAATATGAAAACAATCATCAACACAGTAAACGCTCCTGCAGCGATTGGTCCTTATTCTCAAGCAAATCTTGCCAACGGAGTTTTGTATATTTCAGGTCAGATTCCGGTAGATCCTGCAACAGGTAAGCTGGTAGAAGGAATAGAAAAGGAAACACATCAGGTAATGAAAAACCTTGAGGCAATCCTTACAGAAGCAGGTATGACGTTTAAAAATGTTGTTAAGGCAAGCATTTTCCTTAAGAGCATGGATGATTTTGCGGTAATGAATGATATTTATGCATCTTATCTTGATGCTGAAAGCTTCCCGGCACGTGAAACAGTACAGGTTTCTTGTTTGCCAAAAAATGTGGATATCGAAATTTCTATGATTGCACATCAGGATTAATGAATTTTATAAGAAATACATTTGCAGTTTTGGTAGGTCTTGCTATTGCAGGGCTTATTATCACTCTTGGTATAAGGGCTTTTCCAAAGTGGGTTACCTTTGATGCGTTTGCTCCGTTTGAGCATTGGCAGAGATTTTTAGAAAGCATGAAAAATAATGATGCTTTCTTTGGCTTTTTGCTTTTTATTTCAGGGTTAGGAACTACGGTAGGTGGGGTCGTTACTGCTATGATTGTAAAATATGCAAAAGTAGCTTATGCAATTCTTATTGGTTTCATCATGCTATTCATTGCAATGCTTGATGTCATTATTCTTCCTTATCATCCTACATTTTATAAAATTTCTATCTTCCTGGTCTTTTTTCCATTTGCTTGGATGGGCGGTAAGATTGTAGAAGTTATTTATGAAAGAAATAAAAAGAAAAGAATTGCTGAAAGAATAAATAAAAAGTGATCTTTTAAAACATAAAAAAACGCTGCAGATTTTAAAGTCTGCAGCGTTTTTATTTATCAGTTGTTTGCTTATATTAAGGCATTTTGAATCCTCTGGTATAATTTCTACCATAGTCGTCCATATATTTTATCTGAACTGTTCCTGAGAATTTATTCAATATACTTTCAACATCTTTTTGAGAGTTGACAGGTTTTCCATTAATGTCTGTAATGATATAGTTGTCAACAATTCCTGCTTTAGCCATTTCGCTGCCTTCAATTACATTTTTTGCAACAACTCCGCTGGTAAGTCCATAATAGGATTTTGTTCTTTCATCTAAACTTTGGAACTCTGCACCTATTTTTTCAGTTACGGTAAGGTCGGCTTTCGTTCTTGTAGAAGTTCCACCCTTTTGATCTTTTAGTGTAACAGTTGATGTTGTTTCTTTTCCGTTTCTTGAGTAAGTAACCTGTACTTTATCACCTGGTCTTTTACTTCCGATTGCGATAGATAAATCTGCAAAATCCGTAATGTTGGCTCCGTCAATTTTAGTAATAATGTCTCCCACTTTCATTCCGGCATCTTGTGCACCGCTATTGTCAGGAAGACCTGTAATATAAACTCCAGAACCTGTTTTAATATTGGTTTTCTTCTCTCTGTTGTAAAATGCAACCTGTTGGTCGTTAGACAAATCTAAAGAATTTACACCTAAGAAACCTCTTTGTACAATACCGAATTTCTTAATATCCTCAATAATCTTTCTTGCTAAATTCGCTGGAACCGCAAATCCGTATCCTTGATAATACCCGTTGGTAGACGAAATAGCGGAGTTAATTCCAATCAAATCTCCATTTACATTTACCAATGCTCCTCCTGAGTTTCCAGGGTTAATAGCGGCATCGGTTTGAATGAAGCTTTCAATAGGGTTTGTTGCTTTACCTTGCCCACTCAAAATTCCTATTCCTCTTCCTTTTGCAGAAATAATTCCTGCGGTAACGGTAGAGTTCAACCCAAGAGGGTTACCTACTGCTAAGACCCATTGCCCAACTTCAACATTGTCAGAATTAGCAAAATTTAAAAAAGGAAGTCCTTTTTCTTCGATTTTTAATAAAGAAATATCAGTATTGGGATCAGTACCCACTAAAGTTGCGATATAAGATTTTTTGTTGCTTAAAACAACTTCAAGCTTATTTGCTCCCGCTACAACGTGGTTGTTTGAAATAATATATCCATCAGGAGAAATAATTACCCCTGAACCTAAACCAGAAGGTATATTCTCTGGTGTTTGCTGCTGTTGCTGTTTCTGTCTTTGCTGACCTTTTCCTCCAAACGGATCACCAAAAAAGAAATCAAACAAATCCTGATCTGATGCCCTGCTTGATGCCCTGTTCTGATAATTTTTTATGGTTACTACAGCAGGAACTGTCATTTTTGATGCTTTTACAAAATCGTCACCAACGGTAGCGGTATTCATTCCAACAAATGAGGCGTTAGTAGATTTTGTAAAATAAGATTGATCACTGTTATTAGAATCGTGACTTAAATATTGTTGTACGCCAACAGTAGTAGCTCCGGAAAGAACGCCTACAACGGCAAAGGGTAAAAATTTTTTAAAAGTACTTTTCATTGTCTGTCTTTTTTATTTATAGTAATATTGAACACAAATTTAATGTTAAATAAGTATGCAATTACTATGCTGTGTTATTGTTTTAACTAAAATTTAACGAGTGTTGTATCATTTTATGCCTTAAGTCATAATTCGTCTGATATTATTAACAAAGCTTAAGAATTAATTAAAAAAATGACTGACAATTTTACCATACTACCCAACGTGTGATAATTATCACTTTGATTAACTCATCTAAAAATTCTTATCTTTGCAAAAATAATTTTCTCACTTAAACTGTTTATAGCATGCAACTGTATAACACCTTAAGCGCAGAAGAAAGAGCTCAACTTATTGATGAAGCTGGTAAGGAACGTCTTACATTGTCTTTCTATGCGTACACTAATCTTTCAGATCCCCAAAAATTTCGCAACGATTTATTTATAGCTTGGAACGCACTCGATGCATTGGGGCGGATTTATGTTGCCCACGAAGGTATTAATGCCCAAATGAGTATTCCTGCTGAAAATTTTGAAGCTTTCCGTGATACATTGGAAGTGTACGATTTTATGAAAGGTATTCGTTTAAACGTCGCAGTTGAGCAGGATAATCATTCTTTCTTGAAATTAACGATTAAGGTAAGACATAAAATTGTTGCCGATGGCTTGAATGATGCTACTTTTGATGTTACCAATAAAGGAATTCACTTAAAAGCGCAGGAGTTTAATGATTTACTTGGAGACCCAAATACTATCGTGGTAGATTTTAGAAATCATTACGAAAGTGAGGTTGGCCATTTTGAAGGCGCTATTACTCCGGATGTGGAAAACTTCAGAGAAAGTTTGCCGATTATCAACAATCAACTACAAGATTTTAAAGAAGATAAAAATCTTTTGATGTACTGTACCGGTGGGATTCGTTGTGAAAAAGCGAGTGCATATTTTAAACATCAAGGTTTTAAAAATGTTTATCAGTTAGAAGGCGGAATTATTGAATATACTCGTCAAATCAAAGAAGAAAATATTGAAAGCAAGTTTATAGGTAAAAACTTTGTGTTTGACCACCGATTAGGCGAAAGAATTACCGACGATATTATTTCTCAATGCCACCAATGTGGAAAACCTTGTGATAATCATACTAACTGTGCTAATGATGCTTGTCATTTATTATTTATACAGTGTGATGATTGTAAAACGGCGATGGAAAACTGTTGTTCTACAGAATGTTTAGAAATAACACATTTGCCTGCTGAAGAGCAAGTCGCTTTAAGAAAAGGATTACAGGTTGGAAATAAAGTGTTTAGAAAAGGAAAATCTGATGCTCTGACCTTTAAAAATTCAGGAGATCTACCTAATAAACCTTTAGCAAAAGTTGATTCTAAAAATATTCGTCAGAAAATTGCCGTTAAAAAATCATTGCTTGGGAAAGCAGAGCATTACTATACAAAGTCAAAAATTGCACAGTTTTTACTTGAAAATGGTGAGGTTGCTGTAGGAGATAGGGTTTTGGTTTCTGGTCCGACGACAGGAGAACAAGAAATTACCATTACTGAAATATTTGTTGATGGAAGCTCTTGTAAAACAGGAAAAATCGGCGATCAGATAACTTTTGAACTCCCGTTCAGAGTTCGTTTATCAGATAAAATATATAAAATTTTAGGATAATTAATCTTCAGATTTATTATGATATAAAGGTTGCGTTCCTATGGAGCGCAACCTTTTTTTTATTGAATTAAATGTTATTGAAAAACTCTGTAAGAGTTTTATCTGTGTAGAAAGATGTTATAAAGTGTTATAACGAAATTTTGCGCTCTGTAGGAGCGCTATCTTCTAACTGTTTTATTGGTATAACGCTATTTTTTATAAATTTGAATATGAAAAAATCAGAAATCAGAAAAATATATTTTGAAAAAAGAAAAAGTTTGTCGCAAGATGAGATTTCCTTTTTGTCTGAAAAGATTTTTGCCAATTTTATAAATTATTTTAAACCAATTTCAGAACAAAAGGTTCATATTTTTATTCCGATTGAGAAGTTTAAAGAAATGAATACTCAGATTTTTATTGATTACTTCTTAAACAGAAATATCAAAGTTTATGTTCCCAAAATTGTAGATACAAAACTTATTTCTGTGAAAATTTCCTCTGATACCCCATTTACAATTAATAATTGGGGAATTTCTGAGCCTCTTTCAAATGAAGATTCTGGAGTTCTAGATTTCGATTTTGTGATTACACCTTTACTTTATTGTGATTTTAAAGGAAATAGAGTAGGCTATGGAAAGGGTTTTTATGATCAATTCTTTGAAAATATTTCAAAAAGCACAAAAAAAATCGGAGTTAATTATTTTAACCCCGATGATATGATTGATGATGTCTGGGAAAATGATATTCCCTTAGATTATCTGGTTACGCCTACAGAAGTGCTGTCTTTTTCCAGCAAGTCTGAATAGAATTTAATAAAATAAAATTTAAATTCTTTATTTTTTTCTGTCGCTTTAGAGACCAATGTATATTGTGCGCTTCTCTCAAAATTTCCAATCGATTTATTTTTATCGCCAATATATTCTACATTAAATTTTGCAAAATCTAAAGTGTCTTTATCAGTAATTTTCTTAAAAACATTAATGTTGCTTACTTTCACCTTCTTTACTTTTAAGCTTTCAAGTTCTTTAAACAATCCCTGAAAGGTTGTAGAATCAGATTTTTGAAAATACTTCTCAATTTTCGAGTAAATAGCAGTATCTATTTCTGTCTTTTTATTTCCGGAAAGATAAAGAGTTGATAAATCAAGTACATCCTGTACTTTTTGCAACGTAATAGAATTAATTGCCTGTGTACTGTCCATTAAAACATTGATATTGTTTGTGTTTCTTAGTTTTTCAAGATCGCTTACGTTGTTGTTCTCTTCTTTTTTTGTGCAGGCAATCATGATGACACCAAGAAGTATCGTTAAAAACAAAAAGTTATTTATTGTTTTCATGGTTTGAGATTTTAAATTTGATAGATACTATTTTTCCTTTATCTTTTTTCATTTCAATAACGTTCAGGTTTTTTAGAGAAGTCGTGGGTGTCGTTACTAAAGTAATATAATCCTGCTTGTCTAACGTTTCAAGACCGTAAATATCACTGTCGTAAACCTGTGTTATCGTAGCTGTGTTGCTGATGAGGTTTTCCAGCTGTTTTCTTTTCTGTTTGATGAGTTGTTCAGAGTTGTCTCCGTTAATATCTTTTATAGAAAAATAATAGAGGGCCATTTTATAGTCATCCGGTTTCAACTCTATTGTTTCTTCTTCTGGAGCATTTTCAAGATTTCTATTGACTTCAAGATCTTCATAAACTGTAGAGCTAATCTGCATTTTCAGGGTTTTATCCTTTGTTGGATATCTAAAACATTCTCCAGGTTTAATTCTATATAAAATTGGAGATTCATTTTCTTTAATGACTTTAATTTCAATATCACGCTGAACATTTAGATTTCTATCGGCATCCGTAAAACAATACACATAAGTTTTTTGAAAAATTTCATCCTTAAAACCTAAAAGTCCCAATAAAATAACAAAAACTGATGCTGCACCAATCCAAGCTGCTCTTTGATAGTTCTTTTTTAATGGCTTTGCTTCTGGTATTTGCGAAGATTCTAAAATAGGTTGTTTTTTTTCAATCGTTTGATTTTCAGTGTTGTTTTTTTGTAAAACTATGTTTTCTTCGTTGTTAGATACTGGTTTTTTAGGTTCTGCTTCAGTTTTAGGTAAGTTTAATGCACTTGAAATAGTTTTTTCTAATTCTTTCAGTTCATCGTCGCTCAAATCTTTCTCATCACTTAATAACTCTCCTGCGAAAAGATGGTTTTTTTTAAAATCATACCAAGAGTCGTAACCCGCATAAATACTCAATAAATTAAGCATATCAATACGAGGTAATTTTGAAACCGGAGAAGATTTAAAATAAGTGTAAAAAGATTTTTCACTGATGTTACCTTTAGCCTTTTTCCTAAGGTCTTCCTGAAAATATATAATATCAATACCCTTCCACTTAGATATTTCATCATAAGAAGGGGTATATTCTTTCAAATATTGAGCTTGAACGTCCTTTTTGAGCTGCTCAAAATGTAAGAGGTCTAAATCTGTCACTTTATAAAAAAGTAGTTAAATTGTTGATTATCAGTATTTGTTATTTGTAAAACTGTTTTACAAAGTTATTACAATTATTTTTCATAAACAAATTTTATATCTGCTATACCTTTGTCTTGTTCAAATAACCGAACAGAGGAAAAGATTTAAAAAACAATATTAACAAAATTAAATTTAATTTATTATGAAAAAGTCATTATTCGTAGCTGCTATCGCTGTTATCTCTTTAGTTGCATGTAAAAAAGGAGAACCTACAACTGGAGCTGATTCTTTAAACGCTAAAGCTGATTCAGCTACTGAGCAAATCGATTCTACTGCAGGTGCTGCTAAAGATTCAATTACTAAAGTTGCTGATTCTGCTACTAAAGCTATCGATTCTACTGCTAAAGTTGCTGCTCCAGCTGCTCACTAATCAGTTACGATTGAAGAATAAAGAACCGTTTCGCTTAGTGAAACGGTTTTTTTTATGTCTTATTATTAAAAAAACAATTAAGACTTTTTCTGTCTTAAAGCTTCATAACATGTAATGGCTACAGCATTACTCAAATTTAATGAGTCAATACTTCCGGTCATCGGTATTAATGTATTCTGACCTTTACCATACCAGAAATCACTCAATCCTGAATGCTCTGTACCAAATAAAACCGCAGAACGTTTTGTGAAATCTCTTTCAAACATGTCTTTGGAAGTTTCATCCATAATGGTTGTGTAGATACTGAAGTTGTTTGTCTGTAAAAATTCATAGACTTCGTTATTGTCAGCCTGAAAAACTTCCATTCCAAAAAGACATCCTACACTTGATCGGATTACATTGGGATTATAAAAATCTGTTTTTCCGTCAGCAACAATCAAAGCGTCAATTCCGAAAGCTTCGCAACTTCTTAAAATTGCACCTAGGTTTCCTGGTTTTTCAACACCTTCAACAATAATTACGGTTGAATTTACTTTTAATTTAAAGTCATTCAGATCAGACTCTTTCGTTTTATAAATTCCAATAATCCCTTCTGAACTTCCGCGATAAGCAATTTTTTCGTAAACTTTATCACTTACCAAATGAGTTTTTTCTTTAGGAATATTTCCTTTGAAAATGTTTTCACAAATATAAAATTCTACAGCTTCAAAATCATACTTCTGAGCTCTTTCATTTTCCTGTTGCCCTTCAACGACAAATACCTCCGATTTTTTACGAAAACGGTTGTCTGTAAGAAGTTTTGTGATGTGTTTTATCTTTTCGTTCTGAAAACTTTCGATGATCATAGTTGATAAATGATTGATAATTATTGCAAAAATAATTTTAAAAAACCATTTATTAATTATAAATCATCATTTATACTGCTTATCAGACTTTGGGGAAGCTCTTTTTTATTTTTAATTCCTAAAGATTTCAATTTTTGCGTCTGGATAATCAGGTTGTCGTTTCCTGTGGATAATTGTTTGAAAGCATCATTGTAAACATTTTTTGCGAGGTCTAAATTTTTCCCCACCTTTTCAAGATTTTCTACAAAACCTGCGAACTTATCATATAGTTTAGCTCCACGATCGGCAATTTCCATAGAATTTCTGTTTTGATATTCTCTTTTCCAAAGATCCGCAATCAGCTTTAAGGATGTAATCAGATTGCTAGGATTTAAAAGTAAAATTCGTTTTTCATACGCAAAATTCCAAAGGTTTTGGTCAGCTTGCATTGCAGCGATATAAGCGGGTTCGCTCGGAATAAACATCATGACAAAGTCTAATGATTTTCCGTAATCGTCATACGCTTTTTGACTCAATTGACTGATGTGAGTTTTGATGGAAGATAAATGTTGGTTGACTTTAATTTGATAGATGTCTGAATCTGTTTCATCAACCAATTCTGTAAAAGCGGTCAAAGAAACTTTAGAATCGATAATCACATTTCTTTCATCGGGATATTTTACAACTGCATCAGGACGCATTTTTTTACCTGAAAATTCTGAAAATAAGGCTTTGTTGTCTTCGTCACGAAGTTCATGCTCCAGAAAATATTCTCTACCTTTTACCAATCCTGATTTCTCTAAAATACTTTCCAGAATCATTTCGCCCCAATTTCCCTGAGTTTTGCTTTCGCCTTTCAGGGCTTTGGTTAGTTTTTTAGCATCTTCCGAAATTTGTTGGTTGAGCAAAGCCAATTCTTTCACTTTTTCAGCGAGAGAAAAACGTTCTTTATTTTCCTTTTCATAAGCTTCGTTGACTTTGTTTTTTAGATCATTGATTTTCTCCTGAAAAGGTTCAAGAATATTTTTAAGATTATTTTGATTAAGGGTTGTGAATTTTTCTGTTTTTTCTTCTAAAATTTTGTTGGCCAAATTTTCAAACTGCAGTTTCCCTTCTTCCTGAATTTTTTTAACTTCATCTTTTTGAGTTTCTAAAGATTCATACAAACCTTTATTTTGAGCCGTTAATTCTGAGTTTTTAGCATATAAGTGCTGTTTTTCGTTTAAAATCAATTCAATTTGAGTGTTTTGCTTTTGATTTAAAAGCTTTTGGTCGTCAAATTGTGTTTGAAGAAAAGTGTTTTCTGCTGAGATTTTTGAGAATTCGTTTTTAAGGTCGTTCGATAAATCAGATTGTTCAAGATTTATTTCTTTCTGGATTTTAATCTGTTGATTTAAATCCTCAATTTTAGCGCTAGAATTTTCTAAATCAGCTTTCCCTTTGATGTATAAGTGATTCATTTCATCATAAGAATTTCTCGAAACCATTGTAGATTTCAAAATAAAATAAATAATGACAGCACCGATAATTCCTCCTGCAAAACATCCAATGATTAGATAAGTGATTTCCATAGTTCAAAATTACAATTTTTTGTAAATTTTCCCAATCGGGACGTTATTTAAATTATATTTGATTTTACTTTCAAATACTCAATAATTACTGTGATGATAATGTTAATTGATCCTTTTAGTCTTTTGTTTTTTTGCAATCGCAAGTTTAATTATTTATATGGCAGGATTTTATTTTGCCTTTAAAAATAAATTAGGAATTCTAGGTTTTCTTACAATTTTGTTCTTTCCTTTAATTGGTTCTTTAGGAATTATTTTTTACTCATTGAATGAGAAGTCTATGACAGATCAAAAAATATAGAGAAAGCGTTAGTTTATTTTTGTTTTTTCTAAAATTTCAATATTTTTCACGACATCACTACTTTCACATTTTTTCAATTCTTTAGCGAGTGTTGAAGAGAGTAATTTGGGGTTTAAAATCTGTGAAGCAACTTTGGCAGCAGCATAGTCTACAATATTAATAACCGATTCTTTTAAAAAATTCGGAGTATTTGATGAAATTACCGCCGTTGCCCAAGAAGTGTCTCTCGCTTTTGAAATTGCAAAATCTAAAACTGCATTGTCTTTTCCATTAGAAAGTTTGTCGATGAGATTAATTGGATAACAGATTTTATTTAAAGAATCCTGAACATTCTGATTAATCGATGCAATAACCGAATTGATGTTTTCAAAATCTTTTTTCAATGGATTAATTTTTCGGTACGGCATAATTGATGCTGCGGAAATTCCCAGATCTAAATTGATGTGCGCATTCATACCGAGAAATATATGCTGAAGGATCAGAAGGTCTTTATTTTTCGCGGCTTCAAAAGCTAAATACCAAGAATTTGTACATTTCTTTCCTTTGCTATAGTTTTCCCATGCATCTAAATATCTTGTCGCAAAATCGATGTCGAGCAGAGTCATTCTCGAATTGTCTTCAAATTTTTTCTGCTGAATTCCTTTTAAAACCTGAGCAGTCATCATTCTGTAAGTACAAGCAAAATATCCTATCGGACTTTGGTCTGCTTTGCTCCAGAGAATAATTTCGTCTAATTTTTTTAAGACTTCTTCGATGGTTTTCATATTGGATTAGTTTTAATTAAAGATAAGAAAAAACCTCGCAGATTTGCGAGGTTAAGCTTTTAGTTATTCTTGTAAAATGTGAATTTTATTTTGTTGTTTTTTATATATAAAATTCCTGGTGTAGAATTTTGGAAATAAAGTTTTTGATGAGTTTCTGATTCTTTTAAAATCTGTGGAGAATCATTTAAAATTAATCCGTCTAATGTTTGTACTGTTTTGAATTTATTGTTCTCAACTTTTGAAATAGTTATTATGTCGTTTTTGTAGTTTTTTAGTACTGAATATAAATTATTCTTATAAACAAAACTTGTCAAAATAGATACACCTACAGAATCTACAATTGTCTTTGTTTCTAAATTGCTTTTAGTTTCATATTCTCTTGTTTCAATTTCCGGATGAAAAAGAGGTAATTTTAAAGTCAATTCCATTTTCTCAGGATTTATGATTTCCAAGATAGAGGATCTTGCATACAAGTGAGTAGATACGTTTGAAATATAATATTTATCACCAATTTTATTTACTGAAACTGTACAAGTAGATTGTGCATAACGAATTTCTCCATTGTGTTTATTTTTAAAATAAATTGTTCCACCCCATTCTCCGGAACAGCTATTCCATACTTCATATTTTTCATCTTGAAAAACTAATCCGTAAGGTTTTTGGTTTTTTATTTGTTTTAGTTCTTGTACAATATTTCTATCAACAGTTTCTGTGGTAAATTCAAAAACTTTGGGTTCTTTATTGCAATTAATTAAAACCAACAGAAATAATAGGATGCAATAATATTTCATTGAAAAAAGATTTAAGGATTTTCTTTAGAAATTTCATCATGATGTTTCAAATACAAAGGCAACGCTGCTGAACCATACCAAGGAAATATTTCGTAATTAAAAATTCCGGAAGCAACGGCGGAATCGGTTTTTACCCAAGATTCAGCCTCTTCTTTTGATTTGGTGTTGAAGATGAATATTCCGCGGTAATTTTCTTTATTCTTTTCTAAGAACGGTCCGGCAATAATGATTTTTCCTTCTTTAGCTAGTTTGCCGATGTTTTCCATATGACCTTTCATTAGCTCTGCTTTTTTCTCTTTGTCATCTATTTTTGCAGTGCCAGTTGTGAGTATAACGATGGTGTAAGCTTTCATTCCGTATTTATCTGCTCCCAAAGAATCTGCCAGTTTTTGATTGAAACCTATTTTGGAATCCCCAGAAGTTCCATCTTTTCCGGGTTTTCCGTTTTGAGCTTTGGTTTGAATGGAGCAGGAGATTAAAGTGAATGTAATTACGATAAGTAGAAATAAATTTTTCATTATCTTAAATATTTTTAATCTTTAATTCTCAAAAACTCTTTTGCAAGTTCAATCATTTTAGGGTCACCAGTGTATTTTCCATGTTCATCAGATAGCTTTACGGTAGGAATCCATTCGTTGTTGAGAGATTGTACACCTATAAGTTTCATGACGATATTCATTGGTTTTAAACCTACATCATTGGTGAGATTGGTTCCTATCCCAAAAGAAACTCCGATTTTAGCTTTACAGTAATTGGTTATTTCTTCTACTTTTTCGAGATTTAAAGCATCAGAAAAAATAATATATTTAAATAAAGGATTGATTCCGTGTCGTTTGTAGTGAGCAATCGTTTTATCGGCAAATTCTAATGCATCACCACTGTCGTGACGAACACCGTCGAAAAGTTTTGCAAATTTTTTATCGAACTGCTGGAAGAAAACGTCTGTCGTATAAGTATCTGAAAGAGCAACTCCCAAATCCCCACGATAAACATCAACCCAATGTTCAAGCGCTAATTCGTTAGCCATTTTAAATCCAAACTCAGCTCCGTGAAACATAAACCATTCGTGAGCGTGCGTTCCAATTGGTTTTACACCATATTTCATGGCGAAATGTACGTTGGAACTTCCTATAAAGGTAGAATTTTTTTTCTGGGTTAAAGCTTCCATTACCAGATTTTGTACTTTATAAGAGTGTCTTCTTCTTGTCCCAAATTCGGCAAACGTTACACCTAATTTATTTAATGAATCTGCTTTTTCCAAGGTTTTGGCCATTACGACTTCGTTAGAATCTCTTTCCATGTGGTTCATTTCGTAATGCAATTCGCTAATCAAAGCCAATAATGGAACTTCCCAAAGGATCGTTCGGTACCAAAGTCCTTCAACAGTAACTGATAAGTCATTTCCAGTTTGTACAATTTTTACTTCAGATGGATCGTAATGATAGCCTTCGAGAAAATCTAGATAGGGTAGGTTTAAATAAGGGCAAGTTTTAGCTAAAAACTTTTTTTCATCTTTAGTCAGTTTGAGTTCTGCCATTTTATTTACAGTTTCTCTTAAAGCATGATCAAAACCCTCAGGGAAATGGTGTTTTCCACGATTGATAAATTCGTATTTTACAATTTGACTTGGAAAAAGTTTTACCACGGCATTTTGCATGGTAATTTTATAGAAATCGTTGTCGAGAATGGAGTTAAACGTCATATTTTGCATATTGTGTAATTTTAACACAAATTTAGTTTATTTAAAATAAAAATCGTCTAAATGTAAGACGATTTTTTAAATATTGTAATGTTTTTTGTCTGGTTTTTACTTCCCTAAATAAGAATTGTACATCCAGACTTCTTTTTCCTGCTCGGTAATGTAGTCGCTCATTTGTGAGTTGGTACCTTCGTCACCGGCTTTGTCTGTAATGTCTAAAAGCTCTCTTTGTAGATCGATAACCACTTTAAAAGAATTTAGGATAATTTCTACACTTTTATTACCATCGGTAACTTCTTTACTTTCCTTAATGGTAGAAACCTGAAGATAATCTGAATAATTATGGGTCGGAGTTGCTCCTAAAGTTAATATGCGTTCTGCGATTTCATCTATTTTTAATACTAAACTATTATATAGCTCTTCAAACTTAGGATGCAGTGTGAAAAATTGTTCTCCTTTAATATTCCAATGAGAACCTCTTGTATTCTGATAAAATACAGAATAGTTGGCAAGTAATACATTAAGTTTTTCTGAAATGTTTTGGCAGTCGGTTTCTTTTAAACCAATAATGTTAGCGTTTTTCATATGTATATAATTTATTTTTTAAGGTCATATGGAATCGCTCATATCTCCAGTATCGTTTATAATAGCAAATGATGGCGATTTCATAAGTTTATTTTTTGATATCTCTAAGTTAAGGAAATATTGTGCCGAAATTAGAAGGATTTCATAGAAGATAACTATGGGAGATTTTTTCAATATAGTTTGGATTGACTTGTTTGATTCTAAAATAATTTCAATGAAGATTAAGCAGTTAAATATTGAATTAAGTAAAATAAATCAAGAAATAGATGTTTTCAAAGTTAAAATTGGGGTTGAATTTTGAAGCTGTGAAATTTTTTATAATTTCCTGTACGTCTCTGTTTACTGTAAATTGTATGTAATCATAAGGTTAGTTTAAAATAAATAAAGATTATTATTTCTACATAACTACTTGTCAATTAAAAAATTATTATTAATTTTGCACCCTAAAATAAAAGCAATTAAATGCCTACTATTCAACAATTAGTTAGAAAAGGAAGAGTCGCACTTACCAAGAAGAGTAAATCGGCTGCACTTGATTCTTGTCCACAAAGACGAGGTGTATGTACGAGAGTATATACTACCACACCTAAGAAACCTAACTCTGCACTTAGAAAAGTTGCAAGGGTAAGACTTTCAAACGGTAAAGAAGTTAACGCCTATATCCCAGGTGAAGGACATAATCTTCAAGAGCACTCGATAGTATTGGTACGCGGGGGGAGAGTAAAAGATTTACCAGGAGTTAGATACCACATCGTAAGAGGTGCGTTAGATACTGCTGGAGTAAGCGGAAGAACTCAAAGAAGATCTAAGTACGGAGCTAAGAGACCTAAGCCAGGTCAAGCTGCAGCTGCACCGGCTAAAGGAAAGAAAAAATAATCATTAAATAAGGTACAGAAACAATGAGAAAGACAAAAGCGAAAAAAAGACCGTTGTTACCAGATCCAAAATTTAATGATCAATTGGTAACTAGATTCGTAAACAACTTGATGCTTGACGGTAAGAAGTCAATCGCATTCAAAATATTCTATGATGCATTAGATATCGTAGAAACTAAAAAAGGAGAAACTGAAAAGACTGCCCTTGAAATCTGGAAAGATGCATTAACTAACGTTATGCCTCACGTAGAAGTACGTTCTAGAAGAGTAGGTGGAGCAAACTTCCAGATTCCTATGCCAATCAGAGCTGATAGAAAAATTTCTATGGCAATGAAATGGTTAATTAGCTACTCTAAAAAGAGAAATGATAAGTCTATGGCTTTGAAATTAGCTAATGAAGTAGTTGCCGCTTCAAGAGAAGAAGGTGCTGCTTACAAGAAGAAATCTGATACTCACAAAATGGCGGAAGCTAACAAAGCTTTCTCTCACTTTAAATTCTAATTAGAAATGAGTAGAGATCTTAAATTTACAAGAAATATTGGTATTGCTGCGCACATTGATGCTGGTAAAACTACCACTACAGAAAGGATTTTATTCTATACGGGAGTAAACCATAAAATTGGTGAAGTACATGATGGTGCTTCTACAATGGACTGGATGGAGCAGGAAGCTGAAAGAGGTATTACAATTACTTCTGCTGCAACTACTTGTTCTTGGAATTTCCCTACAGACCAAGGTAAGAAATTACCTGAAACTAAACCTTATCACTTCAACATCATCGATACACCAGGACACGTTGACTTCACAGTAGAAGTAAACAGATCTTTGAGAGTATTGGATGGTTTGGTATTCTTATTCTCTGCAGTAGATGGAGTAGAGCCTCAGTCTGAAACAAACTGGAGACTTGCTGACAACTACAAAGTTGCAAGAATGGGATTCGTAAACAAAATGGACAGACAAGGTGCTGACTTCCTTAATGTGGTAAACCAAGTTAAGACAATGTTAGGATCAAACGCAGTTCCAATCGTTTTACCAATCGGTGCTGAAGAAGATTTCAAAGGTGTTGTAGACTTAATTAAAAACAGAGCGATCATCTGGGATGAAGCAGGACAAGGAGCTACTTTCGAAGTAGTGCCAATTCCTGAAGATATGAAGGCTGAAGTTCTGGAATACAGAGAGAAATTAGTTGAAGCTGTTGCTGATTATGATGATACTTTGATGGAGAAATTCTTCGAAGATCCAGATTCAATTTCAGAAGACGAAATCAACGAAGCTCTTAGAAAAGCTACTATCGATTTATCTATTATCCCAATGACTTGTGGTTCTTCATTCAAGAATAAAGGAGTACAGTTTATGTTGGATGCAGTATGTAAATACTTGCCTTCTCCATTGGATAAAGATGATATCAAAGGTACAGATCCAAGAACAGATCTTGATATTACAAGAAAACCATCTGTAGATGAGCCTTTCGCAGCTTTAGCATTTAAGATTGCTACCGATCCTTTCGTAGGAAGATTAGCATTCTTCAGAGCATACTCTGGAAGACTAGATGCAGGTTCTTATATCTTGAACACTCGTTCAGGAGATAAAGAAAGAATCTCTAGAATCTATCAGATGCACGCTAACAAGCAAAATCCTGTAGAATATATTGAAGCAGGAGATATTGGTGCAGCGGTAGGTTTCAAATCTATCAAAACTGGTGATACAATGTGTGATGAGAAACACCCAATCGTTCTAGAATCGATGGTTTTCCCTGATCCGGTAATTGGTATTGCTGTTGAACCTAAAACTAAGGCTGACCAGGATAAAATGGGTAATGCTTTAGCTAAATTAGCTGAAGAAGATCCTACTTTCCAGGTTAAAACTGACGAAGCTTCTGGTCAAACGATTATCTCAGGAATGGGTGAACTTCACCTTGACATTCTTGTAGATCGTATGAGAAGAGAATTCAAAGTTGAAGTTAACCAAGGACAGCCTCAGGTAGAATACAAAGAAAATCTTACAAAAGTTGCTCAGCACAGAGAAGTTTACAAAAAACAATCTGGAGGTAAAGGTAAATTTGCTGATATCGTATTCGAACTAGGTCCAGCTGACGAAGGTAAAGTAGGTCTTGAGTTTATTAATGAGATCAAAGGTGGTAACGTTCCTAGAGAATTTGTTCCTGCAATTGAAAAAGGCTTTAAAGCTGCAATGAAAAACGGTCCTTTGGCTGGTTTCGAAGTTGAAGGTATTAAAGTTACTCTTAAAGACGGATCTTTCCACGCGGTGGATTCTGATGCTCTTTCTTTTGAATTAGCTGCTAAATTAGGATTTAAAGAAGCGGGACGTGCTGCTAAGCCAGTAATTATGGAGCCTATTATGAAATTGGAGGTTGTAACTCCGGAAGAATATATGGGTAACATCATTGGTGACCTTAACAAGAGAAGAGGTACGATCAGTGGACAAGAAGAAAAGAACGGTGCCGTTGTTATCAAAGGTTCAGTTCCATTGTCTGAAATGTTTGGTTATGTAACTACTCTAAGAACACTTTCATCAGGAAGAGCTACTTCTTCTATGGAATTAGAGAAATACCAAGCTACTCCTCAAAACGTTGCTGAAGATATCATTGCTAAAGCAAAAGGTTAATTTTTTAAAGTACAAGAAATGTCACAAAGAATCAGAATAAAACTAAAATCTTACGATTACAACTTGGTAGACAAGTCTGCTGAGAAAATCGTAAAAACGGTAAAGGCTACTGGTGCTGTTGTAAACGGACCAATTCCATTGCCAACGAATAAGAGAATCTTCACAGTATTGAGATCTCCTCACGTAAACAAAAAAGCAAGAGAGCAGTTCCAATTATCAGCTCACAAGAGATTGATGGATATCTACTCTTCTTCTTCTAAAACTGTTGATGCTCTAATGAAATTAGAACTTCCTTCAGGTGTAGACGTTGAAATTAAAGTGTGATAAATTTGCTGGAAGATGGAAGTCTGATGACGGAAGTTTGAAAGCAACACCTTAAATATTAAATCCCTTTTCGAAAGAAGAGGGATTTTTTTGTTTTAAATTTTGAAAATATCTTAACTAAATATTTAGGGAGAAATTTAAATTAATTCAAAAAGTATTGATAT
The DNA here is from genome assembly GCF_900168205.1 of Chryseobacterium balustinum. Taxonomy (GTDB): domain Bacteria; phylum Bacteroidota; class Bacteroidia; order Flavobacteriales; family Weeksellaceae; genus Chryseobacterium; species Chryseobacterium balustinum. The sequence goes on from NZ_FUZE01000001.1 coordinate 561,740, forward strand.
TTTTGATTAAAATTAAAATATGAAAAACCTGATTTTATTATTGTTTCCTTTAATCATTTCAGCGCAAACACATCGATTCGTTTATCAGTTTCACTATAAATTAGATTCAACAGCAACAGAATTGGCTGCAGAAAATATGATTTTGGATGTCAATCCTGATAATATTAAATTTTATCCTTATTCTTATGCCGAAACAGATTCTTTAAATATTATTAGGGATCAGAATGTATCGAGATGGGACGATCATCTTCCTGCTATTATTAGAAAAAAAGATTCTTTTGAAAATACTTCATTGGTTTTATTGAATGATTTATTCTCTTTAAAATCAACAGACAAAATGAATTGGAAACTTCTGAATGATACAAAAATTGAAGGGCAATATACTTTACAGAAAGCAACGACAACTTTTGGTGGAAGAAACTGGATTGCCTGGTTCTCTAAAGATATTAATCTCAGTGAAGGCCCATACAAATTCCGTGGACTTCCGGGATTGATTTTCGAGATTGAAGACGACAAAAATAACTTTATGTTTAAACTTTCAAAAAGTATGAAGTTTCCTACAACGTATGAAGCCAAATTCCTTGAAAGTTTTGCTGGGAAAAAACCACTTTCCGTGACTGAGAAAGTCATTGCAAAAAAACAGTTAGAACTTTACAATAATCCGCTACAGGATATTGCGGAAGCCTTTAAATCTAATACAAATCCTGAAAATACCTTTTATGTTTCGAGTGTTCAGATAAAAAGTTTAGACCAGCTAAAGGGAATGTCTGATGAAAGAAGAAAAGCAATGCTTAGAGAAAACAATCCAATCGAAATTGATAAAGCGATAAAATACCCTGTATATTAAAAGACAATCCTGTATTTTTGGAAATTCATTAAAAACGAAGTGTTTTTTGGCATAAATTTAACATAAGTGATAATTGTCACTCGATATAATTTATTTAGAATTAATAAAAATAATATTTTTGTTTCAAATTTATGAAATGAAAAAAACGGTATCTGTTTCATTGCTAATTTTGGGAGTAGCTTTTTCTAAAGCACAACAAAAAGCAAATGATACAATCAGAAAAGAAACCACGATTGAAGAAGTAGAACTTTTTGGAGAGAGAAACAAACAACCGGAAGGTTTGGAAGTAATTACAAGATTGCCTCTTAAACCGAGAGACCAAATTCAAAGCATCTCTGTAGTTTCTCACAAAGTAATTGAAGATTTGGGTGGTCTTACCGTAACCGATGTTGCAAAAAATATTCCTGGTGTTACTCAGTTTGGAAGCTATGGCGGAACTAGAGAAAGTATGTCGATAAGAGGATATCGTGGAGTTCCTGTTTTGAAAAACGGAGTCATGATGGATTCTGATTTCCGTACCGGAGGAATGCTTACCGATATGCAGGGCGTAGAAAGTATTCAGGTGATTAAAGGATCTGCAGCGGTAACTCAAGGAATTGGTGATGGTCTTGGTTCTGCTGGAGGAGTGATTAATGTGGTGACTAAAATTCCAAAATTTATTAATGAAACTAATGTTGGTTTCAGATACGGAGGTTGGGACTTTTACAGACCGACAGTAGATTTTCAAAGAGTTTTAGACAATAAAGGTAAAATTGCGGTTCGTTTGAATGCAGCTTATCAAGACAACAATAGTTTCAGAAGATTTGTAAATACAGATCGTATTTATGTAAATCCATCAGTAGCTTTCCGTCCGGACGACAAGACGGAGATTGTTGCCGAAATGGATTACATGAAAAACAATACAACTCCCGATAGAGGAACGGTAAATTTAGCAAAAGGAGATACTGAAGCTATTTATCAAATGCCGGGAAGAAAATTTTTAGGTTTTTCAACTGACAATGCAGCTACTGAGACCTTTAATTTCTCTACAACAGCAACAAGAAAACTTACCGATAAATTGAAAGTAAGAGCTGCGTTTATGAGTTCTTCTTATAATACCAATATCGTAGGGGCAGCTTTGGCTCCAATCGATCGAAATAATCCAAATGAAATTAGAAATAGAACTTTGGCAAAATCTGAACGTGAAGATTTAAATAAAGTTTTTCAATTTGATTTCATTGGTGCAGATGTAATGACAGGTTTTATGAAGCACACTTTTCAGGTTGGTTTTGATTGGAAAGAATCTGATGTAACTACAACTTCTTATGATTCAAAAGACATTGACGAGATCAACGTTTTGAATGATATTAATAATATTCTTCCTTCAAATATTGATGCTATAAACTTTACTTTGGTTAAAAAAGACCCTATCGTAAACACATTAGCTCCAACCTTAGGTTTAATGGCTCAGGATGTAATTACTTTTAATAAATACTTAAAGGCGCATTTAGGATTACGTTACAGCAGATTGAATGGTTCAGATAAAGACAAAAACTACGCTTGGAATCCATCTTTCGGATTGATGATATCGCCAATTGAAAATATGAATGTCTTTGGTTCATATACTACGACTACAGGTTTGCGAAGTGCAAATAATGTTTTGGCAACTGGAGGAACTGTCGGTGCTTCAACAACAAAACAATGGGAAGCCGGAATTAAATCTGATTGGTTAAATGAAAAATTACGTTTCAACCTTACTTTCTTTGATATAAAAACAGATAATTTATCTTATGAAATTTTGAATGGAAACAACAGGACTGGAAAATATGCTTTAGCAGGAGAACTGAAAAGAAGAGGGATGGAAGTAGAATTGATTGGAAAGATTCTTCCTAACTTACAGATTATGACAGGTTGGGCGTATGTAGATGCTCAATATCAGGATAGTCCTTCATTCGTTAATGGCTCTGCCCCGATTAATACCCCGAAACATTCGGCTAATGGATGGTTAAACTATAAATTCAATCAAGGAATTTTAGATGGTCTTGATATTGGAGCAGGTATTTATTATGTAGGTACAAGACCAGTTGATGATTACAAGCAAAAATTTACTATTGCAGAAGGACATGTGAATGGTACACAGCCTGAAGAAAAACCATTCAATATGCCAGATTACACAACAGTAGATGCACAGGTTGGATATAAATTTAAAAATGGTTTAGGCTTAAGAGTTTTCTTAAATAATATCTTTGATTCTGTAGGATACAACTCATATTTCAGAGGTGGTTATATCGACCAGATTCAGCCGAGAAATTTCTCAGCACAGATCAATTATAAGTTTTAATAGATAATTTTCAAGTAATAGTTTTATCTATATCGGGAGAGTCTCTGAAGTTTTTCAGAGGCTTTCCTTTTTCTAAGGAATGATAAAAAGTTATTGAGCTCTTGTCTTTACAGATGCGTGTTTTTTTGTTACTTTTAATAAAAAAATAATGGCAACATCAGATAGCAGTGTTTTCGAGAGATTTTCAAATTGGGCAACCAAATTTACGGGCAGTTCGTATGCGTTTTTGGGAGCGGTTGCCATCGTGGTCATTTGGGCAGTTTCCGGACCGGTTTTTAATTATTCCGAAACTTGGCAGTTAGTCATCAATACCGGAACAACAATTATTACTTTTCTGATGGTTTTCCTGATTCAGAAATCTCAAAATAAAGATTCTAAGGCTATTCAAATTAAATTAAATGAACTGATTGCTGCCAACGAAAAAGCAAGTAACCGGATTGTTGATATCGAAGATCTTACCGAGAAAGAACTCGACCAGCTACATTGTTATTATGAAAAACTCGCTGATTTCGCTGAAGAAGATGAAGACATTCATGCTTCACATTCTATAGATGCCGCGAAAAGAAATCAGGATTATAAGCATGAGTTTTTTAAAAGAAAGCATGAAGAATGGCTATCGAAACAAAAGAAGTAATTTTTAATTTATCACACCGAAGTGTTTTTTTAAAACAATAAATTAGAGCAAATTAATTTTTCATCTTACTTTTGTGTCTAAAGTTATCTTATATGTTGAAGGTTTTTATTTCAATTTTGATTTTTTGTTCAGCTTTAATTTCTGCTCAGCAAACTAAAATTCTCGGTGATTTTTCGATGAAAGCATCATCTTACAGTGCAAAGGTTTTTGAGAAGAGCAATCTTAATATTTATTATCAGTTTAAATTTTTAAAGGACGCAAAGGTTTCTCAAAATCCGAGAGAAGGGTTGTGTGTTTTACAAATTGGCGAAAACTATTCTAAGTTCAGCGATACAAAAACATTGCAGAGAGATTCTATATTCGAAAAATTTTCTCATCTCGAAAGTGTCGGAGCAAAAGAAATGAATCAACTTTTCATGTACAATCCTTTATGGAATATGGAAAGTTTAAAATCGGTAGCCGATAAAAAAGTTACTTATCAAAAACGATACAAAACAAAATACGAGTACGAAGAACTTCAGCCGGAACTAAAGTGGCAACTTCATAACGAATCAAAAAAAATTCTTGATTATAGCTGTAAAAAAGCAACCGTAAAATATCGGGGAAGAGAATTTGTCGCTTGGTACACAACGGAAGTTCCCATAAACAACGGTCCGTATGTTTTTGAAGGATTGCCAGGTTTAATTTTAGAACTTGAAGATTCAGAAGATAAGTATCATTTTACAGCAGTTGGAATTGATAAAAAGCCAATGGATATTTATTTACGAAACGATAAAGAAATCCTGAAAATAAGAAGAGCAAAGTTTAGAGAGGTTGAGAAAACGTATCATGATAATCCGGGTGCTTTTCATGGCAAAGCTTTAAACGAGGATGGTTCACCGATGGTTGTTAGATCAAAACCTCTTCTTTACGACCCTTTTGAATTAGAATAAAAATTAAAGCCTTACAAAATCTGTAAGGCTTTAATTTTATAATTTATCGCTTCATAAAATAATCAAAATAGGTACAACTTCCCAAAAGTTCTCGGGCGGTTTCTGTATTTGAATATTGAGATTTGAGCTGAGCAAAATAGGTTCTGTATTTTTGGTTTTTCAGATCACCCATTTGTTTTTCGTGAGCATCATTTTTCTCAGACCATTTCGGATCAGCATAATCAATGTTCGCTTGGTTTTTAGCTTCGTACTGATAATATTTTCCCTGTTCTGCACTTGCCATCTGGAAAAGAACTCTTGCTTTTTGTTCTCTATCACTTGAAAGGTCATATGCTTTTTTGTAATAATTGATCGCTAAATCAAAATTATCAGGTTCTATAAAAGTAGTGTACGTAAAATTCTTGTAATAATACTGATACGGGTTTTCTCTTTTTGTATTCCAGAAATCATATTTTCCGCCATTGCTGTTGTCAATATCCATCACAAAAAGCTCTCGGTAATACCCAAGAATTGATGTGTTATATAAGAGATTTCCGATCAGCTGATTGGCTTGAGCTGCTTTTGCATCTCTTCCGTTTCCTATTTTTTTGAGCTGAATTAATGCATCGGCCAATTCAAGTTTATTCATTTTGGGTTTAATAAATGGAAACGCGGTAAAATCTTCAGCCTTCATACTTTCTGCTTCAGGACTTTGGTAGCTTTCCCAAACATTATGACCAAAAACTAAACTCGAAATCCCGTTGTAACCATCATAATTTTCACCATTGTAAACCAGTTTCTCATATTTTCCGGTTTCAGGATTGTATTTTTCGTAATTGTCCCGCGGGATTCCTGCAAAGCTTACGGCTTTCTGATAGTATGATTTAGCTTTGTCAAAATCTGCCGATCTCATCGCTCTGTCACCATAAATATTGGCAAAGAAAGCATCAATGTTTCCTACTGCATCAAGGTTTTTGGCGATAATTTGCTGCTCAAACTGGGTCTTATTCGGTTTTCTGTAAAACTCTTCAACGCTTTTCACTAAATTTGAATTTGGGTTGTACTGAAGATCAGAAAGCTTATTATTCATCAGGTAAGATTTTCCGTCTTCGCCTTGAAGGAAATAACGGTTGGCTAAAACATCTTTCAGGAAATCTTTTGTGGAAGGTACTTCACCGTAATAATCGTATTCATTGATTTCTGAACTGTCTTTTTTAACCGTTGGTTTTTCAACAAAATATTCAGCATAATCTTTCATTAAATGATCTTCATAATCCGCATCAATTTTAGGTTGCGAAACAATATCATTCAGCACTTTCATTCTCTTGATTTCTTCAAGATATTCTGGGTTGCTGGTTTTTATATCTGCTAAAATTTCGCTGCTATGTTCATAATCTTTTTTAAGGAATTTCAAATATGCATCTGCAATCTGCCAATATTCATCTTTAGATTTTTCTTTGGTTTTGGCTGTGAATTTTTCCAGATCGTCTAAGAAATTTTTCTGATTTTCATTCTGAGAATAGTAATAAGAATTGTTCTTTACATACGTTGGAATCCTGTCCGGATTTGCAAATAGATCATCATTGCTTTGCTCAGATTTATCATTGGTCTTATCAGATTTCTTACCGCCAAAAAGGTTTTTAAAGAAGAGAACTATTTTCTGCCAGAAACTCAGTTCCTTTTTCTTGACTTCCGGTTTTTCTGCGGTGGTATCTTTTTTAGCTGAAGTGGAGTTGGAATCTTTTGAAGCATAATAATACGTCGGAAGATAATTTCGTTCCAACTCGTTGATGCTTCTTGCTGCCATTACTTTCAAAATTTCAGAATCAGGATCAATGTCGTACATCTTTTCCATCATCGGAATGGGGTTGGTAAAATCTTCATAGCCTAAAAGAAAATACGCCATGTTTTTTTCCTCATTCGTTCCGGCTCTTTTCATAATATTGTTGAAAGAAGCAGTATCTGAAAGTTTCATCGAAACAAAAGAAGATTCTTTACGGCTTTTAGAATTCATAAAAACCTGAAAAAAATTCCAGTTGGCCTCAGTTCCCATTTCCAAACCTCTTTGCGCTCCGGCCAATTGATCGAGCGCCATATAATAAGGTGCACCTTTTAACGAAATAGGTTGTACATATTTTTTGAATGCCTCCAAAGCCGCATCAAAATTTCTCGTGTAATGATTAAATCTCACCAACTGATAACCGTAACGCTGTTTAATTTCGGGATTTTTGGCTGCAGCATATAATGAGGTAAGTGCCGAAATGGTTTTATTGTAATCTAATTGAGTGGCATCTTTATCACTTTCATTTTCTCGGTAATAAAAAGAATCCGGACTTTCTACATAATTTATTTTCATGTAGGGTTCCAAATATTTTGCCTCGATTAAATAATCTATCGCTTCACGGTATTTTGCATAAAATCCTGTCCCTAATTTTTTTAATAACTGATTATTAGGATTGCCTTTTTTCAGATCATTCAAATCTGCCATTGAGATTTTATTCACCAGATAATCGGTCTCTGTATAACTAAGCTGATTGCCGAAGAATTTCTTCCAAGACTCAATGTTTTCATTAGGAATCTGAGACGGTTTGTAATTGGTGTAAAATCGGTCAGAATAGTTATGTAAAAAAGGCAGATACGATTTGTCTTTTATAATGCTCTGTGTGAAAAGATTGAAATAATCATAATCCGGATCAGACCATGCACAAGCTTCAGTTTTCGTGTAGAAAAGCGATACTACAGCTATGGATAGAATATACTTTTTCATATTTATTTTTAGTGTTTTATTTATTTTTTTGTTTTTGGAAACTTCCATCATCAAACTTCCTGCTTCTATCTATTTAAAATTTCGTCCTTCTACAAATTTACTATCTAATTGATAATATATGATGTTGTAAGTGCTGATTTTTTTGTCTAAAAACTCTGTTGCGCTATTAAGTTGCTCTTGCGAAATCTCTTCCACTTTTATTTTGAAGCCTTTGTTTAAGAAATTTCCAAAATAAAAACCGTCTTTTAAAATTTCAACTTCGTGATCAGAAATCTTTTTGAAATTAGGATTATCTAAATCTTTTGCAGAAAGTGCATTAATGAGTTTGTGCTTTCCTAAATGATTGGTCACAATTCCCCAGGAATATATCGGAAGTGCCACTTCAATTTTCTTTATAGGATAATCTTCCAATTTCGATAAATAACTTTTCATAATATTCAAATCTAAAATCGAATTTTTATCTGAATTTTCCAAAGGCGAGGAAGTGGAGTAGCACATCAGGTACACTTTTTCAACGGGTGGAATTCCTGTAAGAATTTTATCTTTCACCTGATGAAGTCGAAGGGTACAAGTGATGTCTTTTCCGGAAATCTTTTTTAATTCTTTTAAAAATTCAAAATAATCATCTTTTGTTCCTGCCGTCCAATCGCAATCGATTTGAATTTCGTTATTGATTTTTAATTGATAATCTTTGGCTTTCTTTTGAATGAGCTGATGAATACTTTCTGCCAGAAAATGTATTTCTTCTTTTTGAATATGCAGAAAAGTTTGATTTGTTATAAACACAGTCGGTACGATCTGCTTATCTGTTTCAAAACTTTTATCTTTTGTAATCACTGCAACAGGCTGGAATTTTCCACCGACTTTATCTACATCAAAAAAACGGGTATACAAAAACGGATCTGTAGATTCATTCAACGATTTTTTTTCAGTTTCATTCAATGCCAGATGAGTTTTCCAGTAATAGAATGAATATGAATGAGTTTTTACTTTGTTACAAGAAGTAAGCAAAATAATGGCAAAAAGAAGTGATAAGACTTTCATTATTTATAAAGAATACTTTCGCAGTTACAGTTTAGTTCTGCCATTTCAGAAACAGGACAGCAGTCATCAGATTTTTTGATGTTGCCGGTTTCATCGGTAAGGTAGATTTTTTCTTTATCAAATTTCACATAGAATGTTTCATTATACGTTTTAAAATGTACCTTCATTACCTTAGGATTATATTTTCCGGCAATGATCTCTTCTTTGGTTTCTTTTTGGTCTGCCTGATTGATTTGCAGAAAGCCAAAATGAACGTTTCCGTTTTTCTTTACATCTAGATAATAGGCGGACGTTCCAGAACCACTTGCACCGTCTTCAATATTGAAACTTCTTTTTCCTGTAAACGGAATAGCAGTCTGGGCAAAAGAAATGATTCCGAAGAATAAAATGAATGTGGTGAAAATATTTTTCATATTAATTTTTTCTCAAAATTAAAAAATTATTCAGAAGAAATTCTTTTCAAAATCCTTTCAAATCTCTAAAGGATTAAAAATCAAAATATTTACAAGAAATTTTTGTCAAATTAAATTTTATTCATACATTTGCACACTCATTTTAGGGGAGGAATATGCCCAATTCAAACTTGGTAATTATTTGAGAACCCGAAAAATGAAGGTGAATACAAGAAAATTTTATAACATATTATATAAATAATGTCAGGTATTATTGGAAAAAAAATTGGGATGACTTCTCTGTTTGACGAAAACGGCAAAAATATGCCGTGTACCGTTATTCAGGCAGGTCCTTGCTCAGTTTTACAGGTCAGAACCATTGAAAAGGACGGATACAAATCTGTTCAGTTAGGTTTCGATGACAAGAGTGAAAAGAACGTTGGTAAAGCGTTAGCCGGTCACTTTAAAAAGGCTGGTTCAACTCCTAAAGCTAAGTTGGTGGAATTCTACAGAGAATTCGTAGACCAAGTTACTGTAGGTGTAGATGTAACTGTAGATTTATTCGCTGAAGGTGAATTTGTTGACGTAACAGGTACTTCTAAAGGTAAAGGTTTCCAAGGTGTTGTTAAAAGACACGGATTTGGAGGTGTAATGCAAGCTACTCATGGTCAGCACAACAGACTTAGAGCTCCAGGTTCTATCGGTGCTGGATCAGATCCTTCAAGAGTATTCAAAGGAATGAGAATGGCAGGTAGAATGGGAGGTAAGCAGGTAACTGTACAAAACCTTCAAGTATTAAAAGTGGATCAAGAACAAAATCTTTTAGTAGTAAAAGGTGCTGTTCCGGGAGCTAAAAATTCTTATGTAATTATCAGAAAATGGAATTAGTAGTATTAAATACATCAGGAAAAGAAACCGGAAAGAAAGTAACTCTAGACGAATCTATCTTCGGAATTGAGCCAAACAAGCACGCGGTTTACTTAGAAGTAAAACAATATCTTGCTGCACAGCGTCAAGGTACTCATAAATCAAAAGAGAGAAGCGAAATTACTGCTTCTACTAAAAAACTTAAGAAGCAAAAAGGATCTGGTTCTGCTAGATATGGTGATATTAAATCTCCTACTTTTAGAGGTGGAGGTAGAGTATTCGGTCCTAAGCCAAGAGACTATAGATTCAAATTGAATAAAGCTCTTAAGAGATTAGCTAAAAAATCTGTTCTTTCTCAGAAAATGAGAGACAACAGCATCAGAATTGTTGAAGGTTTAAGCATTGCTGCTCCTAAAACTAAAGATTTCATCACGGTATTGAATGCTTTGGCATTGAATGACAAGAAGTCTCTATTCATTTTGGCTGATACTAACAAGAATGTATATTTATCTTCAAGAAACTTACCTAAAACTAAGGTGATGAAATTCAACGAAATTTCTTCTTATGACCTTATCAATGCAGGTGAGATCGTTTTCTTAGAAGGTGCAGTTGAAAAATTCCAGGAAAATTTAAAGAAATAAATCATGTCACTAATTATTAAACCAGTTATTTCAGAAAAAGCAAACTATCTTACAGATTTAAGAGGTGCTTATTCTTTCTTAGTACAACCTAAGGCGAATAAAATCCAGATTAAAAATGCAATTGAGCAAGCTTACGGTGTGAAAGTAGCAGACGTTAGAACCATGATTTATGCTCCTAAAGTTTCTTCGAAATACACGAAAAAAGGTCTTCAAGTAGGAAAGACAAACAAATTGAAAAAAGCAGTTATTACTCTTGCTGAAGGAGAAGTAATTGATATTTTTGCTGTAAATTAATTATTAATTATAAATAATAGTAATGTCTGTTAGAAAATTAAAACCTATCACCCCAGGACAGAGATTCAGAATTGTAAACAATTTTGAGGAAATTACTACTAACAAACCAGAGAAATCTCTAACTGTTGGTATTAGTAAGTCAGGTGGACGTAACCAAACTGGTAAAATGACCATGCGTTACACCGGAGGTGGACACAAAAAGAAATACAGAATTATCGACTTCAAAAGAAACAAGCATGATGTTGAAGCAACGGTAAAAACTGTAGAATATGATCCAAACAGAACTGCTTTCATCGCTTTAGTGGAGTATGCAGACGGAGAGAAGAGATATATCATCGCTCCAAACGGTATCAAAGTTGACCAAAAAATTATTTCTGGCGAAAGCGTAGAACCGAACATCGGTAACGCAATGAAATTGAAAAACATTCCATTGGGTACTGTAATTTCTTGTGTTGAAATGAAGCCTGGTCAAGGTGCTATTTTAGCAAGAAGTGCTGGTTCTTCAGCTCAGTTGACTTCAAGAGACGGAAAATATGCAATCATTAAATTGCCTTCAGGAGAATCTAGAATGATCCTTACTGAGTGTTATGCAATGATTGGATCTGTATCTAACTCTGACCACCAGTTAACTGTATCAGGTAAGGCTGGTAGAAGCAGATGGTTAGGTAGAAGACCTAGAACAAGACCAGTTGTAATGAACCCTGTAGATCACCCAATGGGAGGTGGTGAAGGACGTTCTTCTGGAGGTCACCCAAGATCTAGAAACGGTATGCCGGCTAAAGGTTACAAAACTAGAAAGAAAAACAAAGTGTCTAACCGTTACATCGTATCTAAAAGAAAATAATTATGGCAAGATCACTTAAAAAAGGACCATTCATTCACTATACTTTAGATAAGAAGGTTCAGGCAAATGTAGAGTCTGGTAAGAAGACTGTTATCAAAACTTGGTCTAGAGCATCAATGATCTCTCCAGACTTTGTAGGACAAACTATTGCTGTACACAACGGGAAATCTTTTATCCCGGTTTACGTTACAGAAAACATGGTTGGTCATAAGCTAGGCGAATTTTCTCCAACAAGATCTTTCAGAGGTCATGGTGGTAACAAAAACAAAGGAAGCAGATAATCATGGGATCAAGAAAAAGAGAAAGTGCATTAGCACGTAAATTAACAAATCAAGATGTAGTAAAAGCATTACACAATGATTGCCCTTCATCTCCAAGAAAGATGAGATTAGTAGCTGATATCATCAGAGGGGTAGAAGTTGAAAAAGCTTTGAGCATCCTAAAATATTCGAAAAAAGACGCTTCAAACAAATTAGAGAAAGTACTTCTTTCTGCGATGGCTAACTGGCAATCTAAGAACGAAGGTGCAGATATCGAAGAAGCTAACCTTATCGTTAAAGAAATTTTTGTAGACAGTGCAAGACAATTGAAGAGACTAAGACCAGCTCCACAAGGTAGAGGGTACAGAATCAGAAAAAGATCAAACCACATTACACTAATCTTAGGAACAAAAGAAAATTAATTCAAGGTATGGGACAGAAGACAAATCCAATTGGTAACAGATTAGGTATCATCAGAGGATGGGATTCAAACTGGTTTGGTGGTAAAAACTACGGTGACAGAATCGCTGAAGATTACAAAATCAGAAGATACCTTGAAGCAAGATTATCTAAAGGTGGTATTTCAAAAATTTATATTGAAAGAACACTTAAATTAGTAACTGTAACAATCACTACTGCTAGACCGGGATTGATCATCGGTAAAGGAGGTCAGGAAGTTGACAAGTTAAAAGAAGAATTGAAGAAACTTACTAAAAAGGATATTCAAATCAATATTTTCGAAATCAAAAGACCTGAGCTTGATGCAGTATTAGTTGCAGACAGTATCGCTAAACAAATCGAAAACAGAATCTCTTATAGAAGAGCTGTGAAAATGGCTATCGCTTCTACAATGAGAATGGGTGCTGAAGGTATCAAAGTTCAAATCTCTGGTAGATTGAACGGTGCTGAAATGGCAAGATCTGAGTCTTTCAAAGACGGAAGAATCCCATTGTCTACTTTCAGAGCAGATATCGACTATCATATCGGTGAGGCATTAACTCAATACGGTAAATTAGGAGTTAAAGTTTGGATCATGAAAGGAGAAGTTTACGGTAAGAGAGATCTTATGCCATTAGTAGGACAACAGAAGAAAGGTGGTCCTTCAGGTGGTGGAAACAGAGAAAGAGGAGGAGATAGAGATAACAGAAGACCTTCAAGAGATAAAAAAAATAATTAATAAAATTTTAGAGGATAGTTTTTAAACGACCGTTACTTTTTTAAAATCTAAATTCTAAAATCTAAAATTTAAGAAATTATGTTACAACCAAAAAGAACCAAATTCCGTAGAGTTCATAAGATGAAAATGAAGGGGATTGCTCAAAGAGGTAATCAACTTGCTTATGGAACTTTCGGAATCAAAGCCAATGAAGGTGCTTGGATCACTGCTAGACAGATCGAAGCTGCTCGTATCGCTGCGACAAGATATATGAAAAGAGAAGGTCAACTATGGATCAAAATATTCCCAGATAAGCCTATTACTAAAAAACCAGCCGAAGTAAGGATGGGTAAAGGTAAAGGTGCTGTAGAATATTGGGTAGCTGTAGTAAAACCAGGTAAAATTATGTTCGAAATCGGAGGTGTATCTTACGATATCGCTAAGGAAGCTTTAAGACTTGCTGCACAGAAATTACCAGTTACGACTAGATTTATAGTTGCTAACGATTTTGTTAAACCTCTTTAATCTCTGAATATAATGAAACAAGCTGAAATTAAAAATCTAAGCGCTGAAGATGTTCAAGCTAAATTGACTGAAGCTAAAGCTACTTTCTCTAAAATGAAATTAGCTCACAAAATCAGTCCTCTTGAAAATCCAATCCAAATCAGAGATTTGAGAAAGACAATCGCAAGACTAAACACTGAGTTAACTAACAAACAATAATCCTTTTTACAATGGATAGAAATTTAAGAAAAGAAAGAATCGGAGTGGTTTCCAGCAATAAAATGGAAAAAACTATTGTTGTTAGTGAAACTACAAGAGTAAAGCACCCAATGTACGGTAAATTCGTTTTGAAAACGAAAAAATATACTGCACACGACGAAAACAACGAATGCACAGAAGGAGATACTGTATTAATTACAGAAACAAGACCTTTGAGCAAGAGTAAGAGATGGAGATTAGTAAGAATCATTGAAAAAGCTAAGTAATAATGTTACAAACAGAATCAAGATTAAAAGTTGCTGATAACACAGGTGCTAAAGAAGTACTAGTGATCAGAGTTCTGGGAGGTACCAGAAGAAGATATGCTTCAGTTGGTGATAAAATTGTAGTTACTATTAAAGATTCTACACCATCAGGAAATGCAAAAAAAGGTCAAGTATCTAAAGCAGTAGTAGTAAGAACTAAAAAAGCAGTAAGAAGAAAAGATGGTTCATACATCAAATTCGAAGACAATGCTTGTGTATTACTTAACGCTGGAGGAGAAATGAGAGGAACACGTGTTTTCGGACCGGTTGCTCGTGAGTTGAGAGACAAAGAATATATGAAAATCATTTCATTAGCTCCTGAAGTACTTTAATATTTAAAATTTTAAAAAAATGTCAAAGTTAAAAATAAAAAGAGGAGATAACGTAATCGTAACTACTGGAAAGAAAGGTCTTAAAGGTGGTACTGGTGAAGTTATTGAAGTGATCAAAAAAGAAGGAAGAGACCCTAGAGTTATCGTTGCAGGACTTAACATCGTTAAAAAACACGTTAAGCCTTCAGCTTCTAACCCTCAAGGAGGAATCACTGAGAAGGAAGCTTCTATTCATATCTCAAACGTAGCTTTAGTTGGTAAAGACGGAAAAGCTATCAAAATCGGTTACAAAATCGAAGGAGATAAGAAAGTAAGAATCAACAAAAAAACGGGTGAAACTTTATAATTAAATAACACATGGAATTTATAGCAAGACCCAAAAAAGCATATAATGAAACGATTGTTCCAGCAATGATGGAAGAATTCGGATACAAGTCTGTAATGCAGGTACCAAGACTAGAGAAAATTATTTTATCTCAAGGTTTAGGTGATGCTACTGCAGACAAAAAAATCATCGATTATGCTGTAGAAGAACTTACAAATATCACTGGTCAAAAGGCTGTTGGTACTATCTCTAAGAAAGATGAAGCTGCTTTCAAATTAAGAAAAGGTATGCCTGTAGGGGCTAAGGTAACTCTTAGAGCTCACAAAATGTACGAATTCTTAGACAGACTTACTGCTTCTGCTTTACCACGTATCAGAGATTTTTCTGGTATCAAAGCTGACGGTTTCGATGGTAGAGGTAACTATAACTTAGGTATTACTGAGCAGATTATCTTCCCTGAGATCGTGATCGACAAAGTAAAGAAAATCCAAGGGATGGACATTACTTTCGTTACCACTGCGAAAACAGATAAAGAAGCTAAAGCATTATTAACTCACTTCGGTTTACCTTTCAAAAAGAACTAAGAGATGGCTAAAGAATCAATGAAAGCGCGTGAGCGCAAAAGAGAAGCTACAGTAGCTAAATACGCTGAAAAAAGAAAAGCTCTTAAAGAAGCTGGTGATTATGAAGGACTTCAGAAATTACCTAAAAATGCTTCTCCTGTAAGATTACACAACAGATGTAAATTAACAGGTAGACCAAGAGGATATATGAGAACGTTTGGTATTTCGAGAGTAACTTTCAGAGAAATGGCAAATAACGGTCTTATCCCGGGAGTTAAAAAAGCTAGTTGGTAATAACTACACATTAAAAATCGGGACAATTAAGTTGTCGAGATACTAAAGAAATAAATATCAGACCTAAGATCTTCTGAAGTCTGATATTTTAATCTTCAAGTCTTTTCAAAACTGATTGTTCTTTAACCAATAATTTAAAACAAAGAAATGGTAACAGATCCAATTTCAGATTTCCTAACTAGAGTAAGGAACGCACAAAGCGCAGGCCACAAAGTGGTGGAAATTCCTGCATCGAAAATCAAAAAGGAGATTACGAAAATCTTATTTGAGCAAGGGTATATCTTAAACTTTAAGTTTGAAGAAAGCGCTGTTCAAGGGACAATCAAAATCGCTTTGAAGTACGACAAGCAAACCAACAAACCAGCAATCAAGAGCATTCAAAGAGCTTCTAGACCAGGTTTGAGACAGTACAAAGGTTCAGGTGAACTTCCAAGAGTACTAAACGGTTTGGGTATTTCTATCATCTCTACTTCTAAAGGAGTAATGACTGACAAGAAAGCTAGAGAAGAGAAAGTAGGCGGTGAAGTAATCTGCTATGTTTATTAATTTTTAATCAAAGGAAAATGTCAAGAATTGGTAAAGCAATTATAACAATTCCAGCTGGTATCACAGTTTCTGAAAAAGAAGGTGTAGTTACAGTAAAAGGTCCTAAAGGAGAACTTTCTCAGGAGCTTACAGAAGGAATTACTATTGAGCAAAACGAAGGTACGTTAACTGTTAACAGGCCATCTGATGCTAAACAACACAGAGCACTTCACGGTTTATATAGAGCGTTGATCGCTAATATGATCCTAGGTGTTGAAAAAGGTTTCGAAAAGAAACTAGAATTAGTAGGGGTAGGATACAGAGCTTCTCACGCAGGTCAAAAACTTGAGTTAGCTTTAGGATTCTCTCACGGTATCGTTCTAGAACTTCCTAGCGAAGTAAAAGTTGATACATTGACTGAAAAAGGTAAAAACCCAATTATTACTTTAACGTCTCACGATAACCAACTTCTAGGGATGGTAGCTGCAAAGATCAGATCTTTCAGAAAACCTGAGCCATACAAAGGAAAAGGTGTGAAATTCGTAGGAGAAATTGTAAGACGTAAAGCTGGTAAATCTGCTTAATAAAATTTAAGAAAATGGCACTAAGTAAATTAGAAAAAAGAATAAGAATCAAAAGAAGAGTAAGAGGAAAAATCTCTGGATCTGCTGATTTGCCAAGATTATCTGTATATAAGAGTAATAAGGAAATTTACGCTCAGTTAATCGACGATAAAGACGGAAAAACTTTAGCTTCAGCTTCTTCTAGAGAGAAAGGAGTAGACGCTAACGGAACAAAAAGTGAAGTTTCTGCTGCTGTAGGTAAAGCAATCGCTGCTAAAGCCCTTGCTGCAGGAATCGAAAGTATTGTATTTGATAGAAACGGATTCGTATATCACGGAAGAGTTAAGGCTCTAGCTGATGGTGCGAGAGAAGGAGGACTTAAATTCTAATCATTAAATTTCGGAAATATGTTAGGACTAGATAATATAGAAAGAGTAAAACCGGGAGGATTAGAACTTAAAGATCGTCTCGTTTCAGTAAATAGAGTTACTAAAGTAACTAAAGGAGGTAGAGCTTTCGGATTTTCTGCAATTGTTGTTGTAGGAGACGAAGCTGGAACTATCGGTTTTGGTTTAGGAAAATCTAAGGAAGTTGCTTCTGCTATTGCTAAAGCAGTAGAAGACGCTAAGAAAAACTTAGTAAAAGTTCCTGTAATGAACCATACAATCCCTCACCAGACTACTGCAAGATACGGTGGTGCAGATATCTTCTTGAGACCTGCTTCTCACGGTACAGGTCTTATCGCAGGTGGTGCGGTAAGAGCGGTATTAGAATCTGCTGGTATTCACGATATCCTTTCAAAATCTAAAGGATCTTCAAACCCTCACAATGTGGTAAAGGCAACTTTCAAAGCATTGTTAGACATCAGAAGACCAGAAGAAATTGCAAGAATGAGAGGAGTTTCTCTAACTAAAGTGTTTAATGGTTAATAATAAAACAATGGCAACAATTAAAGTAAAACAAGTAAGAAGCGCTATTGGTAGAACAAAAACCCAAAAGAGAACGCTTGAAGCATTAGGATTTAAGAAACTTCACCAAGTTGTAGAGCACGAAGCTACTCCTTCTATTTTAGGAATGATAGCTGCAGTTAGTCACTTACTTGAAGTTCAAAAATAATTTTTAAAATAATTTTAAAATGAATTTAAACAACATAAAGCCTGCTGCAGGTTCTACATTTAGTTCAAAAAGAATTGGTAGAGGACAAGGTAGTGGAAAAGGAGGTACTTCTACAAAAGGTCACAAAGGTCAGAAAGCAAGAGCTGGTTATTCTCAGAAAATCGGTTTTGAAGGAGGACAGATGCCTTTGCAAAGAAGATTACCTAAATTCGGTTTCAAAAACGTAAACAGAAAAGAATACAGAGCTATTAATCTTGATGATATCCAAATTTTAATTGAAAATAAATCTGTAACAGGAGATATTACAAAAGAAGTTTTGGTACAGCACGGTCTAGCTACTAAAAATGAAATAGTGAAAATTATGGGGAGAGGAGAATTGAAATCTGCGGTTTCAATTACTGCTGACAAATTCACTAAATCTGCTGAAGAGCTTATTGCTAAAGCAGGTGGAAAAGCAATTACCTTATAATAATTACTAATGAAAGAATTTATACAAACCCTCAAAAATATTTGGAGTCTTAAGGAACTTAGAGATAAAATTCTATTTACTTTAGGGATTATCCTTGTGTATAGATTCGCATCTTTCATCTCTTTACCTGCAATTAACCTTGCAGAAGTAGGAGATCTCTTAGAGCATTATAAAAATCAAGGCGGTAACAAGCAAGGAGCAGGTCTCCTTGGCTTGCTTTCGTCGTTTACGGGAGGAGCTTTCAGCCACGCTTCCGTAATGGCGTTAGGCATCATGCCTTATATTTCTGCTTCTATTATTGTTCAGTTGATGGGGATGGCAATTCCTTATCTTCAGAAACTTCAAAAAGACGGAGAGTCTGGTAGAAACACATTGAATCAAATTACTAGATGGTTAACAATTGGGGTTTGTCTTGTACAAGCACCTTCTTATTTAACTTCTATTACTCAATTATTTTTACCTTATGCTCAGTTCCAGTCTGCATATTTTGTAGATCCAAATTCTATTATGTTCTGGTTACCAAGTATTGTTATCTTGGTAGGTGGTTCTGTATTTGCAATGTGGCTAGGTGAAAAAATTACCGATAAAGGTATTGGAAATGGTATTTCTATCCTTATTATGGTAGGTATTTTATCTAGATTACCAGAAGCATTTGTACAAGAAATCGCTGTTCAGAATGGAAAAGGAGGTTTAGGTTCTATCATGATTATGATTGAAGTAATATTCTGGATGTTGGTGGTTCTTTTGGCAGTAGTATTATCTGTTGCAGTGAGGAAAATCCCTATTCAGTATGTAAGCAGAGCTCAGGCAAGGGGAGGTGTAAATAGAAATCTTATGCAAGGAGCAAGACAGTGGATTCCACTAAAAGTAAACGCAGCTGGTGTAATGCCGATTATCTTTGCTCAGGCATTGATGTTCGTACCTGGTTTGTTAACTAAAGTAGATGAGTCTAATACTTTTCTTGCAGGTTTCAAAAACGTTTTTAGCTGGCAATATAATGTATTGTTTGCGCTATTGATTATTATCTTTTCATTTTTCTATACCGCAATTACAATTCCGGTAAACCAAATGGCCGATGATCTTAAGAGAAATGGTGGTTTGGTACCTAAAGTAAGACCCGGCAAAGAGACTGCTGATTACTTAGATGATATTTTATCAAAAATTACTTTGCCAGGTGCAATATTTTTATCTATCTTTGCAGTCCTTCCGGCAATTGTGCATGGAAGTCTTGTTCAGACAGATGCGTTCGCCTTATTTTTTGGGGGAACTTCGTTGCTAATTATGGTTGGAGTAGTATTAGATACTGTTCAACAGATTAACACTTATCTGCTGAATCATCATTATGATGGCTTAATGCAGTCTAAATTATCAAGATCGACTGGATATTAATTTATGGCAAAACAAAAACATATCGAACAAGATGGCGTTATAACGGAAGCACTTTCGAACGCTCAGTTCCGCGTAGAGTTAGAAAATGGGCATGTACTTATTGCTCATATCTCTGGCAAAATGCGTATGCATTATATTAAACTATTACCTGGTGATAAGGTAAAATTAGAAATGTCTCCTTACGATCTTACGAAGGGGAGAATTACATTTAGATATTAAACAAATGCCAAATGGAATCTTCGGGTCTCCATTTGGCTCTTGTTAAAAAATGAATATTTTCAAGTGAAATCACTGATTGCATTTGACTAGTAAAAAAAACAAAAATTTTCAAAATGAAAGTTAGAGCATCAATTAAAAAAAGAAGTGCTGATTGCAAGATTGTACGCAGAAAAGGTGTACTATTTGTAATCAACAAGAAAAACCCCAAATTTAAACAAAGACAAGGCTAAATTATGGCGAGAATTTCAGGTATTGATTTACCAAAAAACAAAAGAGGTGTTATCGGTTTAACTTACATCTATGGAGTTGGAAGAAGTACTTCTTCTGAAATCCTTAAGGCTGCCGGTATCAGCGAAGACAAGAAAGTCAACGAATGGAATGACGATGAATTGGCTGCAATCAGAACTTATATCTCAGAAAACATTAAAGTGGAGGGAGAGCTTAGATCTGAAGTGCAATTGAACATTAAGCGATTAATGGACATAGGATGCCAACGAGGAATACGTCACAGACTAGGACTACCTTTAAGAGGCCAGAGAACGAAAAACAACTCGAGAACCCGTAAAGGAAAGAGAAAAACAGTTGCTAACAAGAAAAAAGCAAGTAAATAATCGTTAGGAATTATGGCAAAACAAACTAAAGTAGTTAAAAAAAGAAAAGTAAAAGTTGAGGCTATTGGTGAAGCGCATATTCAAGCTTCTTTCAATAACATCATCATTTCTTTAACAAATAAAAGCGGAGAGGTTATCTCTTGGGCATCTGCCGGTAAAATGGGGTTCAGAGGTTCTAAAAAGAACACTCCTTTTGCTGCTCAAATGGCAGCAGAAAATTGCTCTACTGTAGCTCACGAAGCGGGTCTTAGAAGAGTAAAGGTGTATGTGAAAGGTCCTGGTGCAGGTAGAGAGTCTGCAATCAGAACTATTCACAATTCAGGTATCGAAGTTAGCGAAATTATTGACGTTACTCCAATGCCACACAATGGATGTAGACCACCGAAAAGAAGAAGAGTTTAATTTTTAGAATTTACCCATTATGGCAAGATATATTGGACCTAAAACTAAGATTGCTAGAAAGTTTGGTGCTGCAATCTACGGAGATGATAAGAACTTCGAGAAAAGAAAAAACCAACCGCCAGGACAACATGGCGTTAACAAAAGAAGAGGAGCAAAGAAATCAGAATATGCTGTCCAGTTGATGGAAAAGCAAAAAGCTAAATATACTTACGGTATTTTAGAAAGACAATTTGCAAACTTATTCGAAAAAGCACACAGAAGTAAAGGTGTAACAGGGGAAGTACTATTACAACTTTGCGAATCAAGATTGGATAACGTTGTTTACAGATTAGGTTTTGCTAAAACTAGATCTGGAGCAAGACAGTTAACTTCTCACAGACACATTACTGTGAATGGTGAGATCCTTAACATTCCATCTTATTTAGTGAAAGCTGGTGATGTAATCGCTGTAAGAGAAAAATCTAAGTCTCTAGAGGTTGTTGCTGATGCTTTGGCATCAAAAGCAAACTATGAGTGGTTACAATTCAACGACGAGAAAAAAGAAGGTACCTTCATTACTGCTCCTGAAAGAATCCAAATCCCGGAAGACATCAAGGAACAGCTTATCGTCGAACTTTACTCTAAATAATTTTTTAATCAAATTTTTGCTCAACCCAACAATATGGCAATTTTACAATTCATAAAACCCGATAAAGTAATTCTACTTAACTCTGATGAATTTAAAGGTCAATTCGAATTTCGTCCTTTAGAACCAGGTTTCGGGCTTACAATCGGTAATGCTTTGAGAAGAGTGTTGCTTTCTTCTCTGGAAGGATACGCTATTTCATCTATCAAAATAGAAGGTGTAGAGCACGAATTTTCAACTATCCCAGGAGTAATTGAAGACGTTACCGAAATTATTCTTAACCTTAAGCAAGTAAGACTTAAAGCTACAGCAGAAAACCAAGCTTCAGAGCAGGTGGTTGCTAAAGTTTCTGGTCAAACTGTTATTACTGCTGGAGACTTAGGACAGTCTATCAACGGATTTGAAATCTTGAATCCTGAATTGATGATTTGTAACCTAAACTCGGATGTCACTTTTGAAATTACGTTCAACATAGAAAAGGGAAGAGGGTATGTTCCTTCCGAACAAAATAAGTCAAACAATGCTCCTGTAGGAACTATTGCTATTGACTCTATCTTTACGCCGATCAAAAAAGTACAGTATAGTATTGAAAATTACCGTGTAGAGCAAAAAACAGACTACGAAAAACTTGTATTAGATATAGAAACTGATGGCTCTATCAGCCCTCAGAATGCTTTAACTGAAGCTTCTAAGATATTAATTTATCACTTCATGTTGTTCTCTGATGAGAGAATCACTTTGGAGACGGAAGCTGTGAAAGCATCTATTCAGTACGATGAAGAAACTCTTCACACTAGACAATTACTTAAGTCTAAATTAGCAGATATGGATCTTTCTGTAAGAGCCCTAAACTGTCTAAAAGCAGCTGAAGTAGAAACTCTTGGTGAGCTTGTTTCTTACAGTAAGTCTGATTTGATGAAATTCAGAAATTTTGGTAAAAAATCTTTGACAGAACTAGAAGAATTGGTGCATTCAAAAGGTCTTAACTTCGGTTTTGACGTTGCAAAATATAAATTAGACGCTGATAATTAAATAATAATGAGACACGGTAAAAAATTCAATCACTTAGGAAGAACTTCTTCTCACAGAAGCGCGTTACTTTCTAATATGGCTTGTTCTCTAATTGAGCATAAGAGAATCAACACTACTGTAGCTAAAGCGAAAGCTTTAAGAGTATATGTTGAGCCTCTATTAACAAAGGCAAAAGAAGATACTACACACAATAGAAGAATTGTTTTTTCATATCTTCAAAGTAAAGAGGCTGTTACTGAACTTTTCAGATCAGTAGCTCCTAAAATCGCAGAAAGAAACGGAGGTTATACAAGAATCATCAAGACTGGTTTCAGAAAAGGTGATGCTGCTGACATGGCTCTTATCGAGCTTGTTGATTTCAACGAACTTTACAATCCTAATGCTGAGGAGAAAAAGACGACAAGAAGAAGTAGAAGATCTACTACTGCAAAAGTAGCTGTTGAAGCTACTCCTGTAGCAGAAGAAAAAGTTGAAGAGGCTAAAGCTGAATCAACTGATTCTACTGAAGAAAAAGCTGGAGAATAATATTCATTCAGATATATAAAAAAAACCGTTCAGATTTCTGAGCGGTTTTTTTTGTGGAATATTTTAAAACCTCCATTTTTTAAATATTTTAATGTAAGCTTCAATGTTTTTTATACTTATTTTTAAAATGATATCAATTAATGTATAAATGTTTTTTGTTTTTTCTGTTTTTTATTCAATATTCTTACTCGCAAGACTATAGAGTAATATATGATTTTAGTTATAAATTAGATTCATTGAATCCCAGTAGTGATCATATTGAAATGGTACTTGATGTACATAAAGATGACTCGAAGTTTTATTATAAAAAATTAATCAAATTAGATTCCTTGGTAAGAAGTGGTGCTATACTATCTTATGGTTTTCCTGTACAGCAGGTAATAAAAAGAAAAACAGGTTCTTTTAAAAATGAAAATTTTGTGACCGTAAGTGATAAATATTATAATTATTCTTCTACGGATGAGATTAAATGGAAAATACTATCACAGACAAAACTCTTAAACAATTACAAATTACAAAAAGCGGAGGCTATTTGGGGAGGTCGAAAATGGATTGCTTGGTTTTCTATTGAAATACCGGTTTCGGAAGGACCTTATAAATTTAGAGGATTGCCAGGATTAATCTTTGAAATAAAAGATACCAATAATAATTTTAATTATACATTAGTATCTCTTAACAAAGCACTATCAGTATATGATACTTCTAATGTTGTTGAATCTAATTTGGGGTTAAATCCAATATCGATTACGTTAAAACAATATCAGAAATTGTTGATAGATAACTATAATAATCCGTTCAGCGAATACTATACAATGAAAGAAGGAACTTGGGGCTTAACTCTTTTTGATAAAGAAATTAACAGTGTAGAAGGATTGAAAAGTATTAAAAAAGATTACCAGCTCGAGATCATCAATAATTATAATCCTATAGAACTAGATAAGGCAGTGAAGTATAAATAGGAAGTAGTTGTAGAAATTTCATAGTACCCTATGCTGATTTTAGTTCTTTCAGATATAAAAAGAGTCCGTCTCACAGCTAGTGAAAACGGACTCTTTTAATGATCTTTATCGACCTAGTGTCGCAGAATGGTTTTCATACAGTGGATTCTCAATCCATATCATTGAGTTATGAAACTAACTCTTTTGTATGTTTTAAATTTTGGTTCTTTCCAATTCAATAATATTATTACCTTGATGAATGATTAAACTATCTCCTTTTACGGTAGCAGTCATATCGTCTTTTTTATAAGTTGTTTCATGTACCTTGGCTTCAGATTTTTCCAGTACAAATGTTTTATTGTTATTGGTGATAGAAACAGTTCTGTTTTTAGGGTCATAGTTGAAAACCACTTTTACCAAAGACTTGTCGGTCGCTTTGTAAACGAAATCTGTTTTTATGCTTTTATTACCTTCGATGTCGGTTTTGTAAGCAATCGTAGAATCCAGTGCTCCATTATCAGTAAGAACTTCTGTGGGTGCTGGATCAGCTTTTATAACACCTTTATTCTCTTCTTTCTTGCAAGCAATTATTAAAGATGATATTATAGTGACTGTAATAATTTTTTTAATCATATTATTTAAATTTATCTATTGTAGTGCATATTGTTACCAATGTAAAATTAACTAAAATTTAACTCATATTTAAATAAAAGAGGTTGCTAATTAATTGAAAAAAGTTAATTTTTGAGTAAATTTGTATAAACTATAAAATAGATAAAAAATGAGTTACATTTCTTACATAGAAGCGAGACAAATTTTGGATTCAAGAGGAAATCCTACAGTTGAAGTTGATGTATTTACAGAAAGTGGTGCGATGGGTCGTGCTGCAGTTCCTTCTGGTGCATCTACTGGAGAGCATGAAGCGGTAGAATTGCGTGATGGTGGTTCTGAATGGATGGGAAAAGGGGTTTCCAAGGCTGTAGAAAATGTAAGAGAAGTAATATCACCTGAATTGGTGGGTCTTCCTGTTTTTGATCAGAATCTTATCGATCAGATTATGATTGAGCTAGATGGTACAAACAATAAAGGAAACTTAGGAGCAAACGCAATTCTTGGAGTTTCTTTGGCTGCTGCAAAAGCTGCTGCTGCTGAACTTAAAATGCCTTTATATAAATATGTAGGTGGTGTAAATGCAAATACACTTCCTGTTCCGATGATGAATGTAATCAACGGTGGTTCTCACTCAGATGCCCCGATTGCTTTCCAGGAATTTATGGTAATGCCGGTAAAAGCAGATTCTTTTTCTCATGCATTAAGAAAAGGTACTGAAATTTTCCACAACCTGAAATCTATTCTTCATTCAAGAGGTCTTTCTACTGCGGTAGGTGATGAAGGTGGTTTCGCACCAACTTTCAAAGGGACTGAAGATGCTTTAGATACTTTGCTTCAGGCAATTGAAAAAGCAGGATATAAGCCAGGTGACGATGTAATGATCGCATTAGACTGTGCAGCTTCAGAATTCTACAAAGACGGAATTTACGATTACAGAAAATTCCAGACTGCAGATGCGCCTCAGTTCTCAAGCAGCGAGCAGGTTTCTTACCTTGCTGAGTTGGCAAATAAATATCCAATTATCTCTATCGAAGATGGTATGCAGGAAAATGACTGGGAAGGTTGGAAAATGTTAACTGACAAAATCGGTGACAGAGTACAGCTAGTTGGTGACGATTTATTCGTAACAAATGTTGAAAGATTATCAAGAGGAGTTAAAGAAGGAATTGCTAACTCAATCTTGGTAAAAGTAAACCAAATCGGTTCTCTTTCTGAAACAATGGATGCAGTACAAATGGCTCAGCACAACAAGTTTACTTCTGTAATGTCTCACAGATCTGGTGAAACTGAAGATTCTACTATTGCTGATTTAGCAGTTGCTATGAATTGTGGTCAAATCAAAACTGGTTCGGCTTCAAGATCAGACAGAATGGCTAAGTACAACCAACTATTAAGAATTGAAGAAGCTTTGGGAGATACTGCTTATTTCCCTGGTTTAGATGCTTTCAAAATAAATAGATAAATTAAATAAAAAAAACAGCAAACTTTTTTGGTATTGCTGTTTTTTGTGTATTTTTAAGAAATTTAAATAAAATATTATATAATGTCAGACAACAAAGTTATATTGAATTATGACGGTAATTCGTATGAATATCCTATCGTAGATAGTACAATCGGAGACAGAGGAATAGATATTTCAAAATTAAGAGACCAAACGGGTCTTATTACCTTAGATTTAGGGTACAAAAATACAGGAGCTACATTAAGTGAGATCACATATCTTGATGGTGACCAAGGAGAGTTGTTTTACAGAGGTTATCCTATCGAGCAAATTGCTGAGAAATCAAACTTTACTGAGGTAATGTATCTTTTATTGCACGGTGAATTGCCTACAGAAGATCAGCTTGATACTTTCAACGGTAATATCAAAAAATATAACTTCGTAGCAGAGGAGATGAAAAAGATCATCGATGCTTTCCCTCGTTCTGCTCACCCAATGGGAGTTTTATCTACTCTTACTTCTGCGTTAACAGCATTTAATCCTAAATCTGTTAATGTACAATCTAAAGAAGAGATGGATCTTGCAGCAGAATTATTGATTGCTAAATTTGCCCACCTTGCAGCTTGGACGTACAGAAAAACTCTTGGTTTACCATTAAACCACGGAGATAACAGCCTTGATTATGTAGAAAACTTCTATAAAATGGCTTTCAGATTACCAAACGAAGAGTTTGTAATCAACCCTGTAGTTACTGCTGCTTTAAATAAATTATTAATCCTTCACGCTGACCACGAGCAAAACTGTTCTACATCTACTGTAAGAATGGTAGGTTCTGCTCATACAGGCCTTTTCGCTTCAGTTTCTGCAGGTATTTCTGCACTTTGGGGACCACTTCACGGTGGTGCAAACCAGGCTGTTATCGAAATGCTTGAATTGATCGAAAAAGACGGTGGAGATGTTAACAAATGGGTAGCTAAAGCGAAAGATAAAAACGATAGCTTCCGTTTGATGGGATTCGGACACAGAGTTTACAAAAACTTCGATCCAAGAGCAAAAATCATCAAAAAAGCTGCTGACGATTTATTAGCTGCTTTAGGTATTGAAGATAAAGCGCTTGACATTGCGATGCAGTTAGAAAAAGTAGCATTGGAAGACGAATACTTCATCGAAAGAAAATTATATCCAAACGTAGATTTCTATTCTGGAATTATCTACAGAGCGTTAGGAATTCCGACAGAAATGTTTACAGTAATGTTTGCATTGGGAAGACTTCCGGGATGGATCGCTCAATGGAAAGAAATGAGATTAAAAGGAGACCCGATCGGAAGACCAAGACAGGTTTACCAAGGAGCTCAAAAAAGAGATTATATCGATATTGCAAACAGATAATATTGTTTTCTCAAATAAATATAAATCCCAAAGTTTTTTGCTTTGGGATTTTTTTGTATAAAGTTTTGTTAGAAAATTAAAGACCTCGGTTTTTTACTCTAACAGAATCTCTGTCGTAATAAAACATTGCATCTCTTTCTGCTCTTTTTATAGACTGTATGGCTTGTCTTACACTTTCGTGTTTTACCTTATGGTCAAGCTTTCCTTTTTTATCATAAAATTTCCACATTCCAGTATTATGATTAAAATAGTATTTGCCTTTTGTCATTAAAGTGCCTTCTTCATAATATTCTCTATATTTTCCATGAGGTTTAAAATTTGTAAGATTATAGATTTCTTTAATAGCTCCACTTGGATAATAAGTTAATTTTTTCACTTCATTATTTGGATGATAAAAAAGAGTTTCCAATAAAATTCCTTTAGTATCTGTGATTTTCCATAATCCTATTCTTTCACCATTATTAAATATGCCTTCTTCAAAATACTTATCATTAAGACGCCTCCATTTTCCGGTCTCATTACCATTTAAATTATAATTTCCATATTCAATTTGCTTCCCCTGAGAATCTAAAGTTTGAAAAAGACCTATATTTCTGCCATCTTTATAATACCAAGTGCTTTTTGTTTTTCCATCTTTATAGAATAATTTCCATATACCATCTTCTTTATCATTAATATATTTTCCTACAAGGAAAATTTCCCCGGTTTCATAATATCTTTTCCAAAGTCCTTCCCTCTTATTGTCAATTTGTAAACCTTTTTCATATACATTTCCATTATCAAAGTAAAATGTCCAAAGCCCAGTAGACTTACCGTTTTTAAATGTACCTCGTGTTAAAATCTTTCCTTTTTCGTAAGCAAGCCATTCGCCGTCTTGAATACCGTTTTTAAAATCTTTTTCTACAGATAATTCTTCATTAATGTCGTAATATTGCCATCTGCCTTCCCTTTTTCCGTTTTTCTCAAAACCCTTTTCGCTCAATCTGGTACCATATTCATATATCTTTTTTTCTTTTAGATCTTGACAATAATGATTTTTTGTTGAGATTAAAAACAAGAGAATTATAAAATAAATTTTCATGATAATTTTCTACGTATATCCGTTTTTTATCTTATTGCTGTAATGTTAGCAATAATGAACCTTTCAAAGATTTTATCTCTTTTTAAAAATGAATTCTGCAATCTTCTTCGCTCCCAAAATGAGCAGTAAAACTAAATATATCCATCTAATTAATTAAACTATAGATAAAAATAATGATTTATGGTGAATTACGGATATGCATAAGGAAAAATAATATTTTACAAGATTATCTAAATTTTGATATAATAAATTTATTAAATTTACGATTCATAAAATGGTAATAAACAATGAGTTTCGGACAACAGATGTTATTTTTTTTCAGCGTAATAGGAGCTTTTAATGGGCTTCTGCTTGGGATTTACCTATTGTTTGTGAAAAAAATGAAACATATTCCGGATTTTTTCTTAGGATTAATTTTATTGACATTAAGCATTCGCGTAGGAATTTCGGTATGTATTTATTTTTATCCGGATTGGCCTAGAATTATCCCACATACGGGGTTATCGGCACTATTTTTTACTGGTCCGGCTTTGTATTATTATGTTCGTTCTTCTTTTTTACAAGAGCAGTTTAATCTTAAAAATGCTGGAAATTCTTTTGGTATTCTGACGCTAATTCTCGGTGCAATTGGTCTTTTGTATTTAATTTTCCCTATTACTTGGAATGAAAATTTTGCTAGATTTATTTATGGAGTTTGGACGGTTTTCATTTTTCTATCAGTTTATGAATATTTTATTTTTTCAAAAAAAGAAGCTAAAAAACCTACTCAATTTATCCTTCCTGTTTTAGCAAGTAATGTGATTATCTTTTTAGCATATCAACTCATGTCTACGGGATTGATTCAAGTGTATTGTGCAGGTGGAAGTCTTGTGTTTTCTTTGCTTTTGTATGCAAATGTTTTGATCTTTTTCAAAAGTAAAAATAAATCGACAACAGTAAAAGAAGAGAGTAAATATTCCAATAAAAAAATACCCAATCAACAGGCTGAAAACTTTGTTTCAAAATTAGAAAGGTTGATGAATATGGAAGAATTATATAAAAATCCGAATTTGAAATTAAGTGATTTAGCCTTGAAAATGAATATTTCAGCCCATCAGCTTTCACAATTATTGAATGATAATTTGGGTAAAAGTTTTTCAACCTACATCAATGAATACAGAATCAATGAGGCCTGTGAAAAAATTGAAAATGGATCTTATCTGAAAATTGAGGAAATCGGATATGAAGTAGGATTCAATTCTAAATCTACATTTTTTTCTACTTTCAAGAAAATCATGAGTACGACGCCGCTTTTGTATAAACAATCTCAAATGCCTTCTGAGACAGGATTCCAAAGTTCAAATTTATAATTCTGTACTTCGGAATTTAAACTTCAAAACCTAATTTTCGCCCACGTCCAATACTTTTGGGTTCATAAAATTTAAAGCTTATGAACGTCAAATTATGGATTTTTATCTTGTTGTTATTCTTATCATTTTTCGCAAAGTCTCAGGAAATACTCAAAACGAAGGTTCCCGATTCTATACAACAAAAAGATTCGGTCGCAACAATTTCAGAAGTTATTATCCAATCTTCTCATAGAGATTTAAAACTTAATCAAGGGAATATTGTGATGAATGTTTCCGGGAATAAAGATTTTAAAACATCAACCAATATTCTCGAAGTTCTAAGAAAAACTCCAGGTGTGAC
Organism: Chryseobacterium balustinum; assembly: GCF_900168205.1. Classification (GTDB taxonomy): domain Bacteria; phylum Bacteroidota; class Bacteroidia; order Flavobacteriales; family Weeksellaceae; genus Chryseobacterium; species Chryseobacterium balustinum. The sequence continues at coordinate 591,885 of NZ_FUZE01000001.1, forward strand.
GGTAGATTCTGAAGATGGAATTTTTATTGGAGGAAGAGTTAGCCCTGCAATTTTTATCAATGGAAAACCTGTTGTAATGAGTAATCAGGAACTGCAGTCCTATCTGAGGTCACTATCGCCGGAAATGGTAGAATCTTTAGAAGTAAATACGAATCCATCTTCAAAATATGATGCTGAATTCAAAGGGATTATTGATATCAAATTAAAGAAAAATACCAATCTTGGCTGGATCGGAAACTATATTGGAAACACCAGTGTCAATAAATTTAATTATAAAGAAAATAGCCTTAACCTTTCTTACAATACTCAAAAGATAAGCTATAATGTACAGTTAGGGTATAACAACGGTATCTCAACATATCGTTATAATGCGTTGCAGCGTTTAGCAAATACAAATGTGATGAGAACGCAGACTTATCAAAAAGATGATGCAAAAATTTATACTATTCAGGTAGGAATCGATTATAAATTGAATGATAAAAATAGGTTTGGCGTCAATGTAAGAAGTAACTTCAGAGATAGTGAACGGATTCGTTTGGGGTCATTATATACCTTAAATAAAGATGAAACGCAGTTGATTTTTAATACAGGAAGTAAAAACCCGATTAACTATTTTCAAGATAATTATGGAATAAGTACAGATTATTCTTTCCAACATAAAAATTTTAAGCTAAGCTTTTTAGGCAACTATCTTTCGGTTAAAAATAAGCAAGAAGATGATTTTCTGAATAGCGATAAGCCAAATTCACAGCTTTTATCCTATTGGAAGTCTGATCTGCTCAACAAAATTATTATTTACACGGGACAAATTGATGTTTCTCAGATAATAGGAGATGCTACTTTCGATGCGGGGCTAAAATTGAGTGATACTAAAACGAATAATATGATTAGATATGATACGTTGTCGGTGAATCAACAATTTGTTTTTGATCCGGCGAGGAGTAATCAATTTTCATATAAAGAGAAGATATTTGCTGGATATTGGGCGTACAGTCAGAAATTTAATAATCTTCAGATTAATGCAGGATTGAGATTTGAAAATACCCAAAGTATTTCTAATGCGGTAACCGTAGATTCTGTGGTCTCAAGAAATTACTTGAAATGGTTACCATCTTTCAGTGTAAGTTATGCCTTCAATAAATCCAGTGAACTTTCATTTTCTTACAGCAGAAAAATGACAAGACCGGTTTTTTCACAGCTTAATCCATTCAGGTTTTATTACAGCCCGCTGAATTATTGGATCGGAAATCCATATTTACAACCTTCTTTTACCAACCAGATTAAAGCAACCTATCGATATAAAAATTGGGTAACCGCTTTTACCATTGGGAAAGAAACAGACGTGATGACTCGGTATCCTATCTACAATCCCGAAACGAATGTGCTCGAATTTTTAGGAACCAACTTACCTTATCGGAATTTTGCCAGTTTAGAAACAAGTTTTCCAGTGAAAATAACGAAATGGTGGAATATAAATACACAGTTCGCGGGATATTATAATTACGAGTTCAGACCTTATTTGGATAAAGTTTTTGCATTGAAAATTTATAACTACGAGATGAGATTAAATCAGGTTTTTTCTTTACCTAAAGGCTATACACTTAATATTTTTTCAAATTACGAATCCAAAACCGGCAATAGTTTATATATAATTAAGCCAAGATATACCGTTGATATTTCAGTTCAAAAAGCATGGTTTGATAATACACTCAATTCGAAAATAAGCTTTAACAATATTTTTGATTCCTATGACCAACGTTTAGAATTTAGACATAAACAAATTATAGATAATCAATTTACCCATTGGTGGGATACCCAAAAGCTGATATTGTCTTTAAGCTATAGTTTTGGAAACTCTAAATATCAGACAAAAAATATACAAAAAACTGATGAAGAATATAGAGCAAGATAAAGGAAAACTATTTTTTTGTAAACAGATTTTTAGTTGTAATTATAAACAAAAAAGATCGTGTATTTTAGAATTTCTATACCTAATTTAAACTTTAAAAGGAGAAAAAAGAGATAAAATACGAGATGATTTTTAGATATAGATAAAGAATAAGCAATTGCGTCACAAATAAATATCTGGAAAATCTTTTGAAATCAAGAGTAATTACTTGTTATTTTTAAAACGGCAAGTATTTAAGTTTGATTTCAAATAATTTTTAGTGTAAAATTCGACTTTGATGTATAAAACATTCAAAAGTTTTCCAGATAACCTCCTTTACTTATATTTGTAGTATTGCATAAATCTTTATGAAACTAAATATAAAAAACGAAACAGGAAGGCTGAAATCTGTAGTTTTAGGTCAACCTAATTCAATGGGAGGAATTCCTACACTGGAAGAAAGCTATGATGCCAAATCATATTACACGATAGAGCATAATAGCTATCCGAAAGAAGCAGACATCATCAGCGAAATGAATGCTTTTGAAGCGGTTTTAAAAAAATATGATGTTCAGGTTTTCCGCCCGGATATTATTAAAGATTATAATCAGGTTTTTGCTAGAGATGTAGCTTTTGTGATCGACGATAAAATGATTATTTCTAATGTGATTGCAGACAGAGCCGACGAACAGGAAGCGTACAAAAAAGTTTTTGAAGAAGTAGCTTGGAGAAAAATTATTAATCTTCCAGAAACAGCTCATATCGAAGGTGGAGATGTAATTGTGTGGAATGACTTTCTTTTTATCGGAACATGTTTCAGTGAAGATTACAGAAGTTATAAAACAGCAAGAACGAACGAATATGCCATTGAAATTCTTAAAGAATATTTTCCTAAAAAGAGAATTATCGATCTTGAATTAAAGAAAAATGATAAAGAACCTTATAAGGGTATTTTGCATTTAGACTGTACATTCAATCCGATTGGCGACGATAAATGTATTATTTATAAAAACGGTTTTGTAGATGAAAGCGATTACAACTTAATCATTGATATTTTCGGTGAAGAAAATTGCTTCCATGTAAACGATGAAGAAATGTTTGAAATGTTTCCGAATATTTTCTCGATTTCTTCTGAAGTTGTAGTTTCAGACAAGACATTTACAAGAATGAATAATCATTTAAGAGATGTCTGGGGAATGACCGTTGAAGAAATTCCTTACAGAGAAATTTCTAAAATGGGAGGACTTTTACGTTGCTCAACGATGCCACTTGTTAGGGAGTAGATTTTTAGATTAGAAAATAATTTGAAATCTTATAATTTGAAATTAAAAAAAATGCATACAACAGATACAGTATTAATGATAGAGCCGATTGCATTCGGTTACAACGCAGAAACGGCAGAAAATAATTATTTTCAGGTAGAGCAGAAAGGTGCAGATATCCAGTCAAAAGCTTTGGCGGAATTCAAGATTTTTGTTGAAAAACTGAGAAGTAAAGGTATTAACGTGATTACCGTTAAAGACACGATCGATCCACATACTCCGGATTCTATTTTCCCAAACAATTGGGTAAGTTTCCACAAGGATGGAAAAGTGGTTTTATATCCGATGTTTGCTTCAAACAGAAGGGTAGAGCGAAGAGAAGATATTATCGAGAGTATCAAAAATCAAGGTTTTCAAGTATCTGAAATTGATGATTGGTCATTGCCTGAAATCCAAGGACATTTTTTGGAAGGAACGGGTAGTATGATTTTTGATCATGATAACAAAATTGCATATGGATCGATTTCTTTGAGACTTGATGAAAATTTATTCAGAGAATTCTGTACCAAATATAGATTTACCCCGGTTGTTTTCCATTCATTTCAGACGGTTGGTGAAGATAGGCTTCCTATCTATCATACCAATGTAATGATGTGTGTTGCCGATAAATTCGTGGTAATTTGCTTAGACTGTATTGATTCCGAATTAGAGAGAAGCAAAGTAATTGAAACCATTAAAAATTCAGGAAAAGAAATCATAGAAATTTCTGAAGAGCAAATGCAGCAATTTGCAGGAAATATGCTTCAGGTTCAGAATAAAGATGGTGAAAAGTTTTTAGTAATGAGCCAAACTGCTTATCAGTCTTTGAATGCTGAGCAAATTTCAAATATCGAAAAATATTGTGAAATCATTTATTCAGATTTAAATACGATTGAAGTAAACGGTGGAGGAAGCGCGCGTTGTATGTTAGCTGAGGTTTTTTTACCTAAAAAATAAAGTATTTTACATTTAAATAAATTATAACTTCTGGCTTTCTAAAGGTCAGAAGTTTTTTATGCTTAGATACGAAGCAAACCGTTTAAAAAACTTTAAATTTGTAGAAATATAAAGTTTGATTATGAGTAAGAGATTATATTTCAGCATGGTAATACTTCTGTGCTTTTTTTCGAATGCGCAGCAAAAAACGTATTGCAATCCTATTAATATCGATTATGGCTATACGCCTTTTGAAGTTTTTTCAAAACAAGGAAAGCATCGTGCAACTGCAGATCCTGTAATTGTTAACTTTCAAAAAAAGCTTTTCCTTTTTTCAACCAATCAGGAAGGGTATTGGTACAGCGATAATATGCTCGACTGGAAATTTGTGAAAAGAAAATTCCTGAGAGACAATAAATATACGCACGATCTGAACGCTCCTGCAGTTTGGGCGATGAAAGATACGTTATACGTTTACGGCTCTACCTGGGAACAGGATTTCCCGATTTGGAAATCTACCAATCCTACAAAAGACGATTGGAAAATTGCTGTAGATACTTTGAAAGTCGGAGCTTGGGATCCTGCTTTTCATTATGATGAAGATAAAAATAAACTCTATTTGTATTGGGGATCTAGCAACGAGTGGCCTCTTTTAGGAACAGAAGTTAAAGTTAAAAATCTACAGTCTGAAGGTTTTGTAAAACCTATTTTAAGATTAAAACCAGAAGATCACGGTTGGGAAAGATTCGGTGAATATAATGACAATGTTTTCTTGCAACCTTTTGTGGAAGGAGCTTGGGTAACCAAATATAAAGACAAATATTACATGCAGTATGGTGCTCCGGCAACAGAATTCAGCGGATATTCTGACGGAGTGTATGTTTCTAAAAACCCGTTGGAAGGTTACGAATACCAACAGCATAATCCGTTTTCTTATAAACCAGGAGGTTTTGCAAGAGGAGCGGGGCACGGTGCTACTTTTGAAGATAATTTTAAGAACTGGTGGCATGTTTCTACCATTTTTATTTCCACTAAAAATAATTTTGAAAGACGTCTAGGAATCTGGCCTGCAGGTTTTGATAAAGATGATGTGATGTACACCAATACTGCTTATGGTGATTATCCGACTTTGCTTCCGCAGTTTGCGCAGGGAAAAGATTTTTCGAAAGGACTTTTCACCGGTTGGATGTTGTTGAATTATAACAAGCCCGTTCAGGTTTCGTCCACTTTAGGTGGTTATCATTCTAATAATGCGGTAGATGAAGATATTAAAACCTATTGGAGTGCAAAAACCGGAAATTCAGAAGAATGGTTTCAGACCGATTTAGGTGAAGTTTCTACCATTAATGCAATCCAGATAAATTATGCAGATCAGGATGTTGAGTTTATGGGAAAAACGGAAGGTAAAATGCATCAGTATAAAATATTTGATTCCAATGACGGTAAAAAATGGAAAGTAATTGTTGATAAAAGTAAGAACACAAAAGATGTTCCTCACGATTATGTAGAATTAGAAAAACCAGCCGAAGCAAGATTTTTAAAAATGGAAAATCTGAAAATGCCGACCGGAAAATTTGCATTAAGCGGTTTCAGAGTTTTTGGAAAAGGAGCGGGTGCAAAACCTGCGAAAGTTCAAAACTTTGTTCCGTTAAGAGCCGACCCGAAAAAATATGGTGAAAGAAGAAGCATCTGGATGAAATGGCAGCAAAATTCAGAAGCCGATGGTTATGTTATTTATTGGGGAAAATCTCCGGATAAATTATACGGGAGCATTATGGTGTACGGTAAAAACGAGTATTTCTTTACTGGAGCAGATAGAGTAGATTCTTATTATTTCCAGATAGAAGCATTTAATGCGAATGGAGTTTCTGAGAGAACGGAAGTTGTGAAGTCTGAATAAACTTTAAAATATTTAATTAAATAATAAAACGCTTTGAAATTTTTCAGGGCGTTTTATTTTTGTCAATTTGCTTTAAAAACTCACTAATCGAACTGATTACAAACGGAGCATTTTTCTCATTCGCCCAATCGAGATGTCCACCGGGAAATTCGAAAGATTGATTAAAAATGCCGTTTTTATTTAAAGCAGAGTCTAAAATCTTTTTTTGTGATAATGGAATTACAGTGTCATTATTTCCGTAAAAAGAAATTGTCGGTGGAGCGTTTTTAGTTATCCAGTAAACCGGACTTGCATAATTTTCCATAGAAATTCCATGCGGAATTGAAGCTGGATCAACCAAATGATTTTCAACAAATGAATAATCATAATAATTTTTAAAACTTGGATCTGATAAATCGGCTGGACCGACGATATTCACCACGGCTTTTATTCTTTTATTAGCATCAAACTTGTATGAATATAGCATAGATAAATGACCACCTGCACTGTTTCCGAGAAGAATAATATTGGGTTTATATTTTAATGTTTTCTCTAAAAATAAAATTACTTTATCAATATCATCGGTCTGGTTTGGAATACCGAAACGATTTTCTGAAGCCAATCTGTAATTAATGTTCGCAAAAACACTTTTAGGGAATTTCTCCATCATCGACAAAGTGAAATAAGTAAGCTGAGATTTATTTCCAGCCTTCCAACCTCCACCATGAATGATGATGAATAGGTCTTTATTTTGTTGGGTGTTTTTGGGAATATATAAATCTAATTTTTGTTCGGAATCATTTCCGTAAGAGACATCCATTTGTTTATCGAAAGTAATGTCTTTACTTATATTTACTGTTTTTTCTTTACAACTCAACAGTAAAACGAAAAATAAAAGGGCTAAAAATTTATTCATACTTAAATATAAACGAAACCCACCAATTTCTTGGCAGGTTTCTGTACAAAATAAAATATATGAAGATTGAATGTTAACGTGTTCTGCTTTTGATATCGTCTGAAGCACCTTCGATGCTTCTTACTTTTTTTACTTTTTGATTTCCGAAGTTGTAAGTGATGCTGAATGTTCCGCCTCTTCTGAATTGGTCATTTCTTACGTAATTGTAATTTCCGTTGGCTTGGTAATCTTCAATTTCTACGATGTTGGTTCTAAGCACGTCGGTAATATTTAATGCAAAGGTCCAGTCGTTCCAGTTTTTCTTTAAACTTAAATCAAGGCTTGAAAGATTCTTAAGCATTCCCAATTCGATTTGTTGCTTGTCTACGAAGAAATAATTTACGCCCAAAAACCAGGTTTTCTTTTTATCTAATCGGATGGTATTATTGGTTTGAATCAAGATACTTGTAGATCTTACATTATTACTATATACAATTTGCTTTCCCTCTTTATCAAGAAAAATATCACCATTCGTAGGATCTACAGACAAAGAACCATTGTTAACGTTGTGCTGTACCCCAACATTAAAATTCATCGTTAGATATTGATTAAAAAATGTTTTGTTCATTCCCAACATTGCAGACATTTCCTGTTTGTCACCAAAATTTGTTCTGATGTAGCGAAGCACGTTTTGCTCGGTGATTTTACCATCCATCGATTTTGCATAGCCTTGTAATGGAACCTGAGTAATTACATCTTTGAAGAAGGAGTGATTTAAAATCAAGAAGTAAGAGTTTTTGAACATATAGGTCAGTTCCTGGTTATAGGTTGACGAAGCCTTTACAAAAGGGTTGTTTTGAGTATAATTGTTTTCTGTCAAAATATTTTTTACAGGATTAAGCTCCCAAAAGCTTGGTCTTCTCATTCTGCTTGAAAATGCGTAAGAGATATTGTTTTTATCATTAATAGCATAATTAATACTTAAGTATGGAAGCAAATTATTATAATTTCTTTCAATCTTTTTATATTGCTCTGTAGCATTATCTGAAGTTCCCAAGCTGTTGGTAATTTCGTATCGGGTACCAATTTTCCCGGAAAGTTTATCAGAGAACTTTTTCTCCAATGTTAAATAAGCACCATAGATATTTTCATCATAAATAAAATGATTAGGCATGTGCTCTTCTGCTTTTAGTGGAGGTACTGGGTTTTCTCTGTACGTGTTGTTTTGGGTATCATTATCTGTTTTGGTTTTGTTAAAATTTCCACCAATAGCAACCGTAAAATCATTTTTAAATTTCTGAATATAATCTACTGTACTCGAAAAATTATTGATGATCTGTGGCAGATTCTGAGTAATGGTCTGGTTAGGTTTTAATGCAGTGTTATTTCCTGCGTAATCTGCTGCAAATGTTTTGTTGTCTGTAAACTGGAATCTTTTGTAATTAAGGTAGGCTACATTTACATTTAATTTACTTCCCAATGAATCAGTCTTTAATTCGTAATTTAAGTTAACCGAATTATTGTATGAACGCGCATCTTCTTTATTTCTAGAATTGGTATAACTGGTTTTGAAAGCATTTATATCTTCATCAAATACACGAATTGTATTAAATAAATTTACTGTAGAATTATAACTTTTATTAGCGCTTGAGTTCCATGACAAAGCCAAGTTGCTTTTTTCTGTTAACTGATAATCAAAATTCAGATAACCGCCAAGGTATTGGTTAGGGTCATCAATATTTCCTGTAGATTCATTAGATGATAGATTATTTCCGTTTCGTAAAACATAATGTTGAGCCTGAATATTTTCTCCACCGTACAAATTTGCACTTATTCCCAACTTATCTTTTCTGTAGTTGGCAGAGAAGCTTGCAGAACTGGCGTTGTATTTATTTTGAGTATTAGACATTCTCATGTTTCCGTTCAGGCCGTCGCTCATTTTCTTTTTAAGAATAATATTAATGATCCCGTCTGAAGATTCTACCTGAAATTCACTTCCAGGAACGGTAATGACTTCAATTTTCTGAATGTTTTCTGCGGGAGTATTTTTCAGAAACTGAGTAACAGACTCTGCATCCATATTAGTTTTTCTACCGTTAATGTAGATAAGGGCATTATTTTTCCCCACAATTTTTAAAGTTTTATCATCTGTTGTAGAAAGTAAAGGCGTTTGTCTCAATAGATCAAACGTCGTATTACCCTTTGTTACAGGAGATGCAGCTACATCATATACAAAACGGTCGCTTTGCTTTTTGAAAACTTGCTTTTTTAATACAACTTCTTCTATTTTTTGAGTTTTTACTGAATCTGATTTTTTTTCCTGGGCAAAAGTAAGTCCGCTAAAGAAAAGGGCTGCGATGAATATTTGAGTTTTCATAATTATATTTTTTAGTTTAGAAGCTTGTATTCCTTGTTATTTTACATTGCAAAGATATGTAATAAATATAGTATCATGCAATACAAAGTAGTGTAAATGTTTTTATTTTGATTGTAAATATTTGATTATCAATGGTTAAAATTTATTATTGGAATTTGTGGAATTTTGAGTTTCTAAATAATAAGACAACTGTAACAGTATATTTGTTACAGTTGAAGTGATTTTTTTTTAAAAAATTTAATTATTCTCTATCGAAACGAGCAAGCTTTTTGTCAATCCAAATAGTAGCAAACGGAAAGAAAGCAGATATTAAAGCGAAGACGTAATCTTCATCATCCCATTCGTATACTTTTCTGGTAGCAGGAAGAAATAATAGGTAAAGTGTAAAAAAGAATCCGTGAATGCTTCCAATTGTGCTGATATACACGATGGGTAAAATACCTTCAGGGTCAACCCGGATCCAAATCATTGCTGTAAAAAGGAAAAACCATGAAATTGCTTCAGCTAAACAGATTTGCTTAAACCACTTGATGACTTTTTCCTGACCATATTTTGCGAAAAACTTTTCTAAAAATTCCATTAAACAAAGATTAATTTTGACTAACAACTAACAACTAACAACTAACAACTAACAACTAACAACTAACAACTATTTGTAAAAACTACTTCCATCCAAATATTCAAAAACTTCAGGCGGAAGCATCGGTCTTACATTTTTACCTTGCTGAATCATATTGCGAATTTCAGTTGCAGATAACTCAATCACAGGTGCTTTTACAAGCGAAATATTTTCGTGGTTTATGTATTTAGAATCTTTTTTGTCACCTTCAAAAACTCTAGGATAAACAATGATATGATGATTTTTTATCAATAAATCAGAATTTTTCCATTTGTGTAAACTTTCAAGATTATCTTCACCCATTATTAAACTAAAAGAATAGTCTGGGTGTTTTTCTTTCAGATAGGTTAAAGTATCGATGGTGTAACTTGGTGTAGGAAGTGAGAACTCTACATTTGAAGCACGCATATCGGGATAATTTTTGATGGCAAGTTCTACCATGTCGAGCCTGTTGTGATCTTTCAGAAGTGACTTTTTTTCTTTAAAAGGATTTTGCGGACTCACTACAAACCACAATTCATTCATATCCGAATTTTCAAGAATATAGTTCGCCAATATCAAATGCCCGATATGAATTGGATTAAATGACCCGAAAAATAAACCGATTTTTTTCATTAAGTTGATAAGTCAATTGTCAATTTTGCTGTGCAAGTCAATTCGCTCTGCTTGTCCAATTTTTAATTATTTAAGAATTTACCATTCACTTCCGAAGGAAAATTTGCTATTGACCTTCATGAAACTTCACATCCTTAATATTCAAGCAATGTGTTACATTTCCTTTCCAGTGATTTTCTTCTAATGTAAAAGCAATATCAAAATTTTTAGTTCTGAAATCATCTGCAAATTGCCCTAGTTTAAAACCTATACATTCTATATTTCTTCCGGTAGATTCTTGTTTTATATAAAACTTAAGGTGATTATTATCTTTACCCATCGTTTTTAAATAACCGGAAATTTTTTGATTTCTTAAAACCAAATTAGGCTTCATATTCTGAGGTCCAAATGGAGCCAGTTTTCTGTGGAAATTAATAAAATCTCTATTGATTTCATCTGCATCTATATCTGCATCTATGGTAATTGATGGTTCTCTTTGATGGTCTTTAATTTTTTCACCAACAATTCTTTCAAATTTAATTTTGAAATCCTCAAACTTCGATTTCTCCATAGAAAGTCCTGCAGCAGCATGGTGACCTCCAAATTTCAGGAAGTATTCCGAGCATAAGTCCAATGCTTCATGTACATCAAAATCTGAGACCGATCGTGCAGAAGCTACCATTTCTCCATTATTTCCGTCTGTGAAAACGAGAGTGGGTTTATAGTAGGTTTCAGTAAGTCTTGAGGCTACAATTCCTATAACCCCTTTATTCCATTCAGGATGGTAAACGATGGTTGAGAACTTTGTCTGCTGTTGTGATTCTATGATTTGATTAAGCGCTGAAAGGGTAGAATTCATGTCGAGTTCACGCCTTTCATCATTAAGATTCATAATGTCGCTTACGATTTGATGAGCGTGTTTCAGATTGTCTGAAACCATCAATTCTACGGCAGCTTTTCCTTGGGAAATTCTTCCGGCAGCGTTGATTTTTGGTGCAATTTCAAAAACAATATTTGAAATTTCAAAATGAGAAAGTTTATCTTCCGGAATCAAAAGTCTCAGTCCCATGTTTCGGGTTTTTCTGAGCATTTTAAGTCCCATTTTTGCTAAAACTCTGTTTTCTCCTGTCATCGAAACAATATCTGCAGCAATAGAAATTGCCAGAAGATCTGTCAATTCAAACAGTTCAGATTCTGGGATTTTATAAATAGTATTCAGACCTTGGCAAAGTTTAAAACCTACACCACATCCTGAAAGTTCTTTAAAAGGATATCGGCAGTCAACCCTTTTCGGGTCTAAAACGGCTGTTGCATCTGGAATTTCATCTCCGGGTAAGTGATGATCGCAAATAATAAACTCGATATCTTTGGTTTTGGCATAATTAATCATGTCAATCGCCTTAATTCCGCAATCTAATGCAATAATAAGCGAAAAGCCATTTTCCTTTGCAAAGTCGATACCTTCAGTAGAAATTCCGTATCCTTCAGAATTCCGGTCTGGAATATAATAATCTAAATATTTTTTTTGAACAATTTTTCTAAGATAAAGATACATCAGCGCAACGGCAGTCGTTCCGTCTACGTCGTAATCTCCGTAAACCATGATTTTTTCTCCGTTTTCTATAGCTGTTGCAATGCGTTCTACTGCTTTTTGCATATCTGCCATCAGAAAAGGACTGTGGATATCGGAGATATTAGGCTTGAAAAATTCTCTCGCCTTTTGATAATTGTCGATTCCTCTGAGAACTAATAGTTTGGATTCAAAAGTTCCAAAACCAAGCGACGAACTCAATCCATCTACAATTTCTTCATCAGGTTCGGGTTTATAAATCCATTTTTGGCTCATGTCACAAAAATAGGTAAAATTTATTTTAAAAGCTATTGAAATGTCTGCTCAAATTCAAATTCATTCTTCTTTTAATGTTGAATTATTTTCAATAGAAGTGGTGTTTTTCAATTAAGTTTTTAATGAATTTTATTTTTTTTTACAATTTAATAAAACCAAAGCGTTGAGAGTCTCGTAAGTAATTTTAAATACTAAACCCATTTAAAAATTATATTATGAAAAAACCAATTCAAGTTTCTAACCAGGGAGCAACTCTGGATACCGGCAGAAGAAACTTCCTAAAACTGAGCGGCATTGGTATTGCCGTTGCCGGCCTTACTTTGATAGGCTGCGATGACGATGATTTCGAATACATGGAACCTAACAAAATATTTGATCTGGGAACAGGTGATGTAGGTGTTCTCAATTATGCATATGCTCTTGAGCAATTAGAAGCAGATTTTTATACTAAAGTTGTTAATAACTTTTATTCCGGTATTTCAAATGCTGAAAAAGAAGTGCTTACAGATCTTTATCACCATGAAGTTATCCACCGAGATTTTTTCAAGGCAGCCATTTCCGGTGTCACGAATAATGTTTTACCTACATTAGAATTTCAGTATACGAATGTGAATTTTAATGATAGAAACTCAGTTTTGGCTACAGCAAAGGCTTTGGAAGATACTGGTGTTGCAGCATATAATGCGGCCGGAAAATATATTTCGAATCCTGCATATTTAGTGATTGCCGGAAAAATTGTTTCTGTGGAAGCAAGACATGCTTCAGCAATCAGAGATTTAATCAATCCGGGAACTGCTGCATTTTCAGGAGATGATGTGATCAATGCAAACGGACTTGATGTTGCCAAAGAGCCAAAAGATATTGTAATGGCAGCTGGAGGATTTATAAAAACTCCATTCACTTGGAAAGAACAAGGTATCAACTAATCAAATTAAATCTATTATTATGAATATTCTTAAATTACTAGATAAACTTTCAGACGATTCTTTTTTTACAAGACAAACGTCTAGATCAGGTTCGCTTTCAGATATTTCAGCATTTGGAAAGAAAGCCGCAGTTGCAGCTTTACCATTAGGTTTGGCTGGTTTAATGACCACTACCGCAAAAGCAGAAACTTTTAACGATAATATGCCCGGAAATGCGAAGAAAAGTGCTTTAACAGATGCCCTTCAATTAGCATTAACTTTGGAATATTTAGAAGATGAATATTACAGAATAGGTCTAAATGCCGGAACTTTAATTCCTGCAGCAGACCGTACTGTTTTTATGCAGATTTCTAAACATGAAGCAGCTCACGTTGCGTTTTTAAAAGCAACACTAACTTCTTTAGGAGAAACACCGGGAGCAAAACCTACCTTTGATTTTACAGCCGGAGGAAATTTTACACCATTTACCAATTATCAACAGTTTATGATTTTGGCGCAAGCTTTTGAAGATACTGGTGTAAGGGCTTACAAAGGTCAGGCAGGAAATGTAATGTCTAATAAAGCTGTTCTTCAGGCTGCTTTACAGATTCACTCAGTGGAAGCGAGACATGCTTCTCAGGTGCGAAGAATGCGCGCCAATAAAGGCTGGATAGAATTAGCAAATGGCGGAAATATGCCTGCTGCAACAAATGCTGTTTATGCAGGAGAAGATGTGACATTACAAGCTGGATTTAATACTGCAACTGCTTTTGGAGCTGCGGCCGGATCTGCAGCTTATGATGAGGTTCTCAGCGGTTCAGATGCAGCGGCAATTGCAGGTTTGTTTATTGTTTAACAACATAAATTAGCATAAATTCTTTAATCCTTTTTCGGTAAATTTCCGGAAAAGGATTTTGTTTTAATGAAAAGTATTATCTTCACCACACAAATTATTTAGTATGAAAAAAATATTAATTTCTGCACTTCTAATAAGTGCTGTCACGGGCGTTCAGGCTCAGAAAATCAATCTTGGAAAAGCTGCAGGGGTTGTCTCTAAAGGTGCGTCAGCTTTATCATTCTCTAATGCTGATGCCATAAAATTATCTAAAGAATCGGTAGATTATATGGATAAAAATAATCCGGTCGCAGGTCCGAAAGATCCTTACACCGTAAGGCTGAATAAACTTTTTGGAAAACACAAATCTCAGGATGGTTTAAACCTGAATTATAAAGTTTATAAAGTGAAAGATATTAATGCATTTGCTTGTGCAGATGGGAGTGTACGTGTTTTTTCTTCTTTAATGGATATTATGACGGATGATGAATTATTGGCGGTAATTGGTCATGAAATTGGCCATGTTAAAAATGAAGATACAAAAGATGCAATTAAATCAGCTTATCTAAAAGCTGCAGCTTTGGAAGCTGGTTCAGCTGCCTCTGGTACGGTTGCTGTGTTAAACGAAAGTCAGGTTGGAAAAATGGCAAATGAATTTTTGGATGCTTCTCACAGTAAAAAACAAGAATCTCAAGCCGATACCTATTCATATGATTTTATGAAAGCAAATAATTATAATGTTGTTGGAGCTTACACAGCATTTAAAAAATTAGCTTTATTATCTGAGGGTGGAACGGCTCAGTCAGGATTTCAGAAAATGTTTAATTCGCATCCTGATAGCAATAAAAGGGCAGAAGCAGTGAAAAAGCGTGCTGAAAAAGATGGTTTATGGAAAGATCCGGGAACGGTTTCTTTACCTAAAACTAAACTGACAAAATAATTGTGAACTAAATATTACAAAAAAAATCCTCAAAATTAATTGAGGATTTTTTTTATGAATTTTAATGTTCTTCTAAAATTAAGAATACATTTTTTCTCTTAGTTCTTTGATCTTTTTATCAGCAAGATATTCGTCGTAAGTCATTTCTCTGTCGATAATTCCGTTTGGAGTCAATTCGATGATTCTGTTACAGACCGTTGAAAGCATTTCGTGGTCATGAGATGCCAATAAAAGATTTCCTTTAAAGTTAGACAATGAGTTGTTCAAAGTCGTGATACTTTCAAGGTCTAAGTGGTTGGTAGGTTCGTCTAATAAAAGAACGTTTGCTTTCTGAAGCATCATTCTGCTGAACATACATCTCATTTTTTCACCTCCTGAAAGTACTTTACAAGATTTTAAAGCTTCATCCCCTGAGAAAAGCATTCTACCTAAGAATCCTCTCATAAATTCTTCGTGGCGCTCTTCGTCGTTTTTAGTAAACTGTCTCAACCAATCTACCAAGCTAATATCCTCTTGGAAGAATTTAGTATTATCTAAAGGCATATGCGATTGGTTTGTAGTAACTCCCCATGCAACATTTCCTTTGTCTGGATTATTATTTCCGGCTAAAATTTCGAAAAATTCGGTAATTGCTAATGAATTTTTAGATAAAACAGCAACTTTATCTCCTTTTTTAAGATTTAAATCAATATTAGAGAACAATAATTCTCCGTCTTTTGTTTTTTCAAGACCTTTTACATCTAAAATCTGATCTCCGGCTTCTCTTTCCATTTCGAAAATAATGGCAGGATATCTTCTTGAAGATGGCTTGATATCATCGATGTTTAGCTTGTCGATCATTTTCTTTCTTGCAGTAGCCTGTTTAGCTTTTGCAACGTTTGAACTAAATCTTGCGATGAAATCCTGAAGTTCTTTCTTCTTTTCTTCCGCTTTTTTGTTAGCCTGAGCTCTTTGTCTTGTTGCTAACTGAGAAGCTTGATACCAAAAAGAGTAGTTTCCTGTATAAAGGTTTAATTTAGCATAATCTAAATCTCCAATGTGAGTACAAACGGTATCTAAGAAGTGACGGTCGTGAGAAACTACAATTACTGTATTTTCGTAGTCTGCAAGGAAGTTTTCTAGCCAAGCAATTGTTTCGATATCAAGGTCATTGGTAGGTTCATCCAGAATCAATACATCAGGATTTCCAAAAAGAGCCTGAGCCAAAAGAACTTTTACTTTGTCTTTATTCTCAAGTTCTCCCATTGTCTGCCAATGCATGTCGTCTTTGATACCTACATTTGAAAGCATTGTTTGTGCATCAGATTCAGAGTTCCAGCCACCCATTTCATCATAAACTACACCTAGTTCTCCAGCTTTTATACCATCTTCATCAGAGAAATCTTCTTTGGCGTACAAAGCGTCCATCTCTTCTTTTATTTCAAATAATTTTGTATTTCCTCTTAATACAGCTTCAAGAACAGTAAATTGATCGTATGCAAAGTGATCTTGCTCCAAAACTGACATTCTTTTCCCTGGTTCCAGAGATACATGTCCTGTCGTTGGATCTTGCTTTCCAGTTAATATTTTAAGGAATGTAGACTTTCCTGCACCATTTGCTCCGATGATTCCGTAGCAGTTTCCTTTGGTAAACATAATGTTTACGTCATCAAAAAGTATTCTCTTCCCGAATTGTAAAGATAAATTAGATACTGTTAACATATAGTTTTGTAAATTTGGCGCAAAATTACGAAAAGAATTTGGGTAAATTATAATAATGTAATACTCAAGTTTTTATATGAAAGCAAATTTTGTATATTTAGTAACAAAATTTAACATAATGAAGATTGAAAAAACAGTTAGAATACTTAATAAAAGAGCTAGATTTGAATATGAAATTCTCGAAGAAATAGAAGCGGGAATGGTATTGACAGGTACCGAAATTAAATCTTTACGCTCTTCTAAAGCTTCTATTACAGAATCTTTTTGCCAGTTCATCGATGGTGAATTGTATATCATTAATATGATGATTGATGAATATAAATTGGGTACTTTTTATAATCATAAAACAAAAAGGGAACGAAAGTTGCTCTTGCACAAAAGAGAATTGTTAAAATTTGAAAAAAAACTTAAGGATGCAGGGAACACAATGATTCCTTTGAAACTTTATATTAATGATGCAGGTAAGGCTAAAATTCTTATTGCACTTGGGAGAGGTAAAAAACTCTTTGATAAAAGAGAAGCGATAAAAGATAGAGAAAACAAAAGAAACCTCGACAGAATATTAAAGAAAAGTTAAAAATCATCCTGAAAACTTTGTTTATAAAGAAAAATTATATTTATTTTGCAATATCAATTATTTAATCATTTAATTCTATGAAAAATCTAAAATTAGGAATTTCAGCATTGGCGCTTACAGTTGCCTCTACTGTTTTCGCTCAGACTACCAACAATCCGTGGATGATCGGAGTTGGTGCTCATGCGGAAAACCATACAGCACAGCGTGGTACTTTTAGTAATACGTTTTCTGCTACTAATTTGACGAAGAATATGTTCAATACGAGCAATTTTTCTATTACACCACCACTTTCTAAATTAACTGTTGCTAGAAACATCGGTAAAGGTTTAGTTATTGATTGGCAAACTTCTGTTGGAAATGTGGAAAACAAAAGGCTTAACATGGGTAAAGAATTCATGTTAATGACTGGTCTTGGTTTCCAAGCTAAAGCTGCTGGTTTACTTTGGGACGAAGAGTCTTGGTTTGACCCTTACTTGAGAGTAGGTGCAAACTATTTAAGACATGATTACACTGCTCTTTCTTTCCCAAGACAAACTTTCATCAATGGAAATCCTGCGGAAATGACTAGTATCGATGATGGAACAGTTCAAATGGGTAAAGCAAACCATTTTACTGTATCTACAGGTGCTGGGGTTAACTTCTGGTTGACTAAAAACTTCGGTTTAGGTGTACAAGGTGATTATGTTTCTACTCCAACTGATAAAGCTAATTATGCTAACTTTTGGCAAGCTTCTGCTTCTTTGAACTTTAGATTTGGAAACAGAGATAGAGATAAGGATGGTATCTTAGATAAAGACGATTTATGTCCAGATACACCAGGTTTACCTGAATTCCAAGGATGTCCAGATACAGACGGTGATGGAGTTCCAGATAAAGACGATCAGTGTCCAGATGTTGCTGGTCCAGTTGAAAACGGTGGTTGTCCTTGGCCAGATACTGATGGTGATGGTATTATCGACAAAGATGATGCTTGTCCTACAGTTGCAGGTCCTGCAGAAAACAACGGTTGTCCTTGGCCAGATACAGATGGTGACGGTATCTTAGATAAAGATGATGCATGTCCTACAGTTCCTGGAGTTCCTGAATTCAACGGATGTCCTCCTCCACCACCAGTTGATCCAATTGAAGTTGTTATTACAAGAGAATTCAAAGATCTTTTATTTGACTTCAATAAAGCTACAATTAGAAAAGAATCTAGTGGTAAATTAGATACAGCTGCAAAAATCATTAAAGATGCTCCAGCTCAAAACTTCGTAATTGTTGGTATGACTGACAAAAAAGGTAGTGATGCTTATAACTTGAACCTATCTAAGCAAAGAGCTGCTTCAGTAGTTGCTGCTTTAGAAGCTAGAGGTGTTAACCCATCAGTATTGAAATCTATCGGTATCGGTGAACAAGATGCACAAGTTCCAGAAACTGCTTCTGACGCTGAAAGACAAGCTGACAGAAAAGTAATTGTAAGAGCTATCTCTGGATCAGAGTGGGAAACTTACAAGAAATCTGACTTGCCAACTAAAAAAGCTCCAGCTAAGAAAAAAGCTCCAGCTAAAAAGAAAAAATAATTAATTTTTCTAAATAATAAATACCTCCAGATTTCTGGAGGTATTTTTTTTGTTGTTGATTTTGAGTAATTTTGTCAAAATTTAAATTATAAAATGGGAAGAGCATTTGAATATAGAAAAGCCTCAAAAATGGCACGTTGGGATAAAATGGCCAAGACTTTTTCTAAAATAGGAAAAGATATCGCATTAGCAGTAAAAGCAGGAGGTACAGATCCAGAAGCCAATCCGGCATTGAGAAGATGTATTCTAAATGCAAAAGGTGCTAATATGCCTAAAGATAATGTTGAAAGAGCCATCAAAAAAGCTGGTGGTGCAGATGCAGAAAACTATGAAGAGATTACTTATGAAGGATACGGGCAAGGTGGTGTTGCATTTTTCGTAGAATGTACTACAAATAACCCTACTAGAACTGTTGCTAACGTAAGAGCAATCTTTAACAAGTTTGATGGTAACCTTGGAAAGAATGGTGAATTAGCTTTTATCTTCGACAGAAAAGGGATTTTCACTATCGATTTAGCTAAAGTTACAATGGATTGGGATGATTTTGAAATGGAAATGATTGACGGAGGTGCGGAAGATGTAGAAAAAGATGACGAAGAAGTAATGATTACGACTGCTTTTGAAGATTTTGGATCTTTATCTCACAAATTGGATGAGCTTAAAATAGAAGCTAAGAGCTCAGAATTGCAAAGAATTCCAAATAATACGAAAGAGGTTACTTTAGATCAGTTTAAAGCAAATATGAAAATGCTAGACCGTTTTGAAGAGGATGATGACGTACAAAACGTTTATCATAATATGGAAATTACAGACGAACTTCTGGAGTCTTTATAAAAAAATAATATAGCATTCATATACAATTCATTTTCAATTAGTTTCTTTGTATAAGAATCAATTGTGAAATCGCCATCCTTGGTCAATATAAATACTAATTGATATGGCGATCACATTTGATCATTAGTAAGATAAATATCTGCAATTGAAAAGAAACGTTGAGCTTGTCGTTATTTCGGATGTACATTTGGGAACTTACGGATGTAAGGCTAAAGAACTTCTACGGTATCTAAATTCTATTCAACCGAAAACATTAGTTTTAAATGGTGATATCATTGATATTTGGCAGTTTAAAAAGTCTTACTTCCCTAAGCCTCATTTAAAAGTAATCAAAAAGATTATTTCATTAGCTACAAAAAACACAAATGTCTATTATATTACCGGTAATCACGATGAAATGTTCAGAAAGTTTACCGATTTTGAATTGGGGAAACTCAAAGTTTGCAACAAACTCTGCCTGGAAATTAATGGTAAAAAAACATGGATCTTTCATGGTGATGTTTTTGACGCATCGGTACAACATTCAAAATGGATTGCCAAGCTTGGTGGAAAAGGCTATGATCTTTTAATTGTTATCAATAATGTTGTGAATTGGTTTTTAGAAAAAATGGGTAAAGAAAAATATTCATTTTCAAAAAAGATTAAGAACAATGTAAAAAAAGCAGTAAAGTATATTGGCGATTTTGAGCTAACAGCTTCCGAGCTTGCTATTGATAACGGTTACGATTACGTAGTTTGCGGGCATATTCATCAGCCTCAAATGCGTGAAGTTTCCAATAAAAAAGGCTCTTGTACTTATCTCAATTCTGGAGATTGGATCGAAAATTTATCTGCCCTCGAATTTAATCAGAACGAATGGACAATCTTTCATTATGAAGATCACAAACATTTGCTAAAAGATGATGAGTCGGAAGAAATTCAGGATATTAACAATTCGGATCTTTTGAAAATTGTAACTCAATTTACTTAATATGAAAGTTTTGTATGCATTTCAGGGGACAGGAAACGGTCATGTTGCGCGAGCGCAGGAAATTATTCCTATTCTTAAAAAATATGTTTCCGTTGATACTTTTATCAGTGGGCATCAATCTCAATTAAAGGCCGATTTTCCGATTAACTTTCAACACAAAGGCATTTCTCTGCTTTATAATAAAACAGGAGGAATTTCCTATAAAAAAATCGTCTTAGAAAATAACTTTCTTGAAGCTTTTAAAACGATTAAACAAATCGATTTAAGTAAATACGATTTAATCATCAATGATTATGAGCCATTAACAGGATGGGCTTGTAAAACTAAAAATTTAAATATGATTGAACTGAGTCATCAAGCTTCAATGAGTTTTAAAGAAACCCCAAAACCTGTAAAAAAAGATTTTTTCGGAGAATTGATTTTAAAATATTACGTTCCAAGTGAGCGAAAAATTGGTTTTCATTTTGAAAATTATCATCCACAAATCAAAAAACCGGTCATCAGAAGAAAAATCAGAAATCTGAATCCTGATAAAAAAGGATTTTATGTGGTATATCTTCCTAGTTTTTCTGATGAAAATATCATTAAAGTTTTAAGTGAAATTCCTGTAGAATGGAAAGTTTTTTCCAAACACAGCAAACTTCAGAGAAAGGAAAGAAATGTTGAGATTTTTCCGATTGATGAAATTCAGTATTTAAAATATTTCGAAAACTGTGATGGGATTTTGTGTAATGCAGGATTTGAAACTCCGGGAGAAGCACTTTTTATGGATAAAAAATTGTTTGTAATTCCCATTCATAATCAGTACGAACAGGAATGTAACGCCTGTGCTTTAGATAAAATGGGAATTCCAAATTCTAAAATTTTAGATGAAAAAGAAATTACAAACTGGGTTGCATCAGACCTTCATTTTCAGGTCAATTACCCAGATGATATTGAAGATATTCTGCTCAATGACGTTTTAGTTCTGTAAAAAAATATCTTCTACATCATTCATTCTTTTCATTACAGCTCTTGCGTAAGAACAATGTGGATAAACTTTCCAGTTGTTTTCTCTCGAAAATTTAATAGCTTCTTCCACTAGAAATTTCCCCATTCCGCGACCTTCAAATTCGGGATGTACCAATACGAAAGAAATGATTAGTTTATTTTCTTCAGGAAAAATGGTATAAGTTACTCTGCCTACTTCTTTTATTTCGTTGTTGAGTGTGATGACACCGCCGTTTCCAGATTTGTTGTTGACGAATTTCATAGTTTATATTTTAATTAAATTTAAAACTACAAAAACTGCACCGTGAATATGTTGATGCCGATTAAGAAATAGATTTAAGTGAGTTGTAAATTCTCAATCTGTTTCACTTGACAGTTTTTTAATACAAATGGTGCAAAATTTATTATGAATAA
Source organism: Chryseobacterium balustinum (assembly GCF_900168205.1). GTDB lineage: Bacteria > Bacteroidota > Bacteroidia > Flavobacteriales > Weeksellaceae > Chryseobacterium > Chryseobacterium balustinum. The sequence goes on from NZ_FUZE01000001.1 coordinate 613,948, forward strand.
ATTTTTAAAGACAGAACTTTTAAAAGAAAATCCTGAATATTCCGTTTAATTCTTAAATTTGACTCATGCAAAAGAAACTTTTTCTCATCATTATACTATTTTCTCTTGTGAGTTGCTACACTTACCAAGTTAAAAAACCTGTGGATACTGCAATCGACACCAAGAAAGAGCCTAGCAAGAATGTAGCTAGTGTTGATGCTACTCCCATAGAAATGAAAAGTACAAAAGCTGAATTACAAAAGCTGAGTTCACAGCAAGCGCCAGCTCCAATTAATGTTCAGGAGAAACTTGTACCGAATAAAAACTTTAAAATTGATGTTGATGGTAAGGCTTATAAAATAATAGTTGACCGATGGGAAAGCGATAGCCTGGTGGCGCACGCGGTAAATAATCCTAAAAAAATTCTAAAATTTCATAAGAATCAGATTGATAGCGAGAAAATTGCTGAAAAACGCTTTTCAAAACCCCTCGCTGATATCATTACAATTGCTGTTTATGCAGGTATTGGTGTTGGGATTTGGTCTCTTCTGCAATAATAAATCTAAGGTGTTTTTTGAGTCAATGGTCAATCTTCAATTTGTTTCACCTATCAATTTTTCCATTATAATTTAAATTTATTATTCACTTGCGAAGCAAAATTCACCATTGCTAACTATCTTTTCCTGTATAATAATTATAATCTTTAATGATAATCCCAATAAACTGTCTTTCGGTCATTTTTGTAGGGTCAACTTCTAGCTTGAGAATGCTTTTTATTTTGTCTGAAAGCTTCGTAATCACCTGTCTGTCGTCAATCCTGAGAGCCTTTAGATAATTATCTTTAATAATTCTCATGTCATTATCGCTTAGCCCGATTACTTGTGAAAAAGTTGGGATGTAGTCGTGGTTGATATTTTCAAGAATAGTATGAGAAATATTGATGTTATTTTTGAGTGAAATTACCGCTGTTCCGGAAGCAATATCCCCTAAACGCTGATTGTTTTTAGAAACGATCATAGAAATTAAACCGACAACTCCAGCAAAGGTTGTATCGATCAGTCTTAAAACCCATCTTATCAAATAATCTCCGAAACTTGCCTGATAACCATCGATTTTCACCACCCGTATTTTCATTACTTTTTTTCCGGGAGTCTGCCCTTCCATCAAGCTTTCCAAAACAAGCGGATAAAGAGCAACAGGTAATGTAAGAACAATATAGATTGCGTTTTGAGACCAGGAATCTAAACCATCTAGAATATATCCTAAATTGAAAACACTAAAAAATAAATAGAACGTTGCCACAAGATAAGCCACCTTAATGAGAAGATCGATAATGTAAGCTACCATTCGTTCTCCGATACTTGCCGTGATAAAATTAATATTTACATTTTGAGAGGTATTAATCGCAATTTGAGACATAATTTTTATTATTTTAGCCTTACAATTATGAGAGAGGTTTATTTCATTAAACAAAATAAAGAAAAATGGTTGGGAATTGAGCAGGTTGTTCAAGGGAAAATTAAAAAAAATCCTGATGACCTGTCCTCGTTGTATATCAACCTTGTCAACGATCTTTCTTTTGCTCAGACTTATTATCCCAAAAGTAATACAACGGTTTATCTAAACCATCTTTCGTCTCAGATATTTCAGAAAATTTATAAAACCAAAAGAGTCGAAGAAAACAGACTAGTTTATTTTTTTAAAACAGAAGTTCCTTTGATTGTTTATGAAAACAGAAGATATTTAATCTACTCATTTTTGTTCTTCATTTTTTTTATGCTGATTGGCGTTCTTTCGGCAGTTTATGATAAAGATTTTGCAAATCTTATCCTAAGCGAGGGTTATGTGAATATGACCATCGAAAACATCAAAAACGGAAACGCAGTGGGTGTTTATCAGGATGGTTCTACCTGGGGAAGCACGATCGGAATTACTTTCAATAATATTATCGTCGGTGCAAAACTTTACATCTACGGAATTACCGGCGGACTCGGAACTTTATATCTTCTGATGCGAAATTCTGTCATGATAGGAACTTTCCAGTATTTTTTCTACGAACACGGAGCTTTAGGTGACAGCGCAAGAGGAATCTGGCTTCACGGAACATTTGAAATTTTCAGTATGGTGGTTGAAGGAATGTGTGGCTTGATTCTCGGGACATCTATTCTTTTTCCGAAAACGCTTTCAAGATTTAATTCTTTTAAAAATGGATTTAAAAATTCATTCAAAATATTTTTAAGTACAGTTCCCTTTACCATTTGTGCAGGAATTATTGAAGGTTATGTTACAAGACATGCTTTAAATATGCCTTTGTCACTCAATATTTTTATAATTTTTGGTAGTTTAGGGATTATTGGTTTTTATTATTTTATCTATCCTCATATTGTTAACCGAAGAGTAAAAAACACAATCAATGATGCAGTTTTATAAAAAAAGAGATTTCGGAGCATTTATCAGCGACAGTTTTACCTTTTTCAAATTATATGGTAAAAACTATTTCAAAAACTATATTCTGCTGAATGGGCTTTTGCTTATTCTGATGGTTGCAATATTTATTTTTGGGTACAGAGAACTTATTATGCAGATATTCGGCTCAAACATGAGTGGAGAAAGCTATTATTTTGAATCATATTTTGAAGACAATATCGGAATGTTTGTCGTAGTAGGATTGATTACTTTCTTGTTATTTACAATTATGATGATTGTCAACTACCTTTTTCCTGTGTTTTATCTTAAAAGACTTGCGGAAGGTGAAACTAAAATCAGAAGTGATGATATTCTCGGCGATTTTAAGAGAAATGCAGGCAAAATAGGAAAACTTTGTTTGGGAATGATCTTCATTGTAACGCCATTATCGCTCATTTTGATGGGTATTTCTTATGTGATGATATTAATTGTTGTCGGGATTTTTCTTATAGTATTGGTTTATCCGGCATTATTTAATGTGATCACATTTTTAATGTATGATTATTTTAACAGTAAAAGAGGTTTTTTTGAAAGTTTAAGCTATTCTATACGATCACAGTTTTCTTACACCAATGGAAGGGAAAGATCTCCATTCTGGAAATATTGGGGTTCTACCGTTGTTATCTCAATTATTCTTTACGTAATTACGACCATTTTTACGGCAATACCAATGATTTTTTTCATGCTTAAAATAACGACGACTGCACCTGATGCAAGTTTTGAACAAAATCCTTTCGCCGGAAGTTTAGGAATAATGATGTTTATAATGTATGGAATTTCCTTATTGGTGTCATTCTTTTTGTCGAATATGCTGTATGTAAATTCAGGATTGATGTATTACGACAGCCGAAGAGATTTTCACCAGAAAGTAGAGCTGGAAGAAATAGAAACGATTGGGATCAATGAATAAATTTCTGCTTTTTTTACTGATTTTTCTAAATCTTGGGGTTTTAAAATCTCAGGAATATGAAGATGATGATTTTTCTGAAGTTTATATCGAAGACTCTGTGGTGACCTCGCATTACAAAAATATGTATGTTGCAGATTCTGTTTTAAAAGCCAATCCTCAAACCGAGAACGCTATTTTTCCAAAGAAATTTAAAGAAAATTTACCTTCAAGATACAAAGGAAATGAGTTTGATTACACCACTTCAAAACCCAGAGAATCATTTTTTGATAAGCTTCAGCGTAAGCTCGCTCAACTTCTTCGCAGTATTTTTGGTGATACCAGTTTAGAGACTTCTTCGCAAATTACGAGCGTTGTTATCCGTCTTTTTGCAATTCTCGTGGTTGGTTTTCTACTTTATTTTATTATTAAATATTTAATCGGAACCAACGGAAGTTTATTCTTCGGTAAAAAGAATAAAAAAATTGAAATAAACGAAGAAGAACTTCATGAAAATATTCACGAAATCAACTTTCCACAAAGTATTGCAAAATTTGAAAATAATGGAGATTACCGTTCTGCAGTTCGATATCAGTTTTTGTTTATTCTTAAAAAATTAAGTGATAAAAAACTCATCCTTTGGAATCCCGAAAAAACAAATAAAGATTATGTAGCTGAACTAAAAGCTGCGCATCTTAAAAATGAATTTTATAATCTTTCCTATATTTTCGATTATGTTTGGTATGGCGAATTCAGTATTGATGAGCAGAGTTATGGCAAATTTAAAAACCAGTTTCACAGTTTTAAACTTTAATCAACCTTCTTTAAAATGAATAAAACGTTCAAAATATATGCTGTTATTTTCATCATTATCATGGTGATTTTGGCATTGTTTGAAGTGAATAAAAAGGAAGTTACAGACTGGCGAAAAAATTTCAATGTCAACAAAAAATCACCTTTCGGGCTCTTTGTTTTTAATAAAGAAGCAAAAGATTTATTTAAAAATAATCTCACGAAACTTGATGTTGCACCTTACGATTATTACACCGAAAAAGACAAGAAGGCACATAATATTCTCATCGTAGAAAGCGAAATGGATCCTGAATCTTGGAATAAAATTTTAGATGAGGTTTCTAAAGGTTCGGATGCAATGATTATTGCCAACCGACTTCCAAAAAATATTTCAGATACGATTGGGTTTTATGGTTCGAAAATTTCTTATGAAGATCAGAATGTTCTGAAACTGACCGACAAAAAATATCAGAATGATTTTATTAAATTAGATAAATTTCCTTCAGGAAGAGGTTTTTCTTACATTAAACCCAACGTTCAGATTTTAGGAAAAACAGTTGAAGAAAATAATAAAGATCAGGCAAATTTCATCAAAGCACCATTCGGGAAAGGAAACGTTTATGTGCATTGCGAACCACTTTTTCTAACGAATTATTATCTTTTACAATCTGGGAATGTAAAATATGCACAAAGTGTTTTTTCATATTTGAGTGACAGAGAAACGTTGTGGTTTGTAGAAAGTAATACCAAAGAATCGAGTTCTTTATTACGATTCATACTTTCTAATCCGGCTTTAAAATATGCTTGGTGGGTATTTTTAGGAGGATTAATTTTATTTATTTTCTTTAACGTAAAACGTAAACAGTGGATAGTTCCAATCATTGAACCGCTTAAAAATACCTCGGTAGATTTTGTAAAAAGTATAGGAAATCTTTATTTACAGGAAGGAGACTTTCACGATATGATGGCTAAAAAAGCTCAATATTTTTTAAATAAAGTAAGGCTCGATCTTTTAATAGATACCCAAAATCTCGATGAAGAATTTGCCAAAAGACTTCAGCTAAAAACAGGAAAGCCTACAGAAATGGTCAACGAAGCTATTGTTTTAATTAAAAAAGCACAGGATCCTTATGCAAGTGTAATGAAAGAAGATTTAGCAAGAATAAACAATCTTTTAGATGAGATTTTAAAATAATTTAATATTTAAGGAAGGCTCCGGAGGAGTCTGACCTTTGTAGAAAAAGAATATAAATATAAAAATGAGCTCCGTAGGAGCGAAACCTTCAAAACAAATTTAGAATATTAATTTCTTTCTAAAATGGGAAATACCTACTCACAAATTTTCATTCAGCTAATTTTTGCCGTAAAAGGTAGAGAAAGGCAAATTCGTGAAGAGTTTCGGGAGCGTTTAGAAAAATATATTACAGGAATTATTCAAAATAATCATCAAAAACTTTTAGCTATTTATGCAAATCCGGATCATGTTCATATTTTAATTGGTTACAATAATTTGAATATTCTTATACCCAATCTTGTGAGAGATATTAAATCTAGTTCTTCAAAACTCATTAATGAAGAAAATTGGTTTACAGGAAAATTTCATTGGCAGGAAGGTTACGGTGCATTTTCCTATTCTAAAAGCCAAATTGATTCTGTCGTGAAATATATTTTGAATCAGAAATCGCATCATGAAAAGCAGTCTTTTAAGGAAGAATATATTGAGTTTTTGACAAAATTTGAAATTGATTATAAAAATGAATACGTTTTTGAATTTTATGACGATTAAAGGTGTCACTCCTCCGGAGCTCCGCTAATTACAACATAAAACCTGCTACAAAGGTTGAACTCCTCCGGAGTTCGCTGATTTTAGATAAATTTAAGAATATAAATATGTTAGAGTAGAAGACCTCGTAGGAGTCTAATCTTTGTAGAATAAAATATGTGAAAGAAATTGAGCTCCATAGGAGCGAAACGTCAAAGCATTCAAAAGCAATAAAAACAAAATAGTATGGAAAATTATGATGGACAGAATTTAGAAAATCAAAATTCTATCAATTTAAATAAAGAAACAAAAGATCAGAGCCAATTTGAATCAAGAATTGATATGATTGAGCTTCGTGAAAGTTTAAATAAAGTAAAAACGGAGATTGCAAAAGTAATTGTCGGTCAGGAAGATATGGTCGAACATCTTTTAGCTGCTCTGCTTTCAAATGGTCATGTTTTGATTGAAGGTGTTCCGGGAGTTGCAAAAACTATTACGGCAAAATTACTGTCAAAAACTATTGATGTTGATTTTAGCAGAATACAGTTTACGCCAGATTTGATGCCTTCAGATATTTTGGGAACCTCAATTTTCAGCATGAAAAATTCTGAATTTGAGTTTAAAAAAGGACCTATTTTCTCAAGTTTCATTCTGATTGATGAAATCAACCGTTCTCCGGCAAAAACTCAGGCGGCTTTGTTTGAAGTAATGGAGGAGAAGCAGATTACAATTGACGGAACCCGTTACGAAATGGATGAACCTTTTCTTGTTGTTGCAACTCAAAATCCGATTGAGCACGAAGGAACTTACCGACTTCCTGAAGCTCAGCTTGACCGATTTTTATTCAAAATTAATGTAGGTTATCCCAACCTTGAGCAGGAAATTGCGATTATCAAAAATCAGCATGACAACAGACTTGAAGACAAGACTGAAGCGGTAAACAAAGTGATTACAGCACAACAGTTAAATAATTATCAGAAATTAGTAAAAGAAATAATTGTTGAGTCTCAACTGATCGAATACATCGCTAAAATCATCATCAATACAAGAGAAAATCAGTTTTTATATTTGGGAGCTTCACCAAGAGCAAGTTTGGCATTATTAACGGCTTCAAAAGCTTTTGCAGCTTTAAGAGGGAGAGATTTTGTAACTCCGGAAGATATCAAAGAAGCGAGTTACGCAGTTTTAAGACATAGAGTGATCGTTTCTCCTGAAAGAGAAATGGAAGGTTTGACTGCCGATGAAATTATTCGCCAGATTTTAGAAGGAATAGAGATTCCGAGGTAGTTTACAGGTAGGAGATTTTAGGTTATAGGTAATGATTCGAGTTTTAAATTTTCAGGTATGGCTAATTTTAAAGAACTTTTGGTTTGGCAAAAATCGATAAATTTTGTAACTGAAATTTATGAATTGACAAATGATTTTCCTAAAAATGAAATGTATGGATTGACATCACAAATCAGAAGAGCTTCAATTTCAATTCCGTCTAATATTGCTGAAGGAAACTCAAGAAGAAGTGTTGCTGATTATTTACAATTTCTAAAAATAGCAAGAGGAAGTTGCGCTGAAGTCGAAACCCAATTAATTATTGCCCAAAATCTTAAATTTTTAAGTGAAGAACATTATTTAAAATTAAATCAAGACATCATTGAAATTTCAAAAATGCTAAACGGACTTATCAATTCATTAAAATAACTTAAAACATTTTAACGGGATTTAACTGCAACCTAAAACCTAAAAATCTGCAACCTTGAAGAATCTATATATCAATACCCGCTTTTTTTTCGCACTCATCGGTGTAGGAATGCTTTATGTTTTGGCATTTTTCTTTCCGTTTTTTATGATTTTAGGGCATGGACTTTTATTATTGATTTTCCTTACAATTTTTGTTGATTATTTGCTTGTTTTCAGACAAAAAGATGCTGTTTTAGCACAAAGAATTTTGCCTGAAAAATTGTCAAATGGTGATGAAAATGCAGTGAAAGTTGATATTAAAAATAATTACAGTTTTAAAATCAATGTAAAGGTTATTGATGAAATTCCATTTCAGTTTCAGAAACGAGATTTTTTAATTAAAAAAGAAATTCAGTCCGGGAAAAATACACTGTTTCAATATTTTCTTGAACCGAAAGAACGTGGAGAATACAATTTCGGAGCTTTAAATGTTTATGCTTCGTCGCCCATTGGTTTCGTTTCAAAAAGATTTATATTTCAGAAAGATACTTCGTTAGCTTCTTATCCGTCATTTGTTCATTTAAGAAAGTATGAGTTGATGGCGCTTCAGAATGAATTTCTTTTAGGCGGAATCAAAAAAATAAGAAAGCTGGGACATACGATGGAATTTGAGCAGATCAAAGAATATGTTCCCGGAGATGATGTAAGAACGATCAACTGGAAAGCGACCTCAAAGACCAATCGTCTGATGGTGAATCAGTTTCAGGATGAAAAATCCCAACGTATCTTTATGTTGATTGACAAAGGAAGAACGATGAAAATGCCTTTTAATGGCTTAAGCCTTCTCGATTATTCAATTAATGCAACCATGGCACTTTCTCATATTATTTTGAAAAAAGGAGACCGCGCCGGAATGATGACTTTTTCGAAGAAAGCCGAAAATAAAGTCGCTGCCGAAAATAAATCAGGTCAATTAAGAAAAATTTCTGAATCTTTATATAACATTAAAACTGATTTTTTTGAGAGTGATTTCAACAGGTTGTACCAAGATGTAAAATACTCGATTAATCAGAGAAGCTTGGTTTTGCTTTTTACCAATTTTGAAACGTTGGATGGTTTAAACAGGCAAATGAAATATTTGAGAGGAATTGCCAAAAACCATTTATTGGTCGTAGTTTTCTTTAAAAATACTGAAATTCAAAAATTAATTCATACCCATCCTGAAAGTATGCAGGGAATTTATGACGAAATTATTGCCGAAAAATTTGAATTTGAAAAAAAACTCATCATTCAGGAATTAAGAAAGTACGGAATTTACTCAGTTTACACACTTCCCGAAAATCTAAATGTTGATGTGATTAATAAATATCTTGAGATTAAAGCAAGAGGGATTTTGTAGATTTGCAATAAGAAATAAACAATAATGAAAATAACACTTAACCGAATAAACGACGATTTTTTATTTGAATGTACCAATGCTCATGGAAATTCAATTTTATTAGATAATACATCTCAACCAGGCGCAAAAGGTGTTTCACCAATGGAAAGTGTTTTGATGGCAGTTGCGGGTTGCAGCGGAATTGATGTTGTTTCTATTTTGAAAAAACAGAGACAGGAAATTATAGATTTCAAAGCTGAAGTAGAAGGCGAAAGAGTTGCTGTAGATGATGCAAAACCATTCAAATCAATTAATGTAAAGTTTTTATTGGAAGGAAATATCGATCCTAAAAAAGCTTTAAAAGCATCAGAATTATCTTTTGAAAAATATTGTTCAGTTTCAAAAACACTTGAACCCAATGTAGAAATCGGGTATGAAGTTTTTGTAAACGGAGAGAAAGTTGAGAAATAAAGTGATAGAGTTTTAGTGTTTGAGAGTTATTGAAAATTTTACTTATTCATAACTCTCAAACACTATTCACTCAAACCCTTCAACCTGATTACGCCAGTCTTGGCTTCATTAATTTAGCCACAGTTGCAGTCCATCCTGTTTGGTGAGAAGCTCCAACTCCGCGACCATTATCTCCGTGGAAATATTCATAAAATGTGATGTAATCTTTGAAGTTCGGGTCATAATTAAATTTATAATTACCACCGTTGAAGGCACGTTGTCCGCTTTCATCTTTTAGAAAAATAGAGCAGAGTCTTCCGCTGATATTTTGGGCAACTTCATCTAAGTTTTTCTTTTCACCACTTCCGGTAGGGAATTCCACTTTTAAGCTGTTTCCATAATAAAAATGGAAGCGTTGTAAACTTTCAACAATCAGGAAATTAATCGGAAACCAAATGGGGCCTCGCCAATTACTGTTTCCGCCAAACATTCTGCTATCACTTTCCGCAGGCGTATAATAAACGACATTTTTGTTGCCGTGAACTGTAAACACAAACGGGTTTTCTTCATAAACCTTCGACATGGCCCGGATTCCATAAGAACTTAGAAATTCTTTTTCATCCAACATTCTGGTCAAAACTTTTGTAAGTCTATTTTTACGGAGAATACTCATGAGATGTTTTCTGCCGCTTCCTTCTTCGTCCCAGTGAGAAACTAAAGAAGTTAATTCAGGTTTGTTTTTTAAAACCCAATCCATTCTTTCACGGAAATTAGGCATCTTACTCAGTAAATGGTGGTCGATAATTTCAACTGCAAACAAGGGAATAAGCCCAACGATACTTCTCAATCTTAAAGAAACACTTTCTCCGTTTGCCAACTGTAAAACGTCGTAAAAGAAACCATCTTCTTCGTTCCATAGACCTTCTTTGCCTTCACCCATGTTTTCCATCGCTTCGGCAATATAAAGATAATGTTCAAAAAACTTGATGGCCATATCTTCGTAAACCTGATAATATTGAGCCAATTCCATAGCAATTCGCATCATGTTTAGCGCGTACATCGCCATCCAACTCGTTCCGTCGGCTTGCTCAAGATGTTCGCCATCTTTCAGCTCCATATTTCGGTCAAAAGCACCGATGTTATCCAGTCCTAAAAATCCGCCACCGAAAATATTTTTACCGTTTTTATCTTTTCTGTTGACCCACCAGGTAAAATTGAGAAGAAGCTTTTGAAAAACTTTTTCAAGGAATAAAAGATCAGGTTTGCCGTTTGTTTTTTCATCAATTTTAAAAACCCTGAAACACGACCATGCATGAACAGGCGGATTAACATCGCTCAAATTCCATTCATAAGCAGGCATTTGTCCGTTTGGATGCATATACCATTCTTTGGTAAGCAAAAGCAATTGATTTTTCGCAAAACCGGCATCAATAATGGCAAACGGGACACAATGGAATGCCAAATCCCAAGTCGCATACCAAGGATATTCCCATTTATCGGGCATTGAGATGATATCTTTATTGTGAAGATGTTCCCATTCGGTGTTTCTTACATAATGATTAAAATCTCTCGGAGCTTCATAATTTGGGTCGCCTTTCAGCCATTTTCCGACATTGTAATGATAGAATTGTTTGTTCCAAAGAAGTCCTGCAAAAGCCTGTCTTTGTACATTTTTTTCATCATCATTAAATATATCCTGCTGAATTTCATCATAAAATTCATTCGCTTCATTATTTCTTGCATTAAAAATATCATCAAACTGATAAAAAGCATCATCCATATCATAAGGCGATAACCTGAATTCAAAAACTTCAGACTGACCAGCTTCGATAGTTTCATCAATGATGAAAGCAGCTTTTGTTCCTTTTTTTTCGGGATTTACAGTGTTTTGCTGATGAATAATATAATCGTTGATTCCGTCTTTATAGTAAGTGTTTTCTACAGACGGAGTTCCATGAAGTTTAGGATTATTGGTTTCATTTTCACAGAAAACCTGTTCCGCATTTTTCTTTTTTGAATAAAACTTTTTGATGGGAATACTGTCGTGAACAATGTTGATGCAACCTTCTTTTCCTCCTACTGTCTGACCTTTGTATTCATTATAACCCCACTTCCAGTTATTTCTAAACCAGGCTGTAGGTAAGATAATAATGGGAGCAGCTTTGTCGCTTCTGTTGCAAACAGTAACACGTATTAAAATGTCATGAGCGTCAGATTTACAGTATTCTATGAAAATGTCAAAATATTCATCTTTGTCAAATATCCCTGTATCGAAAAGCTCATATTCAGGTTCTTTTTTGGTACGTCTTGCGTTTTCAGCTACGATATCGTCATAAGGAAACTCATTGATAGGATATTTGTACACCATTTTCATATAGCTGTGAGTAGGTGTATTATCCAAATAGTAGAAAATTTCTTTAATGTCTTCTCCGTGATTTCCCTGAGGATTGCTCAGTCCGAAAAAGCGTTCTTTTATTCTTTTATCTTTTTTATTCCAGAATGAGAGTGCAAAACAGAAAATCTGTTTAGGATCTGAAATCCCTGCAATGCCTTCTTCTCCCCATCGATAAGTGTGGCTTTCTGCAATATCATGGTTGGCAAAATGCCATGCATTTCCGTTGGGGCTGTAGTCCTCACGCACATTTCCCCATTGTCTGTTGCTTACATAAGGTCCCCAGTTTTTCCAATCTTTATCTTGTAATCTTTGCTTTTCGATATTCATTTTCAGCCATTTTCATGGCTAAGTTAATTTTTTTGATAAATAATTCCAATTTTTTTAATCTGAATAATTATTAACAATCTTCTCAAAACCCTGCTGCTATTACGTTTTATATTATTTGTTAATTTTTTTTAATTTTTAAAATAAAAAGTTTTATCTTTGCACCATTCGTTCATTTACATATTGAAAATGTTATCAAGAAAGGTTGAGGGATATAGACCCTATGAAACCTTAGCAACCCTTTGCGCAAGCAGAGAAGGTGCTACGTTCTACCAAATAATTTATTTTGGACAGATAACTTACTGAAGTTCTTTTCAGCCATTCTCATGGCATTTTCAAATTTATTTTTTTAATAATTATAAAATTGAAAACAGAACTACAACATATTAACTTTTTGTACAAAACCGATTCTCAGAGAGAATATCATATCCCGCTAAGCTATCAGCTTTTCGGGAAAGAACTCTTTTCAGCACCCATCATTTTGGTAAATCATGCCTTAACCGGAAACTCGAATGTTGCCGGAGAAAAAGGTTGGTGGAAACAACTGATTGGCGAAAATCAGGTGATTGATACAAATAAATATACAGTGCTCTGTTTCAATATTCCCGGAAACGGTTATGATGATTTTTTTATTGACGAATATTCAGATTTTACTCCTTCAGATATTGCTAATATATTTCTGAAAGGTCTTGAATCTTTACATATTAAAAACTTATACGCTCTGATTGGAGGATCTTTGGGTGGGGGAATTGCTTGGGAAATGCTTTCAAAGAAGCCAGATTTAGCCGAGATTTTTATTCCGATTGCCTGTGATTCTAAAACTCATGATTGGCTGCATGCACAATGTCTTGTTCAGAAATTTTTATTAAATGGAAATGATAAACCGCTACAAAAAGCCAGAATTCATGCAATGTTGTGCTACAGAACACCTCAGTCTTTAAACGACAGATTTCAAAATAAATACAATCAAGACAAACAGCAGTTTGAATCTGAAGACTGGTTAAATTATCATGGGAAATCTCTTGCCGAAAGATTTAGTTTAAAATCGTATCAACTGATGAATCATTTACTAATGAATATTAATTCAAATGAAAATAGGATGGAGAAAATTCAGGCACGAATGCACATGATCTCTGTAGATACAGATTTGTTTTTCCCGGCTTCTGAAATTAGGAATGGCTTTGAGAAGCTAAAGGAAAATAAACAAGATGTTTTCTATCACGAGATCAAATCAATTCATGGGCATGATGCCTTCTTAATGGAATACAGTCAATTAAATAATATCATAAATAATATTTTGTAAGATAAAAGGAGTTTAAGGTAATTCCGTCTTACGAAAAAATAAAAAAGGTTACAGATGAAAAGTAATGCAAGCGAAATAAAATTTTTAAAGAACAGATCAATCATTAAATTTGAAGGAGAAGATTTTTTAGGTGAAATAGGGATCGATGGAAGAGTGTTTAAAGCCCTTACATTTGCCCGTATCAGTGTTGGGATAATCTCTCAGCAGGCGGTAGAAAACGGATTGTCGATCCTTGTACACGAAGATGATTCTGAAAAAGCTGTAAACTGTCTGATTGAAGAGTTTGCAACAGAAAGAAAATCAGGTAAAGTTTCTCAGATTTACAGCATCAACAATGTTTCTGTTATCGGTTTTGTGGCAGAAGATCTCAATAAAATACTTTCTGAACTGGCAAGAAATAATGTTTTCCCATTGCTTTTAAACCAGAATTCAAGCGAGAAACGTATCAATATTGTTGTGACATCTTCTCAGGATGAGAAAACTAAAAATATCATTGAGTCTGAAATTTTCAAAAAACCAAAAACAGTTCATCTCGCAATTATCGGTCACGGAAATGTAGGAAAGACTTTAATAGAGCAGGTTTTACATTCTTCGGAAGAAATTAAAAGAAGAAAAAATATACATCTTAAAGTTGTTGCGGTAGCTAATTCAAGAAAAATAGCTTTCAACAAAAAAGGTTTTGACAACCAATGGAGTAATGAGGTTTTTGCCTCTGAAAAAACTTCAAATGTAGAAGAATTAATTAATTTCTCTAAAGAAAACCAACTTGAAAATCTTATTGTTGTAGATAACACAGCAAGTACAGATTTTGTTAAAAATTACCATGCGTTGGCAGAAAACGGCTTCGATTTGGTTTCTTCCAATAAAATTTTCAACACACTTCCTATCGAAGAATATCGTAAACTAAGATATACGTTGAACAAAAACAACAAGCGTTATTTGTATGAAACCAATGTTGGTGCAGGTTTGCCGTTAATTGACACCATAAAACTTTTACATCTTTCCGGTGAAAATATTACAAGAATAAAAGGTGTTTTTTCAGGAACATTAAGTTATGTATTCAACAATTTTTCTTTGAGAGATGATAAGTTTTCAACCATTGTTAACGAAGCTTTAGAAAAAGGTTTCACAGAGCCAGACCCAAGAGAAGATTTATCAGGGAATGATGTGGCTAGAAAATTATTGATCTTGGCGAGAGAATTAGATTTAATTAATGAATTTAATGATATCAACATCCAAAACTTAGTTCCGGAAGCTTTGCTTTCTATATCAAAACAGGAATTCCTTTCAAGACTTGAAGATTTGGATGAAGAGTACGATAAAATTAAGAAAAATCAGGAGCCTGGTCACGTTTTAAGATATGTAGGTGACTTACACGGTGATTTACAGAAAGAGAAAGGTAATCTTGATGTTAAGCTAATTTCTGTTCCTGCAACTTCCGCTTTGGGACAACTGAAAGGTTCAGATTCTATTTTTGAAATCTATACCGAGAGTTATGGTGAAAACCCAATCGTTATCATGGGAGCTGGAGCCGGAGCAAAAGTAACGGCAAGAGGAGTTTTCGGAGATATTTTAAGATTAAGTGAAACTAAATAATATTAATATAACAATTTAATAATGTAACAGTTTACCAATGTTTATTACAAGTATCATTCTGATCGAAAAAAAGTGAAGAATCTCATTGTTACATTGCTAAACTGATTACATTGTTACATTTTCAAACTATATGGAAAATTTCGAAACCTTAGCTATAAGAACCCAAATTGAAAGATCTCAGTTTGACGAGCATTCTACACCGTTGTATCTTACCTCAAGCTTCGTTTTTGAAGATGCGGAAGATATGAGAGCAAGTTTTGCAGAAGAAAAATCTAAAAACCTGTACAGCCGATTTTCAAATCCTAATGTTACAGAATTTACTGACAAAATCGTCAAAATGGAAGGTGCAGAAGCGGGTTATGCTTTCGCTACAGGAATGGCGGCAATTTATTCAACGTTTGCAACTTTGCTCAATGCAGGTGATCATATCGTAAGTTGTCAGTCTGTTTTCGGATCTACGCACACGTTGTTTACCAAATATTTTCCAAAATGGAATATTGAAACGACGTATTTCAAAGCTGAAGATTCTGAAAATGTAGAAAAATACATCAAGCCAAATACAAAAATTCTGTATTTGGAAACGCCAACAAATCCTGCGATAGAAATTTTAGATTTAGAATTTTTTGGTCAGATTGCAAAAAAGCATAATCTAATTTTCATTGTAGACAACTGTTTTGCAACTCCATATCTACAGCAACCCATAAAATACGGAGCAGATATCGTTGTTCATTCTGCTACAAAATTAATTGATGGTCAAGGTCGTGTTTTGGGTGGAGTAGCGGTTGGTAGAGAAGATTTGATCCGTGAAATTTATCTTTTTGCAAGAAACACAGGTCCTGCAATGTCGCCTTTCAACGCTTGGGTTTTATCTAAAAGTTTGGAAACATTAGCAATTCGTGTAGAAAAGCATTGCGAAAATGCTTTAAAAGTTGCCGAATTTTTAGAAAGCCATCCGAATGTAGAATTAACGAAATATCCGTTCTTGAAATCCCATCCTAGTTACGAAGTGGCAAAAAAACAGATGAAATTAGGCGGAAATATCGTTGCTTTCGAAATCAAAGGGGGTATTGAAGGTGGAAGAAATTTTTTAGATAAAATAAAAATGTGTTCACTTTCTGCCAATCTTGGCGATACCAGAACGATTGTTACGCATCCCGCATCAACAACGCATTCCAGGTTGTCTGATGAAGAAAGAAATGAAGTGGGAATTACCGCAGGTTTGGTTCGTTGCTCGGTAGGTTTGGAGAATGTGGAAGATATTATTGCAGATTTAAAGCAGGCATTAGACTAAATTAATTTGGGCAGCTTTATCCGCCTGAATTTATCCTGAGCTTGTCGAAGGACCTCGTTCAAGTCGGGCTGCAAAGATTCAGCGCAAAACCTTGACAAGGCTTAGAAATAAAAAGTTTGAAATAAATAAAGAGTCCTGAAAGGACGATTTAAATCAGAATAGGATGTAATCCTATTGCAAAGTAAAAAAAGTAAAATGAAAAATTCAGAACAACTATACAAAGCATTATCCGAAAGAATTTTAATTCTCGACGGAGCGATGGGAACCATGCTTCAGCGATATAAATTCGAAGAAGAGGATTACCGTGGCGAGCGTTTTAAAGATTGGGAACATCCTGTAAAAGGAAATAACGACCTTCTTTCTCTTACGCAACCTGAAGCCATTGAAGAAGTTCATAGAAAATACCTCGAAGCCGGAGCCGATATTTTGGAAACCAATACATTTTCCGGAACTACGATTGCGATGGCAGATTACCACATGGAAGATTTGGTCTACGAACTGAATTACGAATCTGCAAAAATTGCCAGAAAAGTTTGTGATGAATTCACTGCTAAAAATCCGGAGAAACCAAGATTTGTTGCCGGTTCTATTGGCCCTACGAACAGAACGGCAAGCTTAAGTCCAGATGTCAATGATCCGGGTTATCGTGCGATTACTTTTGAAGAATTGAGATTAGCTTACAAGCAACAGTCAGAAGCTTTATTAGACGGCGGTTCAGATATTCTTTTGGTAGAAACAATTTTCGATACATTAAATGCAAAAGCTGCTTTATTTGCCATCGACGAAATTCAGGAAGAAAGAGGAATTGAAATCCCAATCATGGTTTCAGGAACGATTACCGATGCTTCAGGAAGAACGTTGAGTGGGCAAACCGCAGAAGCTTTTTTGATTTCCGTTTCGCATTTAAATTTATTGAGCGTAGGTTTCAATTGTGCTTTAGGAGCAAACCAATTAACGCCTTATTTGGAAACATTAGCGCATAATTCAGACTTTTTTGTTTCGGCATATCCTAACGCAGGTTTACCAAATGCTTTCGGGCAATATGACGAATCTCCCGAATTTATGGCTGAACAAATCAGAGAATATGTAGAAAAAGGATTGATCAATATTATTGGTGGATGTTGTGGTACAACGCCAGAACACATCAAAGCAATCGCTGATTTGGTAGATAAATACGAACCAAGAAAAGTTGCATTTAGTTTTTAGTGTTTGGTATTTAGATTTATAAAATAAATTATGAGTTTTCAGAATTTTAAGAAATTAGATGTTTGGTTATTTGCAAGAAAATTAACCAACTCAATTTATACCGTGACAAAAGAATTTCCGAGTAGTGAGCAATTTGGTTTAACAAATCAAATGAGAAGATGTGCTGTTTCTGTTACATCAAATATTGCAGAAGGATGTGGCAGAAATACTCCAAAAGGAACGTTGGTTTTTTTATACATATCTCGGGGTTCTCTTTTTGAATTAGAAACTCAACTATATATTGCATTTGATCAAAATTATATTGATGAAATTTTTTTTAATACAATTGATGAAGAAATCCAGACATCTAAAAAGTTGCTAAATGGATTTATAAATTATTTCAAAAAACAAGAAGATGGAAAATAGAGAAGAGATGCTAAACACTAAAAACCAAATACTATACCCCAAATACCTTCGTTTATCAGGCCTCGAGCCTTTGATTATAACTCCTGAATCAAATTTCATCAACGTTGGTGAAAGAACTAATGTTGCCGGATCTAAAAAGTTTTTAAGATTAATAAAAGAAGAAAAATTCTCTGAAGCCTTAGATATCGCAAGAGATCAGGTTGACGGTGGAGCTCAGATTCTTGATGTTAATTTTGACGATGGTTTGATCGACGGAAAAGCTTCCATGATTAAATTCTTGAATTTAATTGGTTCAGAACCGGATATTTCCAAAATTCCAATCATGGTCGATTCTTCCAAATGGGAAATTTTGGAAGCAGGATTACAGGTTGTTCAAGGAAAATGTGTAGTCAATTCCATTAGTTTAAAAGAAGGAAAAGAAGAGTTTGTAAAACACGCTAAAGCGATCAAAAGATATGGAGCAGCTGTTATCGTGATGGCTTTTGATGAGGTTGGTCAAGCTGATAATTACGAAAGAAGACTCGAAATAACGAAACGGTCTTATGATATTTTGGTTGAGGAGGTTAAATTTCCTGCAGAAGATATTATTTTCGATTTAAATATATTCCCTGTTGCAACAGGAATGGAAGAACACCGTAGAAACGCAATCGATTTCATCGAAGCAACACGTTGGGTAAGACAAAATCTTCCGTATGCTTCGGTGAGTGGGGGAGTTTCGAATGTTTCGTTCTCTTTTAGAGGAAATGATACGGTGCGTGAAGCGATGCACTCTGTATTTCTTTATCACGCCATCCAAGCTGGAATGAATATAGGAATTGTAAACCCAGCAATGCTTGAGGTTTATGATGAAATTAATAAAGAACTTCTACAACTCGTTGAAGATGTAATTCTTGATAAAAGAGATGATGCTACAGAGCGTCTTTTAGATTATTCTGAACGAAATAAATCGGTTAAAAAAGAAAAAGTAGAAGAACTGGAATGGCGTACTCATCCATTGCAGGAGAGAATTACGCATTCTTTGGTAAAAGGAATTGACCGTTTTATTGAAGAAGATGTAGAAGAAGCAAGACTGCAATCTGCGAGACCACTTCATGTTATTGAAGTCAATCTGATGACCGGGATGGGCGTTGTCGGTGATCTTTTCGGAAGTGGAAAAATGTTCCTTCCACAAGTTGTAAAATCTGCCCGCGTAATGAAAAAAGCAGTGGCATATTTGCAGCCTTTTATTGAAGCTGAAAAAGACGAAAAACAAAAAGCCAACGGAAAAATATTAATGGCAACCGTAAAAGGGGATGTTCATGATATTGGTAAAAATATTGTGAGTGTAGTTTTGGGTTGTAACAATTATGAAATCGTTGATTTGGGGGTGATGGTTCCTGCGGAGAAAATTATACAAGCAGCAATTGAACATAAAGTTGATGTTATTGGTTTAAGTGGATTGATTACCCCAAGCTTAGACGAGATGGTCTACATTGCATCAGAATTGGAACGTCAAAATCTTAATTTTCCATTATTAATCGGTGGTGCAACTACTTCAAAAGCCCATACTGCGGTTAAGATAGATTTAAAATATAAAAATGCTGTTGTTCATGTGAATGATGCTTCCAGAGCTGTAAATGTAGTAAGCTCATTGCTTGGCGATCGAAATAAAGAATATGTTGATGACCTGAAAAATGATTATTCAGATTTCAGAGAAAAATTTCTGAACAGACAGGTTGATAAAAATTATGTTTCTCTTGAAGACGCCCGAAAAGATAAGTTCAAAATTGATTGGGAAAACGAAGAAATATTTACTCCTAATCAACTAGGAATTCATGTTTTTGAAAATCAGGATTTGGAAGAATTGATTCCTTTTATCGATTGGTCACCGTTTTTTAGAAGCTGGGATCTGCATGGGAAATATCCGAATATTTTTGAAGATGAGGTTGTGGGTGAACAAGCTAAAGAATTATTTGCAGACGGACAGAAAATTTTAAAGAAAATTGTTGATGAGAAGTTATTAACAGCAAAAGCAATTTTCGGAATTTTTAAAGCTAACTCAAATGAGACTGATGATATTTTAATTTATGATAAAAATAATCAAGAGCAAGTTAAATTTTTAACCTTAAGACAGCAGGTTCAAAAGTCAAAAGGAAAAGATTATCTGGCTTTAAGTGATTTTATTGCCCCCAAAAGTACCGGAAAAACTGATTACATGGGAGCTTTTTGTGTGACGACAGGTTTCGGAACCGATGAATTGTCTAATCAATATGAAAAAGATAATGATGACTACAATGCAATCATGGTAAAAGCCATTGCCGATCGTTTTGCAGAGGCTTATGCTGAATTTTTGCATAAAAAAGTTCGTACAGAATATTGGGGATATGCCAATCAGGAAAATTTAAGTAATGAAGAATTAATTGCAGAAAAATATAAGGGAATTCGTCCTGCTCCTGGTTACCCTGCGTGTCCTGATCATTTGGAAAAACATGCCATTTGGGATCTTTTGAAAGTGAAAGAAAATATTGGAGTTTATCTTACCGAAAGTTTAGCGATGTTTCCTACAGCAGCAGTTTCCGGATATTATTTTGGAAGTCCACATGCTAAATATTTTGGATTAGGAAAAATCACGGAAGAACAGGTGAAAGAATATTCTGAGAGAAAAGGAATTTCTTTAAGAGAAGCTAAGAAATGGCTTTCTCCAAATTTAGCTGATGGAATTTAAAATCCTAAAATTTATTTCAAAAAAAATTAAAACTTACTATTATTAAATGAAAATCACAGACCATATAAAAAACGCCAACGGCAAAACTTTATTCTCCCTCGAAGTAGTTCCGCCACAAAAGGGAATCGGAATTGAAGATTTATATAAAAATATTGATCCTTTAATGGAGTTTAAACCTCCATTTATTGATGTAACGACTTCTCGAGAAGAATATATTTACATAGATAAAGGGAATGGTTTGATGGAGCGCCGGATTACCAGAATGCGTCCCGGAACTTTGGGGATTTGTTCAGCAATTCAGCATAAATATGGAGTTGATACTGTTCCGCATTTGCTTTGTGGTGGTTTCACTAAAGAAGAAACAGAGTATCTTTTGGTAGATTGTATGTACCTTGGAATCGACAATATTATGGCCCTTCGTGGTGATGCGATGAAAGGTCATCAGTATTTTGAACCCACTTTAGGAGGTCATGCAAGTGCAATGGATTTAGTAAATCAGATCAATAATTTAGGACGTGGAAAATACCTTCATGATGATGAGCAGATTTGTGATGAACATAACAAATTTTGCATCGGAGTTGCCGGTTATCCGGAAAAACACATGGAAGCTCCCTCAATGAATTATGATTTAAAATGGTTGAAACAAAAAGTGGATGCAGGTGCAGATTATATCGTTACCCAAATGTTTTTTGATAATAAAAAGTATATAGAATTTGTTACTAAAGCGAGAGAAATGGGGATTACAGTTCCTATTATTCCTGGAATTAAACCTATTGCAACAAAGAAGCATCTGAAGCTTTTACCACAAGTTTTCAAAATAGATTTACCAGAAGATTTGATCAATGCTGTTGAGGGTGCAAAAAATAACGAAGCCGTAAAACAAATTGGTATTGAGTGGGCAATCAGTCAATGTCAAGAATTATTAGATTTTCAAGTGCCAGTTTTGCATTTTTACTCAATGGGAAAAAGTGATAATATTAAGAAAGTGGCGGGAGAGCTATTTTAAAATAGTTAGTAAATTGAAGAAATAAGGCTTTAGAAATTTTTCTAAAGCCTTATTATTTATAGTTCGGTTTGGTATTGAACCAATTTTTCAAAAACACTTTTAGTGGTAGGTTTTGAAGAATTTGTATTAAAAATAAACATTCCGCTGTCGATGTTGAAAAAATATTTTTTTGTACCATCTGACACCGAAAACCACTTCAGTAAACCATTTACAATATTCACATCCTCCCATTTTACTGAAGATTCGTCTAATATAAATGTATATGGATTTTGATTTAAAGTGTCCCTGAAAATAATTTTCTTGTCTTCTACATAAATAATTCCGCTTCCCTGAAAAGCTTTTACTTTAAAGAATTGATTTTGAGTGTCTCCCATGTTGTAACGTACAAATGCGTAATATTCAGGAGTACCTATTTTTTCCAGCAAGATCTTTTGTTTTTTCTTTCTGCTTCTGGCAGCGAGATAAGCAATTAGAAAAATGATTGCTGGAATAGAAAATATTAATAAAAGGAAAAAAAGAAAAAAAATAATTACTGAATCCATAGTTTTTATTTTTAAATTATAAATAAGGATGCCTCTCAAATTCTTTATTCTGGTCAAACAAATATCGGTAAGTTACCAATTTTCTGGTAACTGTAGTATCAAGATTTTCAGCAATTTTTATCATTTTAGGATTAAAATCACCGATCCATTGTAGCTCAGTAGTTTTGAAATCAGTGTGCTTTCTTAGATGTTGTGTGCCTTCCCATATCATATATCCTTCCAGACCTTTTTTCTGCCATTCTGGGACAACTCCAAAAACAAGACCTACCATTTTCTCATTTTTTTTGAACTTTTTAACCCATAAAAATTTTAATTTTTCAATAATTCCGAATTTTCCGTTCAGGTATTTAAACCATTGGTTCAGATCGGGAATATTCATCCACATGGCAACTGGTTTTTCATTTTCATAGACGAACCAGGAAATATGTTCATTGATGATGGGTTTCATTGTTTTAAACATTTTCAAAGTCTTTGATTCGTCTAAACATTTTCCTTCACCGTGTGAAGCCCAGGCTTTATTATAAATTAAAGTGAAATCTTTTGCAAATTTCTCCAGATTATTCTTTTTCATCGGTCTTGCCGAAATCTCTGGATTTTTGCTGTGCTTTGCATGCATCACTGTGAAAACCCTTGAAACTTCTGCGAAAATAGGTCTGGAAAAACACAATTGTTCAAAATAAATTTTAAAACCATAATTCTGAAAAAGCTCTTTGTAATAAGGAAAATTATAATTCATTCCATACAAAGGTTCGATAAAACCTTCTGTTAAAAGCCCCCAAAATTTATCACGTTCTCCGAAATTGACTGGTCCATCCATCGCTTCAATTCCTCTTTCCTGGAGCCAGTTTTTGCAATGATTAAAAATAAAATTAGCAGTTTCCTGATTATTGATACAGTCGAAAAAGCCAATTCCGCCAGTCGGTTGATTCTGTTCGTAAGATGTATTGATGAAAACAGCAATTTTTCCTACAGTTTCAGATTTATTTTTAAATAAGAACCTTACACATTCTCCGTTTTTATAAAATTTATTTTTTTCAGGATTGAAAACCTCATTGATGTCTTTGTCTAAAGGTCTGATGTAATTTTTGTCGTGTTGATAAAGTCTTGCCGGGAAATCTAGAAACTTCTTTTTTTGATGGGTATTTTGTACTTCTTCAACAGTAATCATAACTTTTTAGCAGAATAAAACCGAAAGGTAATATTTTTCAGTATAAATTGAAATAGCCGAAAAGATTTTATCCGTATTTTTGTTGAAAAATTATTTAAAATGGTTGATTTTACCGATAACGATGATGATATTTTTACAGGGAAAGAGCATACGCCAATCCGTGAAGATGCTTTTGAGAAATCGCCACAGGAAAAAATAGAAAAAATTACCGAACTTTTTGGCGAAATTATGGAAACTTTAGGTCTTGATATGACTGATGATTCTTTAAAAGACTCTCCGAAAAGGGTTGCGAAAATGTATGTTAACGAAATTTTCGGAGGTTTACTTCCCGAAAACAAGCCAGGAATTTCTACCTTTTCAAATAAATATAAATACCGCCAAATGTTGGTGGAAAAAGATATTACAGTTTACTCTTTCTGCGAACATCATTTTTTACCAATTATTGGAAGAGCGCATGTTGCCTATATTTCAAATGGAGATGTAATTGGTCTTTCAAAAATCAACAGAATTGTAGATTATTACGCAAAAAGACCGCAGGTACAAGAAAGACTGACAATGCAGATTGTTGATGCGTTGAAAGATGCTTTGGGAACAAAAAATGTTGCCTGCATTATCGATGCTAAACATCTTTGCGTTAATTGCAGAGGAATAAAAGATACCGCAAGTTCAACGATTACGGCAGAATTAAGCGGGATTTTCAGAACCAACCCTATTACAAGACAGGAGTTTCTACATTATGTAGGAAGCCATGCAAAACTGGATTATTAAAATTTAAAGTAATGATAAAATTTAAAAAAGTTTCAAATCAGATTTTCATCACAACCATTATTTGTTGTTGCTGTGAATGCTGCTGTTAAAAGAGTTCTTTCTTTTAATAGATGAAACTGTAGAATAAATTTTAAAAATCATTAAATCTTTTAATTAAAAATAAAATGCAACTAAAAATATACAATTCGCTTACTGCGGAAAAAGAAATATTCAAACCAATTTTAGAAGGAAATGTAGGAATGTACGTTTGTGGACCGACTGTTTACAGTAATGTACATTTGGGAAATGTGCGAACT
Source organism: Chryseobacterium balustinum (assembly GCF_900168205.1). GTDB lineage: Bacteria > Bacteroidota > Bacteroidia > Flavobacteriales > Weeksellaceae > Chryseobacterium > Chryseobacterium balustinum. The sequence continues at coordinate 638,339 of NZ_FUZE01000001.1, forward strand.
TTCCTTTCTTTCGATTTTATTTACAGAAGTTTGACCCATCTTGGGTATAAGGTAAGATATGTAAGAAACATTACCGATGCAGGTCACCTTACCGATGATGGAGATGTAAATAACGACCGTTTTGTAAAGCAAACCCGTCTAGAAAAATTAGAACCTATGGAAATTGTACAGAAATATACTGTAGATTTTCACAAGGTTTTAGATATGTTCAATTTATTACCTCCAAATATTGAGCCTACTGCAACCGGTCATATTGTAGAACAGATTGAGTTAACTCAGAAATTAATCGAAAAAGGATTCGCCTATGAAAGCAATGGTTCTGTTTACTTTGATGTTTTAGAATATAACGCAAGAGGTTTAAATTATGGTGAACTTTCAAAACGTAACATCGAAGAACTTTTTGCCAACACAAGAGATTTAGACGGTCAGGGTGAAAAGAAAAATCCTCAAGATTTTGCATTGTGGAAAAAAGCTTCTCCAGCACATATCATGCGTTGGAATTCTCCTTGGGGAGAAGGTTTTCCGGGATGGCATCTTGAATGTACTGCAATGAGCACTAAATATTTAGGTGAAACGTTTGATATTCACGGTGGTGGAATGGATTTGAAATTCCCTCATCACGAATGTGAAATTGCACAAGGAAAAGCTTGCAACGGAGCTTCTCCGGTTAATTACTGGATGCACGCTAATATGTTGACAATGAATTCTCAACGTATGAGTAAGTCAACAGGAAATTATATTTTACCGATGCAGTTAGTTTCTGGGGATAATGATTTTTTTGAAAAATCTTTTCATCCAACGATTGTTCGTTTTTGCTTTTTACAGGCACATTACAGAAGTGTTTTAGATATTTCTAATGATGCGATGTTAGCGAGCGAAAAAGGCTTCAGCCGATTGATGGAAGCGTTAAAGATATTAAATTCAATTACTCCGAATGATGAGAAACAGTCTGGTTTTAGTTTGGAAGATTGGAAAACAAAATGTTATGATGCGTTAACAGATGATTTCAACTCACCTGTTCTGATTGCTCATTTATTTGAAGCGGTGAAATTTATTTTTGCTTTAAAAGATGAAAAAGAAACAATTTCTACTAAAGATTTAGACGATTTAAAATCAACATTAAATGCTTTTGTTTTTGATGTTTTAGGATTACAGAATATTGAGGAAAATAATAATGAGAAATTAGATCAGACGTTACAGGTTTTAATTGAATTGAGAAATCAGGCAAGAAAATCTAAAAACTTTGACCTTTCAGACCAGATTAGAGACAAACTTCTAGCTGAAGGAATTGAGCTAAAAGATGGTAGAGAAGGCACAACGTACTCTATTTCTTAATCTTATTATTCATAAAATTTACATCCCTTTCAAATTAATCATTTGAAAGGGATTTTTTATTAACTTTGAAAAATATCCATTAAAACTATTAACTATGATAAAAAAACTATTTTCTTTTATTCTTGTGTTCTTTTCATATCTGGTATTGTTTTCTCAGTTTAGTTGGTTAAAAATGAACACAGTATATCCTTCAAGTGTTGATAATGTTTCTATTCATTACAGTATTGTTAACGAGCAGGTTGTTTGGGCTAATTATTGGAATACTAATGGCAAAGTGGCATTCACAAAAAGTACGAATGGAGGAGCTACTTGGAATACGATACCCGCAGTATTTCAATACAATGATTATAATTTTTCAGTTACTGATTTTTTTGCAGCTTCAGAAAATGTTGCCTTTTTAGCGACGACTTTTCAAAATAACATTGGAAGAGGGCGCTTGTACAAAACCACAGATGGTGGTAATACTTGGAACTCAATAAAAGATTTTACGACAGGTTTAACTTACGTTCATTTTTGGGATAAAAATGTAGGGATTGTAGTTTGCTACCCAGATATGAGTAATAATGGCTCAAAAAAAATCGAGATATTTAAAACCACAGATGGTGGGGTAACATGGGTTCCGAAGGGAGGCGCCTTGCTTACGAATTCAAAACCTAATCAAATTCCGAGATATATAAAAGATGATTTAGGAGATTCTTTTTGGTTTGGCTCTAGTGATGGTGAAATGATTAAAACTAATGATAAAGGGACTACATGGACGGTAACACAAACGCCTTACACTACATCTCATTATGAACTTGACAGTAAAAGTTTAGGGTATTTTGCGATCATTGATGCTAATACGGCATATTTTACAGATTATAATACCGGAAAACTTTACAAAACTACGGATGGTTTTTTAACAGAACAATACGTAGGTGATCCGGGATTTGGTAAACAAACATATTTAGAAAAGATACCGAATACAGATATTCTGATTGCAGTGTCTGGAAGTTTTTTTCTTGGGAATCCAATAGGGTCAAAATACAGTAAGGATGGTGGTCAGACATGGAATCTTATTAGCAATATAGGTAGAGCACGTGTGAAGTCTAAAGGAATTGACGCTACTTTTGCCTTTGGATGGGATGGCTTAGGCGGAAATGATGATTATTGGAGGATCGTAAAACTAGCTGGAAGACCAATTGATCCTCAGAATCCAGGAACTCCTCAGAATCCGGGAACTCCCCAAAATCCAGGCAATCCTCAAACGGGGTCAGGAAGTGATTCTGATATTTTTGCAATTTATCCTATTCCTACAGGTGATTATCTGCACATTAAATCAAAAATCTTATTAGACTCATTTTCTATTTGGGATTTTTCTGGAAGATTAATTTGGCAGGGAAAAAGCGCAGATAATAGAATAAATGTTTCAGGTCTTAGCAAAGGAGTTTATTCTGTTTCTGTATTGCATCAGGGGGTGCATCATTATAGAAAATTCATCAAAGAATAAATATCTTCATCAAAAAGATTAATACTCTCATTACTTTTGTTTTGAGAGTTTTTTTTTATTTTCTTATTCAAGAAAATTATTTAACTTAGTAAAACTAAAACAATTACAAATAAAAATTAACACATGAAAAAACATTTATTCCCTATTATCTTACTATTACTTGGAAATACGATCAGTGCACAGCAAGATTTTTTTGCATTGACAGGTGAAAATTCTCCAAGAATTGAGTTTAGTGATTTCCGTGCAATGAATTCAGACGGAACTTCCGGTGAAAGTATTTTTACTGTTTCTTCGGAAGCAAAAGTAATTTCTCAATCAAGAAAAGCAGCAATTACAGAAGATAAAAACTCTTACAATCATGCTCAGTCGATGACTTTGGCGGCGCTAGCTTTTGATTCTTCGGGCAATAACTTGGTGTATATGCCAATGTTTTCATCTAATATCTATATTTTAAATCAGAAAACCAAAGAGATCACTTTAGTTGAAAATTCCGTTGCTAGAGTTACATCTTGCGATATCAATTCGCATATTACAAGAATGACAAATGGCTATGATGGTAATATTTATGCCATCAATAATGCAGGAACGCAATTTATTCAAATCAGTAAAAAGAACAATCAATACGTTGTAAACGATCTTGGAATTATTAAAGATGATGTTTCGAACGGTAAAAATTCTTTTACTGCGATGGAAACAGGTTTTGGTGGCGATATGATTGCTGATGCGGATAATAATTTTTACGTTTTTGCAGCTTCTGGAAATGTATTTAAAGTTTCAACTAAAGAATTAAAGGCAAAATTTGTAGGTAAAATTACAGGTTTACCTGAAGCATATTCTGTAAATGGCGCTGCAGTAAATGCTAAAGGAAAAGTAGTAATTGCAAGTGCAAAAGGAGCTGCTTTGTATGAATTAAATCTTAATAATCTGGAAGCAAAACAACTTCCGGGTGAACAGAATCTGCATATTTATGATTTGGCAAGTAAATATTTTGCAAACGACAGAGTTGCTGCTGTAAACACTTTGGCGAATATTGACATTTATCCAACAAAAGTTGATGAACAAACGATTACGGTGAATGTAAATGATAAGGCTGTTAAAGGAAATATTAAAGTGAATATTTTTGATGTTTCTGGGAAATCGGTGATGTCAACAACTTTATCGGTGAAAGATGGAAGTCTTAATCAGCAGATTCACCTTAGAAATTTGGTAACCGGAACGTATGTGGTGAGCATCACAGAAGAATCAGGGAAAACCTTATTATCAAAGAAAATTTTAGTCACAAAGTAAATTGACTTTTATAATATTTTAAACCTTTTCTCAATATTGAGAAAAGGTTTTTTAATGAAAATATGATATTGCAACCGTCTGTTTTTCAATTTTTAAACGTATTTTTAAGAAAATTATACATCGATGAAATTGTATTTTAATATTGAATATCATACAAAACCAGGTGAGAAGCTAGAATTGATCATTGATGAAAAAGATTCTGCTGCTCGAAGTTATATGATGTTTCATACCGAAAATGGTTTATGGAAATGTGAAGTAGATTTTTTTTCTAAATCAATTGCTTACAAATATCAGCTTAAAGACGAAAAGGGAAATATTTTACGCGAAGAATTTGTCATGCATCATTTAGGTTTTCCTCACAACTACAAAGAGTTTTTAATTTTTGATGAGTGGAATAATAAAAATTTTCCTGAAAATTATCTGAACAATAAGATTCTCAGAAACAAACTCAGTCAATTAGTTCCACGAAAGCTTTCGGTTTTAAAAAAGCATACCCATTTATTCAGAATTGAAGCGCCCGTTTATAATTCTAACTGGGAAATTGTTTTAGTAGGAAATACGCCTTCTTTAGGCAATTGGAGTTATGATAACTCAATTCATTTATCTCAGACTGATTTCGGGATTTGGGAAGCTTCTGTTGATATTCAGGAAATTCAGCTTATTCAATATAAATATGCAATTTTTGATAGAACAAAAGGTAAAATAATAGATATAGAAAGTGGTGAAAATAGGTCGACAATTCCTAATCCACAAAAAGATGTTTTGCAGATTGTAGCAGATCATTATTTCAGGTTTAAATCTTACCAAATGTATCACGATGCAGGTGTTGCAGTCCCGGTATTTTCTTTGAGAACCGAAAATGGTTTTGGTGTAGGAGAGTTTTTTGATCTTAAAAAGCTTGCCGATTGGTCAAATGAAGCATCATTGGGAATTATTCAGATTTTGCCAATTAATGATACCACTGCTAATTATTCGTGGACTGACTCATATCCTTATGCGGCGGTCTCTGTTTACGCTTTACATCCACAATATATTTCAATTGAAAATTTAGATTTTAATTTACCTAAGGAACTAGTTGAAGAATATCAAGCGGAAAAAACAGAATTAAATTCATTAGATTTAATTGATTATGAAAAGGTTATTTCCGCAAAATGGAAATATCTGAAACTTGTTTTCACTACTGAAAAAGAAAAAATTTATAAAGACAGAAATTTTAAAAAGTTCATTAAAGATAATGAAGAATGGCTTCTGCCTTATTCTGCATTTTGTGTTTTAAGAGATAAATATAAAACACCCAATTTCAACGAGTGGAAAACTCATAAAAAATATATCGCAGGAAAAATATCTCCGTTTTTTGCGGTAAAAAACAAAGATTACGATGCTTCGATGCTTCATGCATGGGTACAATTTCAGCTTCATAAACAATTGAAAGATGCCGTTGAATATGTTCACAGTTTAGGAATTTCATTAAAAGGAGACTTACCAATTGGAATTTATAGATATTCTGTTGAAGCATGGACTGAACCTGATTTATTTGGGATGGATTTTCAGGCGGGTGCACCTCCTGATCAATTTACAGAAATAGGGCAAAACTGGGAATTTCCTACCTATAATTGGGAAGCGATGAAGGCCGATAATTACAGGTGGTGGAAAAACAGATTCAAAGCTTTAGAGCAGTATTTTGATGCGATGAGAATCGATCATATTTTAGGGTTTTTCAGAATCTGGAGAATGCCAATTTCTGCTACTCAAGGAATTTTGGGGTATTTTTATCCGGCAGTTCCAATTGTATTGGATGAATTTAAAGCGAGACATATTCCTTTCGATTTTGAAAGATATTGTAAGCCTTTTATCAATGATGATATTTTAGAGAAATTTTTTGGGGAAGAAATTTTTAAGGCTTTAGAATTTATCCATAAAAATTCTGACGGAACTTACCAATTTAAAGAAGAGTTTAATACTCAAAGAAAAATCGCCAATTATTTTAAAAATAAACCTGAAGATATTTCTGAAAAATTGATTTCTCTTTGTGCAAATGTTTTGTTTTTGGCAGAAGAAAAAAATGGAGAAACGGTTTATCATCCAAGATTTAATGTTTTTAAAACTGAATCTTACCAATATCTTTCTGATTGGGAAAGAAAGTCTATTTATGAGCTTTATCAGGATTATTTCTTTAAAAGACAGGATTGTTTGTGGAAAGAAAAAGCCATGGAAAAACTTCCGGTGATCCTGAATGCAACAGATATGTTGATTTGCGGTGAAGATTTGGGCATGGTTCCCGACTGTGTTCCTGAAGTGATGGATGAACTGGCGATTATAGCGTTAAAAGTTCAGCGTATGCCATCAGGAAATATTCCATTTTATAATCCAAAAAATGCAGGTTATATGAATGTGGTGACGGCTTCTTCTCACGACAGCTCGACGCTTCGTCAATGGTGGAAAGAGAATACTGATTTTACACAGACTTATTTTAATCAGCAACTGAACCAACATGGCAAAGCTCCCAATGATTTAGAGCCTTATTTAGCTGAAATTATCCTCAAACAACATCTTTACAACGATGCGATGTTAGCAATTTTCCCAATTCAGGATTTCTTTGCAATCGATGAAAATTTGGTTAATTCAAAGGTTGATAATGAAAGAATTAATAATCCTGCAGTGTTTCCGCACTATTGGCGTTACAGAATGCATGTAAATCTTGAAAAATTAACAGAAAATTTAGAATTTAATCAAAAAATATCAAATTGGATTAATGACAGCGGTAGAAATTGATTGAAATTATTAATCTGAAAATCAATTATTTAAAAATATTTTAAAGGAAGTTTCATCTTAGGATTTAACTTCTTTTTTTTATCTACATCCAAAAGACAAGAATGAAAGTTCTGATATTAACCAAATTAATGATTAACGAAATGAAAAATATATTTATAGGATTTGCATTAAGTTTAGCAACTTTATCATTTGCTCAACAGTATCCAAATAACGGATGGGGTAATGATGGGTCTTATGGGAATAATGACGGATACTACAATGATGAAGATGATAGGAACTATTTCCCTGATGATTATTATTACAATTATCCACAGGATTATTATCCTTCAGATTATTATCAGAGCTATTACAACGATTACAGACAGAGTATCATCAATATCAATTGGAACGGATTTTTTGCTCAGCACAGATTAAACCGTTGGCAAATTGATCAGATTATGTATCTGAATAATTTATACTCAAGTTTTTCTTCGTGGAATAATTTCTACCGTTACAATCCAGACAGATGGTATTATGACAGATTTTATGCAATGGAAAGAATTTTAGGACCTAGAGTTTTTGTTGTTTTTCAAAACAATTATTATCACGGTTCTAGCCCGATTGTTTATTTTCAAAATTACAGAAGAACACATTATGTTCCGACATATCGAGTAATGCCTCGCTATAGAAATGTGAATATCAATATTTATAGAGTAGACAGAGGTAGCTTCCGCAGAAATGATAACCCAACATTGAATGTTGTAAGATCAAGAGACGTTGGTGGTGTAAGAAAAGGGAATTCTTCAGGCGGCTTTAGAAATTCAGATTCTAATAATGGCGTAAGAAATAACAACGGAAATAACGGAATCAGAAATAATAACGGAAATGGAGAAGTGAGAAGCAGTGGTGGATTTAGAGGTAATACAAGGAATGAAGGTGGGCAAAGACAGAGAGAAGCTACTCCAAGACCTGAAAACAATACTCCAAGAAATAATGGAAATGGAGGTTTCAGATCTCAACCGCAGAGAGAAAATTCAAGTCCTAGACAGCAAAACAATGCTCCAAGACAACAGAATAATTCTAGTGAAGGAAGAAGTTCTGGTTTCCGAGGGAATTTAGTGAGAAATTAATTTTCATATATTATATTTGAGTGGTGTTGAGAGTAGGTTTTATTATCTACTCTCTTTTTAATTTTAAATAATGTTGAAATATTAATAATTAAATTTAACATTATTTATGAATTTCATTTTTAACTTATCGTGAAATTTAGTATCAAAAAGATATAACAAAACAATTAATTAATTTAAGCACATGAAAAAATTAGTATTAGCCGCAGCCTTTATCATAACAGGAAGTTTTGCAATGGCACAGCAGGTAAATCCTCAAGATAAAAAAATCAACAGAGAGGAAATGCATAAAAAAATGGAACTGAAGCAGCAGGAAAGAATGGCTGAAATGCAGAAAGAATTAAATCTGAATGAAGCTCAGGTTGCAAAAATAAAAAACCTGCAAGAAAAGCGTAAAGCTGATATGAAAGTTGAGTTTGAAAAAAACAAAGGCGAAAGACAGGCTAAAGTGGAGAAAATGAAAGCCAAAAGACAACAAATGGATAATGAGATGAAAACCATCTTAACTCCGGAGCAGTATGATAAATGGCAGGTTTCAAGAAAAGCTAAAATGGAAGAAAGAAAAGCTATGATGAAAGAAAGAGGTGTGAAGCATGATAGAAAAATGAAGGCAAAACCTCAGCCTGGAACCTCAATATAAGCTGATATAGAAGTTTATAATTTTGATTTTTAATGTTAGAAGGGCAGAAGTAATTTTGCCCTTTTTTATATTCAATCTAAATCTAAATTTTGTGAAAACTTTTCAATTCGCCTTTTAATCCGTAATTTTGAATATAAATTTTTTATTATGGTAAGTGAAAAAATTGCACAGCTAATAAACGAACAAATCGCTCACGAGCAATATGCGGCTCAATATTATCTTTCTATGTCTGCTTGGTTTTCAGCAAAAGATCTTGACGGAATTGCCAATTACTTCAGAGTTCAAAGCAAAGAAGAATTGATGCATGCCGACAAAATGTTTGATTACTTAAACGATGTGGGCGGCGAAATTATCTTAGGGGAAATTGCAAAACCACCACATGAGTTTGAGAGTGCAACAGATATTTTTGAAAAAGCTTTGGCGCACGAAAAGACGGTAACTAAAAGTATCTTCAACATTGTGAAAAATGCAAATGAAGAAGGAGATTTTGCAACAACTTCATTCTTGCAATGGTTTATTATTGAGCAGGTAGAAGAAGAAGCGAGTGCTTCTCAGTACGTAACGAAAATCAAAATGGTTTGTGATAACCCTTCTGCATTATATCTTTTTGACCAAGAATTGGCGAAGAGAGTTTTTGTAGCAGATCCTACAGCTTAAAATATTTTTTAAAATTGTGAGCTTCGGCGGCACCAAAGGTGCTGCCGAAGCTATTTTTAAATTTTATAAATTCTCAGGAATATAAATCAATTGCGTTTTAATTACCTTCATTCCCAGGTGCTCTAAAACAGATTGATAGGTTTCAATTTGTTTATCGTTCTTTTCGGTTTCTATTCCGGTTTTAAAATCAACAATAATATACCCTTCATCACCTTTTAAAATTCTGTCGGGACGATAAATTCTGCTGATTCCTCTTTCAGAAACCATAATGTCTTTTTCGTTAATCACTTTCCATTTTTCATCAAAAAATTCCGAATATTGATGAATGATTTTTTGGAGATCGTTTTTAATATTTGCTTTTTCTTCGAGCGTAATCTGGCCTTCCAAAACATACGTCTCCAAAACCTTATCAATATCTTTTTCAGTGTTTATTTTTGAAAGCAATTCATGCACAAAAAGCCCGATTCTTACTTTCTCATTTCTTACCTGATAATTTTTAGAAGGTGTTGCAATTTTTATTGAACTTGTATTTTCATGCTCGTTTCTCAGGTTCTGAATATTTTCAGTTTTAAATTCAGATTTTTTATGAGAGATTTGCTTTTTCAACATTTCAGGATGAGTTGCATACAAATCAAATTCATCAAGATCTTGCAGGTTTTTAGACTGTACAAATTCTAAAATTTCTAAATTATTTGAAGTCTTATTTTGTTTCTGAAGATAAAAAAACAATTGTTCCACAGGTCGCGTTGTCGCAACATATTGCAAACAAAGTCTGTCAACTAGGTTTTTGTAAGAGTTTTCTTGATTAAACTTTTCTATTCCTTCATCGTAGACTTCAAGGTTTTTATTGAACTGATTAATATTGACTGATTTTAAAACCGACTTTTCACCCGTTTCAAACCAATTGCTAAATTCAGAATCACGGTTTTTATTCATCATCGGAATAAAAACGACCGGAAACTCAAGTCCTTTTGCTTTGTGAATGGTCATGATTTGAATGGCATCAATATTTTCAGAAGCCTGAATGGTATAGGTTGAAGCTTCTTCGTCCCAATATTTTAAAAATTCTTTGGTGCTTGCTCCTGCATTTTGTGTGAAATTGAAAAGCATTTCCAAAAAGTTGAGCAGAAAATCTGTTTCTTTATCTGTAATCGAAAATTCGTTGATATAATATTCAATAAAATTATAAAGATTAAATTTCGGGAAATGATCCTGCTTCAGTTTTACATGATATTTTTCTTCAATAAATTGAATGATGGTTTCATGCTGTTCCAAAGCCAGAATTTCTTTCATCTCTAAAGTGAAATCTAGCATATTAATTCTTCCGAGTCTGTTGAGATAAAACATCATCATAATAAGATGAGGCTTATTTTTCGGATTAGTTTCCCATTTCAAAAACTCAACAATAGCTCTCAAGGTATTTGATAATTCTAGCGTTAAACCTTTATCGGAAATCGTTTTAATATTTGTTTCTTCACCATTATAATTGACTTTCAGATTTCCAAGTTTCTGGGAATAAGAGAAAATGTCAAAATTTCCACGGCAGAGAATCGTAATGTCTGAAAACCTGAACCCATTATCCAAGCATTCCTGAATATCTTTCTGCATTTTTTCTGAAACATCGTTGTAGAAATCTTCATTGGTTAAATTTTCAATCAGATTTATTTTTACTCTTCCTTCAATACTTGATCTTGGATTTTGCTCGCCATCAACTCCAAAAATATGTTGATGCTCTTCTTCAAGATTTAAAGAATGAAAATGATACAGCTCATTATTAAACTGAACAATATTTTTAGCACTTCTCCAATTGTCTTTAAGGACTAATAATTCAGCTTCTTTAGGCGCAAATTCTTTTTTGTTGATAATATCCAACATGAGTTTACTTTCACCCCCACGAAAACGATAAATACTTTGTTTAGGGTCGCCAACTAAAGTAAAAGAAGTATTTTCTGTCGAAATACTGTGGTCTCTTAACGGAACAAAATTCTGCCATTGCAACTCTGAAGTATCCTGAAATTCATCAAAAAAATAATGCTGAAACTGTGCACCTACTTTTTCATAAATAAAAGCAGAAGGTTCATTTTTAAGGTTTTCATTGATCAGAATATTGAATTTTGAAAGTAAAACCAGATCATTTTCTTCCTCAATTTTTCTTAGTTCATCCTGAATATCTTTGTTGACTTTTAAAGGCAATAAAGCGGAAAGTATTTTTTCTTTTTTCTGAGTTTCGATGAACAGAAGAATGAGTTTCATTCTGTTTTCAAGAAGTGGCTCCAGGATTTCTGAAATTTCTGCGTCTTTATGTTTTGATTTTGCAGCTGCTCCTTTTCTGTATTTTTCAACTACAGATTCTTCGGATGTTGTAGGGAACGGAAATCCAGCTCTTTTTTTCTGATAAAAATCGACTACTTTTGGGAAAAATCCACCAATTCCATTTTTCCCCTGCGCAAAATCTTCGATCTCAATATTTCTTGACTTAAATAATTCAATTGAGCTTAAAGCAAGTTCCAGAGACTGCTTTTTGTTGGTAGAAATTTCTTTCCTTAACGTGTTTTTGATGTTTTCATAATTCTCATCATCAAACTCTTTATTGTCTTTCAGATGTTCGTAATGAATGTCTTTTACAAACTCTTTCGCAGAATCGTAAAGGTTTTTATTCAGATTAATTCTTTCATTATTTTCTAAACTGTAATCTACATAATCCATAAAAGAGTTAGAAATATTTTCATTTTCTCCAATCTGGTCAAGCATCTTGTCAACAGCTTCAATTAAAAATGGTTCTGCATCAATTTCAAGATTAAAATTTTTAGCCAAACCCAATTCATAAGAAAAACTGCGCACCAAACGTGAATTGAAACGGTCGATCGTTCCGATATTTAAGGTAGAATAATTATGAAGAATATAATCTAAAAGCTTTTTAGAGCGGTGATGAAGTTCATCAATCGTTATTTTCAGACCTTCGTTTTCAAATGCTTTCTGAATGTTTTTGAGGTCATTATTATCTCTGTAATTTTCTGCTGTAAACTTTTCTAGCCATGAAAGAATTCTTTCCTTCATTTCGTTGGCTGCTTTGTTGGTAAACGTTAATGCCAAAATATTTCTGATAGATTGATGCTGATTGGGATACTTCAGACAAATCATTAGAAGTCTCTGTACAAGAGCATAAGTTTTACCCGAACCCGCCGATGCGTTGATTACAGTATATGAATTTGACATTTTTTACGAGAGATTTTATGCAATTTAGATAAAATTTATTTGAAAATTTAACAAAATGAAGCCGATATTTTAACAGTTTTGAAGATTAAATTCAAAAAAAATATTAAAACCCGTTAAGTCTGGTTAAACTTGCTGTGTTAATGAAAAATAACTTTAGTTTTGCTTAATAAAACCATAATCTGTGAAATTTAAATTACTCTTTATTTTATCTATTATTTCTTTCGTTCAAATGAATGCTCAAAATTATATTTTTGGGAAGATTTCATCTGAAGAATTGTCTGAAGTCCCGAATGTGACTGTAATCAATATGCGTACGGATGAGCAGGCTCTTACCAATAGAGACGGCCATTTTATGATTTCGGGAAGGCAAGGTGATGTTCTTCGCTTTTTTAAAAGCGGATATGAAAGAACAGACCAAAAAGTGTCTAAAGAAAATCTAGAATCTCCGATGAATGTAAAGTTATTGAGAGCTGCAGAATTAATCGCCGAAGTGGAGATCAAAAAAGGTTTCAGCGGAGACTTGAAGATTGATTCTAAAATGCTGAATCCTCCAAAAAAAGTTGAAAAACTGAAGGCAGATATCAATAATTACCTCCGACAAAAATCTGACCCTAGAATTTTAGCCGCAAGACCTGGTGAATTTGTGCAGCCAAAAGGGCAGGGTTTCTCTATTGGAAAGGTGAAAAATAAATGGGATGACCTTGATTTGGCAAATTATCTGGCATATGCTTTAGGAGACCAGTATTTTAAAGATTTGCAAATTGAAAAACCTTTTATTAATCACTTTATCAATTATGTTCTTGCTGGTGGATTTGAAAGGGCTAAGATTTTGAAATATGGTTTTGTAAGCGATGCAGATTTGATGAGATTTCAAAGATTTGTTTTGATGCGAATTTCTTCCTATAAAACTCCTCAGACGCAAAAATAAACACAAGCGATGAGAAAAAATCTTATTGTATTTTTCTTTTTTATGACACTACATTTCTTTTCTCAGCAGAAAATATCAGGGAAAACGTTGAGTGAAAATGATATGATTGTCACTTCGGTTTTAGTCGTTAATATTTCTAATGATAAGAAGGTTTACAGTAATTCTTTAGGAGAGTTTTCTATTGAGGGTACAGAAAAAGATGAAATCAGATTTATCAAAAATGGATACGAAAGAGCTTCAAGAAAAGTTTCAGATGTAGAATCTTCAATGAATGTAATTTTAGTGAGAATTCCTGAAGAAATAGAAGAAGTAGAAATAATTTCTACAACCGGAGATTTGGCAAAAGATTCTAAACGACTAACTAAAATAGACAAAAAAGAGCAGCTTCAGAAAGATATTGGTCTTCCGAAACCTCCTGAAAAACCTCGTGAAGTTCCGGCAGAAGTAAAGAAGGTTTTATTGGCCGCGGCTTTTGGGAATGTCGATGTACAGGCTGTTTTTGATTTGATAAGTGGAAAATCCAGAAGGCAGAAAAGATGGTATAAATATGAAGATGTACAGCTTGATATTGTTTGGATCAGAAAACGAATTGACGATGAATATTTTGTGAAAGACGGAATTCCTGCCGAAAGAATTTCGGAGTTTTTAGAATTCAGTTTTCTCATGAAACCGGAAATAAGATCTTATGTGAAAGCTAAAAATATAAACAGAGTCATGTTTAATTTAGATAGTGTACTTCCGATTTATGTAGATCGGCTCAAGAAAAGCAATAATACTGTTGAACAAAAATGAGGACAGTTCCCACAAAATTTTTAATGTTGATTGCTTTGCTGTTGATGATTTTCGCATTTTCACAGCAAAATATCTCGGGTAAAATTGTAGATGAAGATAACAATAGTCTGAATGTTGTTTTGGTTTTTAATATCACTAAAAACATAAATACATATAGTAATATTTCAGGTGATTTTTCAATTGAAGCAAGAGAAAATGATGAATTAAGATTTATAAAAGAAGGCTTTTACCGAATTGATAAAATTATTAAAAAGGAAGCATTCAATTCTCTATTAGAAATACAGCTTGTAAGAGCTGAAACCTTGATTCAGGAAGTCAAAATAGGCTATAAACCTACTGGGAATTTAACTAAAGACAGTAAATATTTGGATGATTCTAAGAAAGTCGCTTTCTTGAAATCTTCAATCAACGAATACATGAAGTCTGAATTGAATGAGCCCCTGCCTAAAAATGAGGTTCCAAAATCTTTTCAAGGGCACGATTTTAAGGCAGGACATGTAAGTTTAGATATTTTTGAAACTATTGCAACGATAGTTTTTTTGACTAAAAAAGGTTCTATAACAAAAATTACCACTCCCAATTATGTTGAAACTCAAAATTTTCTTTCCAGAGTAAAATCAGAAGTAGATTTGAATATATTCAAAAAATACGGAATGGATGAAGAAAAAATAGACCATTTCCTGGCCTATGCTGAGAAAGTAAATTATCTTTCAAAAAAATACCGCAAAGATTTCAATGCAGCTACAATTCTGAGTGAACTTCAGACTGCGTTTGTAGAATATTCTAAATTGAATAAATTAAGCGATTAATATTGATTTGTATGACTTATAAAGAAGATAGTAATTCCATGAAATGAATAATCAGTATAACCTATGATAAAAAAATCCAGAGCTTTTAATGCTCTGGATTTATATTTTAATGATAAACAATATCATAAATTTCGTCTTTTACTTCCTCTAAATTTTCAGGAATATAATTGGCAAGAAGCCAAAGGTTAAGGCTTTTTTTTCCTTCGCCATAGCTTGGCTGTACATACGTTTCGTCAATCAGATTAAAACCGTTTCTTTTATAAAACGAAAAACGTCGTTTAGCATCATCATTTAAATGTTCCGGTTCTATTTCCAAAATAATTCTTGGGTAATTTTTAAATAAATAATCGGTAATATGTGAGCCTAACTTTTGATTTCTGAATTCAGCGAAAACTTCAAAATGCTCCACAAACACATAGTTTGTTAATTCCCAGAGAATAAGGTAACCGACATTTTCTGTATCATTTAAAACAGAAATTATTTTTACATTTGGATGGTCAAACAATTTTATAAACTGAGACCATTCTCGCCTTTCGTCTTCCGGAAAGGTCGTAGAATAAGAATTGAAAATCTGCTCTACACGATAGTCATCGTGTGATGTAATTTGTAAAAACTCCATATTTAAAGGTCAAAAACACTTGGTCGTCTGGTGATAAAAATGTCTTTAATCCAAAGAGTAAAAGCCAAACCAAGATATATTAAAAAGAAAAATCCTGCCGTTGCAAAGGTAGAATAGATAAAGAAAATTCTCAGCTTAGAAACCGGAATTCCCAGTTTAGCACCCATTCTTGTGAGCACACCAAACCATTCGCGTTCCATTTTGTGGCGTAGATTATCAAACATTTTTTTAAGATTCTTTTAAAATTTTAAATCCGATACTGCAATTTAAGCAATTTTTTGCTTTACAATAGTTTTTAAAATGATAAATCAGGCTTTGACTTTCTATTGAAGTTTTAGTTTTTAAACCTAATTTCTTCCATTCTTTAATAATTGAATTTTTTTCTGATTGAATTTCACTGTAAAAAAATAAAATTTCGTCATTGATATTTTCATTCTGATGTTTGTGATAGGCATATTTTACAGGAAGAATTGTATTCAAAATAATCAGTTCAATGAAATCTTTCGTTAAAACTTTGGGATGATGAATAGAAGATATTTTACCAAAATTAAAATGGTCAGTCCAATAGTCTGAAGCCTGAATTTCTTTGAAAATTTCAAACAAACTATTTGTGTTTTGTGCTGAAATAATTTTTGAAAATAAATTCTGATGCTGAAAATAGAGGTCAGCAAACTGTGACAAACGAATTGTCGGAAAATTGGGTGGCCTTAATCGAAGAAACTTGGGACGAATGATGATTTCAGGGATGTTATATTTAGCTTTAAGAAAATCAAATTCTCTTTTCCAGATTTTCATTTGTGCATCTAGCGGGGTTTCAAGCCAACCTGAAATTCCGAAAAACAATGCTTCGAGCTGTGTTTTATTTTGCCGTATTTTATTGATGATCGTAAAATCAATGCTTTCTGCAATCTGTTTAAATAACAAAGCATTTACAGTTAAGCCAAAAGAGTAGGCGAGATGATGAAACATAACAGCTTCATAATTGTTTTTATGGCGCTGTAAATCGACTTCTATTTCTAAAGATTTTTGCTCCAGCTTTTTGAGCAAATTTTCTTCATGAAAGTTAATCGGGATTTTCTTTGTGTCGAAAATCTTTTCACACGGAATAAACTGGTTTTCCTTCAAAAGATTTTCATACTTCTGAAAAACATTGCTGTCGATATAATCTTTCAGTTCAAGAGTTGGAATATTTTGGTCTTTAAATTCTTTGATGTCAACATCATTCTGGAAAACTACATGTAAAATGATATTCTGATAAGCTGGATCTTTTGAGTGTTGATGAAAAATCCAGTCAGAAGATTTTACATGAAGCTCGATGTTGCCGGCAAGGATAATATTTTTGGTTTTAATCTTTGCCATCAGAAAATCGGGTCCGGAATCTGTATTCCATCGTCCAAAATCTAAAATTTCAACAGGATCTCCGTTGGTATCTGTAAAATCGAAATGGGTGAATACTTTGAAATTCCAAAGATATTGAAGCAATTTTTCATTCATCAGTTGTGGTTTTGTGTTACAACTAATTTAGGGAAAAATATTTTGAGAATTAATATTTTTTTTGATTAGGTTTTTAGGTTGCGCTCCTACGGATCGCTGCAATTCATAGACTAGCTAATGTTTTCTACAAAGGTTCAGCTCCGAAGGAGCTGAACTGAACTAATTCAATATTTTTTTAAATATCAAACACTATGTTCTTAATTAAGATATTTTTCAAAAAAATTGTAAACAAAAAAAGCCAGAGCAACCGCCCTGACTTTTAATTTTATTTTAGAAAAAAACTAAGCTTTTGCCGGCTCTTTTACAAAATTTGCAATTGTTGTTTTATACATTTCTTCATAAATTGGAAGAATGTTTTTCAAATCAAATTTTACAGCTTGTTCTTTAGCATTAATTTTCATTTGTGCTAAAAGTTCTTCATTGCTCAAAAGTTTGATGCAATAATTGCTCATCGCTTCTACGTTACCTATTTCAGCTAAAAATCCTGTTTCGCCCTGAATGTTTACTTCAGGGATTCCACCAGCATTTGAGCTGATTACTGGAGTGTATGCTGCCATCGCTTCTAAAGCTGCCAAACCGAAGCTTTCCTGCTCAGATGGAAGTAAAAAGACGTCTGAAAGCTGTAAAATTCTATACAAATCATTTACTTTTCCTAAAAGACGGATTTTTGAAATCAAATCTGGGTTTTCTTCTAAGAACTGATTGACTTTTTCCATATCGGGACCTTCTCCGATAATAATAAGTTTAGATTTTACTTTCTTCTCTACATTTTTAAAGATTTGTAAAACTTCATCTACACGTTTTACCGGACGCAAATTGGATACGTGAATCAGTATTTTTTCATCCTCATTGGCAAACTGTGTTCGCTGACATTCATTAAGTTCATCAAATTCAGAATTGTCAATAAAATTGGTAATTACTTGAATTTCTTTTTTAATATTAAAAAACTGTAACGTATCTTTTTTCAGACTTTCAGAAACTGAAGTAATGGCATCCGATTTATTAATCGAAAATTCTACCGCATGTTTGTAGCTTGGATGCTGACCTACTAATGTGATATCTGTTCCGTGAAGTGTGGTTACCAAAGGAATGTCGTTGTTATCTTCCTTCAACATTTGCTTTGCTGTAAAAGCCGCATAAGCATAAGGAATGGCGTAATGGGCGTGAAGCAAATCTAGTTTATAAAGATTCACAACACGATATATCATCGAGCTTAATGCAATATCATAAGGCTGATATTGAAAAAGCGGATACGTCTGAACATTTACCTTATGGAAGAAAATATTAGGGTTGGTAATATCTAATCTTGCTGGAAGTGCCGAACTAATGAAGTGTACTTCATAGCCTTTGTTGGCTAGAGACATCCCGAGTTCTGTTGCCACAATTCCGCTTCCGCCGTATGTTGGATAGCAAAGTATGCCTATTTTCATTGTACTGTTGTTATTTTGAAGTGATGAATTCTGTTGATTTTGAAAATTTAAATGGGTCTAAAGTTATTCCCATTCCTGGTTTTAATTGGTCATTAACTAAAACAGGAAGTTTTCCTGGAATTATAGTCTTTCCGCGAAATGCATCGGCAGTTGCCGTCATAGAATCATCGTTGTTTTCGTAAGAAACCAAAACGGTGGAAACTTTAGAAATATCAATGTCCTTCAAAGCATATGCGCTTCCGAAAACATTTAGAATAACATTTTGGTTTTTAGTTAAATCTGCCAATATCTTTTTAGATTCTGCTGAAATTTTGTAAGGCTTGTAAGCTGTAGAGTTATCTTTATGGAAACCTACAATTACCGTTGAGTTTGCCGGAATTGTATTGATCTCTGAAGCTTTTTTAATAATAACTTTAACATCTAGTTTTAACCTGTTTTCAAAAGTCTGATAAGGAGCTTCTTCCAATGGAATATAGTAATAGGTTGAGTTATAATTTAACGGAAGCAATTTCTTCTCATCTTTCAATAATGTTAAAGCATTTGAATAAAGATTTTGAACCAGCTTCGTATGTGAATCATTATTGAGGTCGTAATTTACATTTTCAGGATTTTTTGGAGTGTATTGGTTTAAGCCTAAAAAATATTTAGTTAATAAAATTTTCTTTACGCTTTCTTCCACTCTCGATTGAGAAATTTCTCCTTGATCAATTGCTTTCTGAATGAGTTTTTTACCTTCTGAAACACCTTGTGAGAATAGCATGATGTCATTTCCTGCCTTGAAAGCTAATGCGTCCAGTTCACCTGGTTTGTATTTATTAGCTACAGCTCCCATATTTAAAGCATCAGTGATGATTAAACCTTTGTAGCCTAATTTTTCTTTTAATAATCCGGTAATGATATTTTTTGAAATAGAAGCTGGGATTCCTTTACCTGATTCCAGACTTGGAACGTATAAATGCGCCACCATTACACCGCCAATTCCTTTATTCATTAAATCTTTAAAAGGTGCTAATTCTATTTTATTTAATCTTTGCAAACTGTGAGAAACTACGGGTAGATCGAGGTGAGAGTCTGTATTGGTATCACCATGTCCCGGAAAATGTTTAATCGCCGCAAGAATATTGTGGTCTTGCAAACCATTTACATAAGATAAAGCAGATTGAGTTACGTTAGAAACTTCTGAACCGAAACTTCTGTTTCCAATAATCGGATTGTTTGGATTGGTATTGACGTCAACCACCGGTGCAAAATCCCAATTGATGCCCATTCTTTTGCAGTCTTCGGCAATTTTAGCAGCCATCTGATAAATAAGATTTTTATCCTGAATTGCTCCCAACGTCATTGCCCATGGAAACTTGTGAGCGGTGTTGATTCTTTGATACAATCCCCATTCAGCATCCATTCCGATCATTAACGGGACTTTTGACTTTTGCTGAAATTCATTCACAAGATTAATTTCTTTTGCTGCATCATCTTGCATCAGAATTAATCCGCCGATTTTATCATTGGTAACGATATTTCTTATCTGATTGATGTAGTTTTCATCTTTATTGGTATAAAGAGCCACAATAAAAAGCTGACCTAGTTTTTCATCTTGAGAAAGACTGTTGTAAGTTTGGTCTACCCATTCTTTTGCTTTTTTTAAATCTTGCTTTGAAATATCTTTAGGCTGATATTGTGCCGAAAGATTTAAACTGAATAAAACGGTAATTAAGAGAAAATTAAAAGCTAATTTCTTCATGATTTTTGAATATGAACAAAAATACGATTAAAAAAATGATGAATACTAAAGTTTTTTTGATTTTTGGTATATGTTTTGATTCCGCCTTTAGTAATATTAAACTTAATTTAAAATGAAAAAAATTATTCCATTTTTAATGCTTGCATTTGTCAGTATATTTACAGTTAGTTGTGATAATGATGATGATATAGTTGAAGTACCTGTAGACTACGATACTTATTCTACAGCATATGATATAGCTCCGAACTTTACCAGAGTTAATAGTTCGTTATATGAATATGTTGATGAGTTTACAAAACCTTTAGTTGAATCTGATGTAGTGCTTGTTTATATGCAAACTGACACAACAAATAATGGATCTCCTATTTGGAAATTATTACCGTATACCTTCTTTACTAATAATGCAAATAATGATGAGGTTGATTATGGTTTTGATTTCAGTAAATTTGATTTTAGCATTACTGTTAATTCAACTTTGAATCTTGATACTAATTCTTCTTATTATACGAATAAAAAATTTAGAGTAGTAACTGTTCCTGCAAAATCTGGTAAAAATGGCGGTGTAGATTATAACGATTACAACAGTGTAATTAAATTCTACAACATTGATGAGTCAAAAATCAAATTTAAAAATTAAGAATCTTTTCAAATTTTTATAATAAAAAAAGCGCCGGAAATTTACTTTTCAGCGCTTTTGATTTAAATTATTTCTGGTCATCTAAAAAATGGCCGAAGAAATCTTTTTTTGTCTGTAAATATTCTTTACTATTTTCATTTGCCGGAATCTGCAATGGAACTCTTGAGTTGAGGTTGATATTGCTTTCTTCTACAAATTTTACCTTTTCCGGATTGTTGGTTAAAAGGTTAATGTTTTCAATTTTTAATTGGTTTAAAATTTCGATAGCAATACCAAAATTCCGGTCATCTGCAGGTAAGCCAAGTTCTAGATTTGCCTGTACGGTATCAAAACCTTTTTCCTGAAGAGAATATGCTTTAAGCTTATTGATGATTCCGATGTTTCTGCCTTCCTGACGAAGATAAATGATGAGTCCGCCGTTTTCGTGCATGTATTTCATTGCTGCATCAAGCTGTTGCCCGCATTCGCATTTTTTTGAATGGAAAACTTCTCCGGTAATGCATTCAGAATGAAAACGTACATTGACAGGCTGAGAAAAATCTGTATTTTCTGCGACAACTGCCATGTGTGGCATCCAGTCATTTTCATCTTCCGAAAAAGCAATCATTCGGAAATTACCGTGTTCTGTAGGAACATTAGCTTCCGCCTGAATTTTAATCATTGAATTGTTTTGTTTATTTTTTTCCGTTTACAGAATCTTCTATTACGGTAATATTAGTTTTGAGTCTTACCAAATATCTGTTTAATACTTCGTCCTCATCTTTCTTCAGATATTTTCTTAACTTTTGAATGTTTTTGTAAGATTTTTCCAGATTTCTGATGGTCTTATTTTTTCCTGAATTATTCCCTGCAGCTATAGCATATAGGTAATTTTGAAGAGTGTATTTTAAGGTACTTACTTCATCATTTACAGCAGTGTTAGAAAATTTAGGAAATGTAGAAATCAGATTAGTGATTTCTGAGGCATTTACATTTTCGGTAATATTGATGCTTATACTTTTTGAATTTTCGGAATCAGATTTTGCATCACTTGAAAAGGTGTTTGATAAAGGTGATAAGTTCAGCTTTTCAGTAGCACAAGAAGAAGTGATTAATATCAGTGTTCCTAAAAAAAGTAGTCGTCTCATTTTTGCTCCTTTTGGTAAAGGATTGGGTTAAGACTTTCATCGTTGTACATTTTCATTTGTTTGTACACTTTCATCTTAACATCACCGTTTTCAATATCTGTAAGTAATTGAATAATTGAAGTCGACAAATCTTCTTTCTGAGTTAGTAATACGTCTAATTTTGCCTGGCAATTTTGACGGTGCTCTTCAGAAGCAGATTCTCTGTTGGCTTCCAACGACATATGATAAACCTTTAATGCCAAAATAGATAATCTGTCAACAGCCCAAGCTGGAGTTTCAGTGTTTATTTTTGCATTAAATTTAGGAGTAATATTTTTGTATTTATCTAAAAACCAACTATCTATAAATTCTACCAAATCAGTTCTTTTTTGATTTGAAGAATCTATTGTCCTCTTTAATTGAAGAGCCTCAACAGGGTCTATGTTTTCATCTCTAATAATATCCTCTAAATGCCATTGAACGGTATCAATCCAGTTTTTAGCATACAAAATCCGTTCCAAACTGTCTGTTTCAAAAGGATTATTTACAGGTGTTTCAACGCTGTCTAATACATGATAGTCTTCAATAGATTGGTTGAAGATTTTCCAGGCAGTATCGGTAAAATTCATAGAAATGAAGAATTATTTAGTTGCTTTTTGGGGTGTCGTTTGAAGGGGTGTTTTCGGTAGTTTTTGCCTCCGGTTTATCTTCTTCTTTAATAGCATCTTTAAATTCTTTAATTCCAGAACCCATACCTCTCATCAATTCAGGGATTTTTTTTCCTCCGAAAAGTAATAAAAGTATGATGGCAACGATAAGGATGTGCTGCCAAGATAACGCAAGTATTGTTAATGTGTACATTTCTTAAATTTTTGCAAAGTTAATCTTTTTTTAATATGAAACCCAACCTAAAGGGTCAACTGCATTGTTTCCATTCCAAATCTGGAAATCAAGCGTATACGTTCCGTCAAAATCCTGAGCAACTGCTCCTACCACTGTTCCTGCAGAAACCTGTTGGTTCTTAGAAACCGTTGTGCTGCTAAGATTTGAATAAATGGTAAAATAATCACCATGTTTTATCATTACCGTTCTTGTTCCATCTGCTGAAGGAATTACTTGAGATACTACTCCCGGGAAAACGGCTCTTGCAGAAGTTCCTTTTGCTACGGATATTTTGATTCCGTTATTTTCTTCCCAAATCGATTTAAAAACAGGGTGTTGCTGTCTTCCAAATCTATGGGTGATTGTTCCTTGTGCAGGCATAGAAATTCTTCCTTTGCTTGACGCAAAATTACTTCCCGCTGCCGGAGCAGATACCCCATAATTGGTCATTGCTTTTGTTTCTGCCGCTTTCTTGTCACTTTCTTTTTTCTTTTCTAAAGCTTCTTCAGCAGCTTTTGCAGCATTTAGTTTTGCAGTGGCTTCTTTAGCCCTTAATTCAGCATCTTCAGATGCTTTTTTAGCTGCAATCTTTCTTGCCTCGTCTTTTGCACTGGCTTCACTTTTTGCGGCATCTTCATTTCTTTTTCTTTCTTCTTCAGCTCTTTTAGCAACTAACTCTGCTGCTTTTTTTGCTTCAGCTTCGGCAAGCTTTCTTTCTCTTTCCAAAGCTTCAGCACGAGCTTTTGCTTCCGCTTCAATTCTTGCTTTTTCTCTGTCTGCAGCAATTTTTGCTAAACGAATTTTTTCGGCTTCAGCTTTTCTTCTGCTTTCTTCCTCTGCTTTGGCAATTCTTATTTCTTCAGCAATAATGGCTCTTATTTGTCCTTCTAAAGCTTTAGACTGCGTTTGTTTTTGTCTAAGATCAGCGGTAAGTTTGGTTTCGTTTTTCTTGAAATCTGTTACCAACTGTTCTTTCTGAGCTCGTTCAACACTAATAGTTGTTAAATCTTTTTTCTGATTGACTAATAGGTTTTCTTTTTCTGTTGCCGATCTCTTTTTCTGTTCAACAGACTTTTTTAATGCAACAGCTGCAGTTGTTATTTCTGCGGCTTTTTTATCTTGGTTATCAGAGTACTTTTTAAGATATTGTACTCTTCTTAAAGCTTCACCTAAACTTTTTGATGAAAGAATAAATGTAACTTTATTTTGTACTCCTTTGTTTTTATATGCATTGACCAAAACATGAGCAAAGTTTTTTCTTAAAACAGCAAGCTCTCTATTTTGACGATTAATTTCAAGTTGACGAAGATAAATTTCATCTTCAATAAATCTTTTTTCTTTTTGAGTATTGTTATAAACCTTTTCTCTAAGCGCTAATTTTTTATTAACGTTATCCAAATATGATATAGATAATTTAGATTCGTTTCTTGTTTTTGCCAAATCTGAATTTATCTGAGCTATCTGTTTTTTTAGGTCAGCATTTTGTTTCTGTAACTGTTCTTTATTTTGTTGGCCAAATTGTAAACCGAACAGCAAAATGCCTATTAAAAAGCTAATTTTTTTAATCATTTAATATCAATTTTCTTATAATTGGCTGGAACTGAATATGGTGTTTCCATCCTCGAAAAGTCAAATTTCGTGTTTTCAATTAAAATCTGACTTGTTTTGGAACCTTTTATAATTATTTTAACATTTTTTGGTAGCTTCACTTCATTCGGAAAGGTCTCCCAGTTTTCATATACGATTTCAATGGCATCATTGGATTTTACATCTTGTAATTTTACCCAATTTAAATTAAAATCTTCAGTATACTGCATTTCCACTTTGTATTCTCGTGTAATCTCGTTGGTTACAATTTTTTGATTTGTGATTGAAGTCAGTTGGTATCCCTGAGAATTTTTTACAATTTTTGAATTGCTGTTGGTGATGCTCATAAAAGTACGTCCCATCAACAGTTTTTCTAAAGTCTTATAGTCAATAAAGTTTACGTTCAAAAGATTGTTAAGATAGTCAAAGTCTGAATCGATATAATTTTTGTTATACTTATCCATTGCTTTGATACCTTCAGGAGTAATAATTGCTCTTGCCGCAGGAATGATTAAAAAAGTAATATTAGACCATATTTTTTTATCACTTTCGATATAAATTACGGCATCTAGTGGACTTACTCTTAAATCACTCGCTGTAATTTTACTATTGATTTTTACATGTTCAAATTTAGGATGGAGCATTATATTTTCATAAAATACTAAACGATCCTGAATGTTTTTTGGGTCTTTAGGATCATTCTGATCTGAATTTTGAATCTGGATGCTGTCATTTTCAGAAGCAGTCTGATTGAGTGCTTTTCTGCTTTTACAGGAAAGTACAGTCAACGTAATAATCAGTAAGATAGCCCAATTTTTCATATGAATCTTTTATTTTTAAGCAAATGTAATCGTTTCGATTCTACCTGCAATTTTTAGTAATCTTTTGCAATATTAACGCCAAACCACACAAATGGTATTGTGTGGTTTGTTCAACGTTATTTTATTTAAATTTATTTTGATAAAAAATCCAAAACTGAAAAATCTCCTAAAGAAATTTCTCTGGCTACACCAAAATAATGAGCCGAGCTTCCAATCATTGAGTTAGAAAGATTTCCGTGGTCAATGATGGTTTTCTCCTGAATCAATGAGTTGTCAATATTGGAGTTGATTACTTTTGTTCCTTTTCCTAATGAAACGTAAGGCCCAATTTTTGAGTTTGAAATTTCGACTCCTTCACCGATATAGCAAGGCTGAATAATCAAAGAATTTTGAATATTAGCAGACTGAGGAAACTCTGTAAACTCATCTTTTTCGTATTCTAAAATCTTACCATTGGTTTCTACGGTAGCATTTTTATTCCCACAATCCATCCAGTCATCAACTTTTCCTAAAGAAAATTTAGCGCCGGCTTGACGAAGGTTTTCTAATGCAGTTGTCAGTTGATATTCTCCGCTTACTTTAATGTTGTTATCCATGATATGGTTGATCTCAGACATCAGTTTTTCTGCCGAATTAAAGTAGTAAATACCAATAATCGCCAAATCTGAAACAAAAGTCGCAGGTTTTTCAACAAAATCTGTAATAAAACCATAATCATCCAATTTTACAACACCAAAAGCAGAAGGGTCTTCTACTTTTTTTACCCAGATCACCCCATCAGAATTGGTATCTAAAGTAAAATCTGCTCTGAAAAGTGTATCTGCATAAGCGATTACAACATTTCCCTGCATAGATTCTTCAGCACATTTTATAGAGTGAGCGGTTCCTAGGGGCTCTAGTTGGTGATAAATAGTTCCTTTTGCACCAAGTTTTTCGGCTATTTTCAGTAATGATGCTTCAACTTCAGCTCCAAAATCTCCGATAATAAAGGCTACCTCTTCAATTTCTTCACCTGCCACTTTAGCGATATCTTCTACCAATCTCTGTACAATTGGTTTTCCTGCAATCGGAATCAATGGTTTTGGAACGGTTAATGTGTGTGGTCTCAATCTTGAGCCCTTTCCAGCCATTGGAACAATAATTTTCATATATGAATATTTGTTTTATTTATAAGTTTAATTTAAGGTCTTCTTAGTATTTTATTAATCATTGTTCTTTCGTTATATGCTAAAAATGCAATGAAGAAAAGAAACAAACCGTTTCCAATTAAATAATTGTGTCGGAAATAATAAAATGAAATCATCGAAATCGCAATAGATAACGAGAGATAAATTGCTATTTTGGATGTATTATAATGAATGGGATATTGTGATTTCCCCCAAAGGTAGGAAATAATCATCATACTTGTATATGTGATTAATGCTGCAAAAGCACTTGCCCAATATCCGTATGTAGGAATAAATGTAAAGTTGATAAAAATGGTAATTGCAGCCCCGATTAAAGAGATATACAACCCAACTCTTGTCTGATCTGAAAGTTTATACCAGATCGATAAATTTAAATAAATCCCTAAAAACAATGCGCCTAACATTACAAATGGAATAATTTCAATCCCTTCATAATAAAGAGGATTTCCTAGGTATTTTTCGGCAATCCATTGGAGATTAACCATTAATCCCATGTAAATTAAGCAATTGCAAATAACAAAGATATCCATTAAAACGGCATAGGTTTTATGATTGCTCTTGTCTTTAAAACTTGAGAAAAAGTAAGGTTCAATTCCTAGTTGATAGGCCTGTCTGAAGACTGTGATAAAAGTGGCGATTTTATAAACAGCTCCATAGACTCCAATCTGATGTTTGGCTTCTTCTTTTGGAAGCCAGAATTTTAAAAACTGTCGGTCTAAAGTCTGATTGATAATTCCTGCTAATCCTGCAATCATTACCGGCCAGGAATAATTCATGATTCTTTTCCAAAGTTTAAAGTCAAATTTTTTAAAGCTAAAATTTACAAACTCTTTTCCCACAATCAGTAAAGTTATGATGCTTTGAACTAAATTAGCTATAAAAACATATCCGACACCAAATTTTGCATTGTATTTAATTCCTAAAATTCCATTAGGGTAATTGGGAAGCCATTTGATGAAAAATACAACAAGAAAATAATACGCTAAAGCTCCAATAACTTTTGAAAGCATATATTGTATAGGCTTTCCTTCTAATCTCAAAATTGCTGAAGGTATTGTCGCAAAAGCATCAATGGAAAGCATAAAAAGAAATATAACCAGATAATTAACCTGATCAGGAGTTTCAAAAGCATTTGCAAGATCTTGCCTGAAAACATATCCTAAAATCAAATAAATAAAACCAGCTCCCAAAATACTTAGAGCACAGGTAGAAACCAAAGTTTTTTTATCAATATCACCTTCCTGTGCAAAACGGAAAAATGAAGTTTCCATCCCATGGGTAAGAAAAACAGTAATTACTCCAGCAATAGAATACCAATCTACGAAAGGTGATGAAGCAGAAGGTCCGAAAGCTTTTGTTACGATGGGTGCAATAAGAAAAGGGAAGATTCTTACCAATACAGAACTGAGCCCGTAAACAGCGGTTTGTCCAAATAGTTTCTTATACAATTTTAGGTTTTTAAAATGCAAATGTAAATATTAGAATTCACAATTTTCTGATTGATGTTTAAAAATCACTTTGGAAAATATTAAATTTGTGCAATATCAATCTTATATCTAAAAGTAAAAATGAAAATTCTTATAAAAAATGCTCAAATCGTCAACGAAGGAAAAATTATTAAAAGTGATATTCTGATTGAAAACGATTTGATTTCTAAAATCGATTCTCAAATTTCTGAAGATGCCGACCAAATCATTGATGCTTCCGGAAAATATCTTTTGCCAGGAGTAATTGATGATCAGGTCCATTTCCGTGAACCGGGTTTGACCCATAAAGGCGATATCGAATCTGAATCTCGTTCAGCCATTGCAGGAGGAACAACCAGTTTTATTGAGCAGCCAAACACAGTTCCTAATGCGGTTACGCAGGAATTGTTAGCTGACAAATATGAAATTGCTTCTCAAAAAGCCTACGCAAATTACGGTTTCATGATGGGTGGAACGAATGATAATTTGGAAGAAGTTTTAAAAACAAACCCAAGAAATGTTCCCGGAATTAAATTATTTCTTGGTTCTTCTACAGGGAATATGTTGGTTGATAATCCTGAAACTTTAGAAAATATTTTCAGCAATACAAAAATGCTGATTGCCGTTCATTGTGAAGATGAGGCAACGATTCGTGAAAACACTCAAAAATATCTAGATGAATATGGTGAAGATATTCCTGTGAAATTTCATCATTTGATCAGAAGCGAAGAAGCTTGTTATAAATCTTCTTCAAAAGCAGTTGAACTGGCGAAAAAAACAGGAGCAAGACTTCACGTTTTTCACCTTTCCACGGCAAAAGAAATGGAACTTTTCAGAAATGATATTCCTTTAAAAGATAAAAAAATCACTGCGGAAGTTTGTGTTCATCATTTAACTTTTACAAATGAAGATTATGATACAAAAGGCGGATTAATCAAATGGAATCCTGCGGTAAAAACTCAAAATGACAAAGATGCACTTTGGGAAGCGTTGTTGGATGACAGAATTGATGTGATTGCAACAGATCATGCGCCTCACACTTGGGAAGAAAAGCAGAATGTGTATACAAAATGTCCCTCCGGGGCGCCGTTGGTACAACATTCTTTGGTGGTGATGCTTGAAAATTATATTAACGGAAAAATTTCTTTAGAGAGAATTGTTGAAAAAATGGCTCATAATCCTGCGATTTTGTTCAGAATTGAAAAAAGAGGTTTCATTAAAGAAGGATACAAAGCAGATTTAGTTTTGGTTGATTTAAATGAAAAATGGACGGTCGAAAAAGAAAATATCCTGTACAAGTGCGGTTGGAGCCCGTTGGAAGGGATGAGTTTCCATTCTAAAGTGACTCACACTTTCGTTAATGGAAATCTGGTTTATGAAAATGGTAAAGTCAACGAAGAAAAATTCGGCGAACGTTTGCTTTTTGAAGTTCAGGAATAAATTGTAAAAAAGTAATCATATCAATAGAGTAGGCTTTAGCTAAAGCACAATTTTTGCTCAAGTCTCGTTGCGATTATACAGCATCATCAAACCTCACAGACTTCTAAAGCCTGTGAGGTTTTAAAATTTTATAATTAAAAATTTCTTTAGCAAATTATGCATATTTACTTACGGAAAGTAAATCGTATACTGAGGTTAATGCTATTTAGGCTATTAGAGAAAAATAGAAACTAAAAATCATTATTGTTTTATAGGAACTGAAAATGTTCGTTTTGGTGACTTGCAAAGAACAATTGATGTAATTTCTGCAAAAGTACTTTAGAGTGAATTAAAAGATTTGAAACCCCACGGTTTTATGAAAAGATTATTGTCTTGCAAGACAAAGCCGGTTGTTATAGAATATATTTCTGCCGATTACAGCAGAGCACTGAAAACTGTGATTGTATCGATTTCCGACTTGGGAAGAAGTCACAAAAAATATCAGGAAAGATTCTTTTGCTTAATTTTAAGAAGCCAATATCAAAGAACTTTAATTGGTCAATTACCAATCGGTGCTTTTTTCGAAATACAAAATGCCGTTTTTGGTTTTAAGAATATCACCGTCATTTTCAAGGTTTTTTAATATACGGCTCACTACTTCTCGGGAAGTACCTAAATTATTGGCAATTTCTTGATGGGTTATTCTTAAAGGGTTTCCGTGATTAATCTGTACTTGGTCTTTAATAAAGTTTAGAATTCTTTTATCAAGTTTATAATACATCGCATTATTTACCTTAGAAATAATATCTGAAAGCCTGTTTTTGTATTCCAAATAAAAGACCTTGTTGATTTCTGGATACTTAACCAGCCATTGGTGCAGTTTTTCTACAGGAATCAATATAAGCTGAGAATCTTTTACAGCCACAGAATAAACGCTGCTTATATAGTTGCTGAAAATTGATGAAAATGTCATAGAGCAACTTTCGCATGGTTTTACATAATAATGGATAAATTCGTTTCCATCATTCAGCGAAAACACTTTTAATGATCCTTTAGATAAAATAGGAACAAACCTGTTTCTTTGTCCTTCTCTCACAATTTCGTCTTTAGCAACTACATTTTGTATGAGGATATTATATTCAAACTCATTGAGAAAATCCTTTCCAAGAAAGCCAAATTTTTTTACAATAGTTTTTCGGTACATTAAATTTATTTCAAGTATTATTAAATAATAGCCTCCATTTTAAAAATTATCAAAAAGCTTTTAAGGCATAGTTTGATGTATTTACCTATCCGTTTTTCCGGTGTCTTCTTTTTGAAGATAAGCTTCGCAAAAAGAAAAAAATCTATGTAAACAGATTTAAAAATGATGCTGAAGCAACGATTAAAAACTTGGCCGAAGCGTATTCAGTCTTTAATAGGATTAATTTTTATAACATCTTAAAAGACGATTCTAAAAAAAATCGAAATAAATGAAAACATATAATGTGTTTTTGTATTTTTAAATTATCAGTTTGCAATTTAGCTTCAGTAATTAGCCAAAATTTGACAACACATTCTATTAATTAAAAATTGAATATCATCAAGAAAACTTCATCAGGCTTTGATGATGTTCGTACAGCCCGTCCAATAAAAGAGATTGTACTTTGTTTACAGCAAACTGTCTTAAAACGGTTACGTTTTTTTCGGAATAATCTTTAAATCTGTCTGGGTGAAAACCTACAGGATCCTGCAACAAATTTGTGATGATAAAATCTTTGTCAATAAAGAGATGATTAAACCTTGTTCTAATAGTTTCGGAGAATTCATGAGTGAAAAATTCATTAAAACCAATATGCACGACGGTAGATTTTTCATTCATGATATCGATTGCAATTAAATCTTTTGCAAAAATAATTTTTTTTGGCTGTAATATTAATTCTCTTTTTTTATTAATTAATATTAGAGTTTTTTCATAGGTGATGATAATATTGTAAAAATAATCGAAACAATTTTTATTCAAGCTCAAAACGGCTACTTTGAAATCTTTCATATTATTCATTTTGTACAATGTGGTGTTAAAAATTAGATACTGTTTAAAGAACACAATGGTTTTGAATCAGACATTTTTTTTCTGGACAAAAAGACAGAATGTTTTTTAATTTAAAATTGTAATTATTCATTTTAAAAAAGCAAATACAGAAGTTTTAGACGTAATAATTAATTATTTAGACTGAATAAGAATTATTATGAATAACAAAAATGATAAATAGGAAGATTATGAAACGGTGATAAAAGTCACAAAAATTTCTTTTTTTTAATTAAAGAGATGGGGTAGAGTAAAAGAAAAATGCCTTCAAAATAGAAAAGGCATTTTAAAATTGTAATAAGCGAAAAAAAACAATGTTTTTAGATTCAGAAAAAGCAGGAAATAATATAAAGAAAGATATTTTTGAAATTGATTGTCAAGATGATCAATAGAATGAGCTTTAGTTAAGGTATAATTTACTTTCGCAGATTTTTTACATAATCATCTGCGAAAATCTCATAAATCGATGAGGGATTTAATTAAAAGACTGCCTAAACTCCAACGGCGACATATTCGTTTTCTTTTTAAAAAGCGTAGAAAAAGATTGGGAATGCTCAAATCCCAATTCATACGCAATTTCGCTTATCGAAAGTTCAGTCATTGAAAGTTTTTCTTTGGCTTTACTGATCAGCTTTTCATGAATATGTTGTTGGGTATTTTGTCCGGTATGAACTCGCAAAAGATCACTCAAATAATTTGGAGAAAGATTCATTGCTTCTGCAATTTGATGAACAGTTAAAAGTCCTATATCAGAAGACTCCTGATTAAAATAATTATTCATAAAAGTTTCAAATTTCGTTAAAAGCTGGTGGGTTCCACTTTTTCGGGTGATGAATTGTCTTTCATAAAAACGCTTCGAATAATTCAAAAGCAATTCGATCTGCGTCAAAATGATTTCCTGCGTATGATGATCGATATGCTGATATTCTTTATCTATTTTATTCATAATTTCAAGCAAATCATTCTCTTCATCTTCAGATAAATGTAAAGCTTCATTCACTGCATACGAGAAAAATCCATAAGAAGAAATCGTCTTCGCCAATGAATGTTTCAGCAGAAAATCTTCATGAAAGATCAGCAAATAGCCCGTATTTTCACAATCCATTGTCTGCAAATCCAGATACTGCACTTGATTCGGTGCTGTAAAACTCAAAACACCTTTGTCATAATCGTAATGTTGTTGTCCGTATTTTATTTTTCCGGTTGCATTTCGTTTCAGAGCTACACAATAATAACGGCTTACAAAGCCTTTCCAGACCTCATCTTCAATAAAAACACTTTCCGAAAGATTAATGACACTTACCATCGGATGCTTTGGCTCAGGAAGCGACAACAATCTGTGAAAAGCCGAAATAGATTTTATTGTGTTCATAACTTTTTATTTTTTTATGGCGCCGATTTCCGTCTTCCACTCCCGCTTTTTTGCTCCGCAAAAAGAGCTCCGTTCAAGCCGGGGCGCAAAATCGTACTGCATTTTTAATTTAAGTAGTCTGTCATTCTGACGAAGGAAGAATCTTACAAATATAATAATGGGGAGATTCTTCACTACATTGCATTTCGTTCAGAATGACAAACTGTAGAATAATTTAAACAATCAAAATTACAGATTAATAATCCAAAAGCCCCATACTGAATTCATCATAAGGTGCACCTGTATCGGTTCCCAACGGTACAATACTTTCCAGCTTCTGGATATCAGATTCGCTTAACACAATTTTACTTGCTTCAATATTCTTTTCAAGATATTTTCTGCGTTTCGTTCCCGGAATAGGAAGAATTCCTTTACTGATAATCCACGCCAAAGCCAATTGTGATGATGTAATATTTTTTTCTTGTGCAAGGTTTTCAATAGCTTCCACCAATTCGATGTTTTTATGAAAATACTGCTCCTGAAAACGAGGAATTCCCCTTCTGAAATCATTTTCAGGCAGATCATCAATCGAACGTATCTGCCCGGATAAAAATCCTCTTCCCAAAGGTGAGTACGCTACGAAACCAATTCCCAATTCATTCAACGTTTTGATGACACCTTTTTCCTCAACAGTTCTTTCAAAAAGAGAAAATTCACTCTGAACTGCCGAAATCGGATGAACTGCGTGTGCTTTTTTTACCGTTTCCGAAGAAACTTCCGACAAACCGATATAGCCGATTTTACCTTCTTTCACCAAATCGCCCATCGCTCCAACGGTTTCCTCAACAGGAACATTTTTATCTAAACGATGCATGTAATAAAGGTCGATATAATCAGTTTTCAGATTTTTAAGCGAACGTTCAATCGATTTTTTCACATACTCTTTTGTTCCGTTGATTTTCCAGGTTACCTGGTCATTATCATCAATCTCCCAACCGAATTTTGTTGCAATAATATACTTGTTGCGATTTCCTTCAATAGCTTTCGCAATTAATTGTTCATTTTTAAATGGACCGTATAAATCGGCAGTGTCCAGAAAGTTCCCACCCAATTCTAAAGAACGGTGAATGGTTGCGATAGCTTCTTTCTCATCGGTTTTACCATACATGTCTGCATCGCCAAAACCTGTCATTCCCATACATCCCAAACCTATATTCGGAACGATTAATCCCTGGTTTCCTAATTTTACTTGATTCAATTTCATATTCTTGATTTTATTGATACAAAATTCAGCAGAAATTAGAAATAGGATGTATGCAAAACGATGAATTTCGTATGTAAACTACTGATGAATGAATTTTAATCTAATATTTGTCATTCTGAAGAAGGAAGAATCTCTACGCATAAAGTAGATTCCACGCTGCACTGTGTTCCGCTCTGAATGACAAACTAGATGTTTATTTTCTAGGTTTAGCACTCATATAAAAACTCAATTTCCCTCCATTCATAATATCAGAATGTTTCAAAGTAAAGTTTTTAATTTCCTTTCCATTCAATAGAATTTTTTGAATATAGACATTCTTCGGACTTTGGTTGATGGCTTCAATTTCAAAAGTTTTTCCGTTTTCTAAATTCAAAACAGCATGGTCAATCGCAGGACTTCCAATTGCATAATCTTCCGAACCCGGAGCAACAGGATAAAAACCAAGCGAACTCAAAATATACCATGCACTCATTTGTCCTGCGTCATCATTTCCGCCCAAACCATCAGGAGTGGCTTTGTATTGCATTTCCAAAATTCGTCTGATTTGAGCTTGAGTTTTCCAAGGTTGCCCCGCCCAATTATAAAAATACGCGACATGATGAGCCGGTTCGTTTCCGTGAACATAACCGCCAATAATTCCTTCTCGTGTAATGTCTTCGGTATCTGCAAAAAACTCGTCTGGTAAATGCATCGTGAACAATTCATCCAATTTTGAAGCAAATTTTTTCTTGCCGCCCATCATTTTAATTAATTCATCCGGATTTTGAGGAACGAAGAAGCTATAATTCCATGAATTTCCTTCAATGAAACCTTGTCCGTGTGTACTTAATTCATTAAAATCTTTTTTAAAACTCCCGTCAGCCAAACGAGGACGCATAAATCCTACTGTTTTATCAAAATTATTTTTCCAGTTTTCCGAACGTTTGATGAATTGATTGTAAATTTCTGTTTCACCCAACTGTTTCGCTAGTTGCGCAATTGCCCAATCATCATAAGCGTATTCTAAGGTATTTGAAACTGAAGTGCCACTTTTCTCAGCAGGAATATATCCTTTATCTATATAATATCCGATTCCTTCATAATCTCTTTTGTTGGCAGTTTCTACACAGGCTTTTAATGCAGCTTTTGCATCACCGTTATAATTTCCTTTAATAATCGCATCTGCAACAACGCTTACACTGTGATATCCGCTCATACACCAATTATCATTCGCATAATGCGACCAAATCGGCAACATCTTCATCGAAAACTGATTGTAATGAGCCATCATCGATTTTACCATATCACCGTTTCTTTTGGTTTGAATGATATTAAAGAAAGGGTGTAATGCACGATAGGTATCCCAAAGTGAAAACGTTGTGTAATTGGTAAAACCTTCTGCTTTATGAATATTTTGGTCTAAACCTTTATATTCTCCGTTTACATCTGTATAAGTTGTCGGATTGATAAAAGTATGATACATTGCCGTATAAAAGTTTGTTTTCTCTGTTTCAGAGCCTTTAATAACGATTTTATTTAATTCTTTATTCCAAATTTCCTGTGTTTGTGCTTTTACCTGGTCAAAAGATAAGTTTCCAGTCTCTTTTTCTAAATTTTCTAAAGCATTTGCTTGACTTACCGGTGAAATTGCAAGCTTAACTTCAATTGCTTCATTTTCATTCGTATCGAAATCAAAATACATTTTCAGATTTTTTCCTGCGATTTCCGGAAAGTTTTTCGTCTGGTCAAATTTTCTCCAAAATCCGCCATACACTTGTTTCCCGTCATAATTTTTCTGGCCGTAAGATTTAAATGGCTTTGAAAATGTCATCGCAAAATAAACCGTTCGTGTTCTTGCCCAGCCGTTGGTCTGTCGATAACCTGTGATGGTATTTCCGTTTTTTACACGAACGTAAGTCCAAACATTTTTACCATCATAATTATAAATACCGGCCATCAAGTCTAAAATAATATGTGCCTGGTCAGATTTTGGGAAAGTGTAGCGATGAACACCGACTCTTGTTGTAGAAGTTAATTCGGCTAAAATATTGTGGTCGTCTAACTTTACTTTGTAATATCCAGCTTCTGCGGTTTCATTTGCATGTGAAAATCTGCTTCTGTAACCACTTTCAGGATTTGTTGCTGTTCCGGGATTCAATTGCAGTTTCCCAACAGTTGGCATTACGAGAAAATCTCCTAAATCAGAATGCCCTGTGCCACTAAAATGGGTAGAACTAAAGCCTACAACGGTTTTGTCTTCATAGCGATACCCTGCACAATATTTATAAACATCACCATTATATTTTCCGTTCATTTCATAAGAAATCGTATCGGTTTCCGGGCTGAGCTGAATGGCTCCAAAAGGTGCAGTAGCTCCGGGATAGGCGTGTCCCATCTTTTCTGTCCCGATTAACGGATTGACATATTGATGTAGTTTCTCAAATTTTTGAGCATTATTTAAACCAAAAATTAAAATAAATATAAAAATAAGAGTTCCGGAATTTTTCATAAGATTTAAATAGTAAAGTTATGTTAAATATAAAAAAGTATCTGCCTGTAAATTAAAGGCTTGAATCTAATCTATTTTATAAAAAAAGCGATTTAAGAAATCATAAACAAGATTTCTATCCTGCTTTTTAAAATTATCGTCAATGATGATGGAGCCTTTTGGCTGAAATCTAATAATAGGTTTATAATCATCAGCAATTTTTATTTGTTTATAGGGTATTCCATGTTCTTCAAGTCTGTCGAGATTACTAGGAAAATACCTTGCGTCAATTTTTACTGTTTTTCCGGAATCCTTGAGCATGTCTAAAATGTAATAGGTCTTTTCGGTTCCATAAATATTTAATACGGCAACTGATGAAAAGAAGAATAAAATATTAACAATTAAAATTCCTTTTAAAATAAAAAGGTTTTTGATTTTAGTATTATTTACCTCCAATATAAGCAGCAATATTAGTGGGATCAGATAAAATTGGGGAATATACCGTACCCACCAAGGATCAGAAATAATCAATACAGACGCTAAGATTGGAAGAATGCTAATAAAAAGTATTTTTTGCTGATGATTGAGATTTTTCAGAAGTTTATTATTGACGATAAAAAATAATAATAAAACGATCAAAAAACCACTATAAAATATACCAAATCCTCCGACGCCAATATCTGCATCAGCCAACCGATTCAGCTCTTTTTGGGAAATGCTGAATGGAATTTTATAAGACATATTATCTTTATCAAAAGACCCTGTTTTGGTAAATAATGTAAATGCAAGTTTTTCTATTCGATTATTATTTCTTACAAATCCTTCTGGTGCAAAGCGCTCAAGAATATCGATTGATCCTTCTCCTTT
Organism: Chryseobacterium balustinum; assembly: GCF_900168205.1. GTDB lineage: Bacteria > Bacteroidota > Bacteroidia > Flavobacteriales > Weeksellaceae > Chryseobacterium > Chryseobacterium balustinum. The sequence continues at coordinate 675,776 of NZ_FUZE01000001.1, forward strand.
TAATGGATAAAATACATGCTTTCCTTCTTTCAAATTTGTAATATATGGGTTGTAATTACAGAATATTAATAAAAAAGAAGCGCATAGTAATGGCAATATTAAGGCTTTAAGCGATGATATTTTTTTCAAAAACAACAAAATAACCAATATACAAACAGTCAATACACCCAATGTTGGCATTGAAGTAAACTTTAAACTTCCACCAATCGTTAAAGTTGCTATGATCAATGCTATATAAATTCTTTCTTTTGTTTTGATAAAAAGAAAAAGAGAACTCAAAAAGCAAATGATAAACGAATAACTAAATCCGTCTACATAAAAAGTTAAAATTTGTGAAATTACAACTGGATTGGCAGCTATTAGAAAAGCAAAGATCCATTGTTGTTTAAGATTAATACTAAAGGATTCCAAAGCTTTTTTTGTAATCAGTAATGAAGAGATAAAAAGAAAAATATTGATGGCTTTCCCAGTTTCTATTTTGCCAAAGAAAGAATAAATGCAAGACTGTATTATTTCGGCTCCTTTTGGATAATGCTCCGTCCACACTTTCATTGTACGAGAATGAGATTCAAAGGAAATAGGATTCCAGCCATTTTTCAACTGAATAATACTTTCCTGATGATAGCTTTGCCCGTCTGCAGAGAGGTCAAAAAAATAACCGCTGATTAAAAAACCAAATAATAAAATGAGCGCTGTGATAGCCCCTGAAATAAAATTAACTCTACAAATTAAAAAAGAAATGATTACCGACAGCGGATAATAGAATCTTGTTACAGGAAAGTTTAAAAAAAGGCCAAGCTGAGAAATAAGCAAGCAAATGAAAAGATGGAAAATAACAATAAATACTATTTTTTCGAGATAAATTTTATTCATATTCTGCATTTATACAAATATAAAATATTGTAAGAATAAAAGATCAATTAAAAAAAATGAAATTAGAGATAAGAAGCAGATAAAGGTTATTATTCAGAAAAGCGAAAGCCAATACCGTGAATGTTTTCTATCGCGACAGTATTTTCATCGGCAAAAACTTTTCGCAATCTTGAAATAAAAACATCAAGACTTCGTCCCATAAAATAATCATCATCGCCCCAGATTGCCTTCAAAATATCCTGCCTTTTGAGGACGGTATTTTTATGACGAATAAAATACAAAAGCAAATCAGATTCTCTTTGAGTAAGCGTTATTGTATTTTGAGTGTCATTTAAAGTATAGTTTTTAGGGTCAAAATTGTACTTTCCGACTTTATATTTTTGTGGAAAGGCTTCCGTTTTCTTGGAACGTTTTAGGAAAATTTCAATTTTTAAAATCAATTCTTCGATGCTGAAAGGTTTTACCAAATAATCATCTGCACCGATTTTCAAACCTTTAATTCGGTCTTCTTTTAAAGCTTTAGCAGAAGTGAAAATGATTGGGATCTCGGCATTTTTATCTCTTATTTTTTGTGCTAAATCGAAACCGTTCATTTCGGGCATCATAATATCGAGCAAACAAATGTCAAAATCTTTGGTGTTGAACGCTTCAAACGCAGATTTTCCGTTTGAGCAATGCTCTATTTCATAATAATTTTCTAAGCTGTCCTGAATTAGAAAAGCTATGGTTTCATCATCTTCTGCGTATAGAATTTTAGATTTATCCATCATTTACACAAATTAAATTAAAACGGAAAAAACAGAGTAATGGTGATGCCTTTATCTACATTGTTTTCAACTGATATTTTCCAGTTATGCTGCTGAACGATTTTTTTTACATAAAATAATCCCAGCCCAAACCCGTTGATTTCTTCACTATTATTGGTAGGAACTCTGTAAAATTTATCAAAAATATGATTAATGTTTTTAGCAGGAATGCCCATTCCGTTGTCTTTAAACTTTAAATATAAGCCTTTTGAATCTTTCACCGAAGAAATAAGAATTTCAGGTTTTGTTTCGCAGTATTTGATTGAGTTGTCTAAAAGGTTGTAAACGATATTGGTAAAGTGAAATTCATCTGCTAAAATTGAAATATCATTTTCAATATTTATCTGAATGGAAATATTTTCATTTTTCTGTTTAATAGTTTCTGCAATCTCCTCAATAAACGGTTGCAAAATAATTTTTTGAGGTTTTAATGATAATCCTGAAGCATCGTTTTTCGCAATATTCAGTATTTTTTCAATATGATTATTCAGTTTATAACTTTGATTAATGATAATTGATGTGTATGTTTTCAACTTAGAATTTTCTTGCACGACTTCTTGTTTGTTGAGCGCCTCCGAAGCTAATAATATTGATGATAACGGAGTTTTAAACTCATGCGTCATATTGTTGATAAAATCACGCTGCAATTCTGAGAATTTCTTCTGTTGAATAATTGTATAAATTGAATAAACATAAACGAGAAGAATAATAATCAGTGCAAAAGTCAAAAGATACCAAAAACGCAAAGAGCTGATGAGGTAAGTGGTTTTGTCGGGGAAACGTATCGAAAAATAATAAGTAAGATTTTTATGTTTCGGAAACTGAATTACCTTTTCATTGGGCTCTTCCTGATGGCTCGTCATATATTTCCCATAAATCATTTGATCGCTGTGGCAATTATATAAAGCGTAAACATAATCTGTATTAATTTGAAATCTCGTAAATTCTGTTTTCAGATAATGCTCAAGAACTGCGGGATGAAATTCATTATTGATATTCACAACGTAATAATCATTCGCAATAATCTGAACGGGATTTTCGGTAAAAGAGGATTTTCCTTCAGACATTTTGTCGACAACCTCCATTAAAGCGATGTTTACTTTCTGATTAAATTTTCTGTCCTCAAGATTATACGCTTGTTTGGTCCACAACAGTTGGGCAATCAAAATTCCGATGATAGCAACCAATCCGAGGGTGATAATAATATTGAGTTTTTTAATTTCCATTTCCAGAAGCAATATTATCCAAAAATATCTATAATTTTTTTATCATTAACAACTCGTTAACAAATGTTTGATAACAGTTAACAACTTACAATCGTTTTCCGCTCTACATTTGTTAAAACAAAAAATAATTATTATTTGATTTCATAATTACTAAAAATTTATACACATGAAAAATTTAAAAATTACAGCGCTTCTTGCGGTTTTGGCATTCTCTCCGTTTTATGCAAATGTATTTCCGGTAACTCCGGCTTCAATTGTTAAAAAAGTAGCAGAAGCTGCAAAATGGAAAGCAGAAATTATCGATGTAGGAAATATTCCTCAAGGGAAACCAAAAATCATCAGATTTGAGTTTACCAATACTTCATCACAGCCAATTATGATTGATAAAGTTGCGCCATCATGCGGATGTACAACAGCTGATTACACAAAAACTAAAATTTTACCTGGAAAAACAGGATTTGTGGAAGCAAGCTACAATGCTGCAGCGGAAGGTCCATTTACAAAATCAGTTACGGTTAATCTGAGTGACAGTCAAAACCCGAAAATACTTTCTTTTAAAGGAACTGTTGTTAAGTAATTAATTTAATCTTGTTCAATATAAAAAACAGCCTGTCAATTATTTGACAGGCTGTTTTTGTTTTTTGGAAAATCGTAAAGGTGCAAATTAAATCCAAAATATTATTTCTAAGGCGCAAGGATTTTTTTCTACAAAAAAAATAAAAGTTTATTGAAAATCTTTGATTTTTCTGCGCCTTATAACAATATGAAGAGCAAAATATTTGCGTCTTTGTGATTCTTCAACAATCTATTGTTTTAAAAAGAGCTATTTGTAGCATCATTTATCAATCTATTTTAAGGGATTACATCCTAATATTTATTATTTTTAAGAAAAAATAAAACATATGAATCTTTATACACAACCGATGTTGCGTGAAGACGCTCTAAAAGATAAAGTTGCTATTGTTACAGGAGGCGGAAGCGGTCTTGGAAAAGCAATGACCAAATATTTCCTGCAATTAGGAGCAAAAGTGGTGATTACTTCCAGAAATTTAGAAAAACTTCAGGTTACTGCGAAGGAATTGGAAGATGAAACGGGTGGAAAAGTTCTTTGTGTTGCCTGTGATGTAAGAAATTGGGACGAGGTGGAAGCCATGAAAGAAGCAACTTTAAAAGAATTCGGAAAAATTGATATTCTTTTGAATAATGCTGCCGGAAATTTTATTTCACCTACAGAAAGATTAACGCACTCTGCATTCGATTCTATTTTAGATATTGTTTTAAAAGGAACAAAAAATTGTACACTTTCTATCGGAAAACACTGGATTGATTCAAAAACTCCGGGAACAGTTTTAAATATTGTAACGACTTATGCTTGGACGGGTTCGGCTTACGTTGTTCCATCAGCTTGTGCAAAAGCGGGAGTTTTAGCAATGACAAGAAGTTTAGCAGTTGAGTGGGCAAAATATGGCATCCGCTTTAATGCGATTGCTCCTGGACCGTTTCCTACAAAAGGAGCTTGGGACAGATTGCTTCCGGGAGATCTGCAGGAAAAATTTGATATGAGAAAAAAAGTTCCGTTGAGAAGAGTAGGAGAACATCAGGAATTAGCAAATCTTGCTGCGTATCTGGTTTCAGATTATTCAGCTTATATGAATGGAGAAGTCGTTACAATCGATGGGGGAGAATGGCTTCAAGGTGCAGGTGAATTTAATATGCTGGAAGATATTCCACAGGAAATGTGGGATGCTTTGGAGGCAATGATCAAGGCGAAAAAATCCAATTAGTTATAATTATGAATGATGAATTTTTAGTTTCTGGTGATTTAATTTTGCTAATAACTAAAAAACATCATCAATAAAGCTTCTCTATGAAACATAAGTTTTATTTTTGTTCTTTAATTTAAATAAGAACCCTAATGAATTTCAGATTTTCAACTTTATTACTATTTGTTTTTGCATGGAGCTTTTCTCAGAATTTAAAAGTAATGTCTTTCAACATCAGACTCAATGTAGAATCTGATAAAGAAAACTCATGGACGAACAGGAAACAGGATGCGGTAGATTTATTAAGCTATTACCATCCGGATTATTTCGGCGTTCAGGAAGCACTTCCCGAACAGATGAAAGATATAAAAAATGGTTTAAAAAACTATGATTATGTAGGCGTAGGTAGAGATGATGGCAAAGAAAAAGGAGAATTTTCTGCTATATTTTATGATACCGAAAGATTACAAATAGTAAAATCAGGAACATTCTGGCTTTCAGAAACTCCGGAAACTCCGTCGAAAGGTTGGGACGCTGCTTACAACAGAGTTTGCACGTATGCCGTTTTTAAAGATAAAAAATCGAAGAAAGAATTTTTGGCAATGAATCTTCATTTCGATCATATCGGAAATGTAGCGAGAGTAAAATCTGCAGATTTGATTTTAAAGAAAATTAAAGAAATCAATCCTAAAAATTTACCTTTAACATTAAGCGGAGATTTTAACTTGACAGATGATACAGAACCGATTAAAATAATTTCTCAAAATCTGAAAGACAGTTTCTACAATTCTGAATCAAAACCTTACGGACCAAAAGGAACTTTTACAGCATTCAACGTAACCGAAGTTCCGCAGGAAAGAATCGATTATATTTTTGTAAAAGGTTTTAAGATAAAATCTCACAGACATATTAACGACAGAAGAGAAAATCTGCTGTATCCGTCGGATCATTTCCCGGTTTTGACAGAGCTGCAGTTTTAAAAAAATATTTAATTAAAGATAGAAAATAAGCTTTGTTCAGTAGAATGAAGCTTATTTTTTCTTATTTCTAAGTCCCGCATCGTTGTCGGATTTCCTCGACTTTCTAATAAATTTTGATTAAGTAAAACGTGAATTCTATACCAAAGATAATGGTCGCCAACTGTAGATTCCTGCTTTTCCATGGTGGCACCGATTACCCTTGCCGCGACTTGATATTCTGAAGAACAATTTGCAAGAAGCGCCTGATCATAATAATCTTCTTCTACAGAAATCACTTGTCCATTCCTGAAAATTCTGGTTAATTTTTGATCATTTTTCAATCTTTCCCATTCTTGAGCGTAGAAAAATTTACGATCGTGTTCTATCTTTTTTATATGATTAAAAATTCCATCCATATGCTTTGGATTTCGGGTTGCCAAAGAATTGCTATTGTAAACATCTTTAGGATTTACCGGCCAATCATCAAGATTTATCTCATACAAATCTCTAGTCTTTAAAAGTGCGCAATAACGGTAAAGCATTATTTTCTCATTCGTATCACTTCCGTGCCAAATAATAAGTGGCTTTTCTGGAGGGAAATCAATTTTAAATTCATTAAAAAAATCAGAAGATTGCGTATAGCTTTCCTTAGATTCATTATTTGAATTCGAAATGTTTTCAATCGCTTTCCAGTAAGAAGAGTAGGTTTCATAGTCTGATGGAGAGGTGAAATCATTTAACGGACCTACTGATAAATCATCATGAATACAGTGAATTTTTATTTCATCATCAGGATAATTTGTTTCAAAATAATGCTTCAGACTACCTTTTGCCGAAATTCCGCTCACTAAATGAATGGCTTTTTTAAAATCAATCATCGCTGTATTTTTTTAGTTATTTAATGAAACAATTTTCATGCTGAGAAATAAATGTTTTTTTTGTCAAATTCAGCTTTCAGGAAACTCAATTTCAAAGCCAATTCCTCTCAGAGATTGGATTTTTATTTCAGCATCATGCTGAAAATATTTGCGCAGTCGACTGATAAAAACATCAAGGCTTCTTCCTGTAAAATAATCGTTAGTCTCCCAGAGATTATCGAGTATATCGTCTCGCTTGATGGTTTTATGATTGAATTTTAAAAGATAAAGTAAAAGATCTTTTTCGCGAATTGTCAATCTTATTTTCTCTTTGGGATGAGAAAGCAAAAGCTTTTCTGTATCTAAAATATAGCTTCCGATTTTGTATTGAGTGATCGTTTCTGAAGATAAAGTTCTTTTCAGAATATTTTTAATTCTTAAAATTAATTCTTCCGGATCACAAGGTTTTGAGATGTAATCATCTGCTCCGATTTTCAATCCTGTTAAGCGGTCTATTTTCTGATTTTTGGCCGTTAAAAATAAAAGTGGGAAATCGGGTTTGGCTTTTAAGATCATTTTTGCCAAAGAAAATCCGTCGAGATTAGGCATCATAATATCTAAGATCCCGATATGAAAATGGAGATCTGACTGTAAAATCGGTAAAATATCTTCCGGATCCTGAAACCATGAAACTTCAAAATCTTCAAGCTCGAGATATTGTTTCAGGATCATTCCAAAATCTGAATCGTCTTCTGCCAGTAAAATCTTAATCTTCATAAGGAATTGAAATTTTAAAAGTTGTTCCTACATTCACTTCGCTTGTAATCTCAGTTTTCCCATTATATTTCTCAACAATTTTTTTAACGAAAAACAATCCCAAACCCAAACCTTTACTGTTGTGAATATTATTGGATTGTATTCTGTAAAATTTCTCAAAAATATTTTTCAGTTCGCTTTGTTCCATTCCGTTTCCGTTGTCTGCAACAATGATTTCAAGCTTATTCTGAATAGTTTTCACATCGATTTTAATTTCTGAAGCACCATATTTTACACTGTTTTCACAAAGATTTTTGATCACGGTTTCCATCAGTTTTTTGTCAAACGGAAGTTCTTTTGAAACAGAATTATTAAGCTTAAAATCAGTATTCTTGTAAGTGAAAGCTAAATCCTGAATAAAAAAATCCCAGTTTTCAGGCTTTGTTGCTGATCTTTCTTCAGTAAGATATTCAGGATGAAGTTGATGCATCAAGTCTTCCAACCTTGAGATTTGTCTGTCGATCAATGGGAAAATTTCGGTGTTGTATTCTTTTTTTAATGTTTTTGAGGCAATTTTAAGTGTTGCAATGGGTGTTTTAAATTCATGAGAGATATTGTCTACAACAGTATGCAAAACCTCAACCTGTTTTTGTTGCCGGATTAAATTTTTAATGGTGAAAATATATAAAATCAAAACACTCAGTAAAATAGCGATACAGCATAAAGTAAGTAGTGTAAGGTTTTGAAAAACAACAGTATTGATATTTAAAATTTCAAAATCTGTCTGGCTTCTTACAAAAAAAGAGTCGTCTTTCTCAAGTTGATCGCTTTTATCCGATCTCGAAGTGGAGGAGGTTTCCCATTTTCCAGTATTAGAAATTCCGGCTTTTGTAATCTTGTTTCGCGTTTCGTATAAAGTGACTGGTTTATCGATCAGGTTTATATTTTTCGGAACATAAACAATTGATAAAAACTGAGTTCTTACAGCCACTTTATAGCCTTCTTTCTTAAACTTATGGTCAATATAATCACTTAATTTATCTTGTGTGATTTTTTTGTTTTTTTCAAAATAGTTTAAAAACTCTTTTTTGCTGATTTTTTTATTGTTGAATTCGGCAAAGATTTTCCTTTGACCTTCGTCACCCAAATTACTTGCACCGCCAAGATTTTCCAGATTATCAATGTAATCATCAATTCTGTTATGAACATCGCTGTAGACTTCCCGCTTTTTTACCTGAGAAGTTTTGTACATAAAATATACCTGAATACCCAATAATAGCAGGAATAAAGCTGCAAAAAGAGAGATAAGATATTTACTTTTAGAAATCATTGAAGCAAATATATACATTTCGTGAATGCGTTTTTACCATTAACCTCGCATTAACCTTCCGTTAACTGAAATTCTCGGTGGCAATATTCAATTTTGTCACAGTAAAATATCAAACTCATTTGAATTAAACTTAAAACTAACTGAAATGTATAAATATCTTCTCTTTCTTCTCTTTCTTGTTTTTCCGGTTTTTATGTTTTCGCAATCGCAGAAAATTTCCGGTACTGTTTTTAATGCTGATAAAGAAAAACTCGATTCTGTGAAAGTGGAATTGTATAATCATGAAAATACTTTAATTAAATCTTTTTTTACCGATTCTGAAGGTAGGTTTTTGTTTGATGATCTTTCATCAACATCTTTTAAGCTAAAAATTAATAATGAAAAATACCTTTCATTTGAAAAAAATATCGAGGCTGAAAATGAGATCGAAGCTTTAAATATCATTTTAAAAAACAATCAGAAAGATATTGAAGCGGTAACGATTACGAAGAAAAAACCATTGGTGAAAAGAAAAGTAGACCGTTTGGAATTTAATGTAGAAAACAGCAATATTTCTTCACTCAACGCTTGGGAAATTCTTAAAAAAACACCTCAGGTTACCATTAATAATGATGTTTTGGCAGTGAAAGGCGGAACGTCGGTTTTGATAACCATTAATGATAAAAAAGTAATGATGACTGGCGAAGAGCTCAAAAATTTTCTTGAAAACACACAAGGCGATGACGTGAAATCTGTAGAAGTTATTACCAATCCGCCTGCAAAATATGAAGCGCAGGGTGGCGCTGTTCTGAATATTGTGATGAAGAAAAATAAAATTGAAGGCTATCGTGGAATTCTTTCTTCAAAATATATTCAAACCCAATACGCAAAAGGGGTTGCCGGTCTTTCGCAATATTACAAAAAAGATAAACTTTCGGTAATGGGAAGCTATTTTCGAGGAGGAGGAACGTATTATCGTGAAGGTACAGATTATGTAAACTATCCTGAAGATGGCACAACCTGGATTAGTACAATGAACCGGAAAGATCAAAATAAAAACCAGAATACAGTAAACTTTAACGTTGAATATGAAATCGACAGTCTTACAACAGCGAGTCTGAATTATTCCGGATTTTTTGCCCCAAAATCTTACGGAACTTACTTTGTGCCAACTTTGATTTATAATACCCAGAATGTTGCGGAATCTAATTATACAACGATTAACGATCATCATTCCAGAACAATTAATAATTCATTAAGTTTTCAAATTGATAGAAAACTAAATAAAAAAAGCAGTCTTTCGTGGATTAATTATTTTACGGCAAATAATTCAAATGCATATCAAAATGTTTTGACCTACTTGAATTTTAAAGATGAGCAACCGCGAGAAACGAATTTTATGACCAATAATAAAAGCAATGTTCAGCTATATTCTACGCAACTTGATTACCAATGGAAAAACGATAAATTGGAATTGGAATCGGGTGCAAAATACAGCTTTGTAAAAACAAATAGCTTGCTTGATTTTTCAGATAACGAAAATGGTGAATTTCAATACAGACCGGAAAAAAGTAGCCTTTTTGACTATAAAGAACACAACTTTGGAATTTATACATCAATGGCTTATAATCTCGGAAAATGGAATTTCAAAGGCGGACTTCGTGCAGAAATGACCGATTTGGAAGGCGTGGTTTCTGAACCTTATGAAGTAAATAAAAATAATTATTGGAGCTTTTTCCCGACATTTTTTGCACAATATACCACGGAAAATAAACATGAATTTGGATTTTCGTATGGTAAAAGAATCAGCAGACCTTTTTATTCATGGTTAAATCCTGCAAAATCTTATTATAATTTATTCTCTTATTATCAGGGAGATCCCAAGTTGAAAGCAACCATTATTCACAATTTAAATCTTACCTATTCATTCAAAAACTGGAATTTAGATTTCTACTACCGAAAAGAAATTTTCCCATCAATGGAAATTTCTTACCAACAGCATGAAAACAATAATCTGATTTACTATTTTACTAATATTGAAAAAGGTGAAGCTTATGGGGTGAATCTTTACAAAAGCTTTGAAATAAAACCTTGGTGGAGTTTAATTATTTCTGAAAACCTGGAGCACAACGAAAATTATTTTAAAGGAATAGACGGAGCTTTAAATAAAAACAAAGTCTGGAACTGGGTTTCAAATGTTTCAACAAGTTTTACTTTAGACAAAAATTCAGACTGGAAGATGGAAGCCGGACACAAATATTATTCGCCGTCAATTCAAGGGACATTCAAAATTTCCAGTCAATGGTCGGCTTATTTTGTAATGAACAGAAAGTTTTTCAATAAAAAATTAGAAGCTGCATTTATTTTTAATGATATTTTCAGATCGACACAGCAAAAAATAAGCACCAAATATGGCAATCAGGATAATTACTTTTTAGATTATCAGGATACACAAGGTTTTACTTTTTCTCTAAAATATAATTTTGGAAATCAGTCGGTTAAAAATTCAAAAACAATCAAAAAAGCCGATGAACAGGAAAGATTGTAGATTTATTTGATTAATCTGTTCAATTAAAAATTTTTAACAGAAAAAAGTGTTGTACAGCAGGGAAATTTCTTTAATTAATGATAGATTTGCAGCAATTATGTAATTCGTTAATAGCAAATAATAAAATTATCAAATGAAAAAACAGACCATTGCATTATTTTGTATCGCAATATTTAGTATTTCGTGCGCTCAGAAAAATGATAAACAAGGCGATAGCAAATATACTGATGACCAAAAAGCGTCATATTATATAGGGTTAAATATTGCCCAAAATATGAAACAAGAAGGTTTTAAGGTAGATGCAGATCTTTTGGCGCAGGCTATAAAAGAAGAAATGAACGGGACAAAGAAGCTGATGCCAGCTGAAGAAATGAACGCTTTTATGCAGGATTTTATGCAGAAGCAAAATGAAAAAAAGCAATCCACTGCGTTAGCACAGGCAGGTGAAAATAAGAAAAAAGGTCTGGATTTTCTTGCAAAAAATAAAAGCAACCCAAAAGTAAAGACTACAACTTCAGGTTTACAGTATGAGGTTTTGCAGGAAGGTGATGGTAAAACAAAACCAAAAGCATCAGACGTTGTACAGGTGAAATATACCGGAAAACTTTTAGATGGAACTGTTTTCGACTCTACCGATAAAAATGGTGGTGCTGCAATGGATATTAATCTGGGTAGCGTAATCAAAGGTTGGACAGAAGGTATTCAATTGATGAGCAAAGGATCTAAATACAGATTTTATATTCCTTCAGACCTTGCTTATGGAGATCGTGGAGCAGGAGCTGCAATTCCAGCAGGAGCTACAATTATCTTTGATGTAGAACTGGTAGGTATAAAATAAATTTAATCTAATTTTTCCAATAAAAAAAGAAGCTGAAAAGCTTCTTTTTTTATTGGAAAAACTCTGACTAGATCATTAGCTATGATTCTGCAAAACCATTCTTGATCGCAAAAACGGCTAAACCGACTCTTGTTTTAAGGTCAAACTTTTCACAGAGTTGATCACGATAGCTTTCTACAGTTCTTGGGCTACAACACATTTTTTCTGCAATTTCTTTATAGCTGAGTTCAGTAACAGTATAAGTAAGAAATTCTTTTTCTCGTTCAGAGATTTTCTTTTTTTTCTCATTATTCTTCTCATCACTCATGTTTGAAAAAATAATTTTTGAGGCCCAATCCGGATAAAAGAAACCGTCGCTGCTCAATTTTGTAAGGGCTATTTCCAAATCTTTTGGATGGGTATTTTTTAATAGATAACCTTTTGCTCCGTTTCTTATCATTTTGATAACACTGTTGTCATCACCCTGCATACTGAGAGCCATTACCTTAATGTTTGGATGATTCTCTTTCAGCCATAAAGCGGTTTCAAAACCATTCATAATCGGCATACTGATATCTAAGAGTATAATATCCGGGATTTTTTGTCCATTTTTAAACTTATCAATCAGGTCTTTCCCGTTTTCGGCCACATCAATGACTTCAAAATCTTCGAAGTTACCGATGATTCCTTCAAGTGCTTTGGCAATCAATAAATGGTCGTCAACAATTACAATGGTCTTTTTCATTGCTATTTTTTTAGTTTTATTTCGATCGCTGTACCTTTGTTCTCGTTGCTTTCAAGATTAAACTCAGCTCCGATGATTGCTGTTCTGTTTTTCATATTGGTAAGCCCAATTCCGTTTGAAAGAATTTTGTCGATATCAAAACCAATTCCGTCATCAGTAATATTTAATTCCCAAAGATTTTCTTCGGTAGTATTGAGCTTAATGAAAATATTTTTACATTGCGAATGTTTTATGCTGTTTTGAATAAACTCTTGTGTAATTCTTAACAAAACATTTTTATGAACAAAATCGAGATCAAGACATTTAAAATTATGCTCAAAATGAATTTTGCATTTCTTTAATACACACGCATTTTCAACTTCTTCCTGGATCAAAGTTACGATGTCTTTTTGATCGATGTTATCGTCGGTCAATGTTTTTGAAAGACTTCTTAAATCCTGCAGAGACTGATCGATAATTTGAGAAACCATATTTATTCTCTCGCTTTCTTCAATAATTTTATTTTCATAAAGCAGCTGTTGTATATAAAGGCTTGCTAAAGTAAGTTTTTGTCCAATGTTATCATGTAGTTCTCGTCCGATTTGCTGCATAGTTGCCTGCTGAATTTCGAGCTGGGTAGCTAAAAGTTCTTTTTGATGGATCTCATTTTTAAGCTGAATTTCATTAAGATACTCTACTTTTCTCTGCTTATATTTCCGAATGTAAATCATTACGGCAACTAGAAATATGACAAAAAAAATATTAAATAAAATAATGGTTAAGTATAATTCTGTTTTCCCCATATGAATGAACTTGCAAATAACAGATACATTATAATTCCCGACAAAAGAAAATAGCTATAATAGAGGCTCCAAATATCCATATGCTCCAAAAGTTGGAAATAAAATGTCCAAAACGGGAGCGTACCTATATAGAATAAAGTTACGCCAAGATTTATATAAAACATTCTGTTTTTGGTGAAATTAAGAATATTCTCCGAATTTACTTGCTTATAATATTCCATAATAACCAAAAACATTAAAAGCAGACTTCCAAATGTATAGTTGAAAGAAAAAACATGCTTGTTTTTTACAAAATAAAGCTCATTTGGGATGAATGCTAAAAGAAATAAAGCAGAAAAAATAAAAAAAAGGTTTTTATTTTTTAGTGATCGATATGCATAAAGCCAGTAAAAAAATATAAATTCTATTGGGATGACGAAGTAATTGAAAAATAAATTTTTTGGGTAAGAAATATAGTTTTCAGCAAATTTCCCGAATATTTCACAACAGAAAATAAAAATAAGGAATATTGAAAAGTATCGATAGTGACTTCCTTTAATTCTTTTAAAGAAAACAATTGATGCAATTGCAGCAAGACCTTCTGCGAAGATCATGCAACTCTGTAAAAAAAATTGAAAGTCACTCATGGGGTTGATTAATAAGACTCTACTATTGAAGTATTTGGAGGTATTAGAGTTCCATGATTTTCGGCTAGTGCAATTCCGGTAACGCTAAGTGCTTTTCCTTCTTCTTGAAAAGGATTGAAATCATAGTGTAAGCCTTCTTTTTCTTTTGTAGGGATCATCACCAACGTATGTCTTTTAGCATAGTTGGAAGGAATAGGTTGTGCCGGATCTTCAGGGTATGCTGCATAATAAAATCGGATTCCCAAATCATTACTTTGTACATTAGGATCGACTATTTGAGCCTGAGCTTCTATTTCTGCAATAAAATTTTTTAGCGCTGGCAAATCAAACCATACTGAATGTGCATCGTCTATCTTTATGTTTTGATTAATACAATTTAGTTGATTGTTTCGGTAATTGTCTACCAAATCTTGAATAAGATCCACAGCAAGTGTATTTGGATTGTTTAAGTTGGTGTTGGCCATTTTCTTAGGTTTTATGGGTGTTTTTACAAATTTGCAAAAAAAACTCCTTACAACCCTCCGTTTTTTTACTGTAAATCCTGTCTTTGCAGTTTATTTTTTAATTAAAAAAAATAAGTACCACAGAATGAGATCCGTGGTACTTATTAAAAAATAATATATATGAAAAAAAACTACTTATTTTTCAGCAGGTCTGAAAACCAAACCTGTTTCTTCGAAATAATCAAGCGTAATTCTGTCACCGTCATTCACCGTTCCTGCAAGAATCTCTCTTGATAATTTATTGAGAACTTCCTGCTGAATCACTCTTTTCAAAGGTCTAGCTCCAAAAACAGGATCATAACCTTTGTTAGTCAAATAATTCAAAGCATCTTGTGTTGCAGTCATAATAATATTTCTTTTTGCAAGCATATCATTAAATCCTCTCAACTGATACTGAACGATTTTTCCAATTTCTTTTTTTCTTAAAGGTTGGAACAATACGGTCTCATCAATTCTGTTCAAAAATTCCGGACGAAGCGTTTGTTTCAATAAATCAAAAACTTCAATTTTCGTTTTAGCTACAATTTCGTCTTGGTTTTCTTCCGTGATATTTTCAAAATTCTCCTGAATAATATGCGAACCTAAATTCGAAGTCATAATAATAATAGAGTTTTTGAAATTCACGACTCTACCTTTATTATCGGTCAATCGTCCATCATCCAAAACTTGAAGTAAAGTATTGAAAACATCAGGATGTGCTTTTTCAATTTCATCTAAAAGCACGACTGAATAAGGTCTTCTTCGCACAGCTTCTGTCAACTGACCGCCTTCATCGTAACCAACATACCCAGGAGGCGCTCCAACCAATCTCGAAACTGAATGACGCTCTTGATATTCACTCATATCGATTCTCGTCATATTGTTCTCGTCATCGAATAAAAATTCAGCCAAAGCTTTTGCCAGCTCAGTTTTACCAACACCGGTTGTTCCTAAAAACAAGAAACTTCCGATTGGTTTTTTCTCGTCACTTAAGCCTGCTCTGTTTCTTCGGATGGCGTCTGCAACTGCTGTAATCGCTTCTTCCTGACCGACCACTCTGTGATGAAGTTCAGTTTCAAGATGTAATAACTTTTCTCTTTCGGATTGAAGCAATTTGGTAACAGGAATTCCTGTCCATTTTCCAATCACTTCTGAGATATTATCAGCCGTAACTTCTTCTTTAATTAATTCATTCTGATGGTTTTGCATCTCCAATTCAAGTTTCTGCAAAGCATCTTCCTTCTCCTTAATTTTCCCGTACTGTATTTCAGCAACTTTTGCGTAATCTCCAGCTCTTGAAGCTCTTTCCGCTTCGTGTTTCAGAGATTCTATATCTTTTTTAATCTGTGTTAAATCCTCAGATTTTTGTTTTTCTTTCAGCCATTTAGCATTAATTTCGTTTCTCTGCTCAGAGATTTTCGAGATGTCTTCTTTTAAATGGTCAATTTTCGTTTGATTGCCTTCTCTTGAAATGGCAGCCAATTCAATTTCCATCTGCATCAATTTTCTGTCTAAAACATCCAATTCTTCAGGTTTTGAATTGATTTCCATTCTCAACTTTGCTGAAGCTTCATCAATCAAATCGATTGCTTTATCCGGTAAAAAACGGTCCGAAATATATCTTTGAGACATTTCCACCGCCGCAATAATCGCCTCATCTTTGATTCTTACTTTATGATGTGCTTCATATTTATCTTTAATTCCACGAAGAATAGAGATTGCAGATTCTGTATCTGGTTCTTCCACCATCACTTTCTGGAAACGTCTTTCTAATGCTTTATCTTTTTCAAAATACTTTTGATATTCATTTAAAGTGGTTGCACCGATCGCTCTTAATTCTCCTCTTGCCAAAGCAGGTTTCAGAATATTGGCTGCATCCATCGCTCCTTCACCACCGCCGGCTCCCACCAAAGTATGGATCTCGTCGATGAAAAGAATGATTTGTCCGTCAGATTTTATTACTTCATTTACAACGGATTTTAATCTTTCTTCAAATTCTCCTTTATATTTTGCACCGGCAATCAATGCTCCCATATCCAATGAATACAAAGTTTTATCCATCAGGTTTTCAGGAATATCTCCACTGATAATTCTATGTGCAATGCCTTCTGCGATTGCTGTTTTACCAACTCCGGGTTCACCAATCAGAATAGGGTTGTTTTTTGTTCTTCTCGAAAGAATCTGTAAAACTCTCCTGATTTCTTCATCACGCCCGATTACAGGATCTAATTTTCCTTCTGCTGCTAATTCGTTGAAGTTTTTTGCATATTTTTTTAAGGATTGATACGTCTCTTCTGAGCTTGCAGATGTTGCAGTACTTCCTTTTCTTAATTCTTTAATTCCGCCTTCCAAAAGACTTTTGGTCACGCCCATATCTTTCAGCATTTTCGAAACTTCTGAACTGGTTTCTAAAAGGGAAAGCCATAAATGTTCAATCGTTACAAATTCATCACCCATCTTTTTAGCAATGTTCGGAGCGTCAAGCAAAACTTTGTTTGCGGATTGTGAAAGATAAATATTTCCTCCTTGTACTTTTGGAAGTTTTTCTAAATTTTCACGGTTGCGCTCTCTTACCAAATTAGCATCTGCTTCAGATTTTTTTAATAAGAAAGGCGATATATTTTCATCAACCTGAAAAATTCCTTCCAATAAATGTTGAGGTTCTATGCTTTGGTTACCAAATTCCATGGCTACTTGTTGAGCAGCTTGGATGGCTTCCTGAGATTTTACGGTATATTGATTTAAGTTCATATTTTATGTATTTTTTGGTTTTTATTATTTTGCTGTATTTACAGATTTTAGACATCAGATTTCAGACCATAAAGACTTGAATAAATATTATTTTTTTAAATCTAATCTAAAGTCTGATGTCCTTCAATCTGATTCAATCATTTAATTCGAAAAGTATATCTCAAAAACTGTTCAATTATTAAATTTTCAAAAATAACGGACAAAATTTCCGAAATATTCATTTTTAAGTCTGTTTTGAGAAGACAAAATTTCCGATTTCAAAGGATCAACTGAAAGTTAGGGAAATATATTTCAACAAAAAGTGGAAAATAGAGTGTTTTAAAATTTAGTAAGATTGTATTAAATGATTACATGAAAATCAGAATATTAAAATCAGAATAATTACTTTTGCACTCAACCTATGGAGTTAAAAGAAAAACAGATCAAAATACTCGAAGTCGCAGTAGAACTTTTCAAAGAGAAAGGGTATATGGGCAGCTCGGTAAGGGATCTTGCCACGAAACTAAATATAAAAGCGGCATCATTATATGCACACATCCGTTCTAAAGAAGAGATTCTTGAGTGGATTTGCTTTGGGGTTGCGCATGAGTTTTTTGAAGAGCTTCAGGAAGTAAAAAATACACAAGTCTCTCCGAAGGAAAAGCTTAATTTATTTTTAGATAAACATTTGTCGGTTGTTCTTAAAAACCGCGACGTTACACATATTTACTCTAATGAATGGAAGCATTTGGAAGAAAGATTGCCTGAATTTATTGAATTAAGAAAAAATTACCAGCAAGAAGTAGAAGAACTAATTTCTGAAATTTATCAGGCTGAAAACTGGGAACTAAAATCTTCTGCTTTTACTACAAGATTTATTCTTCATACCCTGAATAATTCTTATTTCTGGTTTAAAAGAAATATAGAATCAACGTCTGAAATTACCGATGAAATAAGGGATAAACTGCTTTTTGGTCTCTTGGGACATCAAAAATAATTTAAAAATCAGCAAGAATTTTTAAACTTGTCAATCTTATCATTCATCAATGTTTTTGAATTTTCGTTCCATTACTTTTGTCTTATCTAAAAATCAAAAATATGGAATTAGGAATAGGAATGTTTGGCGACTTGGCTTTTGACCAAACTACCGGAAAATATAGAAACGCAGGAATTAAAATCAGAGAAATTCTTGAGCAGGTAAAATTGATGGATGAGCTGGGAATTGATGTCTTTGCAATGGGAGAACATCACCGTGCAGATTACGCAGTTTCTTCTCCTGAAATCGTTTTAGCAGCAGCGGCAAGTATTACAAAAAATATAAAATTAGCGAGTGGAGTAACTGTTTTAAGTTCGTCTGAACCGGTTAAAGTCTACGAAGATTTTGCAACATTAGATTTAATTTCTGATGGAAGAGCTGAAATCTTTGTTGGTCGAGGAAGTTTCATTGAATCTTTTCCGCTTTACGGATATTCACTGAACGATTATGAAGAACTTTTTGATGAAAAATTAGAATTATTACTTAAAATAAATTCTGAAGAAAACGTTTCATGGTCTGGGAGATTGCGTGCACCAATGCAGAATCAAACTGTTTATCCGAGAGCAAAAAATAATGGAAAAATTCCAATTTGGAGAGCGGTTGGCGGAACTCCGCAATCGGTTTTAAGTGCTGCACAATTAGGAATGCCTTTAGTAGTTGCTATTATTGGAGGAATGCCAATTCAGTTTAAAAATTTAATAGAATTCTACAAACAGGAGTATCTTAAAGCAGGACATGATGAAGCTGAAATGCAGATTGCCATTCATTCACATACTTTTGTAAGTGACGAAAAGGAAGTTGTAGACGGATATTTTCACAATTATAAATCTCAGATGGATAGAATCGGCTCGTCCCGAGGTTGGTCTCCTTATACCAAAATGCAATATGAAGGTGGAAGAGCCAAAGACGGTGCTTTATTTATCGGAAATACTAATGAAGTTGCCGATAAAATCAATTATATGAAAGAAATTTTTGGAATCACAAGATTTATAGGTCATATGGATATTGGCGATCCTGCGAATGATGTAATGATGAAATCTATTGAGCTATTTGGTGAAAAAACGGCGCCACAAGTAAGATAAAATAAAAGCCTCCATTGAAATATTTCAACGGAGGCTTTTAAATTTAAACCCTATCAAACTTGGCTTTATATTCATTCAAAAGATCAGCAAGATTTTTAGCAGACATTCCGTAAGTATCAGGAAATGCTCCGGTTTTTCCTTTCATTTTGGAGCTTTCCAGGAGTTTTTCATCGATGGTAAAAGTGACCAATTTATTAACGAATATCAATTTAGTTTTAAAACCACTCACTGCCTGCCAAGGAATAAATGTTGTTCTGAAAAGGTTTTTCATTTCAATTCCTTTTTCATCGATTGTAAGATAAGACGAATTGGGAATTATATTGATTACAAAAATAATAAGACAGATTCCAAAAAACACAATATTTAAAACTGCAATGAGCATGTTTTTTTCTAAAAGTGATATTCCCAAGGTGATAAAGCCAATGCTGATAAGAATTAGGATGATATTTTTTATTTTTGAAGGCTTCAAGATAAGAGGTAAATTTTGCATGATAATTTTTAATGGTTCAAATGTAAATAAAAAATGAAAATCTTTGATTTTCTACTGATGTGTTCTAAAATATTTTCAAAATATTAAAACTAAAACGACTTAAGTGTCAAAAAATTAAGCAATCTCAATTAAACTTCCTCTTTCCTCGTCTTTTGTAATATTCAGCGAAACCGGAATTTTTTCTTTCAGTTCTTCAACGTGCGAAATAATCCCCACGATTCTGTTTTCTTTCTGCAGATTCATCAGTGTTTCAAAAACGATATTTACCGATTCCAGATCTTGGGTTCCGAAGCCTTCATCGATGAAAAAGAAGTTTTTCTCAGACTGCGCATGGGTTTGTACACTTTCTGCCAATGCCAAAGCAAGACTTAGAGAAACCTGAAAAGATTGTCCGCCAGATAAAGTTTTTACACTTCTGCTTCGGCCTTCATTCAGGTAATCGATGATTTCAAAATCATGATTTTCGTTCAGTTGCAAACTCAGTTGGTTTCGTGTCATTCGATGAAAACGAACATTCGCATGGTCGCATAATTGACGAAGATAAATAGATGAAATATACTGCACAAAACCAGCTCCTTTAAAGAGATTGGTCATGATTTTTAGATTTTCGCCACGTTTTTGAAGATGCGCTAAATCTTTTAAAAGATCTTCTTTTTTCTTAAATTCTTTTTCCAGTCTCTCAATTTCGGTGACAATTTTTACGACAGAATCATTGGCGATTTTTAAATCATTTTCAAAGCTTTTTAGCTGGTTTTCAAGGGTTAAAAACTCTTCCTGATCGAAAGAGAGATCTTTTAGTTTGGTTTCAAATTCAAGTATGCTGTTTTTTAAAATCTCAAAAGTAATTCTGAATTGCTGAATTTTATTTCTTGTTTCCTGAACATTAATTTCCAGTACGAGAATTTCCTGAATTTCTTCTAAAGTATTGAATTCCTGTTCTGATAAAGCTTTTTTAATCAGATTTTTATTTTCTGAAATTTCTTTTTCAAGTTCAGAGATTCGTTTTTCCAGCTGATTGGCGATTGTTTTTTGTTCAGCTAATTTTGGCGAAATTTCTTCTTTTTCCTTATTTAATTTTTGATAATTCTCTTCAGTTTCAAGATTCGATTGTAATAATTTATTGTAGATTTCTTCGGTTTCAGCGATTGGTTTTTTTTCGTAATCAACCCATTGTAAAAGTTTTAAATTAGCCTCATTTGTTTTGATTTGCTCTTCTTTTTTCGCTTCATCAAGTTTGAATTTTTCTAAAGCTTTATTGTAATTATCAAGATTTTCTCGCTCTTTCTCCAGGTTTTTTTGTTCCAGACCGATTTGCTGATTGAGTTCATCGATCTGTTTTTCAATAGTAAAAGATTGCTGTCGTTTTTCTTCAAAATCATTTTGATTTTCTGCATTAAATTCTTTCCAATTAAAGTTTTTTAAATGCTCTTCAATGTTGATTTGAATCTGCTTTAAACTCTCTTCTTCCGATTTTAATTGTTCTTCGAAAATCTTTTTGCGGTCAAGAATTTTTTCTATTTCTAAAGATTGTTTTTGAATCTGATCTTTTTGAATTTCAATTTGCTCAATCTTTTTCTGAATTTCGTTTAATTCAGAATTCACATCATCAAATTCTACAATATTCGGATGTTCTAAAGCACCACAAAGTGGACACGATTCTCCGTCGTGTAATTCGGTGGCAAAATGAGACAGTTTTTGCTGAACTTCCAATTGATTTCGTTTGTCAGAAAGTACTTTTTTCTGATTTTCTAAATTTTCAGTCTGAATTTTAAAATCATTTCTAAAAGTTTCAGGATTGATGTTGAAAGGTTTTAACTCCTCAGAGATTCTGGTAATTTCAGCTTTTTTAGTATTGGTCTTTTCAAATTGTATTTGATTGGTTTCAACTAATTTTTTCTTTTCAGAAAACCAGTTTCCGACATGTAATAATAAACTGGAATCTAATTTTTTAGGTTTTAAAAGTTCTGCATTTTTAGAAAATTCTACAATTTTTTGCTGAATTAATTTTTGATTCTCTTCAACTTCTTTTACTTTTTCCGAACCTTTTTTTGTTCGTTCTTTTAAGGTCTCAATTTCTCCGGAAAATCTCTGCATTTGTAAGATCAAACCCAAATCATTTTCTTGAATTTTAGACTGATTTAATGCTTCATATTGAGGTTGAATTGCCGAAAGTTTAATTTTTATATCTTCAAACCGAATTTCAGTTTCCTGTACAATTTTAAGTTGGTCTTCTTTATGTTCCTGTTGATCTGAAATTTCTTTTGCAAGCTTATTTCTTTCGGAAATCAATGGCGTGAAGATTCTGAAAATTTTGTCGAATAATTCAGTTTTTGCTTCTAAAATATCGATTTCAGTTTTCTGTTGATTCAGTTTTTCAAACTCAGTTTTTTTATGATTAAAAACTTCAAAATCTTCTTTCAGACCTTTTAGTTTTAGATACTTTTCTTCTGTTTTTTTGAATGTTTTTTGTATTTCATCAAATTTCTGTTGTTCCAGTTTTAAATATTCTTTTTGAGCTGAAATCTGCTCTTCATTCACTTCTTCAAAACCTTTTAATTGACCTTCTAATTGGTCGAGTTCAGATTTGTTTTTAGCATTTAAAGCTGATACATTATTCTGCAGATCAAAACGCTGAAGGCTGAAAATTTCCTTCATCATATTGGTCCTGTCGGTAGCGCCAAGTTCCAGAAATTCTTTGAACTGGCCTTGTGGAATGATAATAGTTCGCTTAAAATTGGCATAGCTCAAACCAATGAGTTTTTCAGCATTAGAATGTTCTAAAGGAATCCAGTTCTCATTTTTCCATTCGTAGAAAGTGACGGTCGGAGTTTTTACATCTTCAAAATTTTTAGAATTACGTTTAAACTCTCTTGTAGCACGGAATTTTTTGTTTTCAAAATTGATGAAATCAAACTCAATGTAAGATTTATTCGATTTCAAATTCATCATATTATAGGCACGCTTGTCTCTGGAATTGAGGCGCTCCGTTTCGCCGTACAAAGCAAACGAAATGGCTTCCAAAATAGAAGATTTCCCGGAACCAACCGAACCAAAAATGCCGAAAAGACCAGCTTGCGTAAGGTTTTCAAAATCGATCTTCTGACGTTCCTGATAAGAATAAAGACCTTCTAAAGTCAATTGAATTGGAATCATAATAATAAATTAAGAACTAAAAAAGATTGTAATTTGAACCGTTAAGTACATTTAAGAAGTTGAGAATAATTAAGTCTTTGCAAGCAAAGTAAAGACTTGTGTCTTAAGAAATTTATTTCTCTTAAAAAACTTAACTTCTTGAATCCATCTTAATGGTTTAATAAAATTAAATTATTTATCAGAACTAACAATTTCGTTAAATAAATTAATGAGTTCTTCATTGGCTTCCTGACCGTTATTTTTAGATTTAAAATAATCATTGAATAAAGTTTGAATATCCTGGCTTAGATTGATTTCGCTTAATTGATTTTCATTAAAATTCTGATTTTTAACTTTCGGAATGAGATGTACAATTCCATTATGTGATTGATAAATAAGTTTTCTTTCTTCCGCAGTGAGGAAAGTTTCGCTTTCTAAGGTCAGCTCAACCAAAGAATTTGGGTTTTCCTGAAGCCAAGTAATGGTTGTTTCGATAGAATCAAAAGTTCTCCTGAATAGTTTTTTACCGTTTTGTAACGCTATTTTTTCAAATGAAACGTTTTTATTAGGTTCTGCTTTAATAATGGAAATATATTTGGTTTGTCCGGCTTCGCTAAAGCTGTAACACAAAGGCGAAGATGAATAAACAACAGGTTTTTCATCAGTCCCGATATTTTGAAAACTATGCAAATGTCCTAAAGCTGTATATTGAATTTGACAAGGAATAATATCTGAAAAGACAAGGTCTGCATTTCCAATTTTGATGGGTTTTTCACCTTCCGGTTCTTCCAAGATCGGAGCGTCTTTTTTGTTCATATATAAATGCGTTATCAAAAGGTTGATACCATTTTCATTACAAAATTCATCGGCAGTTTTTCTCCAGTTTTTGGCTAAAACTCTATTAAGTTCTTCTTCTTTGTTTTCCCCAAAATATTCTTTCAAACGAATTTCATTGGCATAAGGAGTATGCAAAATCCGAACAGGGAAATTTTGATTTTTAAATTCTAATTCAATAAACCCTTCGGCTGATTTTGAAATTTTAAAATGTTCAAGCTCAAAAGGATGAACTTTAGCTTTTGGGTGTCCGATTAAAATAATTCCGCATTCGCGCGCTAAAGGATCGGGCGCGTCAATCAAACTTGGCGAATCGTGATTGCCGGAAATTGCAATGACTGGACGTTTCCCGTTTAATGATAAACGTTTTAAAGTTTTATAAAAAAGTTCTGTCGCTTCTACACTCGGATTGAAATTATCAAACAAATCTCCGGCAACCAAAACTAGATCAACATTTTGTTCATCGGCAATCTGAACAATTTCGTTCATCACCAAAACCTGTTCTTCCAATCGTGAAAAACGGTCGAGACGTTTACCCAAATGCCAATCGGCGGTGTGGAGGATTTTCATAGTTTGTTATCGGCTTCTTTTGCTTTAAAATCTTCTCGAATTTGTTTTAAACGTGCTTTTCTTTCTGCTTCTGCATTTTGTATTTTACGCTTTTTCTGATCGATTGTCTTTTTATTTTTTTTCCTGTTCGCTTCGTTATTCTTGCTCATGTTTTTTTCGGAATGAGTGATTTTTATAAGTGAGAAATACCTTCATCAAAAATACTAAAGATTAAGAGTATAAACAATTTTAGTATTAAGTCTGATAAAATATTTAATTTTACTGCGTTATGGAAGAAAAATCAAAAGATCCTTTACACGGAAAACGTCTCGATGCCATTCTTGAAGAGCTGGTAGAATATTATCAGGGTTTTGGGGAATTGGGGAAACAAATCAATATCAAATGCTTTACAGATAATCCTAGCATTAATTCTTCATTGAAGTTTTTGCGAAAAACAGATTGGGCAAGAGCAAAAGTAGAGAGTTTGTATTTGTATGTTTTAAGACAGAAAAAAAGAGAAGAATCAAAAAACAGGAAGTAGTATGGTTAAGATTATTCTTTACATGGATTTCCTTAATCAATTCTTTCAAAAACAGTATATTTGTGCCGTTAATCGTGATAAAAATCACGCAAAAAAAGAAATATGACTATTGATAACAATCATGTGGTAGCTGTAAAGTACATTCTTCACACTATCGAAGAGGATGGAAGCAAAATCCTTGTAGAAGAAACAACTGCAGAAAATCCGCTTACATTTTTATACGGTATGGGAATGATGATCCCAAAATTTGAACAAAATATCCTTGGATTGAAAGCTGGTGATACTGCTGCTTTTGTAATTCAGCCTGAGGAAGCGTATGGTGAAAAACAAGAAGATGCGATTGCACAATTGCCGATCGATATGTTCGGAGAAGCGGGTATTCCTCCTGTAGGAGCTATCTTGCCTCTTTCTGATAATGATGGGAATAATTTCCAGGCTTTTGTGGTAGAAGTTACGCCAGAAGTTGTTATCGCAGACCTTAATCATCCAATGGCTGGTAAAGTTTTAGATTTCCAAGTTGAAATCGTGAATACACGTCCTGCAACGGAAGAAGAATTGTCTCACGGTCACGCTCATGGAATTGACGGGAACGAGGCTCACTAAAAATATTTACATACAATATGAAATGTCCGGTTTTTTAATCGGACATTTTTTGATTAAAACGTAAAAGTTTTTTTTAACACATTAGATACATTAGTTTAGTTTTAATACTTGAAAATATTTTAGAGCATATAAGCTGAAAATCAAAGATTTTTAAAATTTAGCGTTTTTCAATTTTATCTTTGATAAAATCTTTGCGCCTTAAAATATAATTAAAGTAAATTCTTTTGCGTCTTTGCGATTTACCAACAAATTAGTCTAAAAATTCTCCGTTCACATAAAACCAGCGGTTTTGTATCGTTTTAAATGTTGATAACTCGTGATGCATTTGTTTTTGCCCATCTTCATCAGTATAATATGCTTTGAATTCTACTTTATTCATCGAAGGGTTATTCACAATTTCCAATTTCGTCCATTCATTGATTTCTCCCCATTCCTGCAAATCTTTTGTATTGTGGAATTGCCTTTTGCCGGGAGAAGTTGTTTCCATTAAATATTTTCCATTGGGAATGGCAAATGCCGAAAATCTTGAGCGCATTAATACTTCTGCAGTTGGAGCGTATTTTTCTCCGGTATGGTAAGGTTTGCAACATTCTTCATAGGTTTTTCCGGAGCAGCAAGGACAGTTCATTCTTATATTTTTTTGACGTACAAAAGTCGCAAAAGTTTTGGAATGTAGGTTTAAAATTTAATTTTCATTTAATTCATTAAAAAGCAGGAAGATTATTAAATAATAATTAAAATAAGATGAAATTTATAAAACTTATTTTGTTCTTAGAGAGATATTAATATTTTTGTGATACTTTACAAGTGTAAATACTTTATCGATGAAAAAAAATATCTTCATTTTACTTTTCGGATTTTTCAATTTATTCTCGGCGCAAAATGGTTATGAGATCAGTATCAAAACCAAAGGAATTGCGAAAGATGTAATGTATCTTAAAATATTTAACGGTACTGTTTCAGATTCTTATGCGGTAGATTCTGCAAAAATCAGCGGGAAAACGCCGGTTGCAAAATTTGTTCAAAAACAGAAAGTGTTAGGAGGAATCTATAAATTAGAATTAAAATCTAATAAATCAGCCTTAAATATTTTGGTCAACAATGGGGCGAAAATATCATTTAACCTTGAAGGAAGTGAACTTTTAGGACTTATGGCTGAACAAGAGCCCAATATTGGTTTCCTCACTTACGAAAGACAATCAGGAAATATTGAGAAAAAATTAGAGTTTCTTAAAAGTGTTCAAAAAAAATATCCAAGTCCCACGCTTGATCTTTACACAAAACTGGAAGAGAATAAGAATATAAAAATACCGGAAAGTTTAGATGAAAGAAAAAAAATACAGGCAAATTTTCTGTCAGATGTAGATCTCAACGACAGAAGAATTCAAATACTTCCCAACTCGTATCAGTTTTTGAACAAGTATTTTAATATTCTGCCAATTGATAATGAAAACTATAAAATCGGTGTAGATCGACTTCTGAAAGGACAAAACTGTGATTCTAAAAATTATCTGTTTTATCTGAAATGGATTTTTAAAAACCTAGAATATTACAGTCAGAAAGGAATGAATGATGCGTATAAATATACATTCAATACCTATCTGAATGATATGAAATGCGTCAATAAAAATGAGACATTCTATAAAAGTATTGCTTCAAAACTTTCTGCTTTGAAAGCTGTACCGATAGGAAGTACTATTACAAATACAGAGATGCAAAAATTAGATAAAACAATGTTAAACCTTTCTGATATTTATACGAAATCGAAATATACTTTTGTAATGTTTTACGATCCGGATTGTGTGCATTGTCAGGAAGAAACGCCAGGAATTGCAACTTATATAGCAAGTCTTCAAAATTCTGGTGTAGATATCCAATCGGTTTCTTATCTGAATACGCCTGATGATAAAAAATGGCAGGGTTTTATACAGGAAAAAGGTTTACAAAACTGGATCAACGTGAAGAGTAAAAATAACGACCGCACTTATGTGGAAAAACTGGAAATCTCTTCTAATCCTAATTTTTTATTATTAGATTCTCAAGGTAAAGTTTTGTTGAAAAAATATAACCAACAGGAAATTGCAAAGATTTTAATGTCATTAAAAAACTAAATGAATTATTTTAATAGGAATTGTTCCAACAAAAAAAGCATCCAAAAAAAATGGATGCTTTTTAAATTTATTTAATAAAACCTCTGTTTCTCAACAACGGCTTAATGTCTGGGTCGTGTCCTGTGAAATCTCTGAATGCCTGATTAAGATCTACAGAATTTCCTACAGAAAGAATATATTTTCTGAAACGGTCACCATTTTCTCTTGTAAGACCGCCATTATTTTTAATCCATTCCCAAGCATCATTATCTAAAGTTTCAGACCATAAATAAGCGTAATATCCAGCAGAATATCCACCGCCCCAAATGTGTGCAAAATATGGTGTGTGATATCTCGGAGGAACAGTAGCTAAAGTAAATCCGTGATTATTTAATGATTGTTTTTCGAAATCTAAAACCGGAAGCAATTGACTTTCATTGGTTACCGAATGCCAATCCATATCCAAAGCAGCAGCAGAAACCAATTCGGTCGTCATATATCCTTGGTTAAAGGTTGATGCTTTTTTGATTTTATCAACCAAAGCCTGTGGAATAGGTTGCTTGGTTTCGTAATGAAGTGCATAATTTTTCAAAACAACAGGATCTAAAGCCCAGTGTTCGTTGATTTGAGAAGGGAATTCCACAAAATCTCTCGGTACATTTGTTCCTGAAAGGGAAGGGTATTTCTGACTTGCAAACATTCCGTGGATAGAGTGACCAAACTCATGGAAAATTGTTGAAACATCATCATAACTAATTAAAGAAGGCTTTCCTGGAGCCGGTTTCTGATAATTATAACAGTTTACAATTACAGGTTTTGTTCCCAATAAATACGATTGCTCAACGTAGTTGCTCATCCAGGCTCCACCGCTTTTAGAATCTCTTGTGTAGAAATCAAGATAATAGATTGCGATAGATTTTCCGTCATGATCGAAAACTTCATAAGTTACAACATCAGGATGATAAACAGGAAGATCTGTTCTTTTCTTAAAAGTTAATCCATAAAATTTTTCGGCAGCGAAGAAAACTCCTTTTTCCAAAACGGTTGTAATTTCAAAATAAGGTTTGATTTGGTTTTCATCTAAATCAAATTTTGCTTTTCTTACTTGTTCAGCATAGAAATTCCAGTCCCAAGGTTCTACTTTGAAACCTCCTTTTTGCTGATCGATTAAATCCTGAATGTCTTTTGCTTCACGTCCTGCCGTTTCTACAGCAGGGGTTGCAATTTGATTCATCAACTTTACGGCAGCTTCAGGGTTTTTAGCCATCTGATCCTGAAGTTTCCATTCTGCGAAACTTTTTTTGCCTAAGATTTGAGCTTTTTTAAGTCTTAATTTGGCTAATTTTTCAATCGTTTCTCTCGTATCATTGGCATCACCTTTTTCGGCTCTTTGCCAAGATGCTTTGAATAATTTTTCTCTTGTTGCCCTATTAGTAAGATTTTGTAAAAGAGGTTGCTGAGTTGTGTTTTGTAAAGCCAAAAGATATTTCCCTGGCTGTCCTGCTGTCTTTGCATCGCTTGCTGCTGCAGAAATTTCGTCAGCGGAAAGTCCGTCTAATTCTTTAGCATCAGAAAAGAAAACGCCTCCTTGTTTTCTCGCTTCCAATAATTTGTTGGAATATTGAGTAGCAAGTGAAGCCAATTCCTGGTTGACCTGCTTTAATTTTTCTTTGTCAGCAGAAGAAAGATTCGCTCCTGCGATTTCGAAATTTTGTTTGTAAAACTGTACTAATCTTTTGCTTTCAGAATCTAAACCGTTTTCTGTGATTGATTTAATTCTTTTATAAAGATTTTCATTGAGGAACATTTTATCAGAATGTGCTGCAAAAATTGGCGCATACTCTTCATCAAGAGCCTGTAAAGTAGGATTAGTATTCGCACTTGTTAGGTTTGAAAATGTGATAACGGTTCTTTTCAAAACTTCACCGCTTTTTTCTAATGCCACAATGGTGTTTTCAAAAGTTGCAGCTTCGCTATTGTTGGCGATTTTCAGAATTTCGGCATCGTGTTGTTTTAATCCAAATTCGAATGCCGGTTTGAAATGTTCATTTTTAATTTTATCAAACTCGGGAGCTTCATACTGAAGTTTGCTTTTCTTCATAAAAGGATTTGAAGATAGAGAAGCATCAGGAACAGGAATTTCCTGTTTTATGTCGTTTGTTTTCATTGTGGTACAAGAATAATTGAATGCTAAAGCAGAAATTAACAATACTGATGAAATATTTTTCATGGGCAAATGTTTATTATTTTAAGGGTTATATTAGAATCTCTTTTGATTTTAAAAATTGTTTTATTGTCAATTGTAAGAGATTTCATAATTTAGTTGTTATTAAAGTATAAAGATATTAAAAACTAAACTTCTAAACATTAAAACATGAAATACACAGCAATTTTACTTTTTTCAGGACTACTGATTGTCTCTTCTTGCAAAAAAAATGAGAACAGAGAAGGGAAATCAACTTGGTTACCCGACGTTACCAATAAAGACCACGGATCTTTAAAACAAAAAGAATTTAAAGGAGATTTTAATGAAATTGAAGTTTCTCAGGCTATTGAAGCTGAGATTATTAAGTCTGATGTTGAAAGAGTAGTAATTTCTGCCCCTGCAAATATTATTGATGAAGTTTTGGTGGATAACAGTGGTGGCGAGCTTCATATTCACTACAAAACCGGAGTGCGTGTGATGAATACGAATAATGTGAAAGCTAAAATTTATGCTAAAGATTTTAAAAAACTTGAAGCCAACTCTGCGGCTATAATTATTGTTAGAGATCAGTTCACTCAGGAGAAAACGGATATTGAAATTTCTAGTGCAGCTCATATTTCCGGAAAACTTGAAGCGAATGATATGGAGATTGATGCGGGAAGCAGTGCTACTTTCAAAGGGCAAATCTGGGCAGTAAATCTTAGTATTGAAGCTTCTTCAGCAGCAGATGTTACGATTTCAGGGAAAGCTAAAAATGCAAATCTTACTTCATCGTCGGGAAGTGGTATTTCTGCAAAAGATGTGGTTGCAGAGAATGTGAAAGCCGAATCTTCAAGTGGAGCGAGTATAGAAATCGGAGTTTCTTCAAAATTTGAAGGTCATGCATCTTCAGGGGGAAGCGTAAAAGGTATCAAAAAAGGAAATGTAACGATTGTAAGCAAAGAAGAAAGCAGTGGTGGAAGCGTAGATGTGCAATAATTTATTCCGGGGTTTCTTCATCATCGTCTTCATCTGTTGATGAGGTTTCCCAATCTCTATTTTCAAAATTTAAATTATCATAAGCCAACAAATCCTCCTCTCGCTGGAGGATTTCTTTTGTAGTAAAAAGACGGATGTCTTCATCGTCTTTTGATTTTGCCAGTTTTCGGATCGATGCTTTATCGATTGCCATAAATCTCTGCCCAAGACGGCGTGCTGCATACTTTCGCATTCCGGTTTCCTGTAAAACATCAACGGCCATGTCAACTGCGGTACCTAAAGTTTCGCGGTAAATATTATCAATTCCGTTGTCTAAATAAGCATACGCATCGATCCTGTTTTTGGCGCGGACAAATATTTTTACATCAGGATATTGCTCACGAACCAATTCTGCAACAAATCGATTATCGTCGGGATCGTCAAGGCATAAAACTAGGATTTCTGCCTCTTCAATTCCTGCTGCTCTCAAAACGGGAATTCTTGTCGCATCTCCGTAATAAACTTTAAAACCATAACTTCTCAATAATTTTACCCTGTCAGAATCTCTGTCGAGAACGGTTGCCGATATTTTATTGGCTTTCAGAAGTCTTCCTACAGTGCTTCCAAAATGACCAAAACCTACAATGATAATTTTTTTCTGTGAAATATTGTTGTCGAGAATATCGAAAGCTGACTTTGCTTCCGGAACCTCTTTGATGAATTTTGGAGTAATCAGTCTGTCATTAATGATTAAAAGAATAGGGGTAATGCACATTGTGATTGCAGTGACCGCCATCATTTGCGCATTCATTTTTGCATCAAAAAGATAAAGATCGGAGGCGTAATTTATTAATACAAAAGCAAATTCTCCAACCTGAGAAAGTGCAAAAGCATAGAATAGACTTTGCGGAGTATCAATTTTAAAGAATTTTCCAATTGCAAAAAGTACAAAGAATTTCACCGCTAAAACTACAAGAACTGTACTAAAAATGAAAACAGGATCCTGAGCAATCACATTAAAATTCATTGTAGAGCCAACACTTACAAAAAACACGGCGAGAAGAAGGCCTTTGAATGGATCGATATGGGCTTCCAATTCGTGGCGGAATTCACTATTTGCCAACATTACGCCTGCTAAAAATGCTCCTAAAGCCGGAGACAATCCAATCGCAACCATTAATTCTGAAACTCCTATCACCAAAAATAGGGAAGAAGCGGTTAATAATTCCGACATTCCTGCTTTTGAAACGTATCTTAAAAAGGGTACAAAAACATATCGTCCCAATAAAATTAAAATAACAACTCCGAAAATTACGGTTCCAGCCTGAAGCCATTCCGGAAGTTTCTGAATTAAGATCTGAACTTCATTATCATGATGCCGCGCTTTATAATTGGCAATGATTGGTAAAATCGCCAAAATAGGGATGACAGCAATATCCTGAAATAAAAGTGTAGAAAAAGAGGCTTCGCCGGCTGTGGTTTTAAGATTGTTTTTTTCCTGTAAAGTCTGTAATACAATTGCGGTGGACGATAGTGCAAAACACATAGCAATGGTAATGGCTCTGTCGACTTTCCAGCCAGCCAAAAAAAAGATCAGGAAAAGTATTGAAATGGTAAGAGCCATCTGCGTAAGACCGAGCCCAACGATTTTCTTCCGCATTTCCCAGAATTTCCTGGGTTCCAATTCTAATCCTACCAAAAAAAGAAGCATGATAACTCCAAATTCACTGGCGTGCATAATGTTGTCTACATCATGTCCTGTAAGTCTTAAAACATACGGCCCGATGATAATTCCACCTAAAATATAACCAATCACCGAGCTTAACCCTAGCTTTCTTGCGAGCGGAACCATGATAATGGCAACGCCCAAAAAGAGTAAGGTGTTCATCGCTAAGCTAGATTCCATATTATTGATTTAAGGTTTCTACAAATTTCTTTTTCTGTAAAATGATTTCTTTTTTTGACAGTTTATTGGCTTCGTAAACGATGGTAATGTCTTTGATATTGGCATTAAAAACGCTTAGAGAAACAATCAGTCCGCTAATCAATTCGTCGATGGTATATTTGTAAGTTCCTTCTTTTGAAAAAGATCTTTCTTTTCCGCCGGTGGTTACAACGATATACACTTCTTTGTTTTCCAGAGGATTATTTTCGCCTTCTTTAATCCAGTTTCTGTCGAATACTTCGTCAATCCACAATTTTAGTAAAGGAGGAATTCCGAACCAAATAATAGGAAACTGAAAAATAAAACGGTCATATTGCTGAAGCCTTTTCCGTTCTCTGAAAGCTGCAATATGAAAATCGGGATATTCTTCGTACAAATCACGAAGAGTAAAATGCTGATGCCGAACATAGAAATTGATTAACTCTACATTTGAGTTTGAATGTTCCAGATAAGGATGGGCAAAAACCACCAGCGTTTTTTTCATAGACCCCGTTTTCAGTAAAAATAATGAAAATTGAGTGAAATATGAATAATTATAATAAGTTTAATTAAATTTTAATTGAGAAAAAGAGAATTAAAGATTAGAATTAAAAATTATTTTCCGTGGGTAAGCTTAATTACTTTTCCTTCTTGGGAGCTGATAATGATAAGAAAAGTTTCATGTGACGGAAGTTTCATACTTTATTTTTTTTACCATCCACCAGAAGCTCCGCCACCGCCAAAACTTCCGCCACCGCCGAATCCTCCAAAACCGCCACCGCCACGAGAACTTCCGCCACCGAATCCGCCTCCAAAACTTCCCGGGAAAGGGAATGGGAAAAATCCGCCTGGATAATTTCTTCGTCCTCTTCGACTTATAGTAATGTCGCCATCATCATCGTTTCCACCACCTCGATTTCCGAAAAAGATAGCGAGGATAATGAAAATAACGAAAGCAATAACGAGTAGCTTTGTAACACTTATGTCTCCAGATTTATTCTTGTTAGCAATCGGTTTAAATTTTCCCTGAACCGCTTCCATGATGGCATTGGTTCCCCCATTAATGCCTTCGTACCATTTTCCCTGTCTGAAATTGGGAGTAACGATATAATCTAAAATTTGTCCGGCAACTGAGGCTGTTAAATACTGCTCAACTGCTCTTCCTTGCTGAATCGACATCGTTCTGTCATCTTTAGCAATCAGAAAAACAACTCCGTTGTCTACATCTTTTTGGCCGATTCCCCATTTTTCCCCAAACATCGTTGCCAAATAATTAACATCTTCACCTTTTGTGGATGGAATGATAATAATTTCAATCTGCGTTGAGGTAGAATCTGCGAATTTGATGAGTTTATTATTCAGTTCATTTTTTTCCTGCGCTGTAAGTAAATTTGCCTCGTCATAAACAGGGTATAAAACTGCAGGTTTTTCAGGAATAGTGTACTGTGCTGATAAAAAACCATAACAGCAAATGAAAATGAGTGTAAAAACTATTTTAAGAGAATGTAATCTCATTGGGTAATTCGTTGTGATTTTCTCCTTTTATTGGAAAATGTTTTTTTAATTCTAAACCGGTTTCCAGAATTCCACTTTTTAAAGCCTGATAAAAATGACCTTTTGCAAACTCTGACGTAATATAATCATGCAGATAATCCCAATAAGACTGATGTACTTTTTCGTGGATTCCTGTATCACCGATAATCGTTAAGTATTTTTTCTCAAAATTAACATGAAAAAGCACCGCATTTTTTTCTACAGTTTTATCTTTACACAATTCTTTAAATACCTCGAAAGCAGTTGCCGCAATCTGATTATTTGATGTAGAATCAATGTGTACACGAATTTCTCCGGTAGAATGCTGCTCTGCCGATTGGATGGCTTCTACAAGAGAAGTAATCTGCTTATCTGTTAAAAAACGATTCATTATTCTGTAAATACGCTTGGTGCATTTTCAGTTCCGGTTTGTGCTTTAAATAAAGGTTTTTCTTTGAAATTGGTAAAGTTTGCCAAAATATTATTAGGGAACTGTTTAATCGAAATATTATAATCTCTCGCAGCATCGTTGTAATATACTGTTTCTGTTCTGATGCTGTTTTCTATGGCAATATATTCTCTTTGGAAATTGATGTATTGCTGATCTGCTTTCAGATTCGGGTAAGATTCTACCACGGCCATTAATCGGCTCAATGCTCCGGAAAGTTCACCTTGTGCAGCCTGGAATTTCGCCATATCTTCTTCCGTTAAATTAGTAGGGTTGATATTAATAGAAGTTGCTTTTGAACGAGCTTCGACAACTCTCGTTAATGTTTCCTGTTCAAATTTTGAATATGATTTTACCGTTCTTTCCAAATTAGGAATTAAGTTGGCTCTTTTCTGATATACCGTTTGTACATTAGACCATTTTGCATCAACTTTTTGTTCCTGTGCTACAAAATTGTTGTAACCGTTTTTTCCCCAGAAAAAAAGTACTCCAACGATAATAAGAAGAGCAATGCCGATGGTTCCGGCGCTCAGACAGCCTTTATTTTTCATATGTGAATTTTTAATGTTTTAAATAGTCATATGCAATCGCCCATCTTTATGAATGTATTTTTGAAAATTTTGAAATGGCGATTTCCTAGTTTTAATTTTTAATTATTTTTTGTGCTAACCAAATATACAAATTAAGTGCTAATTTTGCAGAAAATTTATTGAATGACAACAATTGTGGTGGCAATGGGAGAGAAAAACGAGATTGGTTCTGGTAATCAGTTATTGTGGCACCTTCCGAAAGATCTAAAACATTTTAAAGACTTAACTTCGGGACACCCGATCATCATGGGGAGAAAAACCTATGAAAGCATAGGGAAAGCGCTTCCCAACCGTACCAATATTGTTGTTTCAAGAAAGAAAAACTGGTTTCAGGAAGGGGTTTTAATTGTTGGAAGCCTTAAAGAAGCTGTAAAATTTGCAAAGAAAATTGATGAGAACATCTTCATCATCGGAGGCGGAAATGTTTACGAACAAACCATGGAAATTGCAGACCGTCTTGAAGTAACTTTGGTAAAAGCAACTTTGGAAGCCGATACCTATTTCCCAAAAATCAACGAAAAGATTTGGAAAAAAACTGGAGAAATCTGTCATGAAAAAGACGAAAAAAATCAATACGATTTCTGCTTTCAGACGTATGAAAAGGTTAATGGTTAATAGTTGTAGGTTGATAGATTTTTAATGTGTGGAAATTTAATTAGAAACCGTCCTCTATCAACTAAAAACTAACAACCAAATTTCCTATCTTTGCACTTCTAAAATTTAATAATGAATAAGTACATAAAAGTCATAGTTGCAGCACTTCTGATTATCGGAGGTCTTTATATGATGTTTTTCACAAGGAATTTAGGCTGGGGAATTGTGATTTTCCTTTTGGCTGCATTGCCAATTTTCTTATTTTTTAAGAACGAAAATATCCTTTTAGCTTTTTGGCAGTTGAGAAAACAAGACATGATCAAAGCTTCAAAATTTTTAAATAATATTAAAGATTATAAAACTGAACTTCATAAAAACCAATACGGATATTACCATTATTTACAAGGTTTAGTTTTGGCTCAGGAACATCCTACACAAGTAGAGCCTTTGATGAAAAAAGCTTTGGATTATGGTTTGAATATGAAACATGACCGTGCGATGGCAACGCTTAATTTGGCAGCCGGAGCGATTTCTAAAGGAAGAAGACAGGAAGGGCAAAAACTTTTGGAAGAAGCAAAAAGATTAGACTCTGCAGGGATGATGGCTGATCAGATCAAAATGCTGAAAGACCAGTTGAAAATGCCAACCATGCAAAAGCATATGCACAATCCTAATATGAGAAATAGAGGGAAGTTTTAATAACATATAAAATAATAAAAAATGCACTAATTGATTTTAGTGCATTTTTTATTTTTTGGACGGAGGTGGAGGAGGAGGTTCTGGCGTTTCAAAGAATTTATCATTGGGATAAAGTCTTTTTCTAATTAAAGAGAGTTTATCCAATTTCGTGAACTTATCATCTAAACCGTCATCATTGAAATATTGTCTTTGATTTTTTATTAGGATAATAAACTGTTACCAAGGATGAACCATATTTCCGTTTAGCTTTATTTTCGTTTTTTAAATATTTAAAATAATTTTCAAAAGAAAAAGAATTGTTGGGTTTAAAAGGATAAATGATTTTGGGCAAAGTTTGTTGCTTCTTTTCAAATGAGCTTATTTCGGAATGGGTTTCTAAATATAAGGTGTCATTTTCTTTTAAGAAATTATATCTTTCAGATGCAGCAAACATACATGCTGAAAGATTAACATAAACCTCCAAGGTATCTCCATTTTCCATTTTTTCTGAAAATTGATAGAGATCTTTTTCAAGATCAAATTTACTTTCATTGTTACAAGAAAATAATATGAATAAAGCGAATAGGAAGAGTGCTTTTTTCACAAAGTTTACATCTCAGAATTATTCTCATAGCCATAAAATTTAGGCATTTGCCAATGGTATTTTACAGCCAATGTTCTAATGGCAACAATCAATAAAATAGTGAAAATTTGGATAATTGTATAAGACAGACTCGTAAAAGTGGTCAATAGCAAAAATATCGCTCCACCAATAATACAGGCGCTTGCATAAATTTCTTTTCTGAAAATTAAAGGAATTCGATTGAGTAAAATATCCCGGATAATTCCGCCGAAACAGCCGGTGATGGTTCCAAGTCCGATGCAAATTAAAGGATGGATGTCTGCGTTTAATCCTTTCTGGACACCGATGATGGTAAATAATCCCAGTCCGAAACTATCGAAAATAAATAAAGTTACTTTAAAATTTTTCTCAATAGATTTAAATATCATCGAAAAAATGCAGGTTACCAAAATCACTCCACACAGCAGGAGATCGTGCATCCAAAAGACAGGAATGTCGAGCAATAAATCTCTCACCGTTCCACCACCAACTGAAGTAACGAAGGCAATAATCAAAACTCCGAACGGATCTAATCTTTTCTGCATTGCTGCAAAACTTCCCGACATCGAAAATGATATCGTACCGAGAATTTCTATTGCAAAATTGATTTGTTCGTGCATCTTTGATAAATGATTTTCGATAAATGATAAAAGATTGAATGTCTGAAATCATTAATCTCTTATCATCTATCATTTATTTCTCAACTCTTACCGCTTCAGGAACCAAAAGTTCATATTCGCCACCGTGATTGATGATTTCTCTTACGATGCTGCTGCTGATGAATGATTTTCCAGAGGAAGTCAAGAGGAAAACAGTTTCCAGTTTTTTGTGGGCTAACGTGCGATTGGTATGAGCAATTGCTTTTTCAAATTCGAAATCGGCAGGATTTCTTAAGCCTCTTAAAATAAATTGAGCATTTTTTTCAAAACAATAATCAACGGTTAAGCCTTCAAAATAATCAACTTCTACATTAGGAAATTCTGCGACCGAATTTTGTATGAATTCCATTCTTTTTTCAATGGGAAACATATATTTTTTTTGAGAATTTTGACCAATGGCAATAATTACTTTGTCGAAAAGCGCCGCTGCTCTTTCGATAATATCATAATGTCCTAAAGTAATCGGGTCAAAAGAACCCGGAAAAACAGCAATTTTCATGCGCAAATAAAGTTATAAGTTATGGGTTATCAATTATGAGTTGTTTTTACTCTAATCTCTAACTTCTAATATCTAGTTTCTCTTTTGTAAAGCTTTTTCAACCTCATTTCCACAGAGGTCTTTTATTGAAATTCCGTAAATTTTTGCCTGTTGAGGAAGGATACTTGCCGGAGAAAATCCTGGGTTGGTATTCATTTCAAGCATATAAGGAATTCCATCCATCAAAATAAATTCACTTCTTGAAAAACCACTCATTCCAAGAGAATTGTAAGCTCTTTTTGCAATTTCTTCTACTCTTTTTGTAGTTTCTGCGTCAATTCTTGCGGGGGTAATTTCTTCTGAAGCGCCTTCATATTTAGCTTCATAGTCGAAAAATTCGTTTGTAGGAACAATTTCTGTAATACCTAAAACGATGGTTTCACCTTTAAAATCAATAACTCCTACAGAAACTTCCATTCCGTCTAAGAAACTTTCAATTAAAATTTCATCATCTTCTTTAAAAGCAATTTCGGTTGCAGCAATCAGTTCAGATTTTTGTTTTACTTTAGAAATTCCCAATGAAGAACCCGACTGATTAGGTTTTACAAACACAGGAAGACTTAAATTATCAATAATTTCGTCAACATTAATATCTTCTCCTTTTCTTAAATAAACACTTTTTGCAGAAGGAATTCCATATTTTGAAAGAACGGCTAAAGTATCTTTTTTATTGAAGGTTAATGCGCTTTGGTAGAAATCACAACCTGTATATTTTTGTCCGATAGCGTCCCAATACGCCTGTAGAATTCCGTT
This sequence comes from Chryseobacterium balustinum, assembly GCF_900168205.1. Taxonomy (GTDB): domain Bacteria; phylum Bacteroidota; class Bacteroidia; order Flavobacteriales; family Weeksellaceae; genus Chryseobacterium; species Chryseobacterium balustinum. The sequence goes on from NZ_FUZE01000001.1 coordinate 714,914, forward strand.
TTCACCGGGTGTTCCGTGAATAATATTAAAGCACGCGTCAAACTTCAATACTTCATTATTATCTAAAGTGACTGAAAAATCACCTTTGTTTATGGTTTTTTTATTATCATTTTCATCCAGAAAATACCATTCATCTTTCAGAATAATCACTTTATAGACATGATAAAGATCTCTGTCCAAGGAATCATATATTAACTGGCCACTTTTTAGAGAAACTTTATATTCGTCAGAATAGCCTCCCATAACTACGGCAACGTGTTTTTTGCTCATATCCATATTATCAATAAAGGCAAATTTAAACATTTTATATATTGAAATAAATGAATTTTGATTTTTTTGAAGGCAAAAATGAAATCTGCTAAATAAAAACTTCAATATAAAATTATTAATTATCTTTGTCGTTATTATTAAAGTATTTTTAAGTATGCTTAAATCACTTTTCAACTGGAAAGTTTTACTGAATTTATTAGTAGCCATCGGTATTTTTATAGGATTGGTATGGCTTACTTTCCGTTGGTTGGAGTATCACACCAATCATGGGCAGGAAATCCCTGTTCCTAATGTTATCAACAAATCAGTGCACGACGCTGTAAAAATTTTAGAAGATACAGGACTTGACTATGAAGTTGATAGTGCAGCTTACAATCCTAAATACAGACCGCTTCAGGTTCTGAAGGTTTATCCTTCTCCTGGATCTCGTGTGAAAGATGGAAGAGCTATTCAACTAATGGTAAATCCTAAAAGCTGGGCTCCGGTTGCAGTTCCTGATGTTATTAATAAATATTCGGGATTGGCTTTCCAGAGATTAGAGCAGGTAGGTCTTAAGGTTGCAGATACTATTTATGAACCGAGCATTCAGAAAGATGCTGTTTTAAGAATTTTATTTAAAGGAAATTCTATAAAACCAGGAACTAAAATCCCAAGATTCTCGGTGATCGATGTTGTGGTAGGATCTGGTCCTATGCGAAATATTGCCATTCCTAATGTTGTAGGATTAACGGTGAAAGATGCAAAAGCTTTGATTGCAAGAAATCTTTTTGAAGTTGGTCTTGTAGATCATGAAGATGGTGGAAATGATGATTCAGATATTGTGTATTATCAAGATCCGGCATCGGGAGATGCGCGAGATCAGGGAATGCAGATTGATCTTTGGGCAAGTAAAAAAACACCTGCCGAACTGCGTGGAAAAATAGAAATACTTAACTCTACTTACCGTATGAGAGTAGATACTACTTTGCCTCCGGTGAGATATGATGAAGTACCTAATTTCCAGGATCCACCACCGATGAATGATCCTGTTCCGGCTCCTGCACCTCAGAAAAAGGAAGCTCCTAAAACTGAGACGGCAAAACCAACCGGAACTTCAGCAAAACCTACAACTACTGGAGATAAACCAAAACCTGCTGCATCGACGACAACTCCTGCAACAGAAAAGCCTAAAGCTAAAAAGGTAATTATAAATTAATTTTTAATTTAATATAAAAAAATAAGGCTTCAACTTTAATTATGTTGAAGCCTTTTATATAGATAAAGCAATGACAGAAGATAACGAGGATTTTTTAGACGAAGAATTTTTAGATGCCAATAACAGTGTTGACATTGATGATGAAAATAAAGGTCTGTATGAGCATCTTAATATTACGGTTGATGGTAATCAGGAACCTTTAAGAATAGATAAATTTTTATTTAATTTCAGACAAAATTCTTCCAGAAACAAAATTTCGCAGACTTGCCGTGCCGGAAATGTAGTGGTTAACGGAAATCCTGTAAAGCAGAATTATAGAGTAAAACCTGGAGATCAGATTTCTGTTTTGCTAACTCATCCACCTCGTGAAAATACGATTATTCCACAAGATATTCCTATTAACATAGTATATGAAGATGATGATTTGGTTGTGGTAGATAAAGAGCCGGGAATGGTGGTGCATCCGGGATTTGGAAACTGGGATAAAACTTTGGTGAATGCTTTAGCTTTTCATTTTCAGAAAAATGGTCAGAAATCAGATTTAGACAGGGTAGGTTTGGTTCACAGAATTGATAAAGATACATCAGGGCTTTTGGTGATTGCCAAAAATGAATATGCTTTAAGCTTTCTTGCTAAACAATTTTTCGAAAGAAAAACCAAGCGTCTGTATTGGGCTTTTGTCTGGGGCAATGTGAAGGACGATGAAGGTACCATTACGGGGCACATCGGAAGGCACCCTAAAAACAGGATGCAGATGTACACTTATGTTGACGGAAGCCAAGGAAAGCATGCTGTTACCCATTATAAAGTTTTAGAGCGCTTCAGATACATGACTTGGGTAGAATGTAAGCTTGAAACCGGAAGAACCCATCAAATTAGGGCACATTTTAAACATATCGGCCATACTTTGTTTAATGACGAGAGATATGAAGGGAATATCGCCTTGAGAGGAGTGAATCTCCCTAAGTATAAGCACTTTATAAAAAATGTATTTGATGTTTTACCTAGACATGCACTTCATGCACACACTTTAGGGTTTATACATCCAACCACGAAAAAGGAATTGTATTTTGAGAGCCCAATGCCTCAAGATATGACGGATGCTGTAAAAAAATGGAGAAATTATTTAGAAAACTAAAAATATATTGAGATTTTTTTTATATTTGTTGAATTGAAATCAAGATTTGTTATGAGAAAACTATATGCTATCGTATGTTTAGCTCTTTTGTCGAATGCATACAAAGCACAAGAATCACTACCATACTATCAACAATATCTTTTGGATGGTGAGTTCCTGTTCAACCCTGCACAATACGGTAAAACAGACTACGTACAACTTAACCTAAACTATCAACAACAATTTTCAAAATTCAGCGAGTCTCCAAACGTGCAGTCTGTGGGGATCAACGCTAATATTTTTGACAGAGTAGGAGCGGGTATTTCCGTTTTCAGAGATAGCAACGGTCCTATTTCAGCTGGAGGTATTACAGCTGGTGCATCTTATTTCATCCCACTAAGTAGTGAAGGGGAGAGAAAAGATCAGTTTTCTTTTGGTACAAGTGTTAACTTCTACAATATGAATTTTGATTACTCAAAAATCAATACAGAAGACGGTTATGATCCATTGTTACAAGGTAACGAAAGTAATATCTTTATGGCGTATGCAAACTTCGGTCTAGCAGCTACATATAGAGGGATTTTCGGGGGTGTTTCGGTGAACGATATCGCATTAAGCAATGACGAATCTATCGTAAACAATTACGAGCCTTCTCCAATCAAATTTTTCTTAAACTTAGGATACGACTGGAAGATTGCAGACAATATTGCAATTAGTCCTTCAGTTTTGGTTAACTTAAATACCAATTCTACAAGAATGACAGACTTCAACTTGATGGCTACATTCTCTAACGATATCAATGCATTCTCTTTTGGAGTAAGCTACAGAGCTGTTCAAAACAGATTTGATAATCAGGAATTAAGTGTTTCACCTATTGTAAAAGTAAGATTCAACAAATTTATGATTGGTGCTACTTATAACCTTGGAATGTCTGATATTCAGACTTATGGAGGAAATAGCTTTATGCTGGGTCTTGGTTATAACTTCGATAACTTTATTAATCATAGAGGATTTAGATATTAATCAATTTAATTTAAATAAATTTGAGCTCTGAAATTTTTCAGGGCTTTTTTTATGATTTACATTCACATCCCTTTCTGCAAACAAAAATGCAGCTATTGCAATTTTCATTTTTCCACTTCTTTGAATTTTAAAGATGAAATGCTGGATGCGATGAAAAAGGAAATTTTCCTTAGAAAAGACGAACTTCAGAATAAAAACTTAAAATCTCTCTACTTTGGTGGAGGAACACCTTCTGTACTTTCTGCGGATGAAATTAAGTCTTTAATTGATGAAGTTTTAAAACATTTTAGTTTTAATAATGATATTGAAATTACTTTAGAAGCTAATCCCGATGATTTAAATGCTCAGTTTTTAAAAGGATTGTCAAGTTCTCCGGTTAATCGGCTTTCTATCGGAACACAGAGTTTTTTTGATGAAGATTTGAAACTGATGAATCGTGCGCATAATGCATCCGAAGCAGAAGGTTCAATTAAAAGAGCGCAGGATTTCGGATTTGAAAATTTAAGTATTGATTTAATTTACGGTTCACCAACTTCCAATCTGGAGATCTGGAAGGAGAATTTAAATAAAACCATTGCGCTTGAAATTCCACATATTTCGTCTTATGCTTTAACGGTAGAGCCGAAAACGACTTTAGAAAATTGGGTTTCGAAAGGGAAAGTTTTAAAACCCAAAGAAGAAGAGCAGAACCGGGAGTTTTATTACATGATCGATTTTCTAAAAGATCATGGTTTTGATCATTATGAAGTATCCAATTTTGCAAAAGAAGGGTTTTATTCAAGACACAATTCTGCGTATTGGAAATATCAGGAATATTTGGGGATTGGTCCTTCCGCACATTCTTACAACGGAAATGATGTAAGAAGTTGGAATGTTGCCAACAATCAACAATACATCAAAAAATTAAATTCAAATATTTTAGCCAAAGAAACCGAAATTCTTTCACAGCAAGATCAGTTTAATGAAATGATTATGATCGGTTTAAGAACGATTTGGGGGATAGATTTAGATAGTTTAAATCAAAAATTTTCTGAAAATATTTTAGACAAATTTAATAAAGAGATTCAATATAAAATAGAAGAAGGTATTTTGAAAATTGAAAATAAACACCTTAAAATTCCTGAAAAACATTGGTTTATGGCAGACGGAATCGCTTCTGATTTGTTTCAGGTTTAAAAATCTAAAATCTAAAATCAAAAATTTAAAATCTTTAAGTATTTTTGTATTAAATTTCGCATCGTTTGAAAACTAAAAAACAAAACTATTCGCATCTTTCGCCAAAGCAGCCTATCGGGATTTTTGATAGTGGAGTGGGAGGTTTAACGGTTGCTAAAGAAATAAAAAGACTTCTTCCAAATGAAGATATTATTTATTTTGGGGACACAAAGCACCTTCCTTACGGTGAAAAGTCTAAAGAAGCGATTATAGAATATTCTACGAAAATTTCTAATTTCCTTTTAGAGCAAAACTGTAAAGCCATTGTAATTGCCTGTAATACGGCTACAGCAAATGCATTGAAGGAGGTGATGAATTCAGTTGCAGGAAAAGTTCCTGTAATTGATGTTATTAATCCTGTTGCTGAAAAAGTGGCGTATGAACTTCATAATAATGTAGGGGTTATTGCAACCAAAGCGACGGTAAATTCTGGTTTGTACAAGAAAAGCATCCGTAAGCATAATAAGTTTATTAAAGTGGATGAATTGGCGACTCCGCTTTTGGTTCCTGCGATTGAAGAAGGTTTTAAAAACCATCCGATTACACATTCTATCATTTATAATTATCTGAGTAATGCCAAATTGAAAAATATTGAAACACTGATTTTAGGTTGTACCCATTATCCTCTTTTGATTGACGAAATCAAACAATATTACGGAAACCGCGTTCGTGTAATAGATTCACCGAATATTGTAGCGAATCATTTGACGATTATTTTAGATAAATATCATCTTTTGAATGATAATAATCCGAAGCCGAATTATAAATTTTACCTTTCTGATATTACCAAAAATTTTGAAAAGATATCTAAAAAATTCTTTGGTAAAACAATAGACTTAGAACTGAAAGTATTATAACAAAAAGGACTCAATTTGAGTCTTTTTTTTTGTATTCGTATTAACGTTATTTTCAGCTATTTATTTACATGTAAAACTCGAACGTAGGAAAGCCAAGTGAAATTTAACTTATTAGATTTTAAAAATCAGTTAGATTACTATCTTGAGGCATCGCCCAAGAATTTTTCATATTATATTTATTAAAATCATTATCTGTAATAATTTTAAATTTGAAAATATATTTAACTTTTACCCCATAAAATTTTGCAGGTTTCCATTTATTGAATTCTCTGGAGAATACAACTTTTCTTATTTGTCTGAATATATTCTTATCGAGTAATTTATTTGCATACAACTTTACGGGTTTACCTTGTTCATCAATTACAAGCGAAAAAATGTTTTCTCCACCTTTAGTTTTTGCGTTTACTTTTATTTTTTCAATTAATTTATTTTTAAAACGTATAGTCGCACTGTCAAATATAGGATATTCCAAAATTCGGTCATCTATGAAAGAATAGCCATTGTTACCAACATTTTTTAAACTGTCGATCATCTTTAATGATTTCGCAACTTGGTCAGATTCTTTTTTATATTCTAAATATCCTTGTTTGTCAAAAATGAACTTCCCTTTTTCAATTACAAACCTTACCTCAAAATCAGTCTGTTGACTATATAAAAAAGCTGAAATAAGCAGTAGTAAAAATGAAATACTTTTTTTTAGCATTAATAAATTCTGAGTTAAAACTCTATTGTTTTTCATTGTTGGTGGAGAAAGGAGTGATTTAGAATTACTTTTACAAATTATTTAAAAAATGAAGAGTATAAAAAATTGTTGAGCAAACTAAATTGCTAGCATTGAAAAGTAATGACTGATTAAGAAATAGTTGATTAAATTTTAATTTATAGAATATTTTATTATAAAAATAAAAAAGACTCAATCGAGCCTTTTGTTTATTCTGTAGTATCGTTGATTTCTGTTTCAACTTGCGGATTAGGTTCGTAAAAACTAAAACTTACATTTCCGTATTTTCTGGTGAATTTATAATTCGGATGATCTAGGTTTAATCTGCTTTGGTGCTCTACAATTAGAATTCCGTTAGGTTTTAGGTATTTGTTGTTTAAAACTAAAGAAAGCAATTCATGGTATTTTTTTTCTTCGGTTTCAAACGGAGCATCTGCAAAAACAATCTCGTAAGATTTATTATTTCTAAACTTTTTTAGCCAGTCAAAAACATCACCACGTTGCGTACTCACTTGTAAGCTCATGTCTAATTCTGATGCTGTTGAGTTGATAAAAGAAGTATGTTTAGGATTCATTTCTACCGAAGTCACGTCTTGACAACCTCTCGACGCAAATTCAAAAGTAATAGACCCAATTCCTGCGAAAAGATCAAGAACTGAAATCGACTGCATATCGTAAGTGTTTTCCAAAATGCTGAAAAGGGCTTCTTTAGCAAAATCGGTGGTTGGTCTTACATCAAAGTTTTTGGGAGCGGCTATTTTTTTGGCTTTCCATTTACCGGAAATTATTCTGTACATTTTTTTTAGGTTTTAGATAAGAGGTGAAAGGCAGCAGTAGAAACTAAATCTTAAAATCTGCAACCTATAACCTAATTAAGGATGAAATTCTTATTTGGGATATTATCAAAAACAACTTTCAGATTCTTTACAAATTTCTGAAGTTCAGAGATGAATGTTTCGTTTTCTGTAGTTTCGCCATATACATAAAAATTGGTGTCGTTGATTCCAAAACCAATTTTACTTAAGGTAAACATTACAAAATAAAGAAAATCTACTTCCGAATTGACATCCAGATTGTTGTATAAAATTATTTTTTTATTCGAAATCGCAAAAAACTCACATTGATTGTGATAAAGATTAATATGAATTTCTTTATTATTTTTATTATTAATTGAGTTTAAAAACTTTTCTCCCGAAAAATTAAACTTTATAGGGATTGAAAGGTCTTTTATTTTCTGATAAAATTCTCTGGGAAAGGTATAGTAAAACTGTAGCTTAAATTTTTTGTTTACAGAAAGCATCAGTTCTTCATTTTCTTTATCTACAGGTGCATTAAAAGCAATGAGGTCATATCCCGAATCGTGACTTTCAAAACCCTCAGGCATTAATGTGAAATGATTCAGTGCAGACACCACAGAAACTTCATCATATCTTTGTTTAATTAAGATATCTTCTAGCTTTCCTGCGATAAAATTCTTCGGAGATTCTTCATCTACGAAATAAGACTTTTCCTCCAAAACACTTTTGTTTTTGATAATTTGGTAGACGAGTCCGTCTTTGGTAAAAAGTAAATTTAGTACGCTCATATTACAATTGTTGCAAATTTAGTGAAATTCTACCATTACCGCACCCGATTGATGATGAAGTATTTCCTTATTGTAAAAATCCAGACCTGTTTGACTTTCAAGAACGTCAAAAACCATGCGTTGCAAAGTGCCATCACCAATTCCGTGTACAATTTCGAGCCTTTTAAGATGATTTTTTCTGCAAAAACTGATGGTTTGAATTAATTTTTCTTTCTGAAGAAATAATCTTTCGAAACTATCGTAATCATAAGGGTTTTTAACAAGATTTTCAAAATGCAAATCTAGAATTAGAGGATTTTTATCATGCTTTTTAGAAATTATTTTTTTCGGTTCTGCTTTTTTTATGATTTTAATATTTTCATAGATTTCAGCATCTTTCGGAACCAGTTTTTCTTTCGGATATTGGTATGTGAAACCGTATTCGTCTTTAAAAACCACAATATTTCCATTCACCGAAGTAATCACTCCGCTTAAATCTTCATCTACCACCGAAACTTTATTGCCAATTTTCATATGTTTTAAACACTAATCTGCACAAATTTTTAGCACGAATTTTCACAATTTTCTAGTGTTATTAGTGAAAAATATTCGTGATATTTGTGTTTTAAAATTAAACTTTTGGTCCTAATTCAATCACTGCCAAATCTTTTATTTCTTCTCCATCAATTACAAACTGCATCATCGTTCTCATTTTATGCCAACCTTGTTTTCCGCAGGCTCCGGGATTCAGATGCAGCAATTTATTTTTGTCATCATACATTGCTTTTAAAATATGAGAATGTCCTGAAATAAATAATTTTGGAGCTTTTTCTGAAATCTCTTTCTTAGCTAAAGGCGTATATTTTCCGGGATAACCACCAATATGAATCATTAGAACTTCTACATTCTCACAAAAAAAGCGATTTACTTCAGGAAATTCAGAACGGATTTTTGTTCCGTCGATATTTCCGTAAACCCCTTTTAAAGGTTTAATTTTTTCAAGCTGTTCGATAATTTCAAAGCTTCCAAAATCTCCGCAGTGCCAGATTTCATCAGCTTGTTTTGCATAATCTAAAATTCGGTCATCAATATAGGAATGAGAATCTGAGAGGAGAAGTATTTTGGTCATTTATCTTATTGTTCTTTCAGTAATGTTTTGATCGTATTTTTCTTTGAAAATTGCAAGACAATCAGGATTTATTTCTCCATCATTTGTAAGTACTCTTTCTTTCAAAAGCCATTTTATAAGTTTTTCCATAGACTTTTTAGAATTCATAAAACTTGCAATTTTATAAAAATCATTAGATTCTACTTTTACTTTTTCGGTCAGAAAATTCAGTACATAATAATCATCATCTTGATATCTTGATGTTTCATTATTCATCTGCCTGTAAAGCAATATTTCATCGTCACTTTTCAAATTGTAAAATGAATATTCAACCATATTGATTTTTTCTGCTTTCAAGATCTGTTTTCCGTCAAGCAAAACTTTGTCATCTTTAATCTCGACTTCCTGAGTAAAATAAAAATTAAAGCTCAGTACTAATAATGAGAACGTCAATAATTTTTTTATAATCATTTTAATGTTTATTTTTTGCAAATATAAAAATGCTAATTGTTATAATCAGTTTTTTTATAGTAGCAATTTATTTTTATTAAATTTTAAGTATTGATGAAATGAGAATTTAATTATACTGAATTGATTAAATTTGGGAAAATTTAAAAATAATGAAGCATAACTTATCTTTATTCTTTCTTTTAGTTTCTTTCATCTCTTTTGCACAGGTTGAAGAGAAAAAATTGGACGAACTCATTCAGAATACTTTAAAAACTTTTGATGTTCCCGGAATGTCTGTTGGTGTTATCAAAGACGGTAAAATGATTTACTCAAAAGGTTTTGGAGTACGTTCGTTAACAACGAAACAACCAATGGATGACACAACTTTGGTGGGTATTGCTTCTAATTCTAAAGCTTTCACTTGTGTTGCTTTGGCAATTTTAGCTGATGAAGGAAAACTGAACTGGGACGATAAAGTTTCAAAATATATTCCTGAATTTCAAATGTATGACCCGTATGTTTCTCAAAATGTAACGATTAAGGATTTGATTACGCACAGAGCTGGATTAGGTTTGGGACAGGGAGATTTGATGTTTTTTCCAGAAGGTGGAAATCTTACGGTGAATGATATTGTGCATAATGTAAGATATTTAAAGCCCGAAAATCCTTTCAGAACGACTTTAGATTACAATAACATCATGTTTATTGTTGCCGGAGAAGTTATTACCAGAATTTCAGGGTTAAGTTGGGCAGATTTTATCGAGCAAAGAATTATGAAGCCGGTAGGAATGAATTCAAGCTTCGGAAGTTACAACAGAGCAAAAGCAGTTGCTAATAAAATTGATGCGCATGCTCCGGTTGATGGAAAAGCAATTGCAGTTCCTCATGATTGGAATGAAACGGGAAATGCCGCAGGTGGGATTATGAGTAATATTAAAGATATGACGATTTGGGCAGAATTTCTTTTAAATGGATTCACAACGAAAGACGGCAAAAAATTAGTTACAGATAAAAATATTCAACAGCTTTGGAGTTTACAGATTCCTGATAGAGTGGCAATGAAAAATCCTTACGATACAAGTTTTTACGGATACGGTTTAGGCTGGTTTTTAAGTGATGTGAAAGGTCATAAACAAGTACAACATACCGGTGGATTGATTGGAACAGTAACTCAGTTCACTTTAATCCCGGATATGAAATTAGGAATTGTGGTTTTAACGAATCAACAGTCTGGAGCAGCTTTCAACACAATTACCAATACGGTGAAAGATTCTTATTTAGGAATTGCCGATAGAAATTGGCTGAAAACCTACGGTGACAGAATGCAGAAAGTAGAAGCTGAATACAATAAACAAAAGAAAGAAGCTTTTGCAAAGTCTGATGCTTTCAAAAAAGATAAAAATCTTCAGCCTAAAGCTGAGCAGTTTGTAGGAAAATACAATGACCAATGGTTTGGTGATGTAGAAATTGCTCAACAGGGAAATACTTACAGAATTTCTTGTAAAAATTCCCCAAGATTAAAAGGTGAATTGCTTCCTTTTTCAAACAATACTTTTATCATCAAATGGGACGACAGAAGCTATGATGCCGATGCTTATCTTATTTTTAGTTATGATGAAAACGGAAAAGCAGAATCTGCAAAAATGAAAGCGATTTCAGATATTACAGATTTTAGTTTTGATTTTGATGATCTTGATTTGAAAAGGAAATAATCAACATAGAAATATTACAAAGAGGCTGCGAAAAACAGCCTCTTTTATTTTTAATTCAATTATTTTTTTATGAATTTCGTAGTAGTTTCTCCTGTTTTCAGAATGTAATTTCCTGAAGAAAGATGGTTTACGTTGATGGAGTTTCTTTCTAATATACCTGAATTTACTACTCTGCCCGTCATATCAAATATTTTGTATTCTTTTGAGTTTGAATTGTAAACATTTAGTTTGTCAGTTGCAGGATTTGGATAAACTTTCAAACTTTTACTACCCGTTGCATTTAATTCTGAAACAGATAAAGTTGCTAAGTCGACTTTATATACTGCGTTGGCAAAGAAATCTGTAATATACATCATGTTATTATGCATTAACAATCCAGAAGGGTAACTTAACAGGCTTGATGTTACTGCGTCAGAAACCGTAGGATTTGTAACTGAAGTACTGATCTTTGAAATTTTTGAAGCTCCAGCTTCTGCAACATATAATTGTTTTCCATGTGAGGCAAGACCTGAAGGATAGCTTAATCCTTGAGCGACAACTTCACTGGTCGCAGAACTGTTGTTCATGTCAAATCTTACAATTTTTCCTTCAAATCTCTCGGAAATATAAAGTTGATCGCCAACAAGCTCAATTTCAAAAGGACTTGAAGCATTGGTAACTGTTGTTGGTAGAGGAGAAGCTTGGGTGACATCTATTTTGATGACTCTGTTTTCCCCTTCAAGGGCTACGTACAGTTCGTTTCCAATAAACTCAAGACCAATAGGACTGTCTATGTTTGATATTACAGTTTCAGGAGCAATACCTGTGTTTGAAAGGTCAATTTTAGAAATTTTGTTACCTCCGAATTCTGAAATATAAAGTTGATTATCTTTTATCGCTAATCCATAAGGTCTGTTTACTCCCGTTGCTATATCAACTGGAGAAGTATTTGGATTGGTAAGATCAAATTTCACAACTTTGTCTGAATAATAATAACCAATATACAAGTCATTACCATCTGTGATCATAGGATTGGGAGTTGTTAAATTGTCTTGGAATACGCTTATTGAAGCTTGAGAATAAACATTGCTTCCCAATAATAAAAAGAAAGCAAACAGTAAATAAATTTGTCTGTACATAATAATAGAGTTTTAAGCTTTGTTTTATTTAGAATAAATAAAATTTAGACAAATTTAATTGTTTTATCCACAAAGGAAAAATGCGCATTCGGTTGCATTTAAAGAAAGAGAAATAACAAAATAAAAATGTTGTTATTAATCAGTTTTTAAAAAATAAATATAAAATAAACTCAATAATTTTGGGTTCCCATCCAGTTTTAGAATAAAAGATGGGAGCAGGATAAAAACTATTTTAAAATTTTAAAATCAGTTTCTGCTCTTAAAAATTCACTATTAAGATTTTGCTTTTCGAAAAAATCTCTTAACTCAGTCAAACGTTTTTGATTATCATATTTTAAACTTGAATTCAACTTTTGTTGGCAAAGAGAGCAGGCTCTTGCAAAATGAGAATCTGTCTCGGTAAGATTATTGGTTCCATCCATTACGCAATTTGCATTCAGGCAATGGCTTATTCCAAACATATGACCAATTTCGTGCGAACTTATTTTCAGTAATCTTTCAAGGCTTTTATTAAAGTTTGATTCTGTTAAATTTCCATCGTAAAATCTGAACATCGAAGTTACACCAACTCCATTTTCGTAGGAAGCAAGCCCGAAAACATAATTCCATTCAGGACTTGGAAAAAGGTCTTTTTCCGTAATTCCCATTAAAACAACGGCATCTTTAGGTTTTTTCTTTATTAAAATACTGTCTAATAGATAAGTCGCCAAAATTTGTTCTTGATTATTGCTTCTAATTCTTTTGGCCGATTTTGGAAAAATAGTATTAGATAAAGTGGGCAAGATCTTAGTTTCCAACTGAAAGTATTTGGCTAAATATTGTTTCGTTAACTCAATTTGTTTTTTCTGCAGGATATTAAATTCACCGATGGGCTGAAGGTAAATTATGTTCTTTCCTTCTTCCGGTTTTATCTTTTTTAATTTTTGAAAGTCTTGAAATGTCTGAAAACTTTCTTTTTTATTGTATCTCCATTCTTCTTGTGTAGGATTTTTTAATGCTTCGTCATTAAATGCAATCTTTTCAAAATAAGATAATTCTTTCTTTTGACATGAAAAAAGAAAGATGAGAAGAGGTAAATAAATTAGATTTATAAACGAATTAAATTTTCCCGGGCTCATAAAAGAAAAGAAGCTTTTTATTGGCTCCATCAAATTGCGACCAAGAATCGCAATCAATTTGAAAGCCTGCAACACCGCAAGTCGGAAAATGAAAAATATCCTCAGAAATAGAATTTGCAAAATTGGAAATGCCATTGTTATGGGAGAAAAACGCAACAGAATTCAAATCGTCATTTAAATCATAAATAACAGATTCAAAATTACTTTCAGAAGGATTGTAAAGTTTTTCGTCGGTTCCAAAAGTTAGATTATAGGTTTGATTAAAAATTTTACAGGTTGATAAAGCTCTTACTGCAGGGCTTGAAACGAAATAATCAATACCGATACTGTTATTTTTCAAAAATTTAGACATTTTCAGGGCATCTAGCAAACCTTTGTCTGCCAAAGGTCTGTCGAAGTCGCTAGTTTCTTCAGGCCAGTCACTTTTTGCATGTCTTACGAGGATGAGTTGCTTCATAGTCTTGAGTTTGGATAAGATAAAATTAAACAAAAATTAACGGATAAAAAACATGATTTATAAAAAAAACTGTGTTAGGAATATAATGAGTAAAATTTCTTAAATTTGCAGACTTATGGGACAGATCATTGCTATAGACTACGGAAAAGCACGTTGTGGCGTTGCAGCAACCGATGATATGAAGATTATCGCAAGTGGTCTTGATACTGTGGAAACACGTTTTCTGATGGATTTTTTGAAAAAATACGTCGTTGAAAACCGTGTGGAAGAAGTTGTAGTAGGTCTGCCAACAGACTTGAAGGGAAATGCTTCAGAAGTGGAAACCGATATTTTAGGGTTTATAGAAAACTTTAAAAAAGAATTTCCGCAGATTGAAGTTCATCGTTTTGATGAAAGGTTTACCTCAAAAATGGCTTCGTTTTTTATTTCGCAAAGTGGGAAAAGCAAAAAACAAAGACAACAAAAAGGATTAATAGATAAAGTAAGTGCAACCATCATATTGCAGAATTTTTTAGAACAAAGAACAAGATGATTTTACCAATAAGAGCTTTTGGAGATCCTGTATTGAGAAAAACAGGAAAAGATATAGATAAAAATTATCCGGATCTGCAACAACTGATCGATAATATGTTTGAAACGATGTACGAGGCAAACGGTATTGGTTTGGCGGCACCTCAGATTGGTTTAGATATAAGAATGTTTATTGTAGATGTTACGCCTTTGGCGGAAGATGAAGATTACGAAGATATTGCTGAAGAGTTGAAAGATTTTAAAAAAGTTTTCATCAATGCTCAAATTCTTGAAGAATCTGGCGAAGAATGGAAGTTTAACGAAGGCTGTCTTTCTATTCCTGATGTGAGAGAAGATGTGAAAAGAAAAAGCACAATCTTAATCGAATATTATGACGAAAATTTTGTGAAGCATACCGAAACTTTTTCCGATATTAGAGCCCGCGTAATTCAGCACGAATATGATCATATTGAAGGTACCCTTTTTACCGATCATTTAAGCCCGCTGAAGAAAAAGCTGGTAAAAGGAAAACTTACAAAAATTACTCAAGGAGAAGTATCTATTGGCTACAAAATGAGATTTCCAAAATAATTTAAACTAAGAAATATATTATTATAAAAAGCGTTATAGCTTTTACTGAAATTAAAAAAATAAAATTATGCTGTTAGAAAAAATAATTTCAATCTCTGGGAAACCAGGTCTTTACAAATTGGTATCGCAGTTGAAAAACGGATTCATCATTGAAGAAGTTACTACCAAAAAGAAAGTGAGCATCGGTAATTCAAGCCAGGTAAGCTTGTTAGATAATATCGCAATGTTTACTTTTGATAAAGAAGTTCCTTTGTTTGAGGTTTTTGAAAATATTGCTAAAAACTACGATTACAAAGAAACGATCAATCATAAATCTTCAGAAGCTGAATTGGCTGAATTTATGGTTGCATCTCTTCCAAACTACGATACAGAAAGAGTTTACAATTCTGATATTAAGAAATTGGCTCAATGGTACAATATCCTTCACAAAGCGGGATACATCACTCCAGAAAGTTTTGTAAAAGCAGAACCGGAAACTGTAGAAGGTGAAAGCGCTGAAGGTGATATCACTGCAGACAAAGCGGCTCCGAAAAAAGCGGCTCCAAAAGCAGACAAACCTGCAACTCCAAAAGTAAAAGCAAGTACAGGAGCTAAAGCAGCTACGAAAAGTACACACAGAAAAATGGGATAATTTAGTTTATCTTAATTTATATAAAACCTTGTCAGCAATGATGAGGTTTTTTTTGTTTTTAAATATTGGTTGCAAATATTTTGGTGTTTCGCTTGATGAATGTACATATTCTAATTATTGGGTTTAAAGTTGGACAATCGCAAAGGCGCAAAGTTTAATTTATAAACATTGATTTTTAAGGCGCAAGGATTTTATCAGAGATAAAATTTAATAGTTCAGTTTATAAAGTTTACTGAAAATCTTAGATTTTCTTACGCCTTATCAATATAAAACTTTGCGACTTTGCTATTGTCCAACATTTCTTTAAAAACAAAAGAACATTAATCCGTAAATTTGCTGTATCGTAATTTTTAATATCAGCTAAATTTTTGTAACATTTAGTACTATATTTTTATTTTTTGAATTTTCGTCCATCAACTAGCAACTAAAAACCATCAACTATTAACAACTTATGAATACCAGACAAGAAAAACTCGAAGCTTTCGGAAGACTTTTAGATATTATGGATGACCTTCGTGAAAAATGTCCGTGGGATCAGAAACAGACACTTCAGACGCTTCGTCATTTGACGTTAGAAGAAACATACGAACTTTCGGATGCGCTTTTGCAGGAAGATCTTACCGAAATTAAAAAAGAACTTGGCGATGTGCTTCTGCATCTGGTTTTTTATGCTAAAATAGGTTCAGAAAAAGAAAGCTTTGATATTGCTGATGTTATCAATTCATTAAATGAAAAACTCATTTTCCGTCATCCTCATATTTATGGAGATGTAGAAGTGAAAGATGAAGAAGAAGTAAAACAGAATTGGGAAAAACTAAAACTGAAAGAAGGTAACAAATCTATTTTGGGTGGTGTTCCTAAAGGATTACCAAGTATGGTAAAAGCCTATAGAATTCAGGATAAAGTAAAAGGAATTGGCTTTGAATTTCATGATGCTGAAGATGCCTGGAAAAAAGTGGATGAAGAAATCAATGAGTTTCATGCAGAAACCGATTCAGAAAAAAAAGAGCAGGAATTGGGCGACGTATTTTTCTCTTTAATCAATTATGCAAGAATTTCAGGTTTAAATCCTGACTCGGCTTTAGAAAGAACTAATCTGAAATTTATTTCAAGATTTCAGAAAATGGAACAGTTTGCAACTGAGGCAAATTTAAAATTAGCTGATATAACTTTGGAAGAAATGGATGTTCTCTGGGAAAAAGCAAAACGTTTTGAATAAATGAAAGTCGATCATCCTGTAAGAAACCGGTTTCAATATCTTATTGAAATGAAGAAAACCGAGCGAAAATGGCATTTCCCGTTTTTGGCTGCATTGTGCATTGGTATTCCGCTTTTGTTAGGCTGGTTTTCAGGAAAGCCAAATTACGGAAGTCTTTCGAGTTTGGGAGCGTTAACGATATTGTATTTTACCACAGCACCAATCAGTCAGCGAATGATTCATTTGGCGGTTTGTGCTTTCGGCATCATATTTTCGTTTACCATCAGCCTATTTTTTAGTTTTAATATTTATACAGCGGCATTATCTTTCGGGATTGTTTCTTTTCTGTCACATTTTATTACTTCTTATTTTAAAATTCCGCCACCGGGAAATTTTTTCTTTATTATGTTGGCGGCGATGGCAAGTACCTATCAGTTTGATTTGGAAATGATTCCTATAAGAGTTGGTTTGGTAACAATGGGCGCTATTTTGTCGTGTTCATTGGCTTTTCTTTATTCTGTTTTTGTTGAAAAAAGTGAAGTGGTAAATGTTCCCCGAAGAGTTTTTAAGAAAAAAAGATATACGAAATTTGTTGAAAGTACAATCATAGGCGTAATTATGATGCTGACTTTAATTGTCGGTCATCTTTTAAAATTTCAAAATACATATTGGATTTCAATTTCAACAGTAGCGATTATTCAGGGCAGAAATTTCGAACATGTCCGACAAAGAAATATGCACCGTATCTTCGGAACTTTCATTGGTTTGGGTTTAGCATGGCTGATCCTGCTTTTTGACCCCGAAAAAATTGTCATGATAGGAATTATTGTAGTTTTACAGTTCGTTGTAGAATTAATGATTGTAAGGAATTATGGTTTTGCCGTTGTATTTATTACACCGCTCACTTTACTTTTAATAGAAGTGGGAAGTACTGTTCATCATGAGGTTGAAAACTTAATGGAGGCAAGATTACTCGACACTATTATTGGAAGTTTAATGGGATTGGCTGCAGGATTTTTTCTCCATCACCAACAAATGATTAATCAATTGGAGAAAAATATCAGGTACTCTTTCTTTCAGTTTAAAAAATTAAAAAAATAAAATTATGCGTATTCTCGTTGTATTTGCTTTTATGCTAATGAGCTGCAATCCGAAAGCTCAGGATTCGGTAACAAAATCGCAGGAAGATTTAAAAACAGAATTTTCACTTCCCAAAAAGCTGAAAGAAGTTTCAGGAATTGCTCTTTCACAAGACCAGAAAATCATTTGGGCGATTGAAGATGCAGGAAATAAAAATGTAGTGTACGGACTCAACCGACAAGGAGAATTGGTTAATGACGTGCTTGTAGAAAATGCTGAAAATACTGACTGGGAAGACATTACAAAAGATGCTGCCGGAAATATTTACATTGGCGATTTTGGGAATAATGAAAACGACAGACAAAATCTTTCCATCTTAAAATTAGATCTGAAAAGTGATTCTCAGAAATCGACAAAGGTCATTCAGACGACTAAATTCCATTATGAAGGACAGACTGAATTTCCTCCTAAAAAATCTAATTTACTGTACGATTGCGAGGCATTTGTAGAAAAAGACGGAAGTTTTTATTTGTTTACAAAGAACAGAAGCAAAGGTTTTGACGGAACTTTCTTAGTTTTCCAGATCCCGAATAAAGAAGGTGATTTTGAAGCAAAATTAATTGGAAAACTAAAGCTTGAAGGAGGTTACAATGATGCTGCCATTACATCGGCTGCAATTAATTCTAAAAATGAAATTGTGCTTTTAACGCATAAAAACATTCATGTACTTTCAGGATTTACGGCAAATGATTTTAACTCAGCTAAAATTCAGAAAATGCCTTTAAACCATAATTCACAAAAAGAAGCTGTCGTTTTTGTTGATGATAAAACCTTGCTGATTGCCGATGAAAAGGACAAAAAAGAAGGTGGGAATGTATATAAATTTACTTTGTAGTTTTTAAATAAAAACTATTTTTGTACTCTTAAAATTAACCATGAAAAAATTTTTTTATTTTTTATTCATTTTAGGAATAATTTCGTGCGCAAATTCGGATGATATTCTTGAAAATCAACAAGTTTTACAAGATTTAGAACCAAATAAAGCATTTGTGAATTATATGGAGTTTCCTAAATTAGCATTACTTTATCCATCGTGGTATTATACTTTTAATTATCAAAACGGAAATCTAACAAAAATG
This sequence comes from Chryseobacterium balustinum, assembly GCF_900168205.1. Lineage (GTDB taxonomy): Bacteria > Bacteroidota > Bacteroidia > Flavobacteriales > Weeksellaceae > Chryseobacterium > Chryseobacterium balustinum. The sequence continues at coordinate 733,988 of NZ_FUZE01000001.1, forward strand.
ACGGGTAAATTAGTAAACGGAGGAACGTTATCTTCGCCTGATATTTTTTATCCTGACTCATTTATTTCTTTATCATACAATAATAATCAAGTAGAAGTTAAAGATTCAGAATCTCCATATACGAAAACAGTTTATACGATGGAGAATAGTAGGCCTAAAAAATCAGAATATTATCAATATTATGTGGACATTGGAGAACAATTAGAGATAACAAAAACATATATGTATGAAGCAAATACTATAGCTGTTTACGAAAACTTTTATAATGGAAATAAGGAAATTTATACCACGTATTTTTTTGATTCAAATAAAAATCTGATAAAAAGTGAAAAATTAGAAAAAACTTATGGAGTGAATAATAGATTGAAAATAACTAATTATTCTGACTTTGATAATGCTAAAAACCCATTCAAAAAAATGTTTTTGATTAATGATAATTTATACGAAAAAAGCTTGTCTGCCAATAACTTTAGAGCAATAGAATCAATCATTCAATACTTACCGAATCCACTTAATGGTAATGTTCAACTTCCTCCAGGAAAAGAAAGTGCCAATTGGACCTATCAATACGATTCAAACGGACAAGTATTACTATACCATCCTTTATAAAATAAGATCCGCAGAAATTCTCTGCGGATTTTTTATGATTTATTTTTTAGAATTTAGAAAAAAGCGTCTTTAGAAACTCAAACCTACACCACCGGAAATTCTTCCACCATCTTCACCTGTAAAGTAATCGATTCTTGCAGAGAAAGACTCCAGCATATTCATCCAAAAACCACCACCGACTCCCTGATGCCATTTGTTTGATTGTTCTCTATCCATCCACACTCTTCCTACGTCATATCCTACTAAAATTCCCATATTGACAGGCACGATATTGTTTTTTACTCTTCCAAAATCCCAACGAACTTCTGCATTGTTGATAAGATATGATTTTCCGGCAAATCTTTCGTTTCTGTAGGCGCGCATTCCGTTGTTTCCACCAATCGCGGCCGCCTGATAAAATTCAAAATTATTATTGCTGATGACCATGGCATTGGTAGAGTTAGCAAAAACAAATTTACCTTTCTTATCAATTCTGTGGAAAAGGCTCATGCTTCCCTGAAAACTTGCAAAATTTCTTTCAAGTTCTTGTAAATTAGCTTTCCAGCCTGCATTTAAAATTAATTCTAACCCTAAAGTAGGGAAGGCATTATTATCAAAGTTTTTAAAACTAAAAGTATAGTTGGCGCCTCCAAACTGTTGATGGTCGAAAACTTCAGGTCTTACATCTGGTGAAACTACAGCAAAACGGTCATCATTTTTCTGTAGTTTAGAGTTTTCAAAAGTCAACTGGAACTGATGTTTCAGATTGAGCCAGCTTGTTTTTGAAATCGAAGGCGCAAATTTGCTCTGTGAGATTCTTACACGATTGTAATCTTTGTCAACAGCATCTTTGTCGTATTGCGTTTCGTTTCCAAATCCAAAAAATGTTCTTGCAAAATGTGGAGTGGTGTGTGTAGCATCAATTCCTGCATCCCAACCGAAAATTGCTTTTTTAAAGACGCCTTTATATCCTAAATTAAATCCTCCTGTTGCGGTGTATAAATTAGCACTGAAACTATGTTTTTGAGTAAAACGGTCACGAATGAAATTATTGACCGTGAAATTAGCTACAAGTCCCAAAATAACTCCGTCATCAGGATTGTAATTTGCCATTGGATAGCCCGCAAAGAAATTATATTTAGGATGTTTCCAGTTGTAGGTGTTGACATCATAATCATCGGTTATATGTTTTGTGGCTCCTTTTGTTTCGTAAGTGTTTTTCTGAGATTTAAAATCATAAATCTTTACGTTTCTTCCGTTGGATACATTATAAACATCGTGGTTATAACCTCCAATTAATCTAATATTTGTCTTTGATTTTCCATCACCTGAAACTTCGTAAATATCGTCATCATCCAATCCGTAAACCCAAAGTTCTTTGGTCTTTTTTCCGTCGTAAGTTTTTTCAAAAACCAATTCTTCGGTTTTATCTTTATTAATTTTGTATTGCTTTACATCAACTGAGTTTCCATTTTTTACAATGACAAACTTGTCTGGGCTGAGAGTACCTACCAACGGAACTTTTTCCTGAAGAATGTGATAGTATTCAACTGCAGAAGATTCTATTTTGTCTTTTCTGAGTTTCAGTTTTCTCTGTATATCGGCAATCGTTTCATCCTGAACTTCTTTCGGAAGATTTTTAAAAGCAACATCAATATCTGCATCTGTAAGGTGTGTCTGGATGTATTTTGCCTGCTCGCTCCAGTTCTGTTCGGTAGAACCTTTCAGGAAAATTAAATCTAATGGATAAGGTTCCATATTGACCCAACGTACATTTTTTATTTCATCTTTAAAAGATTTCATGTGACGAATCATCGGGATGTTCATAATAAAAGTAAATGCAGCGCCATCATAAGTACTGAAAGCCTGATCTCTGTCTCTAGGGATCGGTTTGTAAATAACCTTATTTCCTGTTTTATATTCTGCCCATTTCCATTGATCTTCATGTCTGTCCCAATCTCCAATCAGCATATCAAAAATTCTTGCTCTGATGTATAAATCCTGCTCGACGGAATATTTACTGTCCTTCCGCATATTTTTCAAAACATCTGACGTAGAAACAATATCTGAAGCATTATCAAGCGACTGCAAAGTTTTAGGATCGGAAGAAAAACGCTCTTCAATCATGTATAATTCGTCACCATAATTTTTGTTGTAGCGACCCAAAGATTTTTGTTTTGGGATGTAATATAATTCTGGATTGCTGTGAAAAATATCCAGCTTATCGATCATATTATTGACTGCAAATCCAGTGAAAGGATGATTGGTCGTGTAAAAATCGAGTAAGAATCTTTCAGGGAAAGTATTGTTTAATTCGTTTCCGAAATCGTTTTTCTTAAAAGCTTGTGCATTGAGAAAACGAACCGCACTTTTTTTGATTCCGCGCATTACAAATTCCTGTCCGTCATTGGTTTTCAGCCGAAGACTGTTCGACTGGTTTCCGCCGCCTTCTCTAAAAGGAGAATAACCGGGATTCATATCCGAAAGATCTTTTGTTTTTGCTTCGATCGGAAGTGCATAATATTTTCGGTAATGATCTCCCCAAAGCCAACGGTAAATTTTCCCTTTTTTAGTCAGTTTATCAGCGTAAACAGTGGTTGTGTATTTTGCAGGAAGCGAGCTTGGGAAATTATTTTCAAATACCTGAGGCTGAGGAATTACTGAAATCTGAGTTAGTTTTTTAAGCTCATTATTTTTTGTTGAAAAATATTCTACATCCGAACTCAAATCTTTTCTGAGATTTAAAACAGCAAAGCCACTTCCGCCGTAAGAAAAATCGGTTTTGTTGACAATCGTAGCAGGATCTGTTTTTGAACCGGCTCCACTGATGATTTGTCTGATATTGTTGTCTGCATGATACTGCAGATTATGATCGTGTCCCGATACGAAAATCACATTTTCTTTATCTTGAACAATACTTTTTAGTCTGTTGGCAAAATCTGCATAATGTCTGTTGTTGATGTCTTCCATGCTTGCTCCGGAAGAACTTCTCAATGTTGTAAGCACAGTGGCAACTCCAGGAATAGGAACTTTTCCATTAAAAGCTGAAAGATGAGATTTTGCGGAATTAAATCCGGCATGAACGCCTGAACTGATTACCGGATGATGTAACGCAACAATAATTCTTTTATCCTGATTTTTTGTAATTAAATCTTTGAATTCGGTATAAAAATCGTCTCTGGTTTTAATATCACAACCTTTATTGATTCCGGGATATTTGTCCCAATTAACTAAAGCCCATTCAGAATCGATAATGATAAGTTTGATGTCTTTGGTTAAATTAATATCATCAATCGGACATGAATTTTTAGGCAAAAAAGATTTTTTATCATTCAGATATGTTTTCACGAAATCTTCCTGAGCTTTTAGACCATCTAAACCGTGATACCAATCATGATTTCCGGGAATAACCAGCGTTTTACCTTTGAAATTTTTGGTAATTGCGAGTTGGTTTTCCATTTTTTCTTTTGCCAGAGGATAGTCTTTGTCACTTTCTTTCGGCATTCCGAGAGGATAAATGTTGTCGCCTAAAAATATAAGCATCGAATTGCTGTTGGCAGAATCTATCTTATTTTTAAGAAAGTTCAACGTTTGCTGCGCCTGAATTTCTTCTGAATTTCCGGCATCGCCCACCAAGAAAACCTGAAAATCACTATCTATTTTTGATTCAGATTGCGATACCTCACGTAAGTTTTTACCCTTTTTTACGTTGTAGGTAGCACAAGACAAAAGAAGTCCCGAAAGCAGAACAGTTTTTCCTGCCGGTGATATTTTTTTTAAATAAGATTTAAAGGATAAATTCATACATTTACATTAAGAAAAATTCTGTGATGAGCATCTTAGACAAAGCTAAAAATTATGTTGAAAACTTATTCAAAGATAAACTATCTTCAGTTTACTTTTATCATAATTTTATCCATACCACATACGCCGTTCAGAAAGCAGATGAAATCATAAAACATACCAATTTGTCTGAAATTGACAGAGAAAAAGTACTGCTTGCGTTGTGGTTTCATGATGTTGGTTTTACAGACTGTAATGCTGAAGGTCATGAAGCAAGAAGTTCTGCCATTATGAAAGATTTTCTTAGAAAAGATAATTTTTCGGATGAATATATTGAAGAAGTTTCTAAATTGATTCTTTCTACTGAAAAATACCATCAACCTCAGGGTTTTTTAGAGGAAATTATGAAAGATGCAGACTTCAGTCATTTTGCAAGTCCGTTTTACAATGATTCTGCAGAAGCTTTGCGTAAAGAATGGGAACTGACAGGAGGAATGTGTTTTTCTAATGATGAATGGAATGAGATGAATGTAGATTTTCTTAAAAATAAGCATAAATATTTTACAGATTATGCCAAAGAAAACTGGGAGCCACTCAAATTGAAAAATGTAAAAAAATTGGAAAAGAAGATGGATAAAATGGACAAAGAGGAGAAACCCAAAAAAGAAAATTCAGAAAAAAAAGATCAGAAATCTGATAGAAGTGTAGATACGCTTTTCAGAGTTACCTTAAATAATCATACAAGACTGAGTGATATTGCAGACAGCAAGGCGAATATTTTACTTTCAGTGAATGCAATTATTATTTCGGTATGTTTGTCTGTATTGGTTCCAAAATTAGATGCACCTAAAAACACCCATCTTATCATTCCAACTTTTTTCTTGTTGATATCGAGTGTATTGACCATTATCTTCGCCATTCTTTCTACAAAACCAAATGTGACGAAGACAACTTTTACCGATCAGGATATTAAAGACCGTAAAGTAAACCTTTTGTTTTTCGGTAATTTCCATCAAATGGAATTTAATCATTATCTGAATTCTATGCATGATCTCATCAAAGACAGAGATTATATCTACGATTCTATGGTGAAAGATCTTTATTATCTTGGGAAAGTTTTAGACAGAAAATATAAGTTGCTTTCTATTACTTATAAAATTTTTATGGCAGGAATTGTGATTTCTGTACTGTCTTTTGCGTACGCTTTTCTTTCGCTTTAATTAAAACTTCACAAAACATGATTGTAAGACAGCGAACCCACTGGCTGAAAATGTTATTTATATGGAGAGGTTCTGTACTAAAGAAAATAATTACCCAACTTTTCATCATTACCATTTTCTCTGTAGCGGTATATTATTTTAACGGAAAAATTTATGATTACAAAGTTAAGCTCAATCCTACTGTTTTTACATTGATAGGTTTGGCTTTAGCCATTTTCATGGGCTTTTGCAATACCGCAAGTTATGACCGTTTTTGGGAAGGGAGAAAACTTTGGGGACTGCTGGTCATTGAAACCCGATCTTTAACAAGACAAATCTTATCTTTTATACCTAATGTTTCAAAAGAAGAAAAACAGGAAATTGTAAAGCTTATTTCTGCATTTTGTTGGTCTTTAAACTATCAATTAAGAGATAAATCGGAAACAAAACCTATTCAACATTTACTTTCTGAAGAGCAGTTTCGTCAGATACAGGGTAAAAAATTTATTCCTAATATTGTTTTGGGCTTTATTTCAGATTGGCTGAATGCGCAAAATAAAAAAGGAAATATAGATACGATTGTTTTGACTTCTATGAATCATCAATTAAATCAGTTTTCTAATATTTCCGGAGGTTGTGAGAGGATTTACAATACGCCGCTTCCATTTGCTTACAGTGTTTTGCTTCATCGTACCGTTTATTTATACTGTTTTTGGTTGCCTTTCGGATTACTCGACAGCTTAGATTGGATGATGCCGTTGATTGTTTTGCTGATCAGCTATACTTTTATTGCTTTAGACGCAATTATTCAGGAAATCGCGGAACCTTTTGGTGAGGAAGAAAATGATTTGGCGCTAAACAGTATTTGCAGAACGATTGAATTTTCTATTTTTGAGCAGGCAGAAATTCCGCAAGGAGAACTAAAAAAGCCTGATTCCTATTTTGTAGATTAGTTTACGCTAAAGAAACTCTCATGGCAAGCAACCCTGTAATTCCCTGTAGATCTTCAACTCTTAAAAGTTCAACATCAGATTTTAAAATATTTTGTTTCTGAAGTTTATTGATGTATTGTAGATATTCACGTTGATTTTCCAATCCGAAATATACAATGGTAATTTTTCCGGGGCAGGTAATTCTTTCGGTAGAATCTTTGATATGGGCTTTTTCCAATCTTTTTTTGATGATCTCAAAATTAGAATTAAATGCACCGTCTACATCAAAACGTTTTTCATCCATTCGGAAACGGATATCTATTTTTTCATTATATACAAAAATCAAAGAAGCAATATCGAGCGGAACCGGAAGATCTTTTTTGAATAAACGAAACTCATGTTCCATTGCACAAAGTGTTTCCAGCTGCCAATATCTTAATTCATTAACGATTTTCGAAGAATAGGGTAGTTCTGGAGCAATACTTGGACCGATGTAAAGATTGTGCTCAACACCATCCGACTTAAACCTTTCGAAATAATGCGGGAAAATTTCCTGTGCGGCCACCTGTTTTTGGTCTAAAATATCGGCCAGTTTACGGTTGAGAAGCGTAATAGAATCATCTAGATTTTTTCTGTTGGCATAAAAAAGATCATTCTGCGTAAAAACCTGACTAAAGTAACCTTTGATTTTATCTTTAATGTTTTCATCACTTTTCACCTCAAGCTGACCCTGCAGGTAAGGATGGATTTCTTCCCGTAAAAGTCTTTGGAAGCGTTGTTCTGTATCTGCTTTTATTTCATTATTCAATTCATTTTCAAAAACATCCAATGCCAAGGAATACTTTTCAGATTCTGAGGAATTCAGTGTTGTCATACCTCCCTGAAGTCCGTCTATTTGCTGATTGAGATCTTCCAGCATCAGATTAAAACGCTTGTCTGATGAAGCACGAATGTCTGAAAAACTAAACAAAGGAGTGAGATTTTTAAATGAAATCTCTTTTAAAGTATATATTTTTTTTGCTAAATAAGCATTGAAGTAACGCTCTGCTTCATTCCTGAATTTCCAGATGACGCTGTCATGAATCGTTGTATATTCACGCTGAATGATCGCTTCAATCTGATTATTTCTTTCATACGAAAATCTGCTGAGTGAGAAAATAATCATATCGGCAACAAACTCGAGTTTTTTGAGTTTTAAGCCATTCAAACTATTGGCTATAGGCGAAGTAAACTCCATCATTGCTAATAGCTCATTGTCTTTCATAATCGGAATGACCATGAAGCTATTGATGTTATTATCTTTTAAAATACTGAAAGAAGGGAGTTTTTTAATCTCATCATCAAGCTTGTCGACGTTAGAAACTACGACAGGCTTTGAGTTGTAACTAATGTTTTCAAAAGCAGTTTTCCTTACCTCTTCGTCAAAGGTATTGATCCAAAAATCGAGAAGATAATTGGTGAAAACATTCTCATAAATAGGTAGCTTTTCGAGCCTTTTGTTTTTAGTATTAAAGAGCATCAAACCAAAATTGAGCTCGGCAACATCAAAATAGGATTTAAATATTTCTTTTAAATTTTCATCAGGTGACGGATTTTCCAAGTCAATTTTAATCATGCTCGACTTCAAATCAGATAATGCTACTTCTGAAGTACAGTCGATGAGAGAAATAATGCTGAATCCGTTTAAAATCCACGATTCCGGTTGGAAGTGTTTTTTCCAAAGCTGTACATCATCTAAATTTTCAAGCAGGATATCTAAAATATCATCCGGCGGAATTTTGGTTCCTTCAGCAGGATAAACATCGCTGAAATCTGAATTGACCGTGATTTTATAATGCTTCATAATTCCCTGTTTATCGGGAATGTCGTAATAAAATGGGATGGTAACTTTAATATCTTTTTTAAGGTAAGTCTGCAAAATCAGGCAACAGCAAAAGACGTAATATTCGTCATCACTGATGTCTCTGAACTCGATTTCAAAATCTTTTCCTGCGTCATTTAAAATATTCTGAAATCTTTCGGTATAATTGAACGTAAGATTGGTAAGCGGAATTCCTGCGGCTTTAATTTCATTTCTCGTTAAACCGGTAGGGAAGAGGTCTGCCAATAAAAGTCTGATGAGGTCTTTGTGCTTTTCAAACACCGAAAGATCCTGAAAACCGTCTCTTAATTCTTTGAAATTTTTGGTTTTCTCAATCAAAGATTCTGCATAATTGGCGCGATACTCTAAACGATCATTGTACCGAATATGCTCCAACACATCCAAATATTTTTTGAACGATATAAAAACCTGAAACGGACTTTCTTTCTTGTAGAGATTTGCCAAAATGTAAGAAAAATTGTGAGGGTAAAGGTATGAAAAGTATGAGGGAATTAGCTGTTATAGGTGTTTAAATTTGTATAAGAGACTGGCTTTTTTGTTGTGTTGGATATTTTTATGGTTGTGTTGATAATCTTATAAAGTTTTTGTTTCCATATACAAAATGGTTTTTTTTTAATACAAAACCCACTGCAATTGAGCTGGGTTTATTTTTATATGCTCAAAAGTCGGGAGACTTTGCACAGCGGGGATTGATGTTTTTATTGTCGTTATAGAAGTGGAGGAAAGCTATATACAAAAATAGAATGCTTTTTAACACAAAAGCCTCACATTTTGCGAGGCTTTATTTGAATTATTAGCTCAAAGTCAGGAGACTTTGCGTAGCGGGACTTTATTTTATGGTGATGGCAATTTTAAATCTTGATCCTCATAATTAAGTCTCTCAACTTTATTTGGATTTTTAATTAAAAGCTCTAAAGATCCTTTGGGTTTTAGTATTGAATCTTGTATTTCTATCTTGTTTTCCCAATCTCTATATATGATTATACTATCTTTTTTTCCATACACGATATATGGTATACCATGATTTTCAAAATCAATTGTTTTTTTATAAACTATTGATTTTATTTCTCGATTTCTCATTTCATCTAAAAAACTTCTGTTATTACGATTTTTGGAAGAAAAAATAAAATTATATAAAATTACCACACCGATAATAATTAGAATTATTATTAGATTTTTGTTCCTTTTTGACATATTCTAATTATTTTATGGTTTAAAAACTTAGTGTTTGTTCTGGAAAATGCAGCTCCAAAAGTAGGTTTTGATAATCCATATGAAACTCTCAAGGTAGATAGAATACCCACCATCATATTGTCCCCATTCTTGACTTTTCGTATTATCTACTCCAAAAAATCTTGCAGAACTAGAAGATCCTCCCCCTGAAAAAGCTCCACCAAATCCGGAATTCTATTTTAAAAATTAGTTGTTAATATTTCTTCTTCATACTTTTCGTAGTCTAAAGTATCTATTTTTTTACTGTTCTTAATTATAATCTTCAAAGAACCCTTTGATTTTATAATAGAATCTCCAATTTCTATTTTTTCATCCCATCCTGTATGAGTAGGTAAACTATCTCTTTCAAACACGACATATGTAGCTCCGTGATTATCATAATCAGTACTTTTACGAATAACAACTGATTTAATTTTTTTACTTTTAATTTTTCTATATAATAAACTATTTAAAGTATCATAATTTAATGGTCGATTATAATAATAGATAAAAATTAAACATATAATACTTAAAACAATGTCTAAGTTGGTTTGAAGACGTACACCTCAGCAATTCCTTTTTCGTTTACCCTTGCCCAATAAGATTTCGGTATTCCAGTGTTATTAAAAATAGTAACTTCAAAATTTATTTTCCACTTCTTAATGAATCTAAAAATTCAGGTGTAACAGTTTCCATTTTAACTTTTCCAATTGCTTTTTGGTCGAGACGGAGTCCCTCAACATCATCTTCAAGATTATGAATATTAGTATAATCAACAGCATACTTATACAAATAAATAAATTGATCTTCTTTTTTAAATGTAATATATTCATAATTTGTATAATCTCCCTGTCTATAAGATTGTTCAATAGTAAAAAAAGGATGTTTAATTACCATTTTCTCAAGACCTGTATAAGGAGAATCTTCTTTAGGAATTCTAACAAACTTATCAGAATTAATACTTCCAATTTTAAGATACCCATAATTGTAAAATTCATCTGATTCATCGGAAGAGAAAAGATAAATTTTTTCTTTATTAAAAGTCCATTCTTTAATGGTTTTTTCTTTGGTAATTATTGTATCAGAAACAGGTTTTTTAAATACAATCTGATTTACGTTCGCTGTTTTTGACTGTGGTTCTTTATTCTCATTTATTGTATTATTCGAATGTTGCTTGCAACTCCAAAGGCTAAATAATCCTAAAATTATAATTACTATATACCTCATTTATTTTTTTATTATTTATTAATGTTATACGTATTTCATTTATGATTAATGATTTTCAAACCAGTATCTAGTAAACTTTTTACCTCCAACAATTCCAAATTTATATGAATCTGGTTCTTCGTCTTTTACATAATCACTTGGTGCTGGACAATCAAAAATATTTGTATCCAATTTAATTATTTCAAGTTTTCCATTATTATTTATTTGATATAAATAATGAATTTCAAAAAATTCATTTCTATCATTTATTTTATACTTACCAATTGCTAATCCATGTTTTTTGTTTTCTTTATCTAATTGACAAATTGAATAATCAAATTCTTTCTTTATTCTTAAAGTATCTTTTAATATATCATTTTGAACAACAAATAAATATCGTGTATTCGTGTGAGGCTTTATTTTTAATAAATTAGCTTTATCACTAGCAATTAATTCAGTAATAGTATTATTACTTTGTTCTATTTTTTGCCATCCTTTTTGAATAAAATACTTAGAATTTTCTTTGAAAATTTTCTTAAGTATTTTTGATTCTAAAATAATAAATGTTTCATTTTTAGAGATTTTATCCGAATAACTCTCCAAAGAAAATGGCTTATTTAGTATACTGTTTTCTTGTCCCTTACAAAAAAAACAAACTAATATTAGTATTATAAAACGAAAGTTATAAATTCCTTTGGTCATTTTTGGGAGGATTCCACTTGGTTTTTGTACCATTTTGGTCGTATTTATAATTAACGGCATCATCTTGATCTTTTGTATTATATGAGTTTAGCTTAATAAATCTAGCAGGATTAGTTCTTTTTGTTTTTCCTGTTCCGTAAGCATTTTGAACAGTTGCAATTTCTAAATGTAAATGAGGACTCGGAATATCGTTTGCAATACTACCAGAAACACCAGAATATCCAATAAGAGTACCTGCAGTAATTTTCCCACTATTTACTACTCTTTTACTCAAGTGCATATAAATAAAATATACGTTGTCGTCTTCTTTTATATCAATACCTTTTTCTTCTCCTCTTGTAAATTCTAATTGATAATTTATCTTTTTTTCTTGTTCAAGTAAGTCTTTTACATTTTCAATTTTAATTCTAATTGTTTGACCTGCAGAATTTCCTGGAGTTGATTCTACAACTTCACCATCCAAACATGCATAAACCGGCGTTCCTTCCGATTCACCTTTAATAAATGGCAATGCAAATAGATCTAAACCAGAATGATATTTTGTGTAACCATTTCTAACATCACCATATGCTCCACTAACTGGTTTAATGTTTCCTGCAGAATTATATTTAGTTCTTTGAGGATTATCAACTGGGTCATGCCATTTGCCCGATGATTCTTTTGCAGGTTGAGTAACACTAGGCTCACATTCATCTATTCTGAAAACTTTGCTTGTAATATCTTGAAAATTAGCTTTCCTTTTTTTCTTAGATTCTGTATCATCATCTTTGTTAATAAGATAAGTAACTTTATCTACGATGTCGGGAGATTTGTCTTTTTTTATAACATCACTAATCTTTTTCCACTTCCAAAAACCCATTGCACTATAAACAGCATATTTTTTATCTGTAAGAATTTTATTTGGAGAAGAAACAATATCTACACTTGGATCGAAAGGTTTGATTTCATTATTTACTTTTTCATAATTTTCCTTCCAAGTTAATTGAATAAGTCCTTTACCCCTATATTTACTACCATCACCCGATTCTACATTTCCATTGCCATATTTATCAGAATAAGCATAATTAGCAAGCATATCTTCATATGCAACTTGAACTCCTTTATCTCCATATTTATTCAAATCTTTTCGACCATATTTTTCCGCAATATCAGGATGACTTCTAAAATAAGATAAATTACAAGAACTTTTTTTACTACCATTTGCATAATATCCACCTTTTTTATTTCTTATATCACCTTTAACCCAATTTGCACCTTTACTATACCAATAGCCATTCTTAAGAGCATCTGTAGAATAATTCATGCTCTCTGGACTTTTAATTGTTAAAGTATTTCCAGTTTCTTTAAGAACTTGTGCAAAAAAATGAGCTTTCTTTAAACAAGTATTGATTCCGAAATATTTTGCTCCTTTATTGAAAAATGTTACAATCTCTTCTAAATCACTAGAATTTTTAACCCCTGTAAATATTTTCTGAAGTTCGCCAAGAGTAACTTTTTCACATCTCGGGCATTTTCCATCCTCTTTCGTTTCTGTTGCCGCTTTACCTATACTCGTTGGTGTTTTCGTTTTATCACCAAAAAGCTCAGCCGTTTTCACCACTCCTATAAGAACAATCTCAGTAAGTTTCTCAATCGGTCCGCTTTGCTTCTTTTTTGTTTCGGCTTGTTGTTGTTGTTGTTGTTGTTGTTGTTGTTGTTGTTGTTCAGTAACAGTAACCGGTGTTTTATTAGTGACCTCTTTGAGTTGATAAGATGCGGTTACAAAAAACTTTTTTGTCACATTATCATCACCTGTAAAAAAGCTCATCAATGTTTGTGGTGTGGCATAGTCGGAAAGAGTGAACTTTACTCTTGCGATTCCATATTTGTCTACCTGTGCAGTTTTAGGTTTCTGATATTTTTTATCTTCTGTTGCGCCTTCTTCCCAAAGATAGAAAATTATTTCTTTTCCTACGAGATTCGAAGTTCTTGCCTCTGCAGTTAAGCTTTCGTTAAATTTTGCTGTGTTAACATTTGCTTTTTCTTTGTTTAATAAAATTACTCTTCCAATAGTAGATTCATTTTTTGTTCTTGGAGTTACAATTAAGGTTGCTGCGAGAACTTTTTCATTTTTATTAAACAAGTTTTTCCTTTCTATATGAACTTCAATTTTAAATGGAATGCCTGTCACTTTTTCACCAAAAGTATAAGGCACTTTTTCACCGTATTTTATATTTCCTGAAACTTGTTTCCAGTTCTTATTCACCTTCTTAAATAATGTCCATACGTATTTTTCATCCTCCTTTTTTCCAAAAAGAGGGTTTTCTAAATTATGAAGTCATCTCGACTTTCTTTTTTTAAATTTCCTAACAGCAATAACGATAAAAGCTAAATAATTAAATCCTATCCAGCTTGTTACTGTGGTGTC
>NZ_FUZE01000039.1 GCF_900168205.1 Chryseobacterium balustinum
TGCCAGAGTTCATACCGATCTATTCCGAATTTCTCCCTAAATTCTTCCTGGATCTGCATTAATGACTGACACTTTTCATCAGCGAATTCTTCGTAGTCCATATCAAATTTTTAATTTTACATCTGATAGTAATTTTTCCAAAGTTTCATAGAATGTGTTTTTCAGTTCCTAAGATTAGATTTCTCTTTAAAGATAAAACATTTATGTATGGAAACTTCACTATTATTACTACAGCAATTAGTTATCGTTTTTTGAGATTTTTATTTACACATGGATTTGCAGTACTTTTTATTTTCTAAATTTTTCTACCAGAAGTTTTTCCATTTCAATATCTTTTATGTTATAATGTCTTTTGTTCAGAAACCCTACACTTTTAATTGTTGGGTGTTCAAGGATTGATTTTAGATTTCCGTCTAAAATATTTGTATTTACAAATCTAAAATCTTCAAGTTTAGGAAAGTTTTTTAAGAAATCCAGATTTTTTATTGGTGCACAATCATTTAGGCGCAAGACCTTTAGGTTTTTTAGTTTTAAAAGATTATCAGTGAATTGAAATTTTTTTGATGTATGAATATGTAAAATTTCTAAATTTTCACTCAGCAAATCTATACAATCATCATTCAATAATTTAATACAACAATGAAGTTCCAGTCTTTTGAGATTTGAAAACCTTTCAGAAATGATTTTGAAGTCAGTAATATTTGCCCAATTTAATTGTAGAAATTTAAGATTTTCTGATTTTGGAATTTGTTTCAGAATTTTATCCGTTGTTTTTAAATGCCAAAGTATCGCGTACTCAGAATTTTCGAAGTCCAAATTTGGCCAATTAATATTATTGTCTTTTAAATCTTTTTGGTAAACTTTGTTAATGTTTAATTTGTCAAACAAAATTGAATTGAAAGTCCAGTCCATATATTTTAGCGAGAGTTTGGGCATTATATAGATAATTCTCAAATTAATGCATTGCGTCAATCTGATTCATATAACTTGCATAAAGCTATTATGCTGCTAATATAATATTTTAATCTTTTTGTGAGATTTAATTATTATCATAATTCGAGTTGTCCTACTAATTTCAATTATAAGTTCGATCAAGCAAATGCTGATCTGATATGAGCAATTAATTCAGTTCTCGTACCAATTTCTAACAACTAGCTTTTTTGATTGCAGCATCTAAATTTTGATAATGAATTTCATTAGGAGTGTGGGGAATATGTTTATCTGCCCAGGTTTTAATCATTATTAATAAATGGTAAGGTTTCGGTTGACCATCATTTATAATATCAGCATTTTCAAATATATAAGCTTTTACATCCTCGTCATTGGTAACCGAAAATAAAAAAGTTAAAAGAAGACTTTGATTCTCAAAAGTTTTAGATTTTCTGTGATTATCATATCTCAGGCCGCCGTATGATAAGCATTCTCTTAAAATCCATTTTTGATCTTCAGTCCAGTTTGGAATATCAGAAATGAGTTCCTGAAAATCATCTGTATCTAAATAAGAAAAATAATTAATGAATTCATCAGCCCCAATGAAATACCAATAATCGCTATCAGTCCTTTCATTTTTAAGAATAATGTCGTACAAAGCCAATAGTTTTTTATTAAGAGATTTCATTTTAGAATTCACTCTAAAATTTTTTCTCCATGCTTCTTGGTTCTTACTTATAAAATTTTCCACTACTATAATTCATTTTTAAATTAGTGATTCCCGCTTATATTAACTATGTTAATCACAATTTCTCAAAATTTACTGTTCCTATGCAATCTATTGGCGTAATTTATCGTTTTTTGAGATTTTAAATAGACGTTTAGGTTTTTGTAAAATGCTAATAATAAAATTATGTCTACTCATAAATTAATTATTTCCTAATTTGTAAAATTGCTTTTTCCAATTTGTCTAATTTGTCTGAAATATTGCTATTTTTTATATAAAAGTCTTCCAAATCTGAATCTGGTGATGTTGTCATTCTATATTGTTCCATAGAAATTGTTTTCTGCTTTTTTACCAATCTTCCGTTTTCAGTTTGCGAAAATGAGTATTCAACTGTATAGTCTTTTGGCCGTTCACCATTTAAATTTTGAGTAAACATATCAGCAGTATCAGATACATTATATTGTATTCTTTCTTTTTTGTCAATAAAATTTAGATTTCCATTTTTTATTATTTCATTTTTAATCACTTTCAATTCCGGAGTAATAGTGAAATTCACTTTATAAGCTCTACTACCGCCAGTATTCTCAATTACGAGCAATACCTTTCTGCTAATTGTTTTTAAATCAAAATTAATTTCAATATCAGCTTCGTACTCGTCTTCCTGTTTCCAGGAAATACGTTGAGAATTAAAATTTGCAATAATTGCTGCAATTACCGCTAATGCAGCTGCTGTAACTTCCCAATTGGAATTCTTAATAGAGTGTACTATAAGAATAATAGAGCCTATTAAAGCTAAATATTCTATACTAAGTATCAAACCTCTCAAAAATCTTTTACTCATATTAATTTTATTTCACTCCTAAAACGGCACAGATCTAATCGTTTTCTGAGACCAATTACTTATATTATCATTGCGCCTAAAGCGAAAAGGTGATTTCATATTTTTCCTTTTAGCACTGAATGTATTGAGTGTAGCGACAGTTTGCTGTGATCCAAGTTCCAAAACGGATAATTATTGTTTATGACAAGAAAGGTTTGACCAAATATATCAAATTCTTTTACATAACAGTAAAATAAAAGTTTGGCAATTGTAATAGCTTTTTTTTTGCCGTTATAGTTCAAAATTGTGTACAGAGACTGATGAGTTCCGTCAGTATGTACAAATTGGGCTAAGATTTGTTCTTTTAGAAAGATTCTTCTACCTGCTACTGTCCATCCCTCCGTCCTTTTAACCCTCCCTTTATCAGATATCAAGAACCTTTCATCGAAACCAGGAATAGGCTTCCATCCTTCATCCGGCATATCATGTAAAGACATATTCATACATGCAGGAGGGTTTTTATGATCAACACTTGGTTTTCCCAGTTTTTTCCAAAGAGAGACATTAAACACATCAGGTTTACTATCAACTTGGCCACTCACTGTAAAATCTGCTTTCTCGGGAATATAGGATTGCAGAAACCAACGGAATCCACCAGCTGTCAAAAATTCTTTATGGATAACATCCATCATAGATTCAGCACTTTGTCCTATTTGTTTAGCAGCTTCATAAATACTGTCAAATGAAGAAACCAATTTACCTTCTACTGTGTATTGATTAACCGGTTGCTGATAGATAACATGGCGGTTTCTTGCTCTATTACCTGTGAATATTCTTAAGCTTCTTTCGCTTGCTGAAACCTTTAATAAATTACAGGAATGAACATGAAGTCCGTTACCGTCCTTTGAGATAATTGTAATACGCAGGTCATTCAAATCAAACCTTTCTATAAAATGATAATATACCAGACGGGCTACTGATTTTCTATATTTTTTACCTTCCAGGGATAAGGTACAATGAACATTATAGCTATTGCTTTTAAGATAAGCATTTGATTGCTTCACAAAAATTAGTTTCATTATTAACTCCGGCAGCTTCCAATCGTGTCCTGTTGGAAGAGAAATAAAACGTTCTCTGCTCTTTAACCGCCCATAGTTTGAAATGGCATAATTTTCAAAACCTTCGATGAGTTTCCATTCTTCATTTTGGAGATTTCTCAAAGAAGTGTTGTACAGGACTTCTTTTACATACTCATCTACAAATTCTTCGGGAAGTTTCATACCTGTCTACAATAAAATAGATTATACTTTTCAGCTGACTGACCGTTACAAAAATATAAAAACTTTCCACTTAGATCCATACTCACATTATCAAAAATATATCAGCAAAAATGATGTTAGATTGCCTATTCTAAAGATATCCTTTTTTGAGATTGCAATATTATACTAATTATTTCTTAAATATTCTAAAATGTGTATTTACTCAGGTAGATACTATATAAGATAATATTATTCTACAAAACCGTCATAATTTTTATTAATGGTCTGCTTTATGCTATAATACAGTAAGTCATTTAAACATCCCATTAAATATGAAAAATTCGAATAACTTAGAGAACACATCTGGTATTACAAAAGAAATCGAACGTCAGAAAGCAATTAAAGCATTGGAAAAGGCAAAATCATTAAACCGGAAAGTTGTTTTTCTTGCTAAGGGAGCTTCAGGACATGTTAAACCGAATATTTTGTTTTAAATAATCAGAAATTAAGTATTTTTTTGATCGTTTTTTGAGATTATTTTAATAGTTCAATTTTATCATCTTGTAAAGTAAACAGCTTCGCTCATTAATCTATATGTTTTATCAATTTCAGTCTTTTAGCATAGCATACAACTTTACGCATTGTGATAATATTAGATCGTTTTTTTTGAGACTTAGTATTATGTATTAAAATTTCGTTTATTTCAGAAGGCCGGAATTTTTAGAAGTAAAGCGGAAGCGAAGAACGAAAGTTGAATTTTGCACAAATGCTCAATCTACGCCGTTCAACTTGGATTTTGAAAATATCTTAATGCGTGCAGTTTTTATTTACTTAGAGGTGGAGGTCCAACTTTTGCTGCTGATTTATAGCCAGATAATTGTTCTGGTGTTCCTATAATCTTGACATCATCATCAATATATAGTATATTCATTTTAAGATTTTTATTTTTCGTTATATCAAGTGTTTTTATGTTATTATCGTCAATAGTAATTTGTATCAATTCGAGATTATTAGATAAGTCAAGACTTTCTAATTTATTACTATCAATAGTCAAATATTTTAATTCTTTAAATGGACTTAAGTCAATTTTTTTTATTTGATTATCCATCATATTTAAAGATAAAATATTAGGACAGTTTTTAATTTTAACTGTTGTTAATTGATTTAAACCACAAGCGAATTCATTTAATAATGGTAGATTATTAATTTCAAGTTTATTCAACTTATTTCTTGCGATATATAATTTCTCTAATTTAAAAAAATCCTTAATTATAAATTCTTCAATATTGTTGATTGTAAGTGATAAATAGGTCAAATTTCTGAAATACCGTACGTCATTTGCATTTGTTAAGTTTGTTTCCATTAAACTTAGTTTTTCCAGACTTTCAGCTTCATTTTGTTCAATACGATTGTTTTTGTTTGAGTCAATTTCAGGATATTTTGCTAATACTATTTTTTCAAATTCTGAATTCTCAAATTTCAAACTTTGAGCGGAACATATCGCTGTAACAAGTAAAAAAACGGTTAATATAATTTTCATAAGTTTCAATCATGGATAGTATTGTTTAAAATTTCAGGCATTATTCAAATTTACGAAATTTTACAAATCATTTTTCTCATCGTTTTCTGATATTCATTGAGTGTTACAGGAGTTTTAAAAGCAATTACTTCTAATTTTTATTATCAATTTATTTCATCTTCTTTGCCTTGCATTGCGCTATTCAAAATCTGCTCAGCTTCCGAGAAAAATATATTAAGTGATATTTCAAAACCATTTTGCATGAAGAAAGTAACTTTTCCATCATTATTGTGACTTAAAAAAACAACATTGCAAACGTTTATTAAAACTGGCTTTCCTAATACTTTTGCACCTTCTAAAGAATTTGGTCTTTTAATACTAACAATAATTGTCTGTTTGACGTAAATTAAACCGCTGTTAGTGCATTTTAACTTCATACAATATTTTTATTATTTATCGAACAATGTAAGAATAAATCTTAATATTCAAAAAGTATTGAATCGTTTTTTGAGATTATTTATGGTTATTAAGTAAAATATTTTTATTGACTTTATAAATGTAATAATAAAAATTTTTTATCATATTCACTGCAAAAATGGTTTAGTTTTTGGACTCGACCACAAACTAATAATACCATATTTAAACTTTAATTTTTTAGTTATGATAATCAGTGAAGATCTTTTATTAAAATACGGAGCAGATTTTTCAGATTTTCAATCAGGTGAAACTATCTTTTCCGAAGGTTCAGATCCTAATTTTTATTTTCAGGTTTTTACCGGAACTGTTGGATTGCAAAATTTATTTGATGATGGTAAAGAGTTCATTCAAAATATTATGACAACGGGAGAATGTTTTGCAGAATCATTCCTTTTTAATACTAAGCCTTACAATGTAACAGGTATTGCTATTACTCAATGTAGTATTTTAAAGCTTCGGAAAAATGACTTTTATAAGTTGTTAGAAGATAACGATCATCTTTCTTCTATGTTTTTGAAATACTTTTCATCTTGTCTGTATGATAAGTACTTTATGATGCTTAATCTTGCAGCGGCAGACCCAATTAACAAAATTCAAGCAATATTAAACATCCTTAAACGAGATAATAATTGCAAAAAACCCTTTTCCTTTCAAGTTCCTTTAACACGTCAGCAGATAGCCAATCTGACAGGATTGAGAGTAGAAACAGTAATCAGGACTATTAAAAAAATGCAAACTAATGATGCTGTAAAAATTGAGAATGGTAAAATCTTTTGCTAAAAATAATTGCTATAAACTATATAGATGTTAGTATTAATTAATCATTAAAATGTAGATAGATTGGGTAAAACACCTAAAAAGACATTCCCCCAGCACTGACAATAATTAATTAATTTGCTATCGTATCATGTATCAGCGGTTCATTAAAAATTTTATATTTGTATAGGGAATCGTTTTATACTCCTTTACACAAATTTTACATAGAAGGGTTAAAACTCGAATTGTTTTAACCCTTTATTTATAAATTATAAAACTATTGGGTATTTAAATTATTGCTATCGTTTCAGTAAAATAAAAATAAAGTAATCTGCTTTTAGCATTCACAATAAATTCAAATACAATGAGAAAAATTGTTCAGGGACCAATTAGGGATAAGGGAAAGACGAAACAAAGGCTATTAGATGCAGTCGGAAAAATTTTGAAAACAAAAGGGTATTCAGGATTGATGGTTAGTAAAATCGCAGCAGTTGCCGGTTATGACAAAAAACTTATTTATGAATATTTTGGAAGTACGGATAAACTTATTGATGAATACCTTAAATCAAAAGATTACTGGAATACTGCTGATGAAGAAACAGCCAATGTAGATATGAAAGTTCATGGAAATGAGTTGCTAAAATTGGCTTTACTTAGTCAATACAACGATTTAAGAAAAAATAAGGAACTTCAAAAACTTATTCTCTGGCAACTATCAGAAAATCGAACAGAAATAAAAAAGCTTTTTGAACAGAAAGAAAAATCCAGAGAAGCTTTATTTTTAAAATCACATCAAAAATCTGAAGAATACAGAGCGATTATCGCTGTATTAGAAGCGGGAATTTACCATCTTAGTTTATGTGCATCTACAAATGGAAGTCATTTCTGCGGAATAGATACAAAATCTGATGATGGAAGAAAAAAAATTGAAAAAGCAATTATAAATATTTTAGATTTTGCAGAAGAGAAGTTATGATTACTACAGTTTTTAAGAAAAAAATATCGTTTTCTGATATTCATTGAGTGTTACAGGAGTTTTAAAAGCAATTACTTCTAATTTTTATTATCAATTTATTTCATCTTCTTTGCCTTGCATTGCGCTATTCAAAATCTGCTCAGCTTCCGAGAAAAATATATTAAGTGATATTTCAAAACCATTTTGCATGAAGAAAGTAACTTTTCCATCATTATTGTGACTTAAAAAAACAACATTGCAAACGTTTATTAAAACTGGCTTTCCTAATACTTTTGCACCTTCTAAAGAATTTGGTCTTTTAATACTAACAATAATTGTCTGTTTGACGTAAATTAAACCGCTGTTAGTGCATTTTAACTTCATACAATATTTTTATTATTTATCGAACAATGTAAGAATAAATCTTAATATTCAAAAAGTATTGAATCGTTTTTTGAGACTTTATTTGATCTAGAACGTTTCGGGGCTCCTTTGCGATGGTGGGGCATTCGAAGCACAAATCTTCAATTTTGAACAAAATTTGAACCGAAGAACTGCCGTTGAACTTTGCAGTTTCGCCCCACTATTGCAAAATCCTTGTTGAACTAAACCTCCGGTAGCTTTTCCCTTCGCTGTTTTATTAACTTTGGTTAAACAAAAAAAAATCTATAAAATGGCTACAAAAAAAATCTCCGGAGGAGTTAAGGGTAAACAAAATTCTGAACCGTGCCTCGAGCGAAGTTAGTGGTTTTGCCGAACTGCTGCAACGCTTCGAAAGGAATATTTCGATCTTGGGCAGGAGCCCCAGAACGTTCGACAATTATTCCCGCCATGTGACAGCCGTGGCACTGCATTTTAAAACCCTGCCTACCGAGTTGGATCCCGAACAGGTCAAAGATTATCTTTTTGAACTGCAGCAACGCTCCAAAACTCCTTCCCAAACTTACTTTAAACACACCGTTTACGGACTTCGCTTTTTATTGAAAACGGAAGGCCTGCCTTATAGTTTTCTGCATCTTCCCGCTATTCCACAAGTGAAAAAGCTTCCTGTCATCCTGAGTCGGGAAGAGATCTGGCGTATGCTTCAATCCGCCGAACTCCTGAAACATAAACTGCTCATCGGACTTATTTACGGCTGTGGACTGCGGTGTATGGAAGTAAGGAATATCGAACTTCAGCATCTGGATTTTGACCGGAAGATGTTACATGTTGTTCAGGGTAAAGGGAGCAAAGACCGGTATGTTCCTTTGTCGGAACATTTGATCCGTGGACTGAAAACCTTTATCAGTATTGAGAATCCTAATCAGTATCTGTTT
Source organism: Chryseobacterium balustinum (assembly GCF_900168205.1). GTDB lineage: Bacteria > Bacteroidota > Bacteroidia > Flavobacteriales > Weeksellaceae > Chryseobacterium > Chryseobacterium balustinum. Next base: position 8,760 of record NZ_FUZE01000039.1, read on the forward strand.
AATGGCAATCAAAACAGGAATATCGAAGATATTGATGTTTTAGCTCCGAATAGAAAAGATTTCGATTCCCGCTACAGTCAGCGTGGCGTGCAGTGGGTAATAAAAACCATCAATATTATTTGTAATACCATATTCAACAGCATCATAAAACGAAGTTTTTCCGAATCCATTTGGTGCGTATAAGGATATAAAATCGGCACTCTTTCCATCCTCTTGACGGGTAAAGTCAAATGTCCCATCTTTGGCTGTATCGTAAGCTCGGAATGCCTGTATTTCAACTTTCTTAAATTTCATCGCTATATTTTTTTTCAATTAAATCTAATGTTGTTTGCAAATCATCATCATTTTTTTTGCCTAAACTCATATTATCTAAAATTGCGGCAATTGAGTCATTCTTTTTGAAATTTGATGAATTCTTATTCTCAACATAAATCTCAATATTATTGTTTGTTATATGTTCGGAAATTACCTGCTCAATTAATTTCATAGTAATAGAATTACTATTCTCAATCACTATTTTCCTACTGCTGAATTTATTATTTTCAATTTCGTATTTCAATGATTTTGAAACCACATCCGTAGACAAATAGAAAACGTAAAAATTCCATCTGGAATATTCTTCCTTTAAATTAATTACAAAATCTGTGGTAATTTGACCATTAAAATCTTTCCAATTTTTGTTCAAATCATCCATTGTTTCAAAGCATACAAATACTAATGGGATTACGCCACCATACAGAAATTCTCCAAACACTAATTCTTTGATTGGGAAGTCTTTCTTAAGTTTTTTTGAAAGCTCTTCGAATTTTAGTTCTTTATAGGACTCCATGGGTATTTGCTTTTATTGTTTCTCTTGAATTCAACACAGTCATTTCTTGATATTTAAGAATATTTTTTATAATCGAATCTTGAAATTTAAAGATATTTACCAACTTTAAATCTTCGAAAGGATTCTTCACTGTATTACTGATGTTTTTTGGATCTATTGGGTTACTAATATCTGGTATTAATAATTTTAGTTCCTCTTTGGAATATTCAATTCGTGGAGGATTATTCTCATTAGTGGCACATACAACGATAGAGCCACCAATCTCAATATCTGATAAGTTAGAACTATAGATTTCATTTATTTTCTTCGTCCAACTATTTGTGTCAATAATAAATAACTTTCTTTTTTTGTGAAGTTCTTTCAAATCCTCAAGTTTTAACTTTTTATCAGAATGAAGTTGATTGTAAGTCAATAATTCAAGAAAGGACGACCAAAGTTTCTTATGAATACTTATCGTTTTATCCGTGCCATTAACAAGAAACTCATCTTTAAATATTTCCAAAATAGAGTTTGGGGAAAAGTCTTCACAAAGATCTTTTGAGATATTTTTTAACTCTTTTTGAATTATGTTTTTTTTGTATTCAAGATTGGGTAAAAGAAAAATATCATTCAGCAACCTCTCAAAAGATCCGATATACGGTGGAAATAATTTGCAGAGTTCGTCTTCATTTTCAGCTATAATCTCATCATAAAATGCTAAGGGCATAAACACTAATCGGCCTAAAGTTTCTTTTCCATCTTCTGCCGCCATTTTTGACTGAATACCTCCCAGCAAGATGCATGTATCTTCTACTTTCAAAATACCACCTCCTGATTGACCAGCTACTTCACTGTAGATTATTGGCTGTTTGCTTTTTGATTCCCGATAATTGTCTTGCTTAGTTTGTAGTATCGTGATTTCATCAAGTCTAAAACTATCATCTTGATTTCTTCTAGAATTAGGATGTCCACATAAAAAATATCCATCTTTATTTTCAGATAATATATCATCCCGAAGCAATATTTCTATTGTATCTGTTTTTTTAATTTTAATAATTGCAGCATCTTTATTAGGATCTGAGTGTAGAAAAGCGCTTCCAATAATTTCTAATGGTACATTTTTCAAAGATCCGTCTTCTTCTACAATTTGTTGATTTATTGATGGGGTGTTATTATTTATAATAACGTGTTTAGCCGTTAGAACATAGCTATATTCATCATTCATTGGTTGAAATAAGCATCCGCTTCCACCTTCAACTTTCACAGTAAATTTTGATAATAAATCGATTCTTGACATTATTTAAAAGTAAATTCGTTATTCTCTTTACTTGTAGGTTTGAAGTTTGGGAAATCAAGATAATCTTGCGCTGAGAAAATTTCTTCGATTTTTTCTGGATAATTAAAATACACTTCACAGTTATCATTTACAGATGCTAGTCTTGCAAGAAACTGTTTGTCTGGATGTGTATGTTTATCCCCATTAGTGCTTATTAAATATTTATTCGTTTTGATGAGTTCCAGTAGCTCTACACTACTATTCGCTTTACTACCATGATGAGAAATTTTTACCAATTCTGCATTTAATGGCTTTTCTTTGGAATATCCAAATGTTTTCAGTGAATTTGCGACTACTGTTGGATGTGAATCTGCTAAGAAAACAAAATTCTTTTTGTCAAATGTCATTATGAAAGCAATAGAACTACCATTATGGACAGCTTGATCTTCTTTGAATTTGTCTTTCTTAATATGATCTGTTAGTGTAAGTTCGTAATCATTCTTATCTACTGAAGTATCTAATGATTCTGGCTTTTCTTTTTCCCATTTACCAAGTAAAAGTTTTAGTTTATCAGGACTAGGCGACAAAATTTTAAACTTAATACCAAAATGTTCAAAATATTGTAATGCTATAAAAATTTTTCTATCCCAAATTTCTTTTTCTTCAATATAATCCTCAAACTTAACTCCTTGTCCTATACTAGTTAGAATACTTTCTGCTTCTATTTGTAATAAATTATCAGCTATTTCTTGTTCATCAAAGTATTCTGAAATAAGTTTTCCTGAGTTAAACCAAACCTTTCCAATTATTTTATCTGCCTCTTTATCTTTTTCAAACCATTTCAATACACCTCCAATATGGTCATCGTCAACGTGGGTAAGTATAAGTAGGTCAATTTTTTCGTTATTCTCTCTGATTTTGTCAAAGGTTTCTTTTAGTTCTCCATATTGCAGCTTACCATTCTTTCCTTTCTGAACATAAGTTGCAGCCATTCCTCCGTCAATTAAGATGTTTCTTACTTTTTCTTTTTCTTTGAAAGTAATTAGGATTGCGTCTCCATTAAATGCTTTTAATAATTTAATTTTCATAGTTTCATGGTAGTATTATTGTAAAATAATTAGGCGTTTAGCTTTATTTTTTTCTGGGCATCCTAAGCTATTCCTCCCGTAAATATTAGGTTTTCGATAACAAGAAAACTAGATTTTCGTAGCTATTTTTTAATATTCTGTCAAATAGAATAATTGCAACAGTATATCAAGGTTTTGCCAAAATCTATTTGTAGGTCGATTAACAAATATAATCATAAGAAAGATTTAATTTTATAGCAATAATGTTTATCCTGAATCACTATTTAATATTATTTTTAAAATCCAATACTCTTTATTTCATGGAATTTTTCAAAAGTAATCAATACTATTAAAGATATATTGAGGATTCCCATAATTGATGAAATTATCTTTAAACTTTTAAGGTGTTAAAATATACTATTCTAAGCTCTAATCATTCAGTAGAAATACGGTATTAAATAGATGTTATTTTTAAGTTAAATTAAAATGATTGTAATTGAACAATAAAAACATTGCTCCAGCTCTGGAGCAATGTTCACTTTATCAGAGCTCTATAATTTTATCCACATCCTCAATATCATAGTATTTATTTTGGATAAAGCCATCTGAATATGCTTTCAAATATAAATTCAAAACTTTTTTCTCACTCTCATCCAAATCATCCTTATCTGTGTTTATTAATCTTTCTTTTGCTAGCTCTTTATCTAGTCCAGGTAAGAATTGTAACTCAGAAAGTTGAAAAAAGGTTCCTTCTACTGAAGTTCTGTATGATCTTTTAGCGGACATCCAAATATATTTCAAAAGTTTTTTGTCGTCATCTATTAGCTCTGGAAACATTGCGTTAAATTCCTCAGCATGGTAATTGTTCATTAAAGGCACTATCATCAGTAATTGATCTTCATTCAATAATGTTGTACCATTAAAGTGATTTGTGAAGAGGGATAGTACTGAATCCTTTTGTAATTGAAGAATTTCATCAAAAAATGCTTCATCAATTTCATTATTTCCAGTGTATAAAGTACTCCATAGATAATTGTATGTTGATTTGTTTTCATCACCTCTTATTTTTACAAGCATCAAAGTGTCCGATAAATAGTAATCTACAAACGAAAAGATGCCATTTTTAGAGCGTAGCCTCTCCAAAATTACACCTCTTTTTTCTTCAATTCCATTGACTTTTTCAAGAAGTTTATGACAGAAATTAATTAAGAAATCAAAGTCAGAACCAGAGCTAAAAATACTGAATTTTTTATATTCAACTTTCTCACAAACATTCAGCGCTGCAGAAAATATATCTTTAATCTTTCCGATTTCGACATCATTGCATTTCAGCTCTACCCAACGAAGAAATTTTACCAGATTGTCCTTTTCATTCATTTGTCGAAGAATTTCTTCTTTTTCATCAATCGAAGAATCATCAATAAACTTATCAAAGATTCTTTCGGAAATATCAAAATCACCCAATTGAAGGTTAAAGTATCTGTCAAAAAAATGTTTGTTGGCTAATCTTCGATGTTTAATCAAACCAGCTTCGTCCATGCTTTGAAAGTAACCAAAATCTCCAATGTCGAAAAGCTCTATTAAAATGTTTTGTGTCGTTTTTTCAAAAGAAGTCTGCTCAATGAGTGATCTTTTTCCGGCAGGCTCTATGCCCAACATATTACTAGCTCCCTCTTTCTTAGCTATTAGTTCTTCTTTTGACTTTAAAATATATTCATAAGCATCAAAATCAAAAATCCTCATAGCTTCCAGCCTTAGAAAATCATACAGATTAAGGTCTTTGTACACCGATGACAATCTTAATTTCAAACTATTTGTGAAACGATAAACGTCTCTTAATGATGAAAAATACTTTACAAAATCCTGCTCTTTTATCGATTCAATTTCTTCTTCAAGGAGATTTTTTAAATCACCATCGGGAAATAAATTTAAAAGAGTATCACCAAATATTCTTGAAATTGTATTTCTTGAAATATTTGGAATCATGTAGTCCACCTGTACAATTTTATCAATGTATTTACTTCCATTTTCACCAAACTGCCTTGTCAATGCCTGCGCTACGACTTTTTGATCGTATGCAAGCAGAAAAATGGTGTTAGCAAAATTACCGTTCAATTTTACAAGTTGAAAAATATCTGTAATTTCTGTTGGAGTCAGTCTATCAATATCATCTATAGTAATATACAACTTGATCTTTGATTCAATGAGTAGTTTGTCAATATCTTGTTTTAGTTCATTAATATCTTGTTCCTTGTTAACTCCTTCCAAAAACTCTTTAACATCTTTTACAGCCTCACCTGTTCCTGGATGAACATATTTCAACCATGTTAAGTGACCTAAAAATTCTGATAGTTTCTCCGATAAATCCTTAAGTTTAGCTGTCTTAGCTCTAAACTTTGTTAACAACTCTTTTAAAAAAATATTCTGTAGCTCTTTCTGTCCAGTAAACATCCAAGGATTAAATCTTACCACAATAACTTCTTGGTCTTCAGATTTTGATAATTTTTCAATTTCCTGAACTATAAAATTAACAAGTGTTGATTTTCCAGAACCCCAATTTCCGCTTAAACCAATTACTATACTTTCATTATTATCCTTGAAAGAATTTACCAAGCCTGATGCTATTTCTTCCGCAAAAATTTTTCTTCCAAGCTTATCATTACTAGGATCTGTAATTGGCTGATCCGTATTTATCATAAAATTTATTTTTCACTAAAATAAGCATTCAAAAAAATATCTGAAAGAATTAATTATAAATTTCACGATTACATAATGTAGTATTTTACTAAAGTATTTTCCATAATAAACCGGTAAAAAGGCAGCTAAGGTATTGTTGCCAGCCAACTCCTCTCCCACCAAAAGACTACGGCATAAACGGTTTCCTCCCTAAAGGTACCCTCCAATTATTCCGTTTCCTTTTGGTCAATTTTCTTTGTCAACACTTCATATCTGCTTTCTTTTTTCCGGTTTTTCTTTTGAAAAATATTCAGCGAAGGCCAAGGAGCCTTCAGAGAAAGAACGGAGACGAGATTGACAACAATTTAAAATGTACAATCTTAAAACAACAGTATGAACATTATCGGAAGACTGACAAGAGATGCGGAAGTACGCAAACTGTCAAATGAAAAGCAAGTAGTTAATTTTTCAATTGCTACCAATGACAATTATCGCAATAAAAAAGGCGAAAAAATCGAACAGACCACTTATTTCGAGTGTGCTTATTGACATGTTTTAGGAACGTATTCCTATCCTAAAAATTTATAGTTATTTTTTGTAGCTTACTATAATCGATACACAGGAATTCATTAATAAGATTGGTATTACAATGAATAATTTATAATATTTCATTCACTTATAAAATTTATTATTTGACATATTATTTCAGTTTTATAATCTATTCATCTGATTATTTTAAATACTTTAAACCTCTCAAATTAAATTTTCGAATCCAACTTGTCACTTACTCGTTTTTAAATGTCCTTCATCATTTAATTCTAATTGAAAAATACACTTTCTAGAATATTTGCCATCATGATCACGGGTATCAGATGTTGAAAACCTTTCAAGCTTAAAAACATTAGTAGATTTTTTTTCAGTAACTATGTGCTCACTTTCGTAATTGTTATTGTAATCAGAATAAGCTAAAAACATTGAATTAACTTTTCCATTGACCTGATTTAATATGTATATAGACGATTTCCCATTGTTAGTCGGGCGTACTGCTAAATAATGTTTTATATTATTATTTTGATTAAATCCCATAATATATATTAGAATATCTCCTTGAAGATTAGGATCTTTAAAAAAATATTTTTTTGATATAGTAATAGAATTCTCTTTTTTTATTTCATTTGAATCTACACCCTCTTTTAAGTAAAACCGGAATGAATTATCATCTATGTTTTTTAGGTTAGAGATTTTTTCAATATCATTAAATTGTGTAGAAGATTCATAATTAATATATAATAAATCTTCTACGTTGCAATTGATCGAAACTGTATTTTTACTGTTCAAACAACTTACATTGAATAAAATTATTAAAATATAGACAATATATTTCATGGTTTTGTTGAATTTAAGTTCATTCCTGTTTTTTCCCAATTCCAGCCTTTATTGTTAATATTTTCAAAAGCTTTTGGATATCTTTCTATCAGATTATTTAATGGGGCATTAGACTGATCAAACATCCATCCTTCTGTAATACCCCATGTCGTTAGTTGCTTTACTTGCCAGTCCAGTATTGTTACGTGTTGATATGCTGCTGTTACTTTTGGAAATAAAAGATCAAAAGAATAATGCATTAACTCATGACCACTAACTAAATATAACCATAGCATTCCCTGATCGTATGTATATCTAGAAATATAAAGTTTATTACCATCTTGGACTCCCCATTCATGTATTGTATAATTGCCGTAGGAATCTTTTCCATATATCTTATCATCTTTGTATACTCTATCTTTAGGAGCTGCATTCGTTTTAACTTTTATTTTATCTGCGCCCTTAACGCCCTCAAAATTTTTCCTCACCCACTTGGTTAATGATTTGTCGTTGTATTCCGGCTTTACATCAGGATCTATTTTGTGTGCTAAGAAATTGAAAGCTGTAACGATAAGCCCTGTACCTGCACCTACCCAGAAGTTCCCTCCACCTAATACGGAACCCACTCCACCGGAAATAGCACCATTAAATAACGCAAAACCATCGTTTTTTGAGATTTGTTTTTCTTCAATCCTTTTTCATTACTAGTCTGAGATTTTAGGTAAAATAAAGAAAGAATTAAAGAAGGAAAAAATTAATTTACAGAATAATTTTTCATTTATTTAGATGCTCAAATTTACATGTTGACCAGATAGCTTTTTATATTAAGCTTGTTATTATTTACTATTAAAGCTTTTCAGTTCGAAATAGCAGTCTTCACAGATCAACTTAATCTTTGCAAACTCTTCAGACTCATCATTCCATCCATCAGATTGCAACCGCACTTTTTCACATTCACTACACCAAGCTTGAAAATCATCATCTTCATCCAGTTGCATGCCTCTATATGTATCAAATGCTTCTTCAAAGCC
>NZ_FUZE01000027.1 GCF_900168205.1 Chryseobacterium balustinum
GATAATTATAAAGCTATTATTAATAATCAAAGTTCTCAAAAGAATAAAAAATCAAAGATTTTTAAAGATTTTTGTGTGCTTTTTTCTTTGTACTCATCAACTTTAGATAAAAGTATCTAAATCTTTTGCCTCTTTTGTGGTTAAATAAAAATTTTAAACAAGTTTAAAATTAAAGACTTTCTATATTCAATAACTTATCATTCATCATTCATCATTCATCATTCATCATTCATCATTTATAAATTATAGCTTTATCGCATTAATCATTTCTCTTTTTCCGGGAGGACCTTGTTTTTTTTCAACTTTAAAATTAAGGTCTTGCAAAACCCTTCTTACACTTCCTTTAGAAGAATAGGTTGTTAATAGTCCGTTTACGTTCATTTTGTCGGAAACCATTTCAAATAAAGGCATTTCCCAAAGATCTGGCTGTACTCTTGCTCCGAAACAATCGTAATAGACAAGGTTAATTTTCGGTAAATCAATATTTTTAAGGTCAAAAAAATCACATTGAATCTTATGTAAATGAAAACCTGGAATGATTTCTATGGATTTTTCCCATTCAGATTGATGAATTTTTTGATAAATATTTTTTAATTCAATGTTATCAAAAAGCTCAAAGTAGGCTAAGTTTTCAATTTCAGACTCGTTTATTGGATATTTTTCAAGGGTAAAATAGTTGATGACATGATTTTTGTCAGTTTTTAAATATTCATTAATTGTTACCAAAACATTCAAACCTGTTCCAAAACCGAGTTCTAAAATGTTAATTTCGTAATCATTTATTAAATTTAATCCATTTTTAATAAATACATGTTCGGCTTCTTGAAGAGCCCCATGGTGAGAATGATAGTTTTCATTTAATTCACTGATAAACAGTGTTTTACTTCCGTCGTTGGTGGTCTTTATTTCTCTTTCCAAAGTAATTTTTTTCAAATTTAATCTAAAATTTTTATATTTGGAAAATTATGTTAAATTTGTAGAACATCATAAAAATTTTAAGAAATGATAATTCAAAAAACAGAAAACTCTAGAATTTCTACTTTCGATCCCAATAATTTTTCTTTTGGAGGTACTTTCAGTGATCACATGATCATTTGTGAGTACGAAGATGGAAAATGGGGCGAGGTAAAATTGGTTCCTTACGGGCCTTTATTGTTTACACCTGCGATGATGGGAGTGAATTATGGACAGGCTTGCTTTGAAGGTATGAAAGCTTACAAAGATAAAGACGGACAAGTTTTCCTTTTCAGGCCAGAAAAGAATTTTGAGCGTATCAATAAATCTGCAAATCGTTTGGCAATGCCTTCGGTTACGGAGGAAATCTTTTTAGAAGGCTTGAAAGCTTTGATTGATATCGACAGAGAATGGGTTCCTCAAGGAGAAGGTAATTCTTTATATATTAGACCATTAATTTTTGCTACTGAAGAAGCTTTAAAAGCGAGAGTGTCTAATAAATATATGTTTGCAATCGTGGCAACACCTGCAAAAATGTATTACACTGAGCCTGTATCTGTGAAAATTTCTGATCACTATTCTAGAGCAGCAAGTGGTGGTGTAGGTTCTGCTAAAGCGGCAGGTAACTATGCAGCTTCTTTCTACCCAACTCAATTGGCAATGGAAGAAGGTTATGACCAGATTATCTGGACTGACGATGCTACTCACGAATATTTCGAAGAAAGTGGAACAATGAATGTTTTCGTAAGAATTAACGATACTATCTTTACACCTCCAACTTCAGAGAAAATCTTAGATGGTGTTACGAGAGATAGCTTCATTCAATTGGCGAAGAAAAGAGGATTTGATGTGAAAGTAGAGCCTATTAAAGTAAAAGATGTTGTAGAAGCTCAGAAAAACGGAACTTTGAAAGAAGTTTGGGGAGTAGGGACAGCGGTTGTTACTACAGTTTTCCAAGCTTTAGGATACAATGGTGATAAGCTAGAATTGCCAAGACTTTCAGACGAAGAAAGTTTTGCAGTAATCCTTAAAAATGACTTAGTAAATCTACAAAATAATCTTTCTGAAGATCCTTTCGGATGGAGAGTTTTAGTTGACCATGCATTAGAAACTGTTTAATTTTAAAATTAAATATCAATACAAAGTCAGGAATTTTTTCCTGACTTTTTTTGTTGAAAATTATAATGTGAAATAATAATTGGTTCTAATGTTAAATTAAAACTATCGTTAATGATCTTAGTCTTCTAATGAAATTTCAGTAGTTTCTAAATATAAATTCACCAAGTTTTGTAATTGATTCCCGAAATGCTTATTTTCGCAAAAGTTTTTATGAAAAAAATACTTTTTATATCTATTTTAAGCTTATTGAGCTGTAAAAGAAATAACCCGGTGCACCCACCGGTTGGCGGTGTTTTGAGCCAAAATGATTTGGATGTTTCCAAAAACCGAATGAAAAACCTCAATACAGTTGAAAGGCAGCAAATTCAGGATTGGATTACAAGTCAAAACATTAAATTCTTTCCCACGCAGCTAAATTATTGGACGACTGTCGAAGGTTTTGATAAGCGAGAAAGAAGACCTGATGAATCTACCATTTCGTATTCGTACGATCTTTATGATTTTGATCAGACTAAAATTTATGATAAATCCATAAGCAGAAATGACGCAAGATTCGGACATTTTGATGAGCTTAAAGCAGTTGAAAATGCACTTCGATACATGCAGAATGGCGAAGAAGTAACGCTTCTCGTTCCATCATCATTAGCTTACGGAACCTACGGTGACGAAAATAAAATTGATAACGATATTCCTTTAATTATAAAATTAAAAGTACTGTAAAATGAAATTCTTAAACAAAAATATAATCTTAGCAGCGGCAAGCGTTTCGCTTTTAAGCTGTACTCCAATTTATAAAAAGATGAACGTAGACAAAGAAACTTACGAAGGGCTTAAAGACGGACTTTACGCTAATATTCAAACTACAAAAGGTAACCTTATTGTAAAATTTGAAGACAAAAAATCACCGGTAACTGTGGCTAACTTTGTTGGTCTTGCAGAAGGTAAAATCGACAACAAATCGAAAGCAAAAGGAGTTCCTTTTTACGATGGAACAATCTTCCACAGAGTGATCAAAGATTTCATGATTCAGGGAGGTGATCCTCAAGGGACAGGAATGGGAGATCCTGGATACAAATTTGAAGACGAGAAAAACGACCTTAAACATACAGGAAAAGGTATTCTTTCTATGGCGAATTCAGGACCAAATACCAACGGTTCTCAATTCTTCATCACTGAAATTGCTACACCTTGGTTAGATGGGAAGCACACTATTTTTGGTGAAGTTGTAAAAGGAGACGATGTAATCGATGCAATTGCTAATGTAGAAAAAGGAGCTCAGGATAAACCAAAAACTGATATCGTTCTTGAAAAAGTAAGCATTTTCAGCAAAGGAGATGAGTACAAAGGGTATGATGCTGCAAAAACTTTTACAGAAGGAAAAGGTAAAATTGCTGCCAACAACAAAGCAATGGCTGAAAAAGCTGAGGCTGATGCAAAGAAAGCTTTGGAAGATTTAAAAGCTGGAATGCAGGTTACAGAATCTGGTCTTTACTATAAAATTACTAAAAAAACTGAAGGAAAAGCTGCTAAAGCTGGAGATAACGTTCAGGTGCATTATGCAGGTAAACTGACTAATGGAACTGAATTTGATTCTTCATTCAAAAGAAATGAGCCTCTTGAATTCCCTGTAGGAACTGGTAGAGTAATTAAAGGATGGGATGAAGGAATTTTATTATTAAAAGAAGGTGAAACGGCTACTTTATTGATTCCACCAGCAATGGGTTACGGAGAAAGAGGTGCAGGAGGAGTTATTCCACCAAATGCATGGTTGATCTTCGATGTAGAATTGGTAAAAGTTCCTTAATCGGAAATTTTTAAATATATTTGAAAGCCGTCTCGAAAGAGGCGGCTTTTATAATGCTTAAATAAAATCATTTCATGAAAACTAAATTAATTACAGCGCTGTTCATCCTTATTTCTCTGTTTTCTTTCGCACAAACAAAGGTAAATACAGACGATCAGGCAATCAGAAAATCGATGGTTTATTTTGCCAATACGATTAAATATAAAAAACTAGACCAGACTGTTGATGCTATTTATCCAAAATTCTTCACGATTGTCAATAAGGAACAGTTTACACAAATGCTGAACATGACCTACAATAATCCTTTTGTGAAAATTGATGTTTTGGATATGAAATTTATTTCGGTAGGAAAACCTGAGTTAGTTGAAGGCGAAAATTTTTCAATTACAAGCTATTATTTAAAACTGAAAGCCGATGTAAGCTCGATGAATGAAGAAATGAAAAAGGCTATTTCAGAAATGCTTACCAAAAAATATGGTCAAGGAACCGTGGAGTATTTGGCTAAAGAAGGCGCTTATATCATTAATGCACCCATGAAAATGGTTGCTGTTTCAAAAGATAAGAAAAACTGGAAAGTGGTTTTTGCTGATAAAGAATATAAAAAACAACTGACGAAAGTTCTTCCCAAGAAGATTTTGGATAAGTTGTAAAAATGTAAAAGCCGATTCGTGAGAGTCGGCTTTTATTTTGTGTCACGCCTGCCATCCCAAACAGATTGTACAATAATTTCTTTCTCGTTGAACTCATAAAAAATCAAATAGTTTCTAACAATGATAACTTTTGTCTTTTCATCACTTGTTTTTCTACCAATATTTGAATAAATGCAGATTTGCTTTAAAGATTCAACAAAAAGCAAATTCAATTTCTTACTGAATCTTGCTGATTTGTTTTTATAAATCCAATATTCTAAAATTTCTTTACGTTCAATATTGGCTTTTTTAGTCCAGACTATTTTTCTTTGAGCCATTGATCAATTTCATTATTAGCATCCTCTTCAGTTAATGTTTGAGCATTTTTATATTCATTACGAGCTTCTTCAATTCTGTCTTTTTGGGATTGATTTAGTTCATACACTTTTTCATCCAGTTCAAAATCTAGTAGTTCTTTAATTTCTTTGATAATTCTGGTATCATTCAATATTGATATTCTGTTAATTAAATCAAGTTTCATTTGTAGTTCGGAGGTACTCATTTTAAGAATCTTTATTCAAATTTACATATTAGAATTTAAATTACTCAGACTTCTGAATATAAAAAATGAAAGCTGTTGAGATTCTTCATTCCGCTTCACTTCATTCTGAATGACAGAAAAATACTTATTCTCGCTTTGTCATTCCGCAGGAATCTAATCAGAAAATAAACTTACTTACATTTTTACGAAATAAAAAAACTTTATGGCTAAAAAATAATTCCTTTAATTTAGAATCCTATTACCAATTACTCATTACCCATATTTCAAGATCAGTATCATAAAAATCTCTCCCTAATTCCGTATATTTGGGGAAAATTTTTACAAAATGATCGAGTGGAAAACCGTAAAGGAATACGAAGATATTACTTATAAAAAAAGCAACGGGGTGGCAAGAATTGCCTTCAACAGACCTGAAATCCGTAATGCTTTCAGACCAAAAACAACTTCAGAATTGTATGATGCTTTTTATGATGCATCAGAAGATCCGTCAATTGGGGTTGTTTTGCTTTCAGGAGAGGGACCAAGTTCTAAAGACGGAGTTTGGGCGTTCTGCAGCGGAGGCGACCAAAAAGCAAGAGGTCAGCAAGGTTATGTAGGCGAAGACGGAAGACACCGTTTGAATATTCTGGAAGTTCAAAGACTGATCCGTTTTATGCCAAAAGCGGTAATTGCAGTTGTTCCGGGTTGGGCAGTTGGTGGTGGTCACTCGCTTCATGTAGTTTGTGATTTAACTTTAGCAAGTAAAGAACACGCAATTTTCAAACAAACTGATGCTGATGTAACGAGCTTTGACGGTGGTTACGGTTCTGCTTATTTAGCTAAAATGGTTGGACAGAAAAAAGCACGTGAGATCTTCTTTTTAGGAAGAAATTATAATGCGCAGGAAGCTTTTGATATGGGAATGGTGAATGCTGTAATTCCTCACGACGAGCTTGAAGATACTGCTTACGAATGGGCGCAGGAAATTTTGGCTAAATCTCCAATGTCAATTAGAATGTTGAAGTTTGCAATGAACTTAACCGACGATGGAATGGTTGGTCAGCAAGTTTTTGCTGGTGAAGCAACTCGTTTGGCGTACATGACTGAAGAAGCAAAAGAAGGTAGAAATGCTTTCCTTGAAAAGAGAAAACCAGACTTTGGGAAAGACCAGTGGATATCGTAAATAGTAATATCTTGTCGCATTGAAAAAAGGATTTGAATTTCTAAAACAGTTAGAGAAAAACAATAATCGTGTGTGGTTTTCTGAGCATAAAGCAGAATATGATTTGATTGTAAAGGATAATAAGATTTTTTTTAATCAGATTTATTCCGAGCTTCAAGAGTATGACAGTTTAAGCAAAATTCATATTTTCAGAATCCATAAAGATGTACGTTTTTCCAAAGATAAGACACCTTATAAAAACAATTTTGGTGCAGGATTATCTCGTAAGAAACCAATGCTTAGAGGTGGTTACTATATCCATTTAGAACCAAATAATAGTTTTGTCGGAGGTGGTTTTTGGAGTCCAAATTCCGCCGATTTGCTTAGAATCCGAAAGGAGTTTGAGACGAATGATACAGAAATTAGCAAGATTATATCGGATGAAACTTTTGTAAAATACTTTGGCGAAATACAAGGTGAAGAGGGGGCAAAAATTGCTCCCAAAGGTTTTGATAAAAATCATCCAGCTATTGATCTAATCAAAAAAAAACAATATGTTGTGATGAGAAAATTCTCTGATAAAGAGGTTTTCTCTGACAACTTTCAAAAAGAAGTCATTGCTACTTTTCTATCAATGCGTTTTTTTTTCGACTATATGAGTGAGGTTCTTACAACAGATTTAAATGGAGAATCTTTAATTTAAATAGAAAATGACTTGTAGAACTAGACCGAGTTTCAAGATCTAAACTTAATGGAGCAAAATTTTCAAAACCCACAGATTTTAGATTTCGAAATTCCTGATTTCGATGATTTAAAATTGACAGAGGTCTCACCAAAATACCTCAAGATTATTTTATTTAATTTGGGTTTATTCTCTGTTTTTCTAATCGGAGCAGTTGCTGTGGCTTTTTATTTTTTTTATTTCAATTTGAGTCTTATCCAAGTTTGGACGATTGTTATCGGAATTTTTCTGATGATTGTTTTTCTTTTTCTGAATACTCTGATTGGTTTTAAATTCAGAAAATACGCAGTTCGTGAAAAAGATTTGGTGTACCAATATGGTTGGTTGAAACGAAGCGTGATTATTGTTCCGTTCAACCGAATTCAGCACATCAAAGTAGAGCAGGGTTGGTTTTCTAAAATATTGGGCTTAAAATCAGTTTCGGTTTTTACGGCTGGAGTAAGTGGTGGAGATATTACTGTAAATGGGCTTCCTGAAGATATTGCTGAAGGAATTAATCATCACATCAGAGGAACAATTTCGAAAGAAAAAACAGAAGATGGAGGAGGAGTTTAATTCTTTTTTTCAGCCTCAAAGACAGTCGAAAACGGGTATTGTATTGCTTTTTCTCTACAATATCGGCATGGTGATTAAAAACTTATGGGTTTTTGTCATCCTTTTTTTTGTCAGAAAAGATAAGATAGAATCTTGGATTATTGTTCTTGCGATTATTGCCGGGCTCTTAATTCTTATCGTTTCTGCGGTTTTACAATACTATCATTTTAAATATTATATTGATGAAGAAAACGAAGAATTTGTCATTCATGAAGGAATCATCAATACATCGGTAACTAAAATTAAAAAGGAAAATATTCAGGAAGTTAATATTTCACAGCCTTTTGTTCATCGGTTTTTTAATATCTACAAACTCGAAATCGATACTCCTGGAAGCTCTGAAAAAGAAGTCAAAATTTCAGCATTGACGAAACAGAACGCAGTTGACCTTAAGAAATATCTTTTAACAGAAACAAAACTCGAAAATACTTTAATAGGGGATATTGAAATTACCGAAAATCAAGAAGTTGAAAAGCTTCGTTCAATCAAGATTTCAACGCTCAGTATTTTAAAATACGGAATTACTGCGAACTATATTCAAAGCTTTTTTGCACTGGTCAGTTTACTGATTTATGGATTTTCTGAGCTGACTAATTTGCTTAAAAAAGTTGAATTTGATACGCAATTAGATTACGATACTCTAGAATCACAGTTTTTGGCATTTTCCATTCCTGTTATTCTTGGAATTGTTGTGGTTGTCATTATTGTAGGAATTCTGATTAATACGGTTCGTACATTGATTAAATTTTTCAACTTTAAAATCAGCGAAAATAACCAGAGTTTTTCTTTTGAGTACGGATTGTTCAATACCCGAAATTCAATTGTCAACAAATCAAAAGTTCAGGTGATTACTGAAACACAGAACTGGATTCAGAAGAAAATGAACATTTCTTTTGTGAAATTTCTTCAGATTGGAAAAAATGAGGAAGATGAAAAAAAAGTTGCAGCCGTTCCCGGAATTAATAATACTGAAAAAGCAAAACTGATTTCAACAATTTGGAATGAAAATCCTGTTTTTGAAAATGAGTTAAAACCAAATTTCAGATTAATTATCGTCCATACTTTTCAATGGATTGTTATGCCTTTGCTTCTCGTTTTCTTTATTGAAAAAGAGTTATTCGTAAATTATTGGTTTTTAGTGATTGTTTACATTGTTTTAGCCGAATTATTTATTCTGATTTCTTTCAGAAATTTAAAATTGTTTTACAGCGAAAGATTTATAAGATTAAAATCAGGAATTTGGGACGTCGATAACCGAACTTTTGAGGTGGAAAAGCTTCAAACTGTGAAAATTTCTCAGTATTTTTGGCAAAGAAAAACAAACTTAGGAAGTATTACTTTTTATACCTCTGCAGGACGCTTTAAAATGGTTGCTTTAAACTTTACGAAGCTTAAAAAACTGCTGAATTACTGCATTTATAAAATAGAAATACAAAATAATAAATGATAATTGATTAACGATAAAAGATATATCATTGATCAATTATCTCTTATCAATTATAATTATGACCGATTGGATAAAAGCCGCAAGGCTGAGAACGTTACCGCTTTCGTTAAGCGGAATTATCATGGGTTCTTTCATTGCAAAATGGAGACTTAATGAAGATGGAGGGATTTGGGATTGGAAAATCTTTGCATTAGCACTTTTGGTAACTTTGCTGTATCAGGTTTTATCAAACTATGCGAATGATTACGGAGACGGTGTAAAAGGAACTGATGCCAAAAGAATTGGTGAAGCAGAAGCTAGAGCAGTTGCATCGGGAAGAATTACTGCACAACAGATGAAAAATGCAGTGATTTTGTTCTCTATTTTATCTTTCGTAGCGACAATTGCCCTTTTATATTTGGCTTTTATTCCTGAGTTTATGAATGAATTTTATATTTTCATCGGATTGGGAGTCGCAAGTATTTTGGCAGCAATCGGGTATACGGTAGGTAAAAAACCTTACGGATATATGGGATTGGGCGATGTTTTCGTTTTTATATTCTTTGGTTTGGTTTCGGTTTGCGGAAGTTATTTTCTGTTTACAAAAACTTTTTCTTGGGATATTCTTTTACCGGGAACAGCAATCGGAATGATGAGTATGGCAGTTTTGAATCTGAACAATATGCGTGACATTGAAAGCGACAGATTATCAGGGAAAAACAGCCTTGCTTTGAGAATAGGTTTTAGAAATGCAATGATTTATGAAATGATTTTATTGCAGCTTCCTTTGATTTTGATTCTTATATTTTTAGGAGTGAATAACTTCATTCAATTACAGAAATATTACGTGTTTATGGTAATGATTTTAGTGTTTCCGGTTGCGAAACTGAGAAGAAGCATCATGGCAGTAAAAGAGCCAAAAGAACTCGATCCGTTTTTAAAACAGGTAGGAATTCTTACTTTAATGATGGCTGTTTTAACGGCTGTAGGTCTTAATTATTTTAGCTAAAATTTTCTGTTATGGAATCTAAAATATTTGTTCAGGCTCAGATGTTAATCAGAAAAACAATTCAAGAGGTTTTTGACGCATTTATCGACCCTGAAATTACTACCAATTTTTGGTTTACAAAATCAACTGGCAAGCTGGAAGAAGGTAAAACAATTACGTGGGAATGGGAAATGTACGGTGCAAAATCTGAAGTAAAAGTTCTCCAGATTATTCCAAATCAATTGATAAAAACAGAGTGGGGATTGTTTTCCAACAATGTAGATTACGAGTTTAAGGAAATGGAAAAAGGAACTTTAGTTATTATTAAAAGCTACGGATATTCTGAGACAGGAGAAGATCTTTTATCTGTAATCAATGACAATACAGGAGGTTTTACAACGGTTTTAGATGGTTGTAAAGCATACTTAGAACATGGAGTTAATTTGAGATTGATAGAGGATAAATTTCCTTCGAAATAATTTGAACAAACACAAATAACACTGATTTTTTTCACGAATAACACTATTAAAATTAGTGGAAACTTGTGAAAATATTTGAGCCATTTGTGTTTAAATATTTAACAAAAATAAATTAAAATGAAAATACAATACTTAGGACAAAACTGTTTTTTGTTCACGTACAAAGACAAAAAAATTCTTTGTGATCCTTTTTACAACTATAAAAAAGCTGAATCTGGATTTGATATTTCAGCTCAGAAAATCGATTGTATTTTAATCACTCACGCTCACGGAGATCATATCGCAGATGTAGGAGAAGTTTTGCAGCATTATCCTGAAGCCACTATTATCGGTCAGCCGGAAATCTGTGCTTACTTTAAAAATGCAAAAAATAAAGATGATGTGAATTTAGGAGGATCTGCAAAAATTGATGATCTTAAAATTTCTATGGTTCCGGCTCATCATACAAGTTCATTTCCTGATGGAAGCTACGGTGGTGTGCCTGTAGGATATATTTTCAGACTTCCTGAAGGTAAAAACGTGTATTTGGCTGGCGATACAGGAGTAATGGCAGATATGCAGTTGTTTCCGGCATTGTACGGGGATTTAGATCTTTCAATTCTTCCAATTGGCGGTCATTATACGATGTGTGCAAGAAAAGCAGCTTTTGCAGCGTCAGAATTATTGAAAACTCCAAAAGTAATCGGATGTCATTTTGATACTTTCCCAGCAATTGAAATTAATCATGATAGTGCAACGAAGCATTTTGCTGATAAGAATGTTGAATTGGTTTTACCTAAACTCGGAGAAAGCTTCGAGATATAGCAAAAAAAAATTAAGAGATTAAGTAATTTAAATAAAATCATCTTAATCTCTTAATTTATAAAATAAAAAAATGGCAAGCTACCTAAATCACACCGCTCAACCAATTACCTTTGCTGCGTTCCCACCCTGGAGGATTCTCAGGAGCTGGTTGTTTAGGACTTGCCGTTGCAAAGATAGGAACTTATTTTAAAATTAAAAATATTATTACAGAAAAAATCTTTAAAAATCCCTTTATTAAGGCTAAAACGCTGAAATTTAGAGCGATATTTTTTAAGAAATTTTCTAAAAATTAGAATTATGACGAAAAGTCCACTTACCCTAGGAATTTTATTGTATGCCGTTACAATGGCAATCTTTTTTGTAGTCTACACATTTTTTTCAGGTATTGAATATTTTGATACTACACTGAAAGTCAATGCTTTTGTTTTGCCAATTGTCTATGTTTTATTTGCTTTTTGGTCTGTAAAATCTCATTGGAATAACCATCAAATGGATTTTAAAGAAGCTTTTAAAAGAGCGTTTGTGCCAATGTTTGTAGGTGGAATTTTATCTATCGTAAGTATCTTTTCTTTCTTAAATTTCATCGATACGGATGCGAAAAAACTATTAAATTACCAATATGTACACCGCCAAAAATCTGAATTAGATAAAGAATATCAGTCAGCAAAAAAGATTCTGAAGCATCAAAAAGACATTGATGAGCTGGAGCAAAAATATCAGGAAGGTCTTCAAAGGTTTGATCCTGCGACGATAAAAGATAAAGATATGCTTACGGCGAGTCATTTTTCAGGATATTTTGCAGCAATTCTTATATTTTACGTAATTTTGTCTGTCTTTTTTGGAGCGTTTTTCAGAAAAAAAACAAACCATCAGGAAGTAATTAATCAAGAATAATTTTTATTAAAATTAAATGAATTTATCTATAGTAATTCCGTTACTCAACGAAGAGGAGTCTCTCGAAGAGTTGTTTACAAGAATCGACAACGTTTGCAAAACCAGTAACTTATCTTATGAAGTTTGGTTTATCGATGACGGAAGTACAGATTTGTCGTGGAGCATTATTGAGAATTTAAAAGTGCAGCATCCACAAATCCACGGAATAAAATTTTCCAGAAATTACGGAAAATCTCAGGCTTTACATGCTGCTTTTGAAAGAGCACACGGTGATGTTGTTATCACTATGGATGCCGATTTACAAGATTTCCCGGAAGAAATTCCTGAGCTTTACAGAATGGTGATTGAAGACAATTATGACATTGTTTCGGGTTGGAAGAAGAAACGTTTTGATAATGTAATGACCAAAAATATTCCTTCAAAACTCTTCAACGCTGCGGCAAGAAAAGTTTCAGGAGTTTATTTGCACGACTTCAACTGTGGTCTGAAAGCTTATAAAAAACAGGTTGTAAAATCTATCGATGTTTATGGAGATATGCACCGTTATATTCCCGTTTTAGCTGCTAATGCAGGTTTCAGAAGAATTACAGAAAAAGAAGTTCCGCATCAGGCAAGACCTTATGGAACCTCAAAATTTGGAACTGAAAGATTCGTGCGAGGATTTTTAGATTTGGTAACCCTTTGGTTTGTAAGTCGTTTTGGCGGTAGACCAATGCACTTTTTCGGAGCAGTAGGAACCATTATGTTTATTGTAGGTTTTCTTTCAGCTTTTTGGTTGGGAATTTCGAAACTGATTGATGTAGCAAGAGGAATTTACGGACATTTAATTACCAATAATCCTTGGTTTTTTATTGCATTAACCATGATGTTGATGGGAACTTTGCTTTTCATTGCAGGATTCTTGGGAGAAATGATCATCAGAACCAACAGAGAACATAAGAATTATAATATTGACGAAGTGATATAAGCTGTATGAAATTTTATCTATTAATTCTATGTACCTTGTTTCTATCATGTTCAGAAGTGAAACAGACAGAGCCGATAACTTCGCAATGGGAATTTATCAGCATTAATGAAGGCGAAAGATACGAAGTTGATGCTAAAATGTTGAATAACATCAACGAAGAGTATGGTACTGGTACATTGGAATTTAAAGATGATTTGTCTTTTTTATCGTTGGGAAACAAAAATAAGAGTGAGGGTACTTATGCTTTAAAAAATAACACTTTGGTTATGCAATATTCTAATCTGCCTGAGCCAATAAAGTTTAATTATTCTGTTGTTGACAAAAAATATTTGCTTTTAAGAAACACTGATGGTAAAAAATTAACATGGCTTTATAAAAAAAGTAAATAATGAAAAAAATAGTTGTAGGAGTAAGTTTACTGGCTATATTTTCCTGTGGTAAGATTTCTCCAAAAGGAAATTTAGAGAAGAAAGAAATTGATGTTGAAGAATTCGTAAACCTTGACCTTGAAGGGAAATTTCGGGTATTTTATGCAAGAGGTCCGAAAAATTTTGTAGAAGTAGAAACCTACCCGAATATAGCCGGAAATCTAAACATTGATGTGGATGATAAAACCCTTTCCATCAAAGAAAGTCGAAAAACAAAAGGCGTTGATTTTTATAATATTACGATTTATTCAAAATATAATTTGGAAAAAATTTCAATTTCTGATTCTGTGGAAATGAATATTTCGAGTGAAATTAAGACCGATAATTTCAAATTAAATTTAAAAAATTACGCTACTTTTATGGGTTCATTGAACACAAGAAGAGCGGAAATTGATATGCAGAATAGAAGCCGCGCCAATTTTTTAGGTGAAACTAAAGATGCGGTAATAAAAATCTCAGATACAGCAAGCTTAATTGCTCCTTACTGGAAAATTGTCAATCTGAATGTAGATTCTCAAAACGGAAACTATGCAGAAGTCAATGTAAAAGATACGCTGAAAGGAACGGTGAAAAATACAGCGAAATTTGTGTATTATAATGATCCGATCAGAGCTTTTAAAGTTGATAAAACTACGAGAGTAGAGAATAAAAAACTGTAATAGAAAAACATATAAAAAAGAAAAAACAATTTTTGGTGAAAGTCAATAATTTTAATAAATGATGAAAAAAATAGCGATAATTTCAATTTTAAACATTTTTTTAATTTCCTGTGTATCCACAAAAGTAAGTTCAAAAAACGATTATGATTATACGGTTTTAAAGAATAATTCAAAATATATTATTGAAACAAAAGACGGTAAAAAAATAAGACAGTTTGAGTTTCTAAATCAAACCGAGAATGCAATTATCGGAAAACAAGAAAATTCAGAAGTTCAAATTGAGAAAAATAATATTGATAAAATTCTAAAGCCAAGTACAGGAAAAACTATTCCTCTGGTTGTAGGAATAGTTGGAGCTGCTGTTTTAATACCGGCTTATGTTGGTAATAAACCTGTTGGACAATAATAAAAAAATATAAATAATGTCAGAAATATCAACCATTAATAAAGCTAAGTTATGGCTTTCAGATACATTTGATCAGGAAACTAAAGATACTGTTCAAAAATTAATCGACAGCAATTCTCCTGATTTGGAAGATTCTTTTTACAGAGAATTAGAGTTCGGAACTGGAGGAATGAGAGGGATTATGGGTGTTGGAACGAATCGTTTAAATAAATATACGTTAGGTCAAGCAACACAAGGACTTGCGAATTATATGTTGCAGCAGTTTCAAGGTGAAGAAATCAGCGTTGCGATTGCTTATGATGTAAGAAATAATTCAAAAGAATTCGGAAAACTGGTGGCTGATGTTTTAACGGCAAACGGAATTAAAGTTCTTTTGTTTAAAAATCACAGACCAACTCCAGAATTGTCTTTCACCGTTCGTGATAAAAAATGTAACGGAGGAATCGTTTTGACGGCTTCTCACAATCCACCAGAATACAACGGCTACAAAGTTTACTGGAATGACGGTGCGCAAATCGTTCCGCCACATGATGAAGCAATTATCAATGAAGTATATTCTGTAAAATTTGAAGAAATTAAATTTGAAGGAAATGATGATTTAATCGAATGGATCGGAGAAGAGCAGGATGATGTTTACATCGATGCCTGTATCAAAAATTCAACCTATCAAGATGTTGGAAAAGGAAATTTAAATATTGTTTTCACGTCTATTCACGGCACAACGTATACAACAGTTCCACAAGCTTTGGAAAAAGCAGGTTTCAAAAAAGTAGATCTTGTTAAAGAACAAATGATTCCTAGTGGAAATTTTCCGACTGTAGACTCTCCAAACCCGGAAGAACCTGCAGCTTTGGAAATGGCAATGGATTTAGCTAAAATAACCAATGCGGATATCGTAATCGGAACCGATCCTGATGGAGACAGACTGGGAATTGCCGTTAGAAATCTGGAAGGTGAAGTTCAATTGCTGAACGGAAACCAATGTAATACGATTTTAACGTATTATATTTTAGATCAGTGGAAAAATCAAGGTAGAATTACCGGAAAAGAATTTATCGGTTCAACCATTGTAACTTCAGATATTTTCTTTGATATTGCTGAAAAATTCGGTGTTGATTGCAAAGTTGGATTAACAGGTTTCAAATGGATCGGAAAAATGATCCGCGATTTTGAAGGTCAGGAAAAATTTGTTTGTGGTGGTGAAGAAAGTTTTGGTTTCATGACGGGAGATTTCGTACGTGATAAAGATTCTTGTGGAAGTATCATTTTAGCATGCGAAATTGCAGCGTGGTGTAAAGCCAACGGAAAAACGATGTACGAATACCTGATTGAGATTTATCAGGAAACCGGAATGTATTATGAAGGTTTAATTAATG
The DNA here is from genome assembly GCF_900168205.1 of Chryseobacterium balustinum. Taxonomy (GTDB): domain Bacteria; phylum Bacteroidota; class Bacteroidia; order Flavobacteriales; family Weeksellaceae; genus Chryseobacterium; species Chryseobacterium balustinum. The sequence goes on from NZ_FUZE01000027.1 coordinate 15,973, forward strand.
TCGTTAAAAAAGGAAGAGACGGAGCGGAAGAAATTCAGAATATGATGAAGAATTTCCGTGAAAATCCTCCAAAATCATTGGCTGGTTCACTAGTTGAAGAAGTGAAAGATTTTAAAGAGCAAACCAACTTCGTAGTTTCTGAAAATGAAAAACATGTGATGGATGATATTCCAAAATCTAATGTTTTGATTTATTACACGCAAGACGGTACAAAAGTTTGCGTAAGACCTTCAGGAACAGAACCGAAAATTAAATTTTATGTTTCTGTAAAAGAGAGCATAACTTCAAAAGAAGATTTTGAAGAAACGTTGAAAGTTTTGGAAGCAAAAATAGAAGAAGTAAGAAAAGACCTTCAGTTGAATTAAAATAAGGTTGCAGGAATTAGGTTTTAGATAAAAGTTTTACTGATTTTGATTATCATTAATTTTAGTCATTTATTGAAAACCTTTGTGTTCTTTGCTGAGTGAAACGCCTTTGCGAACTTAAAAACAGTTAGTTGTTAAAAAAACTTTGCGAACTTTGCGTTAAAATCAAGCATTAATAACATAACAAGTATCTAATTAATTTATAATACTATAACCTAATTCCTAACACCTAAAAATCTAATATATTAAAAGTAAATAAAAGTGAAAGTTTCAAAATTAGCAGCGAACCTTATTGGTTCTGAAATTGTAAAAATTGGTAATGAAGTAAATGATTTAAAGGCGAAAGGAGCAGAGATTGCCAATCTTACGATTGGAGATTTGAATTCTAATCTTTATCCTATCCCTGCAGAATTAAAAGAAGAAATTCAGAAAGCATATCAGAATAATTTAACCAATTATCCACCGGCAAACGGATTGTTATCTTTAAGAAATGAAGTTTCTAAAGATCTTAAAACAAGATGGAATCTTGATTATTCAGCAAACGATATTCTGATTACAGCAGGTTCAAGACCTTTGATTTATGCAGTGTATAAAACAATCGTTGACGAAGGAGATAAAGTAATTTACCCTACACCGTCTTGGAACAACAATCATTACGCTTATCTTACTTCTGCAGATGCTGTTGAAGTTAAAACAACCCCTGAAAACAATTTCTTACCAACTGCTGATGATTTAAGACCTCACTTAAGCGGAGCTGTTCTTTTGGCACTTTGTTCGCCGTTAAATCCTACAGGAACAATGTTCACAGAAGCTCAGCTAAAAGAAATCTGTGAAATGATTCTTGAAGAGAATGCGAAAAGAGGAGCAGACCAAAAGCCATTATATTTAATGTACGATCAGATTTATTCTAATCTTACTTTCGGTGCGAAACACGTTGATCCGGTTTCTCTTTTTCCTGAAATGAAAGAATTTACAATTTATATTGAAGGTATTTCTAAATGTCTTGCAGCAACAGGAGTTCGTGTAGGTTGGGGATTTGGTCCGGCTCATATTATTGATAAAATGAAAGCTTTATTGACTCACGTTGGAGCTTGGGCACCAAAACCGGAGCAGGAAGCAACTGCAAAATATTTCCAGAATGCTGATAAGGTCAATGCATTCATCAATGATTTTAAAGGAAAACTGGAAGCAAGCCTAAAAGTTCTTCACAACGGAATTCAGGATTTAAAAACCAAAGGTTTAGCCGTTGAAAGTATTGAACCGATGGGAGCACTTTATTTGACGATTAAGCTAGATTATATTGGAAAGACAAAACCTGACGGAACAGTGATTGAAAATTCTTCAGATTTGGTATTTTATTTAATCAATGAAGCTGGAGTTGCTTTAGTACCTTTCTCTGCATTTGGCGAGGCTAAATCTGAACCATGGTTCAGAGCTTCTGTAGGAGGTTTAGATATCAAAGAAATTGAACTGATGATGCCTAAATTGGAGAATGCTTTAAATAATTTAAAATAGTTTAAAAATTTTTTCTAAATTTATATCAAGTTGATTCTTAATTTTAAGAATCAACTTTTTTATTATAAATACTTAATAACTGTAACACAAATGGATAATGAAAAAAAAGAATCCAATCAAGAAGAGTTGGATCGAAATCAGCCACAGCAAGACAATAATTCGCCTTCTGATGATTTTTCAGAGCAACAAAATTCTGAATCAGAAAATATAATTACTGAAAATTCTACAAATGAGATTCAGGAAAAACCTACAGAAGAAAAATCTAAAGAAAGCTTGCCCGTAACCGAAAAAAAGAAAAAGAACGGTTATAAAATTGCATTTTTCAGTTTAGGAGGAATCATTCTTTTAGGCGGAGCTTCTTATTTTGGATATCAATACTACAAAAATCATCAGGTTGAACCTATCGTTGAAAATGTCTGCTTAGATACCGATACCAAAATTTACGATGCTTATAAAGATGCTGTGGTAATGGTGAAGCACAGATATGCTTTTGTTGCAAGAATTAAAGGAAAAGAAGTTCAGCTCAATATTCCTGAAGCTTCTGAGGAAACACTTTTTGGAACCGCATTTTTTGTCGATAAAAAAGGGAATATGATTTCTAATAGCCATGTTTTACAACCCTGGAATTCTTCTGAAAACAGCGAGAAAATATCGACTGATGCTTCAAATATCCGAAGAAAAATTGCTTCTATTCTTACTGCAGATATTCCAAAAGATGGCTACGAAACTTTTATTGCATCCAATTGGGAAAATGCATCTTCAGAATATAATGAAGAAGGCGGATATCATGAAGGAGATAGTGAAGAGGGAGGAGGTGAAGAGTTTGTAAATTCAAATGATGTCGCTGTAGATTCTGCTACAACTTCTGATGATATTGCAGCATCAATTCCTCAGAAAGATTATGTTTCAGAAGACGAAATCGAAGTGTATATGAAAACAGTAGATATTTCTGTCGCTTTACATAATTCTGCTGAAGTATGGTTGCCTTGTACCATTGAAAAAATTTCGGAAGATCAATCTGTAGACTTAGGAGTTTTACAATTAACCACAAAAGAAACTCCAAATACGGTAGTAAATATCATCAATCTCGACAATGCAGTAACTGATGATCAAAGTTTACGTCCCGGGGAAAAAGCAGTGATGATTGGCTATCCTTTAGGAGAAGACTTAGCACAAACAATTTCTGGAATTAAAGTACAATTGTATAACGGACAAATCAGTAAAGAATCTGATGGAACAAAAATTCAATATACCGTCACTTCAACACATGGCGCGAGCGGAGCTCCTATTTTTAATAACTGCGGAGTCCTTATCGCTGTAAATTTTAGCGGCGTTGAAAAAGTTCAGGGTTACAATTTTGGAATTATTGCCAAGAAAATTTACTCTGTATATCCTGTTATAGCGGGTGAAGCAAAACCAAGTACAGAATAATCATAATATCAAAATATTTATTTGCTGTTATGAATAACAAAAAAATAGAAAAACAATTATTGAGTGTTCATGAAATTACTGCATATTTAAGACACTTATTGCACCAGATTATTTACTACCTCCGTTGCTCTGGAAGAGCAAAACCTGTGTAGAAAAATATACAATATGAAGACCGCACTCCGTAGGAGCGCCACCTTTAACAATTTAATTTAAATGGTGATATGATGATTTTTTTTAAGTTGTTATTTACTATCTCCATTGCTCCAGAGGAGCAACACCTGTGTAGCAAAAATGTATAACACGAAGATTGCGCTCCGTAGGAGCGCTACCTTTATCGGATTGAAAATTTGAATGAGCAACATTATCATCAGATTTTCCGTAATTAATTTAAACCAATTTATGATAACAAAAACCAAAATATCAGATGAAAAAAATAAATAGTTTAATTGCAACTTTGCTTTTCAGTGTTGCAATTGCGCAAATTCCAACATTGGAAGTTGAAAATCAGAAAAAACATCCTGTTATTCTACAAGAAGCTAAAATTGACACCAAAATTTTAGGAAATCTTGCAACGACAACGGCAACGTATACTTTCTATAATCCAAGCAATAGAATTTTGGAAGGAAAACTTACTTTTCCTCTTCCGGAAGGTGTTTCTGTGAGCGGTTATGCTTTGGATATCAACGGAAAACTCAGAAATGCAGTTCCCGTTCCTAAAGAAAGAGCTAAAGAAGTTTTCGAAAGTATTGAAAGAAGAAATGTAGATCCCGGAATTATTGAAAAAGTAGAAGGAAATAATTTCAGAACGAGAATCTATCCTATTCCACAAAATGGTAGCCGAACAATTCAGATCACTTATCATCAGGAGTTAAAGAATATTGCATCAGATTATCAGTATTTTTTAAGCTTTGCGAATGCAACGACAATTCCGAAATTCAATCTTAGAGTTTGGATAAGCGAAACAGCAACTGTTCCGAAGATTTTAGAAAATCCTGATGGAAATTTTGCTTTTCAGAAACAGGGAAATCAATGGATTGCAGAAATCGCTAAATCTGATTTTACACCTAATGAAAGTTTAAAAGTTACGATTCCTAAAAATCAAACTTCATCCAATGTTGTTTTGCAAAAAGCTTCGGGAGACAAATTTTATTTCGCTGCAAATGTAGGATTAGATTTTCCGGTAAAAGAAAAACCGAAGTCTCAAAAAATTGCGATTATTTGGGATAATTCTTTCAGCGGATCCAAAAGAAACCGAGATAAAGAACTTGATTTTTTGAATGCCTATTTTTCTGATAATAAGAATGTTTCTGTTTCTTTTTCTTTGTTGAACAATACTTTTGAAAAAGCTGAAGAATTCAATATTTCTCAGGGAAACTGGAGCGAACTGAAAAATAAGATTTTAAATTTAAAATATGATGGCGGAACAGATTTCGGAGCTTTAAAAGAAATCAATGGAATAGAAGAATATCTTTTGTTTTCAGATGGAATTTCCAATTTTGGAGATTTAACGATGAAGTTTAAAAAGCCTTTAAACAGTATTGCAAGCACACCAACTTCAGATTTTAATCTGCTTAAATTATTAGCAAATCAATCAGGTGGAAATTTTATTAATTTAAATGAATTAGATACACAAGCAGCTTTAAAAACATACAAAAAATTACCGGTTCGTTTTTTAGGATTTAAAGAAAATCCCAATATGCAGGAATTATTTCCAAATATAGGTTCGGTAATCAACGATCCTGTCAATATTTTTGGAATTACATCTGGAAATGCGGGGAAATTAACCGCTGTTTTTTCAGTTGGAAATGAAAAATTTGAAATACTTGTCGATTTTTCAAAAGCACAGCAGTTAGAAAATTGGCAGATTGCTCAGTTTTGGGCACAGAGAAAAATTAATGAATTAGAATTAAATTCCACTCAAAACCGTCAGGAAATTAAAAATATCAGTGAACAATTCGGGGTTGTAAGTAAAAACACAAGTTTGATTGTCTTGGATGATATTAATGATTACGTACGCTATAAAATTACTCCGCCACAGGAATTATTAGCTGATTATCAGAAAATTGTTTCTCAAAACAAAGGAAGAGTTTTAGAACAGAGAAAGAATCTTTTATCTAAAGCTTTCGATAAAACAAGAGAACTAAAAACCTGGTGGAATACAGATTTTAAACCTATAGAAAAAAAGGAATATCCAAGAATTTCTAATCAATCAACACCAGTTCCTCAAGCACAAAGAAATGTTCAGATAGAAGAAGCTGTAGTTGTAGGATATAATTCTTCTGCAAAGGCAATGGAAGTTTCAAGTTCAGATGAAATGGTAGATATTATAGCTGCAAAGCCAAAAGGAAAAATCACTTTAGTCGATGTAGAAAGTACAGAAGAATACATGAAAGATTTTCAGAATTTGCAGTCTGTAGAAGTGATTTATCAGAAATATTTAGAAAACCGTTCAAAACATGAAAAGCAGGTTTCTTATTATTTTGACATTTCTAAATTGCTGTTTAAAAAAGGCGATAAAGTACTTTCTCTAAAAGTTTTAAGCACATTAGCTGAGCTAGACCTTGAAAATGAAGAGTTGTACAAAACCATTTATTATCTGTTAAAACAAAGAGGTCATTACGATAAAGAACTTTGGATCACGCAGAAGATCCTTGAATGGCGACCTTTTGACGCACAAAGTCACAGAGATTATGCATTAGCTTTGGTCGATAACAAAAAACCACAAGAAGCTTTAAATATTTATAAATCTTTGCTGTATCAGGAATTTACAGATGAAATTTCAATGCGTGATAACGGAATTGAAGAAATTCTGATTATGGAAATCAACAATATTTTAAAACAAAATAAAAATGTCGACGGAAGTAAAATCGATGATCGTCTGAAAGCAGATTTGCCTGTAGATATTCGTGTCGTGATCAATTGGAATAAAGACAATACAGATATAGATCTTTGGGTAACCGATCCGAAAGCGAAAGGTGAAGATTGCTCTTATCAGCATAAATCTACTGCAATTGGCGGAAGAATAAGTAACGATTTTACGCAAGGTTTCGGACCAGAACAGTTTTTGCTGAAAAAAGCAGTCAAGGGAAAATATAAAATCAAGACCAATTTCTTTGGGGAAAGACAGAATATTCTTTCGGGACCAACAACGGTGATGGCAGAAGTTTATCTTTATTATTCAGACGGAAGACAAGAAAGAAAGATTGCCGTTTTTCAAAGTCAGAAAGAAAATAAAAAGGAAAGTGACAGCAAAATTCTGATTGGAGAATTTGAGTTTTAAGAAAAATCACATAAATTGCCGGAGGTTTGTACTTCGGCAATTTTATTTTTAGTCACGTTTTTAGATAGATTAATTTGGGCAGCTTTTTCCGCCTTCCGCTCCCGCTTTTTTGCCTTCACTTCGTTGCGGCAAAAAGAGCTCCGCTCAAGTCGGGCTGCAAAGCAATTCGCTGTTGTACAACTGAAAAAATATTTAGAATTATTTAGAATTTATCGATGAAATTTCCAAAAAAAACTTTTCTTGAAACAAAATGGCTAAGTTATTTCACTTTAGCGATTATCGTTTTGGTCATTTTGAGTGTTTGGCTTTCTGGAACAGATTCTCATCGGTCTTTATTTCAAAATTCTATTGTTTCAACATCTATTTTAGCCGGAGCATTTTTTATTTTTATCAGTTCAGGATTATATTTTGGTTTGAAACTCAAAGATAACGTCGGACATATTTTACATAAAGAAAGAGTTAAAAAATATTCAGATAATATTTCTTTATCAGATGTTTCCGGGTTTGATCCTCCTGCTGTAGGAGACGGAATTGGTGGCGCTATTGCCTCAATTATTTTATGGTTTTTAATTTCAATTGTCTTTGCTTTCTTATTATATTTTTTAGGATTCTTCTTTTGGTCCGCAATTTTATTTTTTGCGGCGATGTTATATTGGATTTTTTTCCGAGCTTTACGATTGGTATTTAAAAATTCAAGAAAATGTAAAGGCGATTTGCTGAAAAGTTTTGCATTTGGATTTTTTTACTCATTTCTGTACATCTCGTGGATTTACGGAATCATCTTTTTAGTTAATTATTTAAGCTAAAAATCAACTTTTTAAAATTTATATTTAAATAAAATGAAAATTATCGCTGTTATTCCTGCGCGTTATGAAGCCAGCCGTTTTCCCGCAAAACTGATGCAGATCTTGGGTGAAAGAACAGTCATTACAACAACCTACCAAAACGTTGTAGAAACCGGACTTTTCGATGAAGTTTTTGTAGCTACAGATTCTGAGTTGATCTTTAATGAAATTCAAGATCATGGCGGAAAAGCTGTAATGACAGGAGAACATGAAACAGGAAGCGACCGAATTGCAGAAGCAGTACAAAATATCGACTGTGATATTGTGATCAACGTTCAGGGCGACGAACCGTTTTTAAAGCTAGAACCTTTAAAGCAGTTAATAGAAGTTTTTCAAGAAGATGAAAACCAGGAAATTTCTTTGGCTTCATTAAAAATAAAACTTCACGAAAAAGAAGAAATAGAAAACCCGAATAACGTAAAAGTAATTACTGACAACAACGGTTTTGCGTTGTATTTCAGTCGTTCTGTGATTCCTTTTCATAGAGAAATTTCTTATGATGTCGATTATTTCAAGCACATCGGAGTTTATGCTTTCAGGAAACATGCGTTGCTTCAGTTTTCAAAATTAGAAATGAAACCTTTAGAGATTTCAGAAAAAATAGAGTGCATCCGTTATCTGGAATATGGAATGAAAATCAAATTAATAGAAACCAATTTCATCGGAGTAGGAATCGATACACCGGAAGATTTAGAAAAAGCTAGAAAATTATTGTAAGAGCCAAGGCAAAAGTATAAAGGTAAAAGTTTTTTTACTGAAACAATACATTACAAATTTGTGATATTTTGTTACACTGTTAAACTGGTACATTGTTACATTAGACAAGAAAGGCTTATATTTGATTTTATAAATTGATTTAATGAAGAAATTACTCATCGTTTTCGTCCTGATTATTTCGCAATTATCTTTCGCTCAGACTGCTAAAGAAATTATAGATAAAAATATAGAATTATCGGGAGGATTAACCAATTGGAAACTTTTAAATTCAGTATTACTTCAAGGAAAAGTAATTTTAGGAATTAAAGACGAATATCCTATTAAAATATATCAGCAAAGACCCAATTTAACCAAAACTGTGATTACAATCGGTAACAAAGAAACTGCTATTGAAGGGTATGACGGAACTAAAGGGTATGCGATAAACTATGCAACCAATAAAATTCAGGAGTATAAAGAATATGTTCCGGAAAGTTTTGATAATGACTTTATCGATTGGGAAAATAAAGGCTTTGAAGCAAAATATTTAGGCAAAGAAAAAGTAGGAGAGATCTATTGCCATAAAGTAGAACTGACGAAAAATGTGAACAAAAATTACTATTATTTCGATACAAAATCGTTCATGCTTTTAAAAGAAATAAAAAAAGATGAAACTTTAACGTATTCAGATTATAAAAAGGTAGGGAATTTGATGATGCCATTTAGGTTAGAATCATCGAGCGCCAAAAAAGATGGCGATTATGTGATGCTTCTCAATAAAGTGGAAATCAACAAAGTATTTCCTGCAAACAGTTTTAAATTTTAAAATAAATATCTCAAAATGAAAAAGTTTTTTATAGTGCTTATTTCTTTTATAGCGTTTTCTAACAGCTGCGCTCAGAAAAAAAGCGAAGTTTCTAAAGTAAAAACCAAACAGGCTATGTCACAAACAATATACGATTACAAAGTAGATGCTCTTGAAGAAGGCAAAACAATCAATTTTGCAGATTTTAAAGGAAAGAAAATCCTTGTTGTAAATACTGCTTCGGAATGCGGATTTACACCTCAATATGCAGATTTGGAAAAACTTTCTAAAGAATTCGGCGATAAATTGGTAGTTGTTGGTTTCCCTGCAAATAATTTTGGTGGACAAGAACCAGGAACGAATGTTGAAATCGGTGCATTTTGTCAGAAAAATTATGCAGTTACTTTTCCTCTAGCTGCTAAAGTTTCTGTGAAAGGAGACGATACTGCTCCAATTTTTAAATTCCTTACTGAAAAGCAATTGAATGGAGTAAAAGATACCGAAGTGAAATGGAACTTTACGAAGTTTTTAATTGACGAAAACGGTAAGCTTATCGATAGTTTTGTAAGCAAAGTAAAACCTACAGATGAGGAAATTACTAAATATTTGAAATAATTATTAAATTATATTTTTAAAGCGGATTTTTTCAATCCGCTTTTTTTATTTTTAAATTTTCCCAATTTTATTCCAATTGTTCCAATATTTCATTTGGCAATTCAAGATTAGACTTCAAAATATCCATATTGACCATTGTTCGGAAATGATTGATATTTTTATTGCTGTAGAAAATTTTTCTCGTTAAAACTTCATAATCTTTCATTGAAGGAACCAGGATGATTAATATAAAATTCGAAGTTCCGGTTACAAAATAACATTGTTGCACTTCAGGAGTTGATGTGAAAACCGATTTTGCGTAATCGAGCAATTCAATCTTTTCGCTTTCCATAAAAATTTCTACAATCAATGTGATACAGTGATGGATTTTATTAATATCAATCACCGAAACATCAGCTTTTATAATTCCTGATTCGCGCATTCTTTTAATTCTGCGCTGAACAGCCGCTGCAGAAAGCCCAATTTTTTCGCCAATATCTCTTTGTGGAGTTAAATTATCTTTCTGAAGAATTTTTAAAATGGCAGTGTCAAATCGATCGAGTGATTTCAAAATATTGATATTTAGAATTAGATATGAAACAAAATTGCAAAAAACTATTGAAATTTCATTAAAAAGCAATTGTTATTTGATGCAATTTTGCAAAATAAATCAATTGGCAATGAATGTTTTTAAAGGTTTTCTATTAGCTGTAGGTGCAGCATTACTTTGGGGAGTTTCCGGTACTTTTGCACAATTTCTTTTTCAACAGAGAGGAATTAATATTGAATGGCTGATTACCATAAGGATGTTAATTTCCGGAATATGTTTACTCTTGTTTGCAAAATTCATTGATAAGACTGATGTATTTTCTATTTGGAAAAACAAGAAAGATGCAGTTCAGCTTATTGTTTTCAGTATTACCGGAATGCTTGCCGTGCAGTACACTTATTTTGCAGCAATCAAACATTCCAATGCAGCGACAGCAACGGTTTTGCAATATGCAGGTCCTGTTGTGATTGCTATCTATTTAGCTTTCAAAAACAAAAAAATCCCTTTGATGATTGAGTTTTTAGCGATTATTTTGGCGGTTGCCGGAACATTCTTATTAGTAACTCATGGAAATGTCAATAGTTTAAATATTTCAGGAACGGCTCTGTTTTTTGGCTTAGCTTCAGCAGTTGCTTTGGCAATTTATACTTTACAGCCCGTAAAATTACTTTCAAAATATAAATCTTCCGTAGTTATCGGATGGGGGATGATGTGTGGTGGTTTTGTCTTCAGCTTTGTGAAATCTCCCTTCAGCATCGAAGGAATCTGGGATTTTCAGACCTATTGGTATACTGCATTCATCGTAATTTTCGGAACTTTAATCGCATTTTACGCCTATCTTACAGCGGTGCAAATTATTGGCGGACAAAAAACAAGCCTTTTAGCTTCGATGGAACCGCTTTCTGCAACGGTTTTGGCGGTACTTTGGCTGAATGTTTCTTTTTCTACAATCGATTGGGTAGGGAGTCTGCTTATTATTTCTACCGTATTTTTGTTAAGTAAAAAGCCGAAGAAATTACGCGAGGTAAAAGAAACCGGGAACTAATGTTTCACCAGAATCTTTTCGGTTGCCTTCTTACTGAGAACTTCTGTTTTTCCTGAAATTTCTATAGTAATTGACTTGTCGAAATCTTCAATTTTTAAGATTTTAATTTTAGTATTTAAAAGAAGTTTTCTTTCGGTAAGATAATTCAAAAAGGCGTCATCAGATAAAGTAACAGAAGTGAAAATAACGGTTTCACCAATTTTACAATTACTTAATTGCTGCAGATCCTGAGCGATGATATTTCCATCTTTATCAGGAATGGGTTCGCCATGAGGATCAAATTTCGGATAATCTAAAATTTCATCCATTTTATCAAAGAAAACCTGAGAATGTACATGTTCCAATTGTTCGGCAATCTCGTGTACATTTTCCCATCCAAAATTCATTTTTTTAACCAGAAACATTTCGGTGAGACGATGTTTTCTTACAACCAAAGCAGCTTCACGCCTGCCTTTTTCGGTAACTCTGAGTGGTTTGTAAGTTTCGTAAATGACCCAGTTTTTGTCGGCAAATTTCTTCATCATATTGTTAACGCTTGGCATTTTCACGTTAAGAAATTTGCTCAGTTCGTTAATCGTGACTTTTCCTTCATGGTCAACTACATGAAACAAGGCTTTCAGATAATTTTCTTCTGTTAATGTTGTTTTCAAAATGTTAGATGATTTTCATTACAAAACTAACAAAATATTTTTTAAATGTGGGGCTTGTTATTTTAAGATTTTTTAATTTTACACTATGAAATTTTCTTTTAAAAACGATTATTCCGAAGGTTGTCATCCGCAGATTTTAGAATCGCTCCTTCGAAACAATCTTGATCAACAGGCAGGCTATGGTGAAGATGATTATTCTAAAAAAGCTAAAGATTTAATTAAAGCTAAAATTGAAAATGATGAGGCTGAAGTTTACTTTGTTTCTGGAGGAACCCAGGCCAATCTCATTGTAATTTCTTCAATTTTAAGACCTTATCAATGTGTAATTTCTGCATCAACCGGACATATCTTAAATAACGAAACAGGAGCAATTGAAGCAACGGGACACAAAATTTTAAGTATAGAAAAGGAAGACGGAAAACTTTGTCCGGAAGATATTATTCCTGTTTTGGAAAGCCATCAGAATATTCCGCATCAGGTAATGCCGAAGTTGGTTTATATTTCAAATTCTACTGAACTTGGGACAATTTATACAAAAAAAGAACTGGAAGATCTTTCGGCTTTCTGTAAGAAAAACAACCTGTATCTATTTATGGATGGAGCTCGATTGGGGCACGCTTTAACTTCAGAAATTAACGATTTAGAACTAAAAGACATTGCTGAATTAACGGATGTTTTCTATCTAGGAGGTACCAAAAATGGAGCCTTATTAGGGGAAGTAATAATAATTACTGAAAATGATTTGCGTCCTGATTTCGCCTTTAATATCAAGCAAAAAGGAGCGTTGTTGGCGAAAGGAAGACTTTTGGGAATTCAGTTTTTGGAGCTGATGAAAGATGATTTGTATTTTGATTTAGCCAGAAACGCAAACCAACAGGCGATGAAGATTAAAAAGGTTTTATCTGAAAGGGGAGTGCAGTTCCTTTCTGATACTTCTACCAACCAGATTTTCCCGATTTTGAGCAATAAAATCATTGAAGTTTTATCTGAAAAATTTGAATTTTATATCTGGAAAAAAGTAGATGAAAATTTATCAGCAATTCGTTTGATAACTTCTTGGAATACTCAAAATGAACCTGTTGAAGAATTTATTAAAACTTTTAATAGTGAATTATAATTAATAAATGCAACTCAAAAGAGTTGCATTTATATTTTAAATAATCAGTTCATCATCGCTTTTATACCTTCTATAACTTCGTTTTCAAAGTCTTTAATTTTCTGTTTTTTTGTCCAAACATAAAGACCAATTGGCAACATAATAATTAAAAAAGGCATAGAGTCGAGCTGAGTCGTTGTTGTAATTTTTCCGGTATCGGGATTTGTATCGATTTTTACATTTCCTGTCAGCGTAAAACCACTTTTCCGAACTTGCAGCGCACCCAAACTGGTTTGAATTTTATATTGAGGAAATTTTTTCCTTAATTCTTCAATAAACTCATTTTTCGTAAATGGTTTCACATTAAAATTTTGCATAAAATTTGGTTTAATTATAATTTAATTTAAAGCTTTTGTGACGACTTTACAATCAGCTGTTTCCAGTTTTTGTCCGTCTTTATAAGCTATTTTCTTTTCATCTGCATAACGCATTGTTCCGTTTTCATCTTTTTGATCTCCAATTCCTTCTGTTAAGATATTGCCTTTCTGAATAAAAAATATATCTCTTTTGCTGGTTGTTCCTTCAGAAGCAAATTCGTAAGTCAGTTTTAGAGTATCACCAGATTTAAATCCAAATAATTCACCTTTTGAACTATCTTTTTCACTGTTTTTATAGGCCATTTTTCCTGAAAGTGTACCCAAATTATCGTCAAGGCTTACAAAAACGCTGTCTTTCCCTGTAACTCCCAAATAACAGAAGGTTTTTGCACCTAAAGTATCAACAACAGGTTCTGCAGGATTTTCAAGTGAATCTGTAGTAACAACAGGTTTTACTTTTTCATTTTTTTTATTACAGCTCATTGCCAAAACTGACAACGAACCGAGTACAATATATTTTTTCATAATTTCAATATTATGTTAAATTTTATAATTGCTAATTTAAACATAAAAAATTCGGATACTAATTTGAAATTTCATATAAAATTTCTAATCGCTGAGAATCGTTTAAAAAATATTTTCCGGATTGCATTAGGTTTAATTTAAGTTACATGAGGTATTTTATTATTCATTTCATTATCAAAGAAATTCAGCAAAAAGAATCATCAAATATTTTTAGAATTGTAATCAACAATTAAGCCTTTTAATCTCGTATTTATATATTGTTGTGAAATGATTAGATAAATAGACTCTGTTTGTTATAATTATAAAAGTCCTATAATTTATATTATGTTAAATTGTATATTTTTTTACAAACTGCTAAAATCCTCAAAATCCCTCTTATAACTAATGGGACGCTGATTTTGAGAATACATTGATAATTACTACTCCAATTATAATTAAAAGAATTCCCAGAATTGCAGGAAGGTCAAGAGTTTGTTTGTAAACAAAATATCCTACTAAAGAAATTAAAACAATTCCGACAGCTGACCAAATTGCATAAGCAATCCCGATTGGAATAACTTTAATCGCATGAGTCAGTAAATAAAATGAAGCTGACATGGCTACAACAAAAATTACAGTTTGCAAAGGTTTTGTAAATCCTTCGGATGCTTTTAAAAAAGATGTTGCAACAGATTCGAAAAGTATTGCAAATGCTAAAAATATATAGTTTTTCATATGTAGATTTTTAATTAATGTTGTCTTAGTAAATCATTTAAGCCATATTGATCGAAAAGTATTTTTCCGATTTCGAGTTTAGACCAGCCTTCTTTTAGTTTGTACGTAAATGTTAACTCATTACCTGTGAGAAAAGATTCAAGATTTAGCAACAAAATATTTTTATTATTCATCAAATAATTTTCTATCAAATTTAAATGAGTTGAAAAAACAAACATTGAGTTTTTATTGAGATAATCCGTTAATGGTATCAACCGTTATTTTTGCGGCATCATTAATATTGGTTCCATTAAAAATTTCGTCAAAAACAACAAAGCAGTTTTTTGTTTTCAGCTCCTGAAGTACATTTTTAAGATTTACAATTTCCTGCATAAAATGGCTGTATCCTTCTTTGAGATTATCGTTTACAGAAAAATGTAAAAATATACTTTCATAAAAGGGAATATTACAATTCTCAGCCGGAACAGCAACTCCTAAATGAGCCAACAAAACAATGATACTGATCGATTTCATGGCGGTTGATTTTCCGGACATGTTGGCTCCTGTAAATATAATTATATTCTTCTCTTTTACTTCAATAGTATTTTTAACCGCATTTTTTAAGTCTAAATGATAAAAATGCTCAATCGTAAAACTGGCATCAGAATTAAAGTGAGGAAATTTTAAATTGTTTTGTTTTATTCCTTTTGCAATGCTTGAATAAACATCAAACATATAGAAAAAGTTCCAAAATGATATAAAGTTTCCTTTTTTAACTTCAGCTTCTATTGTGGTTAAGATATTTTTTCTTTGTTTGAAATCTAAGACTTTATGGTGATATTCATTTACAGATAAAGAATCGATAAATTGAATGTTTTTTTCAATTTCATCAGAATAATCTTTACAAAGATTGGATTTCTGAAAGTTTTTTAACACAACCCCAAAACGATAAAAAAACTCAATAAACAAAGTGATATTATTATTGGTTTGGTTGAAAAACTCTCTGTACATAATTTTTGTCAACAGATTATAATTGTCGGTGTTAACCTCACCTAAAAACTTTTGAATCGATGAAACGATATTTTCACTACTCTTATAATCATTGATAAGCTGGAAGTTTTCTAAAAACATCTTCAGCTTTTGCTGAGTGTATAAAGTCTGGTTTTTGTTAAAGCTTTTTTGATTGAAAAATGACGCTAAATACTGTTTAGATTTTCTGGTTTGGGTAAAATTAAAATGCGATATTATTTCAGAAATATTTTCCATAATTCATTTGTGTTGATCGATTTATTCTTTTATTTCTAAAAATTCACTACAATTTTCCCTACCGTTCTCCCCTTTTCCAATTCTTCATGAGCATCAGACATTTCATTAAAGTGATATGTTTTATAAATATGAGGCTTTAAAAATCCTTTTTCTAAAAGTTCAGCGAGTTTTTGCATATCATTTCCATTAGATTGAACCATCATTGTAAATCCTTTTGCATCTACAGAAGCAGCTTTTTCTTCAACTTTTTCATTTAAACCACTTGGAATACTGATAATAGTTCCTCCTTTTTTCAGAACTTTCACAGAATGATCAATATTTTCACCACCGATAGTATCTAAAATAAAATCAAACTTTTCTTCGGAATTTTCCCAATCATAATTTTTATAATCAATATGTTGATCTGCTCTTAAACTCAAAACAAATTCTTTGTTTTTGGCAGATGAAGTTCCGGTTACAGAGGCTCCCAAATATTTTGCAATCTGAACGGCAAAATGCCCCACTCCACCTGATGCTGCATGAATTAAAACGTTTTGACCTTCTTTTAGTTCAGCTTTTTCAATTGCCTGTAAGGCGGTTAACGCTGCTAAACTTGTTGCTGCAGCTTCTTCAAAATTGATGTTTTTTGGTTTAAAAAAAATATGATTTTCAGAAGCAGTGGCAAACTGAGCATACGCTTTTCCATGTCCGGGAAAATTAATCATTCCAAAAACTTCGTCATTCATTTTAAACTTCGAAGAATTGGTTTCAACTACAATTCCTGAAATATCCCAACCTAAAATTAATGGATTTTCATCTTTTAATTTTTGAAAAGCTCCTTTGCCTGAACGGGTTTTTACGTCTATTGGATTGATACTTATCGATTTTACTTCAACTAAAACTTCCCCTTCTTTAATTTGTGGTTTTTCAATTTCAGTTAACTTTAAATTTTTTGGTTCACCCGGATTTTCTAAGATAATTGCTTTCATATTTTAATTTTAGATTGGTTTAAATTTTATACTTCTGTAAATAATATTTGCTTAAATGCTTCTGAAGCAAGATGTACCTGAACCGACCAATCATCTGCTGCATCGCTTCCGGCATCATCAGAAATATATTTTAAACATAGAAATGGAATATTTTCCTGCATCGCAATCAACGCTAAAGGATAAGCTTCCATATCGATAACATTGTATTCTGTATTGATGTGATTCATCTCAAAACTGTCACCACTTCCACAAATTCCTTCTTTCAGATGATCCATTTTCAGTCCGTTTTCCAAAATTATAGGAATACCTGAAAGTGGAGTCTCAAATTTCTTAAAACCCAAACCTTGGGCGTCCATATCTCTCTGGATAAATTTTGTACAACAAATTACGTCTCCTTTTTTAAAGCCGTATCCTCCTGCTGATCCCATATTGATAATCAGTTTTGGTTTTTTTTCGTGAATAGCTTTTGTTAATGCAATGGCTGCATTTACTTTTCCTATTCCGGTAATTAATTTTCGGGTGTGATCAAATACTTTTCCTGCTTCGTAATCTAAGGCAAAAACAAAAAGAGTTTCGGAAATCGGATAGCTCAATTCTTTATTTAATGTAATCATGAAGTTATATTATGTTAAATTGAACAACCATCTGCATCACAAGAAAGATTGTTTTGCGTATTATCTTTAAAAGGAACAACCGTTTCTTCGTAAGTTTGTGTCAGGGCATTTTTTAAAACTTCTGCAGGTTGTGCGCCCGACACGCCATATTTGCCATTCAGAATAAAAAATGGAACGCCTGAAATTCCATTGTTTCTGGCTTCCAAAATGTCCTGATTGATTTCGTAATCAAATTCTTCAGACTGTAATAATTTTTTTGTTTCTTCAGCGTCAATGCCCAAAGAGACGGCCAAAGAAACAAGCGTATCAATGTCGCCCACATTTTTCCCATCCAGAAAATGAGCTTTAAACAACTCCTCCTCCATTTCTGAAGATTTGTTATATTTTTTAGCTAAATGAAGAAGTTTATGAGCCGTAAACGTATTGGTAATCAAAGCTTTTTCGAAATTGAAATCTATTCCTGAAGCTTTTCCCATCTGTATCACCTGATTAGTCATTTGTTTTGCCTGTTCTTCCGGGAAACCTTTTTTCTCTCTGAAATATTCTGCCGTTGTTTTTGTTTCAGAATGCTCTAAAGTCGGGTCTAGCTGAAAGCTCTTCCACTCTATTTTTACTTCATCTTTGAAAGGTAAAGTTTCTAAAGCCTGTTCAAAATTTTTCTTTCCAATATAACAAAACGGACACATCACATCCGACCAGATTTCTATTTTCATTTTATTATTTTTATTTAAATGTATCAATTATTTTTCAGTATTAATTTTTTTTCCGGCAAATAAAATATGTGCAATCAAAGCCAGCAATCCCATTGTAATTCCGACAAAACAAACGCCTTCCCATTGTGCATATTGCCATGCCAAAGAAGCGAAAAAAGTTCCAAGTGAACCACCAATAAAATAAGAAACCATATAAACAGTATTTAAACGATTTACGGCATTGGTTTTCAGTGAAAAATAATTGGTTTGATTCATAATATGACTCGACTGCACCCCGAGATCAATAAGAATTACCCCGATAATCAATCCCCAATATGTATTTCCTGCAAAATAAGTGAATCCCCAACTTCCGATCAGGATTAAAAGAGCATATAAAATAATACGGTTGATACTCATTCTATTTTGTAAACTTCCCACTTTTGCCGCTGCCAAAGCTCCTACAGCTCCTGCCAAACCAAAACTTCCCACAACAGAAGCTCCTACTTCAAAAGGCGGTCTTTCCATGTGAAAGACCAAGGTTGTGAACAAGGCGCACATCGATCCGAATGCCATTGCTCCACGAAAAGATGCCAACTGCAAAACGGGTTGCGTTTTTGCCAATTGCAGTACAGAATTCATGAGTTCAAAATAAGTTCCTCTGAAATTTAGCTGTAATTCCGGAAGCATTTTATACACAAAAACCCAGACTAAAAGCATTAAACCTGCAGCAATTCCAAACATAGATCTCCAGCCCCAAAGTTCACCTACGATTCCACCTACAAAACGGGAAAGTAAAATTCCTAATAACAATCCCGAAACAACCAATCCGATATTGGCTGCTTTGTCTTTTTCTAAAGATAATTCGGCAGCGATGGGAACAAATAATTGAGGAATTACCGAAGTCGTTCCAATCAATAAACTTGCAGCGTACAGCATCCACAATTCTGTGGCAAATGTCATCCACAAAAGTGCAGCGAAAACTAAAACTAGATCGATTAAAATTAATTTTTTCCTTAGAAATTTGTCGCCTAAAGGAACAATTAGCAGTAAACCAAAAGCGTAACCGAGCTGTGTAAGTACAGAGATTTTTCCTGCCGCACTTTCACTTACCGAAAAATCTTTTGCAATAAGTCCCAACAACGGTTGGTTATAATAATTATTGGCAACGACAAGGCCTGAAATAATTGACATTGACCAAATTACAGTTTTGGAAATGCCTGATTGAGTAGAATTGAGCATGAAAATTTAAGTTTGAAAATCTCCTTTAATGAGAAAACTTAAGTAAAGATAGTGATTAACAGATTATTTCTAATAGGTGCGTATTAAAAAAATAGTAAATGTAAAAGATTTTAATAGCAATAAAAACATTCAAAAATGTATATTTGAAATTCTAAAAAATTCACAGAATAATGATTTCAAAAAAGATAATTTCTGCATTTCTTATTTTTTCTTTCACCGTCAATATTTTTTCACAAACTCATAAAAACTGGCAAAATAAAATTGACAGTATTATACAGATTGAGACACCTGTACATTTTAACGGAGTCATTCTGATTAATAAAAATGGGAAAACGGTTTATTCTAAAGCTTTCGGATTTTCAGAAATTGAAAATAAAACTCCGATGGAAATGAATGACCAGTTTGAAATCATGTCAAATACAAAACAAATAACATCTGTTTTAGTTTTAAAAGAAGTGGAAAAAGGAAAAATTGATCTTCACACTCCTATCAAAAAATATTTACCTTTTTTGAAACAAACTTGGGCAGATTCTGTAACGGTTCATCAGCTTCTGAATCATACTCATGGAATCGTGGATGTTGAAAAACCATTGGTTTTTAAGCCTGGAACTGATTTTAAATATGGAAATCTTTCGAATATACTTTTAGGAAAAATCGTTGAAAATGTATCCAAAAAAACATACCGAAAATTAGCTGCGAAATTGTTTAAACAACTTAAAATGAATGATACGTTCTGTTATTCAGCATCGGATAAACGACATCTGGTTTTTGGCTACATCAATAAAGAAAATAAATTTTCGAAAGTAGAAAATTCGATGATCAATGACGAAAATTTACCCGCAGACGGAGTTATTTCTACTGCACATGATTTAGTAATTTGGAATAACCAACTTCATAAAGGTAAAATTTTAAGTGCTGCATCTTATCGATTGATGGTCTCAGAATCTGCAAAATCACAGCACGATGTTTTTGGAAAAGAGAAAATGGGTTATGGTTACAATATCAGAATTGCTGAAACCAATGGAATACAATATCTTGGTCACACAGGATTAGGCGACGGTTTTTCTTCGCTGAATATTTATATTCCCAAAGCAGATTTACATATTATTGTTCTTGAAAATCAGATGAATGATAACAGCGATTTGTTTTATTATACTGAAAAATTAATTAAAGATATTATTTTTGAGAGTGAGCTCGTAAAGTCTTCCCGCTAAAATTTAATTAAAAGATTTCCTAAATTCTAAAGGCGAAATATCAGTTTTGGATTTAAATAATTTATTAAAAGATTGTGAATGTTCAAAGCCTAATTCGTAAGCAATTTCACTTACAGTAAGATCGGTTGTTGACAATTTTTCTTTGGCTTTTTCTATCAGTTTTTCGTGAATGATCTGTTGGGTCGTTTGTCCGGTTAATGATTTCAGCAGACTACGCATATATTGAGGCGACATATTCAGCTTTTCTGAGAGAAACTGAACACTTGGCAATCCTTGTTCTTTTATATCATCACTTTCAAAATAATCATTAAGAAGATTTTCCAGTTTTTCTAAAAACTGATGATGCGCTTTGTGGCGTGTAATAAACTGACGCTGATAAAAACGCTCAGAATACTTGAGAAGTGTTTCGAGTTGGGAAATTATAATATTTTGGCTGAATTTATCAATATTTGTCTGATATTCCTGCTTGATATTCTCGATAATCTGCTGAATTTTTATTTCTTCATCTTCAGATAAAAATAAAGCTTCATTTACAGAATAATCAAAAAACTCATATTTTTTGATCGCAGAAGCCATGGGTGTATTCCAAAGAAAATCCGGATGAATCATCAGCATCCATCCGGAAGGATTTTTACCTTGTTCTTCTCTTATTACACTTAAAATTTGATGTGGCGCCATACAAAACATTACGCCTTCATCAAAATCATAATCCTGTTGCCCATATCTGTATTTGTGAGTCATATCTCTTTTTACAGAAACCATATAAAAATCAAACATTAAATTTTGTCTACCAATTACTAACGTTTCTGCCATATCTTCAAAATTAATCACACTAATTAGTGGATGTTTTGGCTTTGGTAAACCTCGCAATGTATGAAATTCGGAAATGGTTTTTAATCTTATCGGTTGATTATCAGACATGATTGTAAGTTTTTTAGAATTTAAATCAAATTTCAAGAATAATAAAGATACAAATTATTGATGTTCAGTAAAATAAACAGAACCCTGCAAATCTTCCAGTAACGTTGGATGTTCAGGATTCCAGCCTAACGATCTTTTTGTTTCTTCGCTTGATGTTTTGTTATCTAATTTAGCAAAATGCGTAAACCATGAAAAATGTTCTGCTGCTTCTTCAGGATTAAGAGAAACAATTGGAATATTCAATCGATCTGCAATTTGTGTGGCAATTGTTTTCAAAGGAATTCCCTGTTCTGCGACAGCGTGATATCTTGTTCCTTTTTCAAATGGTTTTTCCAAAGCCAAACGGTATAATTTTGCAGCGTCTAACCTGTGAACAGCCGGCCAAAGATTATTTCCATCATTAATAACAGCCGAAACTCCTTTTTCTTTCGCAATTTTAATCAATAACGGAACAAATCCGATTACATCTCCTTTCCCATGAACAGACGGAGATAATCTTACAACGGCAACTTTTACACCTTTTGCAGCTACAGCATCTGCTGCATTTTCTGTTGCAATTCTTGGATGCGGATTGTCTGCTGAAAGATCATTTTCTGTGGTAATTCCATCTTTTGAAAAAAGAGCTGTACCTGAAGTAATGATAAAAGGACGATCGGTTCCCACTAAAGTATCACCAATAGTTTCGATCACTTCTTTATCTAAAGCGCACATTTCTTCAAAACGGGTAAAATCATGGACAAATCCTAAATGGATCACTGCATCCGAAACGGAAACTCCCGATTTTAGACTTTCAAAATCAGTTAAATCTCCACGATGCACCTCTGCGCCCGCTTCAGTTAATTTTTTTGCTGATTCTTCAGATCTCGCTAACCCTAAAACCTGATGACCAGCTGCTAATAATTCTTGTACTACAGCAGTTCCTACGAAACCTGTAGCGCCTGTAACAAATACTTTCATTTTTTGACTATTATTTATGATGCAAAGTTCAGTTTTCATCTGATAATCGATGTATCCAAAAAGTAGTTTGTTGTAGCCGAATAAATTTTAAGTTTAAAATTTTAATTAAATGATTTTCTGAATTCTAAAGGTGAAACCTCCGTTTTAGCTTTAAATAGTTTACTGAAAGACTGTGAATGTTCGAACCCTAATTCGTAAGCAATTTCACTTACAGAAAGCTCGGTTGTTGACAGTTTTTCTTTGGCTTTTTCAATCAGTTTTCCGTGGATGTGCTGCTGTGTTGTCTGTCCGGTAAGAGATTTGAGTAAGCTGCTTAAATAATTGGTCGAAATATTCAGCTGTTCAGCGATCAATTGCGCACTCGGAAGCCCGTTATTGATGATATTTTCACTTGTAAAGTATCCTTCAAGAAAGATTTCAAGCTTATCTAAAATCTGATGGTTGGTTTTCTTTCTGGTGATAAACTGCCGCTGATAAAAAGGTTCACAATAATTGAGCAAAACTTCAATCTGGGAAATGATGATATTCTGTGTAAACTGATCAATTCCAGACTGATATTCTTGTTTTATACTTTGAAAAATTCCAATCAGGATCTGTTCTTCTTTTTCCGAAAGAAATAAGGCTTCATTTACTTTATATCCGAAAAAATCATAATTGTGAATCTTTTTTGCCAAATCAGTATTCCACAAAAAATCGGGATGAAAAGCTAGAATATAACCGGAAGGTTTCTTCTCTTGACGACTGATGTCTAAACCGACGAGTTGTCTCGGAGCAATAAAAGATACCAATCCGCCATCGTAATCATATTTTCCTTGTCCGTAAGTCATTTTTCCATGAAGGTCACGTTTCAAACCGATAAAATATAAATCCTGAATCCAGTTAATTTTTGGTTCGTCGATCTGATAATTCACCAGACTGTAATCAACCAAGCTGATTAGAGGATGTTCCGGTTGCGATAATCCTGAAATTTTATGCAGTTCAGATATCGTATCGATGGTATATAATTTTCTTTTATTCATAATTGAAAAATGAGGCAGCAGAAAACTACTGCCTCTACAAATTTAGTAATCTGTTGATATACTCAGGTTTTTAAATTCTGAAATTTCCTGTTGAAGTGCAGTCAGTTTATTTCCTGCAAACTGAAATGCATCTGAACCCAACATTAAATGTACCGGCGGATTTTCCATTGAAGCAAGTTCTATCAAAACAGTTGCTGCTTTTTCAGGATCTCCAGGCTGATTTCCGTTGATTTCTTTTTCGTGAACCGTTTGAAGTTGTCTTGCTGCAGTGTATTCTTCAATTTCATTTTCAGGAGTTCTTAATGAACCGCCTGTAAGGAAATTAGTTCGGAAGTATCCGGGATAAACAACGGTTGCATGAAGACCAAACTCTTTTATTTCTGCCGCCAAAGCTTCAGTGAAACCCACTACTGCAAATTTGGTAGAACAGTAAATTCCCCAACCTGCAAAATCTCCTGTAAGTCCGGCAATTGAAGCGATATTAATGATACGTCCGCTTTTCTGAGCTCTCAAATAAGGCATTGCTTTTCTGATAACATTCAGTGAGCCAAAAACATTGGTGTCGAAATTTTTGCGGCTTTCTTCATCAGATAATTCTTCTAAAGTTCCCAACTGGCCGTATCCTGCGTTGTTGACAATTACATTAATTTTTCCAAAATACTCAACGGTTTTCTGAATGGCTTCAGCAACATTGTTTTCATTAATTAAATCCATTTCTAAAGGAAGGAAAGATTCACTTTCAGAATTGACTGCAGTTTTAAGTTCAGCAATATTTCTTGAAGTTGCGGCTACAGAATATCCTTCATTCAGTAATCTTTTTACTAAGGTTAATCCTAAACCTTTTGATGCTCCGGTTACAAACCATACTTTTTTTGTGTCCATTTTTTGATTGTTTTAATTGATTAATTTCTACACTGCAAAGTTGGAAAATGATGAAAAGACTGATGTGACCGAATCAAAGATTGTTGTAGCCAAAACTAAGATGCGAAAAGTTTAGTTTTCAAATATTTGTGATAAAAATGTTTATTTTTGATAAAAATACAATCGCATGAAATTTTACCAATCCATATTTTTTAGCTTGCTTTTTTGTTTTTCCTTTTGTGATGCACAGGAAATTCCGAAAGTGAAATTGAATCAGTTTAGAAATAGTTATAAACAAGATTATCGAAACGATACACTTTCCCTTAAAATCGAGAATCCATTAGCTTGTCCTTTAAGAATTAAAATTTTTTCTGATTATTTAAAAAATAAAAATTTAATTGATGATACCTTGAAAGTAATAGCCTATGAAAATTCTTTTGCTGAGATTAAGATATTCGCTAAAGATATCGATCTCAAAAAATTAGAACTTAAGATCAATCAGGCATTTGGTGATGATCGTAAAATAATAAAACAAAATAATCTTGCACTCCCCTTTCCTAAAGGTAAAACGTATCAAATTATGCAATCTAATAAAGGAAGCTTCAGTCATAATGATGATTATTCAAGATATGCTGTAGATTTTGAAATGAAAACTGGCGATACCATTACAAGTGCAGATGATGGCTTTGTTGTAGGGGTTATTAAAGATTATGAATATGGCGGGAACGATAGAAAATGGAGGGATTTTGCCAACTATATTACTATTTATCATCCTCAAAGCGGATTATTCACCCAATATGTACATCTAAAAAAAGACGGAAGCTTTGTGAAAGTTGGTGATGCTGTAAAAAGAAATCAACCGATTGGTTTGAGTGGAATGACCGGTTTTGCTTCCGGAGAGCATTTGCATTTTAATGTTTTAATTCCTGAAAAAGGAAAGACTTTAAAATCAGTTCCGTTCAGTTTTGAAAATAACCTTTCTTCACAAAGTTTAAAAAAGAATATGAAAGTGACAAACAAATAATTAATTTCAATCTATGAAAATAACCAAACACATTATCATCAGAATTTTGGCAGTAGCCGTTCCCCTACTTTTATTATATTTCTATTCTGAAATGGCTTTCGAAGCCAATCGACAACGAGAACACCGTACTGATGTAGGTTTAGGGATTGCATTTCTGGTTGTATTTGTTTTGATTATTCTGCTGGTGGGTTTTATTACAGATTCTATTATTAGGATTTATAAGAAACAATATTCTATTGCTATGATTAATGTCCCTTTTTTGCTTTTATTTTTAATTCCGGTCTTGTATATTTCTTGTCAGTTTTCGAGTGAAGCTTTTTACTGTCAATGTTTTAGTTAAAAATCTCTTAGAAATCATAAATAAATATTAAATTTTCCACAGCATTGAGAATTAAGTGTATTTTCGTTTTCATAAAATTGAATATATATGAAAAGACTTTTTACAATCTCAGGAATTTTTACACTCCTTTTATTTTCTCAAAATACTTTTGCGCAGGAAGTACAATCTGAACTTACAATGACCTATAAAGGAGATAACATCAAAAAAAATACTCAAGAACGCACAATTATTCTAAACGGAAATGTAATGCTAAAAACAAAAAACATTTCTTTGGCAAATGCCGAAAAAGTAACGATAGACGAGAAAAACAATATGGTTACCATTTACAATCCAAAAGATTTTAAAATACTGTATGCTAAAACGCTATCAAAAACAGGAGGAAGCAATAAAAATATAATCCTGTATAATACCAAAGAAGAAAGCATCACCTTTCAATAATCTTCACAAATATGAAAACAAAATTATCTATTCTGCTATTACTGATTACAGGCTTCTGTTTTGCACAATCTAATCAGTTCATTTATGAATATACTTTCAAAATGGATTCTTTAAACCGAGATAAATCTGATACTGAAAATATGATATTGCAGACTTCACCTAAAGGATCAAAATTTTACAGTCAGGTAAGAGCAGTTTTTGATTCTACCACTGCGGCAACTGTTGCAAGTGCAGTAATGAGTGGCAAAGATCATTTTGATTTCACACATTTAAAAAGAGGAAAAGTAGGCTTCGAAGTTCATAAAACGTATCCTGATTACAAAACGACCCTAAAGAAATCTATCGGTTCTACAGGACTATTGATAACAACGGATCAGAAAATCATCTGGAAAATTACAAATGAAAAAGATAAAGTTTTAGGTTACGATGTTCAAAAAGCTACGGCAGATTGGAGAGGAAGAAAATGGATCGTTTGGTTTGCTCCGGAAATACCTTTGCAGGACGGTCCTCATATATTTTCTGGGCTTCCGGGACTTATTGTTAAGATTGAAGATACAAAAGGCGATCATTCATTTAAGTTGATTGCAACCAAAAAGGTAAATGCAGTGCAAAAAGAAAATGAAAGCACAGTTATTTTTAAACCCAAAGATATCCCTATAAACGAAGAAAAATTCAGAAAACTCTGGAAAGAATATAAAGAAGATCCTGTGAAAGATTTACGTCAGATGCATGGCTCTTCAAGCGGTGCTGCCATCATATCAATGTCGCTTAACGGGGAGACTATTACACCGGAAGAAATTTTAAGAAAATCAGAAATCAGTTATAAAGAACAAATTAAGAAAGTAAATAATTTCCTTGAACTCGATTTATACAGATAAAACATTCGATTTAAATATTATTTCAAAAATAACACGGACAATTAAGTCAGTGTTTTTTGTTTTTATAAGTTGATTCAAAATTAATATCTCAGAAATTCCTATTTGGTGTAAAAATAGATAGGTAACTGGTAACACTTTATCTCAATATAAAAAATATCTCAATATGAAATCACAAAACAGTTTAGAAAAAAGAAGCCTTCGAGGCAAAACTGTCGTAGTCACGGGAGGAACCAGCGGAGTCGGAAGAGCTGCCGTTGAAGCGTTTGCTTTTGAAGGTTGTAATATCGTTATCGCAGCAAGAGGTCAGGAAGCTTTAGACGAAACATTAAATATCTGCAAAGATTTAGGAGTAAATGCTATTGCCGTTTCCACCGATGTATCGAAAGCTGAAGAGGTAGACAATCTTTTAAAAGCTGCTCTACAGGAATTTGGAAGAATTGATATCTGGGTCAATAATGCTGGCGTAATGGCAAGCGGGAAATTCGAAGAAATACCGATGGAGCTTCACGAGCAGGTTATTAAAACCAATCTTTTCGGATATATGCATGGAGCATATTCTGTTTTACCGCTTTTCAAGGAACAGAATGAAGGTATTTTGATCAATAATGTTTCAATTGGCGGATTTATGCCCGCTCCTTACAGTGCTGTTTATTCGGCAACAAAATTCGGAATCCGTGGAATGATGGAATGTCTCCATGGTGAAATTTCAGATTATCCCGATATTCATATTGCCAATCTGTATCCGCAAATCCAGAGATCAACGGGAAATATGCATTCGGCAAAGTTTTCAGGACTTGATTTTAAAATTCCACCGTTTGCATCAGACCCAAGAGATACGGCTGATAAAATCGTACAGTTAGCCAAAGAGCCACAGAAAGATCTTTTCCCAGACTTTAAATCAAGAGCCTTAGTGAATCTTTACGAAATGTTTCCAAAAGTGATTATCAATACCGCTTCTGCAGGAATGCGATTAATGATGAAGCTAAAAAACGCACCACCCGATTCCGGAAATGTACTTGAACCATCTTCAGAACCTCATCGGATTTATGGCGAAACCATTCTTCCCGTTCCCGGAAAGAAAACCAAAATTGCTTTGGTTGCAGGACTTGGGTTGGGATTAGCTTTTATGCTACTGAAATCAAAAAAAGCAAATAATGATATTTACCTGGAAGATTAATGATCAACTACGTCAGTTTGAGTAAAATTCTGAAAGAATTTGTATCGAAAACTATTTTAAAGCAAAAATTAAAACGAGAATCAGTAAAAGGTTCTCGTTTTAATTTTTGCTTTATTTAACTACCTGGATTAATTTTCTTTGAAAATTAATCCAACCCTTCAGAGAAGGGGAATTTATGCTGGTTGGATGATATTTTGTATAAATACGGAATATTTTAAATTTATGAGTGTTTATTCTTAGGACTACGGAAAACCTTATTGTTTATGAATATAGGTTAATTATATTTGAATATTAAATTTAAAATAAAAACTATGTCTTTGAAACATTTAGAGTTAGAAATAAACGAAGAAAATCCTTTTGAAAACTGTAAATTAGACAGAAGTAAATATGCAGCTGTTTTAACAAGTATTATAGAAAATTACTCGGAAGGTTTTGTAATGGCTATAAATAATAAATGGGGAACTGGAAAAACTACTTTTGTCAAAATGTGGGAACAAAGTTTAAAAAATTCTGGGTACGAAACAATTTACTTTAATGCTTGGGAAAATGATTTTGATAACAGTCCATTAACGGCATTAATTGGAGAATTAAAAATGCTAAGACCCACAGATAATCAAAATTTTAAAAAAGTTATTAGTACTGCTGCTAAGCTATCAAAAAATATTGCACCAGCATTAGTTAAAGCTATTTTAAATAAATATCTTGATTCAGAAATTTTAGTAGATACTCTAACAGATAGTGTAAAAACAGGAACTGAAATTTTTGAGGACGAGATAAAAGAATATGCTGACAGAAAAAAATCAATTACAGATTTTAGAAATGAATTGTCACAATTTGTTTCTAAAAATTCTGTTGGAAAACCGTTAATATTTATTATAGATGAGCTTGACAGATGTAGACCAAACTATTCAGTTTCTCTTTTAGAGCAAGTAAAACATTTTTTTTCTGTAAAAAATATTGTTTTTGTACTATCAATTGATAAGGAACAATTAGGAAATGCCATTTGTGGTGTCTACAATTCTGATAAAATAGATTCTTCAGAGTATCTGAGACGATTTATTGATATTGAATATTCTATTCCTGAACCAAAAAGTGGAGAGTTTTTTAATTATTTATTTGACTATTTTGATTATAATTCTTTTTTTAATTCTAATGAAAGATTACAACAATATGAATTTAAATATGATAAAGATAGTTTTGTTTCTACCTCAAAACTATTATTGCAAAAATGTAATTTAAGAGAATTAGAAAAAATAATGGCAACTACAAGGATGACATTAAGATCATTTTATCAAAATAGCTACGTAATGCCTGTTTTTTACATTTATTTAATTTTTATAAAGTTTATTCACAATTCATACTACAAAAACCTAATTTCTAAAAACCTTACATTGTTAGAGGCTCAAAATGAATTTTATAATATTATAAAGCCATATCTAAATAATGATAATAAAAGACATTTTATACAAATTGAAGGATTACTTTTATTTTATTATAACGAACTTGTTTAAACTTATTTAGAAAAAGAGTTTCCAGAAAATTAGCAATTTAGAGTTGCAAAAAAAAAGAACTAAAATCTGGAACTCATAAGCAA
>NZ_FUZE01000030.1 GCF_900168205.1 Chryseobacterium balustinum
GGGAATCCTCGTAACAGGGATACAAAGAATGAAAAATATTTTGATAATGAGTTGTATAAAAGAAGATTCAAAATAGAAAAAGCAAATGCATGGCTTGATAGCTTCAAAGCTTTATTAGTAAGATTTGAGACTTTGAATATTACTTGGACAAATCTACATTATCTCGCTTTCTCTATCTTGTTTCTCAGAAAAATAAAAGTTTAAACAGGTTTTACAACAAAACCAACCAACTTATTTACTACAACCAAAATTCACAAATATTGATGAAGTACGCATTCCTAAACCCAAATTTTCTAAAACATTTACTATAGGAAAGGTATCTAAAGAAAACAGCTTCTATGGAGAACACAATACGATTTGGATGGTAGCAAAAGAGCTTAGAAACGATATATCAGAAGCCCCCTTATTTATAGAATCAATCAAATTTTACTCAAGACTATTTTCTAAAAAATCTGCCACCATAAAAATTAACATCTACTATAATGAAAACGGAATACCGGGTGACCTGTACAAATCTGCGATAGTTACATGCGTTAAAAAGCAAAAGATTACTGAATTTATCTTTCCCAAACCATTTACTCTTCCAAAAGAAGGAATAATTGTAGGATTTGAATGGATTTTAAATCAAGAAAACTCTTATCAGAAAATGATGATGATAAACGGTGAGAAAAAAGAAACTATTGGTCATGACCCAATGATAGGCGCTCTTACAGAAAATCCTAAAAATTTTATAATTGGCAATCTATCGCAAGAAGGCTGGATATTTGTGAATGGTTCAAATAATTCTAGCCAAATAACCAAAAATTTGGGAATAGAATTAAAACTTACCAATTGATTTTTAACCATCAATTAACATCATTGCCCGAAAATTCCGTAAATTTGCAAATTGAAACTTTATGTGTCTGAATGAGAATGATTTCGACTCTAATTTTTCTACAAATCAGCTTTTTAAACCTTAATTTTAATTTATGCTATCTAAAATAAATCCTACTCATACTCAAAGCTGGAAAGCCCTCGACGAACACTTTGGAAATAATGATTTTGAGCTAAGAACTCTTTTTCAATATAATCCAAACCGTTTTGAGGAGTTTTCTATCAAAAAAGACAATTTTTTATTCGATTATTCTAAAAATTTAATCGATTCAAGAACAAAAGAGCTTCTTTTGAATCTTGCAGAAGAATGTCAGTTGAAGGATGCTATTTCTAAAATGTTTTCGGGTGACAAAATCAACGAAACGGAAGGAAGAGCAGTTTTGCATACAGCATTAAGAGATTTCTCTGATAAGGAAATTTTGGTTGACGGTGAAAATATTAAGCCTCAAATCAAAAGAGTTTTGGAGCACATGAAATCTTTCTCTGAAAAAATTATTTCAGGAGAGCATAAAGGTTTTAGTGGAAAAGAAATTACTGATGTGGTGAACATCGGAATCGGAGGTTCAGATTTAGGACCGGTAATGGTAGTTTCTGCCTTAAAGCATTTTAAAACAAGATTGGATGTTCATTTCGTTTCAAACGTAGACGGAAATCATATCGCTGAAGTGGTGAAAAATTTAAATCCTGAAACCACTTTATTTATTATTGCTTCGAAAACGTTTACGACTCAGGAAACAATGACGAATGCTAATTCTGCAAAAGACTGGTTTTTAAAAGCAGGGAAACAGGAAGATGTAGCCAAACATTTCGTTGCTTTATCAACTAATATTCAATCAGTTAAAGACTTCGGAATCGCAGAAGAAAACATCTTCGAATTCTGGGATTGGGTTGGCGGAAGATATTCATTGTGGAGCGCAATTGGTTTAAGCATTGTTCTATCTGTTGGATATGAAAACTTTGAACAATTATTAAAAGGTGCCGAAAATACAGACCAACATTTTCAAACAGCAGATTTTTCTGAAAACGTTCCTGTCTTAATGGCGCTTTTAGGAATTTGGTACCGTAATTTTTATGCTGCAACAAGTCACGCAGTGCTGCCTTATTCTCAATACTTAGACAGATTTGCGGCCTATCTTCAACAGGGAGATATGGAAAGCAATGGAAAATGTGTCGATAGAAACGGAGAATTTGTAGAATATGAAACAGGTCCGATTATTTGGGGAGAACCGGGAACAAACGGACAACACGCTTTTTATCAATTGATTCATCAAGGAACAGAATTGATTCCTGCTGATTTTATTGCGTACGCGAAAAGTCCGAACAAAGTTTCTGATCATCAGGATAAATTATTGGCCAACTTTTTCGCTCAAACTGAAGCTTTAGCTTTTGGTAAAAACGAAGAAGAAGTGGAATCTGAATTACAAGCTTCAGGAAAGTCTGAAGAAGAAATAGATTTCTTGTTAAATTACAAAGTCTTCCACGGAAACACTCCAACTAACTCGCTGTTAATTAAAGAGTTAAATCCATTTTCATTAGGGCAACTAATTGCACTATATGAGCACAAAATATTTGTACAAGGAGTAATCTGGAATATTTTCAGTTTTGACCAGTTTGGGGTGGAATTAGGAAAAGTTTTAGCAAATAAAATTTTACCGGAACTTGAAAGTAATGAGACAATTAACTCTCATGACAGTTCTACGAATGGGTTGATTAATTATTATAAAGGGAATAAGTAAAAAGATAATTAATGAATGATTCGATGAAATAATGAAAGTACAACTCATTTAAACATTCATTTTCAATATTTAAAAATCTAATAAAGTAATAAAAGTAAAAATGGCAGAAATTCTTGACGGATTAAAAATATCCAAAGAAATCAAAGCAGAAATCAAGGTTGAAGTTGATAAGATCATTGCTAGCAAAAGAAGAGCACCCCATTTAGTAGCTATTCTTGTTGGGAACAACGGAGCAAGCAAGGCGTATGTAAATGCTAAAGTGAAAGACTGTGAAGAAGTAGGATTTCAATCTAGCTTAATTAAATTTCCAAGTACAGTTTCTGAGTCTGAATTATTGGAAAAAATCGACGAACTTAATAAAGATAAATCTGTAGACGGTTTTATCGTTCAGTTACCTTTACCCGACCAGGTTGATCAGGAGAAAATTATCAACGCTATCGATCCGAGAAAAGATGTTGACGGCTTCCACCCTACAAATTTCGGAAAAATGGCTTTAGAAATGGATACTTTCTTGCCTGCAACTCCTTTCGGAATTTTAACTTTATTAGAAAGATACAATATCGAAACAAAAGGTAAAGACTGTGTAATTATCGGAAGAAGTAAAATCGTGGGAAGACCAATGAGTATTTTGATGGGAAGAAAAGATTTTCCTGGAAACTCTACTGTTACCCTGACTCACTCTTACACGAAAGACATCGAAGAATATACTAAAAAAGCAGACATTGTAATTACCGCTTTGGGTGATCCTCACTTTTTGAAAGGAGAAATGATCAAAGACGGAGCAGTAATTGTTGACGTAGGTATTACAAGAGTAGACAACGACTCTCCAAAAGGATATTATTTGGCAGGTGACGTAGATTTTGACAGTTGTGCAGCAAAAGCAAGCTGGATTACGCCTGTTCCCGGAGGAGTAGGTCCTATGACAAGAGCGATGTTGATGAAAAATACCATCATTGCTTATAAGACTTCGGTCTATAACGACTAATTTGAAATGAATAAAGAAGAAGATATATTATTAAAAGAAGGTAAAATGCTCCCTGTGATGGAGCATTTTTACACTATTCAGGGAGAAGGGGCGCACACAGGAAAAGCAGCTTATTTCATTAGACTTGGTGGATGCGACGTTGGTTGCCACTGGTGTGATGTGAAAGAAAGCTGGGATCCTACGCTGCATCCCCTGATGAATGCTGAAGAAATTGCAGAAACTGCCGCAAAACATTGTAAAACGATTGTTTTGACTGGTGGCGAACCTTTAATGTGGAATTTAGATATTTTGACTTCTAAATTAAAAGAATTAGGGTGCACTATTCATATCGAAACTTCAGGAGCATATCCTTTAAGCGGACAAATCGACTGGATTACTCTTTCACCAAAGAAAACCGGCCTTCCGAAAGAAGAAATTTACGCTAAAGCTCATGAGCTGAAAATGATTGTTTTTAATAATAATGATTTTAAATTTGCTGAAGAACAGGCCACAAAAGTTTCCGAAAGTTGCAAATTATATCTTCAGAGCGAATGGAGCAAGCGAGACGAGATGTATCCAAAGATGACCGATTTTATACTTGCAAAACCACGTTGGCAAGCATCGGTTCAGACGCATAAGTACCTGAATATTCCATAAATTGTTTATATTAGCCTCTGCTTTTCATTAGAAGATGCAAAGAATACGATATTCCCGTTATTTAAAATCAATTATCATATTGCTCGACCTTTTGGTTCTTGCGACTGTTTTTGTATTTTATTTCTTAAACACTTCTAGGGATTTGGTACATAATCGGGAGCTATGGTACGAAAGCTCTTTCCCTTTACTTCTTGTTATCTTCTTTTGGGTTTTATTAAGTGGAAGAACTAAGATTTATAACATATCAAGAAATCTCACTTATATTCTATTTGTAGAGCGTATTATTATTCACTTTCTCTTATTTATAATAGGTTTGGTATTGATAAGAAAAGTGAGCAACAATCAGTTTTTTAGTTCGGAGCTGACCTGGCTTTCGCTTTATCTTTTTGTTTTTATATTTACATTAAAATCTGCTGTCTATTTTTTGATAAGATACATCAGAACCATGGGAGTCAACCATAGAAACGTGATGTTTCTGAGTGAAAATAAATCAACCGAGGTTTTAAAAAGAATAATTGAAGACAGAAAAGAT
Source organism: Chryseobacterium balustinum (assembly GCF_900168205.1). GTDB lineage: Bacteria > Bacteroidota > Bacteroidia > Flavobacteriales > Weeksellaceae > Chryseobacterium > Chryseobacterium balustinum. The sequence goes on from NZ_FUZE01000030.1 coordinate 4,763, forward strand.
TTTGGATATAAAATATTTAATTACAACTCAACTGAAGTAAATACAGAAGATCTTGTAGAGTTTTGGAAAAAAAATGGAATCCACACCTTGTTTCTTCCTACAGAAAATTCGTTTACAAATGAATTGGAAGATAAGATGTTCAGATTAGCAGAAGCCAACAAAGTGCATATTTCTTTGATTCCGAATATCTCGAAGAACAATTTTTTCTTTTATGATTTAGGATATATTCAAACTCAACCGATTTTAACCCAAGCAAAGTATCCTTTAGATTACTATTCTAATTTTTTACTCAAGAGAATCTTTGATATTATTTTTTCGGTCTTGGTTTTGCTATTCATTTGTTCGTGGTTATTTCCCATTATTGCAATTTTAATTAAAAGAAGTTCTAAAGGACCTGTATTTTTTATTCAGAAAAGATATGGTTTCCATGAGGAGGTTTTTAATTGCATTAAATTCAGAACAATGGTTGTGAATGAAGATTCCGCCACTAAAACAACAGGTGAAAATGATTCAAGAATTACCCAAATAGGAAAGTTTTTAAGGAAAACCAGCCTTGATGAGATGCCACAGTTTATCAATGTTTTGAAAGGTGAAATGTCTATTGTAGGACCAAGACCACACATGTTGGCTGTTGATGATTATTACAAACCAAAAATAGGAAGATACAGCTTAAGAAGTTTAGCCAACCCGGGAATTACAGGTTTAGCTCAAGTAAATGGTTTACGAGGTGATGCAGGAAATGTAGAAATAGAAATGAACAAGAGAATTCTTGCCGACGCATTCTACATCAGAAACTGGAGCTTCACTTTAGATATCGTGATTATTTTAAAGACCATTTTACTAGTAATAACTGGAGATAAAAATGCAAAATAAGACGAGGTTTAGTAACAATATTTTAGATTTTTGCGATCAAACAAAGGCTTAGCCTTAACCTCAACTTTAAAAAAATTAAATAAAAATAGCCTAATTTAGCAGAATGTTAAAAAAGTTTTTTACAGCCGTAGGAGAATACATGATTCTTATCGGTAAATCTCTTCAAAAGCCTCAGAAAATGAGAGTCTTCTGGAAGTTATTTATGCGAGAAATCAATGACTTGGGAGTCAACTCATTTGGGTTGGTTATTTTCACGTCTATCTTTGTCGGGGCCGTTGTTGCCATTCAGATGTTTAACAATTTTGATGCCTCATCGTTTCCCATTCCTCCTGCATTTGTTGGTTATGCAACCAAAGCAGTTTTAGTATTAGAGTTCGCTCCTACTATTATCAGTTTAATTTTAGCCGGAAAAGTAGGTTCATATATTGCCTCCACCATTGGCACGATGCGTGTTTCGGAACAGATTGATGCCTTAGATATTATGGGAGTAAACTCTCCTAATTTTTTAATTTTACCTAAAATCATTGCTTGTCTTATTTTCAACCCGCTTTTAATTGCAATCAGTATCGTTTTTGGTATTGGCGGCGGTTATATTGCAGGAATCCTTACAGGTAACTGGACAACAGCAGATTATATTACAGGTATTCAAATGTATATGCCTAATTTATTTATCTTCTATGCATTTGCCAAAACGATTGTTTTTGCATTTGTAATTGCTACCGTTCCTTCTTATTTTGGATATTTTGTAAACGGAGGTTCATTGGAAGTAGGTAGAGCAAGTACACAAGCCGTGGTTTGGACGATGGTATTTATCATTATATCTGAATTAATTTTAACACAATTAATATTAAGCTAATGATTGAGGTAAAAAATCTTAAAAAGAGTTTTGGTGATGTTGAAGTGCTTAAAGGAATTTCAACCACCTTCGAAAAAGGCAAAACAAACCTGATTATCGGACAAAGTGGATCCGGAAAAACCGTTTTTCTTAAAAGTTTATTAAACGTTTATCAACCTTCATCAGGAGAAATCTTGTTTGACGGAAGAGATATCAATGTAATGAATCGTGAAGAAAAGCAGCATTTACGCTCTGAAATAGGAACTTTATTTCAGGGAAGTGCATTGTTTGATTCATTAACTGTTGAAGAAAACATCATGTTTCCGCTTGATATGTTTACCAATTTGACGTTCAGAGAAAAGAAAAGAAGAGTTTTTGAGGTAATCGGAAGAGTACATTTAGATAAAGCCAACAGAAAGTTTCCATCTGAAATTTCCGGGGGTATGCAAAAGCGTGTGGCGATAGCAAGAGCAATTGTAAACCACCCAAAATATTTGTTCTGTGATGAGCCAAACTCAGGATTAGATCCTTATACTTCTAATGTAATTGATGATTTATTGCTTGAAATAACCAAAGAATACAATACTACAACCATTATTAATACCCATGATATGAACTCGGTGATGACAATTGGCGAGAAAATTGTATATCTGAGATTGGGCATAAAAGAATGGGAAGGTAATAAGGACATTCTGATTACTGCAGGCAATAAAAATCTAATCGATTTCGTTTATTCATCAGAATTATTTAAGGAATTGAGAGAGTATCTATTGGAGAATAATAAGACGATTGAAAATACGATTACAAAAATAGACGATAATGAAAAAATTAATTAGCGCAGCATTAATAGGCTTTTCAGTTTTTGCATCAGCACAAATTTCTTTGGCGGCAAAAGCCAATGCAGTAATTCCTACAAGCTCAGCTTCGTGGAAGAATTTAAAATCTGCGGCAACCAACGCAGTAGAGCAAAAAGGAAAAAACATTACCGGATTTAATGTTGGTTTATCTTTAAAAATCGATTTACCAACCGCATTATATCTAATGCCGGAAATTTATTATACCAATTTCAGCAATGAAGTTACTGTACAAAATGATGTAAATGCAGCGCAAACTACTATTAAAGCTAAAAATAGCAGAGTAGATATTCCTGTTTTGGTTGGGGTAAATGTGTTGGGGAATTTATTAAGTGCTTATGCAGGTCCAGTTGGAAGTTTCAATTTAGCCAAAAGCGACAATTTTGATAATTTCGTACAGAAAGTTGATGCAAAAGAATTCACAGTAGGGTACCAACTAGGTGTACAAAGTGAAATCAAAAAGCTAATTCTTTCCGCAAGATATGAAGGTGCTTTTTCTAAAGATCAGAGAAAATTCATCAATAATGTAGCAGGATCAAGTCAGGAAATCAATTATGATAACAGATCAAGCTTATTTTTATTAGGTTTAGGATATAAATTCTAATTAGAAATATTTAATCATAAAAAATCCTCAAATTTAAATTTGAGGATTTTTATTTTCTTGTTCAAGCTCAGCCTGACGTTTTTCAATTTCAATAGCTTGTTTTTCAAGTTCTTCTTTTTCTTTCTGAAGCTGCTTAAACTCCTTTCTTTTGGCTTCTTCTTTTATGGCACTGCCTTTACTTACATAACCAATCATTCCTCCGAAAATTAAACCGATCCCAATCCCTGCCATAACTCCCATTACATGCGAAATTGTAATTTTCTCAACCGTAAAGTCTGTTGTCAGATAAAAAAGTAAGGCAGATACTGCAAGGAGTATCATCCCTATAATCGAAATACTTTTCATAATAGTGTTTTTTGTGGTGAATATTTATTTATAAATTTAAACTAAAATTTACAAATTCTTTCGGTCAATTCATTTTATTAAAAATTTAATTTGTTTCTATTAAATTTTTCCTCCAGCAGTTTTATAATACTCTAAAGCTTTAGGCAAATCTTTTTGAATATCTGCAACTCTCGTTCCCGGACTTGGGTGAGTAGATAAAAACTCTGGCTGTCTCGCTCCTGAAGATGAAGCTTCCATTCTCTGCCAGAATGGTATTGCTTGACGTGGATCGTATCCCGCAATGGCCATTAAATTTAATCCCATTTCATCTGCCTCAGACTCCTGAGTTCTTCCATATTTAAGCAAAGCAACCTGAGAAACTGCAGGATAAGCTTCCGCTACAACATTAGCAATTTGTTGATTACTGATAGCACCACCTAAAATAGCCCCACCATATTGAGCAACCATCGCTTGTGAGATTCTTTCGTTACCGTGACCTGCCAAAGCATGAGAAACCTCGTGCCCCATTACCACGGCAAGACCAGTCTCATCTTTTGTTATAGGAAGAATCCCAGTATAAACCGCAACTTTTCCACCTGGCATACACCAAGCGTTAACCTGTTTATCCTGAAGAAGATTAAACTCCCATTGATAGCCTGACAAATCTGCAGCTCTACCAATACTTGCGTAATATCTCTCTGCGGCTGACTTTATATTATTTCCAACTTTTTTTACCATTTGAGCCTGAGCTCCAGTCACAACTTTTGATTCTTTCAAGGTCTGCTGATATTGTTGTACAGCAGTAGATGTTATTTCAGAATTTAAAGTCCCTATTTGTAAAGATTTCCTTCCCGTCATCGGGTTTGTTGTACATGCTGCAACTGCAAAAGCGGCTGCTCCAATACCTAATAAATGAGTAATTTTCATAATTATGCTTATTATAAATGAACCTTAACAATTTCTATTCCAAAAAACATCTTGAATTTTGCTTTTGCATACATTTTGATGTATAAATTTACTAAATTTAATCTTATGAAAATTTATATAAAAATAATTTCAGTTTTTGCATTCATATTTCTTTTTCAGAATTGTGCATCGCAAAAAGTTGATCCACAAATAGTAAACAATCTGGTGAGTTCTGATGAGTTTACTTTTTATGCTGAAAAAGCAAACCCTATGAGTTATGATGTTATTAATGTTGTCAATTCGATCCCAAATGCAACTCAACTTCGTACATTTCAGATCTCAGGGCAAGGTTATGGTATCGAAATAAAAAAAGGAGTGATGGAAGTTACGCTTCCCTATTTTGGACGAGCTTTTACCTCAACATACGGTTCTTCAGATAACAGCTACAGATTTACTTCAAAAGATTACGCAGTAACGAAAACCCAAAGTAAAAAAGGAAATTGGGTATACAAAATCAAACCCAATGATGTGAAAAATGTTTCTGATATCAATATTGAAATTTATAAAAACGGAAGAGCATCAACATCCATAAGAAGTAACGACAGACAGCCTATTTCTTACGATGGATATATTTCTAAAAACGAAGAAACCAAAGAAAAGGAGAAGCTTTAATCGTGGTTCGGGTTTCGTGATACGAGTTTTAAATCTTGAAAAGATACTTATTAAATATTCCAAGAATCTTGAAACTCGAATTTCGCAACTTAAATCTCGGGTCTTGAATCTCTTAAAAATTTTTCTACAAATAATTTTGCTTCAGTACTTGGATTAGAAATCTGGTCTGAAGCATTTTTTTTATGCTGAATATAAGCTTCCTCCACCGAATTATCTTTTTTCATCATACTTAAAATATATTCCTGAACCCAATATTCAAAGCGTTTTTCAGATTGTTGTGTTCGCACTTCATCAAAGCGATTGGTATTCTTTTTTAATGAAATAAAATCATCAATATTCTGATAAACCTCTTTCAACCCTTCGTTATGCAATGCAGACCCCAGCAAAACAGGTACTTTCCAGTCTTTTTCTTTTGCAGGAAGAAAATCTAATGCACGTTTTAGTTCAAGCCTCGTATTTTTAGCTTTTTGCTGGTTGCTTTCTTCCACTTTATTAATGAAAATAATATCGACCATTTCCATGATTCCGCGCTTAATTCCCTGAAGCTCATCACCACCGCCAATAATTTTCAGAAACAAAAAGACATCCGTAATATCTGAAACTAAAACTTCAGACTGCCCTACTCCAACGGTTTCAATTAAAATATAATCATAGCCCGCAGCTTCGCAAATCATCATCGTTTCAAAAGTAGTATTGGCAACTCCTCCCAAAAATCCGGAACTTGGGGAAGGACGAATGAACGCATTTTCTTCTTTTGCCAATTCTTCCATTCTGGTTTTATCGCCCAAAATACTACCTTTATTGATCGCAGAACTTGGATCGATGGCTAAAACCGCAACTTTTTTATTATTTGAAATCGCTAATCTTCCGAAATTTTCTATAAAAGTAGATTTTCCAGCTCCGGGAACTCCTGTAATCCCTACTCTAATTGAATTTCCCGTTAATGGAAGTATTTTTTTTAAAAGTTCTTCCGCCTGACTGCGATGTTCAGGTTTTGTGCTTTCAACTAAAGTAATAGCTTTTGCAATCAAACGCTTATTGCCTGATTTAATCCCATCGATAAAGTCTTCTGTTGAAATTTTCATTCATTCAAAAATATAAAAATAACCTGCAAAATCCGAGAAAAAGCACATTAATTTTAATGCTTCTAAATTATATATCTAAACACCAATCACCTGCAAAATTCGCTATTTTTGTTTTAAACAATTAAAAAAAATATGAAAAGTCTATTTGCAGCAGCAACATTTGCCCTTATTTTATTAGCATCTTGTACTCCGAAAGCAACACCCGTAGCTGAAGCTCCAAAATCAGCGACAAGTACCGCAGAACAAATAGCACAGGGAAAAACAATCTTCGAAACTGCATGCAAAAGATGTCATGATTTGCCAGAACCCACCAAATTTACTTCTGTACAATGGGTAGGAATTATGAATTCTATGGCACCCAAAGCGAAACTAACCGACGAACAACATCAATGGGTTTACGATTATGTGGTGTCTGTGAAATAAAAGATTCAACCAACAAAATATATCATCATGAAAAAATTAGTTTTAAGTATGATTTTAGGATCTGCTTTTATGGTTTCATGCGGACCAAAAAGCACAGCCGTAAGCGGCCCTAAATTTACCTCAGCTGAACACTTAGCACAAGGGAAAACGGTTTTTGAAAATTCATGCAACAGATGCCACAAACTACCAGATCCCGCAAAACACGACGATCAGGGATGGATTAAAACCTTAAGCAGAATGGCTCCAAAAGCAAAATTAAATGATGAACAACATCAAATGGTTTATGATTATTTGATTTCTGTAAATAAAAAATAGGCTTTCTTTTGAAAGTCTATTTTATTTTCTTTTATTTTAAGGTTCAGAATTAATTGACAAGCAAAGCGAATTGACAATTCACAATTCACCAGTTAAAATCACTTTAAATGAATTCCCAACCCAGGTTTTCCGGATAGAATAATTTTCCCATTTTCTACAAAATTCCCTGTGGCATAGTCATTAGAAATAAGATTGGCTCCGTCTAAATCTACAAAATCTACAAGTCCGGTTAACAGACATCCTGCGGAAACTCCGACAGTTGATTCTGTCATGCAACCAATCATTATTTTATAGTTTAATGCTTGAGCTTTTTTTATCATTTCTAAAGCAGGCGTCAATCCTCCACATTTCATTAATTTGATGTTGATGCTTTTATAATATGGAATGAGTTCCTCAAGCGAATCAATATTCTGACAATCTTCATCCGCCATCCAATTGGCAAAACTCTCTTTTTTTAATATTTTATAATTGTTAATCGGACGAGGTTGTTCCAAATATGAAAATTGTTGAACCTCAACATTTTCCTGAAACCAAACACAATCTTCATCGGTAAAACTTGCGTTAGAATCTAAAGCAATATCTTTATTTAATTGTAACAGATTCTCAACATGCATTTTGTCTAATCCTTTACATTTTACTTTAAATCGAGTCCATTCACTTTTCTGAATTTTATTGATTTGATTCTCAATATCTCCAATGGAAATCGTGATTGAACTTTCAACTAATTGATCCGTTGGAAGTTGATTTAATTCTAAAAAACTTTTATTTTCAAGCTTTCCAAAAAGATCCCAATATGCACAATCTAAAGCAGAAAGTAAAAACGAATGAAGGTTGAAACTCAATAAAAACTTAAAAAAATCTTTGGGATGAATGATTTTCTGAGCTTCAATTTGATGCTGAACTTTTTTTAATTTTAAAACAAAATCCTGAAGATTAATCTGATAATAATCAATCAATACACATTCGCCATAACCTTTACAACTTTGGTGAGATAGCTCTATTAACAATGCATCACGATGATTGTAGTTTCCGTAAGCAATGGAAAATGTTTCTTTTAGATGAAGTTTTTTGAGTTCAAATTTTAATTCCATATTTAAATTTACAAAAAAAGGAGACTCATTTCGTCTCCTTCTTGTTTTTAGATTTTTTCTTTGGCATTTTAGATTTTATAAATTTCTTGCGTTCTCGTACCAAATCTAAATCACACGATGTAAAACAGTATTTTTCAGCTTCGTTTAAAAACTTCAAGGCATTTACCAAGCTTCCTCTCTTTTCAGAAAGCAAAGATCGATGAAGCCAAATTTTGAACTTATCAATTCCTTTTATTTTTAAGGAATATTGAATCAAATTCTCAGCTTTTTGAAAATCTTCATTATCCAAAAGGCATTTGATGTAATATTGCGAAACATTAAGATTCGTCACATCACACAGCATTGCTTCTTCAAAATAGAGCTTTGCTTTTTCATAATCGGTCAACATTTCGCTGTAGATTCTTCCCATTAAACAAAGCGAATCTGCGTCTTCAGGATCGTAAGACAGCGCATAATTCAACGCTTCCAGACAATCCGGCAAGCTGTAAGGATAATTATCTAAAGCCTCAAAATAATATTTACTTTTAGTTAAGGTCATTTTTGTAGTTTTTTAATTCGTTTTTCAGTTGATTTCTTTCTTTTTTGAAAGATTTTTCCTGATAATTCTTTTTAAAATCGGTTCCCGAAAATGTTCGGATTGGGTTTCCTCTTTGCACCTGCAAATGATTATTCCAAGTTTCCTGCATTCTTTTTTGAAGCTGAATAATATTCTGTTCCAAAACTTTTTCTTTCAGTCTCTCAATCGAAAGTTTTTTATTCTCCAATTGTGAGCGAGTATCCTGTACAAAAACACTTTGCCCGGTGGGAATATGAGTTGCACGAACAGCCGTGTTGACTTTATTCACGTTTTGTCCGCCACTTCCCTGACTTCTCGTTGTCTGAAACTGAATATCTTTTTCATTAAAATTAATTTTCTCCAAACCTTCCAATTCAAAGATTCCAATAAACCAATTGCTTCTTTTATGCAGTTTTCTGAAGATGCTCTTCCCAATCCAGCAAATACTTCCCAGCCAAGTTTTTAAAAATTCATTTACATTTTTTGATCTTAAAAGTAACGTTACTGATTTCAATGTCAGGTTTTCATCGCCATTTTCACGGTGGATGATTTCGTAATCTATTTTATTATGTTTTGCTTCCTCAAGGAAAACCTTCAGAACTTTAGCAACTACCCATTGGCATTCTAAAGGCCCTCTTCCTGAGGTTATTTGTATTAATTTGTCCATTGTTTTTTTGTTTGTTGTCGGTTGATGGTTGTCAGTTGATGGCGTTAAAAATTCTAACAACCATCAACTAAAAACTAACAACCATTTTACTTATCCATTCTCACAATTCTTGGCTGGAAAGTTCCGAGAATATCTACCAATTCACTTTGTGCGTTCATCACTTCATTGATGTCTTTATATGCCATGGGTGCTTCTTCGGTATTTCCGCCCATCAAAGTGACATTTTTGAGTTTTAATTCTTTTTTGATGTCATTTTGAGTGAAAAGATTTCTACACTCTCCTCTCGAATGAGCTCTTCCTGCGCCGTGTGAAGCTGAATTCAATGAATCTGGATTTCCTTTTCCTCGAACGATAAAGCCTTTTGCCGTCATCGAACCGGGAATCATTCCCAATTCATTTTCATTGGCGGGAGTGGCACCTTTTCTGTGAACGATCACTTCTTTCCCATTATGGATTTCTTTCCAAGCAAAGTTGTGATGGTTTTCAATTCTAGCTTTTACTCTTCCTCCGACGGCTTTCACCAATCTTCGGTGAATATCGTCGTGACAAGCCGAAGCATAATCTCCTGCAAGATTCATCGCCGTCCAATATTCTAAACCGAGGTGCGTATTCAAATCCAGCCAAGCGAAGTTTTGCGCTTCTTTTGGTAACGGACATTGCTCTGTCGCAACTCTCGAATAATACTGAGCGATTTCTGCTCCTAAGCCACGCGAACCGCTGTGAGAAAGGATTCCGAGGTATTTTCCTTTTGGAAGGTTGATTTGTTCGTCTTCTTCCGTAATTTCGACTTCCCCGAATTCCACAAAGTGATTTCCGCCGCCAGAACTTCCCATTTGTTTGATGGCTTTTCCTTTTAATCGTCTCAAAATCGGAATCATATCGAACGTATCTCTGTCGAAGATTTCATGATCGACGTGAGATTTATGTGTTTCATACATCCCGAATTTGGTATGCTGGGCAAGAGCTTTTTCATATTTATCTCTCGCTCCATCAAGATATGAAATCGGTGTATCCAAAATACTGAGCGACATTCTACAGCCAATATCCATCCCGACTCCGTAAGGAATCACGGCGTTTTCAACCGCCAAAACTCCACCGATTGGAAGCCCGTAACCGCTGTGTGCATCGGGCATCAAAGCTCCTTGCGTTGCAATTGGAAGTTTCAATGCGGTGTATAATTGATTCTTTGCTTCATCCGAAATATTGTTTCCGAAAATTTGAAAAGAAGTTCGGTTCGTGTTCAACATTCTTTTTTCTGTTTTTTTGGATGAAAGCAAGGCTTCTGCAATTTGTCCGAAGGTTAAATCTTTTTCAAAATTCTCCGGATTGACCAGAATCTCCTTTAAAAGAGATTTCACATGATGAATATTTTTCGTTGCAAAATTTCTTTTCATGACCTCCAAAGCGATGTTTACACTCTGATTGTTTGGATAACCTATTTTTAATATATCTTTTCCTTTAAGTTTTAAATTTCCCATTGTTTTTGTTTTAAACATTTGTTGGACTTATTCGTCCATAAAATAGTCGGCAAACGCCGTTGCCGACATTTTGTAGCGAAAGTATTTTTCACTTTCGTTCAGATCAGATTCATATTTAATTTTCCATGAATTTGATTTACCATAAATTTTCTTCTGAATAATTCCCTGAACTTTATATTGCTTTACATAAAATTCTATTTCTGCATATTCTTTTTCCAAATCTGCATTTACAGGTTTGTAATGCGTAATCATATTGGGTTTTATTCTTAAAATAAACCTCCATGGTTCAATAAAATCGTAGTAATCGTAATGTATTTTACGAAAAGGACAATATTCTTTTCTTTTTAAAAAGTATTGTTTTTCTCGTTCTGTAAGCTGCAACTTTGGGTTATTCCACTCATAAGATGAAAGAGACTTTAATTTCTGTTCTCTTTCTACATATATTCTCCTTCCAAATTTTTTTCTCTTTTTTAAAAAGTGTCGAATTTCTGAATACATGAATGTGTTTATTTTCTTCAGAATTCCTTCAAAAAAATCGGCATCTTTTGTGCGCATCACTTCTTCTGTTACAGCGAAGAATCTTACAAAACCTCTTTGATAAGGTTTTTCTAAAGGAATCCAAGGAATATCTCTTTTAATTTCCCAAAGTTCTTTACTACGTTTATACTTTTTTCTGATCTGTTTTTCTACATCTTTTTTTATGATTCTTTTTCTGCTTCTCAGACTTCGCAGTCGGTAAAACAGGAGATTGTCTTTTTCCATTTATCAATTAGATTATTAGATGCAAGACGTCAGATTTCATACTTTCTTAAGCTGTTTTTTTGCATCAAATCTTCATCAACTTAATTTTTAGTTGTTGATTTGTTTAAACCTAACGGGTTTTTGAAACCCGTTAGGTTTTGATTGACAGGAATTTTTCTTAGCCCCGATTGCAGCGACATCCTTTTTTTGCGTTGGCTTGAAAAAAGCGTTGGCAAAAAAGATATAGCGGAAAGCGGGATTTAGCTCCTGATAAAAATTATGATTTCGGGGAAACTGTTTTGAGTTTGAAATATTGCGCAATAAAAAACCCGAAATCTTACGACTTCGGGTTTTGATATTTCAATATACTGTTATTCTATGAATGTACCAAACCACGAAGCCTCGCCTTTGCAAAAGGCAATCCTACTGATGAATGTTGATTGTATTTGAACATTGCTTCGTTGTTTTTAAATGGTTAAACTTGATTTTCAGTTGCAAAGATATATAATTTTCTGAAAAACAAAATAAAAATTCAATTTATTTTTTCACTTATTAATGATTTCCATTACATTGAAAATAGTATATTTGTTTTAACTAACTAAAAAAATATGAAAAACACATTAATGAAATCCCTGTTGTGCGCATTTGCATTTGCAATTCTATTTTCTTGTAATTCTAATAAGAATGACGACGTTTTAAAATACACTACTGATGCCACTTTAGGTTTATCTAGAGTCAATTTAAACTCTATTTCAGATAAGATTCCGGTTGAAAAGATTCTTAAAGAAAAGAAAAATCTCAATGACGAAGGAAGAGTTGTTCTCCAATTGATCAGCAAACCGAAAGAATCGGGTATCGATATCAGCAAACCACTTTACATTATAGTAGATCCCGGAAAATCTAATTCAGATCCTGATGTAAAAGCATTTTTCTGGATCAGTGACAAAGCTAAGTTTCAAAAAAGTATGTCTGATCTTACCAAATCTAAAATAACCATCGACAAAAAAGATTTTATTTTTGAAGACGGAAAACTTACAGGAAGTATCAAAGGGGATATGGCGATCATGTCGAGCGAGAAATCTTTCAATTCATATTCAAGGTATGATTCTATGGATAGCGCTGCAAAAATGAGTGAAAAATACTTTACTGATTTTTGGGCAAGAAAAGGAACTTCAAACAAAGTAATCATCGATCAGGTAAATGAATCTTTGGTGAGCGGAAAAGATGTAAGCGGATGGATGAATATTGGAGCGGTTGCAAGCTACGTTTCTAAAGGATATATAGAAACTCTTGCTGTAAATAAGCTGATTAAAGATTCAGGAATTGGTTTTGATTTCAGCTTCGATAAAGGAAAAGTGGAAATGGATACCAAAACTTTTTTCAACAGCGATATGAAAAAAATTGTAGAGAAATACTACAGCAAAAACAACATCAATTATGATCTTGTAAAAAATGTAGAACTCGACAATGCAAAATCTTTTTCTATAGGTTATTTCAGTTTAGATTTCATGAGATATTTTATCAAGGAAGCTGGTTTTGAAGCTACGGTAAATCATTATTTGGCTTCTACCAACAAAACATTGGAAGATATTACCACTACTTTTACCGGAGACTATGCCTATATGGATATGAAAGAAAATCCTGCAGATTCTTTAGAATATTACAGCAATAAAAGAGCAATGGTTTTAGGATTTAATCCTAAGAAAAAAGATGTTCTTCTTGCATTACTTCAAGGACCTTTAGGTGAAAGTAAAAAATATACCATTGCAGACAATCAGGTAATTTTCTCTGACGACCAAAGTGTGAATGCACAATTCCAAGCGAAAAAAGCTGCAAAAAACTCTAAGCTGAGCAAAAAAACCGGTATTACCGCATATTCTTGGTCTGACGGAAGCGACTACAACAGAAGAGAAACTGTACCTGCAAAAGTAATTGAGATCTCAAACGAGTCTAAAGAAAATGCCGGAAATTTAGTTTCTAAATCGGTGATCACTTTAGACAAGAAAGATGAAAATGCACTGTATTATTTTATAATGAATGACTAATTTAGTATTAGAAAACATTTTCCCTAAATATTTCACTCCCAGAAATATCGAACAGTCTGAAATCTGGAATAAGAATATTTCCTTTCAAAAAGGAGATAAGTTTCTGATTGTCGCGCCTTCCGGGAGTGGAAAATCTACTTTGGCAACAGCCATGTTGGGTACTCATTTTCAGTATGAAGGTAATATAAAATATGACCAACAAGTTGTAAAAAAACTGCATCTGGAAGAAATTGTAAAGAATAGAAAAGATGGAGTAAGCTTGCTTTTCCAGGATGTAAGATTGATTAAAGACCTTACCATTTCTGAGAATATTCTGCTTCGTGTTTTTAATAAAGACAGAAAACAATTTATTCCAAAAATGGAAGAATATGCCAAAAAACTGGGAATAGAAAGTCTTCTGAGTAAAAAAGCAGAAAACTGTTCTTATGGAGAACGCCAAAGAAGTGCCATTGTGAGAAGCCTGATTAATCCAACAGATTTTATTATTTATGATGAATGCTTCAGTCATTTGGATCTGAATAATAAAAAAATTGCTTTCTCTTTGATTAACGAAGTTTCACAAGAAAGCGGAAGCTCGGTCATCTTTTTTGAACTGAATGAGTTTCCATTTGAGCATGATTATCAAATTCTTCATTTATAACGCTTATGAAGAAAATTTTTAATTCAATTATACTTTACGCAGGATTATTCATCGCCTTTATTTTGGTTTTGTCTTGTCTGCAACTGTACGAAAACGCCAACCGCCTTTTTGGAAGTAAAAGCAGTGACAGCAATTATTGGCTGACTTTCAGCAAAAAAATTACTCCGGATAATATCGGAAGAAAAGAACTTCTTGGATTTAATGAAAATGATATTTCAAAAATTAAAACCTGGAGTGAAGTAAAAGCCATTTATCCTTTTTCTGCAAACGAATTTAAAGCTTCTGCAAATGGCGGCGACTTTATTCCTTTTTATACTGATCTGTATTTTGAAGGTTTAGATTTAAAAGCAATTGATTCTGATTTGACAGATGAAGAGTTTCAGGTAAAAGGTGATGAAATTCCAATTATTATTTCAAGAGAATATCTTAATCTTTACAATTACGGATTTGCTTTAAACCAAGGTCTTCCGCAGATTTCTGAAGATTTTGCCAAGAAAATTGAAGTCAACATCAATATCACAGTTAATAAGCAGAATAAGACGTATAAAGGAAAAATGGTCGGGCTTTCAGACAGGATACATTCTGTTTTGATTCCGAAAAAATTTCTTGATTCTTTGAATATTGCAGAAAAACCTGAGCTTGCGACACAGCCCAAAATCTACAACAGAGTTTTGGTACAGGTAAAAGATTCCGGTGATGAAGGTTTGGTTTCTAAAATGAAAGAAAATGGCTACGAATCTAATCAGGAAAGTCTTCGTTCGGCAAAAATAAAGTCAAAACTATTTTTGGTTTTAAAAATCATTGCTGTTTTGGGAGTTTTCATCTTTGCATTGTGTTTATACATTATTGTAAGTTTTATAAAAATTCAATTCTTAGAAAAACAGGAAGAAGTTTCCATTAAAAACAGTTTAGGATATTCGCCAAAGAAAATGGTGAGCGATATCAGCAGGAAATTCAGTATTAATTTAATGGTTGTATTACTCCTAAGTTTAGGACTGATCGCAGCAGGGCAATATTTTATCGCAAATTCTGATGTTTCCAACGGTTTACTTTCGATGTATATTAATCCTTTGCTTTGGACGGTGATCATCATCATTCCAATATTGGTTTATTTCTTCGTCAATATTCTTATTTACCGATGGCTGATTAAGTCCTGGAAAATATAACAAAAACGACCATCAAAGTGATGGTCGTTTTATTTTTAAAAAGTAATTTACTTTAATCTTTAGATCCTAAGCTATCCATTGTATCGCCCATTCCATTACTGTTTGGAGAATACACTCTTTCTTTGTCTAAGAAATAAACATCATGTTTTGCCTTTGCAATAATTCCGTTGTAAACATCTTCGGGCAAACCTGCCGTATCAGACTCGCTCTGATTAACAGAAGGCTTATTATAAATTTTTAATGCTCCATACTGATCCAAAACTTTTTTTGCGTTTTGTGCATCTGTAAGACTGGAAGCATAAACCACCAAGTTGATTTTACCTATACTTTCCTTGCTGTAAGCAGCTAAAATATCGTTATCATTCACAAAAACATGATGCCAAAAACTTTTTGTTTTTTCATCATCTTCGTATTCATTTGTTGAAGACTCTTCATCAAATCTCGATTTAGAAACAATAATGTCTGCGTCGAGAAACCCGTTGTTTTTTAATTCTGATTTTATTTCCTCTGTATTTACAGTTTCCGGAAATACTGAAATTACTGTATAAGCCATATTAATTTATTTTTTGGTTATGACTTACAGTACAAAAGCTGTGCAATTTGAAGTTTAATAAAGTGTTAAATTGTGATATTTAGAAATTTATTTAAAATATCAACCGCGCATTTAGGAAGATTTGTTCCCGGACCAAAGATAAAATCTGCTCCGTTTGCATATAAAAATTCGTAATCCTGTTGTGGAATCACTCCACCTACAACGATCGTAATATCTTCTGCACCCAATTTCTTTAACTCTTCAACAACCTGCGGAACCAAAGTCTTATGACCTGCTGCCAAAGATGAAACCCCCAAAATGTGAATATCATTTTCTACCGCCTGTTTTGCCACCTCTTCCGGAGTTTGGAATAACGGCGCAACATCCACATCAAATCCCATATCTGCGAAGGCAGTTGCTACCACTTTTGCACCACGGTCATGACCATCTTGTCCCATTTTTGCCACCATAATTCTTGGGCGACGACCTTCTGCTTCTTCAAATTTTTGGGTAAGCTCAAGTGCTTTTCCAAAATATTCATTTTTACCTGCATTCATAGCGTAAACTCCTTGTATCGTTCTAATGTTGGCTTTGTAACGTCCGAAACTTTCTTCCATTGCATCACTCATTTCACCTAAAGTCACTCTTCTTCTTGCCGCTTCGATGCACAATGCTAAAAGATTTCCATTTCCTGTTTTCGCAGATTCACGGATTTCATTTAAAATTTGCTCAACAGATTCAGAATTCCGGCTTAATTTAATTGATTCTAATCTCTCAATTTGCTTTCTACGAACTTCTGTGTTGTCGATATCTAAAATATCGATTGGTGTTTGCTTTAAACTTGATTTAAATGAATTCACACCAATGATAAATTCTTCACCGCTGTCAATTTTAGCTTGCTTTTTTGCTGCAGCTTCTTCAATTCTCATTTTTGGAATTCCGGCTTCAATCGCTTTCGTCATTCCGCCTTCTTTTTCTACCTCATCGATGAATTTCATCGCTTCTTCGATCATTTGCTGAGTCAAAGATTCAACCAAATTACTTCCGCCCATCGGATCTACAACATCGCAGATTCCAGACTCCTGCTGGAGAATAATTTGAGTATTTCTTGCAATTTTTGCCGAATAGTCAGTTGGAAGTGCAATCGCTTCATCCAAAGCATTCGTATGAAGAGATTGAGTTCCGCCTAAAGCTGAAGACAATGCTTCAATCGCCGTTCTTGTGATATTATTGAAAGGCTCTTGCTCTGTTAAAGACCAACCTGAAGTTTGTGAATGCGTTCTTAAAGCTAAAGATTTAGGGTTTTGAGGATTAAACTGTTTTAAAAGCGTTGCCCAAATATATCTTGCAGCACGCATTTTAGCAATTTCCATGAAATGATTCATTCCGATAGCCCAGAAAAACGATAATCTTGGTGCAAAATCATCCACATTCATTCCTGCTTTAATTCCTGTTCTTACATATTCCAAACCATCAGCTAAAGTATAAGCCATTTCTAAAACGGGAGTTGCTCCCGCTTCCTGCATGTGATATCCGGAAATTGAAATCGAGTTGAATTTCGGAATATTTCTTGAAGTGTATTCAAAAATATCAGCAATAATTTTCATGGAAGGAGTCGGCGGATAAATGTATGTATTACGCACCATAAATTCTTTCAAAATATCATTCTGAATGGTTCCTGAAAGCTTATCCTGAGAAACGCCCTGCTCTTCTGCAGCTACAATATAAAATGAAAGAATTGGCAAAACCGCACCATTCATCGTCATTGAAACTGATATTTCATCTAAAGGAATTTCATTAAACAAAATCTTCATATCCTCAACAGAATCAATCGCAACGCCGGCCTTACCAACGTCACCTACAACTCTGGCGTGATCTGAATCGTAACCTCTGTGTGTCGCCAAATCAAAAGCTACCGATAGGCCTTTTTGTCCGGCTGCTAAGTTTCTTCTGTAAAATGCGTTAGATTCTTCGGCTGTAGAAAAACCTGCATATTGACGGATCGTCCAAGGTTTTTGAACATACATCGTAGAATAAGGACCTCTTAAAAAAGGTGCAATTCCCGGAGAACTGTCACTAATGTCTTTATTTTTTACGTCTTCTGCCGTGTATTTTGATTTTAGCTCAAGTCCATCCTTTTCAAATTGATAGATTTCCTGCTGATTTTCAGATATATTAAATTGAGGAATTTTATTCTTTATTTCCCTTCTCATTTCTTCAGATTTAAGATTTTAAAAATAAGCATTTTTATGGGAATGTTTTGCGATTGATTTTCAGAAGGAAAAAGTACATTAAATGCTGAAAAATGAAAAATATTTGACACATTGGTCACAAACAGTTTTCATTATCATTCTGCTTAAAAGAACATATTAGTATTTTGAAAATCTTTGCTTTTTTTAATTTGGTCTAAATGTTTTTAAATATAACTGAAAAATATGTTATTGCTATATGTATGAATTAATAGGATTTCATCCTATTCTTCGTTAAATCGTCCTTTCAGGACTTCTTAAAAAACACAAAAGCGAGACTGTAATAATACAATCTCGCTTTTAATTTTAAAATCTTTAATAATCTTAAAAATTATTTTCCAAGCTTTTTAATGCCCATTTCATATAAAGCAAAAGAAATTAAATCTGCATTTTCACTGATAACTTGGTCTGTTGCTCTTCCTGCACCATGACCTGCATTTTTCTCGATTCTTAGTAAAATAGGGTTTGCACACTTCTGCTTTTCCTGTAATTCTGCACCAAATTTGAATGAATGCGCCGGAACAACTCTATCGTCGTGATCACTTGTAATAATCATTGTTGACGGATAACAAGTTCCTGCTTTTACGTTATGAACCGGAGAATATGATTTTAAATAATCAAACATTTCTTTGTTGTCTTCGGCAGTTCCATAATCATAAGACCAACCTGCTCCAGCAGTAAATTTGTTGTACCTCAACATATCTAAAACTCCAACTCCCGGAAAGGCAACTTTAGCCAAATCAGGACGCATCGTTATCGTCGCTCCAACTAACAAGCCTCCGTTTGACCTTCCAGAAAGCGCCATGTATTCTTTTGAAGTATAGCCTTTACTTTGCAAATATTCTCCAGCTGCAATGAAATCTTCAAATACATTTTTCTTCTGCATTTTTGTTCCTGCATCGTGCCATTTTTTACCATATTCACCTCCGCCACGAATGTTTGGAACAGCGTAAATTCCTCCATTTTCCATCCAGATCGCATTAACTACAGAGAAAGAAGGCTGCAAGCTAACGTTAAAACCACCGTAAGAATAAAGAATTGTAGGATTTTTGCCATTCAGTTTTATTCCTTTTTTATAATTAATCATCATCGGAACTTTGGTTCCGTCTTTTGAAGTATAAAATACCTGCTCTGAAACATAATCTTCAGGATTAAATTTCACTTTCGGTTTTTGGTAAACTTCAGATTTTCCGGTATCTGCATTGAATTTATAAGTCGTTCCCGGAGTAATATAATTGCTGAAAGAATAATACAATTCTTTCTCTGTTTCTTTACCTCCAAAACCACCTACATTTCCTTTTCCAGGAAGAGAAATTTCTCTGATTAGCTTTCCTGTTTTGTCAAACTGTTTCACTTTATCAATCGCATCAACCATATAAGTAGCGAAGAAATAACCTCCGCCGCCGGAAATCCCCAACACATTTTCTGTTTCAGGAATAACATCTTTCCAGGTTTCAGGAGATGGATTTTGAATGGTAGTTTTCACCAAACGCATATTTGGAGCATCTTTATCAGTAAAAATGAAAAGATTATCCCCTTCTGTGTCAACAATATTTACATTGATATCAAAACCTTTGTTAATCTGAACGAAATCACCGCCTTTTTTTAAGTCTTTAACATACAACTCGTTTCCGTTGGTTGCATTCGCTGCAGAAATAATCAAATATCTCTGATCTTCAGAAACTCCTGCTCCCAAATATCTTCTCGGAGTTTTATCACCACCAAAAATCAATTGATCGGCAGATTGCTTTGTTCCTAATTTATGAAAATACACTTTGTGTTTGTCTGTCATTCCCGAAAGTACAGTTCCTTCTTTCGGCTTGTCGTAGCTTGAATAATAGAAACCTTCATCACCCTGCCAAGAAATTCCGCTGAATTTTACATCAACCAAAGTTTCATCGATTGGCTTTTTCGTAATAGCATCAATGATGATGATTTTATTCCAGTCGCTTCCTCCTTCAGAAATTGAATAGGCTGCCAAATTTCCTTTTTTATTGAAAGATAAGCTGGAAAGTGAAGTTGTTCCTTTGTCTGAAAATTTATTCGGATCTAAGAAAACTTCTGTAGTTTTTGTTTTATTGTTGGTTCTGTATAAAACCGACTGCGCCTGTAATCCGTCGTTTTTATAATAATACGTAAAATCTCCTTCTTTAAAAGGCGCACCAATCTTTTCGTAATTCCAAATATCTGTTAATTGCTTTTTAATTTGCTCTCTGAAAGGAATTTTTGACAAATAATTTTGGCTGTAAGCAACTTCTTCATCTACCCATTTTTTGGTAGGTTCTGAATCATTTTCTAAATCTCTGTACGGATCTGCAACGGCCGTTCCGAAATAGGTATCTGTCTGATTTCCTTTGATTGCTTTAGGATAAGTCATTTTTTGAGCATAAACTGTAGCCGAAAACAAAACTCCGGCTGTTAATAACATAGGTTTAAAATTCATTATGAAGGATTTTCTCAAAAATACGCAAAGTTGTGGGAATACAAAAGCCTACACTGTGTGACTTTTTTTGTGCCTTTTTCACAAAATATTTCTTACCCTATTTAAAATTTTCCCAAAATTCCTTTGAGTATAGAGTATTCAAAAAAAACTAATAATCTAAAATTATTTAACATTTTTTTGAATACATATTTAATTATAACGTAAGTGAAATAAAGTTTAATTATTAATTAAAAATTTTATATTTTTACGAAAATAGAGCGGAATCCGAAAAGCTAATTAGAGTAGGAAAATCAAATTAAAACAATATGAAAAATTTAAAAAAAATCGACAGAAAAGAGTTGAAAAACATTCAAGGAGGAGGAACGAAATGTTACGACTTGAGAGACTCTCCAACTGATCCGTGTGAGGAACTCAATAATCAAGGAACAGGATGTTATAGATTCAATAACTGCTCAATGATTTGTACACTGGGGCCATGCAGGTAAACTTAGTATATTAAATAAAGTCAATAATTAAATTCATACTGTTATTTATAACTTTAGGTATTTAATTATTGACTTCTTTAATTTTATTTTTTGATTAATCCCAATTCAATTAATCTTTCATGCAAAAATTCTCCAGCTGTTGTATCTTCATATAACTTTGGATTGTTTTCGTCAACACAGTTTTCTAAAGCATTCAGCGACATTTCGCTTACCGGATGCATAAAGAAAGGAATAGAATATCTTGAAGTTCCCCACAATTCTCTTGGTGGATTTACCACTCTGTGAATGGTAGATTTCAGCTTGTTGTTGGTATGTCTCGAAAGCATATCTCCAACATTAATCATCAATTCGTCTGGTTGTGCAATCGCATCAATCCATTCACCTTTGTGATTTTGTACCTGAAGACCTTTTCCCTGAGAACCCATCAAAAGAGTAATTAGGTTAATATCTCCGTGAGCTGCAGCTCTTACCGCATCATCCGGTTCCTGAGTAATCGGAGGATAGTGAATCGGTCTCAAAATAGAATTTCCTTCTGCAATTTTATCATCAAAATAAAACTCATCAAGACCAAGATACAATGCTAAAGCTCTCAAAACATATTTTCCTGTTTTTTCAAGCATCTGGTAAGTTTCTTTACCTACCTCATTAAATTGTGGAAGCTCGTCTACGATTACATTGTCAGGATATTTGCTTTTGTATTTTGAGTCATCCGAAACATATTGTCCGAAATGCCAAAATTCTTTCAAATCACCTTTTTTAAAACCTTTAGCCGTTTCTTTACCAAACCCCACATAACCTCTTTGTCCCCCAATTCCTGGGATCTCATACTTTTGCTTGGTTTCTGTTGGAAGTTCGAAGAAGTTTTTCACTTCTCCATAAAGATTGTCTACGAGTTTGTCATCAAGGAAATGTCCTTTTAAGGCTACAAAACCAATTTCTTCGTAAGCTTTTCCGATTTCATTTACAAATTTCTGTTTGCGTTCCGGGTTGTCCGAAAGGAAATCACGCAGGTCTACACTAGGTATTTTATCCATTTTATAGAAATTTTACGTGCCGCTAAATTACTGATTTTTTGAATTAAATCATTTTACAATTCATTATTTATAAACTAAATTTGCTCTATGAAAAAATATTCTTCTAAAAGAAGTATTCAGGTACTTGCCAATATTCTTCATCAGTACAAAATTTTAGACGTTGTAATATCTCCGGGATCCAGAAATGCTCCTTTGGCAATTCATTTTTCAGAGATGGATGATTTTAACTGTTTCAGTATAATTGACGAAAGAAGTGCGGCTTTCGTAGCTCTTGGAATGGCAATGAGTGAGAAAAAGCCTGTTGCAATTACCTGTACAAGCGGTTCTGCAGCAGCAAATTATTATCCTGCGATTACCGAAGCTTTTTATCAGAATATTCCATTGTTGATTTTAACGGCAGACCGACCAACAGATTATGTTGATCTTTTTGACGGCCAAACGATCAGACAAAACAATCTGTTTCATCAGCATTCTTACGGAGATTTTCAATTAGTTGAAGACAGCAAAGATGATGCGGAAAGCATCAATTCAGATCTTATAAAAAAGGCAGTCGAGCTTTGTTTTGAAAAACAAGGTCCGGTTCATATCAATATTCCATTGGAAGAACCTTTATACGATTTGGTTTCAGAGCTTCCAACTTTTCCGGAGGTTGAGAAAACCATTAAAAAGAAAGAGTACGAAATTCCTTCAAATTTAGTCGCAGACTGGAATACCTCACAGAGAATTATGATCCTTGTCGGGACAAAAGGCTACAGTCCTGAACTTGAAAACCAACTTACCCAATTGGTTAAAAACCATTCAGTTGTTGTTTTAAGCGAAGCAAATTCAAATTTATATCATGAAAAGTTTTTCAGACATATCGACCGATATATTTTTGCATTCACAGAAGAAGATTTTAAAACTTACGCACCCGATTTATTGATTACCGTTGGGCAAAATGTAGTTTCTAAAAAAGTAAAGCAGTTTTTAAGAAATGCTCATCCGAAACAACATTGGCATTTGGATGAAGTTTGGCAACCGGACACCTACTTTTCTCTGACCCAGAAAATAGAAATTAAGCCAGAGGTTTTCTTTTCTAAATTATTAAATTTCATCAACTTAGAACCTAGACCTTACTATAATCTTTGGGATGTTTTAAGAGATAAAAAAGATAAAAAGCATGACGATTTCTTAAATTTAGTGGAGTTTTCAGATTTCTATTTCTTTAATAAAGCTTCACAGAGCATTCCTGAGAATTACAATATACACTTCAGTAATTCATCGGCGATTCGTTATGCACAATTATTTGATTTTGGTAAGAGAAAAATGTACTGCAACCGCGGAACAAGTGGAATTGACGGTTGTACTTCCACGGCAATGGGTTTTGCCATCAAGAACAAAAACCCGACCTTATTGATTACAGGGGACTTAAGTTTCTTCTATGACATCAATGGTTTGTGGAATCAATACATCCCACCGTTTACAAGAATCATTATTTTTAATAACGGAGAAGGAAATATTTTTAAGATAATTCCCGGACCTGGAAATGCCAACTCAAATACGGTTGATGAATTCATTTCCACGAAGCATCATAAACATGCAGAATTCCTGGCTAAACATTTTGGTTTCTCTTATGTGAAAGTTGAAGATGACGGAACTCTAGACCGCGTTTTCGAAAATTTCTTTAAACCAGATCCCCAACCTAAAATAATGGAAGTCAACACACAGGGTAAAACCAATGCTGATACACAGAAGAGTTATTTTAAATTTTTAAAGGAAATTTAAAATAGTATTTAAGCGATAAGTTATTAGGAAGATTGAGAAAAATTCTAAAACTTTAATGATAAAAAAGCAGATCTATTGGCTAATAGATCTGCTTTTTATTTTAATCTGCGAGAGAAAAATATTTTAAATAATTAAATATCTAAATAATCATTATTACCTGGAAGATTGGTGATTTTATGGATCGGATAAATAAACATATCATCAAAATCATTCATTGCATTAATCAATTGAAAATGTGTGAATTCTTTGATATTCTGCAACGTAATTTCAGTTTCTTTTATTTTCTTTTTCTTTAAAAGATATTGTCTTTGCACTCCGTTTAAAAGATAAGTGGATGGCGTAAACCAATCTTTCCCTTTTTGGAATAATATATTTGAAAATGAAGTATCTGTGATGTGGTTATTCTTAACAATAATAATTTCCTCAGCCTTAGATTTCGTTTTCATTTTCTCCAGTTCTTTACGGTCTTCAAATTTAAATGAATAATCATAACTATTGTTTTCAACCAACTGAAAATCCTGAATTTCAGGAATTGCATAAGGCATCATCATCGTTCTGAATTTTTTGTCAAGATCATAAACAAGTCGCAGTTTGTATAAACCGTCTTCATCGTGCTCAAGATCTTTGAAAACCTTAGCCAAATCAATAGAACCTTCTTTCCCAAAATGGGCGAAAGTCTCATTCACACGTTTTTGGTGAAACTCCAACAGGAATAATTCCTGATCTTCTACTTTAATACTTTCAATAAATTGGGACATAGATTTTATTTTTCATTTCTTCGTACTCGTCTTCTAACTTACTCATGTGCGTAATTCCGCCACCGCTTTTGAAATATAGCTGATCGCCTTCTTTTTCAATAAAACGAATCATTACACAACTGTCTAGATTTTCACCATCAAACCAACCACAAACTCCCGTATAAAAACCTCTGTCGAAACCTTCTGCTTCTAGAATAATTTCTAAAGTTTTAGGTTTTGGTGCTCCTAAAATAGATCCTGCAGGCAAAAGTTTTTGCACAATGCTTCCCACTTTTCCTTTAAACTCAGGTTTTAAGTTTCCTGAAATTTCAGAACTCATCGCATACAGATCTTTCTGTTTTGTTTTCAGAAAATCAATATGCTGAAATTTATCAACTTTCACATCGTCTGCAACTATACTCAAATCATTCCTAAGTAAATCGACCACTGTATAATGTTCGGCTTTTTCTTTTTTATCGTTCTTCAAAACCTCTGCAGCATTTTCTAAAGACGCATCAATAGTACCTTTCATAGGATACGTTATGATTTTATCATTAACAATCTTTACGAAAGTTTCAGGAGAAAAAAATACGAAAAAATCTTTATATAAAACTTTATATTTTGCCTGAGAATGATGAAAAATTTCTTCTAAATTGAGATTGGTTTCAATTTTTGTTTTCCGGGTATAATTTGTTAAATAAGAATTTCCTAAACGAATATTATTTTGAACGTGATTGAAACCTTTTTTAAAGCTTTCTAATGACTCTGGAAATGATTTCCATTTTATTTTTTTTTGTAAAACGTCTTGCTTTTTCACATTCGAAAAATACTGAAAATCAATCAACAAACCTTCTTTTTTAATTTCATTCTCTGTGAAAATTTCGACCTTATCAACCAGAAAGTCTATGATAAAGAAAAAAGGAACTTTCTGATGTGAAAGTTCGTCCATTTCAATAAATTTTTGATGATTCGCCGAAAACATTCCGCAAAAGTAGTTATTGATGTTTACTTTTGCACAAAATATTTTCATGCAGAAGCAATATCCACAAAAACCAGGAATCGATTTTATCTTAAAACAGGCATTTTTTTATTGGAATAAAACATTGGTGTACCAATTACTATTTTCAATAATCTACTTTTCTGTTTTCTTTGCCGCTTATCTTTATATTGAAAATAGGTTTGGAATTTACAATCAGTTCTCAAGCGCTTTCTTAGAATATTTTCAAGTAGGACCCAAAGGAATTGATGCTCTGAATCAAGAGTTAGCAACTATAAAATCAGGCACAAACTATACTTATACTACATTAGGAATACTTATTGTTTCAGCATTTTTATATCCATTAAATTTAGGTTTTTTTCAAATTTACAGAAAGATTGATTTAAAAGAACAGGTTGAAATGTCAGATTTATTTGTTGGATACAACGGATTGAATTTTTTTAGATATACTTCTTATTTTGTTTTTTGGTTTTTAGTGTGTGACATGCTTAAAGTCACCGTTGTTTTCCCTCTTTTATGGATTATGATTACATTATTTATCGCACCATTGATGTTTTTCCAGAATAAAACTATTTTTGAAGGAATTTCTTTAAGCTGGAAAGCGATTAAAATGTATTTCATTGAAATTTTGGTTTGTACAATCGTTGCAGTTTTATTTAAATATGTTGGGTTTGCTGTCTTTTTGGTTGGTGCATTATTTACTTTTCCATTTTGGAATGCGATGATTTATTCATTATATAAAACAATTTTCACAGAAGAAGCTTAATTTTTGATAAAAATGGTATCTTTTTGTTCTTAAAAAAAGTTAAATTTGAGAAACATTAAAAATAAACACCATGTCAGAATTTAACGAATTTGATCAGCAAGGCTCTGTACCTGAAAGAAATACTGGATCTATAATTTCTCATGCTTTCGAAATGTATAAAGGGGTATTTCTTTATGCTTTGGTAGCGATGATCATTTACTTTATAGCAGATTCTATTATACAATCTATTACAGGATTAAATTTTTATTCGAATTACAGCAGTTTCAGGAATTTTGATGAAGACAACTATAGAAGTATTTTGATAGACAGACCGGGAATGTCTCTTTATTATTCATTTTCAGGTTTATTGAGTATTCTTGTGTCACCTCTTTATGTGGGTTTAATTTACATTGCTAATAAATTTAATACAAAAGTACCGATCGAATTTTCAGATCTCTTTATTGGATATCGTCAAAATCTAGGTAATATTTTATTGTATAGCCTGATCACCAATATTATTTTATGGGTTTCTCTTGCTATGTGTGTTATTCCTGTATTCTTTGTTTATCCGTTGTTTCTTTTAGGCTACCCTATTCTACTGTTTGAAAATGCTAATGCTATGGACGCTATTTCAAAAACCTATAATATTGCCAAAGAAAATTACAGTATATTTTTAGGAACCGCTTTTTTAGGAATGATAATTAGTGTTGCCGGAATCATTTTATGTTGTGTTGGTATAATTTTTACTTTACCATTTATCTATATCGCAATGTATTCTATTTATTGCGCATATTTAGGAAAGCCACGACAAATAACATATACTAAATGACACCACAAAACAAAGACAAACAAATTAGCAGCACAGCAATAAAGCAGGTTTCTTTGCTTGCGATCATTTTGGTTCTAACAGGATTGGTCTGTTTTAATCTTGCGCTATTTATCCCTTCTGTTTTGGGAGCAATTACCATTTATGTGGTCTGCAGGAAATATAATTTCTATTTGCAGGAAGAACGAAAATGGAAACCTTGGGCTGCTGCTTTGGTTCTCATGTTCGCTAGTTTAATTATTATTATTCTTCCGGTATATTTTATTGCCGACCTCTTAATTGAAAAGCTTGGAAATGCACAAGCTTATATGAATAAATTTAACATCTTCGTAGACAAAATTCACAGTTTCGTTTATAAAAAAACAAGTTTTGATCTTCTGAGCAAAGAAAATATGACCAAGTTGAAAGATGTTGCCGGAAGGTACTCTACCTCAGCGTTAAGCGGAACATTTAATGTATTGACCATCATTATGTCGATGTACTTTATTCTTTACTTTATGTTTGAGAAACCAAGATTTTTCGAGAGAATTTTAGCTTCTGCTGCTCCTCTGAAAAGATCTAATGTTTCTTTGATCGGAGAGAAGATGCGTAAACTAATTATGGCAAATGCGATAGGAATTCCTGTTGTAGCGCTTGGTCAGGGCATTGTTGCCGTTATTGGTTATTTTATTTTTGGAGCGCCAAGTCCCATTTTACTTTTTGCCTTAACTGCCGTTGCTTCGATGATCCCGATCGTGGGAGCCGGAATTGTATATGTTCCAATATGTATTTTTATGATCGCAGAAGGGCAAACAGGTCCCGGAATTGGTCTTGGAGTCTACTGTTTGGTAGTGGTAGGTTTAACCGATAATGTCCTTCGTTTTACTTTGCTTAAAAAACTGGAAGATATTCACCCTTTAAATACCGTTTTCGGAATTATTATGGGAATGAATCTTTTTGGGTTTATGGGATTGATCTTCGGGCCAATATTAGTGTCATTTACCTTACTTTTGATTCAGGTCTACAGAAACGAGTTCTCTGATGATGAAACTCCTGAAATACAACTTTCAGACAGAGATCGAAATACCGAAAACGAAATTGATTTAATAGTTTAAAAAATGGAACAAGGAATAAATCCTGAAATTTTACAGGAAATATGCGTGGTAAAAATGCCTTTCGGAAAATATAAAGACACTATTTTAGCTGATCTTCCGATAAGCTATCTGGAATGGTTTCAGCGCCAAGGAATGCCCCCCGGAAAACTGGGAATGCAGCTTTCTACGATTTACGAAATAAAGCTAAATGGTTTGATAGACCTGCTTACGCCTCTTCGTGGTGGAAAAGTAAGTTATGAAAAACCTAAAACTAAGATTTATAAGTTTTAAAAAAGTTTACAAAGTTTCGGCGGCACCTTTGGTGCCGCCGAAACTCTTATTTATGTAAAGATTAAATTATTTAGGCTCCCACAATTCAACTTTATTACCTTCCAAATCGAGGATATGAATGAATTTCCCAAAATCATACACGGAAATTTCGTCAAGAATCGTTACTTCTTCTTTTTTTAATTCATTAACTAAAGCGTCTAAATTTTCAACCGTATAATTAATCATAAACTCTCTTTTTGAAGGTTCAAAATACTCTGTTGTTTCTTTGGTTGGACTCCAAGTCAAAGAGCCCTTTGCATCAGAATCAGACATTTCTTTCCAGTCAAATGTTGCTCCATATTCATTGGTATCAATTCCAAGATGGGTTTTGTACCATTCTTTCATTTTGATTGGATCTTTACATTTGAAGAAAATTCCTCCAATTCCTGTTACTCTTTTCATTATATCGTTTTAGTTTATTTAAATAATTATCCTTTCAAAGCTACAATTTCATCTCTCAGTTTTGCCGCTTTTATAAAGTCAAGATTTTTTGCAGCAGCTTCCATTTCTTTTTGCTTTTGACCAATCATTTTTTCGATATCTTCAGTAGCATAAGTTGCTTTTACCTCGGCAACTTTTTGGGTAATTTCCTTTTGAGTATATTTTTCGTCAGGGAAATCTTTACTTCTGCCGACAAGATTTTCTGATATTTTTTTATTTAATGCGGTCGGAACTTTTCCATGTTCTTCATTATAGGCAATCTGCTTCGCTCTACGATATTCAGTTTCATCAAGAGCAGCCTGCATCGATTTGGTGATTTTATCGGCATACATTATGGCTCTCCCATTGATATTTCTCGCAGCACGGCCCACTGTCTGTATCATAGACCTTCGGCTTCTCAACATTCCTTCTTTATCGGCATCTAAAATTGCAACCAAAGAAACTTCAGGTAAATCAAGACCTTCTCTCAATAAATTGACTCCGATTAAAACATCAAAAACACCGAGACGCAAATCCTGCATAATCTGAATACGCTCTAAAGTTTCAACATCAGAGTGAATATATCTGGTTCTGATTCCGAATTTTGTAAAATATTTAGTAAGCTCTTCCGCCATTTTTTTGGTTAAAGTAGTCACCAAAACTCTTTCATCAATTTCAGCACGCTTATTTATTTCTTCCATTAAATCATCAATCTGATTTAAGGAAGGTCTTACTTCAATAATTGGATCTAAAAGTCCTGTAGGTCGGATAATTTGCTCAATATATTCACCACCGGTTTTTTCCAGTTCATAATCTGCCGGAGTTGCCGAAACATAAATTACCTGATTTTGAATCGCTTCAAATTCTTCAAACTTTAAAGGTCTATTATCCATCGCTGCAGGAAGTCGGAAACCATATTCCACCAAAGCTTCTTTACGGCTTCTGTCGCCACCATACATCGCATGAACCTGCGGAACGGTAACGTGACTTTCATCAATCACCATTAAGAAATCCTTTGGAAAATAATCTAAAAGGCAGAAAGGTCGAGATCCCGGAAGTCTTCCATCGAGATAACGTGAATAATTTTCGATTCCTGAGCAATAACCAAGCTCTTTTATCATTTCAAGATCTAACTCTGTTCTTTCCTGCAGTCTTTTCGATTCTAAAGGCTTTCCGATTTCTGAGAAAAAGTCTACCTGTTTCACCATATCATCCTGTATGTTTTTTATCGCACCATTCAATGTTTCTTTTGTGGTTACGAAAAGATTAGCAGGATAAATCTGAATTTGATCAAAATTGGAAGTTACATTTCCAGAAACAGGATCAAAACTTTGAATTTTTTCAATTTCATCACCAAAAAACTGAATTCTTATTCCGTTATCTGCATATGCAGGAAACACATCAATGACATCTCCTTTTACACGAAACGTCCCGCGTTGAAAGTCAGCCAACGTTCTTGAATACAAGGCATTAACTAAAGAATGAAGCAATGCAGTTCGGGTTGTTTTTTCGCCAATCTCAAGAGAAATTAATGATTTATGAAATTCAGCAGGGTTTCCAACACCATAAATACATGATACTGAGGCAACAATCAAAATATCTCTTCTTCCGGAAAGCAAACTTGCAATTGCCGAAAGACGTAATTTTTCGACCTCTTCATTGATACTTAAATCTTTTTCTATATAAGTTCCTGAGCTTGCAATATAAGCTTCAGGTTGATAGTAATCATAGTAACTCACGAAATACTCGACAGCATTTTCAGGGAAAAACTCTTTAAATTCCATAAAAAGCTGAGCCGCCAAAGTTTTGTTGTGCGCCAAGACCAAAGTTGGTTTCTGAACGTTATTCACAAGATTGGCAACGGTAAATGTTTTCCCGGAACCCGTTACACCAAGCAAAGTTTGATATTTTTCGCCGATTTCTATTCCGGCGGTCAATTTTTCAATTGCTTTGGGTTGATCTCCTGTGGGTTGATATTCTGATTGAAGGTTGAATTGCATAGAACAAATTTAGCAAATAAAAAAATGCGAAGATGAAGAGTGAGGTCATAAAATCAGATATCAACACTAGAGATAAGTTATTTATTCTCCTCAATTAGTTTTCTTGTTTGATGATTAAAAATACCCTGAGCCTTATCTTGTGCTTGTGTGACAATACAATCAGCAATACTTACATAAATAATATTATTGTCATCTTCTAAATGTGCATTTTTTGTGATGTTAAAATTTGCACTATTCATTCCGGATGTTAACAAAACTGGTTTTCCTTCACGAAATAGTTGCGTGGCAATTCCTTTTAATCTTGCAATAGCAATTTTTTTAATAGTTTCATCCTCAGACTCCATAAGAAATATACAGCCCCAAATACAATAGGATTCAGGTTGATTTAGTACAGGATAAATCTTTAATTCTTCCTTTCCATGATTCAAATAATTAAAATATCTAATTAATAATGAAAATGGAAAATTTTCATCAACTTTAGTTTCTTCCTGCGCAGATGAAAAGTGAATACCTAAAATTATGAATAATATTATATAAATCCTTTTCATCTACTGATATTTTATAAAAATTAATCAAAGATAATGAAAACTCTTTTCCAACAAACATCTTTGAAAGTTTAGCAATAAAAAACCGCAAAGCATTAAACTTTACGGTTGAAATTGATATCGCTTAAAGCGCTATTATATTTATTGTGTTTTTTTGTAAGCAGTAAATTGCATTGCCATAGGAAGGTTATATCGATATGCTACTGGTTCTCCATCTTTTGTAGCAGGTTTCCAAGTGATGTTTTCATTGGCTTCTTTTGTAACTCTCAAAACTTCATTATTAAATTTCTCGTTCTCTCCTTCTGCTTTTAAATCTCTTATACTTCCGTTTTTATCAACAACAAACGTTATCGTTGATCTTACTAGGTCATTGCTCTCACCAAAAATGGCAGAATTAAAATTTTTAGATACTTTCTTTCTTAATTCATTGACTCCTCCTGGATATTCTGCAGGCACCAAGTCTGCAGCAACTCCTTCCACTGCTGTAGAAATATCTTGAATAGTTTTCGGATCTGGTTTCTCTGACCTCGTTTTTACTTCCGAAACCTTTGCATTGATGTTTTTTCTAGGAGAAACTGTATCTTTTTTAATGTCATTGTATCCTACTCCATTAAAACCAACCCCAATTCCTTCATTTTTTACAAATTTTTCGCTATTTGAATTTGTCGCTAGAGGAATCTTTTTCTCTTGAAAAATATTTAGACCTGAATCTTCCGATGTTTCTTTTGCATATGTTTTTTCTGCAAAAACGATTGCCAAAACAGCAAATGCTGGTACTGCAAGGTAGTTTTTCACCTTCGCAAATTTTGAATTTTTGTTATTCATCATAATAAATCTTTTTTTGGTGTTATTAAAATTAAACTGATGGATCAAATGAAGATTCTGTTGTTTTAAAATTTCCTGCAGAATCAGCTCCTGATAACTTTTTATGTTTTTATTCTGAACTTGTTTAAACTTATTTAGAAAAAGAGTTTCCAGAAAATTAGCAATTTAGAGTTGCAAAAAAAAAGAACTAAAATCTGGAACTCATAAGCA
>NZ_FUZE01000071.1 GCF_900168205.1 Chryseobacterium balustinum
CTATGAGTTTTACTCGGAGTGTATCTTAGTTTACTTAAACACTTTTCTCTTCTTACATAAATATATTATTTTTCCTAGTATAAATCTAAAGGAGTGAAATTCTGAAAGAATTTTGTATCGAGAATTTTTGAATTCTTCGCTCAAGTTCTCGATACATTTTTCCTTCTCTTCGATACAGAAAAACACTCGAACTGACGGCAGAATTTTATTAATCAAAACAAAAAAGACATCTGCATTTCTACAGATGTCTTTATCTTTTTTGGTGTTCAGAATTATTTTTGAGCAGCTTTTACATCGATACCGATCTCGATATCTTTGCTGATCATCCATTCTGCAGGATCAGTTTCGTCAGTTCCGAATTTGATTCCCCAATCAGCACGGTTTACAGTGAATTGAGCTTTCAAAGTAGCAGATTTTTCTACAATATCTACTTTTGCAGGGAAAGTTACATTCATTGTTTTTCCTAATAAAGTTAGGTTTCCGCTTACTGTTTTGTTAGCTCCTTCTACAGCATTTTGAGCACCAGCAGCAAGATCTTCAACTTTAGTGATTTTGAAATCAGCAGTTGGGAATTTTTCTACATTGAAGAAATCAGCATTTTTAAGGTGACCTTCAAGATCTGTATATTTTTTGTCTTTCTCAGTTACAGAAGCAGGATCTACTTTGATCGACTTCATATCGATTACAAACTCACCAGATGCCAATTGGTTATCAGCAACAGATAATTCTCCTGTGCTTACAGAAAGAGTTCCCCAACGTGGTGCAAAACCTCCTTTGTGGAAAGCTTTCCAGTTTACCTTAGACGCTGCTGTATCAACAGTAAGAACCTCACCTTGCTTTTCAGCTACTGATTGTTCCTGACCTGCAGTTGCAGCTTCTTTTTTATCACCACACGATGCAAGAAGTAAACCTAAACTTGCCAAAGCGATTACGCCAATTTTCTTCATTTTTTTAATGTATTTAATATTAATATTGTTTGTTGTCTCAATAAAACCTCAAAACTTTATTTTTATTGTTTTGACTCTGCAAACCTCCGAAAAATTGAAGGTTTAATGATTAACATAGGATAAGAAAAGACTAAAATTATAAAAAACTTTTGAAAATTGGAGTTTAAAAATGATTAATTAGCATAAAATCGTTTAAAAAATCTCGATTCGTTGATTTGTTTTATATTTGAAAACTTCATTATCAATATTTATTTTTAAAAATCTTAATGAAAATTTAAATGTTTAAAACATCTGTGGAAATAAAATATAATGAAGTCATCTCGACTTTCTTTTTTTAAATTTCCTAACAGCAATAACGATAAAAGCTAAATAATTAAATCCTATCCAGCTTGTTACTGTGGTGT
>NZ_FUZE01000031.1 GCF_900168205.1 Chryseobacterium balustinum
AAATAGAAAAAGCAAATGCATGGCTTGATAGCTTCAAAGCTTTATTAGTAAGATTTGAGACTTTGAATATTACTTGGACAAATCTACATTATCTCACTTTCTCTATCTTGTTTCTCAGAAAAATAAAAGTTTAAACAGGTTTATAATCTAGATCATATATGTAAATAAAATATTTTATTATTGCTTTTAAATGTGCTTAAATGCGGATGACAGTATAAAATTTATTATTTATTACCATTTTTATTTCAGTACAAATAGTTTATTTATAAAATAATTCACTTTTATCAGATTTTTATGTAGCAAGATTATGATAAATAGGAATAAGAATACAAATTCAACCAAATGGCAAGCGACTTGCTGTTTTTACAACAATTATTCTTAGTTATATTACCAATGGATCATTCAGAAATCATAAATAAAATCATTGAATTTGCAGATAAAGCACATGAAGACCAGACAAGAAAATATACGCCTGATAAATATATTGTACATCCCATCCGGGTTATGGAAACTTGCAAACAGTATACGGATGAGCTTCCGGTTTTGGCAGCAGCAATACTGCATGACGTAATAGAAGATACCGCAACATCTCAAGATCATATTCTACATTTTCTTAAAGATCTACTGAACGAAAACGACCGGAACCAGACCATCACATTGGTGATTGAACTCACCGATGTGTATGTGAAAAAAGATTTTCCGAAGCTCAACAGAGACACCCGTAAAAAGATGGAGTTGGAGAGACTCCGGAAAATAAGTGCCCGGGCACAAACTATAAAATATGCAGATATTATAGACAATTCCAAAGAGATCCCACAACACGATCCTTTTTTTGCGAAGCGGTATTTGAAGGAATGTAATGATATACTTTTAACTCTCGATAGAGGTTTGCCAAAATTGCGCAATGAGGCAATCAATCAAGTTGTTACAATACTGAAAAATCTACAAATAGCAAGATAAAAATCGTTAAAACTGTATATTAAATGGTCCTTCAAAATAAGAATCATAAGAATCCAGAAGTTCGCCATCCTGATCGTAAACTCCTAATTTTATATTTTGTTTGGATAGCTTTATCTCTTTTTCGGGGAAGCTGATGCTGATTGTTCCTTTTGTAATTTTGTCTCTTTCTACTTTTATTTTGCTTGATGCACTGTAAGAAATTTCACCATGCTGAGGTTCCAGAATTTTAATGGTAACGATCTTGTTCTCGTTGGTTTTATTGAGGAAAGTAAAATTATATGTATTGGTAATTTTTCCTTCGCTCACAAAAAATGTGCTTCCGGCGGGTTTTATAAATTTAACTTCCATATCGGCACGGCTGTAAAGCAGATAGCCAAGCAGAAGCTGTAGACCGACCAGTAAAATAAGAAAGCCTTTCATTCTTGCATTAAACCTGGTAGGCTGCCCTGTTTCGATTTCCTTTTCTGAAGCATATCTTATTAACCCTTTTGGCAACCCTACTTTATCCATTACCTCATCACAAGCGTCAATACATGCGGTACAATTCACGCATTCCAACTGTTGGCCGTCTCGGATATCAATCCCGGTAGGGCAGACAACAACGCATTGGTAACAATCGATACAGTCTCCTTTTCCTGCCGCTTTCCGGTCTTCTCCCTTTCTCCATTTTGAACGGTTTTCTCCCCGGTTGAAATCATAGAAAACATTAATGGTTTCTTTATCTATAAGTACGCCCTGAAGTCTGCCGTACGGACAGACTAATGTACAGACCTGTTCTCGGAACCATGCAAATACAAAATAAAATGCGGCGCTTAAAAGAATCATGACTATGAAATTTGTAAAGTGCTCAAATGGTCCTTCAGAAACAATTCTGAAAACTTCTTTATAGCCAACAATATACATAAACATGAAATGCGTGAAGATCAATGAAAGTATAATGTAGATCGACCATTTAAGGCTTCTTTTCCATATTTTCTCGGTGTTCCATTCCTGCCGATCAAGTTTCATCTGTTTGTTTCTGTCTCCTTCAATGGCATATTCTATCTTTCTGAAAACATTTTCAAGGAAAATAGTCTGAGGGCAGATCCACCCGCAAAAAATTCTCCCGAAAGCAATTGTAAAAATGATTATGCAAACCAACGAAACAATAGCACCGAATGTGAGAATGAAAAAATCCTGAGGATAAAAAGGCTGTCCGGCAATAAAAAACTGACGGTTGATAATATCTAATAACAGGGCAGGATTACCATTAACCTGTATAAAGGGCAGGGCAAAATAAAAAACCAGCAATGTATATGCTACAATATTTCTGTAGTTGGTATATCTTCCTTTTGGTTTTTTGGGAAACACCCATTTTCTTTTACCCGATTGCTCCATTGTACCAATGGAATCTCTATACGTTTCAGGTTCTAAGACTTGGCCTTGGCCGCCTCTAAACTCAGTATTATTTAGATCTTGCATTTCACTGTATTTAAATTGAAATTCAGATAACTTTCATCATTTAATTGTCATTGAAGGAGTTGCTAATCTTATATCTTGCTTAAATCTGTCATGGCAGGACCGTTCAGCAATTTTCCCTCAATATCAAATCTTGAGCCGTGACAAGGGCAATCCCAGGAAACTTCCGAAGGATTCCAAGCTACAGTACAGCCGGTATGCGGGCAAACAGGACTTAAGAGGTGAATTTCAGATTTTTCATCTCTGTAGGCAGCGTAGGTTTTACCGTCATACTTGATGATTCTGCCTTCACCCTTATTGAGCTCATTAAGCTCATCTATTTTATCTGCCGCAAATTTATCTTTCACAAAATGTACGGATGCGTTGACGACTTCGTCTAAAACATTTCTTGCACTTGCTAAAGGTTTTATACGGCTTGGCGCAAGCAATTTTGAGAGCTCGGTCTCTTTACCTTCAAGCAGATCCGGGATGATTAATGATGTCATCGATCCGAAAGTCATTCCGTTTCCGGTGAAGCCTGTAGAAATGTAGATATTATTTTCACCCGGCATTTTTCCGATGTATGGTAAACCGTCTGCTGATTGATAGAATTGCGAAGACCATTTGGCAACAACTTCTTTATAGCTAAAATTGTCATCTACATATTTCATAAGATCCTCAAAGTGTTTTTCGGTATCGTTTTCGTCTCCGGTTTTATGGTCAAATCCGCCGACAATTAAAAAATAATCATTGCCAGACTTATGGTACCTTGCATAATGATAAGGATCGTATAAATCAGCAGTCTGCGCCATTGATTTTACAGGATTTGCCAGTCTTAAGGTTACTGCATAACTTCTGTAAGGTGCTAAAAGTACGCTGAAGCGATTGTTTCCGGGTGGAATATGTGTTGCCCAAACCAAATTTTTAGCAGTAAAAACAGAATCATTATCGGTTTTGAGAGTAATAATGCCGTCTTTGTTTTCAAAATCTTTAATTTGCGTTTCTGTCGCGATTGCACCGCCGTTTTTAATATATTCTTTCAATAATTTGTTGATGTAACGCAGCGGATGAAATTGTGCCTGGCCTTTTATTTCTATTGCTTTTTTGAATTCCAGAGGAAATGGAATGCTGAAAGTCTGTTCTGTATCAATTCCTACTTTATGATGAGCCTCTAAAATATCATCAAGCTTTTTAGACTGTTTTTCATCAGCGCTAAAGAGATAATAATAACATTCATTAAAGTCACACGAAATATGATGATGCACAATATTTTGCTTAATGTAACGAATTGTATCTTTCGCTGCTTCGGCTAACAAAACGGCCGATTCCTCACCAAAATTTTTAATAATTTCGTCATAGGAAGAATCAAAAAAGTTGTTGATATGTGCCGTAGTTCCGCCTGTAGTTCCAAAACCTGGATTTTCTTTTTCTATCAGAAGGCAATTGTGACCGCGGTTCTGAAGTTCTTTGGCTAAAGTTACGCCGGTAATTCCTGCACCGACGATAATGGTCTCGAAGTGCGTCTCATTATAATTTTGTAATACTTCTTTATGGACTTGGCTTTCCCAAAAGCTTATATTTTTTCCGTCTCTTTTCATAATAATTGTTTTGTAATTGGTCTTCAAGGAAAATGCCAGAAAATTTTGTATCGAATGATTCGTCTAAAAGTCCAGCAACTTTTTATTTCTAATTTTTGATAATTACTTTTTCACCCAAACACTTACAGATTGCGCATTTACATGAAAAGTTGCTTTTCCGTTTTCGTCTGTTTGAATGATATCATTTCTTTGTTCAAGAAAATCTATATAGATCGAATTTGCATTTTCTTTACCAAGGTTAATTTCTTTATAATTTTCATCATGGTTTGAAATCATAATTAAACAACCTGAATGCTCATTATCGCCTTTTCGAAACCATGCAATACAATTTTGGTGATCGAAATAATTAAATTGTTCACCATATGCAAACTGCTGTCTTGCTTTCAATAATTTGGGTAAAATTTCAATCTTTGGAATAATGACCTTTATCTCTTCTTGATCTTTAATATCGGTGTATTCTGCACCAAAAATATCGGGATAAAATAAGCATGGGTAGCCTTTGTTGATAAGCAGTATGATGGCATAAGCTAGTGGTTTGAACCAATCTTCAACAGCTGATTCGAGCGCCTGTAATTTCTGCGTATCGTGATTTTCAACAAAAGAGACAGAGAACATAGGTTTCTTTTCCAGAAAGCTGCCTTCTAAAATTTTTGTAAGATCATATGTACTGCCTTCTGTTGATGCTTTAAAGAAATTATAATGCAACGGTGAATCAAAACAGGAAATAAGATCATTCATTTCATCAGAAAAATATTCAATTTTTTCTGCTTCATCCTTCCAGAATTCTCCCAGAATATAGCAATCAGGGCTGATTGCTTTTTTGATGTAACTGATCCATTCTTTTAAAAAGTCGGATGAAATATGTTTTAGTGCATCAAGTCTCAATCCGTCAACATGAGTGTTTTCTATATACCATTTTATCCAGTCTTTCATTTCCTGAACCACACATGGGTTACGATATTCGATGTCTGCTCCCATTAAATAATCGTAGTTTCCAAATTGATGGCTTACAGAGTTAGTCCATTCATTTCCATATTCATTATGGATTTTAAAAATCCCGTGCAGTTTTTCTCCGTTTTTTGTCACATGATCAATTCCACTGAAACATTGATAATCCCAAACAAAGTTGGAGTATTTTTTATTTCTACCAGGGAAAATAAACTTGGTCAATGCTGAAACTTCCATCGGTTTACTGATTATTTCATTCCGGTCTTCATCATCTACTTTATGTACGGTTATATTTTCTTCTTCATCGCCACCCATTCTGTGATTCAGAACTATGTCAGCATATACTGAGATCCCAAAGTCATGAGCTTTTTTAATGGCTTTCAGATATTCATCTTTTGTACCGTATCGTGTAGAAACATCTCCTTTCTGGTCAAATTCTCCTAAATCATAGGGATCATACACTTCATATCCTCTACCTTTTTTACCAAGACTAGATTTAGTAGCGGGTGGAAGCCAAGCAGCGGTAAATCCTAATTCTTTTAGAAGTTCCGCTTTTTCCGCAAATTCTTTCCAAATAGCACCCGGATGGTACCAATGGAAAAATTGAATCATCACTCCGTTCATATATTACCCGTTAACTATTAATCCTCCATTGGGATGTAAAACCTGACCTGTCATCTGTGCTGAAGCCTCTGTTGCTAAAAATAAAAAGCTTGCAGCAACTTCTTCAGTAGAAGCTTTTCTTTCTAGAGGAGGCTTGTTTTGATCATCCTCTTCTTCACCAAATGTTTTCTCTGTAAGCGGTGTTGCTACTGGTCCGGGGGCTACAGCATTGACACGGATTCCTTTTTGCTTAGATTGTAGAGCTAATGAACGTGTAAACGAGACAATAGC
Source organism: Chryseobacterium balustinum (assembly GCF_900168205.1). Classification (GTDB taxonomy): domain Bacteria; phylum Bacteroidota; class Bacteroidia; order Flavobacteriales; family Weeksellaceae; genus Chryseobacterium; species Chryseobacterium balustinum. Next base: position 5,838 of record NZ_FUZE01000031.1, read on the forward strand.
TCCTTTTGTCGCAGAATAATCAAGCAACTCTTCATGACCTATATAAGCAACTGCCGAAGTGGTGTTAATGATTGAACTTCCTTTTTTCAGATGTGGAAATGCAGCTTTTGTCAATAAAATGAGACCAATAATATTTGAGTTAAAAGTTAATCTGATATTTTCTTCTTTAAGATCTTTAATATTGTCGCAAGGAATTTGTGTTCCTGCATTATTTACTAAAATATCAATCCCTCCAAATTCTGCAATTGTTTTTGCTACGGCTTCATTACAAAATTTAGCATTATTGATATCTCCGCCAAATGAAATGGCTTTTCGACCTAATTCTTCAATTTCTTTTTCTGCTTGCTCTGCATCCTTATAGTCTTTGTAGTGAATGAAAGATATATTTGCACCTTCTTTGGCAAATAATAGCGCAACAGCTTTTCCTATTCCACTGTCTGCACCTGTGATGAGTACGGTTTTACCTGATAATTGTAATCTTTCCATAAAATATATATTTGGTGTAATTAGTTTTAAGCGGTACTATTTTTCTTTTTTCTTCTCCAATTCGAGTTTGAAACAGCTTAATATAAATTCGGTATAATACAACTGGGCATTTATTGATTGCGTTCGGGAGTGCAGCTCCAGCTTTTGTGAAAGAACAATATTGCCTTTGTATGCAATAGAAAAGAAAGCATATAATTCCTCTTTAGATTCTTCCACAGGAGTGGCATACCCCGTTACCGCAATCGACCAATCTGTTTTGAATAATTTGGACGCATTGATCGCCATGCTGTCGGCAATATTGGGGGATACACAATCGCAATACCAGGCTTCAGCCTGATCTACTTTAAGAAGGATTACTTTTTCCTCCAGGGTATAAGCGGTCAGCCCGCCCTTAAAAAACTTTGAAGCATCTTTCATTTGTGAAAAAGAGAATTGTAACAGCCCGGAAGTCACACTTTCGGCAGTCGATACAGTCTCATTAGTTGATAGTAAATATTCTCCAATGTGATTATACAAATTTTCTAATTCTTTTAAAAAATGAATCAGTGATCTAACTGATAATTGATCAGGAGACGAATCGATATTTGAAGACGTTATCATGTATATATGTACTTTGTTATTAGATTATTTATTAGTAGAATGTAGGGTAGAAGCATCTTTTTCGGTAAGCGTGCTTAATTTTTCGTAATACTTATGAAGTTGATCTAATTCTTTTTCTGTTAAATCTTCTATGTCAACCAGACGATTACTTGCTGTTTGACTTGATGCAATAAGCTCATTGAGTTTGATTTGAATTGCTTTTGAATCTTTATTTTGTGTTTTCTGAATAAGAAATACCATTAGAAATGTAACGATTGTTGTTCCCGTATTGATAACGAGCTGCCATGTTTCCGAGAAATTAAAAAACGGTCCTGTTGCAGCCCAGATAACGACCAAAAGAGTAGCAACAATAAATGCCGTCGGGCTGCCGGTAAAACATACAGCACGATCTGAAAACCTTTCAAAAAAGCTTTTTTTCATATAGATTGTAATTATGGTGGTATTTTATTGATAATAACTGCGAATAAATAACTCAGCTAAAACCGATATGAAATAACGAATTTAAAATGTAAATCTTTATGATTTAAATCACTTTGAGAAACAAAATATGTTGATTATCCTTTATTCATAGGAGTAAATATAAGATCGCTAATTAAATTTTACTTTATTTCGAGAATAGTTGAATAAAACTTACCATTCATAAAATTCTGTCAATGAAATACTTTGTAACTAATTTGAGTTCTGGCTTAATTTGGAAAATAAATTTATAATTAAATGTAGCTATAAAAATTAATAGCTATCAATATCTCACGTTGTGACTTTAAAAACTTAGCATTACAAAACCAATGAGAAATCATTTTATCAAAAGGGCTGAGTACATTCTTCGTAGTATCATTACCAGCTGTTTTCCCTGCAATATTTCTGGGTATGTACTTCAATCATAAGATTACAGATAACTCTTTTTTTAATATGTTTATTTTATACTTATCACCTTTGGGGTCTTTTTGATTATTGAAACACTATGATTGTGGTCATAATGATTTTCTAATATTTGATATAATTTTGATCTACATCAAACTAAGATTTATTATGAACTTAGAAAATACTTCACCTTATTGCTTGTTGACTATTCGTAGTAAAATACTAAAGATTATAATCTGATTTTTTCATAAACAAACGTGCAAAACGTTTTTTTATGAAGGTGTAATATGCTGATAATTAAATTTTTACTATTATAATATCTTTAGTAATTCCTATGATTAAAGTATATGAAATTCACAATTTGTTTTAGTGGCAATCACAAAATTTTTGTATTGTAATAGAAGTTAATTACTAACTGCACCGTACAAATGGTTTATAATAAATATTTATAAAAATGGAGAATAATAAATTAGATAGACCAAGTTTTTTCTATAGAAACAGCTTAGGAATTGTTTTATTATGCCTAATAATTGTTTGTTTGATTGGCCAGTTTTTTACTGGTTTTAATACTGAAAATAAAGAATTAACGGAACAAGGAAAGTCTTTATTAAGTTTTAAAGAATATTTTCACAGCGGACACTTTATTCAGGCAACATTTGAAAACTGGGAAAGTGAATTTCTTCATATGATGCTGTATGTCTTGTTAACTATTTCCTTGCGGCAAAAAGGCTCAAGCGAATCAAAATCTTTAACCGAGCCTGAGGAGGTAGACAGAGAACCGCAACCGCATTCGAAGGCGCCATGGCCTGTCAGAAAAGGAGGGATTTATCTTAAAATATATAAACATTCTTTATCTGTTGCATTTGCCTTACTATTTCTTATAAGTTTTATACTGCATTTTTATGGTAGTTTTAAAGATCAGAATTTTGAAAATGAAATGAAAGGTTTACCGGCAAGTCATTGGTATGACTATATCTCAGAATCAAGATTTTGGTTTGAATCGTTACAAAATTGGCAAAGCGAATTTCTGGCCGTTTTCTCATTGGTAGTCTTATCGATTTGGCTTCGTGAAAAAGGTTCTCCTGAATCTAAACCCGTAGATATGTCACATGACGAAATCCCATAATTATTTTACATTAATTATAATGAAGCGAAAAAATATTCTTGGAGTTCCAAAACATTTTAAAAGAGGCTTTATGATACTGAGAGTAGTAAAGAAGTGGAAAACGGTGAAGAATTAGATATTAAATTTGATGATTTAAAACAACGCTTTTTTGACACTAATCAATGCCGGAAATACTGTAATGAAAGTTCTGTAGATTCTAAACTTTGCGATTCTTCAGGGAAAATTGTTGAGCGTTTGCGCAAAATTACGGATTACATCAGAATTGATATTCCCGGTCCAGGTGGAAGTGAGGAAGGTCTTACTATGGGTGTCAGATTGTAATGATTGATATGGATAGGATTATGATTCGATGAAGACCATCAAAATATCCTATAAAAGAACTGTAGAATTGCTCAATTTTATTCAAATGTACGTAGATACTTAAATATTTACATTCTAAAGAGAAAGCTCTTTAAAAGCAGTAATCTATAGTAGAAATGAATATCCAAATTTGAAGTCGCGGTTTTCAACTGCATCAGAAATATTGTGATTGCCGGGGGCGTCATGTTCAAATTTTATAAAACATAGCGGAAATATCTCACCGACGGACTTGTTGATTCTTGGTGAAATATTTTTAATTCTAATAATAAATATCTTTATAAAAATTCAGACTTCTTTAATTTTACTGATCCTCTTTGCTTTTGTAATGCTCAATATTATTAAACTGATGGTAAGAAACACGCAATTCCTTTAGCTGATCTGCAATCACTTTTGAACTTTCAGGACATAGGTCTCCACTTTTCAAAGCATTATCATAAGCTTCAATAGCATGTTTTTCGCCAAAAACTACGTTTTCCAGGGTTTCACGATCATTGTTGGTTGTCGGTAAAGAATTTTTAATGTCGATCCAGGTACGGTGGAGATTTCCTGCTAAAGATGAGGTGTCTTCATCAGGTTTGCCACCTCTGTCGGTAATAAGATTGATGATTTCGTTTTTCATTATTTTTGATTGAGAAATCATTTTATCGTATTCTCCTTTTAAATCAGAGTAGCTTTCCCAAACTTTTCCTTCCACTCTTTCAAAACCTTTAATTCTGTCATTGGTAATGTGCAACAAATCGTTGAGTACTGAAATTGTTTTTGAATTTTCCATAATAATATTTTAAGTGAATTAAACAATAAATATGCCTTCAATGCATGCTTTGTGGTATGTGGGTTATTTTTATTTAAAATTAATTTAAAAATACCTTATGGTCAGGACAAATAAGTAAAGCAAATGTTTTGATCCAAATGAAAATTGCTTTTTATCTAGTTAAAACTAAATAGTACGTTTATGCTATTAATCATAAATTTTCATCTTCCATATTTATATTTTTGCAAATGATTCACATGAGCAGAAGCTCTATTTCAGATGGTGTCTCATCTCTTTTTATAATTTTATATACTTTTATGGTTATTAATGAAGAAATTCTTCTTAACAATGGTGCTGTTATTCAGGAATATGAAGCGGGCGAAACAATTTTTTTAGAAGACTCATTACCTAAATATTATTTTCAGATCCGGGCAGGACTTGTTAAATTGAATACCTACAGAGAAGACGGCTCAGAATTTATTCATAGTCTTCCGTCAGATGGTCATTGCTTTGCAGAAACATTTTTATGGTGCAATACAGGCTACTGCTTTAATGCTGTAGTGATCTCTGATTCGGTAATTATTAGAATGATTAAATCAGATTTTATGAATATGGTTGACAGAAATAAAGATTTGATGCAAAATCTTTTACATCATAATGCTGAAAGAATGTTTTACAGACATAAAATGTTGACCACATTATCAATTAATAATCCTTCACAGCGTATTTATAAAGTTCTAGAATTTTTAAAAATGCATCACCAGGTAAATGAACCGTTTAAATTTGAAGTGCCATTATCAAGACAACAAATTGCAAATTTGACGGGTCTCCGGGTTGAAACGGTTATCCGAACAGTGAAAAAATTGGAACATGAAAATCTTGTATGCATTTCTAATGGAAGAATATGTTTATAAAAATACCCCCGCATTGCAGGGGTATGTTTTTATTTAATTTTGTCATAAATGAATTTAGTAACCAATGCGCCAAAAACATAGTAACCTACAGTCATAAATTTCTTTTTATTGTTTTCAGCTACCGGTTGATCATTTAAGCCCATCTTTTGAGGAAGAACAATCGCACCAATTCCGGCTGCAATTCCGCTTGTAAAATTATAATTGGTTGCTGTGGTTCCGTAGTAGATGGCATTACTCACAATATCACCTGCCAAAGTTGCTGCATAGAGCTTATCGGGATCAGAGATCTCAAGAGCGGTAGAATCGGTCATCTTTTTTAAAGCTTCTTCTCCCACTTCATTAATGTGCGGGACATTATCAAAATTTTTTCTAACAACTTCGTGGAGTAGATTGAGTGCGATGGCTCCGCCTAATCCTGCTAACATTTTTTTAAGCATATCATTTATTTTTAAAGTTAATTTTTATCTTTTTGTTCATTTTTTTTAGGTTGCAAAATCATTCGTATAGAGGGGTTATTGGTGATAAATAACCTAAACCATTCCATTGCGAGCCTTACTCTGTTTCTAAATCCTGTTAATGGGATAATGTGTATAAAAAGCCAGGTAAGCCATGCAAAGAATCCTGTGTATGAGAACTTGGGAAGATCAACAACGGCTTTATATTTAGATATAATTGCCATGCTCCCTTTATCGTTGTATACAAAAGGCTGTAAAGGTTGTTGATTGTGTAATTTCCTAATGTTTTTTGCTGCTAATTTTGCTTGTTGAATGGCAACCTGTGCAAGCTGAGGATGGCCTTTAGGGAAATTTTTGTCTGTTAACTGTAAGCAGATATCACCTAATGCCCAAACATTTTTAAAACCTGAAACCCGGTTGTATTCATCTACTAGTAATCTTCTACCTTTTCCTATACTGGTGTCTGGGATTCCTGCTATTTCCCGGCCAATAACTCCGGAGGTCCAGATTAGTGTTTCTGTTTTTATTTTTCTTCCGTCTGATAATATTACATTTCCTTCCACATAATCTTTTACAGATACATTCAAAAGAATATTTACTCCCAATCTTTTCAAATTATCATACGCCGTTTTTTTTGCGGCATCACTCATCGGAGCTAACAATGATGGTAGAGCATCTATAAGATAAAGATGAGAAAGGTTAAGCTCTATTTCAGGATATTCTTTTTCTGCTACATAAGCACCCATCTCGGCAATCATACCTGCAAGCTCTACTCCGGTAGGGCCACCACCCGCAATAACGATATTCTGTAACCTTTCTGCTTTATTTTCATCTTCATTTCTGGAGGCTTTTTCAAGATTTAAAAGCAAATGATTTTTAATGTATAAAGCTTGATGAATAGTCTTCATTGGAAGTGCACATTGCTCCACATTCTCCAGACCAAAAAAGTTAGTTTCTGTTCCCAAAGCAAGAATTGCATGATCATATCCTATTGTACCAGTGTCGGTCTCAATTATTTGTAGTTCTGTATCTATTTTAAGAAAACTTCCCATGTGATAATGTACATTATCATAAGCTGAAAATAGCTTTCTGAAGGGATAGCTAATATGTGAAGGCTCAATAAATGCAGTAGCAACCTGATAAATTAAGGGAGGAAAGAAGTGGTAATTATTTCGGTCAACCAGTGTGATGATAAACTCATTAGATCTGGCAATCGTTTTAATGAAATTAATACCGGCAAAGCCTCCTCCTATGACAATAATATGTTTTTTCATAACAGGATATTTTTTGATTGGTGCAACAAAACTTATCCAAGAATAAGACCAATATCATTTTAAGAAATAAGTTGTGGTACTTTTTATAGTTTATAATCAGTAGTATGATTGAGGTCATAATCATTGGGGAATTATAAAGCTAAATTTGGTTTTACCAAACATTACAAAATTAAATTATGAAAACCTATTTTCTTTCAGCCCTATTTTTAGGCGCTACATTCATTAGTTGTGCAAAAGAGAAAAAAGAGGTAGATCAAAATGAAAGTATGTCGACGGGAACATTGCCCTCTGATACTTCAATGGCACTTCCACCCTCAGATTCTGCTGCATTAAATGCTCCGCTTAATGCCGGATCTGCAACTCCTAAAGATTCTGGCACCACATCTGTACAGAGATAGATATTTGTATTATATCGATCAACTTCGTTAATTTTTTAAATTAATGCTTATATCGGAATAATGGTATGCTTTTTTAATTAAAGCATCATAATTTTATATAAACAAGAAATACCAAATCAAATCTGCACACTAAAAATTACAAAATTAGTATGGATAAGAACATTCAAAAAAATGAAAAGCTGGATCAGCTAAAAGATCACACGACAGATAACTCCAATGAAAAATTGACCACCAATCAAGGATTAAAAATTAATAATAATCAAGATTCTTTAAAATCTGGAGAACGTGGCGGAACCTTATTGGAAGATTTTATCCTTCGTGAAAAAATAACACATTTTGATCACGAAAGAATTCCTGAACGTATTGTTCATGCAAGAGGTTCAGGAGCTCATGGAGTATTTAAGCTCTCAAAAAGCATGGAAAAATATACCCAGGCCAAGTTCTTGTCAGGTTTAGGAAAAGAAACACCGGTCTTTGTCAGGTTTTCTACCGTTGCAGGAAGTAGAGGCAGCACAGATTTGGCTCGTGATGTAAGAGGTTTTGCAATTAAATTTTATACAGAAGAGGGAAATTACGATCTTGTAGGCAATAATATGCCCGTATTTTTTATACAGGATGCCATGAAGTTTCCTGATTTGGTGCATGCTGTAAAGCCTGAACCGGATAATGAAATTCCACAGGCTGCATCAGCGCACGATACTTTTTGGGATTTTATTTCTTTGATGCCAGAAAGTATGCACATGATTATGTGGTTGATGAGCGATCGTGCAATTCCAAGAAGTCTTAGAATGATGGAAGGGTTTGGAGTTCATTCGTTTAGATTCATCAACAGTGAAGGAACTGCATTTTTTGTAAAGTTTCATTTAAAACCTAAATTAGGAGTTCATTCGGTAGCTTGGCCGGAAGCTCAGAAAATATCAGGTAACGATCCAGATTTTCACCGTCGGGATCTTTGGGAAGCCATAGAAAACGGAGCATTTCCGGAATGGGATTTAGGGGTTCAGCTTATTCCTGAAGAAAATGAACACGATTTTGATTTTGACCTTTTAGATCCTACTAAAATTGTACCTGAAGAATTAGTACCGGTTGATATAATCGGCACGCTAACTTTAAATAGAAATCCGGATAATTTTTTTGCAGAAACTGAGCAAATTGCCTTTCATCCTGGTCATTTGGTTCCCGGTATCGATTTTACCAATGATCCGCTTTTACAGGGAAGATTATTTTCCTACACCGATACGCAATTGTCAAGATTAGGTTCACCTAATTTTCATGAAATTCCTATTAACAGATCTATTCAGACCGTACACAATAATCAGAGAGACGGTCATATGAGACAGCAGATTGTTAAAGGAAAAGTAAGCTACGAACCCAACTCAATCGGAGGAGGATGTCCGTATCAGGCGATGATGAAAGATGGCGGTTTCGCATCGTATGGGGAAAGAGTGAGTGGTGCAAAGATCAGAGCAAGAAGTGAATCTTTTGTAGATCATTATTCACAGGCAAAGCTATTTTATAACAGTCAGTCTGAACCCGAAAAAAGACATCTTCAAAAAGCACTGATTTTTGAACTTACTAAAGTTACGATTCCTGAAATACGCGAGAGAATGATAGGTCAGCTTAATTTTATTAATAAAGACCTTGCTAAAAAATTAGCTGATAAATTAGGGGTTAAAGTAAAAGTTTTAGACCAGCCGAATGGAAGTATTCCTGCTGATCATGATGGTTTGTCATTACAGAGTGAAGAACGAGAGCCGAAACAAAAAAAATCTGAAGCTTTAAGTATGGAAAATACGGTGAAAGATTCAATAAAAAGCAGAGTAATTGCATTTTTACTTGCCGATGGATGTAATGCTGATTCTATAAAACAGTTACAGAAAAAGCTGGAAAGCGGAGGTGCTGTCGTTCAGGTTGTAGCTCCTGAAATGGTTCCTGTAAAGGCTGATGACGGAACTTCATACACTCCAAAACATTCAATAAGCAGCACTTCAAGTGTGTGTTTTGATGCTGTTTACGTTGCCTCTGGTGAAAAATCAAGCGAGATTTGGATGATGCCGGATTATAAAAATGGAGTTGTTGACTTCTTAAATGAAGCCTACAGACATTGTAAAGCAATTTATTTTGGTGAGAATACAGAGATCATCTTTAACTCAACCGATATATACCAAAAGAAACATAAAGATCCTGCAGTGATTTTGGCTGAAAACGAAAAAGGAGATGACCACTTTATAAAAGCTATTGCCTCACATAGAGTCTGGGATCTTGAGCTTGAGAGAAATGGAATAATAGATAAAGAACACCAATAATAAAAATTTAAGATATGAAAGCAGCAGTTTTTCACGCACCTGGAAAAATAACCTGTGATACGGTTCCAGACCCGACTATTGAAGATGAAAACGACATCATCCTTAAAGTAACTTCTACAGCAATCTGCGGGAGCGATTTACACATGTATTCCGGAGGGATTCCGCAGCCTAGACCGATGGTCATGGGGCATGAATTCATGGGCGTTGTCGTAGAAAAAGGTAAAAATATTACCCATTTGCATCAAGGCGATCGGGTAGTGGTACCATTCCCGATTGCCTGTGGATGTTGTTATTTTTGTGAAAATGATCTACCCGGAGGATGCGAAAAATCAAATCCTGAGAATTACGGACCAGAAGGAGGAATAATGACTCAAAAAGGGGGCGGAATGTTTGGATATACAGATTTATATGGAGGCTATAACGGTGGCCAGGCACAATACGTCAGAGTTCCTTACGCCAACTTCGGACCTCGTAAAGTTCCGGATCTGCTTACAGACGAACAGGCTTTATTTCTTACCGATATATTTCCCACCGGATATACAGGAGTAATGTGGGGAGATCTTAAAGGCGGCGAGTCAGTGGCTATTTTCGGAGCAGGCCCAGTTGGTTCAATGGCAGTAAAAAGTGCAATTCTTCACAACGCAGGAAAAGTTATTGTAATTGATACCTTACAGTACCGATTAGATCAGATCAAAAGTCTGACAGGTTGTGAAACCATTCTTTGGGAAGATGCAGAAAGTACAATTGAGAAAATCAGAGAAATGACTTACGGAAGAGGTGCCGATCTTTGTATAGATGCCGTCGGGTTTGAGCCTGAACGTTCTTTGCTTGACAGAGCAAAAGCGGTAATTAATTTTGAAAAAGGCTCTATGAAGGTTCTTGAAGCATGTATGAGTGGCGTAAGAAGAGGCGGAACGGTTTCTGTTTTGGGAGTTTATGCCGTTAATTATGATAATTTCAGACTCGGACAAATTTTTGACAAAGGCATTATTTTAAGAGCCGGGCAATCACCTGTTCATGCAATTATCGATAAATTATTAAAATATGTTGAGTCTGGTCAGGTTCGGCTGGATGATATTATTACCCATCGATTATCATTAAACGACGTTGCAAAAGGATATGAAATTTTTGATAAAAAAGAAGACGGCTGCGTGAAAGTCGTACTTGATCCTTGGTCTTAATTTTATTAAAAAATTGTCACATAAAATAAAGGCAGTTTATCCAAATATCTATATTAAATTAACAAAACAACGCTAATGATTGTATTGGCGTTGTTTTATTTGTAGAACAATTTATATGATTCAAAATCTGAAAATTGACGGTATAAATGCTTTTTCTCTAGCAGTACACTCTTCCCTTTACTATTTTGATAAGGTTTTCGTTTTCTATTTTCTTAAAAGTTCTGATCACGGTTTCAATTCGTAAGCCACTTAAAAAAGCAAATTCCTTTTTTGTGTAAGGAATTTTATAAAAGTAACGTTCTTTTTCGGACTGACTTTGAGATGATTGAGAACGGTAAGGAGTTGATATATAACATTTTTTTTTATTAATTAATTTTTAGCCCATTTCTGCTAATATTCTTTTTTTTAACACATTATTATTTTTATTATAATAAGAAATTTATGACTTAATATTCAGTAACAATAAATGTATATGGCTTGCTTTTTGATATTTTGACAATAGTTTTACTAACATATTTATTAATTATAAATTTTTAAGATATGATAATCAGTGAAGATCTTTTGTTAACTTATGGAGGCGAATATGAAACCTATTTTCCTAATGAGATCATCTTTAATGAAGGAAGCCTTCCAAAATTTTATTTTCAGATCGTTAATGGTGTTATAGAACTTAACAATTACCATGAAGATGGCAAAGAATTTACTCAGAATATTTTGTCTGATGGTCAAAGTATTGGTGAATCATTACTTTTTTATGAGAAGCCTTATCCAATGAATGCAATTGCTAAAACGGAGTGCACACTGCTAAAGGTGCCACGGGAAGATTTTTTTTCTCTTATCTATCAAAACCAAGGCGTTATGAGGGATATGTTTAAATGCATGGCAGACAGACTTTATTACAAATATTTAATGCTGTTTAATATTTCCTCTACTGACCCGCAATTTAGGATCAAAACGATTATTGATTATTTAAAATCAACTCAATGCAGCGATGATGATAATCAATTTTTTCAGGTACCCTATACCAGACAACAGATTGCTAATATGACTGGACTGCGTGTAGAAACGGTTATAAGAACTGTGAAAAAGATGGAAAATGAAAATATAGTCAAAATTGAAGGAAGAAAAATATTATACTAACAATTATTCATATAAGTTTGTAGTTTTAAATTTGAAGTAATTACCTGGTAAATATCTTAAAATGTCCGTTTGCAATCTTTTATTTGAATTTTATGGATTTTACAACTATTAAGATATTTAATAAAATAGGATAATAAGTCTAAAAAAAAGACTATTTATTATTTTAAATTTTAATGTAATGAAGCTCTTAAGTATAGGGGTAAATAATTTCTATTAGATCTTATTAAAAAGCAGAAGGTTGTCAATCATTGACAGCCTTCTGCTTTTATGAAAATTTATGTTGAAACAATTGATGATTTTATGTCGGTGCTGATCTCAATATAATTGTAGAGATAAATTTTTAAAAATCTGATTTTGGCTGTTTAAAAACATCAAATGTAATCCCAATTAATTTTATTAAATTCACTATATTCGTAATGTTCTGTTGTTTATTAGTGTAATATATCATAGGGGTGAATGGAAATAATTAAAAACAAAACTATGTGGCAATATTATATAATCCTTACTTTGGGATCAGTGTTCCTTATATCGGCAATTATAAGTTTCCGTCATACTATGAAATTTTTAAACAATGGAAATATAACGACGGCTACCGTAATTGATCTACGAACTTACAGGTCTGAAGGTGAAGTTTATGCGCCGGTCTTTAGCTTTCTAACAAATGACAACCGGTTCGTTACATATGAATTGCCAGAAGGTAGCGATCCGCCAGCATGGAAAATAGGAGAGACGGCGACCATTATCTATGATCCCTCCAATCCTTCTAATGCATCTTTGTATAGTTATTTTAGGCTGTTCACATGGACATTGATATTGTTATCAATTGCACTTCCACTCCTGATTATTGGGGGTGGTTACTTTATTGCAGAAAGATTTCTATTATAAGTTGTTTGGATCATGGTGAAAGTAATATTTACATACATTTGAAGCTATAAAAAATGTTAGTTTTTAAATACAGAGATTCTGTTATAACTTAACTTAATTAAGCTACTCGAGTCATTCTGTTTCTTGTGAACTTTGCCATACTAAAATAAATAAGGTATAAACATTTTAAACTTATTCACAATAGCAGCAGCTATCCAAAAGATGCACTGAATGAAAAAGATCATGTGATCTAAACGAACGACAATGAAATCTTAAAATAAAAGAATATGCAAACAATATTAGGTGTTAATGTCCAAATCAGCGAAGAACTGGCAAGAGAGCTGAAAAGGAATTTTATATCAGATATACGTATTGTCAGCAGGGAGCAAAAAAAGTAAATGATACGGACGAGATCTTTTGTGCGGATCTTTCTATACGTGAAATAGCAATTGAAGGTGTAAAAGGTAATTTGTAGGATATCCAAAGACGATCTTGCTTTTTTATGGTAGTTAAGAAAAAAGTTTCAATATTAATTTTCTTTATAGCAAAATATTCAGATGGTTGAGTAGGTTGCAGTGAATTAAAGCTTGACTTTACGAGAGTCAGTTTGGCGGGAAGTTGAAGTTTACGGTAGCAATTGTTGAGTGTATGTTTTCACATAAAATATTTGAAACACATTAGAATGATCTGGACATTATTATATTGGAATAGGAGATAAATTAATAAAAAAGTCAGTTTAGAAGGTTTTAATATAAAGATGTATGAGACCGTTTATCTTAATCACGAAAATATTTAACAATAAATTCTTTTTTTAAAAGAAATCTCATTACAACAAGTCTTTCGAAATTGATGTAAAAAAAACCTAGCCGGAGCTAGGTAAAAACTAATAACCATGAAAACTCAATTAAACATGAGAATCGTTTCTTTTAGAAGCAATAAGAATGCCTAAAAAATCTAAAAAAATGATAATTATTGTTATATAATGTTAAAAAAAGTATTATTAATTCTAGGTAAATCTTCAATGTCAAATCTATCAAGATTGTTATTTTGGTAAAAGGAAGAATTATAATTGTTTTCGAAAGGAAGGTTCCTGTCTAATAACCCTGCTATTTTTATGGAAGCTCCTTCAATAGAATTTTCTAATAAATTGAATATTCGGTTCCATGTATTTTTTGAAGAATGTCTGCTGTTGTTTCCTTTTGAGATAGTTCTCATTTTTGATCTTTCAGAAATACCTCCATGGAATTTAATTCTTTAAAGTTACCCCTTTGGCTAAACCGTTATCATTGTCGAAAATTTTATATTGACTCCATTCTTCCTCTTCCTCAAAATCTAGAGTCATAGAGTTTGGAAGGATGGCTCATTACAGACTCAAAGGAGAAGGAGATGTTGTCTATTAGAAGTTGCTTTCGAATAAAAGATCAGTCTGAGTGAGATCGAGATTAAAAGAAGATTGATCTAAAAATTTTTTTTCTGAAATTTCTGATTCAATATTATCTGAATTAACAAATAACCCTGAATTGAATTTCTTAATGAATTCTAAAAATAAAGTTGATTTTCCAAAGCTATTCGGACCACAGAATATGCGAAGTCTTTTGGTCATAAATGTATTTTGCAATATTCGTTTCATTCTCTGTTTTCTTCTGTCTGACATTAATTGTTATTAAGAATATACGAAATATTCTTTAAGAGATAATTTTGATGATTTACAAATGTTTTGATGTAACAAAATTTTTAAATAATTCATTTTTTATAGAACAGATATGTATTCTTCAATCCTTCTTTCCATATGGAGAATTAATTTCTACAGCTTTATCGCAGAGAAGATAGGTAAAATATGATTTGTTTCCGGATTTTTCATCGGTGTAGATTTCACTGTCCCATTTGATAACCATTTCCCAGCTGTCCCACTTTCTCATTTTATGGACAAAAGGATTGAATGAACATTTGACCTCATAATGCTTTTTATTTTGATCACCTTCAAAACTGACAATTACTGAATTGTCATCCGGATCGGTTTCTTCAACGATGGTAGCTTTTAGTTTCATTTGAAAGTTTTTTGTTTACAGTTAATTTTTATTTATTGCATTTTTTTTCTTGGCAGTCCAATTTCGTGCTCTTGAGGATAGGGCTTTCTTTGCGTCATGCTGACATCTTCATGCAGTGTTCTGGCTGCTTCTAAAGATTTTTCTTTATCCATAGAATATCTTGGATCGGGTACAAACGGCATCTTGGCCATTTTGTGAATGGTAATCGTCGGAAAGTGAAAATCCACCTCAACGGTACCCAACAATAAGTAGCAGCCTCCGCCCTGAAATGGATACTCTTGGAGACAATTGGGAAAATGTGCTGTATCAAAATATTCGCCTTCTGCATCAATCCAGGTTCCGAAAAACATGGCTCCTCTTTTCGTGGGGACATGTTTCCTGGAAATAAGGTAAGCGAGCATTTTGATCTGCTTCTTGTGATTTTTAACGAGATCTTTCGCCATTACCGTTCCCCTGTATTTGGTCTGCAACAGATCAAAAGGACTGAATGAAACAGGAAAACCCAGAATCTCAATTTCATCAAATGCATCTTCAAAAGGATTTTTGATAATGACCGGAAGCTTGTATTCTTTTTGTGGTTCATCCAATAAGGTTGGATGTCTGAATGTTGATTGGTCATTCCCAAACAGGAACCTTGCCTGAATCAGTAGGTCATGTTTTTGTTTTCCTGTAAACCTGAACGCCCCGATAAAGATGAGGATCTGCAGGGTTTCAATTCCGATCGGTATCCTTTTGACGAAATTTTCCAGAGAAGTATATTCTCCGTTATTTCTTCTTTCTTCGGGAATCAGCATGGCGGTTTTCCCTTCAACTTTTTCAATGTGCATGAGTCCTAAATAGACATTTGTTCCATACACTGTTGTTTGATATTCGCTGAGGTTGATACAAGGGTTTTTGATAGTGGCTCCCGACATTTTTGCTTCATGAACATAAACTTCGGTTCTGTAAAATCCACCTCCATTGTTGATGGCACAGACCATAAACTCAATAGGGTAGTAGACTTTCAGATATAAACTCTGATAGCTTTCTACCGCATAAGAAGCCGAGTGAGCCTTACAAAATGAATATCCTGCAAAGGATTCAATCTGCCGATAGACTTCTTTCGACAATTGCTCAGGATGTCCCAGTTCTTGACAGGATTCAAAAAAATGGTCTTTTACTTTCTGTAATGCGGACAGTGATCTTCCTTTACCACTCATGGCTCTTCTCAGAACATCACCGTCCGCTGCTGACAAACCTCCGAAATGCAGTGCGATTTTAATCACGTCTTCCTGATAGACCATAATTCCATAGGTTTCGCCAAGTTCCTTTTTAAATACATCATGGAAGTATTCGAACTTTGTAGGGTTGTTGTGCCTGAAGATATACTCCTTCATCATTCCACTCTGCGCAACTCCGGGACGGATAATGGAAGATGCAGCAACAAGAGTCTTATAATCTTCACATTTCAGTCTTCTGAGCAGACCACGCATTGCGGGGCTTTCAATATAAAAACAGCCTATTGTTTTCCCGATACTTAAGTAATTATTGCATACATTTTCATTTTTTGAAATCGTCGTGTCTTTTATATCTACCGTAACCCCTCTTTTTTCTTTGATGAGTTCCACAGTGTCTTTTATGGTTCCGAGTCCTCTTTGAGATAAAATATCAAACTTTTCAAAACCGATTTCTTCAGCTGTATGCATATCGAACTGAACGATCGGAAAACCTTTGGGAGGCATTTCGAGTGCTGTAAAATTGGTAATTGGTTCTTCAGAAATTAAAATGCCGCAGGAGTGCATGCTTCTCTGATTCGGAAACTTTTCCAAAAGCTTACCGTATTTATGCACCAATTTAAAAACTGAATTGTCATCATGCTGATCCATTGACTTTGTAGCCAAAATATCCAATTCTTCTTTCGGTAAACCAAAAGCTTTTCCGACTTCCCTGAAAATGGACCGGTACTTAAATTCTACATTTGTTCCGCAAAATGCGACGTGTTCTTTGCCGTATTTATTGAAAATATATTCCAGAATAGTGTCTCTGGTCTGCCAACTCCAGTCTAAATCAAAATCGGGTGGAGTCTTCCTGTTGAGGTTGAGGAATCTTTCAAAATACAGATCCAGTTCCAAAGGACAGATATCTGTAATTCCCAAACAGTAACTGACAATGGAATTAGCGCCACTTCCTCTTCCGACATGCATAAAACCCATGTCGTTGCTGTACTGAACAATATCCCAGGTGATGAGAAAATAAGCACTGAATTTTAGGAATTCGATGACTTTTAATTCTTTCTCTACTCTTGCTTTGGCTTCCGAATGTTCTTTACCATATCTTGTTTCCAATCCCTCGTAAGCGAGTTTTGTCAACAGTCTAAAATCGCTCTCCCGGCTGTCTGTGTAATACTGCTTGTTTTTAGGGGTTGAAAAGTCATAATCAAAACTACACTGGTCAATAATATCCGCTGTATTTTGTATGATTTGAGGATAGTGACGGTATTGATCCAGCAGGTGCTTTTTATTGATAAGTGTTTCGTTATCTCTGCAACAATCGTTATCAGTCAATTTGCTGATCAGCGTATTATTGTCAATCGCTCGTAAGATTTTGTGAAGATTATAATCCAGTTTGGTTGTGAATGTGACAGGCTGCAGGATGACCATTTTGTGAATCAGCTTTTTCAAATCAGGCTTTACCAGATGATTCAATTCCTCAGGTCTGATTCCGACAAACTCATATTCCTGCAAAACTTCAGGAATGTTATGCAAAGGATAAATGACAATGGTATTTTCAAGGATTGGATTGTGTTTTGGAATTTCGATTCCATCACAATTGTAATTGGTCAACAAGCGGTTAATCTCTCCGACACTTTTCTGGTTTTTAGCCAGACAGATATAATAGAACTCACTCTCGACTCTCATCTCAACTCCAACAATAGGTTTAATGTCATTATCATTACAAAGTTTGAAAAAATCGTAGATTCCTGTAATGGTATTGATATCTGTAAGAGCCAAAGTTCTGACTTGATGATCGACAGCCTGCTGCACCAAATCCTGAAGAGAAATGGTTCCGTAACGAAGGCTGTGATAGGAGTGACAATTGAGAAACATAATCTTGTGTTTATTATCTTAATAGTCCGGACGCTCTGCCCACACTTCCGGTCCCAAATCTGTTTTTGATCTTATCCATGGTCTGATATAAAGAGATCAATTCCTCTGTATCCTCAAACAAATCCATCTGATGACAACCGTGGACTAATCCTGTGAATTTGATCCCGATCAGACGTATTCGCATTCTTCGGGTATAGACTTTTTTGAAAAGCTCCAGTACATATTTAAGCAGAGTATGGTCTGCTGAGGTATAAGGAATTCTACACTGCTTGGTCTCTGTATCGAAATTGGAATAGCGGATTTTAACCGAGATCGTTGAAGTCAGCCATTTTTCCTGACGAAGCTGGAAAGCCAATTGCTCGACCATTCCCGATAAAATACTTCTAAGATTCTGAAGATCGATGGTGTCCTGAGAAAAAGTGTTTTCTGTGGATATTGATTTTCTTTCTGAATAGGGAACAATCGGAGTATCATCAATTCCATTGGCTTTTTTCCAAAGTTCAGTTCCGTTCTTACCGATGAGTTGGTGTAAAACTTCAACAGGAGTTTCTGATAAAGTCTCAATGGTTCTTACTCCTAATCTAGATAATAGCTGAAAAGTCACATTTCCAACCATTGGAATTTTTTTGATGGAAAGGGGATTTAAAAAAGGCTTGATATTCTGTTCCTGAATTTCAAATCTGCCGATTGGCTTGGATTCTCCTGTGCCGATCTTTGCTACGGTTTTATTGGTGGATAAAGCAAAACTTATAGGTAAACCGGTATTTTTTGTAACCGCATCGACGATTTCATTCGTCCATTGAAAGCAACCAAAGAATTTGTCCATTCCCGAAAGATCCAGATAAAATTCATCAATGCTTGCTTTTTCCAGAACAGGAACTTTTTCCTGAATCACATCTGTGACCATATGCGACATTTTGGAGTACATATCCATATCTCCCTTGATGACTCGTGCTTCGGGACATAATCTTAATGCCATCTTGATTGGCATCGCACTTCGTACTCCGAAAAATCTTGTTTCGTAAGAGCAGGATGCTACCACACCACGGTCTCCACCTCCTATGATCACAGGCTTTTTCTCCAGTTCGGAGTTTTTTAACCGTTCACAGGAAACAAAAAACGTATCCAGATCCATATGCACTATCGCTCTTTCCATGGTGTAAAATTATTACGTTTTATTACAATTTGTTGTATATTTGTTGCTATAATTTATAGCAATGTCAATTTTTTCAGAAAACATCAGGTTTCTAAGAGACAAAATGAAGGCATCCCAACAAAAGGTAGGAGATGAAATTTCGATCACGCGCGGCAGGTATGCGACTTATGAAGACGGAAGGTCAGAACCGCCTATCGAACTGTTGGTCAAGCTTTCCAAATACTATAAAGTAAGTATTGATTTACTGCTGACCGTTGATTTACGAAAGTACCCGCTGGATGATGTCGTCAACCTTCCCAACAACAGAATTTTGTTGCCAATGAAAGTTGATCATACAGGAGAAAACAGAATTGAAATCGTTCCTCAAAAAGCAAGTATGGGATACCTCAGCGGATATAATGATCCTGAGTTTGTAGAGGGACTGCAGCATCTTTCTTTGCCATTTTTAAGAAACGGAAAGTTCCGGGCTTTTCCTGCCGATGGAGATTCTATGCCACCTTACAATGATGGAACGTATATCGTCGGAAAATATCTTGAGGATAAAAAGGATCTGAAAAAAGGCAAAACGTACATTTTCATTACAAAAGATGGTATTGTTTATAAAAGATATTCCAAGCAAAATGATTCCGGAAGTTTTGTAAGTTCTGACAATTCTTTTTACGAACCGTATGAAATCAAATGGTCTGAAGTTTACGAAATATGGGAATTTGCCTGCAGCATCAATACGAAAGAGCTGAAAGTGGAAAGTATGGAATATCAGGAGATTAAAAATATGTTTGAGCAGCTAAGGTCTGAGATACGAACCTCAAAAAGTAATAATTAATTTAAATATAAACACAAAAGCTTTCCTGTTGGGAAAGCTTAAAAACACAAATGATGAAAAAATCCCATTGTGGGATACTCAAAAATAATAAAAAAAGTTAATAAAACAATGGGTCAACTCAGTTTATTTAGCGCAGAAGAATTTTATACGTTTCCAAAAGATCTGTTGGAGTTCAGAGAACATTTTTTGACATCAGACGAATCAGATCAGCTTTTTTCTCAACTTCTTGACAATACTCCATGGAAACAACGGACTCAAACCATCTATGACAAAAAAGTATTGACACCACGTCTGACCGCATGGTATGGTGATGGTGAGAAATCCTACAAATTGGGAGGAAGTGAATTTGAAGTGAATGCATGGACGCCTGAATTGCTTTCTTTAAAGAAAAAAATTGAAGAAGCTTTTGGTCACGAATTTAATTCAGTATTGCTGAATCTATACCGGGACAATAATGATTCTGTGGCATGGCACAGGGACAAGGAAAGCAGATACGGTGACAGACCGGTCATTGCATCACTCAGCCTGGGACAGACCCGAAAGTTTGACTTTAGAAAACTGAATCATCATCAAAGCAGATACAGCATTCCACTTCCACATGGTTCTTTGCTTTTGATGAAAGGTGATTTGCAGGAAAACTGGGAGCATCGTATCGCTAAATCTGCTCTGTATATGAAAGAGCGAATTAATTTGACTTTTCGTTTAGTGAGTGAACTGTAATATCATAAAAAATAAAATTAAATATTAGTTAAATGTCTATTTCGTACTACGATTTTAAAAATCTACCCACGCAATCTCAATGTGAATTGGCTTTGGCCAAAGGAAAGGTCATCAGTGAAACTTCTAAGGATGGACTAAAGTTTGTACTGTATGAACTGTCAAGTTTTTCAGTTGAGATCGTATATAAAACCATCAATGACAAAATCGAAGGTCTAAGCGTATTTCAGAATAAAGGAACTCTATGACAAATAAAGTAATTTTAATTTGTCTGCATATCAGAAAAAGTGTGATCCGGATCACATGAAAATAGTGATTCAGATCCTGTGTTTAAAACACAGATAAATTCCAACTTTGTAATACTAAATTAAAGAGATATAAAAATGAGCAAAAAAGTTTTATTCGTACTTACGAGTCACGATGAATTAGGAAATACAGGTTTAAAGACAGGATTCTGGACAGAAGAATTAGCGGCTCCTTATTATGCATTGTCTGATAAAGGAGTGGAAATTACACTGGCATCTCCAAAGGGTGGTCAGCCACCCATTGATCCGAAAAGTGAAGATCCCTCAGCCCAGACCGATGCAACACGAAGAATGGATGGTGACCAAGCATTAAAGGACAAATTAAAAAATACACATCAGTTATCGGACGTCAAAAGTGAAGACTTTGATGCGGTATTTTATCCGGGCGGGCATGGTCCTTTGTGGGATCTGGCGGAAGATAAAGTTTCGCAGCAGCTTATCGTTGATTTCTACAGCAGTGATAAACCTGTAGCATTTGTGTGCCACGCTCCCGGGGTTTTGAAAGATGTGAAAATAGATGGTGAGTATCTGGTAAAGGATAAAAACGTCACCGGATTCACCAATACTGAGGAAGAGGCGGTACAGTTAACTGATGTTGTTCCCTTTCTGGTAGAAGATATGCTGAAGAAGAATGGTGGAGTGTACAGTAAAATCGAAGATTGGAGTCCTTATGCTATAGTTGACGGAAGATTGGTTACAGGACAAAATCCTGCTTCTTCTGAAAAGGTGGCTGAAGAATTATTAAAACTTATTTAGAAAATTTCACTTCATTTTTTATTAATAATAGAGAGCGGCCTAGTCCGCTTTTTCTATTATTAATAAATCCGGAATTTTCTCCAATTTAATTTAGAGAAAATTCCAATATTGATGATTGATATATTTTGGTTTCAATGGTCTTTGCAATCTATTCTTACTTAAGTTCATGTCTATACTATTCTTTTTGCCTTAGGTGTTGGTTTTAATTCCCCGGCAAAATCAAACATATAAACTTGACTACCTTCAAATGGATTGTACGAAGGCTGGTAATCAAAATACCCTAAAGAATGTAGATCTTTGATACATTTATGATACGTGGCCTTTGATTGTATTTTGCTAATTAGCATAAGCTCATCTCTGGAAATATTGATTGGATTCTTAAAAAGATTGAAATTCCAGAATTGAAACAGAGCCATATACAGGCTGACATGCGTGGGATTTATCGTATTCTCTTGAGCCACTTTTACAAAGAAAGCTGTTAGAGGTTTGATATAGTTCATTTGCTTCATAGTAATTTGCTGATACCTAATTGGAATATTTAGCAGTGAAAAGATTTGAGAAGATCAAATAATTAACTAGGTTTACTATTTAATAACTGCTCGATGTCCTTGTAATTATAATACAATGTACCTCCGATACGAGTGTTGGACAAAGTTCCACTAACACGAAGGTTCTGTAATGTTCCGGTAGATATTTTCAGAAGTTCTTTGACCTCTGTTGAGCGCAGCCATAATTTCTTTTCGGTGTTTTTGATTTGAAACAGGTTTTTAATCTCTTCCAGCAATTCTGTTTTGAATTCTTGCAGGTCTTCTTTCGTTATAATATCTATTTTCATAACTATCAATTGTTAATTTTAGCTGAGCCTTATTGGTAGGCCAAGTTATTTATCAATACTGATTTTGTTTTATCTTTAATATAAAATTTCTCTTAAATTCGAAATTGTTTGCCGAGATTTTAAGCTTATCAGAAAAAGGTCTCCATGCTTCATATTGGGCTAACGGGATGCTTGTGAGTTTCTGAAGCCGTCTACTAACCGATTAATTTTCTACCAGAATAAATTAAAAAACCACAGATGGAAGATTTTTTAATATCCAAAGTCTTGATTATTGCCTATCACAAAAAACCTGAAGTTGTAAATTTTATCTGAGTTGGAAAAGAAGAGTAAAAGATTGAGAATAATTTACATTATTATTTCTGATCTGTGTAACAATAAATTTACAGACCTGATGTTGGTGCTTTTCCAAATTTCTTTTTAAAGGCATGTGAAAAATGGGAGAGGCTTTCAAATCCTAGATCCAGATAGATAGAAGATGGCTTTTTGCTTTTATGTTCTATGAGATGGCGGGCTTCATTCAGTCTTTTGTCCTGTAACCATTGTCGCGGCGGCATTCCAAAAACCTTCTGAAAGTCGCGCTTGAAACTCGCCAGACTTCTTCCTGTAAGCTGGGCAAACTTTTCGGTCGTCACATTGAACTGATAATTACTAAGCATAAATCTTTCAAGATCTATCTTATAAGGTTCTGAAAAGTCGAACAGAAAGTTGCGAAGTTCCGGAACTGCAAGAAGCAGTAATTTGACAACTTCTTTCACTTTCAAGATCCCTAACTCATTTGTCATAGCTGCTCCGGAGTTTCTGGCGTACGGAACAATAGACTGGAAATATCCTTTCAGAAAATCGTTGGAAGGAATCAGAATATTTGAAGGGCCATTATACTTTCTGTCGTCTTCCAGCTTCTCCTCTAAAGTGATTTTGCGTAGAAGATCGTCTTGCAGAGAGATCACTATCGTTTCATAATTTCCTCCTGCAACCGGCATTTTTGTAAGCGTCCCTAACTGATTTTTTCCGATTAGCAGCATTTGTCCGCCTCTCATTGAGATGTTTTGCCCGGAGGTTTCCAGAATCAGCTGCCCCGAAACCTGAAGTATGAGGGTGTGCTGATTCCAGATACAGACTTTCTCCTTTCGCTCTGTAGAGAGGTAGGAATAGAATATGACTCCGGGAAGAATTTCTGCTGGACTTTCCATTTATCGTTGCAAGTAAGTGCCGCCTTGTATTGCACCTATTGCAAATGTAGTATTTAATAAATTCATCTCTTCTGCTGTGAATGTTATATTCATCGCTGCGATATTTTCTGGTAATCGGGATCTGCGGCTCATACTTACCAATGGCATAATATAATCGCCCTGATCCTTCACCCAGGCAATTGCAAGTTGAGTTGGCGTACAATTTTTGCTGTTTGCCAGCTGTTTCAGAACTTCAACTTTTTCCAGATTTTGAATTAAATTATCGCCTTGAAAACGGGAAAAATGATTTCGGTGATCGCTGTCTGCGAGTGGTGCTTTTAGGTCGCCGGTCAATAATCCTTCTGCTGTATTGGCGAAAGCTATTACACTAACTCCTAACTCTTTTGCTGCTGGAAGCAAGTCGGTTTCTATTTGTCGGTCTGCCAGAGAATAGCCGATTTCCAAAGCACTTATAGGATGAATGTTATTAGCCTTACGAAGCTGATCTGCATTGATTTCCGATACTCCGATATGGCGCACTTTGCCTTCTGCAACAAGACCGGCAACCGTTCCGATGATGTCTTCTAGTGGAACGCTGTCATCCATACGGCTTGGCTGATAAAGATCTATGGTTTCAATTCCCAGACGGGTAAGAGAATAGTTGACAAAATTCTTTATTGCAACGGGACGCAAATCTAATCCTATCCACTGACCATTGTGAAAGATAGCACCGAATTTTACACTGATAAAAGCATCTTCACGTCTTCCTTTGATGGCTTTGCCAATTAGCATTTCGTTGTGACCGGCGCCGTAAAAGTCTCCTGTATTTAGAAAATTAATCCCATTATCCAAAGCTTCATTGATTGTAGCGATACTTTCCGTCTCGTCAGGTGTGGGACCGCCCCAGATTGAGGACATTCTCATGCAGCCTAAACCAAGACTGGAAACTAAAGGACCGTTTTGTCCCAGTTGAATTTTTTTAATTGATGACATTTGATTTGTTTTAATTATGGTACAAAGATCACTGTTTATTTAGGTTAATACTTTCGTGTACGGCTCAAATTACTTGTCTGTATAGCTCATTTGTTTTATCAAAAGATTATTAATGGAACACCAATATTGAAATGAAACGAGTTAGAAAGCAACTATAGAAAAAGCGAAAGAAAAGTTATCTATCACGAATCTTTCATGTTCGTAAATAGCTTATGACCTGGGATTTGAACATTCGCAATCATTTAGCAAATTGTTCAATACCAAAACAAAAATTTTGCCTTTGGAATCTGAGGGTCTTTTAATTGATTGTTACAAATAATATGATGTAATCCCCAATAAGCAATATCTTTGTATCCGATCTTGATCTAAATGATTATCTTATCAATGGAGGACAACGAAGTAACTTATCCGGTCTATTCGCCGGCATCAGTAATAGGTATCTTTAGTAATGCACTGAAGCTGAATGCAACGGTCAATTTGATCTATCTGAAGGGTAGATATGCTTATGGTGGTGGTAAATCCTACGGGAACTATTATTATGACCTTTTGTTCTCAGAAGGTGATAACACTTCGATAGGGATTCGTATTTCTTCTTTGCTCAGGAGTAAGATTACCAATAATGAAGTGTATACGCTCAGAGGCTTTATTGAGAAGAGCATTAAGAATTCTTCGATTGAACTGCGTTTTGTCGTTGATGAAATTGTTCAGCAGGAAGAAAGGTCAATTTCTGAAGAAGAACTGCAAAGGTATGGGCTGATTCAGAAAAAACTGGAGACAGGATCAAAAGACCCTGAAACCCTTATCAGGGATAAGATGCTCAAAGATGAAAAGGTCAGGGTCGCTAACATTTATGGAAATAATGCGATTGTCCAGAAGGATTTTTTTGAAGGACTGGATGTTTCAAGAAAATATTTTGATATTTCAGATCATAGTTGCAATATCACTTCTTCCACGGCGATCATATCCAAATTGAAGGAAATTTCAGCTTTGGATTATGACATTGTTGCCTTGGTGAGGGGAGGAGGTGACAGGCAGAGTATGGAAACTTTTAATGACCTGAGCTTATCCGAATTATTTATTTCTATGAAACCGATTACGGTTACTGCCATCGGTCATACGGTAGATGAAACATTATTGGATAAGCTGGCAGACAAGCGTTTTCATTTACCACATGATTATGGTGCAGGATTGCATACCATTGCTGAAAAATTATCCCACGAACGATCCAATTCAAGGGCCCTCCTCATTGATGAGGTCAAAAAGGATGTCACCAAGCAGTTTTCGGAACAGGTAGAAACTTTAGAAAAACAGTTGAAGAAGAAGAATGAAGAATTCGCTGAAGCTCAGAAAACTTATAAAGAGCAGGTAGACAACCATAACAAAACCTTTACAGACCAACTGAAAGTTAGAAACGAGGAATTCCAAAAGCTTCAGGTGACTTCAGGCAAACAAC
Source organism: Chryseobacterium balustinum (assembly GCF_900168205.1). Classification (GTDB taxonomy): domain Bacteria; phylum Bacteroidota; class Bacteroidia; order Flavobacteriales; family Weeksellaceae; genus Chryseobacterium; species Chryseobacterium balustinum. The sequence goes on from NZ_FUZE01000031.1 coordinate 31,895, forward strand.
TGGAAGATCTTCAGAAGAATTTTCAGGAGCAGCAGAAACAACGCCAGGCAGAAATGGAAAGCTACAAAAAAGAGATTGCTGCGTTGCACGAAAAAAATGTCCAGTCGGCCATCAATGAAAGGACTGCTTCTTTAAAGGTTGATCTGGAAACCTTAAAAAAGGAAAATATAAGGCTGAATCAGGAAATCCTAGGCAGCAAAACCGATTATGTCAAGATTATCATTGTATTTGTTCTTGCATTGATTATCGGATTTATTTTAGCAAAAGTCTTTTAATAGCTCACCGTATCTTGGATACGGTTTTCCGTGGAACCAAAAATCCCAAAGTCTGATGGTATAAATTATTCTGGCTGAATAATGACAAAATGAACCAATGGAAATTCTCTTTTTATATTTTCACGAATACGCTTTATGGCCTCGGTGATCTCTTCCGTATCAAGATGGTCTTCAAAATCAATGATGAGCATCAGTACAACTTCCTCCGGTGACTGATAGGTAGATAGGATACTTTTTGTTTTGACCACAGCGATATCTTTCTCAGCCAGTTTCGCGATCTTTTCTCTCGTTTCGGGTGCTATCCCTTCACCCATCAATAAGCTTCTGCTTTCTCTGGCAAGAATAAAAGAGACAAATACCAGGATCAATCCTACAATGACTGATGCAAGCCCATCCAATTCCGGAATCTGAAATGAATGGCTAAGCCCCATCAATACCATCACCACGAGAAGACCTGCCACTGCCGCACCGTCTTCAAAAACAACGAGAAAGCTTGCAGGATCTTTACTTTTGATAATCGCATCCCACCATTTCATACCGTTACGGGTCTTATTAAACTCTTTGACGGCGATAAATAAGGAAGTTCCTTCAAAAATAAGGGAGAGCACTAAAACGATGTAGTTCCAGAACGGATCTTTCATCACTTCAGGTTCTATGATGTGCGAAATTCCCTGATAGATAGACAGAGCCCCACCAAGACCAAATATCAATATAGAAACAACAAACGACCAGAAATAGAGTTCCTTTCCATATCCAAAAGGATGAGATTCATCTGCCGGTTTCCTGCTCCTTTTCAATCCATACAATAATAACAGCTGATTGGTTGTATCAACTGTTGAATGAATACCTTCAGAGATCATGGAGGAGCTGTTTGTAAATGCTCCTGCGATGAATTTAGTGAGTGCTATTAAGAGATTGGCTGCAAGTGCACTGTAAATTGACTTATGATTGTTGGCCATTTATTATAGAGGTAGGTAGAAGATTATTTTAATAGTTCGGCGTGTGTACAAATCATTTTACAATTTGCTGTTCAGTTTTGAACTTCATTCCGGAAATAATACGCTGTCTATGGATAAATCCCCAATCTGCAATCGTATTGGTCAGTTGTTTCAGTGATTTTCCGTAGTCTGTTATCTGGTATTCCACTGCAACAGGTGCTGTGTTCAGGACTTGACGATTGATCAATTCATTTATTTCAAGATCCTTTAATTCACGACTGAGCATCTTTCCGGAAATACCTTTCACCTCTTTCAGCAATTCAGAATAGCGCATTGGCTTATAGCACAGACACGCAATGATGGACATTTTCCATTTTCCGTTTAAAATTTCCATTGTATCACTAATTGCCAGTATTTTTTGGCTGCAATCCTTAGCTAAATCAAATTCCTGTTCCATACCGTTCACCTGGTTACCCGTTTGTCACTATAACTTTTTGTCACTTAGTTACAAAGGTACATATTGAAAATATAACTTTGCGGATCTAATTTATAAATAACAAAAAAATGGACCTAATCAAAAATTTACAATGGCGTTATGCGGTCAAGAAATACTCAGGCGAATCAGTAAGCGAAGACAAAATAGACCAGATTATCGAAGCCATCAATCTCACCGCCTCGTCCTGCGGAATACAACCTTACAGACTGTTTGTCATTACCAATCCTAAGGTAAGACAAAGATTGGGAGAAGGATCATTCAATACCCAGATCCATGCTTCTTCACATTTATTGATTTTTGCAGGATTCAATGAAATAACCGCTGATTACATCACAGAATATGTTGAGATGATGGAACAACAACGAGATTTGGAAAAAGGGGGATTGAAAATGCTGGAAGATACTTTGATAGGCTATTTCTCTACCAAGACGCCCGAACAAAATGCGATCTGGTCGGACAAACAAGCTTATATCGGTTTGGGAACAGCTTTGATTGCGGCAGCAGAACTTAAAGTGGACTCAACGCCTATGGAAGGGTTTGATCCGAAATTGTTTGATGAAGTGTTAGGCTTGTCAGAAAAGGGTCTTCATGCCTCGGTTATCATGTCATTGGGCTACAGAGATCAAGCTAATGATTTTCTGGCTTCCGTGCCGAAAGCCCGATTACCTGTCAATGAATTTTCGACCAAAATAAATTGAGATAAATGTTAGAAATTGGAAAGAATTTTAGTATTCCAACCCCTGAAAATTATTGACTAAAAATAGAAGCCCTGGCCTTTGTCGGGGTTTATTTGTACTGTTGATGATTGAATGTAACAAGGTTGTTTTCCATCAATATTCAAATTAAAAGAGTTATCTAACGTATACATATCAAATATAAATCAATTTCAATGGATACACTCGTAATCCGATAAATTAAGCATTTTTCTTTACAACTTCTAGCATTTGATCGATATCAAAAGGTTTTTCGATATAGTCATCAGCATTGCATTCCTTTGCTTTTTTTGGTACATCGGGAGATGTAGAAGTTAGCACAGCTGATAGATCTTCCGTTTCTGAATCAGATTTTAAATCTTCAATTACTTCAGATCCTTTCTTGTTTCCCTTAATATTGTCATCTACAATTACTACATCAGGTTCAATCTCCTCAATATTATCAATGGGGTCAGTTGTTAACGATGCTGTAACATTATAACCTTCGTCCGTCAATACATGATCCATGATATCCAGTATATCTATATTATCCTGAATAAGGACGACTTTTTTTTTCATAACTTTCAGTATATGATGTAAATGTATAAAAAAAATATAAAGATTTCTAGTGCCGGAAAATAAGAAAATCAATTTGATTCGTACTGTGGGCAATAACTAAATCGTAAGATGAGTGAAAATTTGCAGCCTTTATCATATCAATAAAAAGAAAATCTAAATCTCGAAAAAGGATTAAATAGTTATTTCTGTTTATTAAATTGCAGAATGTTTGTGTGTCCTAAAGATTTATAGGGACATATATTTAGTTTTTGTTATCCAAACATTCTGCAATCATGATAACTACATCAACTTATTTATCCTACAGTTAATTTTGTAATTTTGGAAAATGATAGAAAAAACGCAAGAATTCAATCAAGATCTTTACAGCTCCATTGCAAAAATTATTGTTGATGCAAAAGACCAGGTTTATAGAAACAGTAATACTATATTACTCAAGATGTATTGGGAAATTGGACAGCTTATTATTGAGGATGAACAAAATGGTGAATTGCGTGCAAAGTATGGTAAATCCGTTTTGAAAAATCTTGCGAATCATCTATCATTGGAATTTGGAAAGGATTTAACGAGAGAAATCTTAATAATATGCGGGCTTTTTTCATCGCATTTCCAATTTGGAACGCAGTGCGTACCGAATTGAGCTGGACTCACTACAGAATTATTAGCAGAATTGAGAATTCCGATCATAGAATACAGTACATTGAACACTCTATTGAAGGAAATTGGAATACTAGAACACTTCAAAGAAATATTGACAGTCAATACTTAGGAAGATTATTAAAATTTCCAGAAGCAGAAAACAAGGAGATTTCGAATTATATCAAAGACCCCTATATATTTGAATTCTTAGGACTTCCTTTAGACATATCACAAACTGAAACTCAAATAGAATCAGCCTTAATTACACATCTTCAGCAGTTTTTAATGGAATTGGGGAAAGGATTTGCATTTGTAGCAAGACTGTACGTCTTCAAACCAACTTAGACATTTTAGTTTAAATCCTTAAGGAGGATTTTCGATTTATAAACTTACTAATTTTTGTTGAATATATATTTGTCTTCTTTTTCGGATGGATTCCGCTTTTGTTTGCCTTCTTTTTTCCAAAATCTGTTCTGATCTTCCGAAGTACACATCTGCTGGA
>NZ_FUZE01000033.1 GCF_900168205.1 Chryseobacterium balustinum
TTGTATAAAAGAAGATTCAAAATAGAAAAAGCAAATGCATGGCTTGATAGCTTCAAAGCTTTATTAGTAAGATTTGAGACTTTGAATATTACTTGCACAAATCTACATTATCTCGCTTTCTCTATCTTGTTTCTCAGAAAAATAAAAGTTTAAACAGGTTTATTACCTAAAAATATTATAAAATCTAATAATTCAGAAATTAATTTTATTATCTGAAAACTTTATCTTTAAACTCTATTAAAAACTAAAAATTATGAAAAAACTTCTTTTATTAATTTTGTTTCCTATCCTGGGTGTTTCCCAGAACAAAAACGAGGCTGAAATAAAGGTTAATGAAGGCATTGCATTTCACGACGAAGGCAAATACAATAATGCTCTTGATAAGTATGAAGAAGCCCTTAAACTTGATGAAAATAATTTAATAGCAATTTCAGAAAAAGCAATGACTCTTGAAGCTTTAAAAAAATATGATGAAGCCATCGAACTATGTAAACTTGCAATAAGCATTTACCCCAAAGAAGATATAAAAACGATATATATTACTTATGGAAACAGTCTTGATCATTCTAAAAGAACAAAGGAAGCATTAAAAATTTATGATGAAGGAATAAAAAAATATCCGAATTATTATCAATTATATTTTAATAAAGCAATTACTTTAGTTAACGAGAAGCAAATTGAAAAATCATTAGAATTATTTCAAAAATCAGCAACGCTTAATCCAAATCATCCTGGAACTTTGAATGCCTTAGCCGCCTTAAACCGTGACAAGAGAATTATATCTATTTTAGCTTCATTAAGATATCTTACTGTTGATAATAAAACTTCCCGTGCAAAAGGAAACTTAGATTCTGTAATAGATTTAATGCAACAGGGAGCTACTCAAACTGATGATAAAAACATCACATTGGCTATTGACCCCAAAGCAATGGAAGATGCAGGCAAAAAAAAGAAAGGTATCAATAATTTCTCTACGGTGGATATGGTTTTGTCAATGACTGCAGCTTTAGATTTTGACGAGAAAAACAAAAATAAAACACAGTGCGAAAAAGCTATCGATAAATTTGAAAGTATTTTTACCGTTCTAAAAGAAGGACAAAAAGATAACAAAGGTTTTTATTGGGAATTTTTAGCTCCTTATTTTATTGAGTTGAAAGATAAAAATTTAATTGAGCCTTTTGCATATATTGCCTTTCTTCCTTCTCAAGCGGAAGATGTAAAAAAGTATCATCAAGACAACGCTAATGAGATCCAACGTTTTTATGTGTGGAATAAAAACTATGTGTGGAAATAATTTTCATTATTAAATTATATAAAAATGGAACAAATAAAATATGATACTATTTACAGAAGATTTTTTGCAAAAATTATTGACTACATTATATTATTGATTGTTGGTTATGTCTTAACAATCTTTCTTCCACCAACAACCTATTCTTTTGATTTTGATAATACAAAAATTCCACAAATCACCGATCCGGCATTAAATTTCTGGACCAATTATGGTGATTTAGTACTATCAACAATTTTAATAATTTATTTTGTAGTCTTTCATGTATTTGGCGGACAGACCCTTGGAAAAATGATAACTGGTGTAAAAGTTTGGGATATTAGTGAAAATAAAAAAATAACTCTAAAACAATCATTTTTGAGAAGTTTCCCTGATATTTCTTTTGCTTTAATTACTTTTTTATTTAGCTATGAATACCTTCCATTGGCGTTAATATGTCTTTGGAATATAGCAAACTTAATTCAGGTATTTCCAGATAAAAAACATAGAACCATAAATGATTTAATTGCAAAATCTATCGTTTTAAGAACGTCGGATAATAATATTAAAAATTAAGTTTTATCATCTTAAAACAAAAAAGAGAAACCTCACAGTTTCTCTTTTTCTATATCACTCTATCCGAATTTTTTTTTCTTAACCAGAAGAACAATCCTCGTAAAACCTTCAACTCATTAGAATTTCCAACGAGAAAAAATCATTCAAACTTTTCAAAAGACAGGCATTAAAGGAGACACCATTTCTTAAAAAATATTCTATCTATAAATTTGTATCTTTGATTTAAAATATCAAAAAGATGGACTTACAAACCCGAAAATTAAATTTGATAACCTATCTTGCTCAGCTTCAAGACGAAAGTTTTTTTGAGAAAATAGAGAATTATATTCTAACTAAATTTGAAAAAGAAGATCATTCTGAATTTGTACCATTTAATACTGAAGCTTTAGTAGAGCGAATAGAAAAATCTGAAGAAGATTTTAAGAATGGAAATTTTATGACTCAGGAAGATTTAGAAAACCAATCTGCAAATTGGTAAACCATGAAAATTGTCTGGACAGATTTTGCAATTAAAAATTTAAAAAGTATTTTCGATTATTATGTTACAAATTCAAATCGAAAAGTTGCTCATAAAATAAGAAAACAAATCCTTGATTCTACAAAACAATTAGTAAAAAACCCGGAATCGGGGCAGTTGGAATTATATCTTAAAAAATTAAATCTAAATCATCGATATATTCTAATTAAAAATTACAAGATAATCTACCGAATTCTCCATTATCAAATCGTAATCAGTGATATTTTTGATGTAAGACAAAATCCGATTAAAATGAATGACGAAGATCGTAATAAATGATAATAATAAAAAAGAGAAACCTCACAGTTTCTCTTTTTCTATATCATTCTATCCGAATTTCTTTTTTCTTAACCAGAAGAATAATCCTCCTAAAAGTCCGATGATTGCTAATGGCAGAAATAAATTCAGGTATTGCCAGTTTGTTCTTTCATCGGCGATTCTGTGACGATCGAGAAGACGCTCTTCGATGTTTCTGTTTCTCAGTTCCATCAGATTGCTGTCATCAAGAAGATAATCTAAAGCATTTCTAAGGAATTGTTCGTTACCAAACTGTTCGTCAGTCAGCATATCCACTCCCAAAGGTAATGCTTGACCTTTAATGATTTTATTTCTTCCCACATCACCATCTGCAATCACAATCATTTTATTTTCAGGGCTTGATGCCTTAAATCCTGGATAAGATTTTCTTTCGATTCTTGAAGCATAAGCAGAATTAAATTTTCCTTCTAAAGCAACAGCAAAAATTTTCGGTGTGCTTGGTTTTTCCATTTGTCCGAGGCTGTCTACGCTGGAAATTTCTTTTAGCTCAACATAATTCGGAACCTGCTTCAGTAAAGTTCTTTCACTAGATTCAAATAAAACATGAGTTTTAAATTTTCTTCCACCTAAAGTATCAATTGATGTAGGAAATTCAAGTTTTACAGGATTGATATTTTTTGTGATCGGATGATCGTGTTCTGCAATTCCCAAAGGAAAATATGGCCATGGAAGACTTGTATATTGTGCGTTTCCTCCTACTTCACCGGTAACCAGTTTTAAAAGTGCATATTTCTTCACATCTTTTACCAAAGCCGGATTGATTCTTAACCCGTAATTAAAGAAAAAATCGGTCATATTAATATCAACCGGGAAAGGCATTACTTTTTTAGATCTCGTCAAAGTATCCATTTCAGCATTTACGGCATCGATCATCCAAAGTGTTTTTCCGCCGTTCATGATGTACTGATCCAGAATTACTTTTTCACCGTCTGTAAAAGCTTTTCTTGGCTTTGCAATTACCAAAGCGCTCATTTGTTTTAGTAAAGGAACGTCTGCCTGAGTAATTTCTACATTATTTTTAGGAACAATCGGTCCTGCATCATAACTTTCTAAGGCAAGATTCATAAATCCTTCAAATTCACGAGGATTCAGCTCATCCTGATTCACAAGAATTCCTATTTTTTTTCTTTTATCTGAAGCAACTGCTTTGATGTTTGAAACTAAATTATATTCTAAGTTTTCAATCGACTTTCTCAACTGTTCTTCTGCATTGATATTCGACTGCTGAATCACCAAAGGAATAGAAACTCCTCTCTGGTTATACTTTACAACGGCATAAGGAAACAGATAAATTTGCGTCGTTTTTCCATCTTTATTATCAGGAAGAACGGAAGGCTGCATTCCCATTGCCATCAAAGTGTCCTGTGACATTTTTGTTTTGATGGGATCGATGAATTTAAAATCTATTTTAGGATTGATCTTTCTGAATTCTTCGAGCATAAACTTAGTTTCACTCTGCAACTGTTTAAAGCTTGCCGGAAAATCTCCTTCCAGGTAAACATCTACCGTTAAAGGTTTTTTAACCGATTCTAAAACTTTAATTGTGCTATCTGAAAGCGTGTATCTTTTTTCTTTGGTTAAATCTAATCTGATGCCCGAAAATGCAAGAATTAATGCAACAGCAAAAGTTCCAATCAATAAAATGGCAAACGGAGATTTTAGGTTGATCTTCTTCATGTTTTTACTTCTTTTTATTGATAAAATGATTAGACAATGTTAACGTAAGACCGATGATGAAAACAAAATAGGCAACATCTTTAAAATCGATAAGACCTCTTGTAAAGCCTAAGAAATGCTGATAAAAACCTATATTCTGCAAAATAAAATCTGCTCCGCCCAACAATTTATAACTTGCCAGTTGCTCGATTCCGAAATACATGATGAAACACATGAAAACGCCCAACAGATAAGCCATGATCTGGTTTTGAGAAAGCGAAGAAGCTAAAATTCCAACTCCTGAAAATGCTGCAATCAAAATAATTAAACCAAAATAGCTTCCGAAAGTCATTCCCATATCGATGTTTCCTTCAGGAACTCCCAAAACATAAACCGTATAAAAATAAATTACCGAAGGAATCAGACATAAAATCCCGACCACCCAAACGGAAAGAAATTTCCCTGAAACCAAATCTGAAACTTTCAGAGGCTGAGAAAACAACCAGTTTAAAGTTCCCGTTTGCTGTTCTTCCGCAAAAGTTTTCATCGACAACGCCGGAATGATAAACATCAGTAACCAAGGTACCAAAACGAAATAACTTTGTAAAGACGCCATTCCGATGTCGAAAATATTAGAATCATTTTCGAAGAAAAACAGAAACAAAGTCGTTATCAGACTGAATGCCGCAATGATGATCCACGCGCTCCAGTTGCCAAAATAACTCCAAAGTTCTTTTTTTAAAATTGCAAACATGTTTTTTATTTAGGTTTTAGGTTATAGGAATTGGGTTTTAGATAATTGGCGTTACATTAACTCACAATTGACCATTCACTATTAACGTTATTAATTTTTACTTGGCTCTTTTTACTTTTTACTTTTCCCTTTCTTATTCACGAGCTTCACCGTCATCATAATTAAGAATACCAGAACGAAAAATCCTACGATTAATTGCCACCAATATTCAATAACCTGATATTTTAAAATAACGGTAAACACGACCAAAAATAAAATAAATGTGGCAATTTCGTTAGCCTGCCTTAGTTTTAAATTGGCTGTTTCTAAAGTATTTCCGTTGAGCTCTACTAATTTTTTCACTTTTTTCCAGCACCAGTAATGGTAAATGGCCAATCCGATCAGGAAAGTTAGTTTTAAATGAAACCACGGCATTTTCATTAAACCAGAATTCAAAAAGATCATAACCAAACCACAAACTGCCATTATTACTCCGGCAGGAACGGTGATAATATTCCATAATCTTCGAGCCATAAACGTGTATTGCTCTCGTAAAATCGTCTTTTTTTCGTTTGAAAAAGCATCGGTATCTTTATAGTACACGAAAATTCTTACGAGATAAAAAATTCCCGCAAAATAACTGACCATAAAAATAATGTGTAACGCTTTTATTATTGTGTAAAGCATTTTAAATCAATAATTATTTTATATGAATAATCTTACAATTTCTATCAAAGTTTTTCAAATAATCAAAGAATAAACTCTTTTCCTTTTTTAATCGAAAATAACCTGAAAATATAATAAATCCTAGGATAGCTAGATAAATGGGTATCAAATAATAATTTCCATCGTAACTTTTAATTATAAGAAGTAATATAAAGCTTAAAAAAACTAAATAAAGCAATACTTCATAATATTCAAATCCAACAGATAATTCAAAACTTTCCTCATTATCTCTATTCAAAATGAAATTTCCTTTGAAAGTTGGTGAGTCACTTCCTCCCATCAATTTTATTTTAAATTCATTTTCACTTATTTTTCCAGTAAAGCTTTTACCAAAATAATTGGAAAAACCTTGAAATATATCTTTTTCAATATTTTCTAAAACCTCACGTTTTGGCTTAGAAAATTCTAATATATATCTTGATTTAAAAAACATTTAAGTGAAAATTAAGCGCAAATATAATGATTTTGTTACTCAACTTAAGCTAAAAAGCATTATCAATATTATACCTAAAAATTTATTTAAGATTTGTTGAAAATTCAGGTTTCAGAAAGGTTATTTATTAAAAGAAACACTGTCGATTTTTTTACCATCGGTATATTTCTTTATGTACTTCATCTTTCCGTTTTCATTGTAAAACTTCCAATCTCCGAAATAATACCAATGGCGCTCGTTTTCTGAAATATCAAGTTTTGTTTGTCCTCGCTCCATAATATTTCCATTTCGATGATAAACGAACACTTTGGTTTTCTTTCTTCCAATTTTTTCTTTTTGATACAATTTATCCCCTACAAATGTTTTCCAAACACCCACTTTTTCACCTTTCTTATATTTTCCTATAGCAATCAAAGTTCCTTCTTCGGTAGGATATTCTTCTTTCCATTTTCCGTGTCGTTTCTGAACTTTATCAGAAATCTTAATGTATTGATTGGTTTTGGTTTGGCAAGAAGCGAAAGCAAAAATTGACAGCAGGGTTAGTAAGAAATTTTTAAACATAAAAAAACAGAATTTCAGTAAATATAGAAATTCTGTTTTTATTCTACAATTGTAGAAGGATTTATTTTTTTAAGAAATTACTCTACCTTAGTAATTATAGATTCATCAATTTTTAAAATGACTTTCTTTGCGCCTAAATGGGTATAATATTTCTCCAACTTATTTAGGTGATCTTCACTCGTTTCTCTCCCTTTTACATGAAGACTGTAATCGCTCCAAATGCGTATCAGATATAAATCTTTAACTAAAACTCTGTAGTTTGACTGCTCAAAAGTCTGTGCCAGATAAGCATCAAGATCCTTTTTATTCGCAAATTCATTGATAACAACACCTCCGTCGCTTCCTTTGGGATTGTCATAAATAAAAGTATACATTTTTTTGATCAGAAAAGAATTTTCTCTGTAGTCAAGTTTTGAAATAATATCGGGATTGTCTGTCACAAAAGGATTTTGAACAATCCCGATATTTTTCATTTCCTGATTTATTTTTGCCGGCTTCATTCCCTGCAGCTCAACGTTTTTAAGATCAAGTTCCATAATATTTTGTGAAAAAATAGTTTGGAAACTAATAAAACCAATAAGAAGCAGAATTTTTTTCATGAGCCAAATATTAAATCAGTTATATCTTTAAGAAATTACTCCTAATTCTTTTCCTACTTTTTCAAAAGCAGCAATTGCTTTATCTAAATGCTCTCTTGTATGTGCTGCAGATAGCTGAACTCTAATTCTTGCTTTCTCTTTCGGAACTACCGGATAGAAGAAACCAATTACATAAATCCCTTCATCCATAAGTTTTTCTGCCATTTTCTGAGCCAATTTAGCATCGTATAACATTACAGGAACAATCGCAGCATCTCCATCAGGAATATCGAAACCTTTTGCTTTCATCTCCGTTCTGAAATATTCTGCATTTTTCATTACCGTATCACGAAGTGAAGTGTCGTCAGAAATCATTTCTAAAACTTTTAAAGCTGCACCCACAATTCCAGGAGCCAAAGAGTTTGAGAATAAATAAGGTCTAGAACGCTGTCTCAGCATATCAATAATCTCTTTTTTACCGGAAGTAAATCCGCCTAAAGCACCACCCAAAGCTTTTCCTAAAGTAGAAGTGATAATATCTACTCTACCCATTACTTCGTTAGCTTCATGCGTTCCACGACCTGTTTTTCCGATGAAACCAGTAGCATGAGAATCATCCACCATTACCAAAGCATCATATTTATCGGCAAGATCACAAACCCCTTTTAGGTCTGCAACAATTCCGTCCATTGAGAAAACTCCATCTGTAACGATAATTTTAAATCTGTGATTTTTTTCAGAAGCAGCAATCAACTGAGCTTCCAAATCTGCCATATTATTGTTTTTGTAACGGTATCTTGCTGCTTTACAAAGACGAACTCCGTCAATAATTGAAGCATGATTCAGTTCATCCGAAATAATCGCATCTTCTTCTGTAAACAAAGGTTCGAAAACTCCACCGTTTGCATCAAAACATGCTGCATAAAGAATCGTATCTTCAAGACCTAAAAATTCAGCAATTTTCTCTTCCAACTGCTTGTGAATATCCTGAGTTCCACAGATAAAACGTACCGAAGACATTCCGTAACCGTGAGAACCAATCATATCTTGTGAAGCCTTCATTACTTCAGGATGATTTGACAATCCTAAATAGTTGTTGGCACAAAAGTTCAAAAGCTTCTTTCCATTGGCTTCAATTTCTGCACTTTGCTGAGAAGTGATGATTCTTTCTTTTTTAAAAAGACCATCATTTTCGATATTTTTCAGCTCGTTCTGTAGATTTTCAAGATATTTTCCGGAGATCATTATATTTAAATTTTAGTTGCGCTAATTTAATAAAAACGTATTAAAGAAAATAAGTTTCGACGCCTTTATTGTTTTTTTCGGTTATTAATCATTTAAGCTATCATCAAAAGAGCTATTTCACATCATTAGCTTACCATCAAAAGCAAGAAACAAAAAAAGCTTTCACGAATGAAAGCTTTAAAGTACAAAAACGATTTGCAATTATTTTTTTACTTCAATTTTTTTATAAACAATTCCTTGTAAAGATTTTACACGATCAGTACATTCATCGGAAATATGGGTCATCACCAAATTTTCACCAATTACATCACACTTGTATTTACCTTTTGCTCCTACATTACAAGGTGTTCCACCTGAATTTTTCACAATATTGATTTCGCCATTACTTAATGTGTAATTCATAGTTTCGATTACTTTATTATCGAGCAGTACATCAATTTTATCTTTAGAGAATTTTAAATCAATCTCTGCTTCGTGCGGGATTTTTGCCAATCCTTTCCATTGTGTGTCTAATAAAGGATTGTCTGATTTTTTAGATTCACATGATGTGAGATTAAACATTAAAAATGTCAATAAAAGAAAATTGAAAAAGAATAAATTTGTTTTCATAAGTATTAATTATTTTGTTTATAAACAAATATACATTGAAAATCAATACAATAATTTATTTTTTATTCTTTCACAAATTTTAAATTAGAATTTAAAATTTTAATAAAATAAACCCCTTTCTGCAGCAGAGATACATCTATTTTTTTCTCTGTTTTCCCTTTTTTCACCAACCTTCCATCAGCTGTAAAAATATCATAGCCTGTTTCTTTTTTTAATCCCGAAACAAATAATTCATCTTTTACAGGGTTTGGATAAATGCTAAACTCATCAGTTTTAAAATCTGCTGTACTCAAAGTATTGTCCTGAGAAACTGTTGAGTTTTTTTCTAGCATTTGATATTCATAATTAAATTGAACACTCGCAATCGGGAAACTTACAGCTTCTGTAAAATATTGATTATTTGAGGTATTATTTAGAGCGAAAAAAGCAGTCTGCCCCCCAGTTCCCGTCACTTTTATCGGCAATGGCATTTCAAAAAAACTAACCGATGCATGGCTCTGCGTTTGTGATGCTTTAAAAGTTACTTGATTTCCTACTTGTCTCCATCTGATATCATAAGTAGGATATCCTTGTCCGTAAATCCAGTCATTAAAAAATTCTGTGAAATCTTTTCCGGTAGAAATTAGTAAAGAAGCATTCAAATCGGCAGTTCTTGCATAGCTATAAGCCAGGTTCGGTCTTGCATGATAGTCTTTCAATGCCTGATAAAACGCTGTATCTCCCAAAACCCATTTCATCATTCTTACCACATAACCACCTTTCGAATACGATAATCTTCCACTGAAAATAGAATTAATGTTCCCTAAGCTACTGTCCGCAACGTAAACACTTCCGCCAGCAATACTGGTAATATAATTTTTTTCACCTAAAAGATAATTGAGAAAGTCGGTATTATTCATAATCAACTTTTCGTAGGCAAGATGTTCTCCAAAAGTGGCAAAACCTTCATTCAGCCAGATGTCATTCCATGCGCCACAAGTTACTTTATCACCAAACCACTGGTGCGCCAACTCATGAGCAATTAATTGTTTACTCCAAGATCCCATCGAAGACATGGTTTGATGTTCCATACCTCCACCCGCTTCAAATTCCATATGCCCGTACTTTTCATTACGGAAAGGATAAGCTCCGAAATAATTTTCAAAAGTATTCATTACCGTTTTCGTCCATTCTATGTTTGCCATACTTGTTGCATTTGCATTAGTTGACGGATAAATATAATTTACAAAAGGAAAAGGTGGATTTCCCATTGTATCATTTAGCTTTACAAAATTTGTAATTGAAAGGGCTATTAAATAAGCAGCAGTAGGATATTGAGTTCTCCAAAAAGTACGTTTTGAGCCATTTCCTAAAACAGTTTCAGACATCAATTTCCCATTGGCAGCAACATTATATTGAGTTGGAGTCGTCACTTTGATATCAAATCTTTCAATTTTATCATTTAAACTTTGCTTTGTAGGAAACCAATCTTGTGCTCCATAAGGCTCATTTAAGGTAGAAAGAATAGGTGTTCCGCCTTGAGAGCCATTAAAAAATGCGTTGTTTGTTGTATCAGGAGCTCCGCTGTAATTAATTGTAAGAGAATCTAAAACATTCGCAGGTAAAGAAGCTGTAAAGTTTATTTTTAGTTCTTTAGTTGATAATTGCTGAAAAGTAAGATTTTGACCATGATAATTTACCTGAGAAACAGTAAGGTTATTATTAAGATCAAAATAAATCGTATTCAATGCTTGTGAAGGCTTAAAATGTGATGTTACCGACCCTGAAATATTATAAGCTGAAGGATTGACAGATACATCCATCCTCTGATACTGCAAATTGTAATTTAACGTATTGGGATTGGTATTTCCTGCAGCCATTTTAGCCGCATAAGATTTCATTTCTTTATTTAATAAACCTTTTTTTTCTACGTTCTCATTTTGGTTTTGAGCCGATAAAGTATGAATAGCAAAGATGCTTATACATAAAAGGTAAAATTTTCTCATAGTCAAATAATTAGGGATTAAAGATAAAAAAAACCTTTCAATCAACGATTAAAAGGTTTGTATATGAAATTAATAATTTTTATAAGTCTAAAGTCGGTTTAAGAATTGTTTCCATTTTGCTTTTTACCTGACCTACTGAGCCTGCATAATTATTTACCATCAAAGAGAAAACAAGCGTTCTTCCTGAGTTGGTTTTTAAATATCCAGCTAAAGTTTTCACTTTATTTAAAGTTCCTGTTTTTGCAAAAACCTGTCCGTTTCCTTCACCTAAAAACATGCTTTTAAGCGTACCAGACTGTCCACCAATCGGAAGAGAATTAAAATATGTTTTGTAAAATTTCTCGTCCATTAAAGAACTAAGGTATTTTACCTGCGAAATCGGAGTTACTTTATTGCTTCTAGACAAACCGCTTCCATCCATATAGTTTAATCCTTCTACATCAAATGCGATATCTTTTAAATGCTCATTTACCACTACTCTTCCAGATTCTGAAGTCTGATCTCCCATTTTCTGGAAACCAACCGTTTTTAGCAAAGCTTCCGCTAAAGAATTATCACTTCTCTGATTAGTATAATAAATAATATCACCCAAAGTAGGAGATTTGTAAGCTGCAATCATTTTTCTAACTTCCGGAGATGCATCGGTCATTTTAGGAGTTACTTTTCCGGTAACCGCTACTCCACTTTTCACTAAACTTGCTCTGAATGAATTGGCAAGGAAAGCCGGAGCATCCGGTAATTTTGTAGTTAATGTTCCGTTTCCGTCATACTTTTCAGCATATACCATTTTATTAACATAAGGCGAAACATAGAAAAACTTCTTATCAGCTGCAGGATTCATTGATTTTTTTACAATAAGTCTTTCATTGGCAGGATTAATCTCTTTTGTAGTACCAACAGGAAGATAGTAATTATTGTTTTCTAGCCAAACAACATTTTCCGGAAGTGCCGAAATGTTACCTTTGAAAAGCGCTGTCTGAATAACAATATCACCATTTACCTTTTTGATTCCTTCACGAGCCATTCCGCCTGCAAAATCTGAAACGATATCTTTGTAAGACCAAGCTCCTGCTTTATTGGTTCCCAACGAAGGGTCACCACTTCCTACAATATAAAGATTACCGTTTAAAGTTCCATTCTCATCAATTTCTCCTGAGTATTCCAACTGCGTCATCCAACGGTAGTTTTCACCCAACATGCTCATTGCAGTTTCGGTAGTCAACAGCTTCGTTGTAGAAGCGGGAACAAGCGGAGTATTTTCGTTGTACGAAGAAATTATTTTCTTCGTTTTCGGGTCGTAGACTACAAATCCCCAAGTTGCGTTTTTCAGCACGGGATCAGTCATCATTGTGTTTACACTGATGTCTACAAGTTCTTTTGGCGACAAAATAGCTTTTTCCACATACGCAGCAAGCGATGGAAGGTTTAAGCTTGTTTTATTGTCGTAATTTTGAGAGTAAAGAACTGTAGAAACGGTCGATTGTGCAAATAAAAAACCAGCAGCTAAGACCGTAACACCTGAAATATATTTTCTGAAATTTACCATCTAATTTTTCTTTTTGTATATATTTTGGATTAAATAAAAAACGATTAGTTAAATCATTTATCACATCCCAAACATATAGTCAACGTTCAAATGTAGAAATTATTATGGTATGGTGGTTAAGTAGACTATAATAAAAGGCTATAAATTATGTTAAAGTTTGTTAAAAATCTACAAAAACATCTTTTTTAATGCTTTGATAAGCAGTGATTTCATCAAATTCTTTTAAACTTAACAAAACTAAACTTTTAAATTTTTCATAATTTTTGCCTCGCGGAAGTTTAAGTAAAACCTGAAACTGATACAAATTATTCAGTCTCGCAATCTGTGCTCTTTCAGGGCCTAAAATACAATCTTCAGGAAGATATTTTCTTAACACTGAACCTAAAAACTGCGAAGCACGATCCACTTTTTCATCTCTTCGATGTTTAAGCTCAATCATAATCAGCTTTGTAAAAGGCGGATAATTAAATTTTTGGCGTTCGGTAAGGAAATATTTATAGATCTTAGAAATATTATTCATTTTTATCAGCTGAAAAACAGAATGATCAGGATTAAAAGTCTGAATTAAAACTCGACCTTTCCCGGAAACTCTTCCCGCTCTTCCGGAAACCTGTGTAATCAGTTGATACGCTCTTTCTTCTGCTCTGAAATCCTGCACATACAGCATAGAATCAGCTTTTGGAATCGCAACCAATTCGATATGATCAAAATCCAGACCTTTTGAAATCATTTGAGTTCCAACAACAATATCAGTTTCTCTGTCTTCTATTTTTTCGTATAATTTTTCGTAGGCAAATTTCTTTCTCATAGAGTCAACATCCATTCTGTCGACTTCATTGTCAGGAAAAATTTTAGAAATTTCTTCATGAATCTGCTCAACTCCTACTCCTTTTTCATTAAGGTTTTCAGAATAGCATTTTGGGCAGGTTTTCGGTTTAGAAGCTCTCTGTCCGCAATAATGGCATTTCATTTCGTGAGCAGCTTTGTGATACGTCATCACGACATCACAATTTGAGCAATAATTCACATAACCGCAAGATTCGCATTCCAAAACACTGGCGTAACCACGACGATTATGAAGAATCATCGTCTGGTTTTTTTCTTCTAAAGTTTTTTTAATTTCTTCAATTAATTTTAGCGAAAAATTTCCGGAAACTTTTTTAGAATCCTGAGCCTCTTTAAAATTAATTAATTCAAACTCCGGAAGCTTTACATTCCCGAATCTTTCATTCAGAAAAATATATTTCATCTTCTCTTTTCGGGCTAAATAATAGCTTTCAACAGAAGGCGTTGCCGAACCTAAAATTACGTTTGCTCCATAGAAATTAGCCAAAACCAAAGCAGCATCTTTTGCATTAAAAAACGGAGAAGCTTCTCTTGGTTTATATCCCGAATCGTGCTCTTCATCCACCACAATTAATCCTAAATTCTGGTAGGGTAAGAACAGTGAATTTCTTGTCGCAATAAGGACTTTAACATCATTGTTTTTTATTCTTCGCCAAATTTCGACCTTTTCAAAATCGGTCAATTTCTGGTGATAAAAGCCTAATTGCCTTCCGTATTTTTTTTCTAATCTCTGAGTGATTTGTTTCGTTAAAGAAATTTCAGGAAGCAAAAACAAAACATTCTTCCCTTCCGCAATACATTCTTCTATTTTCTCTAAATAAATATGTGTTTTTCCGGACGAAGTTACGCCATGAAGCAATACATTTCTACCTTCTTCAAATGCTTCATCCACTTCTATTTTTGCAGCTTTTTGTACTTCGGTAAGTTCTTCAACCTCTTCAATTTCTCCTTCATAGCTTTCAATTCGGTCTTTCTGCATGTAATATTCTTCCACCAGACCTTTATCTGCCAAAGATTTAAAATGCGAACTCGCAAAATAGCCATCCTCAAACAACTCTGATTTTTTGATATGCAAATCAGGATTTTCGGTCTGCTTTTCTAAAATATGCAGGAAAAGATCTTTCTGTTTTTGGGCTCTTTTTAAGCTTAAAAGAATCTCGGTAAGATTGTTATTTTTTAAAACCTCATCAGTGATTTTTACATAAGCAACTTCTTTCGCTTTGTATTTTTCAGCAATCTTTTCGTCGATCTCAATATATTGTAAATCGATCAGCGAGTTGATGGTTTTAATAATATCTTTTTTCGGAATAAACGCTTCAATATCCGTTAAATTGATCAACTGACGAACTTCCAATGCCTGAATAAGGTACATTTCATTCACATCCAGATTTTCAAACTCAACGGTAATATTGGGTTTTAATTTTAGATAGGTTTCACTTTCTAACTTTAAAGAAGACGGAAAAGCAAACCTGTAAATTTCTCCCAAATTGCACAGATAATAATCTGAAAGCCATTTCCAAAATTTGATCTGTTGTGATGGCAGAATCGGCTGTTCATCTAAAATACTGATGACTTCCTTTGCTACAAACTGAGTAGGCTCTTCGTCATGAAATTCAAAAACAATTCCGGTGTAGATTTTTTTTCCTCCAAAAGGAACCAAAACTCTCATTCCGAGTTGAATTGTTAATTGTATTTCTTCCGGAACTTTGTATGTAAAAGTTCCTTTCAGATTGAGCGGTAAAATAATTTGAGCGTATTGCAAGGGAATAATTAAAGTGTAAAATTAGATTTTTATTCAGAGAAGTGCAATTTTTTATACTTTTATAGTCCAATCAGATTCAATTAAACTAAAACTATCATGAAAAAATTCTTATCTCTATTCATTTTATTATTTATAATCACGATAAATGCACAAGAAAGAGTTTTAATAAAGAAATCAGAAATAACCATTCCTATTGGTAAAAAAATTATTTTAAAACCTGAATTTAAAAAAAATAAAATTATAAACTTCGAGCTGGTTTCCGAAGAAAACATTACTGAGAAAAAAGATATGTTTGATATGCTCAAAAATTTCAAAAGAGATGAGACTAAGGATAATAGTATTGAGTTTACCTTTTCTGAATCTGAAATGATGGGAAATTCTATTTTCACCCTTTTAAATATTCAAAAAACAGGTAAGACGATGAATTTTAAAGCAAAAATTAAACTAAAAGGCACAACCATTTATCAATCAACCTCTATTATGCCAAGCTCAAGTAATGCCGCTTCTGTAGAGCAGTGGAGAGACAATATAGATTCTATTTTTTTGTATGATTTTGAATTAATAAATTAGAAAATCAATTCAATAATCTGATACCAAATTGCCGAAGTAATAAATCCAACAAGGATACTGAATCCGATAATCAAATTCGTCAGCTTTGTATTAAGTTTAAATTGTTCGGCAATAATACTTGCCGTAACTACAGTCGGCATTGCAGCTTCAAAGACAGAAATTTTCGCAACATTACCTTTAATTCCGAGTAATAAAGCTAAACCTAAAATCATTATCGGAGCTAAAATTAATTTATAAAACATAGAAGCTGAAATCTGTGGCAACAATTTTTTCCAACCATTAAATTTCAACTGCAATCCAACAGAAAACAAAACTAGCGGACTTACAGTCGCAGCCAATTTATCAAAAAGTGGCTCTGCAAAAGTAAAATCGATGAATTGAGATAAAATCAATGCGGCAATACAACCGATCAACGGCGGAAAAGTAACCAATCTTTTCAGAATAAAAATGGCACTCACTTTTCCGGATTTGCTTCCACCTTTTACCGCAGCGATAATTCCTAATGTGGAAAGTGCAAAAAACATCGTCTGGTCACAGATTATCGCAATACTTAAAAGACTTTCGCCATAAAAAGCTGAAATTAAAGGAAACCCAATGAATGAAGTGTTACTATAGCCACTTGCCAGTTCCAATGTACTTCTCGATCTTCTGGAGTATCCTTTTTGTCTGCTGTAAAACATCATAAAAAAGAAACATCCTATCGCAATCACAAAGGTAGAAAGTATCGGAAAAAGCATTTCTGCAGACCACTGAACTTTTGGTAAATATTTAAAAGAAACCGCAGGAAGTGCTAAATAAAGAATCCAGGTATTGATGCCTTTGTGTGCGTCGGGATGAATAGATTTTGTTTGTTTGAAAATCATTCCTGCCAAAATACAGACCGCGATTAAAACAAAATTTACCATATTTTTTTAAACTTTACTTCTTTTACTTTTGTCTTCATACAAAAGTAACAAAAAATCAAGACTGGAAACTCCGACTTAATTTTCACATTAATTAAACCTGTTAAACTCTGCTAAAATTAAAACGCAGATATCCATAATATAAATTTCTAATTCAAAAAAACTTTATCTTTGCGACTATGATTTTACGAGGAGAAAACTTAATCAAAGAATACGGTCCCAAAAAAGTTGTAAAAGGCGTTTCTGTACAGGTTCAACAGGGGGAAATTGTAGGTTTATTGGGTCCGAACGGAGCCGGAAAAACCACTTCATTTTACATGATCGTAGGTTTGGTAAAGCCTACTTCAGGAAAAATTTTCCTCGACAAACAGGAAATTACCTCAGACGCGATGTATCGCCGTGCTCAAAAAGGTATCGGTTATCTTGCGCAGGAAGCATCAATTTTCAGAAAACTTTCTGTAGAAGATAATATTCTTGGTGTTTTACAGCTTACTAAACTTTCAAAAAGAGAACAGCAGATAAAATGCGACGAGCTGATCGAGGAATTTTCTTTGCAGCACGTTCGTAAAAACAGAGGAGATCTTCTTTCCGGAGGGGAAAGACGTAGAACTGAGATTGCAAGATGTTTGGCAACAGACCCTAGTTTCATTCTTTTGGATGAACCTTTTGCGGGAGTTGACCCGATTGCCGTGGAAGATATTCAGAAAATTGTAAGAAGTTTGACTGACAAAAACATCGGAATCTTAATTACCGATCACAACGTACAGCAAACTTTGGCGATTACCAACAAAACATATATTATGTTTGAAGGAAAGATTCTGAAAGAAGGTCTTCCTGAAGATTTGGCAAACGATCCGCAAGTAAGAGAGGCATATTTAGGAGAAAACTTCGTTTACCAAAGTATTTTCGACAAGCCGAGTAAGAAAAGTTATGCTTACAATATCTGGGCAGGAAATTTTGATTCTAAATCGCAGATGCAATCTTTTGTCGACGAAAACTTTGCACAGTTTGATGACCTTCGATTGATGCATGGATTTGAAGATATCAGTTTTGCATCTTTAGGAAATTCAGAAATTGAACATATTTTCAGTGATGTA
Source organism: Chryseobacterium balustinum (assembly GCF_900168205.1). Classification (GTDB taxonomy): domain Bacteria; phylum Bacteroidota; class Bacteroidia; order Flavobacteriales; family Weeksellaceae; genus Chryseobacterium; species Chryseobacterium balustinum. The sequence continues at coordinate 17,931 of NZ_FUZE01000033.1, forward strand.
GTTGACAAAAATGCCAACAACTCTTTTGTTTTCCAGAAAAAGGAGATCAATTCAAACTATTCTTTGGAACAGGCTGAAGCAGATTCTAAAGCAGCCAGTAAATCTGAATTGCATTATCTGACTACTTATGTTTTTGAGGGATAAATCTTAATTTATTATAAATGTTTTTTAAAAATTTATTCAAAAATAAAACGCCTAATGTTTATTCTAAAACAGATAGGTTGCCAAAAATTGAATATTTTGAAAAATATCAGATTAAAGAATTATTCACTCTATTGCATCAAGCCGAAGAATTACTGGAAGAAATTTCCATTGAAAATTCAAATAATGATTTATTAAATTTCAAAAAACTTTTTATAGAAGAAGTTTATGAATTGGAAAGTGATAATATAGCTGATTTTACAAATATTTGGAATTGGTTTCAAACTAATAAAGAATGGAGTCAATTTACAGGTTTGAAAGGTGAAAAAATTGGTGTTAAGATTTTACATATTACAACCAAATGGAAAATTGATGATGATTTCATTCCGGGATTTAAAATTTCATTAGAAAATGAATATGGGGTTATTCTCGAAAAACAAAAAGAAAATAATTTTGGAATCATTAGATGGGATACTCCAAAAGAAGTTGATGAAGAAGATTGGATTGGAATGTTTGAAACTTTTAAAAAGATGGGAGGAAAAATTATTGATCAAAATCATCAGTTTAAATATATTAATGATGATGGAAGTTTAAAGAATCAAATTTAAAACAAATAAATTATTTGCTAAAAAACATAATAAAACGTACCTTTTCTCTCAGAAACGGTACGTTTTTCTTTTAAACCAAATCATGGCAAAACCTTTTAACAGAACAGTGACTTTATTTGGAATTTACAAACAGTTGATTCCATTTATAAAGCCTTACCGACCGATGATTTACGGAACTTTGTTTCTTACTTTTCTCGGTGCTTTGGCAGCCCAAGTGAATCCTTTAGTTTTAAAATATACGGTGGATGAAGTGACAAAACTGACGCATCTTCCGCATCCGATGAGTGAAGGAGTTCATATTTTGATTATCATTTCGATTATTTTATTAGGAAAAGAATTGCTGAATATTTTCATCAATTTCGGACAGAAATTTTATGGTGAAAAAATCAGAATTAATGTAAGTTCGGTTTTAGCACAATCAGCAATCGACAAAATTCTTACGTATCGAGTTGCTTATTTTAATGATGAAAATCACGAATCGGGAAAACTTCAAATCAGAATCGATCGTGGAATTGAAAGCTTAACAAGACTTGTTCAAAACTTCTTTATCGATATGCTTCCGCTATTTTCAAATGCATTTATTGCGCTGATTATTATGTACATGCAAAATGTTTACGTGGGTCTTGTTTCAACGATCATTGTTCCTATTTATTTTTATATCAGTTCGTTACAGGCAAAAAAATTAGGCGGAGTAAGACGAACTTTGAGAAATCAGCGTGAACAGAAAACTTCGGGACTTTTAAATTTAATTAATTCCATCATGGTAATTAAAAGTTTTGTCCGTGAAAAATTTGAAGGCAAAAAACAGTACGATCTACAGATGCAATTGATGGACAGCCAAATGTTTACCCGAAAAACCAACTTTATTTATGACGGTTTAAAAACTTTTATCGAGCAATTTGGAGTGGTTTTAATTATTCTTTTGACCGTTTATTTGGTTTTAGATCAGCAAATGACGATTGGTGCTATTATGCTTCACATCATGCTTTTCAACAATGTTTCTTCGCCCATCAGACAGCTTCACAGAATTTATGATGATATGAATGATGCAATGATTTATGCCGAAGGTTATTTTGATATTTTAAATGCCGACAATGAAGTCGAGCCGAACGGAACTTTTGTGGAAAATAAGATCACAGGTAATTTTGAATTAAGAAATGTTAATTTCACCTATCCCAACGGAACAAAAGCACTGAACGATGTTTCAATGACGATTGAAAACGGAAAAACTACCGCATTAGTCGGATTAAGTGGAGCCGGAAAATCAACCATCATCAATCTTCTCTGCAAATTTTATCTTCCTGATTCGGGAGAAATTATTTTAGATAAAGTTGATTTAACGAATTATAACAACACTTTTTTACGGGATGATCTGGGATTGGTTTTGCAGAAGAACCATATTTTCCAGGGAAGTATTGAAGACAACATTCGCTATGGAAACATGAATGCAAGTTTTGAAGAAATTGAAGAAGCGGCTAAAAAAGCCTATCTCCACGAGCAGATTTTAGATCTTCCGGAAAAATATAAACACGATGCAACTCAGCTTTCTGGCGGACAACAACAAAGAATTGCCATTGCCAGATTATTTTTGAAAAATCCACCCATTATTTTTCTTGACGAGCCGACTGCAAGTTTGGATGCAATTGCCACCGAACAGATTAAAAATTCTCTGGATGCCATTAAAGCAGGAAGAACCGTTGTGATTATTTCACACTCCCTTTCACAGATTTTAGATTCAGATAAAATTTATGTTATGAAAAAAGGTCATGTCGTAGAAAGTGGAACGCATGATGAATTGGTGCAAATGAACGGAACTTACAGAGAAATTTTTGATGCTTCTGCAAGAAGTTTGAATTTGGATAAATTGGTGAATACGTTTAAAAATTAATGTAACAATTTAGCAGTTTATCAATTATGTAATGCAAATACTCTAAACGCAAAGATTTAATAAAAAAGTGAAATTTTAAGGAGGAAAGATGGCGACATGTTGCTGATGAAGCTTGAAAAGAAACATTCGCTTAAAATCAATTTATTGATTATTCTTTGCAAATTAAATAATGTGTGGAAAAAAATAAAACCCTTGCGTTTAAAAATTTTTAGATTCCATTAAATTTGTATCTCTACAAAAACCAACATATAATTTTCCATGTCAACTTTCAACCAAAAATGAATGACCATTATCTAAAAAAACTCGACCGAGTAACGGCTATTCTCACACAACTGCAATCAAAACCGATTGTAAGAGCTCAGGATTTAGCAAAAAAATTTGATGTCAGCATAAGAACGATTTACCGTGATGTAAAAACGTTGGAAAATGCCGGTATTCCTATTATTGGTGAAGCAGGAAGCGGATATTCTCTGATGGATGGCTACAAACTTCCGCCTGTGATGTTTACTAAACAGGAAGTTTTGAGTTTTATCACTGCTGAAAAGTTAATGCAGAAATTTTCGCATGAAAGTTTGGGAAATCATTATCAAACGGCGATGGAAAAACTGCGTTCTGTTTTGAAACATTCAGACAAAAATTTAATTCAGAATATTGAAAATCAGATTGATATTTATAATTACAATCCAAAAACAGAGGATACGATAAAAAACATTATCCCAACAATTCTGGAAAGTATTGCCGAAAAACATCAGATTCTAATTGGATATAAAACCGTTGATGATAAAATTTCTACGAGAACCATAGAAGTTGTGGGTGTTTTTTTTGAGTTTCACTATTGGTATATCATCGCTTATTGCACGTTGAGAAATGATTACAGACAGTTTAGAGTAGACCGTATTTTAAGCATTGTAAAAACTCAAAATCCTTACTTGCAGGAATATGGGCAAATCAATGATTACAGAAAAACTCCGAACGGAAATAAAACCATCGTCAAGCTTTTAGTCGACAAAAAAATTACAGGACATTTGAATAATTCAAAAATTTATTACGGATTAATCGAAGAAAAAGAAACCGATAAAGGAATCGAAATGACCTTTGAAACCGAATGGATCAATGAAGGATTTCCACGTTGGCTGATTACCTTTGGAGATTACGCCGAGATTCTGGAACCCGAATTTCTAAAAACAACGATGAAAGATTTAATTCAAAAAATTTCAAAAATAATTTAGACATAATGAAGCTGTTAATTTTACGATGCCTATTGCTCGCTGCAATCACTTATTCTACTACAATTAATGCATGTTCCGCTTTTTTACTCAAAGGAAAAGATCATTGTGTGATTGGTTTTAATGAAAACTGGAAAACAATGCCCGGAATGATCGTTGTCAACAAACGCGATATTGCGAAAAGAAATATAAGCTGGGAAAATCTGACGACAGAAAATTTAAATTCAAAAAAAACATGGACTTCCAAATACGGTTCTGTAACATTCAATCTTTTAGGTTACGATTTCCCTTGTTACGGGGTCAATGAAAAAGGGCTGTTTCTGGTGGAACTATATCTTGAAGAAACAACAAAAGTTAATAATCCCAAACAACCTGACCTATTTTGGGCACAATGGATTCAGTATCAGCTTGACAATTATAAATCGGTAAAAGAAGTGGTAGATCATTTAAATGACGGGCCGAATATCGATTGGTGGCCGAATGCAGCAGGAAGTCATTTTTTCTTAACCGATGCAAAAGGAAATACGGCAACCATTGCTTTATTGGATGGAAAATATAAAGTGCTCACCGATAAAGATATGCCGATGCCACTTTTATGCAACAATCAGTATAAAAAAGATTTAGAAGCCACGCAAAAATATGATTTTCTTGGCGGTACCGAAAAATATGATTTTACACAACGAAAAAACTGGGAAGATCGCTACAGCAGAGCTTTTTATATGCTAAAAAACTATAAATACGACCAAAAACCTGTAGATTATGCGTGGAGTATTCTCAATTCGGTCTACGCCGGAGAATGGCAAACCGTGATTGATGTGAAAAATATGAATCTGTATTTCCGTTCTGATCTGAAACAAGAAATTAAATCAATCAACATCAAAGAGCTTGATTTTTCTAAAAACGCTGATGTTAAATTTTTGGATATCCATACGGATCATTTAGGAAAAGTTAATCAAAATTTTCAACCTTTAACACTAAAGAAAAATAATGAATATGTTGAAAAAGGTTTCCCGATCGGTTATGATAACAAAGATTTTGGAACCTCAGAAATGTTTGTAACCCTTAAAGAAAACATTAAAAAATTCTTCAGATCTGTCTTACCTGATTAAATATTTCAATTTGTCAGTTCGATTTCTATGACATTTGCAAGTTGTTTTCATACACAGAATTGTTTTTAATTAAAGCATAAACTCTGTGTATGATTTTATTTCTAATC
>NZ_FUZE01000035.1 GCF_900168205.1 Chryseobacterium balustinum
CTTTTTCGGTGCTGCCATAATTAAAATTACTCTTTTTATGAAAACACTCCTTAACTTTTTAATATCTAATGTCTACTTTTTGCTGACGATTTACACTGTAACCGAAGAAAGGAAAAAGAATGGCTTGTTTGAAGATATTATTAAATTTGAAGAAAGAATGACTAATTATTATTCAAATAGAAAAGATAAAGAAATACTTAATGTAGGTCTTGACAAGATATATGACTTGGAGTCATCTAAAAAAATAACATTTTAATACATTTTATTTATGGAAATATTGCAGAAATTAGAGAAGCTTATTATTACAATCGGTAACAATGATAAAATAAAGGTAGATAAAAACAATATAGAAGAAGTACAAAGCGGTGTTAATTTTTTTAGTGAAAGAATGCTTGCTCGTGCAGAGGAACGAATGAAAATTATTATTCCTAAAGAAGATTATAAATTCGATGTTATTCGATCTTTAACATTAGATTGGTCTTCCACTACGAATGAGCCTGATGAAGAATATCTTTGGGGAGGATTTCAATTATTAAGCTTGATAGAATCTTTAGGAACCCATTCTCATTTCTGGGATAATTACAACAACGATAGTCGTTTTTGGAAGAATAATCTACAGCCTGAAGCAGAAGCAGTTTGGAAAGAGTTTCTGCCTAAACTTAATTATTTCCACAAATCGGCTCATGGTAATGATGGTACTTATGGCTGTATATTGCGGGAAAAAGGTGTTTATCCTTGCCCTATTTATTTTTTCGATTCAGGTATCTGGTTTAAAATGGACATGAATCTTGGAGAATATTATGATACTATGATTTCTTCCAAAGCAGTTTATTATTGGCAGTATTTTTATATTGATACACAGGAAATTGTTAAGAAATTAGGAAATTTTAAGCCCCGTTATGTTGAACATGATGTTTATTATTACCAAGATCCTAATTCTTTTAATAATAAATTTGAAGATGGCACATTTATGTATTCAGCAGAGGGTATTTTACATCAAATGAAAAATATTGTTAAACGTTTTCCTAAGTTATTTCCAGATGTAGATTTAACGTACTTTAGAGAAAAGTGTGATGCTTTAGAAAAAGCATTGAACAAATAAAATTTAACTTAAAAAGCAAAAGCGAAATTTCTTAGAAGTTTCACATACTGCCACACGAATCCCTTTCGTGTGGCTTTTTTATTTCAAAAAGTTTTTACCTTTATCCAAAACATAATTGATGAGTCGTAATTACAAATTGCACAATCCTGAAGGATTATATTTCATAAGTTTTGCTGTTGTAGGTTGGCTGGATATTTTAAAGAACTTTAATCATATTTTTGTTATTAGAATGTTTAGCTAATAATAGTAAACCACACGAAAGGATTCGTGCGATAGCGGTGATAAATTTGACAAACTTTATGATCAAATAGATATTATACATTGATTTCCTACTTAAGCGTGAAAAAATCATCGAAATACCCATAACCAATATAATTACAATGAGTTAACCAATAATATTAGAAACTTTGGTCATGTCAGATAATCTTATTAGATTTGATTGTCATAATATTTGTTAGTATAATTAATTTGAATAACAATATCTTATTACACCTCCTTTAAATTTATCCAAATCATGAAAAAACAAATCGTTATCGCTGCGTTGTCTCTGGGAGCAATCGCTTTAGGAACCAACCAGATTCTGGCACAAAATTCCGGACAGGTTAGTAAATCAGTAAATATTATTTTAGCAGATGTTATTGCAATGGACATTGGCACTGCTGCTTCAGAAGGTACTGTAGATTTTAATTATGGAAGTACAAAAGATTATAATTCATCAAAAAATGTGACCGTTCCAAACAGTTTAGTCATTATTTCCTCCAAAAATTTTGATGTAAAAGTAAAATCTGAAGGTACACACTTTGTCAATGGCGCAAACGTAATTCCAGTAGATATATTACAAGTAAAAGCAATACCGGGCGGAAGTTTGGTGGGAACCCTCAATGAGGTCACTTTATCTACAACTGATCAGGTGCTGGTAAGTAATGCGAGTTTAGGGACTAAACAGTCTCTAAATATTGACTACTCTATTTCGGCGGAAAAAGCATCCAAAGTCCTTTTAGGAAAACCTCAGGGAACTTACACACAAAAAATAACTTATACTGCCACTGCTTTATAATAAATAAAAACAAACATCAATTTTAGAAAAGCCCTCAACACTTGAAAGTGTTGAGGGCTTTTCTATTTAAACCAAATAATTAATCCGTGTAGTTATTTTACTACATCAACTTCCATTTTCAACTACAAAGAAACTTTTATCGTCGCCGTAGATTTGTAGTGTTCAAAAGAGAACAATTAAATAAAAATAAAAATTTTAAATATTACTACCATGACAAAACAAATCGTAATCGCAGCCTTAACTCTTGGAGCAATCGCATTAGGAACTAACAATGTTAAAGCTCAAAATACAACGGCAACCACAACCGTAAACATTACCCTGAATGATGTAATCTCTATCGACGCAGGAAGTACTGCAATTGGTAATACAGTTGACTTTAACTATGTTACTGCAGCAGACTATAACTCTGATCAAACCATTACTAAAGCCAACTCTTTAAAAGTCACTTCAACGAAGAACTTTAATGTTAAAGTTAAAGCTGGGGGTGCTAATTTCATGAATGGAACTAACTTAATCCCTGTAAATGTTTTGACAATAAAAGCGGCTACAGCTGCCGGAACAATGGGCGGAACAAAAAGCGCGGTTGTGCTATCTGCAACTGATCAAACTTTAGTTACAAATGCTCCATTGGGAAGTGCTTTAACACTGAATTTGGATTACACCATTCCTGCAGCGAAATCATCTTCTTCAGATATCCTAGGTAAACCAGCCGGAACTTATACGCAGACAGTAACTTATACTGCAACTGCTTTATAAAAAACATTATTTATAATTTTTAATGAATTTAAAAGTGATATAACTCTGAAATATCTTATAAATTAATATTAAAATGGTCTATTTTAATATGATAAATAAAATTCAGGTAATAATTAAATAACTACAAGATAATATGCCAAACCTAATAAAAAAACTATTGTTTTTACTTGAAATTGGTAATCATCAATTTGATAGTATTCTTTGGAAAACCCGTCCAGAAAAAAGAAAAACTCTTGTTAGTGATATTTTCAAATTTAAAATTCCTATTGGGAAAAGCAAAAAAGAAATACGTGAACTTTTTGGATATGAGCCACATATGTATGCTTCCATGACATGGTCTTATCCTATAGAATCAGATAAATTTGGAAACACTCTTACATCATTATCACTATACTTTAAAGACGAAATTGTAACAAGTATAAGGTTGAAAATAAGGGAGTAATATTTAAAATATAAAAACACATCAATTTTAGAAAAGCCCTCAACACTTTCAAGTGTTGAGGGCTTTTTTATTTAAACCAAATAATTAATCCGTGTAGTTATTTTACTACATCAACTTCCATTTTCAACTACAAAGAAACTTTTATCGCCGCCGTAGATTTGTAGTGTTCAAAAGAGAACAATTAAATAAAAATAAAAATTTTAAATATTACTACCATGACAAAACAAATCGTAATCGCAGCCTTAACTCTTGGAGCAATCGCATTAGGAACTAACAATGTTAAAGCTCAAAATACAACGGCAACCACAACCGTAAACATTACCCTGAATGATGTAATTTCCATCGACGCAGGAAGTACTGCAATTGGCAATACGGTTGACTTTAACTATGTTACTGCAGCAGATTATAACTCTGATCAAACCATTACTAAAGCAAACTCTTTAAAAGTTACTTCAACAAAGAACTTTAATGTTAAAGTTAAAGCTGGGGGTGCTAATTTCATGAATGGAACCAACTTAATCCCTGTAAATGTTTTGACTATCAAAGCCGCTACAGCTGCAGGAACAATGGGTGGAACAAAAAGTGCGGTTGTTTTATCTGCAACTGATCAAACTTTAGTTACAAATGCTCCATTGGGAAGTGCATTAACATTGAATTTGGATTACACCATTCCTGCAGCGAAATCATCTTCTTCAGATATCTTAGGTAAACCAGCCGGAACTTATACACAAACAGTAACTTATACTGCTACTGCTTTATAATAAATAAAAACAAACATCAATTTTAGAAAAGCCCTCAGCACTTGAAAGTGTTGAGGTTTTTTTATTTAAACCAAATAATTAATCCATGTAGTTATTTTACTACATCAACTTCCATTTTCAACTACAAAGAAACTTTTATCGTCGCTGTAGATTTGTAGTGTTCAAAAGAGAACAATTAAATAAAAATAAAAATTTTAAATATTACTACCATGACAAAACAAATCGTAATCGCAGCCTTAACTCTTGGAGCAATCGCATTAGGAACTAACAATGTTAAAGCTCAAAATACAACGGCAACCACAACCGTAAACATTACCCTGAATGATGTAATTTCCATCGACGCAGGAAGTACTGCAATTGGCAATACGGTTGACTTTAACTATGTTACTGCAGCAGACTATAACTCTGATCAAACGATTACTAAAGCCAACTCTTTAAAAGTTACTTCAACGAAAAACTTTAATGTTAAAGTTAAAGCGGGAGGTGCTAATTTCATGAATGGAACCAACTTAATCCCTGTAAATGTTTTGACAATAAAAGCGGCTACAGCTGCCGGAACAATGGGTGGAACAAAAAGCGCGGTTGTGTTATCTGCAACTGATCAAACTTTAGTTACAAATGCTCCACTTGGAAGTGCTTTAACACTGAATTTGGATTACACCATTCCTGCAGCGAAATCATCTTCTTCAGATATCCTAGGTAAACCAGCCGGAACTTATACGCAGACAGTAACTTATACTGCAACTGCTTTATAATATTTTTTTTAGTCTGTAAAGCTTTCTTTTGTTACGTTTTCAGTAGTTTTGGGGATCTTTATTTTTAAACAATTTACACCATGCGCAAGTTAATTCACCTTTTCATTTTCTTTATTCTTACAGGGTCTTCTTCAATTCTGGCACAAAGTATCTCTATGTCGCCTACGCGCCTGTTTTTTACCGGTAATCCAGGAGAAAAAGTGAGACAGACAGTCACGCTTCAAAACAGCTCGGAAAAGGATTATGTTTTTAATCTCAACTATAAAGATTGGGTTAGAGAAGAAGACGGAAATAAAGTTTATCTTGAAGTAGGCAGTTCAAAAACTTCTAATGCCTCTTGGGTGTCTACCTTAGAAAACGCTGTAACAGTTCCTGCGAAAAGTACAAAGGAAATTGTAGTAACCATGCAGATTCCGGCAAACGCATCAAAATCTACTGTTACAAACAGTATGTTATTTTTCACCCAACTTCCTCAGCAGGCAGATCAGGCCCGTATTCAGAACGGGATTGGTATTATTACCTTATTTGAGGTTGGACTTCACATCTTTTATACACCGCCTGGGAACCAGACAAAAAGTTTGGATATTACCAATATTTCAGAGATGAATAATGAAAATGCGGCGAACAGAAAAATCGCAGTAAGCATCCATAACGATGGAAATACCATCAATGATGCCACCGTTGAGTTTGAACTTACCAATACCGAAAGTGGTAAGGAAATAAAATTACCCGCAATTTCTATCTCAATGCTTCCTAATACTGATCAGACCGTTCAGTTTTCTTTACCAGAAAACATTTCAGGGAACTTTCTTGGCGTGGCTATTGTCAAAATGGCCGGATCAAATGATTTACGCGTAGGCGAAAAAAACTTTAAATTTTAAAAAATTAAGTCTTGAAACCACAAAATGGAATGCCGATATCAATCCTAAGAAGAACAATCTTATTTTTTGCAATTGTTCTTTTGCATTGTTCGTTTGTCTTTGCGCAGGAAAAGAAGGATATAGAAATCCATTTTGAAAACAACAATGTAGCTGTTAAGAAAGGTTCTACTTTTACTAATTTCCTGATTATTGAGAATAAAAGTTCTGAAGAAATTACAGTTCAGAATATAATGCCTGACGAAAAATATCCGGGTTTACTTTTCTATCCAAAAAATGACTTTACTTTAGGTGCCGGTCAGTCTAAAAATCTTCCTGTGAAACTGATCGCCAATGTAGATTTTATGAAACTGAAATCCAATGAGATCAAATTCCAGGCTTCGTACACCACTTCAACGGTCAACAAAACTGAAAGTGCCTCGTTTTTCGTTGAAAAAGACGAGAACAAAAACATCGCAATTTATACGGCATCGTATGAAAATTTCATTAATCCTGCTGCTCCCGACTCCTCAATCCTGCTGATCGTAGAAAACCAGGGTTATAGTAAACGAACCGTTAAGATTGATTTGCAATCCATTCCTGATGGGTTGGAAATGATACCAAAACAACAAACCGTATCTCTGGAAGGCTTAGAAAAACAAACGGTTGAGATCAAAATTAGGGTCAGAAAACAGAATACGCTTTTCCCGGAATTTAATATTAATGCAACTGCTACAGACCTGCTTAATAATGAAATCCTGGGAAGCAACACGCTATACTTAATCATTTTATCAAACAACAGACAAATTGCCAGGGGAAACGAAGCAGTGAGCGGAAGTAATTTTGCAGAAATTGCTTATAACGAAAACAGTTCAGGTTTCAATTTTCTTCAATTGAGAGGAAATACAGCTTTTCAAGTGACTGAAAATTTAAAATCTCGTTTCAATATAGGTGCTGATTACTATCATGAAGAAGGCCTTTATAACCTATATGACACCTGGTTGGAACTTGAGAGAAAAAATACGGTATTACGAGTGGGAAACGTTAATAGTAACGATTACGATTATCAGGTTTTCGGGAGAGGCGGAAAAGCTTCTACCAAATTTGGTAAAAATAATCAGATTGAAATTCTTGCGCTTGAAAATAATTACAACCTGTATGGTACTTATTTGCAACAAACAGAAGGATCTACCATAGTGGGTGCAAAATATGGTTTTGGGAATGCTAAATCTTTCAATGGGAAAGTGTCTTATATATTTGACCACGATCCGCGCTTAAATATAGATACGCAGGTTGCGAACGCTGTAACATCATTTTTACTTAACGATAAACACGCAATCCGTACGGAGTTGGGTCTCAGTAACGAAAAAGGCCTTGTGAACAAAGATGAAAACACAGGAGCGTCAATGGGAGCCAATTACGAGGGGAAAATAGGGAAATGGGATATACAATCTATTAATTCCTTTGCCACAAAAAGTTATGCGGGGATCAAAAGAGGATCTTTTTTTTCAAATCAGCGAATCAGTCGCCAATTCTCTGATTCTCAGCGTGCTTTTATACAATATCAGAATTCACAAGTAGATCCTGAGTTCCTGAGTTTCCAGAATGCGCCAATCCAATATGGAAATACCGCTAATTTGCGTTATTACTTCAATAGTACAGAGACTTTGGGATCAGGTTATCAGCTTTCTCTAAAGAAGTGGAATTTCCTACTTTCTCCAAAAATTGAAAATCAAAAAACAGCCAATTTTTACACATCACAGGAACTTTTCTCTTACCGAATGGAAACCAACATAAGCACAACATTGGGTGCTCATGGATTGAACTGGACGGCGGAATATTCTTATTCAAAAGAGAATAATAAAGCCGATTGGTTCAACAGTCTGAGAACAACCTTGTCTTACAGATATAAAGCCTTCTCCCTCAACGGAACAGCGCAGTGGAACGCAATTAACGTCTTTGATTTAAATTCTTATTACAATACAGACCGTAATTTTGCCAACTACAATGTATACGCCTCTTATAATTTTCAGATGCTTAAAAATAATCTGAGCGGATCTTTTACGGCCGGAACTTACTATTCGGAACTTTATAAAAACTTAAACAGCAATATCAGTGGTAATCTGGAATATAAGATTTCGCCCTCATGGTCTACCACAGGTTATTTTAATTTTTCCGGTTATAAATCTACGGCTGAATATACAAGCAGTGGCAGTTATTACCAGTTCAGAGTGGGTATTAAAAGATCTTTTACCGCAGCTACGGCTCTCGGAAATCATAAAGTGACGTTCCAGTTATTTGAAGATAAAAATTTCAATGGACTTCTTGAAGCAGGCGAATCGGCTCTTGCAAATGAAATAGTGAAACTAGACAATTTTGTTGCACTAACAGATAAGAACGGAAAAGTAGTTTTTCAGAATGTGCCTGAGGGTATTTACACTCTGAAGGTGAACGAAAGTGCGGGTGCACGATTGATGATGGATCCTGTAATTATGGTGCATAATAATATCAACCGCAAAGTGGGTCTGGTAAAAAATAGTAAGGTAAGTGGGAAATTAATAGAGATTAAACAAGCCTACGATGTTTTGGAAACAGATGTAACCGGAATAGTGGTGTATGCAAAAGGTGAAGATGGCGTAATTCATTCCGCCGTGGTTAATCAAAAAAATGAGTTTGAGTTTTTCCTGAAAGATGGAAAATACGACCTCTACATTGAAAATGACAAATACAGCTATATACAACCCCATCAAACTATTCAGGTGACAAAAGAAGGTTACCCAGAAACCGTGGTTCTGGAATATAAGAAGAAAGACACCAATATTAAGGTGAAAAAGTTTTAAATTTAAAAGTATGAAAACGATGAGGAGTTTTTTGATAGGAATTTTTACCGTTTGCTGCGGATCAACAGTCACGAAAGCTCAGGACGTGTACCTGTCTATTCCAGAAAATAATATTTTTAACAGGACTGAATTTACTTCAGTACCTACAAGATTAATGAACACCAACAGAACAAACTGGGATTATACCTTTTTGGGATTACTCCCAATAGCTCCTACATTTACCTCTGTTTCCGGACCTACCTTTACTCATTCTTCTTCCTCATTTACTTTACCCAGTTCCACTCTTCTTTGGCAGTTAGAAAGTATGGGTGGGCAGTTGCCATCTGTAGGACTTTCGGGTTATTTACCAGGTTATCAGTCCTTCAGTACAAGTGCTTTAAAATGGTTTGAACCGCCAACGACCAGTTTTGGGGGTGGATTCAACCGGGGAAATATCAATTTTACTTTTAAAATTCCTGCCGCACAGTTTGCTGCCAATATGTACCGAGCAGGGAGTTACTCTATGGATATCACTCAGAATTACAACGACTTCACGCCACGTAATTTTAAAACAATTTTAGTAATTCCTTCATCTATTAGATGGCTCACAGCCTCTTTAACGAAATATATAGAAATATCTTCTTTAAATGACTACCGAAGTACAGGCACTCGGGTGTTCAGTTTGGATAATGCAGAGATCGCACATACAGTAGATTTTAATTTATGGGCGAAAGCTACCTCCACAAATATTCAGTTCACATCTTCTAAAGGTGTTCCCGGAACCAGAAGTATAGCAAGCATTAAATTGGGTAGCAATGGATCTGCACTTACGACCAAAGCCTTATCTGGCAATTTTCAGAATTTTTCTCCTGCAAATATCAGTGTTGTTGCGGGCAACAGAAATAGCTTCGTCCCAGAGCTTTATGTGTCTCCGGAAGATTTTAAGAACAATTTTTTTGAAGCCGGAACTTATACTTTTGAATTGAATTTCAATGCCATAAGTACAGATAATTCAATAAATAGTTTGCAAAATACATCTGTTCAATTAAAGGTGCTTCCTCGGTCGGAGATCACCATCCCGAGTTCCGGGCGAAATGTAAACTTCAATTTTAATACAGCTTCCCATTACACCAATGGTCAATCACAAATGATTCCAAATCAAATTGTATTGTCCAATAATGAGAATTTTGAACTGTATGTAAAATCGGACGAAAATTATTTCAAGAAAGGCGGTCTGCAGACCGACATCAATTCCAACATATTACAAATTGGTATGGATGGAAGTTCTGTAGATACTCCTCTATCCAAAACTCCAAAAAAAATACTCTTTAACGGAACACCGGTTTTAGACAGGGGACTGAACGTAAGATATACCATACCACCTTCGGGTGCCCAAAGTTTGGTAGGAAAGGAAAATACCACTTACTCTATTAATATTTATTATAGCTTTACGGCAATTTAAACTTTCTTATAAAACCCTTCTTTATTGATCAATTTAATAGCAATAATCAATTGCTGGTATAGATGGAATTGAAACCATTAGAAAAATGAAAATACTATTCACGACGCTACTCATGTAGCGTCGTGTCTTGTTTTGTACAGCTCTTCCGATAATATTTATTTAGTGTATGTATATGACAAATTAGAAATAGGAAATCTACTTGTAAAGCCGTTCGTATGTAACATATCTATTAATATGGATATTCAGATGCCTCATATCAAAAGCATTGGAACAACCTCAAAAAACTATTGGAAAAAACCATCAAAATACCTATTATTGCACTGACAACGGAAGTCTTTCTGTGAGAAAGAAAAGTGTCTGCAAGCCGGAATGTCAGACTTTTTAATCAAACCTTTATTAAAAACAAACCCTGTCTGATATGATTCAAAAATGGTTTGTCATAGAAATCGAAAAAAAATAATAAACTATACTTTTAAAAAAATTGGAGTAGATTTTTTAAAAGCCCATGATACTTAATTTATGAAAGACCTTGTCAACGAACTACAATTAAAAATCGAAAAACTGGAAAACGAAATCAGTTTTAAGAACGGACTGATCTCGATGTTGTCTCATGATTCAAAGGAACTGTTTGGGAATTTTTTGTGGATTATAGAAGCGCTGGAAGATAAGACCATTAGTGAAGAAAATTTTTTTAACTTGTTGCCGCAGATAAAAAGCGATGCCCAGAAGAATCTGCAAACCATTGACGACAGTAACTCCTGGCTAAAAACTCAATACGGGGAATTTAAGATTAAACCTGAGAAAATCATAATGATGGATCTTTTTCACCATTTTGAAGAAAAATATGCTACTCAATTAAAAGAAAAAAGTATTAAATTTTATTTTAAAGGAGATCCCAATGCATTCGTTGCAACCGATCGTTTGTTGCTCGAATATGTTTTAGACAAAATTCTCAACAATGCAGTAAAATACTCTTTGCCCGGACAAGATATTTACCTTCAGGAAGTTACAGAAGGTAATCAGGTCACACTTTCTGTCATTGATTTTGGAACGGGAATGGCTGAAAAGTATGTATCTGCGATTTTCACCTATGAGAACGCCGTTTTTCAAGGTACTGCTGGTGAGAAAGGAGTTGGATTAAGTTTGAAAATTGTTAAAAATTTTGTATCATTGATGCATGGAAACATCCAAATCATTTCCGCTGAAAATGAAGGCACTACAGTTTCCCTTTTTTTTTACGTAAAATTTACTGAATAATGGCTTTAAAAGTAAACGTTCGGATTATTGTAGCAGACGATCATGGTATCGTACGGATGGGTTTGATACAAACCATTAAACGACTCTTACCTGCTGCTATAATTTCAGAAGTTGAGGATTATAAATCGCTGTACAAAGAAATTCTAAAAGAAGAATTGGATCTGGCCATTATGGACGTCAATATGCCTAATGGCTCTGTGCAGGAAGCGATCGATTACATTAAAATACACCAACCTAACTTAAGAATTCTCATATTTTCTTCTCAGGATGAAGAGTTGTACGCAATGCGTTATCTAAAGATGGGGGCCGGTGGTTATCTAAGCAAACAAAGCTCGCATGCTGTAATTGAAACTGCTTTAACGGCGATGCTTAGTACTGGCAGATATGCAAGTGAAGTCGTAAAAGAAGCGATGTTTTTAGGATCATTAACCGGTGCTACAAAAGACTCGCCCTTTGAAGCGCTGTCAGACCGCGAATTGCAAATTGCTAATAAGATTGCAGAAGGTCTTTCGCTCAAAGAAATTTCTAATCAACTTAATCTCCATTCATCGACAATCAGCACTTATAAAAACAGGTTGTTCGAGAAACTGAACATACGATCGGTACCCGAACTGGTGGAGATTCTTAGGCTTTATAATTAGTGAACATTCTATTGTCCTGCTTTGTTATCCCAAGGAATCGTGGGATCTTGTCTATCACAATAAAGTTCTTTACTCTGCTACCTCCTATTGTGTCTGTAAAATAAATTTTTACGGACACAATAGTATGGATATTGACAGAAGCTAAGCTCACAAATTCCCTGTGCTGTCAGATTTTTTTATGATTGAGTTTGCTCATCACAACATCACGGAGATTATATTCTTAAATGAATTTTTCATTTTACTTTTTGCAGCTCCCTATTTTTTTTCTGAATCGACCAATTTTTGAAGAAAGAGTGTTCTGAAAAATCTTTTAGCAGCAATCAAAATGAAGATAGCTTTTTATTTTATTAAACTTTTTATAATATTTAATCCTATTGTTAGTTCTTCTTTTATTTCTTTCTCCATGGCTGAAAAATCTATATTTTCATCTGCTATTTTTTCCCATCTCAATGCACATTCTGAAAGCCTGAAAAGACCGGCAGTTCCGGCAGTGCCTTTAAGCTTATGAAGAATCATTTTGATATCGGCTACATTTTTTTCGGCTGCTGTGGCACCAATATTATTCTCTGTCTGGATAAGCTCTTTAATGACAAGGTTTAAAAATATTTCTTTGAAATCATCATCATCACCAATCTGCTCATTCAGCATATCTATATTGATATATTTCCCGGTTAATATTTCAGTTTCTGCTTCAACCTCTTTATCTTCTTTAATGGCAATATATTTTTTGAGCATTTCTGAAAGATCTGCCTGTCGCAAAGGTTTTGGCAGAAAATCGTTCATCCCTGATTCCAGACATTTTTCTTTTTCTCCCAAGACATTTCCTGCTGTAACACCAATGATGGGTACATTTTTATATCCTGGTAAAAGACGAATTTGTTGTGTAGCTTCAATACCATTCATCATCGGCATCTGTACATCCATAAGAATAATAGAGAAATCTTTTTTCTTACACTCTTCCAAAGCTTCGAGACCGTTTACCGCTTCTGTAAGATGCGCATCGGGTGTAAGTGATTTCATCATTTTATTATTCAGAACCATATTCACCGGGTTATCGTCTACTAATAGTACTTTAAGCTCTTTCATAAAAGAAAACTGATCTTTTTCAGGATGTTCCGGAGTAGCAACTTCTATCACGTTATTTTGGGACACACGTCTGAGTGTTTTATAAAGATCATTAGATTTAATAGGCTTTAAAAGAAAATAAGAATTGTCTTCCTTGCGGAAAGAATTAATGACATCGTGCTTCTCCGAAGAAGTATGAAGAATTACCAATGGTGAAGTCTCATTCCGTTCATTAAATAACTGTTTAATCTTATCTATTGTTTCCAAACCGGAAATTACCGGCATATGATAATCCATCAATATAACATCAAAATGTTCACCTTTCAGCAATATTTGTAAGGCTTCCATTCCGTTGGCGGCCAATGTAGATTCTATATTTTTATAGGTAAGCATGTGTTGAAGAATGATTCTGTTTGCTTCATTATCGTCTACTACAAGCACTTTTTTTATAGTGAGATCGTCGTCGTCTTTCAATTCTGATATTTCATAAGGAATTTCGATGTCGAAGAAAAATACAGAACCTTTCTCAGGTGTACTGATCAATGACAAATGACTTCCCATATATCCAAGAATATTGTTTGAAATGGTAAGACCGAGACCGGTTCCTCCGTAACGCTTACTGATAGAACTGTTTTCCTGAGTGAAAGCATCAAAAATATGTTTCTGTTTTTCGATAGGTATGCCGATTCCTGTATCTCTTACAGAAAATCGAAGAGCAATATTGCTATCATCCATACGGAGTTTTTCTACTTTCAGCTCAATCTCGCCTTGTTCCGTAAACTTTACTGCATTCCCCAGAAGGTTGATAAGAATTTGCTTTAATCTGGATTCATCAAGTAATAGAGTTTTTGGAAGCCCCTGCTCTATATTAAGAAGGAGTTCGATATTTTTTTTCTGCGACTGATACAGAATCACATTAATAACCTGACTTACCGTGTCATAAACATCACTTTTCTCTATCAGAAGTTCCATTTTACCGGATTCTATTTTAGAAAAATCAAGAATATCATTAATAATGTTCAAGAGGTTTTCTCCAGATTCATTAATATAATTAAGGTACTGTGTCTGAATATCGTTAAGAGGAGTTTTCAAAAGAAGATCAGAGAACCCGATCACTCCATTTAGAGGTGTGCGTATCTCATGGCTCATATTCGCAAGGAACTCTGATTTTGCCTTACTTGCGATATCGGCCATTTTTTTTGCATTTTTAAGTTCTTCGTTGGTATGTACAGAATTGGTAATATTTTGTACAGAGACAATCACCCCTCCGATTTCATTGTCTGAAAGATACCATGGTCCCACCTTAAATTCGAAATGCTGAATTTCTTCTTTGCCTTCAATACTGATGGCAAAATCTTCATTTATATAAGTTTTACCTTGCAAAGCAGCACGATAAATTTCTTTTCGTTCTTCAGGAATGTTTGGTGATACCACAAAAAGATTCTTTCCTATAATTTCAGCCTCATCCATTCTGAATTCCTCTCTCCATCTGCTGCTTACAGAAATATAATTAAGATCTTTATCAAACATCGCCACGGCAACCGGAACATAAGTTACGAACGATTGCATCATTGCTTCTTTTTTAGTAATATCGAGGAACATATTTTTGAATACATCAATATCCTGAATGATCCCATAAACCCTTGTACAAACGTCATTTTCAAATTCGGGAATTCCTTTTACCCTTACCCAGATTGTAACACCATCATTACGCACTAGCTGAAATTCATCATCATATGAAACTCCTTTTGTTACCGCTCTGTTGAATAAAAATTTAACTCTTTCTCTGCTATCTTCTTTATAAAAACCAATGGCATTTTCTAAATTAGGCTGAAAATCTTTACCTATCTTATGAATTTCTTTGGTACTTTGAGACCAGAATACCGTGTCTTTTTTTAAATTTACTTCCCAACCACCTACTTGAGCTACAGAACTTGTCTGTTCTAGCATTTTTTTCGTGTGAATCAGATCTTTCTCTAAGGTCATTCTTTCGGTGACGTTCAATGCAGTGCTCACTGTGTAAGGCTTTCCTTCCTCGTCTATCTCAACAAGGTTGTGATACATCCAGATCTGCTCTACCCCATTCTTTGCCTTCAGAATCATGGTTCCGAAATCCTCCTTGTTTTTATTAATCCGATCAAGATACTGGTTTAAAGAAGGCCAACTATGCTCAGGAATAAGATCTCTAAGGTTTAAATTCTTTACTTCATCTATAGAATAATGCAATGTTTCTCTACCTTTTTCATTAACAGCGAGAATGTTGCCTTCCATATCATGCATACTCATCAAACCGATGGCATTTTCAAAGAAACTCCTGAAGCGTCTCTCTGAGCTTTCCAATTGACGTTTTTCCTCTATTTGTGCAGTAATGTTGATGCCGAAGCAGAAAATTTCAGAAATTTCCTGATTGGGCTTCAACAACCATTCTATAACCACAGAACTGCCGTCTTCAATTACTGTAGAAGTAGTAAAAGATACTTCCTGACCATTCTCAGGAAAATTTTTAAGCATTGAAAAGTCTTTATTGCCTTCACCAAAAATCTGATTGAAACCAAGCCCAATCGTTTCTTCTTTCTTGAACGAAAAGATCTTTTCTACTACAGGATTGAAATCTTTAAGTTTCAGTTCTTCATTTAAAACACATATCAGATTATTAGATATATTGAAGAGCTGCTGAAAATACTCTGCATAAATTGTCTTTCTCTTTACCTTTAGAAGATTCAAAATAACATCTGCAAGCTTTTTGAGTGCTGTGACCTGACTGTCTGTTATAGTCCTGGGCTTATAGTCAATCACACAGATTGTTCCTAATGCAAAGCCTTCTTCGTCAATAAAAGGTATCCCTACATAAAATCGTATCCCTCCTTGCAAAATTAATGGATTATTCTGAGTTCTGTCATCTAAAAGCGTATCATTAATAATTACCACTTCTCCGCTTGCTATCGAATACTGGCAAACCGTATTCTCGCGCGCTACAGAATCGATTTCAAGACCTATACAGCTTTGAATGGTCTGCGTCTCACTTTCCATGATCGCGATTAAAGAAGCAGGGCAATCAGCAATCAGACATGCAGTTTCTGCAAAAACATCAAATTGAGGGTCTTTGCCTAAGTTCAAGAGATGAAAAAATTCTAATTTTCTCAATCTTTCTATCTCATTATCAGGAATAATATTCTTCATCATATTAGCCGCAAAATTATTTAAAAATAAATAAATATCATTATAATATTTATACAAATAACCTGTATAAAATTTTTATTTATAAACACAATTATAAGCTTTCAAACACGATAATCCCTACTTTTTGTCATTACAACAAAAAATAGATAAACAAAAAAGACTACCCGATATGGGTAGTCTCTATCATCATTGTATATTTTTAGAATCTACGGTGCCCAAAAAGTCCATTTACTCCCGTTGAAAACTGCTAATCTTTTGTTAGTTCCTTTTATATAAACCATCATTCCAGGGGCAGGATTGATGACGGCATCTGTGCTGGTTACCTGTGGTAAGATCATCGCTTTATTGGAAGATTCTAAGACCAAAGCTCCTCCTGTTGCTGAGGTCTGATCTGATCCTATAATCGTTCCTACTGTATTATTTTCGGTTACTATAGGTTGTTTTGTAAGTACCGAACTTATATCTGCTTCATTGCCGCTACTCAAATCTTTCCAAGTGCCATTGTAATATTTTATTTTAGCCCTAGTAGGATCTGTTGCGTCTACAATAATAGTTCCTTCTGTAGGAGCAACAGGCATCGTTCGTAGATAAGGAAGCACAATTCCTCTGTCATTAGTATTGGCAAACTCTAGTAAAACCGAAGTTTTATCTGTGGCTGTACCAATATCGTTCCCGATGATGACCTGGGAAAAAGCCATTCCGGAAATCATTAAACATAATGATATGATTGTTTTTTTCATTTTAATATAATTTTGAAATTAAAAAATAAGTTCTAAAGTCGACTCATGATACTTCATCATCAATCAACTATTAGATCACTTAAAAAACCGAGAATAATTATGGGCAACTAGGTGTACTAAAACATTTCCATTCTGTACCCGTATAGATTTTCAGACATTTGTCTGTGGTGTCGTATACCATCATTCCTTCCTGTGGTTTTGTTATATTTCCTAAGTTAGCTTTCGCTATTCTAGTCGGTACAAAACCTTGGGTATTTGATTCTAAAGCCATAAACGCCCCTTTTCTTACCATTGGCCAATTATCCGAATCTTGAGAACTCGCTCTTTTTAGTAAAGTAATTCCTACTTTTGTATCTTGGGCAGTACCAGTGGTAACGGCTGGGTTGTAGCAATAGAATTCTTTGATGGGCGAACTAGGACAATGTGCAGCATCATTAATCGATGAAGAGGGTGAAACTGATAACTTGATTCGAGTACCAGTTGTGATGTCAAATTTATAAAATCCACCAGAGTTTAAGAAACCGTAGATTTCTCCATTAGCGCCAATCATTCCTCCAAAAGAACTTAATGTAGGGTCTACTGCGCCAATATTGGTCACTGTACCAGCTAGACTTACCTTAATCAACATACCGTTTTGAGCAGGCCCAATATTATCTAATACAGCATATAGATTGCTATCATTTTTATTAAATGCAAAATCTAAAACCGTAATATTATTAGTCAATGTTATAGAAGTAGCTGTTTTTGTACTTACATTAATTTTATAAAGTGTGGTTCCAGCTCCACCTTGCTTTACGTATAAATTACCAGCCAAATCAAATTCACCAGCATTATATTCTACATTGATTGGTAAACCTGAAACAGTACCTAAGTTAATAAAAGAACCATCAGAGCCAAATTTTATAAGCTCACCAGTGTTGTTTTTAATACCATAAATATGATTATCTATAGCATTATAACCTATCGCATTAAAATTCATCCCTGAATTAGCCCCCAATGGAGAAAATTGTAAATTGGTTAGATTAGTCGTATTAACTGTATTCAGTTGTGTTGGATTGTTTTGAGACATATACATGTTGTCATTACAAGCAAAAGGATTGTTGAAATAAGTAACCACAACAGATTTAATGTTATTACAAGCTCCACCCAATCCGTTATTAGTACATTCATAGAAAGGATCTGTGGGAGGAACATTGAGATCTTGATTGGTTGCATCAGGATCGGTAACATCATTAGGTCGCAATATGGTTGCTGTAAAATCTTTGCTTCCGTTGATAGGAGGTGTAGTACTTAATTTTACAGGGAAAGAATAGGTAATCTCGCAACCATTAGGCAAAGCTAATTTTGAAGAATAAATTCTTGTTGTTGCATTATAAGTAATTCCTAAATCTTGACTCCCACAGTTGTTACCTGCGAAAACCGGGGTTCCGTTTGCTTCGAAGCCGGCAGGAAGTATGAAGCTAAAAGGTGCTCCGGTAACACCGTCTGGGCCGTCGTTCTTTACTTTAACTTGAATATTAAAAGTATCGCCTGCTGATAAATTGCTTTTATCAGTAGTAATTGATGAAACTTTAAGGTCTGCCACTTTTATATTTACACTGGTCGTTTTAGTAACTTTTGAACCTTGAACATAAGACCAGGTATCCATTGATTTTTCATTACCAAAACTATAGTTACCTGTACCACTGTTACCTGATCCTGACACAGCTGTATATGTTCCCCATTTGTGTCCATAGGTATTGCTGCTTAATCCTGCTAAGTTGGTAGTAGGATTAGATTTTTCCGTTGTTAGACCTCCCGTAATTGAGGAATCATCCCAATACACAACATCAGTTTCTACAGAAAGATCTGCTTTTAGTAATTCAAGAATGATACCTTGTGGGTTAATTTCCATATCGATATAAGGGAAATGAACTTCTCCTCCCTTTAAAGTAACGCTTACTTTAACAGGAATATCGCCTGTAATGGGCAGGTTATTTCCACTACCATCTTTTCCATCCCAAAAAACAGTATTAATTCCCATTTCAGAATCTCCTGTTAATGTTCTTGAAGGAAAAACTATACTCGGATTATTGCTTTCAATAAGAACGACATACGTACCATGAGCATCTGAATCAAAAATAATATTGCCCCCTTTTTCTCCCATTTGTCCTACTGTACCGTCTACTCCCGAAAATGTTATATTACTAGCGGTAGCTGTTGATCTGGGAGATTTAAGCCACGTAGAAACACCACCTGGCACTGCTTTACTGTTAGAAGATGTGGGTAAATCAGTTGCTGGTAAATTATAAAACAGTTTATGAGTCAATCCCATAGGGCCATCTACGTCTCTAGGATCTTGACTTTTTGTAGGATTAGTAGGAGTGATAGTGGTAATGGATGAAGTATTTGCACTTTTGTAGCTTTGTTTATTATTAATATCTACAAAACCTTTAGAATTAACATACGAAATAAAAGCGATCCCATTAGAGCCATTATTGTTTACACGATAGATATATCCGTCTTTCGTCAGTACATAGTTTTTACCATAAAAAGATTTAGCTGCTGTAAAGCTAGAACTAGTTATAAAATTAAACTGGTTGGCATAAACCCTTCCATTTATCCATCCTGTAGAATTTCTAACCGATACATCCCAAGCTGCGATATTTGCAGTAGTAGTTCCTTGAGCCCAATTGCCGGTTGCAGCGATATCAGTTTGAGTTTCTTGCGAGTTGCTAGGTGCAATGAATTCAATTTTCCAAATCCCCACTTGGGCATTTGTAGCTACTCTATTAAAAGTAGAATATGTATTACCAACTGTAGCTCCCGTTGAACTAGGACCAGCAAGCTCTGCAGTTCTATTAGGAATTTGACCTATTGCATTGGCTGCACTTGTATATACTGTACCATCTGGTGCGGTAAGTACTATTCTACCACTACCTATTCCTTGGGCACTAGAAGCCGCATGAATTGTTTCACCGCTTTTCACATAAGCATAATGTGTTCCAGAGTTAGTATACGGATAACTAGCTGAACTCACTCCAGTTCCGCTCGCCAAAAATGCTCGGTTTCCTATTGCCGTAGCTGGATATAGATCTTTTGCCCCTTCGGCATAACTATAGCTTAATCCTAAAAATAAAAAAGCTAAGGTGTATAAAAATTTAAAATTTATTAAAAATTTGTTCATTGTAAATCGTCAGCAAAAAGTAGACATTAGATATTAAAAAGTTAAGGAGTGTTTTCATAAAAAGAGTAATTTTAATTATGGCAGCACCGAAAAA
>NZ_FUZE01000008.1 GCF_900168205.1 Chryseobacterium balustinum
CTACAAAACAAAAAACCGAAGCAAAAACGTTTTTGCTTCGATTTAAATTATTTATTTTTGACCCTTAATCTGTATCGGATTTTTAGGACGGGACACAATGCTGATTTTTTATTACAATTAAATCCAGATTTTATTATCATACGCTGCTTCCCAGAAATAATATTCCATTCGGGATGAGGTTAAAAATGCTTCTGTCATTTTTTCTCTAATGGCAGGAGTTGTAGAAGCTGCTACCTCATCGCAGATACTAATTGCCTGTTGTACGGCTTCTGCAAATTCTTCACCGCCATACGTTTCAATCCATTTTTGATAAGGATTATTTTCAGACTTTATGGTATTGTAAATGTGGTCACCTACTTTTTTATAAATCCAAAAACAGGGTAATACTGCTGCCATCGCTATTTCAACAGAATCGAGTGCAGCGGTACTCTTAAGAAAATGCACATAATGATGACAGACAGGTTGCATTGTACCTTTATCTTTTAAGCCAAAATCTTTGAAATAAGATTCATGAAGTGCGTTTTCGACGATAATTGCAGTTTCTGCATATTTCAGATATTGTAAGGTGTTGCTAATATCATGTGCTCTTGCTGCAATCAATGCCAATGCTCTTCCGAAATGCTCGAGATATAAAGAATCCTGAGCCATGTAAAACTGAAATTTTTCTTTGGGAAGACTTCCATCTGCCAATTGGGCAACAAAAGGCATGGTAAGAATAGCTTGATACCGTTCTTCAGTTTGTTTCCAGGTTAATTCAGACCAATTCATTTTTAATTATTTTATGGGGATTAAAAAAGTGATTAAGAGGACCATTTCCTTTTCCGACGACAACATCTTTTCCGTTTTTAATAGCTTCAAAAACATATTCCTGCGCTAATTCAACTGACTTAGACAACTCTTCACCTCTTGCTATAAAAGCAGCAATTGCCGAGGAAAGGGTACACCCGGAACCGTGGGTGTTATTTGTTTCAAATTTTATGGTTTCAAAAGTAGATTGTTTACCATTTTCTTCAAACAATAATGAAGTTACAGTGGGTAATTCCTGATGACCACCTTTGAGAAGGATGTTTTTGCAGCCTGATCTTAAAATTTTTTCACCGGCAATCTGCATATCTTCTAACGTTTTCACTTCCATTTGTGCCAATATTGAAGCTTCATCCATATTGGGGGTAATAATTTCTGCGATGGGAAATAATTGTTCAACGATAGTTTGAATGGTTTCCTCTTCAATCAAGCGATGTCCACTGGTAGCAACCATGACAGGATCAAATACAATGGGGATTTTTGGATATTTACTTAAAGTTTTCACAATGGTTTCAACTAATTGAGAAGTATGCACCATTCCAATTTTTATGGCATTAGGGAAAATGTCGTCGAGTACAGTTTCTATTTGATCTGCAATAGCTTCCACTGCAATAGGATATATTTTTCTTACGCCCATTGTATTTTGAACCGGAAGTGCAGTAAGTACAGATGTTGCATAACATCCCAAAGCTGAAAACGTTTTGATATCTGCCTGTATTCCTGCGCCGCCACTGCCATCAAAACCGGCAATCGTAAGAACGGTAGGATAAGTATATTTTTTCATTTTACTATTTCATTTTTAATTTCGTACGCTGCTTTTTCAGGATTTTCGGCACTGCAAATCGCAGATACAACAGCTAATGCATCGGCTCCCGCTTTTATAATGGAAGCTGCATTGTAGGAATTGATATTTCCGATGGCAACAAGTGGTTTTTCTGTAAGAGATCTTATTTTTGATAAACCATCCAATCCCCATTCTGTCACTGTATCTTTTTTGGTGTCGGTGCTAAATATGGGACTGATTCCCAGGTAATCTGACAATTCTGTGTTTACATTTTCAAGTTGGCTTAAATATTCAATAGAATATCCAATTATTTTATCTTTAAAAAACAATTCATTTCTGAGACTTGATGGAGATTTATCGTTATTCCCGACATGAATTCCTGCCGAACCAATTTTTTCAGCAACCTCAAAATGATCATTAATAATAAGTGGAATATTATATTTTTCGGTAATCTCTTTTAATGCGAATGCTTTCCGAAGAAAATCTTCTGTTGAGGTGTTTTTTTCACGCAGCTGAATAATATCAACGCCACCCAAAATTGATTTTTCTGCAACTTCAAGAAAATCTTTCCCCAAACAATCTTTCTCAGAAATAACCAAATACAGCTGATAAGGAAATGAAGGTTTTAAGATCATTGCTTTATCATTTTTAGATGAGCCGAAAATTCTTCTTCTGTAATATTGTACAGTTTATCAATGATATTGAGCTGTAAACTTCCCGGACCTGCACTTTGTTGAGCTGCTATTTCTCCAGCTATTCCTAGTAAACTCATTGCTGCAATAATAGCTTCTGTTTTGTTATCAATAACTCCGATAAAAGAACCAATCAGCGCAGTTGCAGTGCAACCTAATCCGGTAACTTTGGTCATCATTGGATGGCCGTTTTTTAAATGGATTTCTTGATTATCACTGATGATAATATCGGTTTCACCTGAAATACAAACTATCGATTTGTGATTTTTGACCAATGTTTTGGCAGCTTCTACAGCTTCATTACTTTTGGCAGTGCTGTCGACTCCTTTTGTAATCGTTTTACTGGCTTTTGAAAGGGCAATAATTTCAGAAGCATTTCCTCTGATTACAGTTGGATTTAAATAAAGTATCTTGCTTAAAACCGAATCACGGTAAGATGTTGCTCCGGCTCCAACAGGATCTAAAATCCAGGGTTTTTGTAATTCATTTGCTTTTTTTACTGCGATAAGCATGGCTTCTTCCCAATATTCATCGATTGTACCAATATTAATGACCAATGAGTGAGAAATATTAACCATTTCTTCTACTTCAGATTTTGCATGAGCCATTATAGGTGATGTACCAATTGCCAGAAGCGCATTCGCAGTGTTGTTCATTACAACATAATTGGTGATACTGTGAACGAGGGGAGAAGTATTTCTTACGTGAAGGATGTTGTGCCAAAGATTATTTTCCATTCTAATATTTTTATCAATAAAAGCTTTAGGATAAAATCCGGAACAACAGTCATTATTCAGAATATGACATATTGCTTTTCCCTACGTCGGTGTAAGCCGTATCAGGTTCAAAGGGACTCTCTCAATTCTTTTCAGAATACCCCTAAAGCGTAACACAAAAGTATTGAAAAATATTGATTTATAAATTAAAGACTGACAATGTCTTCGAAAATAAACGAAGTTTCTTCAAAGTTTTAATAAAATAAAACACTCTAAAACAAGATGCTTCAGAGTGCTTTTATAATAATGTAATAGATTTAATATTAAGCCGTTAGTTTTTCAATTTTCCCCAGTACATCATCGATATCGAAGGGTTTAGATATAAATTCATCAGCATTACAAGAGTTGATTACATTTTCTGCTTTTGCATGTGCACTGATAATCATTACCGGAATATTTGAGGTAGCCTCATTTTCTTTTATTTGGTTGCAAAGATCGGTACCTGAACCATCAGGTAATCTTACATCTAAAATAAAAACATCCGGTACGAACGATTGATCTCTATTGTTGAAGGCTTCAACGGTAGCAAATGAACGTACGTCATAATTTTCGAATGACAGGAGCAATTGTAATGCATCTCTGATGCCTGTCTCATCTTCTACGATAAAAATTGTTTTCATACATCTTGCTTGGCAAAAACAAAGCCAATATTGAGATAGCGAGCAAAAATTGCATCAAAAATCGGAATCTATGTTATTAATTATTAAATAATGTAAAATGTTTTTTTTTGATTTTAGACCACTGGTTTTTGGTTTAATGATTATACAATAGAAGTATGGAATTGACGTGTCTAAGCTTACCCGTTTCTTTCTTAGTTTAAGATGGTTTTCGGCTTTAAAGATTCTTACAGCGGGTATTTGTTAGTGTTTCTATTGTTTGATATTTGGGCAGGTAACTGCAGGATAGCTGAAATTTTCGATAAGTATACTTTTATAAAAATAAAAATATGAGAAATATCATGTCTTTAAGATTTAACTTTTCTTGCGTTTTAATTTAAGAGAAAGTATAAACAAGTAATAATTAATCATCAATCATAAAATGAAGAAATCTATAGTAACTTTGGGTATTTTGTTAAGTACCACAGGTTTTATCTTCGCACAGGAAAAAGATAGTATAAAAGCCAATACGAGTAATAAAACCAAGGATATTGAGGAAGTAGTTGTAATCGCTTACGGTACTCAGAAAAAGGGTGAAGTTACAGGTTCTGTAGGGCGAGTGAGCGCAGAAAGTTTCAAAGATCGTCCCATTGCGAGAGTAGACCAGGCTTTAACTGGGCAGATTGCCGGTGTTAAAACTCGTTCTACAACGGGGAAACCT
This sequence comes from Chryseobacterium balustinum, assembly GCF_900168205.1. Taxonomy (GTDB): domain Bacteria; phylum Bacteroidota; class Bacteroidia; order Flavobacteriales; family Weeksellaceae; genus Chryseobacterium; species Chryseobacterium balustinum. Next base: position 4,374 of record NZ_FUZE01000008.1, read on the forward strand.
GGAGAACCCGTGGAAATTAGAGTTCGTGGTACTGCTTCTATATCTGCAAATAATTCACCTTTGTATGTTATCGACGGAATTGTTGCCGACGACATGGCAAATATCTCACCTGATGATGTGCAATCGATTGAAGTTTTAAAAGACGCTGCGTCAACTGCAATGTATGGTTCAAGAGGGTCAAATGGTATCGTTATCGTCACCACAAAAAAAGGAGTTTCAGGAAAACCTTCATTTACATTTTCTCAGTATTATGGGGTACAGACTATTGAGAAAAAGCTAGACATCATGAGCAGTGCAGAATGGATAGATTATGCAACAGAATCAATTAATAAAAGGTGGGTTGCTTTAGCTCCTGGTAATTCGGCTTCCGACAGTTATGAAGTAAGAGCAAAATATTTTAATTTACCCAATACTACCGATTACAATTTAGCCAACATCAACTATATGCTAGATCCGAGATGGGGAACTAATCAGTTGGCAAATATTGATTGGCAGGATGCTTTTTATCGCCCGGCTGCTATCCAAAATTATCAATTGTCGGTAAGAGGAGGGAGCAGTAATGTGAAGTATGCGATTTCGGCAGCCTATTTTGATCAGGAAGGTATGGCTTTAAATACTGGTTTTAATAGATTCAATTTAAGTGCTGTTGTTGATGTTAATATCTCAAGTAAATGGAAAGCGGGAATTGCATTAAGACCAAGTTATTCACAAAGTTATGGCGCTGCCGTAGATGGAAAAGATAACGAAGCACATAAAATGCTTTCTATGGTTCCGGTCGCAGAATTAGGAGCGGGACTTTATACCAACTTCTGGAATAATATACGATACAGATGGGCGGGTTCTACCGTGAGTCCGATTGGTACTTTAGAAAATACAACCAATAACACCAACGAGTTTAGAATGTTATCTAGTATGTATATGTCTTATGACATTTTACCAGATTTAAATTTTAAGATTTCAGGAGCGGCGACTAATAATTTTAACATCAATAACGGCTATATTCCAACCTTCAATTTGGTGACCAATATTCCGGGGCAGGTAAGTATTGGAAGCCGTAGAACGGTAAATTATAACAGATATTTAGGAGAAGCTTTATTGAACTATAAAAAGACTTTCGGAAGTCATAGTATTGCCGCCCTTGCAGGATATAGTGCAGAAAATTCCAGAACGACTAGTCAATACAACCGTAACAAAGGTTTTGCGAATGATGATCTGAAAACATTCAACTTTACGCAATCTGCTTCTGTATTAAATTCAGAATATACCGCTTCAGAATGGATGTTAACGTCATTGTTTGGACGTGTAAATTACGATTACCAAAAGAAATATATGGTGTTTGCAAGTATTCGTAGAGACGGTTCTTCCAGATTTGGTTGGGATAATCTTTACGGAACTTTTGCCGCATTTGGTGGAGCTTGGAAGGTTGACAAAGAAGAATTTTTAAAGAACCAATCTTGGTTAAGCAACCTGAAACTACGTTACAGTTGGGGAGAAAACGGAAATAATGCCATTGGTGATTATAAGTCTTTTGGAACATTAACAGGAGGGAATTACTCATTTGGAGGTAATTTATCTAATGGTTTAGTCCCAAACAGCATTGAAAATCGTATTTTAACTTGGGAGAAAACACAATCATCAGATTTTGGTTTTGAATTGGGACTATTCAACAGGATTGATCTCTCAGTTGATTATTATACTAAAAAAACCAAAGCTCTTCTTCTTCAAGAGCCTATACTTTTAGCAACTGGTTTTCCAAGCATTATTGGAAACGTGGGATCTGTGGAGAATAAAGGTTTAGAATTTGAATTAAGCACCAAAAACTTAACAGGTCAATTTAAGTGGAACACTTCTGCCAATATTGCATTTAATAATAATAAAGTATTGCAATTAGGGAATAACAACAAGCCTATTTATACAGGTTTTAGTAACTTAACAAATGTTATACAGGTCGGTGAAGAACTGAACTCTTTTTATCTTTATGAAGCAATCGGGGTTTTATCAAGTGCAGATATCAATAATACTGGTGTTGCGAAAACAACTGGTGCCATTGCAGGAGACGTGAAGTACAGAGATTTTAACGGTGATGGTAAAATTGACGAAAACGACCGTCATATCATCGGTAGTCCCACTCCTGATTATTATTGGGGATTTACCAACACATTTTCATACAAAGGATTTGATCTTTCTGTATTTTTTCAAGGTCAGAAAGGAGGTTATAGCTACGCTTTGTTAGGTCGTGCAATCGATCGCCCTGGAATGGGAACCACAACCAACGTAATGGGGAACTGGGCAAACCGTTGGCGTTCTGATGCAGATCCTGGAGACGGTAAAACCCCAAGATTAGATGGTACTACAGGAGGTCTTTTAGATACAAGATGGTTATATGATGCCACTTATATTCAGCTTAAAAATGTGACTTTAGGATATAATTTCCCACAGGAATTGGTAAGCAAATTAAAGGTCTCAAACCTTAGACTCTATGTGAGTTTAGAAAATGTGTGGAGAAAAGATCATTATTACGGTGGTTACAACCCAGAATCTGTACAGTCAGACGGTACCGATTACGGAGCATATCCTAATGCAAAAGTGTATATGATGGGCCTAAACTTTAATTTCTAAAATTTTTACAATGAAGACAACTACAATAAATATATCCAGATCACCATTTAATATGAAAAATTTAGGAAAAGTATTGATTTTTGGTGCATTAACATTCGGAACAATAAGTTGTAGCCGAGAAGATTTGATGCTTGAACCTGAAAATAATATTACCCAAACCTCTTTTTACACTACAGAATTGCAGATTCAACAGGCCGTTTCGGGAGTGTATTCGGCGATGATCAATGCTTCTTCGAGAGGTGGCTATGATGTGAATTTTTACTTATTAGCATCAGAAGTTCGTTCTAATAATTATACCGCACTTTCACAAAACGGAAACAGAGATTATTACGCGATCAATCGTTTTCAAGACAATTCTACCACAGAAGAGATGGAAGTTCTTTGGGAAGATGCCTATCAAATGGTCACGTATGCCAATAATATTTTAGTAAGAATTGATAATGTTCCTTTTGCAAGCGAAGCAACAAAAGAACAATACCGTTCAGAAACCCGTTTCTTAAGAGCGTATGCTTATTTTGAATTGATGCGTTCTTTTGGGAAAGTTCCTTTAATCGAAAAACCCGTGAGTCCTACTGAAGCGGCTGCAATACCAAGAACAGATCTAGCAACACTTTATAACTTCGTTACTTCAGAACTTGAGGCTTCTGTAGCAGGATTGAAAAATATACATGATGCAGCTAATAAAGGAAGGATTACCAAGTCTGCAGCTCACGCAATGTTAGGTAGAATTTATCTTACAGGATCGGGTTATCCTTTAAATAACAGTTCTTACGTTGCAAAAGCAAAAGATCATTTGTTTGCTGTCATTCAGGGGGAAGGTCAGTATGTTACCTGGTCACCGAACTATGCAGATTTGTTTAAAAGTACGAATGACAACAAATATCACATCTTCGAAATCCAGCATATAAGCGGAGGTTTGTCACAAGGTTCTTATTTGCCGAGCTATGTTTCTCCAAATTTTGGTACCGCTGATCCTTTGTATAATCCGCAGGGAAGTTTATTTACCTCAGGTGAATTAGGAGTTTCTCAATCTTTGATTAATTCTTATGAAGCGGGAGATTTAAGAAAAGCGGTAACGGTTAAAACCCAGTTCATCGCACAAAACGGATTGGTAGACAATGCCAATTATTTCATTAAATTCCGTGAGCCCGGAAAAGTGATCACCAACCGTTACGATTGGCCAATTAATTTCCCGATCATCCGTTACGAAGATGTTCTTTTGATGTATGCTGAAGTTTTAAATACTCAGGGAAGTACAAGTACAGCTGTTCCTTATTTGAATAGAATTCGTCAGAGAGCAGGGCTTGCGGCTGTTTCTACATCAATTTCTGCAGCAGATTTCACAACGGCACTTCGTAAAGAAAGAAGAGTAGAGTTTGCAGGAGAAGGTATTTATTGGCATGATTTGGTACGTTGGAATACTGGAGTGGCGGTCATCAATCAGGCTGCAGCTGTTTTAAACTACAATTTTACCATTACAACCAACGATTATTTATACCAAGTTCCTTTATCTCAAATCCAGATTGCGGGATACGATCAAAATCCTTAAAAGATGTTTTAAAAAGTTGACTGATATTTTTGAAAATGAATATCAGTCAGCTTTATCTTCATACAAAAAGAAAATCCCGAAGCGCAATTGCTCCGGGATTTTTTCGTAATTATATGATATTGATTTAGTGTCTCTTAAATAATATTTCGTCCATTTTTGACTGTTTTACATAGATCTTTTGAAAACTTACCGGCATGTATTGATATAACATTTCCCATTGATGAGTGTCGGTTTGTTTTTTAAAACTCTTGAAAGATCTTACAAAAAGATTTTCAATAATCTGTTTTACGTTTTGTGTTCCGTTTCTATAAATCCAGCCCATCATTTTAATGTTGTGGTTCACAATGTTAATTTTCGATTCCTGTAAAAGGTTTTTCAGGTGATCTACTGTTGTCTGAATAATTCCTGCAAAGTTATCTTGTGCTGAAAGTTGCACTATTTCCTTTTGTAATGAAGGATAGAATACTTTTAAATGTTCAATTGCCCCATTTTCATTAATTACTTTCTTCTCAATATTCTTCATTTTAAATATTTTTCAAAACATTCTTGTATTAGCTAAAAGTGTACCAATTGCTCTATCGAGATGTTAAAAAAACTACTCTTCATGTTAATTTTGTTTTAAGTTTAAATCTTTTGGTAAGCCTATTGTTAATAGTTATTTTAGTGAATTTTTATTTCTTTGTTTAGTGATTAAAATTGTAATTCGTTGATTTTAATTGGATTAATTGATACTGGTTTTTATTGTTTAGTAATGAAACATTTAAATGGTATAATGAAAATTTTTAAAGTCAAATTTTAAATTCTTAGAATTAAGAAATTTAAAATCTTCATTTTTTTTTTGTAATCTTCACAATTTTTGAGACAAAGATTGGTTTCAAAAATTTATTATTTTAAGCTTAATCAGCAACTTGTTGCTATCTTTGCCCCTTAAAGAGCTTTATCCATTTATTAAATCTTTGCGTTTTAAATATATCTATTTAAAGGATATTCATTAAAGATAAATATACAATTAGTCGATTTTAATTTTCAGAATAAATATATTTGCAATCCATAAAAATCAGAGATGTTTACAAAAATCGTAGTTCACAGAGTCGGAAATAAAATCAACGGAGAATCACTTATACTTTCACAGGAAGAACTTCAATTGGATGAAGGCACGGTAGAAATGCTTGAAAATTACTTTTTAGGCTCTTTTAAAACTGAAGAAACCTACCAGTTTTACAGCGATTCTTATTTGGTAAACAATCCGGTTTTCAGTTCGGTATCTGAAATTTTTGATGATAAAGCCAAGTTTCTTTGGGAAGCAGAAAATATTGCAAAACATCTTTTCGAAGCTGCAGAAAATCCTAGAGTTCAGGGTGGAGAATTATTTATCGTTTTCTTTGAAGACGAAAGAGAAAGCGAGGAAAGAGTAGATAAAATCGGAATTTTTAAAACCGAGAAAAGAGACTCTTTCTTAAAGATATTCCCTAAAAACGAGTCTTTCGAAATTGAAAAAGATCAGGGAATCAGTCTGTCAAAAATCGATAAAGCAGCCCTGATTTACAATAACAATAAAGAAAGTGGCTATGTACTTTCCGTGGTTGACAACAATAAAAACGGAGATATGTATTACTGGTTCGAAGATTTCTTAAAGGTAAAACAACGTGATGATGAGTATTTTCATACGCAGGAAGCTTTGATGGTTTACAAAGATTTTATCGTGAAACAGCTTCCGCAGGAATTTGAAGTTTCAAAAGCGGATCAGGCTGACTTTTTAAACCAATCCATTAATTTCTTTAAAGAAAAAGAAGAGTTCAAGCTGGATGAATTTGCTGCTGAAGTCTTAAAAGACGAGCATGTAATCGAAAGTTTTAACAATTATAAAACCGATTACGAACAGGAAATGCAGATCAATATCGCCGAAGAATTCCCGATCAGTGAAGCGGCAGTGAAAAAAACGCAGCGACATTTCAAAAGTATTATTAAATTAGATAAAAATTTTCATATCTACATTCATGGTGATCGAAAAATGCTTGAGCAGGGGCAGGATGAGAAAGGGAAATTTTATATGCTTTACTTTGATAAAGAAGTATAGAGATTAGTTTAAAATAAATTTCGATCATTTTATGGAAAAAAACTACAGATTTATTGCCATCAGTTCGCTGGCAATATCCCTCATTGGTATTTTAAGTTGCTTTTATTCGTTTTACAGGGTGTGGAATGGAGCATCGCAGTTTAATACAATTCCTGAAATTTTTCGAATTTTATTTTCATTCAGTACATTAAATTTAGATTTTACCAATCGATTTGAGCATCTTGATATATGGAATTTTGTATTTTATCTGCTGCTGTTCATTGGCTCGTTGCAGTTTATAAAAACTAAAGGAAAAGAAACACGTTTCATTGGTTTTGTATTTTCTGTGATTTTTTTTAATGCTATTATTGTGCTTTTACAAAGTACATTTTATAAATTTTTCATTACAAAATGGCAGGATGTAACGTCTCTGCAAATATTTTCTATAATCATCGGTTATCTTGCTTTAATGGTCGTTTTGTATGTAAGTTATCGAGTTTTGAAACTGATTAAAAGCGGAAAAGAAATAGACGTAATAATAACTGAGAACAAAACGATTGTTACCGATACCGGAAAGTGGCAGCGGTTTTTTCATTGGGTTGTTGATGTTGCGGTGATGTCGTTAGTTGTGATTCCTGTGATTATAAGTTTAGGATATTGGCTTGCAGATTCTGGTATTTTGAGCGGAAATGAAACGCTTCAGATATTTTTTAGAGGAAGATGGTCTTTGTACACCATTATTTTCTTATTCATTCTTATTTATTACCCGATTTCAGAGATTCTTTTTGGGTCATCACCCGGAAAGTTTTTAACGGAATCCAGAGTTGTTAATTCTAAAGCAGAATCTCCCAATTCGTCTACAATATTTTTGAGGACTTTATGTAGAAATATACCGTTCGATGCACTTTCTTTTTTCTCTAAAAGAGGATGGCACGACTCGCTTTCTGAAACGTATGTGGTGAAAGAGAAAAGAACTGGTTTTAAAACCAATAGATTATTGTGGATTTTACCGGTTTTAGGAATTTATCTTTCGGTAATGTATTTCGGAAAACGATTTTATACTGAGTATAAAGCCAGTATTGAATTTAATAATACAATGTCTGAAAAACTAAACTTTTTGGAATCTGAAATTAAAAATCCAAACACGAATCAGTTTTTTGTAGTGAATGATGTTGACTATTACGGAAACATAAACAATTATGGTTTTAAAATAGAAAAAATTGAAGGCAGCAAAATAACAATCAAGAGAATTATTGGCGAATCTCTATCAGAATCCAGCTTTGCACAGGCAAAATATCTTTATGATCAACAGAAAGATACAGCAAAAACATTTATTATCAGAAGAGATAATCTGGTGAATATTTTCCCAAAAACTCAGGAGGAAATTTACCGTCCGGTGAGAACATTGGAGTTTTTCGAACCGGGAATTCGCTACGGAATTGAAAATGTTTACAATTTTGCGACCCCCTATTTACAGGTTTCGATAGGCTCTGATAGCAATGATTACAGTAATCATAATGCATCTGTATATTTTCAGAATCTTGGTGGAAGTGGAACGATACTCAATATAAAAAATATCAATAATGATATTAAATGGAAAACCTCTTTTCCGTTAAAAGTAACGAATGATGTGCAGTCTCCTACAATTGTTCCGGTAGAAAATTTTAAAGTAAGTGAAAGAAATATTTCACAAATTGAGATGCTAGATTCTTTAAAACAAAAACATATTTATCTGTTGAAAACCAATGGCATGCAGGCGGAAGTGACAGAGGTTAAGTAAATAATAAATATTATAAATTATTTTTGTAATGTTAATTAATTTCTTAATAATTGTGAATTATGATTAGTATTTAAGTAATTAAATTCTGTATTTATTTTAATAAATCATAATTATTGTTAATAATTGTTGTATATGTAATCTCGCATACCACACGAGGATTGTTTTGGCGGATTATTTAGCTATCTTTGATTTTTATTAGCATATTATGAATTTTGTTGAATGTCATGATGAGCCCATTCATATTCCGGGCTACATACAAAGTTTCGGATACTTGATTGGCATCGAGACAACTTCTCTTACCATTGCTTTCATCAGTGAAAATATCTCGGATATTTTTAAAATAGAACGTTGTGAAAATCTTTTTGGAAAAAAGCTTTCGCAGTTTCCTGAAGTATTTCAAACAGTATTAGATTCAGACATTTTCAAAGATGCAGGGTTTCTTTCAAAAAGAGAAAATGAAACCTACTTCGACAAAATTGTAATCGCCGAAAAACAATATCACTTCTCGGTTTTCAGAGCGAATGATTATATTTTCCTCGAGTTTGAAGCAGTTTCTGAAAACCATCAGAAGCGCATTACCAATAAATATGATAATTTTTATATTATCGATAACGAACAGGAAATCTGGGATCAATTGCTCAATACAGTTTCCAATATCATCAATTATGACCGGATCATGGTCTATAAATTTATGAATGATGGTTCCGGGAAAGTGATTTCAGAAAAAACAAACAGTCATCTGGAAAGCTATTTAGGACTTCATTATCCTGAACACGATATTCCGAGACAGGCGCGTGAGCTTTATAAAAAGAAAAGAAAAAGAATATTTTCTAATGTTTACTCAGAGCCGGTGCGTATTCTCAGCCGAAGCGGAAAAAATATAGATCTTACTTTTGTGGCTTCCAGAGCAATGTCTCCCATACATGGTCAGTACATCAAAAACTCCGGAGCTTCATCAAGTTTCAGTATTTCAATTATTATTGATGATGAATTGTGGGGATTGGTAACCTGTCAAAATTCTGAACCAAAACATATAGATCTTGAAGATCGTGTACAGGCTGGAATTTTTACTGTTTTGGCATCTAATGCCTATTCTTCTTTTAAATCTAAAAAAGAATTACAATACAGAATTGATCTTAATGAAAAATTGTATGCGCTTAAGTCTGAATTTTTAGAGCACGGCACTTTATTCGAGTCATTAGAATTTAATAAATCTCAGCTTAGACTTATGCCTAAGGCTGATGGATTGGCAATTATTTCGGACAATGAAATTATTACGGACGGAGCTACGCCTCAGCGCGAAATTATTAATAAAATTGTAAACTGGGCATACGAAAATACCTCAGAAAATGTCTTTATAAGTAATCGTTTTCTGAAAGATTATGGAGCCGAATTAGGCTTAAATTCGGATACTGCAGGAATCATCATCTATTTTGTTGAGCGTAGTAAGAAAGAAATTTTGATATGGTTCAGAAAAGAATTTGACGAGCACATCAGCTGGGCAGGAAATCCTGAAAAAAAGATTGAAACTTTCTCAAAAAACGGTCAGGAAATAAGAACCATATCACCAAGAGAATCTTTTCAGGTTTTCACTGAAAATATAAAGGGAAAATCAAAAAGATGGAGCTCTAAAAACCAGATTGCGGTACACCTTATCCGTGATCTTATCTTTGAAACTTCGCATAAACAATATATTACCATAAAAAAGCTGAATGATCAGCTGAAAAAAGTAAATGAGGAACTAGACAGTTTTTCTTATACGATTTCGCATGATTTGGGAACTCCGCTTACGGTAATGAAGCTGAATGCACAGATGCTGCTCAATAGTTTGGGGGATATAGAAGACAAAGACAAAAATAAAATCAATTCTATCATCGGCGAAATCGATAATATGGCAGAAATGATGCAGAATGTACTTCAGCTTAGCCGTGCAAAACACAGCGAAATACAGCTGGAAACCATCGAAACCAATCTCACCATTCGTAAGATTACGGAGAATGCAAAGATCACGTACGATAGCCAAAAAAGTATGGTAGTGATTAAAGAATGTCCTGAAGTTTTGGCGGATAAAACGATGCTACATCAGGTATTTTTAAACATCATTAATAACGCAGTAAAATATTCATCAGATCAGGAACAGCCGATTATCGAAATAGAAGGAACAGAAGCCGGAGACAAAATTATCTACCGTATCAAAGACAACGGTATCGGAATTCCTGCAGAAAATAAGCATAAAATGTTTAAAATTTTCAACCGTATGGATAATGCCAAAAAGTTCAAGGGAAATGGAGTAGGGCTTTCGATTGTTCACAGAATTATGAATAGATTGGGCGGAAACGTAGATTATGAGAGTAATAAAGAAGGAACTTGTTTTATTTTAACGTTTCAAAAACCTAAATTTGTGCAACTTTAAAACAAAAATATGGTATCTGAATATCTAAAACAAAATACGGCGGAGTATCACGATGCTGCCGAAAAGCTTTTTAATTCTGAGAAAATTTTTAATAAAACTTTCACTTTAGAAGATTACAAAAAAATAATCAACACCAATTATTTGATGCTTCTTCACAGTGAAAATAAAATATTCAACAACCTTTCTGAAAATTTTTCTGAAAAACTTCAGTTAGATCAAAGAGTAAAGCTTCCTTTAATCGAAAAAGATTTAGCAAGTTTAGCTTTAGAAAACCAAACAGCTTCTCACGAATTTGAATTGGCGAATGAACATGAAGCTTTAGGAGCAATGTATGTCATTGAAGGTTCTACTTTGGGTGGAAATGTTATCGCAAAGCAACTTTCTAAAACTGAAGGTTTTGATGATGTAACTTTCAACTTTTTCGGATGTTATCAGGAAAATACAGGACCGATGTGGAAAAACTTTAAAGAAGTTTTGGATACTGAAGTTACTGAAGAAAACTACAACCAGGTATTGTCAGGAGCTAAAAAATTATATACGTTTTTACTAAACGTTAATTAATTTCCTTAAATAATAATTAAAATTCCCGAAAGATTGCTCAATTTTTCGGGAATTTGTACATTTGGGAAGCAAAAATTAAACTAACAAAATAAATAATAAAAAAGTATTATGAAACTGTAAAGTTCCATAATGCCAATTAAAAACAATAAATCAATATATTATGAAAGTAACTGTAGTAGGTGCAGGCGCTGTAGGTGCAAGTTGTGCAGAATACATCGCAATGAAAGACTTCTGTTCAGAAGTAGTTTTAGTAGATATCAAAGAAGGTTTTGCTGAAGGAAAAGCAATGGACTTGATGCAGACTGCATCTTTGAACGGATTTGATACAAAAATTACCGGTACAACAGGAGATTACAGCAAAACAGCAGGTTCCCATGTAGCAGTAATCACTTCTGGTATCCCAAGAAAGCCGGGAATGACAAGAGAAGAATTAATCGGTATCAATGCGGGAATCGTAAAAGAAGTTACTGAAAACTTAGTAAAAAATTCTCCGGAAGTAATCATAATCGTGGTTTCTAACCCAATGGATACAATGGCTTATTTGGTACACAAAACTTCAGGTCTTCCTAAGCACAAAATCATCGGTATGGGTGGTGCTTTAGATTCTGCAAGATTCAAATACAGATTGGCTGAAGCTTTAGAAGCTCCAATCTCTGATGTTGACGGTATGGTAATCGCTGCTCACAGTGATACAGGAATGCTTCCTTTATTGAGCAAAGCGACAAGAAACGGAGTTCCTGTAACTGAGTTCCTTGACGAAGCAAAACAAAATTATGTAATTGAAGAAACTAAAGTTGGTGGTGCTACATTAACTAAATTATTAGGTACTTCAGCTTGGTATGCTCCAGGTGCGGCAGTTTCTGTAATGGTTCAGGCAATCGCTTGTGACCAAAAGAAAATGATCCCTTGTTCATTAATGCTTGACGGAGAATATGGCGAAAGCGATATCTGTTTAGGTGTTCCTGCAATTATCGGGAAAAACGGTGTTGAAAGCATCGTAACAATTTCTTTAACTGAAGAAGAAAAAGCTAAATTTGCTGAAGCTGCACAAGCAGTAAGAGAAGTAAATGGTGATTTGAAGTTTTAATTGATTAGACTTTATATAAATAGAATCCGCATCGTAAGATGCGGATTTTTTTTTTGTTAGATTTCTATTAAAATTTATTTTATAAGATTTGATTTATTTTTAGTTCTTATGTTTAGAAATATCAATATTATTTGAGTTGTTATGAATATAAAAAATGGAATTGTAAAAGCGGGATAATTTAAAGCTTCAATAGAAACGTACATGAGCCGGCTTGCAACTGCTGAAATCATAAGTATAAAACTGATTAACGAAATTAAGGCAGGATACTTACTCTTTATAAAGCTAAGAATAACTCCTGCAATACCTAAAAATGCACAAAAAGTTGATCAATATTTCCAAAATCAAACACAGTAAATAACCATAAGATAAAAGGAATTGGTATCATTTGTCCAATCAGCATAATTAATGAATACGATATGATAGAAAATATCTTTAAATATCTCATTATTAGTTACTAAAGTTTAAAGTAAATTGTTTTTGAGAAGTTGTCACTAATTTATATGACGTTTACTTAATGAAATTACTTTACAGAAATATTCGTAATTTTCGCTTTCAAAGCTTGTCTTTCACTGTCACTATATGAATTAATAGTCTTACTTATTTTCACCCCTCAAAATCTCCACAATCATGTTCTTCAAATTTTTCAATCAATGTTTCAGGAGTGTAGAATTCTGATATTCTTTTATTTTTTAAGTCAGGTTTTTTGCCTTCAAATGTTAGTTGATAAATGGGTTCGTTCTCAACTTTCGTAAAGATAAAAGTTGTTTCTGAAGTTGTAATTTTTAAGATATTGCCAGATTTTTCATATTTGAAGTCTTTAAATCTTTTAAAATCATTATCATCACATACATTTACAATATCAAAATTTTTCTTGTTGATTTTAAACACTGCTAAATCACATGCATAACAGTTTCCACTGAATTCTGTACCGTATTTTTTGAAAACATTTTTACTTTTAGATTCCTTCAGTTCAATCGGAGCAAGTTTGCTGTATTCTGAAAAATCAATATCCTGAATTTCCTTTTTGTCAGCTGGTTTTTCGGTTTTCGGCTGAGTGATTTGTTCTGTTGCTGTTATTTGTTTTTCAGTTTTCTTATTCTCCGATTTGCAGGAAAAAATTAATAATGATAAAGCTATACAGCAAAGTGAAAGTGTTTTTTTCATATATATTAAAAATTAAATTAATCTCCACCACAACCTCCGCAACTGCTGCACGAGCTGCCGCCACAAGAAGAATCTGATGATGATAAGGTTCCGCAACCGCCACCTGAACCGTCATAAGTTGATTTGGCAGTTAAAGGAACAAAAGAAGTTGTTAAAACGGCTGTTCCTAAAAGAAAATAGCTCCATTGCCAATTGTTGTCGGTGTTTTTTTTTGGCAATATAGCGGTTTTGTATAAGTCGGGTAAAATTTTAGAACTAAATAAATTGGTTAATTTGAGTAAGTATCCTATCATCATAAAAATGAGAATAACAACAGCAAAACTTATGAGCAAAACGGGTTTGTCGCGTAAAATTCCAGTGACAATTCTTAGAAATCCGAACATAATTAATGTTAGAAAAACAATAAAATTCAGAACGAATAAATGGGAGAAAACCTTTGACCGGATAAAATATTTTTTAACCTCATCCATCGATTTAATGATGTTTGAAAACGCAGGTTTTGTAATCAACTGAATTAAAAAATTAGGATAAGAAGTTTTACCAAGATCATTTAATAAGTCGATAACCTGTTGATGTTCTCGTGATTGTATGAACGTTAATTTGTTAGTGCTAATCGTTTGATCTTCATTTATTTTTATCGAACCATTATCAATCAATTCATTTACGGTTCCGTTGACTACAGAAGAAATATTTCGGTCTTTAAGATAAATTAATTCATAAGGCTGAAGATCAAATACAAAAGAGTCTTTATCGAATAAACGGATTGCTTGTGCAAACTTTCTTCGGTTATACCATTCCAATACCACGAAAGAAACTATGATTAATCCTAAAAATAAAAAAATGAAATCAGGATTTTTAATGCTGAGATATAAAGGTTTCAGTAAAAAATAAAGTGGAAAACTTAAAACGATGAATGCAATTATTCCTACAATTAATGAAGTTCTCAGTTTAAAGTTTGATTTTTTCAGGTTCAGACTTTCATACGGATTTGCATGATCCCAAATACTTTCAGGTTGTTTTCCAAAATGAGTTTCATAAAGTTTTGTCGTCCGTTCTTTGGCGAGTTTAAATTTTTGAAAATCTTCCTTATTGTGTGTCGAAGGAATATGCTGGATTTGTTTTCCTAAAATCGTACAAAATTCTGAATAAGATTTGGTGAAAATAAGATGTTGATGCCAAACCGTATCTACAATTTCTGAAGGTGAAACCATCATGTCTGAAACTGCAGCCAGATACATGAATTTTTTGTATTCTAAAATCGCCTGTTTTGTAAAATTTCGCGTCCAATAATTTTCATGAGCCAACCGTAATGTAAAATCATATTCACTTGGTGGATGATCAAAATCAAACCGCTCAATTTTTTCCCAAAGATCTTTATTCATCATGTTTAAATGTTGAACTTAAAGATAAGTAATTTTTAAGTTCAATATTCTATGTAGATCTTTAGATAATAAGATTTAACATTTATTTAAAAACAATCCGTAACCAATTCCATATTAACCATGGCTCCGGCTACATTTCCGGTCATCACTGCGTTTGAAACTGAACGCATCATCGAAGAATTGTCACCACATACAAAGATTCCGGGAATATTGGTTTTCTGAAACTGATCCGTTTTAAGGTGACCAAATTCTGTAAACTCACAACCTAAATTTTTTGGAATTTCTGAATGCTGATGAAAAGGAAAAGCTCCATAAACTGCTTCAAATTTTATTTCTGTTTGATCTGAGAAAATAATGCTTTCAACGATTCCGTTATCGTGCTTCAATTCAGAAATTTCACTTTCAATGATTTGAATATTGTTTCGTTTCAGTTTTTCTAATTGTTCATCTGTAAAGTTGGCTTTTCCTTGTGTGAGAATCGTAACGTCTTCGGTTAAGTTTTTCACAAGCGAAGAAATATGCACCGCTTTGTCTCCATTAGCAATAATTCCTGTTTTTTTGCCTTTGTATTCGTAACCGTGGCAATATGGACAATGGATCAGAGATATTCCCCAAGATTCCTTAAAACCTTTGAGGTCAGGAATCTCATCTACAATTCCTGTTGCAATAATCAATTTCTTTGAATGAAATTTTTCACCTTTTTCTGTGGTGATTTCAAAACTGGTTTCAGATTTTTTAGCATCAACCACTTTTCCTTGATGAAAGTGTATGGTTTCGTATTCACTTACCTGTTTTCGTGCGTTTTCTGCAATTTCTTTGGGAGATTTTCCGTCCTGCGTCAAGAAATTATGAGAATGTGGAGTTTGCTCATTGCAGGGTTTTCCGCTGTCTATTACTAAAGTTTTTCTTAATGACCTACCTAAAGCCATTGCTGCAGAAAGCCCGGAATAACTTCCGCCAATAATGATTACTTCGTATTCTGTTTCATTCATAGTTTCTGATTTTAAAAGTTGACGAAAATATTTTAACTTGGAAAGTTTGGCAAAGTTAGAATAAATTTTTATTATTGCAACATAATCGCATTAACAAAATGATAAGAAGAAGTACCCCAACAAAAGAGGCAGTTTTGAATGTTCTAGCAGGTTCTCGAAAAGCGATGAGCTCAGATGCAGTGATGCAGAAAGTTGATATCAGTATTGATCGTGCTACAATTTACCGTGTTCTCAATCGGTTCTGTGAAGACGGAATTCTTCATAGAATTGTCGCAGAAGACGGAAAGCAGTATTTTGCTGTTTGTATAAAATGTGAAGAAAAAAAGCTGGCAGATCATCATTTTCATTTCAGATGTACAAAATGTGAAACGATAGAATGTTTACCGAATGAAGTTCAGTTTTCTTTAGAAAAGGGCTATTTAGTCGAAAGCGTAAATTGTATTCTGACGGGGATTTGTAAAGATTGTGCTTGAAAAATAAACAAACCTTTGCAAGAATATACAAAGGTTGTGTTGGGTATTTTAAAAAGTTACTTTTTCTTTTTATCTAAAGAATCTGCTTTTGGTTTTTCATCCACAATCGACATTTTATTTTCAAAAGGTTTTGTTTCTAAAATAGTGATGCTGGTTTGGTCTTTTCCTAGATTATATTGTACAAAAACTGTTTTCTCAGCCGTTCGGATAATGTAGGTATTTACATTTTTCCAGTTGTTGCAAGAGTGCATGTAGCCTAAATTATAAGCTTCCGGATCCTCCTTTTTTATACGTTCTTCTTCACCGTCTCTTAAAGGTTCACCAGTGTTGATTTTTATACCTCCTACGTTTTTAATTAATTCATCAAAACTTTTCTGAATTTCAAGCGGAGAAAATTTCTTGTCTTTAAATTCTTCAGAAATCCTGATTTCGGCTTTGTACGTCTTGCCTTCCATTGAAGTATATGAACCGTGATCGTAGAAATATTCTTTATCAAAATCTTTGGTTTGTCCGTCTCCCTGATAAGAATTTGGATCGGTGAAAGTATATCCTTGAGGAAGCTGGAAATAAGGAAACGTTCCGTGAAATTTATCAGTAACAGGAATTTTGCTGATATTATAGCCCGTATCTGAAATCGCTTCTGATGAATATTCATGCTCAGCTGGATTTGCATTTACTGTTTCCTGAGAAACATCTGGATCTTCATTTTTCTTACTACACGACCACAAAGTAAGCACCGCCAAAGCACTCGTTAAAAGCGTATTCTTCATAATTCAATAGGTTGAGAGGCATCATTCTGCCTTGTTGTGGTAGCAAAATTGGTGCTAAAGAAGATGAAAAAAGTTTAAAATTATGTTAAATTGTAAATGAAAAATGAGGCAATACTTATTTCAATGCATTTGAAATCCTCTCAAATTCCAAATCTTTTTTATCTAAGAAATCCTGATCTTTATATTTAATGACTTCATCAATTTTGACTCCTATTTGTTGGGTTTGCGAATTATCAGGATAAAAAATTCCGTTTCCTGTAAATTCTAAAAGATAATTGCCGGGAAGATTTACTCTTACTACATCGCCATCTGCACCGGCAGTTTGTTGACCAATTGTAATCGATTGAGGAAAGATTTTTTGTAGGCTCATCGTATACCATTCACTTGCGCTTCGGGTTTCAGGATTAACGATAATAAAAACTTTACCGGAGTAGGGCATCGTTTGCATATTTTTTATTTCAGGGAAGTAATGATAAGAATCTTTCAGATAAGCAAAAGTGCCAATGTTTTTAAGATTGGGAGCGTAATATTTATAGAAATAATTTTCGGAAGGTGAAAAGTATTTATACACATAATGAAAAATAAATCCACCCCAATCCGGATAACCTCTCATGTCAAAAACCATTGCTTTTTTCTTTGAGGCATTTAGAATAATGCTCTCCATTTTTTCATCAATTTTATCGTCATCCACATCATTGATAAATTGTAGCGTGTTATTAATATTAAAATAGGCAATATCTTTATTATTTAGTTCTCGGGTTGCCCATTTTTGGTTCTTATTGTTTATATAATTTGAAAGTACATTGACCTGTGTTTTATCTAAAGTGTTTACAAGTTCGATATTTGTCGTAAATGTTTTATTACCAGATTTTACCTTTAATAATTTCTGTGGAGAATTGTCTGACCAAATAAGATTGTTTTGATAGGATGAAAGTTCATATATTAACTTTTCACGATTAGAAACGGAAAGTAACCTGCTTTTCTCATCGATAATCTTGGATATTTTTTTACCATTAATTTCTGTGATGTGATCTCCTTTTCTGATGTTTGCTTTTGTACAAATCTCTGGAAATACGATGTCGGTAACCAAGAGATAATTGTCTACAATTTTATAATCGAAAGGAGAGTAGTAAGAAGCGTTAAACAAAAAATCGTTTCTGTAGTTGAGTTCACGATAGAATTTGAAGGCATGGCTGTCTTCCATTTTAGAAACAAGGTTTGCCAGAATAATCTCAAAATCTTTTCGGGTGTTTATTGTAAGACTTTCATCCAGCATATTTTTAAAGAACGTATCAAAATTTTTATCCATCAAATATTTATGTGGAAAAAGGTAATCTACAACTCCCTGAATTTTAGCTAAAGTCAATAAACGATATTCTTGCGGAAGATTTTCGTCTTTAGCAAATGGATATTTTTTCTCCTCGCTTACCAATTTTCCTTTTGGAAGGTTTTCAAAATTGTACCGATGCTTGTAAATGGTATTGAGTAAATCTTTATTTTCAGAGCTTACTTTTCTGTTTTTCTGAAACCAGTCGAAATTTTGATTTTTTGAAAGAACGTCTTGCGATGTTTCGGCCGGAGCAGAAGTTGTAAATTTTTTATTGAGTTTTGTAGTTAATTTATTGGCTATAGAATTAAAATCATCTTGAGAACTGATATTTTTTACGTTCACCAAAAACAAACTGTCGGCATTTATCTTTCCACTTGCAAGATCGGGATGATAATATTTAATGAAATTCCAGGTTTTGATGAAGTCATAATACTGGTCTTTCTGAGCGAAAACGGATTGTTGAAATAGAAAAAAGATAAGAAGAACTGATGTTTTTTTCATGAGGATAAGTAATTTTTAAAGATAACAGATATTTGTCATTTGGGAAATAATTAAAATCAATAAGTTGAAAATTTTGTTTTATCAGTATCGAAACTACATTTATATTAGATTTTCAATATAAAAATGAGAAAATAAATCTTATCAAATGAAAGGTGGGCTTCATGAAATTTAATCAAAATTTCACACACCAAAACTTTCAAAACCCGTAAATTTGTGGCACTAAAAAGTTATTCAATGTTTAGGAAAATTTCAATTGCTGCAGCTGCATTGCTGTCTGTAATTACAATCAATGCTCAGAAAAATAAAAACAATCAGGTTGATAGACCCAAATTGGTCGTAGGTTTGGTTATCGATCAGATGAGGTGGGATTATCTTTACCGATATTACAGCAAGTATGGAAATGACGGTTTCAAAAGACTTTTAAATAAAGGATATTCTTTAAATAATGTACATATTCCATATGTTCCTACAGTAACTGCTTTGGGACATACTTCTATTTATACAGGCTCGGTTCCTGCAATTCATGGGATTGCCGGAAATGACTGGACAGATAAAGAAACCGGAAAAAATGTGTACTGTACAACCGATGAAAATACACAGCCTGTAGGTACAACTAACGTAAAAGTAGGGAGCCACTCTCCGAAGAATCTTTGGTCTACAACGGTTACAGACGAACTGAGATTAGCGACTAATTTTCAGGGTAAAGTAGTTGGAGTTTCTTTGAAAGACAGAGCTTCAATTCTTCCGGCTGGTCACACGCCAAATGGAGCATATTGGTTTGACGATTCTACCGGAGATTTTATTACAAGCACTTGGTATATGAATGATTTGCCTCAATGGGTGAAGAACTTCAATTCTCAAAATTTTCCTGATCAGTTGGTCGCAAATGGTTGGAATACTTTATTACCTATCAATCAATACACAGAAAGTTCGCCCGATAATTCTCCTTGGGAAGGGCTTTTAGGAAGTTCAAAAACTCCTGTTTTCCCTTACAATAATTTGGCTGAAGATTATAAAACTAAAAAAGACAACATCCGTTACACGCCTTTTGGAAATACTTTAACTTTAAAACTGGCTGAAGCTTCGGTAGAAGGTGAAAATTTAGGAGCTGATGAGGTAACTGATATTTTAGCCATCAATTTAGCTTCAACAGATTATGCAGGACATAAATTTGGCCCGAATTCTATCGAAGTAGAAGATGTTTATTTAAGACTGGATCAGGATTTAGCTAAATTTTTCAAATATTTGGATGGAAAAGTTGGGAAAAATAAGTACACAGTTTTTGTTTCGGCAGATCACGGTGGGGCGCATTCTGTAGGTTTCCTGAAAGAACATAAAATCAACACAGGATTTTTTGGTGAAGGAATGGAAAAGAGCTTAAACGAAAAGCTGAAATCTAAGTTTGGAGTTGATAAATTAATCAACGGAGTTGATAATTATCAGATTTATTTCGATAGAAAATTAATGACTGATAATAAGCTGGAACTTGAAGATGTCAAAGAATTTGCGATTCACGAATTGGAAAAAGATCCAACAGTTTTATATGCAGTTTCTACAACAGAAGTACAGGAAGCGACAATTCCTGAACCTATCAAACAAAGAATTATCAACGGAATCAACAGACAGAGAAGTGGTGATATTCAACTGATTTCTCATGATTCTATGCTTCCTCCATATTCAAAAACAGGAACTACACACAGTGTTTGGAATTCTTACGATGCACACATTCCTTTGATTTTTATGGGATGGGGAATTAAGCATGGCGAAAGCAATAAACAATATCATATGACCGATATTGCACCGACGGTTTCAGCTTTGCTACACATTCAGTTTCCAAGTGGAAATGTAGGTAATCCGATTACTGAGGTTTTAGGAAAATAATATTCGGGGTATTTAAATAAAGAATCGGGCGCAGCAAAGCTGCGCCCGATTCTTTATTTATAAGATTTCGGCGATGCGAAGCATCGCCGAAATCTTTAATTTTTTCTCAGGTTTTTACTGCTCATCAATTTCATCCTCATCATCTTGGTACTGCTCCAGATAATAGTTGAAAGTAAAATCTTCAACTTCCTCTTCTGCATCTTCTAAAGTCGTCAGAAGATCTTCAAATAGTTCAAGCTGGTCAACACTCATATTAACAAACTCGATATGCAAAGGCATTTCCAATTCGCCTGAAATAACGTCTGAAAGTGCATCCAGATTATCTCCGAAATGTTCTGGAAGTTTTACTTTTTCTTTAAGCTGGGTATAAAAATCTTCGTAATCTCCGATTTCTGTAAAGTCGATGTATGTTGTATTCATTTTTTATTTAAATTTCTAATGTGCAAATGTAGGAGTTTTCAGTGATTGTTAAAAAGTTGTTTTTTTGTCATTGCGAGGAGCGAGGTGACGAAGCAATCTCAAATATTTACAAGCTAAGTTAATTTAAAATCAATTTATAATACGTTCGTCAAATACTCTTTGAATGATGATAGATTATTTCTTCTCAAAACTCTTATAATGATCTTTAGTTAAATACACCTCGCCATTTTTAGTGAAAACAATTCTGTCACTATTTCTGTTTCCGCAGCTGTAATTAACATCAGCTTCAAAATATTTTTCATCTTTTGGAAGTTTTCCTTCTCGGTTTCCAAAATAATCTCCACCAATCACTTTTCCGGGTAAAACTTCACAAAGATTTCCCTGTGACGGATTCCAACCCAGATTTTTAGCCTCATTTTTGGTGATGTAATAATCGGGAAGGTTGTGATTTTTCTTTACATAGTTAATTACCGTATTTTCATTCGTGAGTTCATCAATAGATTGTTGGTCAGATTGATTTACTGATGCTTCTGAAATATTTTCGGTTTTAGCTGGTGCTTTTTTGTCAGCAATAAAATTATTATAAACAAACATCACAGACATTCCAAAAAGAAGTCCGAGACAGGCAAAGAAAAGCGAGCGTATTTTAGGATTCATATGATTCAATTTACCAGTTTATCAGTATATCAATGTAACAATTAATTGGTAAACGGTTACATTGATAAATTGTTACATTAATTTAATTCCTCCATTCTTCATTAATATCACACACCGGAATCGGATTAATTTTATGCTGTGCAGCTTTATTCATTCTGCTGAAAATTTTAAAAACTTCCAAATCTCTACCACTGTAATCGGCTTCAGTTTTCGTTCCCCATTCTTTCTGAATTTTTTCAAGTTCAGGATAGGTCGCACCAATCTGCATTTCATCGGTTCTTTCGGCATCCCAAAGTCCGTCTGTAGGAATTGCTTCCTGAATGTTTTTGACAAGATTTAAAGCTCGTGCCAATTCGTAAACTTCAGTTTTGTAAAGATCTGCAATAGGAGAGACGTCAACGCCGCCATCGCCGTATTTAGTGTAAAAACCAATTCCGAAATCTTCCACTTTGTTTCCGGTTCCACAAACTAAAAGGCCATTAATTTGTCCATAATAATATAAAGTAAGCATTCTCAGGCGCGATCTTGTATTTGCAAAAGCCAATTTTTCGTTTGGAAACTCGTCATCGTGAACGTCAAAAGTTTTGTATAGTTCTTCAAAAGCTGGCGTAAGATTCACAGACATTGCTTCAACATTCGGAAATTTAGACTTTAGATCATTCATGTGTTCCCAAGCACGGTTTACCTGATCTTCTTTTTGACGAATCGGCATTTCGATCAACAACGTTTTCAAACCGGTCATCGCTGCCAAAGTAGAAACCACTCCGGAATCTACACCACCAGAAACTCCCAATACATAACCTTTTGCTCCTGATTTTTCGGCATAATCTTTCAGCCATTGTACGATATGATCTATTACTTTTTGTGTCTGCATTGTATTTTAATTTTTTATTCTATTCCAAATTCTTTAGGGTATTTTACAATACCTTTTATGTTTTTTAAACCGTTGTCAACTAATTCTATCGCCATCCCGTTTTCTTCAGAAACATCAAAAGGAAAAGTAATCCCAAATTTACTTGCCTTTATATAGCCAAATTTCGGATAATATTTCTCATGACCAACCAAAACCACAGATTTATAACCCATTTCCTGAGCAATAAGATGTCCAAACGCAATAAGATGTCCACCAATTCCTTGGTTTTGATATTCTGGTTTTACAGAGACAGGTGCTAAAGCCAAAGATTCAAAAGACTCCGAATCGCTTTCTATGGATATTTTTGTAAATAAAATATGACCTACAAGATCTTTTTCACCAGTATCATCGTTCACAAAGTCTGCAACAATCGAAAGCTCGGGAATGAAATTATGTGATTTTCTTAGTTTTTCAACTAAAAAATGTTCCTGATGATCACTATATTCTAATGTTTTAAAGGCTTGTTCCACAATCTCAAAAACTTTTTTATAATCTTTTTCCTCTTCTGTTCTTAATGTTATCATGATTTAGTAAAATGTTTTTCACAATTTAACTCATACCAAAAACAAACTCCATCCAGTTCGGTAAATTCATCAGTTTTTTCAAATCCTAGTTTTGTTAAAATGTGATTTGAAGCCAGGTTTTCAGAATGAGCGTATGCATAAATTATTTCGGCTTTCAAATCATTAAAACCATAATCCAAAGAAGCTTTTCCTGATTCTGTAGCATAGCCTTTTCCCCATGTTTCAGGTAAAAAACGATAGCCGAGTTCATAAAAGTTTTGATACCCGTTAACTTCGGAAGTATTTAGTTTTAGTCCACTCCAACCGATAAGAAGTCCGCTTTCTTTTTCGATTACGGCAAGCCTTCCCACACCATTATCTTCATATTGCTGAATAATCATTTTCACCACTTCTTTTGACTCTTCAATTTTAGAAAGTGTTGGCATTCCTACATATTTCATGACTTCCGGATCAGAATCGAGCAGATAAAGACGCTTGTAATCTTCCTCCACAAGATTTCGGAGAATGAGTCTTTCGGTTTCAAGATAAATATTCATCATTTGTCTGGTCTTGTTTTAAAGATTTTAATATAAACCTAATAGCCACAAAAAAATCCTTTTTCAGCATAAGTTTATATTTATATCCTTATTTTTGTAAACTTAAATTTCATGTAAAAATAATGAAGATTTTTAGAATTGCAGCACTTTCATGCCTTTTAGTTTTAAGTTTAGCCTCTTGTAAAAAGGAGCAGGAAACTGATTGGAAAGTAGAAATAAAAAATCCTGCCGAAAAGGTAGAACTTACCGATATTTCAAAAGAATTTTACGATGTAAATGTTCCTTTGGATCAGTTTAAAGCTAAATTTCCATGGTTTCAGGGAACGGTTTCTGATGCCGATTTTGCAAAAAATAGAGTGAATCCTGATGAAGTCAAGATTTACAAAGAAGCCATTTCAAAAATCGATCAAACGAAACTTCAGAAAGAACTTCAGGATCTGTTTTCGCACATCAAATATTATTTTCCCGAGTTCAAAACTCCGAAAGTATATCTGTTTTCATCAACGTTACAGATGATTCAAGATCCTATATTTTTTGATGATAAAACCAATTTTCTGTTTATTGATGTAAGTGGTTTTATGGGAAATAATAATCCTAATTATAAAGGTTTGGAAAATTATTTTCAGAAATCGATGAATCCGAATAATATTGTTCCTAAAGTTTCAAGAATATTTGCAGAACAGGTTGCTCCTTTCTCTCCAGATCATCAGAAATTTATTGATCTTTTGGTCTACAACGGAAAAATAATGCTGCTTCAGGATGCTTTTCTTCCCGAAACTCCAGATTATCTGAAAATGGATTATGATAAAAAGCAATACGATTGGTCTGTTGCCAATGAAGCCAATATTTATAATTATTTTGTTGAAAATAATTTGATTTTTGGAGACGATCACCGTTTGGTTGACCGTTTTATCAATCCGGGACCGTTTTCAAAATTTTATACAGAAATTGATAACGAATCTTCACCAATGGTCGGTGTGTTTATCGGATGGCAGATTTGTAAAGAATATTTAAAGAAAAACCCGGAAACAAAATTGACCGATTTCCTTAAAATGGATGCGACGGAAATTTTCAATAAAGCAGGATATAAACCGAAATTAGAAGAGTAAGTAGTGTTGATGGGGATTGGTTGATGGTTGATAGCTTTTAATATTATGTAATTCTAACAACTAACAACTAACAACTAAAACCTAAAAACCAATTAAACATAGTAGAAAAAATAGAAAAATGAGAAAGACTCAAATAACGATAGATGTAGAGCTGGATGAAAACCACATTCCTGAAAAAATGACATGGAATGCTCAGGATGGAGGAGTAGAAAAAGAAGAGACAAAAGCAGTAATGATTTCCGTTTGGGACGAAAAAGCATCAGAAGCTTTAAGAATCGACCTTTGGACAAAAGAAATGCCGGTTGACCAGATGAAAATGTTTATGCATCAGATTTTAGTCTCTATGGGAAGTACGTATCAACGAGCAACAGGAGAAGATGATGTTGCAGCATGGATCGAGGAGATAGCTGAAGAATTTGCAGTAAAATCAGCAATAAAAATGTAAAATCAATTTGAAAATTTGATAATGAATTAATTTGAAAATTAAACTTACTGTGTACATTTTCAAATTCTCAAATTTTCAGATTAATAAATTATAAAATAATGAATTTCAATACAAAAGTTATACACGGCGGACAACATCATGAATCTGCAACAGGTTCTGTAAATGTTCCGGTTTTTTTAACCTCTACATTCGCACAAAAAAGTCCGGGAGTACATTCAGGATACGAATATTCTAGAGCAGCAAACCCTACAAGACAAGCTTTAGAAGACTCTTTAGCAAGCATAGAAAACGGAGCAAGAGGTTTAGCTTTCGGTTCTGGTTTGGCGGCAATCGACTGTGTTTTAAAATTATTAAACCCAGGTGATGAGGTTGTTGCAGTAGACGATTTATACGGTGGAACTTACAGAATGTTTACCAGACTTTTCGAAAAATATCAGTTGAAATTTACGTTCGTGAATTTTGATGATGTTTCAAAAATTGCTGACGTCATTACTGATAAAACTAAATTGATCTGGGTTGAAACACCAACAAACCCTTTGATGAAATTGGTCGATATCAAAGCGGTGGTTGAAATTGCAAAAGGAAAAGACATTTTGGTTGCAGTTGACAACACTTTTGCAACACCTTATCTTCAAAGACCAATCGATTTGGGAGCTGATATTGTGATGCATTCTGCGACAAAATATTTAGGAGGTCACTCTGATGTTATTGCAGGAGCTTTAATCGCAAAAGATGCTGAATTGGGAGAAAAACTTCATTTCATTCAGTTTGCGAGCGGTGGAATTTTAGGACCTCACGATTCTTATTTAGTGTTGAGAGGGATTAAAACTTTGGCATTAAGAGTTCAGAGACATTCTGAAAACGGAATGGCGGTAGCAAAATATCTAGAATCTCATCCTGCAGTTGCACAAGTAATTTACCCAGGATTGGAATGTCATCCTCAATATGAATTGGCAAAAGCTCAGATGAAGGATTTTGGAGGAATGGTTTCTTTCACTTTCAAATCAGGTAAAAAAGAAGATGCTATCAAGTTCTTAGAGAAAGTGAGAGTTTTCACATTGGCTGAATCTTTGGGTGGAGTAGAATCTTTGGCAAATCATCCTGCTTTGATGACTCACGCTTCAATTCCTGCTGAAAAACGTGCTGAATTGGGAATCACTGATGACTTAGTTCGTCTAAGTGTTGGAATCGAAGATGCAGAAGATTTGATTGCAGATTTGGAAAAAGCATTCTCTTAAAATAAATGAATTTAAGCATCCGTTTTTATAGCGGATGTTTATTTTTAAATTAAATTTCACATGAAAAACATAAGAAAAGCTACAGTTCAAGATGTATCTCAATTGGCAGAATTGTTTGACCAATACAGAGTTTTTTATCATAAAAATTCTGATATTCCTGCTGCTGAAAAATTTTTAAAAGAAAGAATAGAAAATAACGATTCTGAAATTTTTGTTGCCGAAAGTGATGATAAATTAGTAGGTTTTGTTCAGTTATATCCTTTATTTTCATCAACAAGAATGAAGCGTTATTGGCTATTGAATGATTTGTATGTCAACGAAAATTACAGAGGAAAAGGCTTTTCAAAAGGATTGATTGAAGAAGCAAAACAATTAGCAAAATCTACCGATGCTTGCGGAGTTCTCCTTGAAACAGGAAAATCTAATGACATCGGAAACAAACTGTATCCAAGTTGTGGATTCGAAATTTACGATGAAGTGAATTTCTATGAATGGACAAACAAAATTTAATGTAACAATGTATCAATTTAGCAGTTTACCAATGATTGTTACATTATTAGACTGCTATATTGTTAAATTTTAAAAATTATGACTGATTTTCAAAAATATATTCAAAGATATTTAGATTTAATTCCATCTGAAAACTGGCTGGAAGAATTAAAATCTGTGGGTGAGAAAACTGTTTCTTTATTTTCATTTTTAACAGAAGAACAATCAAAATTCGCATATGCGGAAGGGAAATGGACTCTGAAAGAAGTGCTTCTTCATTTATCAGATACCGAAAGAATTTTCCAATACAGAGTTTTGGCTATTGCAAGAGGTGAAGAAAAGGATTTGCCCGGTTTTGATGAAGAATTATATGCTCAAAACTCTTTTGCAAATGAAAGAAGTTTAGATTCTTTATTGGAAGAGTATCAATTGGTGAGAAAATCTTCTCAAATTTTATTGGAAACAATGAATTCTTCAGCCTTAAATAATATCGGAACTGCCAATGGAAATCAAATTTCTGCAGAAACGATAGGTAAACTGATTATTGGGCATAATATTCATCATTTGAATGTGATTGAGGAAAGATATTTACCGAAGTTGTAAATATTTAAAAGAGAATAATGTTTCTTTATCAAAAAACTTAATTAATATCAATAGGAACGGGCTTTAGCCCGTTTTATGTTTTAAATTCCTATATTGGCTTTAGCCAAAATCTAAAAATTTTATAATTTTGTTAAAAACAACACAAATGTCTTTTATCAAAATTTATGTTCATATTGTCTTTTCTACTCTAAACAGAATTCCACTTTTAAACTCGACAGAATTACGAGTGATGGTTTGGAAACATATAAAAGAAAATGCATCTAGCAAAGGAATTTATTTAGATATGATTAATGGTTATTCAGATCATTGCCATTGTTTAATTTCTTTAGGTTCGAATCAAAATATTGAAAAAATAATGCAACTTATAAAAGGAGAATCTTCTTTTTGGATTAATAAAAATCAATTGACTAAAGACAAATTTGTTTGGCAGGATGAATATTTTGCAGTTTCTGTGTCAGAATCTATGATTGAATCAGTTCGAAATTATATTAAGAATCAAGAAATACATCATAAGAAAAAATCGTTTGCAGACGAATATCAAGAATTTATCGATAAATATAATTTTAAATAGGCTTTGGCTAAAGCCGAATGAATGCTTAATTTTGAAGACGGACTAAAGTCCGTCCCTACTGAATATGGAAAACATCATACAAACTTTAAAATCCGGCGGAACAATTTTATATCCAACAGACACCATCTGGGGAATCGGTTGTGACGCAACAAATATAGACGCCATCAACAAAATTTTCGATATCAAGAAACGGGAAAAAAACAAATCGATGATTATTTTGGTGGAAACTGAAAAAAGATTGCAGGATTTGGTCGACGTTCCGGAAATGGCGTGGGAAATTATCGATTTGAGCGAAAAACCTGTAACTATTGTTTACGAAAACCCAAAAGGTTTACCGAAAGAACTTCTTGCAGAAGACGGAAGTATCGGAATTCGCCTAGTGAAAAATGATTTCTGTAAAAAACTCATTACAAAATTAAATAGACCATTGGTTTCAACTTCTGCTAATTTTAGTGGAGATAAAAGTCCGTTGAAATTCTCTGATATTTCAAAAGAAATTATTGATCTAGTGGATTATGCTGTGGAAGAAGATCGTGAAAAGGTTTCCCAATACTCGGGTTCTTCCGTGATAAAAATTTGGAGTGATAACAGAATAAAAATTCTTCGCGAATAAAAGAAAAGGCTGTCTAATTTTAGGCAGCCTTTTCTTTTTACAGTTAATTTTTTATAATCTTTTTCATTGCTTTTTTTTCTCCATCTATAATTTCTAAGAAATAAAGTCCATTTGGAAGAGTATTCAGATTATTAAGTTCATAATTATCTCCATTCTTCTTGATTCCTTTTTGTAATACAATTTGTCCTGAAGTATTATATAAAATAATTTTAATCTGATTCTGGAGTAAAGAAGATTTTATTGCTATTTTATCTGAGAAAGGGTTGGGATAAACTTCCAAAGAATTATTCAAATTATTTTCATTAGTTGCTAAAATACCAACAGTTATTGGAAACTCTGTAAAAGTAGAATATCCACATTCATTAAGTTTACGTGCTTTTAATATATGTGGACCATTAGAATTCCAAGTTATTTTGATTTTGTAAAATTTAGTGTTAGGATCAAAACTTATTGTTCCCCCTGAACTGAGTGACCATTCTGTATCGGAGAAGAAGTTTAAAGGAATAAAATATTCTTCAGTTGAGTTTATTGAAGGGTTGCTATTTCCAAAAATTTTAGGAACATCAAATTGTATATCCTTTAGGCGTTCTATAGAATTATCTTGATTGTAAACTAAAATATCATTGTTATTAGAATTTAAAAGAACATTTTCTCCACAAACAAGACAAAAACGATCAGTCCAAGTTTGTCCAAAATCTTTTGAATAAGTAAAATTATATTGATCCGGATAATACCAGAAATTGTCTCTTATTATCTTTAATCTTTCTGAATATACAGGAGAATTCGGTAGAGTTCCTGTATAATCGGAATATGTATTATTTCCTAAATTTATTTTATAATATTTATTTCCACCTACAGATACAATCGCATAATTTGATCCAAAAACGGTATAGCTTCCGATGTATCCCATATCGTTGCCATTATTATCAGGAATATTTATAATGTTCTGCCAAGTTGCTCCTTGATTAGTAGTTTTATACAAAAAATAGTCATAATCCGTAGGCCAGTTACTTTTTCTTCCCCAAGCATAGATCTCGTTTGGCGTTTTATATTCTATTCCATAAAACGTTCCATCTGTTATTGTAGGAGCAGCTACTGTTTTCCAAGTTTGCCCTTTATTGGTACTCAAGAAAATTGTATTATTATAATTTTTTATATATAATATGTTCTCTTCAGGTTGAAAAATATTTTGAGACTGAATAAAACTTGGCGTAAGATTAATATTGGAAGTTACCCAGTTTTGGCCCCCATCATTTGACTCCGTAAGATAATATGTTGGGTTAGTCTGTGTGTTATTTACAATTAAAGTTTTTGAATTGAAATAGCTTAAATAATTATTTTTATTTCTCAATACAGTCGAAAAATTTATCCAACTTGTATTGGGATTTGTTTGTTCCCTTGCAACCTGTTTCCATGAAATTCCATTATCCAATGATTTGTAAATAGTATATCTTTTAGTGTCAAAGCTATTCATATTTTCATAACGGCTCATTAGTAGAGTATTTCCGTCATTTTCTATTCTGAATGCATTTCCCCAACTAGTGTTTTCATCATTTGCAAATTCTGATATTGTCTGCCAGTTATTGCCCGAATCATTGGTTTTCAATATTCTTTTTCCTAAACCGGGAGTTCCTGTGCCATAAAAACTTAAATAAATATTCTGTCCATCTTTAGTATAAATATTAGCTAAATAAGGAAAACTTCCAATAGGTTTTAACGAGATTGAATGGGTTTCGGTATTATATTTTATTAATTGTCCGTTTTGTGTCGAAATAAATTCATTTCCAAGCATTACAAACTCTCCGTACACATTAATGCTAATATTATTTGTATACTGCAAATCTGTATTAAGAGCCCATGTAGTACCATTATCGGACGATGTGTATATTTTAGATCCTACTGTATAATCACTTGTAGATAAATATAATTTATTATTTTGAGTTTTTTCAACATTCATGATAAGTCCACTGTTATAGAACTCATTATTGTTAGTTAGTTTTACCCATGTAATTCCACCATTTGTAGTTCTGTAAAGATCATATTTTCTCCACATGAACCCTTCATTTTCATTGAAGAATTTTATATTCATCTTTACATATTCATAAGGATAATTAAAAGAATCTTGTACATTATTTATATTGGAAGGTAATTTTATCCACTTATTACCACCATCTGTTGTTTTGTAAATGAAAATCTCGTTTACAGCTTCATTAGTACCAACAATATATCCTGTATTATCATTTATGAAATCAACTGAAGTAATGAATTCTCTTCCATCATTTCTTAAAGATTGATATTCCCAAGAGGCCCCTTTATTGTTAGTTTTTAGAATCCTTCCATTATGCCCCACTATAATTGCAGAATTACTGTTTATTATATCAGTATCCATTAGTGGGGTAATTAATGTAGAATAATCAGGAAGATCAAATAAATTCCAAGAGCTGCCTCCATTGGTTGTTGTTAATAATGTACTTCCTCCGAAACAATACCCATTCTGATCATCAAAAAATCGAATTTTACGTATGTTCTCGGTAAATCTTTGAGTGTACTGCCCGCATTGAGATTGAAAGAGAGAATAGAATAAGAACAAAAAGAATAGAATTTTTTTTTTCATGTTTTTTTTTAATTGAGCAAATATAACCATATTTTTGCTGCTTATTAATGGAACTTTATAGAATGGAGATCAACCTCAATCAAAATAAAAATTTAAAACTTCTCAAAATTATTTCTGAAGTGGCGGCGGCAAACAATCAGTCGGTGTACATCGTTGGTGGTTTTGTGCGTGATCTTTTAATGAAAAGAAAAGCGTCTACCGATATTGATTTTGTGACCGAACAAAGCGGAATTGAGCTTGCCCAAAATGTAGGAAAAGAAATTGATCCTAAAATGAAAGTTTCAGTTTTTAAAACCTACGGAACGGCGATGATCAGATACAAAGACCTTGAATTGGAGTTTGTAGGAGCAAGAAAGGAAAGCTATACTGAAGACAGCCGTAAACCCGAAGTGGAAGGCGGAACGATTGAAGATGATCAGAAAAGAAGAGATTTTACCATCAACGCAATGGCGATTTCTTTAAATAAAGATAATTTTGGAGAATTAATAGATCCTTTTGATGGAATTGGTGATCTAGGAAAAGAAATTCTAAGAACACCTTTAGAACCCGCTCAAACGTATTCTGATGATCCTTTGAGAATGATGAGAGCGGTACGCTTTGCCTCGACTTTAAATTTTGCGATTGAAGAAAATTCTTTAAATGCAATAAAGCAGGAGGCAGAAAGAATCAAGATTGTTTCTATGGAAAGAATCATGGTTGAGTTTAATAAAATCATGTTGTCAAAGAAACCATCAATTGGTTTAAAATTAATGGAAGAAACAGGCTTAATGAAGCTTATTATTCCCGAATTGATCGACCTGAAAGGCGTAGAAGAAGTAGAAGGGCAGACTCATAAAGATAATTTTTACCATACTTTGGAAGTGGTTGATAATATTTCTGAAAACACAGACAATCTATGGCTTCGCTGGGCTGCTTTGCTTCACGATATCGGAAAAGCTCCCACAAAAAAATTCGTTGAAGGAACAGGCTGGACTTTTCATGGGCATGAGTTTTTAGGCTCGAAAATGGTGAAAACACTTTTCCAAAAATTAAAATTACCATTGAACGCTGATATGAAGTATGTTCAGAAAATGGTAAAACTTTCATCTCGTCCCATTGCCCTGATTACTGATGATACTTCAGATGCGGCATTGAGAAGACTGCTGTTTGATGCAGGAGAAGATTTGGAAGATTTATTTACACTTTGTAAAGCAGATATCACGACCAAAAATTCTAGAAAGCAGGAGAGATTTAAAAAAAATTTCCAATATGTTGCGGTAAAAATAAAAGAAGTGGAAGAAAAAGATCAGGTAAGAAATTTTCAACCACCTATTACAGGAGAAGAAATTATGACGATGTTTGATCTGAAGCCAGGCCGTGAAATCGGAATTTTAAAGGAAAAAGTAAAAGAAGCAATTTTGGAAGGCGAAATTGGAAATAATCATGAAGAAGCAAAAAGATTTGTAATTGCAGAAGCAGAGAAACTAGGATTAACACTTGTTTAAAATGTTTTTTGGAACATTTGATTATATCATTTTAACGCTTATTTTCATCTTCAATCTTGGAATTTGGAAATATAAAATAATTAGGAAACGCAATTGGATTTTATATCTGATTGCGTTTTTCTTATTGGGATTTATCATTCCATTCTTTTCAATGGGATTTGAAATTAATAAGGCTACTGAAAATGAACCTGTTATTGATAATTTTACACTTTTATATACTTATTTTAGGTTTCCTATTTGGTGGTTTATTAGTGCGATAGAAGTTTTTATTCTCAGAAAAATTACCAAAAAATAAAGTGATAATATAATCTTAAAATTATGTTAAAGAAATCTTAAATTTTGCACGAAATTTGTTATTACATTTGTTGGAAATTTCAAGTTCAATTTCGTTTAATATTTAAAATTTTATTGGTGAAAAAAATCATTTTCTTTCTTCCGTTTCTTTTTCTGGTATTTTCTTGTGAGCACAAAGTAGAAAAAGTAGAAAAAGCATTTTATTACTGGAAATCTGATAATTATCCTTCAGATAAAGAAAAACAAATTCTGGATAATCAGAATATTCAGAAAATTTTTGTGAAATTTTTTGAAGCGGATTACAGTGATGCGATGGGTAATTTTCCTATTTCTAAAACAAGTTTTTCTTTAAATTCTTATTGTAATGAGGATCAACCCAATCCTTATCAAATTATTCCCACAGTTTATATTAAAAATATAGTTTTTCAAAAAAGTAGCGAGAAAGATCTTGATAAATTAGCAGATAATGTCAACTTTTTAATCAATAAATACACCAACGAAAAATTAGATTCTTTAAAGATAGCAGAAATACAAATCGATTGTGATTGGACGGCTTCTACAAAAGAAAATTATTTTTATTTCCTTAAAAAATTAAAGCCGATTTCTCAAAAGGAAATTTCTGTCACATTGAGATTGTACCCTTATAAATATCCCGATAAAATGGGAGTTCCGCCAGTTGATAAAGTAACTTTAATGTGTTATAATCTCATTAATCCGTTGGCTGATCAATCCAAAAATTCAATTCTTGACCTCAAAGAACTGGAAAGTTATCTGAATACAAGGAAAAAATATCCGTTGCATATGGATATTGCACTTCCGGTATATTCGTGGATGCAGGTGTATCAAAATAATCAGTTTACGAATGTTTTGTATGATGTGAAAGATATTAAACCTCATCTAAAAGAGATAAAACCACTTTGGTACGAGGTACAGAAAGACACTGTGATTAATTACGAAACCTATCTGAGAGTGGGCGACAAGATAAAATACGAGGAAATAACGGCAGATAAAATAAATAAAGCCATTGCATTGATCAAGAAAAATATAAAGCTTGATAAAGAAATTACCGTAACGCTTTTTCACCTAGACGAAAACCAGCTTAATAATTATACCGATGAAGAAATTAGTCATTTTTACAGCGATTTTACTAAGTAATGCTTTTTACGCGTGCGGTTTTTATCCTTATGGAGAAGATGTACGGTTTTATTTTCTGAATCCTAATAACTTTTCTTTTCAGGCTTATTCGTCGTTTTATTATTCGTCATTAAGTTTCGGACAAAGTTCTGATGTTACCATTTCTAATCAGGATAATGAAAAATTATGGAGAGAATATTGTAATAATAATCAGGTTCTTCTTACAGATATTTCTTCCGTTTTAGAAGAGTATAGTTTCTCTGATATTCATGAAAATTCTATGAATCCGTTTCTTCGTTATTTGTATTCTAAAAAAGATGTTGAAGCGATTAATTATTTGAAGTTTGCAAAGAACTGTGAATATTTTAATACTTGGCAGGATGATCCTTGGGAAAGAAATGATAGCGTTTCAACAGTAAAAAGAAATGATTTATTTCAAAAAGCAGTTCTCTTTGCAGGAAAAGCTAAAAGTAACGAAATCAAAAAAAGATACGCTTTCTTGGCGCTTCGTCTGGCTTTTTACAATAAGGATATGAAAAGTATTGAAAAAGTGTACAGTCAATATTTTTTTCCAAATAAGGCAAATGATGTAATTGATATTTGGGCATTGTATTTTAAAGCAATTTCTGAGAATAATCCTGCCTTAAAGAATCTTTATTTTGCGAAAGTTTTTGCTGCAAGCCCCGAAAAACGTTTTGTTTCATGGCAATATTTTTCATCAAAAGTTCCAGAAGCTGATGTTTTAAATTTAGCTAAAACCGGAAAAGAAAAAGCCAATGTTTTATTACTTTACGGCCTTTATAATCCAGATAAAAATTTGGAAAATATTAAACAAATTTATGCAGAATATCCAAAATTTGACGGATTGAGTTTTTTGCTTTACCGCGAATTGGGAAAACTTGAAGATTGGGTTTTTACACCTTATTATTCTCTTTTTTCTTCTAAAGAAGATCTTTGGGGTAATAACAATTTTGAAAATCAAAATATTCTTAAAATTTTAGAACGTTCTGAAATTGACAGACAATATGCAAAAGAAGTTTTGGAATTTATCGATTCGGTTGATTTATCAAAAGTTGAAAACCCAAATTTCTGGAAATATTCGAGAGCCGAGCTTTTATTAATGACAAAAAACTATGCAGAAAGTTTAAAGCAGATTGTAGAATTGGAAAAAGTGCTGTCTTCTGAAGATGTATTGCGAAATAATGTAGAGCTTATAAAAGCTTTAAATCTTTTTGCGAATCAAGCATATGGAAATGCCAAAATTCCTGACGCTGCAAAAAATATTATTATTAAAAATAAAAACAACAAGCATTTTATTTTTGCTTTAGGAAGAGAGCTTGAGTATTTGGGCAATACTGATGATGCTGCAATTGTGTATGCTTCTTTAAATGATCCTTCTACGGAAAATAGGGACTATAATTTTGTGTATTACAAATCTTTAAAAAACTCTAACCAAACTTACGGTACTTATTATGATAATTATTTTGATTATTTAGATGCAGTTTATTCGCCTGAACAATTACAAAGCTTTATTGATAAAATTAAAAGTTTAAATAAAAATTCAGATTCATTTTATAGGAATTTTCATTTGCTTACTCAGCCAGAAATCGATGATTTGTATGATTTATTAGGTACAAAATATATCAGACAAAACAAATTGAATTTTGCATTGAATGCTTTTAATAAATTAGGTGAAAGCTATTTTGATGTGCAATATTCACTTTGGGAAAGAGATGGTAAAGACAGTTATTATTCATCCGGTAAAGTTTTTGATAAAAATCCTTTTTATCATTTAAAATATACTCCAGATTTTATTCCTGAAAAAGAACATTTTAGAATCAATAAAATTTCGGTTACCAAAAAGCTTATAGAATATCTTAATAGAGCCAATAATCCTAAAGAAAGAGACAGAGATTATTATTATTTCTTGGTAGCAAATTGTTATTATAATATGTCGCAATATGGAAATGCTTGGATGATGAGACGTTATTCTGTAAGCTCGGCAGGGAACTTTTCAATACATGAAGATAATCAGGAATTTAATACTGCTTCTCTTGCAAAATTCTATTACGGAAAGGCTTTAGAGAATGCTCAAACAGATCAATTCCGAGCTTTGTGCATAAGGATGCAGGGAAGGTGTGAAAATTATAATTATGACTTTATTGGAGAGAATACTACAAATTATTCTTCTAAGGCTGAATATTACGAAGACAGAAGATTTAGGCAAAATAGATATTACCAGAATCTTAAAAATAAATATTCTGATGAATATGAAGATATGATGAGTGGTTGTGAATCTTTTAAAGCTTATTTTAAAGCAAGAAGATAAAATCATCAAATAAAAAATGCGGGTTCAAAAGAACCCGCATTTTTTATTTTTGAAAAATAAGAGATTAATAATTTTTATAAACTCCGTTAGCTCCCTTTCCTGCTTTAAACTTGCTAATTGCAGTTCCTGCAGTAGTATAAACTGTGATTTCGCTTGCTTCTGTAAATCCTTTTACATCAACTGTGAAAATTCTTCCGTCTAATACCGAGAATCCGTAAAGTGTGAAATAGTCTCCTCCATCTACTGCTGTAATAAGAGGTGAAGTAGGAGCTGTTGTAGCATTCATCGCCATAGAATAAATTTTATTCTTAGAGCTAAAATAGAATCTACCGCCATCAATTTGAAGATTCGTTCCTTTTTCAATTCCTGTCAAAGTTGTCGTTGTGATAACTCCTCCGGCCGCAGGAATTTGGTGAATATATGAATTAGAAGTTCCTTCAACAATTGCATAAACACTGTTGTTATAAGAAATAATTTTGTTGATATTATTTCCGTTTGGTACCTGAATCGGAGTAGGATCGATTGTATTATTACTCGTGTTAATCTTTGTAATTGTAGTTCCAGGATTAAAAGAATTGGTGTTTTGTACATAAATATTTCCTCCCGCTTCTACAATTCCTTCAACCGTACTTGTTGCTGCAAAGTCAATTTTCTTTACAAAAGAGTTGTCAGATAATTTATAAACAGTTACAAATTTTCCTGCTCCAAATTGATCGTTAGTAACATAAAGATTTCCGTTTGCTACAGCCATATAACGAGGATTATTCACTTGTTCAGAAATTTCTCCAGTTTTTTTGAATGTTACTCGATCTACAACTTTAATTTTATTTGAACTATTCAAAAGAAGATAGGCTTTATTTCCGTTTAAAACCATTGTTTGAAGAACATCTCCCAGATTTTCGTTATTATTTTTTGCTTTATAGATGTCATTCTGCGTTAAGCTTAAATCTTTTGTAATAAAAGTAACATCAGCATTGGGAGTTTGGAAATTACCTTCATTAGTAATAAAAAAACCATTGTTATACGTGATTTCCGGAATGATTTCCTCGTAGTCTGAAGTACAAGAAACCGAAAATAAAAGAACGAAACCGAAAATAATCTGTAATAGTCTGTTTAATTTCATAATATAATATTGTTAAAAATTTATTGTTGCGTTGATACTGTAATTTCTTTTTGGCAAAGGATAATATGCAGTTGTTTCATACACTGTATCTGTAATATTGTTCATCTTTATTCCCAAAGTATATTTTTTAAAAATCGTGGCAGAAATTCCCGCATTCATTACAAAATATGGGTAAATCGCATCTTTTTTGCTCTCATCAGAAGTCGTATATGTTAATCCGTTAAACATTCCCTGTGCAAAAACATTCAAAAATTTATACTGATAATCTACATTTGACGTAAATTTATGCAGGGGAACATACATCAGCTGTTTTTGAATTTTCAAATCTACGGATTTTGTATAAGTATATCCTGCAATGAGCTTTATAGAATGATTTTCATTAAATCTTTTTTGATAACTAAGCTGAGACTCTAAACCATAAGATTCTACTTTCTCAGTATTAAATGCTGCCCAATAGCCAAATGCAGTCGGAAGCCAACGAATCATGTTGTCAATTTTAATATAATAAGGAGTGATGCTTAGTTTAAACCCATGTAGGCTAAATTCCTGATTTAGATCTGCCTGAATCGAAGTTTCCGATTTCAAATTAAGATTTCCTCCAGGTTCCCAATACAAATCATTGAATGAAGGATGTCTGAAGTTTTTTGACAAATTTAAGTTGATTTGATACCAATTATTAGCTTTCCACTTCCCTGAAAAAGAGTAAAGAAGAGGAGAGCTGATATCTTCTATGAAATTCTGCCTGATCCCAGCTTCAAAACGAAGATCTTGCGTTGCAAAATATCTTAATAGACCTGCAACCGAACCAACATTTCTACTGACATTTTTGAGTTCTGAACTTCCTAAACCTTCTCCTTGATTTTGTTGAAACTCTCCGATGACGTTGATATTAAGCTTAGGAATAATGAAATAATTGAAATCATTTTTTAAAATGTAGTTTTTATTAATTCCACCGCTCGTAAAAGGAGCATTGTAAATTCCGAAATATTGAAAGTTATCTTCAGTATAAGCCGCTTTCAAGCTGTTTGAAACTTTAGATTTGTTGATGTCCCAAGAAACTAAACTTCTAAAAGTCTGTGCTTCATAGCTGGTTTTGTTCAGATTTTCTTCAAGAATTCTATAATTCTGAGTCGCATCATAAAACTGACTTTGCCAAGAGATTGTTTGGTTGTCTGCAATTTTATAAGATGTACCGATATTTAAAGTAGAGTTATAGAATTTACCATTTCTGTTAATATAATTTTCTTCGGGTACTTCATAATCGTTTTCGCTGATGAGATAATTTCCTGAAACTTTAAAACTGAATTTATCATTACTAAAAGCAGCTTTTGCAGAATTATTATAAGTTCCGAAAGAAGCAATTTCAGAATTAAACAAACCATTAAAACCTTTATTGAAACTCAGATCATTATTCAAATGAATACTTCCACCAATCGCACCGCTTCCGTAAATTACACTTCCGCCACCGGATTTTATTTCCATCTGATCATATCCGAAAAGGGCAATATTATTCACATCACCTTGTCCTAAAAACTGGGAATTTATGTTAATTCCGTTCCAGACAAAAGCAGTTTGCTGGGCAGTTGTTCCGCGAAATGACGGCGAAGAAACTGCTCCACGACCATTTTCTTTAATATAAACAGGCGACTGAAATCGTAAAACCTCGGAAAGGTTCGAAGAATTTTTTTGAATATCTGCAGGAGATAAAGTAGTCAAAGAATGAAAAAGTTTTACTTTTTTCATTTGACTGTCGAATACAAATACGGTGTCAATATTTTTTTCCTGACTATAATAAATTGTCAGGCAAGAAGACACAGAAAGTAGGGTTAATGCTCTTTTTAAAATCATGTCATATCTGCCTTTCCTCCGAAAGCAATTCTATTATTAATATTAAAATTCCGGCAGGTCTCCTGACTTTCGCTTTGCTACACCTTCCCGTTTTGGCAGTGGTTTTTTTGTAGAAATTGATATTGCGATTTACAGTTGCGGGGACAGCTTGGGATTTTCACCCAATTCCCTCTTAGTTCCAATCTCTTGGAAACCAAAATTTTTGCAAATATAGTTTTTTTGAAAAGAAAGATTAAATTTTATTAAAGCTAAAATAAAACCTTACAATTAATTTAAATTGTAAGGTTTAACCGCAAAAGAAGCAAAATATTTTTAAAATTTTAGTATCTCCAAAAGTTGACAAAATAGCAGTTTACATTTTGCTTGCTATTAAATTTTTTTTTAAACCATTTCTTTTGTTGATTCTGTGGTAAACTGCAGATTATTTTCAATTTAATCTGTGGGATAAAAAAAAATCTACAAAAACGTTCCGTCAAAATAAAATGGAAGCAAATCTTTTATAGAAGTAACTTTGATCACCTCATCATTTAAGTTAGAAAAATACAGTTCTATATTTTCGTTTTGCTTTGTTTCGTATTCTATAATACTTTGTCGGCAAGCTCCACATGGAGGAATTGGCGGGTTTGTCTCTGAAAATTCTTTTGGTCCACCCACAATAAAAATCTTTTTAATTTTTTGATCAGGGAAATTGGCGCCGATCCAAAAAAGGGCAGTCCGTTCTGCACAAAGTCCGGAAGGAAAAGCTGCGTTTTCTTGGTTATTTCCTGAGAAAATTTTACCATTTTCCAACAAAACAGCACAACCTACAAAAAAGTTAGAGTAGGGAGCATAAGCATTGTTTCTTGCCTGAATTGCTTTTTCGAAAAGGCTGTTTTCTACTTCTGAAAGTTCGTTCCTACCTTTGAAATGTTCGTAATTGATTGTTATATCTTTTTTCATTTTTTGTCTCCGTAAAAAAGGGGCATAAAAGTAATCCTTTTTAGTGACGTAGACAATACGTCTTAATTATGCCAAATTTTGTATTTTTAATTCTTTAAAAAATAAATCAATGTTATATTCTCCTATAAAATTTAGAAATGTAGAGCTTAAAAACCGTTGGGTAATGTCGCCAATGTGTATGTATTCTTGTGAAAATGGTGTTGCAAATGATTTTCATTTTGTACATTACGGAAGCCGTGCTCAAGGCGGAACCGGACTTCTCATCGTAGAAGCAAGCGGTGTAGAACCGAAAGGCAGAATTACCAATCATTGTATGGGAATCTGGAATGACGAACAAGCTGCTGCGCTTCAGAAAATTGTAGAATTTGTACATAAGAATTCAGATAGTAAAATAGGAATTCAAATTGCTCATGCGGGAAGAAAAGGTTCTACATGGGAAAATAAACAAATCTCTTTGGAAGAAGGTTGGGAAACTCTTGCACCAAGTGCTATTCCGTATCATCCGACAGAAAGAATTCCGCACGTTTTGACGGTTGATGAAATAAAGGAACAGGTTCATAATTTTAAGAATGCTGCAAAAAGAGCAGTAAATGCAGGTTTTGATATTGTTGAAATTCACGCAGCGCATGGTTATCTTATTCATCAGTTTTTGTCACCGCTTTCTAATGTAAGAACCGATGAGTATGGGGGAAGCTTTGAAAACAGAATCAGATTTCTACTGGAAATTGTAGATGCTGTTAATGAAGAGCTTAATGAAAATGTAGCACTATTTGTGAGGATTTCAGGAACGGAATATGCTGAAAACGGTTGGGATATTGATGACAGTGTAGAGTTGGCAAAAATTTTAAAAGATCATCATGTAGATTTGGTAGATGTTTCGAGTGGTGGAAATATTCATGGCGCAAAAATTTCTGTTTTTGATGGTTACCAAGTACCGTTTTCTTCGACTGTGAAAAATCAGGCACATGTGAAAACCGGAGCAGTAGGGTTGATTACGAATACCGCACAGGCAGAAGAAATTTTACAAAACAACGAAGCCGATTTAATATTTGTAGCGAGAGAAATTTTGCGAAACCCTTATTTGGCAGTTCAGGGTTCTTTTGAAATGAAAGAAGAATCTTTTTTTCCACATCAATACCTTAGAGCGAAAATTTCTTCTTAATTTTAAAAGCAAATTTATAAGACTGCAATGCGTATAGAAGATTTTATGCTTTCGTGTCCCAGTAAAAAGTTTTTGGGGATCGAATGTTTCGGATGTGGAACTCAGCGGGCTATTTTGATGGTTTTTCAGGGAAAGTTTTCTGAGGCCTTTCAAATGTTTCCAGCAGTTTACACCTTGTTGCTGTTTTTCTGCTTTGTAGGGATTAATTTTATCGACAAGAAAAGAAATTATGGGCAGATTTTGATTTTTTTAGCAATAATTAATTCACTGATCATGGTTTTTTCTTACTTTTATAAACATTTTATTATTCATTTAAACTAAACATTAAAAAAAACAAATTATGAATCAACAAAAATTACCTAATGCTACGGCGGTACTTGTTTTAGGAATTGTTTCTATTGTAGCTTGCTGTTGCTATGGTGTTCCAGGATTAATTACTGGTATTATTGCACTTTTTCTTTATAAAAAAGACAATGCTTTGTATAAACAAAATCCAAGTTTATATTCAGATTACAATAACTTGAATACAGGTAGAATCCTTGCAATTATTGGTATTGTTTTAAGTGTTCTATTTATTGCATATCTTATTTTCTGTATAGCATTTTTTGGAATGGATGCTCTTTCTGATCCAGAATTGATGCAAGAAAGAATGAAAGAATTACAAGGTAGATAGTATATTTATCAACCCATAAAATTTAGAGACTGCAGAAATGCGGTCTTTTTTTATTTTTAATTAATGATATTTAAATTACTATATTCAGGTTTTAATTTTTGATTCATGGAAAACTATACTGAGAAAAAACTGACGATCGATTTAAAGAAAGCAAATATTTATTCATTGAAAATATTGCTGTATTCGTGTGTGATTTTTCTAATTCCTTATGTGTTTCTTTGGCAATATCAGTTTAGTTTCGAGCATTTTACAGCAACCTTTAAGAGGTTTATAGAAAAGTATACTTTCTTAAGTGGATTTATCCCATTGTTTTTTATGGTTTTGGGAATCGTTTTGCATGAGCTTATTCATGGGCTCACTTTTTTGCCTTTTTGTAAAAATGGTTTTAAATCAATAAAATTTGGTTTTCTAAAACAATATTTTACCCCTTACTGTCATTGCAAAGAACCTTTAAAGCTGAAATATTACAGAATCGGAGTTCTCATGCCTGCAATTATTTTGGGTTTCCTTCCTTCTGTTTGGGCAATCGCAATAGGTAACTTTTACCTTCTGTGTTTCGGAATTTTCTTTATCATGGGAGCTGCAGGAGATTTTATGATTTTAATGACTTTAAAAAATGAAAATCCTGAAGATCTGGTTTTAGACCATCCAAGCGAAGCTGGTTGCTTTGTTTATACAGCAAAAGTGTAATTTGAATTTTGTTTAAACCTAATTCAGATTAAATTTAAACCTCATTCAGTTTCTTTAAGTTTGATTTTTTCTTTAAGAAATAAGCCAGTCCCAATCCGATGAAAACCATTGCCGCACTGAATGGGAAAATAAACTGCATTCCAAAAAAATCAGCGACACTTCCGATTATCGGCCCTGCAACACCTAAAGAAATATCAATGAAAAGTCCATAACCTGCCAAAGCAGAACCCTGGCTTGATGGTGAAACGCTTTTGATTGCCATCACACCTAAAGCCGGAAATATTAAAGAAAATCCTAATCCTGTAACACCGGCTCCCACCAATGCCATTTGAGCGTTGGTGGCAAATGCGATAATTAAAAGCCCGATAGTTTCTACAAAAAGACAGGCAATCGCAACTT
Organism: Chryseobacterium balustinum; assembly: GCF_900168205.1. Taxonomy (GTDB): domain Bacteria; phylum Bacteroidota; class Bacteroidia; order Flavobacteriales; family Weeksellaceae; genus Chryseobacterium; species Chryseobacterium balustinum. The sequence continues at coordinate 47,739 of NZ_FUZE01000008.1, forward strand.
TTATTCCGCCGTAATTATTGATAACATTGCTAAAGACCAATCTTCCGGCAACAAATAATGCTCCGAAAATACTTAAGCACAAAGCACCATTATTCCAATGAAAAAAATTGTAATATAACGTGATAAATGTAGAAATGCTTGCAAAACCGATTCCACCTAAAGCCAAACAAACTCCAAAAGGAGCTACTTTTCCCAAAACTTTCCAAAAAGACTGATTTTCTTGTGGATTTGTGTTGGTCTTGTTTTCTTTCGTTTTAGCAAAGAAAAATCCAATAATTCCCAAAATGATAGACAGGATTCCAATGCCATAAAGACCGAATTTGTGTTCAATTACAATACCTAAAGAAGCTCCCATTGCCAAAGCTCCGTAACAGGCAACCCCATTATAGGAAATTATTTTTGCAGTATGTTTTTCACCTAAAGCCATAATTGCCCAGTTAATCGGGCTTGCTCCAACCATACCTTCCGCGCAGCCTGTTAAAAGTCTGGTAATAACCAAAAATGCAAGGCTTAGTATCGGTGAAAATTTAAAATAGTAAGCAAGAATCAGAAAAATTCCGGTTAATGAAAAACCAATCATGCTGAATAAAACGGCTGGTTTGGGACCTTTTCCATCAATGACTTTTCCGGAGTATGCTCTCAAGAAAAAAGTGGAAATATATTGTAAACTAATTACGATCCCTGCAATTAAAAGACTGTATCCTAAATTTTTGCTGATAAAAATCGGCAAAACGGAAAGCGAAAGACCAATAATGAAATATCCTATGAAAGTAAAAGAAACATAAGAAATAAGTTGGAGATTGATATTTTTGGGTGGATTAATTGAACTGTCCATGTGATGAAAAAAATTAAGCTGCAAAGATACAGCGATATTATTTTTCACATTCGGTCTCAAAGGTTAAAAAAAAGATAAGATTTGTCATACTTTAAGAATGTCAGAAGTTTTATATCGGTTTTCATTTCATATAATTTCAATTATCTTTGTTTCTCTTAAAAAATTCATCAGTACATGGAAAACTCAAAATATCCGAAATATATTTTTGACTGGATGGGAGGTCTTATCTTATTTGCGGGATATATTATTGGAAGTATGTTTGTTGGCGTTGCCGGACTTTCAGGAAAATTAATTTTTAAATTAGATTTTATGCAGAAGCCTTGGTTTATGATGTTTGCCAATGCTGTTGTTTTCTGTTTAATGATTGCAGCTTACGATTTTTTAATGGTACGCCCAAAAACGGGAAAGAAATTGAATTTTAATTTTTCACCCACTAATTTTTATACCTATCTTCTGATTTTTCCGATGATGATTGGGATGATGTTTGTTGGTGAGTTTATCACTTCTCAGATTCCTACAACGGGACCTTTTTTTGGAGATTTTTATGAATTTTTTGAAAACCTCATGGCTGGCCTTACTGATGATCCTTTGGTGATGGTTATTACAGCCGTCATTATGGCGCCTATTTTTGAAGAAATTATTTTCCGTGGAATTATCCAGAAAGGAATGATTAATAATGGCGTAAAACCATGGAAAGCTATACTTTTAGCAAGTGTTCTTTTTGGTCTGATACACGGAAATCCGTGGCAGTTGGTAGGGGCAACTTTGTTGGGAACGGTCTTAGGATTGGTTTATTATAAAACAAAATCTCTGCTTTTGCCAATGCTTTTGCATGGTTTTAATAATCTTTGCTCGGCAATCTTAATATTTTATACCCAAAAAGAAAGCTTCGCAGAAGCTTTTGAAATACAGGAATGGATGATTCTGGCAATCGGAATTGTATTGTTCTCTGTATTTTTCTATCTATTTACATTTAGAAATAAAGTGCGTTACTCTGAAATTTAAATTCAATTTTAAACACAAATCACATACACTGAACAATCATTTTGTGTTATCATGTGAAGAATATTTGTGTTTAAATAAACATATAAAAAATAAAAAATGGAAATATTAGTTGCCACACACAACCTCCATAAAAAAGAAGAAATTCAACAGATTTTAGGAAATGATTTTACGGTAAAAAGTCTTACCGATTATGATATTCACGACGAAATCATTGAAGATGGAGACTCTTTCAACGCCAATGCTTTAATTAAGGCTAAATACTGTTTCGAAAAAACAGGCATTCCAAGTTTGGGTGACGACAGCGGTTTAGTGGTAGAATCTTTAGACGGAAGACCCGGGATTTTTTCGGCGAGATATGCAGGAGATCACGATTTTGCTAAAAACATCGAAAAAGTTCTAAACGAAATGGAAAATGTTGAAAACAGAAAAGCTTATTTCATCACGGTATTATGTTATTATGATGAAAATGGCGCTCAATATTTTGACGGAAGAGCTCACGGAAATTTATTGACAGAAAATAAAGGACATCAAGGTTTTGGTTATGATCCTATTTTCGTTCCCGAAGGATATGAAATAACTTTCGCGGAAATGAATCCTGAAGATAAAAACAAAATCAGTCACAGAAAACAGGCTTTAGATTTGTTCCTGGATTTTTTGAAAGGTTAAGGTTAAGGTTAAGGTTAAGGTTAAGGTTAAGGTTAAGGTTAAGGTTAAGGTTAAGGTTGCAAAAACTTTGTGTTTTTAAAGAACTTTTTTCTTATTTTAAATTAGGTTTAAAACTTAGATTCAACCTCAACCTCATTTTCAACCTCAACCTTTTATTGTACATTTGCTTTAATAAACTATTGATTTGAGTACTTATTTAACGATATTAGGCTTTAACTCGGCGATACCCACAATTAATACTTCACCTACAGCTCAGCTTCTGGAAATGGAAGAAAGATGTTTTCTAATTGATTGTGGTGAAGGAACACAGGTGCAGCTGAGAAAAGCAAAGGCAAGATTTTCAAAAATCAATCATATTTTTATATCGCATCTTCATGGCGATCACTGTTTTGGTTTGCCCGGTTTAATAGCTTCTTTCCGACTTTTGGGAAGAGAAACTCCGTTGCATGTTTACGGTCCGAAAGGAATTAAAAAAATGCTGGAAACTATTTTTACCATTACCGAAACGCACCGAGGCTTTGAGGTTGTATATCATGAATTGGATAAAAATTATTCAGAAAAAATCTATGAAGATAACAGGGTAGAAGTGTTTACGATTCCTCTGGATCACAGGATCTACTGTAATGGATATCTGTTTAGAGAAAAACCAAAAGAGCGTCATATCAATATGGAAGAGGTCTCAAAATATGCTGAAATTGAGACTTGCGATTATCATAACTTGAAAGCAGGAAAAGATTTTGTTTTGAGTGATGGATACGTTCTTAAAAATGAAATTCTTACAACGGCTCCGGCTCCGTCGGTTTCTTATGCATTTTGTAGCGATACAAGATATTTGGAATCAGTAATCCCGATTATTAAAAATGTAACGGTTTTATATCATGAGTCGACATTTTTGCACGATCTGAAAGAAATGGCAGATTACACGGGGCATACCACCGCTTTAGAAGCAGCAACGATTGCAAAAAAAGCCGAAGTTGAAAAATTGATTTTAGGACATTTTTCTAACCGTTATGGTGACTTGACGGTTTTTACGGATGAGGCACGAACGGTATTCCCAAATTCTTATCTTCCAAAAGCTTTGGAATGCGTGAAAATTTAAAAGAATTATGAATTTTTCAGAATTAAAAGATTTTCTTGACGAAAAGGCGGATGTTTACAACAGTCTTGAATTTATTCAGGATGATCCTATTCAGATTCCGCATCGTTTTTCATTGAAGCAGGATGTTGAAATTGCAGGTTTTTTGTCGGCAACGATTTCTTGGGGAAACAGAAAGTCTATTATTAAATCAGCTGAAAAAATGTTGGATATTATGGGGAATTCTCCTTATGATTTTGTGATGAATTATTCTGAAAATGATTTAAACAGCATTAAAGACAAAAGTATTCACAGAACTTTTAATGGAGAAGACTTTGCTTATTTTATTAAACAATTCAACAAAATTTATAAGGAAAACGAAAGTCTTGAAAATTTATTTCTAATCAATGAAAATGAAAGTAATTTTCAACATTCTATTGAAAGATTCAGACAAAATTTTTTAGGAGTTGAAAAGCACAGAACGCACAAACATGTAAGTTCACCTTACAAGAATTCGTCTTCAAAAAGGATTATTATGTTTTTGCGATGGATGACTAGGAAAGATAATCGTGGCGTAGATTTTGGAATCTGGAAAAATATTGATCAGAAATTTTTATCAATTCCTTTGGATGTACATACAGGGAATATCTCGAGGAAACTGGGATTAATTTCAAGAACACAGAATGACTGGAAAACTGTTGAAGAATTAGATGTAGTTATTAGAAAATTTGACGAAACCGATCCTGCAAAATATGATTTTGCTTTATTTGGATTGGGCGTAACGAAAGAATTATTTTAAACAGAAAAGCAATGAAAACATCACACGAAAAAATAGAATTTCTTGAGAGAATGGCAGATGGGATCACCTCGTGGATCGGTTCTATACCTTCTCTCATTATCCATACATTGCTTTTTATTACCTCTTTTTTATTGCCTGTATTTGGTATTGTAGATGTAGATAAAATGTTGCTTGTTTTAACAACAGTTTTGTCATTGGAAGCTATTTATCTTTCGATCCTTATTCAGATGTCAGTCAATAAAAGTCATGAGAAAATTGAAGATATTCAAGAAGATATTGAGGAAATTAGTGAAGATATTGAAGATATCCAAGAAGATATCGAGGAAATCAGCGAAGACCTTGAAGAGATCAGCGAAGACTTAGAAGAAATCAGTGAAGATATTGAAGATATTCAGGAAGATATTGAAGAAATTAATGAGGATGAAGACGATGATGATCACAACGAAAGAGCCAAGAAAGCAATTCTTAAAAGCAATGTAAGCTCTAACAAAAACGAAATAAGATTTTTAAAGGATAAAATAACCGAGCTTCAGAATAAAATTGATGAGCTGAAAAAAGATTGATCTTAGAAAAATTTTTTTAATTAAAATATAAAGAAGACTGATCCTTGTGATCGGTCTTTTTTGTTTTAAAATTAGAATTAAATTAAAATTTCATTAGAATTTAAGTGAATTAATATATTGTTGCTAATAATAAGCGTGATTATGTGTTTTAAATCGGATAAATTTGGTATTTTTGGGCAAACAATTACAAAAATGTTAAATTATAGACTAAAAAATTACCTTCTTCTTTTCGTAGTATTGTTTATGTCGGTTTCTACCTCTGCCCAAAAAAGGCAACCACCGAAAAACATAGTCGACGAAACCAATAAAAAAGCAGGAGTATTTATCGATGTAAATGCTACAGGATATGCGCCATCTGCTTACACTATAGAGCAGCTTGTTAAGAATGTTTTGATTAGTGGTGGTACTACTTGTTCGGTACCTAATGTATCTAATGTAACGGTTACTCCCACTCACTCGGAGACTTTTAATGATAGGTTTTGGGGGTATTTTCATAAGGGGACTACAAACTTTCCTTTTACTGATGGTATCGTTTTAACGACAGGTCGTGCCAGGGAAGCTGGTAACGTTGCATCTGGTGCGAGTTATAGAATACCAGGAACAGGGGTTAACGATGCAGATCTATTGGCAGCAGTTCCTAATCCTGATCCTAGTAAGGATTATAATGATAATGTTATGCTGGAGTTTGATTTTGTACCCAACTCTAATCAAATAAAATTTAATTATATTTTTGCTTCTGAGGAATATTCCGGAACTTTTCCTTGCGATTATTCAGATGCATTTGCTTTATTGATCAAACCTGTATCTGGCGGCCCTTACGTAAATTTGGCTATTTTACCGAATAATGCAGGGCCTGTTGCCATGACAAACATTCATCCTGTTATTCCTGGAACTTTTGGGTGTCCTGCGATCAATGAAATGTATTTTGCAGGATATAATTCAGCGACCAATATTGTAACAAATTATGATGGTAGAACCGTTCCTTTGACAGCAGTGGGGACTGTAACACCAGGAGTAGCCTATCATTTTAAAATGGTTTTGTCTGATTATAATGATTGGAGTTATGATTCTGCAGTATTTCTTGAAGGAGGATCTTTTGATATAGGAATTAAGCTTGTTGACGGAACTGGAGCTACGCTGCCTGCAAGTTTGAATGTGTGCGATAATGCACCTCAGACTTTGGTCGCTCAGCTTTCAGGGATTACAGGAGCCACTTATCAATGGTATAAAGATGGTGTATTAATACCGGGAGCCACAAATGCTACTTATGTTGCTACATCACCGGGAGTTTATACGGTAGTTGTTACGATTCCGGGAAATACTTGTCCAGTTGAAGCAAAAATAACGATTGTAGGAGGTACAACTCCGACAGCACAAAATGCAATTTTAAAACTTTGTACAACTCCAACTGTTAGCAATTTTAATTTAAATGATGCTAAACCTCAGATTAGTACAACAGCTGGAGCAGTATTTCGTTTTTATGTAAATCAGGCGGATGCTCAAGCTCAAAATGCCAATTTTATTCCTACTGCAAACCTAGCTTCATATAACGGAACTGATGGTCAAGTCTTACACGTTGTTGTATCAAACGGAGCTTTCTGTAGTAAATTGGTTACTTTGACCTTAAATAAAGAAGCTACCCCGGTTGCTGAACTTGTTGCTACGAAATTGAAGATCTGCGTAGGGGAATCTGTTACCTTAACTGCTTCAGGAGGGGTTACCTACCAATGGAGTAATTCTACAATAGCTACTGCTGTACAAACACTTTCACCAACGCAAACTACTACTTATACGGTATATGCGATTGGAGCTCAGGGATGTAAATCATTACAGCCTGCAACGATTAAAGTAGAAGTTGTACCTGCTATCACATCTAATCTTTCAGGCGGATTTATTTGCGCGGGAGATAGAATTACTTTAGATGCAGGGGCAGGGCCCAATTATTCATATATTTGGAGTAATGGTGCTACTACACAAACTGTTGTAGCTGAAACTCCAGGGATTTATTTTGTAGATATTAGCAATGGAGTTTGTTCTAAAAGATATACAACCGAAGTAAAGCTGGCGATTGTTCCGGAAATCATCAATGTAGATTACAGCCCGAGTGGTACTTTGGTTGTTACTGCTTCTAATCTGAGTAATGGTATACTTGAATATTCTGCAGATGGCGGAGTAACTTGGCAAGGTTCTAATGTATTTAATAATATTCCGAACAATAAAATAATCTCTATTAGAGTTCGAGTAAAAACAACCAGTTGTGTTGGAACTTTAGAGTATTTTACTTTTATCATGCAGAATGTAATTACTCCAAATGGAGATAATGTAAATGATATGATTGATTTCAGAGGCGTGAGTGATTATAATAAATTCCAGGCAGCTATTTCAGACCGATATGGTAAAGTAGTATTTAAAGCAGAAAAAACAAGACCTTTCTGGGATGGTTATTTCCAGGGTAAAAAACTACCGACTGCTTCTTACTGGTATCAGGTAACGTTTGAAGACCCTGCAAGTAAGCAACTTACTTTAAAAACAGGCTGGATTTTACTTAAGAATTTTGAATAATATTCAATCCAAATATTTTAAAAAGACCGATTTTGTCGGTCTTTTTTTGTTTTAGTAACGAATGAAACTGAAAACCTGAACTTTATGGAATTGTGTTAAAACTAATGTAAATGAATTTTGGTTAAATTTTAATCAAAAAAAATAGTATTTTTGTTAAAAATAGTTTAAAATGTTAAATGGTAGATTACAATATTTGCTTCTTGTTTTGATGCTTCTTGGTAATTTTACTTTTTCTCAACAGAGAAAAATAAGTAAGAGTACCAACAAGCCATCAAATCTCACGATGAAAGCAGGAGCATTTATTGATGTCAATACAGCAAGTTACCCAGAATCTTCTTTCAGTATTTCACAATTGGTAAAAGATGTGCTTATTTCTGGAGGTTCTGCTTGTTCTACGGCAAATGTTTCTAATGTAGTAGTTTCTCCAAATCTCTCAGCAGGTGACCAAACAAGAAGCTGGGGTTTTTTCAATAAAGGAACCACCAATTTCCCTTTTGCAAAAGGTATTGTACTGACTACAGGACAAGCTAGAAAAGCAGGGAATTCTTTTATATTAGGTGAATTAAGTGATGCGCTTCCAACCCAAGGCGACATTGATTTAGCAAATGCATTAGGAATTTCTAATAATGTGTTAAAAGATGCGAGTTATATAGAGTTTGACTTTATTCCGACAGCAACTGAAATTAAGTTTAACTATCTATTTGCTTCCGAAGAATATTTTGATAATTATCCTTGTGATTTTACAGATGGTTTTGCATTGCTATTAAAGCCCAATACACCAGGCTCCACCTATACAAACTTAGCTATTCTACCTGCTGGTGGAGGTCCTGTTAGTGTTAAAAATATTCGTCCAGCAACAAGATTTAATGGTCTTCCATTGGCTTGTGGAGCCTTGAACGCTCCATATTTTGGGGGTTATAATACATCAAATATAGAAACTAATTTTAGTGGGAGAACTATTCCATTGACAGCACAAGCGACAGTAGTTCCAGGGCAGTCTTATCATTTTAAAATGGTTTTAGCAGATAATCAAGATTCTCAATTTGATTCAGGAGTCTTTTTAGAAGCAGGGTCTTTTGATATCGGGGTACAGATTTTAGGCCCGGGAGGTGTACAGCTTCCTGCATCCATTAACGTTTGTGATAATACTCCACAGACTTTTACAGCTTCTACGCAGGTTCCTGGTGCAACCTATGTTTGGTATTTTAATAATGGAGTTATTCTTGGTGCAACCAATGCTTCTTACACTGCCACACAACCGGGAATTTATAAAGTTGAGGTTACTGTTCCAGGTAGCTCATGTCCTGGTTCAGCTACGGTAACAATTGTTGGAGGAACATCTCCCACGGTACAAAACGCAACATTGACGAGTTGTTATGGCCCAGGTAATGTCAATTTTAATTTAACATCAGCTGAAGCAAGCATCAGTACCACTCCAGGAATTAATTTTTCATATTATGTCAATCAAGCAGATGCAAATGCAGGAAATACAAGTACAATTGGAACTCCTACCACATTTTCAAGTGCCGGAGGTCAGACAATTTATGTATTGGTGAAAAATGGCTTCTGTTCTAAGGTGGCACAACTTCAATTGGTAAAAGCTCCGCAGATTACGGCAACTATTGCAACACCTACAACTCTAGATTGTACAAACACCCAAGTAACTCTTAATGCTGCGGCATCAGTATATCCTGCAGGTTCTACATTTGCATGGACAACTACAGGAGGTAATATCGTATCTGGTGGAAATACCCTAAATCCCATTGTTAATACAGCAGGAATTTACACTTTAACCATTTCAAATACATATCAACCGGGAACTGTTGTTTGTACAGGAACAGCTAATGTAACAGTTTCAGGAAATAGTACTCCGCCAACGACAACACTTACGGCGAGCAAAATATTGATTTGTGCAGGAGAAACCGTAACACTTACTGCAGGAGGTGGTAATACTTATATTTGGACAGGGCTTACCGGAACAGGAAATACACAAACAGTAACTCCGGCCATAACGACCACTTATACGGTTATTGCACAAGGAGCAAACGGATGTACTTCTACAGCACCTGCAACAATAACGATTGAAGTTTCGCAGCCGATAACCGTACAGAATGCGACACTCTTGAAATGTTATCAGCAAGGAAATATTACTTATGACTTAACGTCTGCACAACCTCAGATGACCACTGTAGGAACTGCAACTTTTGCTTATTATGTGCTTCAGGCTGATGCCAATGCAGGGAATGGCAATACAATTGCTGCTCCTACAACATTCCAAAGTGCAGGAAATCAAACGATTTATGTATTAGTTAAAAATGGAGGATGTAGCTATGTGGTAACTTTACAGTTGTTGACTACAGCTGTTACCAATCTTACAATAGCTGCTCCACAAACAATTACTTGTGCGGTTCCTCAGATTACGCTTAATGCAACTGGATCTACAGTTCCGGCAGGTTCAACAATTTTATGGACAACTGCAGGTGGAAATATTGTTTCAGGAGCCAATACTTTAAACCCAATCGTTAATGCAGGAGGGGCTTATACTTTAACAGTTACTAATATTACCCAACCAGGAAATTTAACATGTACTTTTACTGCAACAGTAAATGTAATTGAAGATAAAGTTTTACCGGTAGTCACCCTAACTTCTACGTTTGCGCAAATATGTCCTGGTGAATCTGTAACACTTACTGCTGCCGGTGGAGTAACTTACACTTGGGCAACTTTGACGGGTACAGGCAATACACAGGTTGTTTCGCCTGCAACAACAACAGTATACACAGTTACTGCTACAGGAGCAAATGGGTGTGTATCTGCAGCTCCGGCAACAATTACCATCATTGTAGGGCCTCCAACAGCTTTTATAGCGGCATCTAAAGGAAAAATTTGTGCAGGTGAATCTGTAACATTAACCGCAAGTGGTGGATTTACTTATAACTGGACAGGTCTTACCGGAAATGGAAATACACAAATTGTAACCCCTACAGTTACTACCACATACGAAGTTTTTGCATTGGGAGGAAATGGTTGTGTGTCAACTACGCCGGCAAAAATTACCATTGAAGTAGTTCCTGCAATTGTTTCTACATTAGCAGATATTAATGTTTGTACCGGAGATCCTGCAACACTGGATGCAGGTGTAGGACCAAATTATACTTATCTTTGGAGTAATGGTGCAACTACGCAGACTATTACCACCAATATTCCGGGTTCATATTCCGTTACGATTAGCAATGGTACATGTTCTAGATTGTTTACCGCACAGATTATTAACCCTGACCTTCCCCAATTTACGAATGTAGTTTACGATAAGGAAATGCTTACCATTACGGCTTCAAATCCTAGTGGTGGAGTTTTAGAATATTCTATTGACGGAGGGGTAAATTGGCAGACTTCAAATATATTTTATAATGTATTAAAAAATACCAATTACAATTTAGTAGTAAAAACACAAGGCGCAAAATGTAGTACCTCATTAGAGTTCTTTACTTTTGTGTTAAATAATGCTATTACTCCAAATAATGATGGGTCAAATGATTATATTGATTTTAATGGAATTATCGGTTATAAAAACTTTGCCGCTTCAATATTTGATAGATATGGCGCAGAATTATTTAAAGCAGACAAGTCAAATACCAGATGGAATGGCTCTTTAAAAGGTATTAATTTACCTACAGGAACTTATTGGTATCGCGTACAATGGGAAAACCCGGCGAGTAAAAAACTCGAATTAAAATCAGGATGGATTCTTCTTAAAAATAGAGATTAATCTTCTAAAAATATATAAACAAAGCCTTTCTTATTTTTGGAAAGGCTTTGTTTTTTATAAAATATTGTTGTTTTAAAGCAATTATAATTAGTTCTAACTAAATTATGAAGTGAAGTGATCTAGCGTAAAGATGAATGAACGAGTCGCTTTTATGAAATTAATTCCTCAAGGTTTGCGAAGTAAATTTATTTGCCTTTGCTTTCTAAGAATGTAAATTTTTAATATAAATCTTTGCGTCAAAAATTTTTTCATATTTAATGATTCTAAAATACTTTTCATTATTTCCAATTTTAAATTAAGATTAATCAATCTGTTAAATATTCTTTTCAAAATCAAGAAAATATTTTGAAAAACATGATTTTTTAGATTGAATAAATCCCGGCAATTGTAAATAAACATTATTTAATTTTAATGATTGACAAAAAAAACTTATTTTAGTTATACCAAAAAATGTCAAAAATATTAATATTAAAATATAAATGGGAGTACTTGTTACCAACGAGACAGTAAAGCAACTGTTTCATATTGCACAGTCAATTGCCAGAGAAAACTACAACGCCACGTATAGCGGTCCGCATATTTTGCAGGCTTTAATGCATAAAGATATCGGCTTAAATGAGTTTCTGAAAACTATAGATAAAGATCCGGGATATTTTTATGAATGGGCAGATGTCCGCATCGAAGATTATCCTAAAACTACTCATCTTCCGGCAGAAGTTGGAGAGGGAGAGTTTGTAGATCAGATTTTGGAAGAAGCAGATGATATTCGTTTAAAGCTTGGTTTAGATGAGATTACTCCGATTTGTATTCTTACAGCGATTGTAAAACCGCAGGTTGCTTTTACATTACAACAGTTAAAATCACTTCCTTTAAGAGAGCACGAAATTTTTAATTTATATAGAAAAGATACTCCTTTTGCTGCTTCAGATAACGGCGATATTTCATCTCTATTTGGAGGTTCTTCAGACTTTTCAGATTCTTCTTTTCCTTCGATTAAAAGTTACTGTATTGACCGAACGGTACAAGCGAGAAACGGGGATATAGAAAATATTATAGGTAGGGATAAAGAGCTCAGAATGTTGATGGAAATTCTTTGCCGTAGAAGCAAGCCCAATGTAATTATTGTGGGTGAACCGGGTGTTGGGAAAACCGCTTTGGTAGAAGGCTTTGCAACAGAAATTACCAAAGGAAATGTTCCTGAAATGTTAAAAAATGCAACTTTGCTGGAATTAGACACTGGAGCTCTATTAGCTGGGACTTCTTATAAAGGTGAAATTGAAGACCGTCTGAAAAAAGTAATCAACGAATGCAAAAAAATTGAAAAAGCAGTTTTATTTATTGATGAAATTCACACGCTTTTAGATCCAAAAGGAAGCATCGGAAATATCGGAAATATTCTTAAACCAGAATTGGCAAGAGGTGAGATTACCGTAATTGGAGCGACTACTCAGGAAGAATACAGAAAGATTATTGAGCCTGAACAAGCTTTTAACAGGCGTTTTGAAGTGTTGACAGTGCTTGAGCCAGATGAAAAGACCTGCGTGAAAATGATCGATGTTTTACTGGATGGCTATAAAAAACACCACGGTATTGAAGTTGAAAAAACCGCAATTCGCGAATGTGTACGTTTGGCAAAGCGCTACGCGAAAGGTAAAAAACTTCCCGATGCAGCGATTGATCTTTTAGACCGAACAATGGCGGCAATCAAAATGCTCGACGAACTTTCTGAAAAAGAACTCGAAAGCTGGAAAGAAATCTATGAAAATATTTTAAAAGAAGAATATTTTGATGATAAAGATAAAGCCGATGAATTGATTTGGAATTACAATTTATTAAGAGATAAAATCAGTCCTATTTTGTGGGGCTCTTTAAGTGAGCAACCACAAATTGATAACTCGATGCCGATAGAATCAATTCAAAAAATAATAGAAGATACCTATTCTGAACTTTTAGAACATGCAGCTATAAAAAGAGAAAAAGTAGACCGTTTGGAATTGGCGGCGGTAATGGCCGCAAAAACCAATATTCCTATCGGGAAAATTCAGGCTCAGGAAAAAGAAAAACTTCTGAATATGGAAGGTCTTCTAATGAATAGAGTTGTAGGTCAGGATCATGCTTTGAAAATACTTTCAGATGCCATTGTTGAAAACCGAAGCGGTCTAAATAAACCAGGGCAACCCATTGGATCATTCTTCCTTTTAGGACCAACCGGAACCGGAAAAACAGAATTGGCAAAATCGATGGCAGAATTGCTTTTCAACGATGAAAAAGCGATGGTGCGTTTCGATATGTCGGAATTTAAAGAAGAACATTCTGCAGCTCTTTTATACGGAGCGCCTCCAGGTTACGTAGGTTACGAAGAAGGTGGAATGTTGGTGAATAAAATCAGACAACAACCTTACACCGTAGTTTTATTTGATGAAATTGAAAAAGCGCATCACTCAGTTTTTGATGTGTTTTTACAGATTATGGACGAAGGAAAAGTTCATGATAAGCTTGGAAAAGAAGGAGACTTCAGCAACGCTTTGATTTTGTTTACTTCAAATATCGGAAGCGAAGAAATTGTAAAACAGTTTGAAGAAGGAAAGATTCCGGAATCGAATTCTTTGATGCAGATAATGTCGAATTCTGGAAAATTCAGACCCGAATTTTTGGCGAGAATTACAGAAATTATTCCATTTGCACCGATTACAGAATCGATTGCTGAAAGAATCTTTAATATTCAGTTAAAATCACTTCATAACTCATTAACAAGATTGGGAATGAGCTTGAAAATTAGTGATGAAGCTGTGAAAAATTTAGCCTTAAACGGATTCAGCAGTAAATATGGAGCAAGGCAGATTTCCGGGGTGATTAGATCGCAATTGGCAAGACCTATTTCGAAAATGATTGTAAGGGAAGAAGTGAAAGCCGGACAAAACCTTTCGGTAGACTGGAATGCCGAGGAAGAAAAAATCAGTTGGAAAGTAGATTAATTGTTGCTCAATCGGAAATGAAATTTTGAAAAAAACGTCTTTACGATTGAGTAGCTTTACACAAATAAAATGAAAACAAATCTCAAAAAAATTATTGTATCAGCACTGTTCCTGAGTTGTTCACATTTTGTGAATGCGCAGTTTCTTGCAGCTTCAGACACCTCCGAAAGCAGTGTGAGAAAATACAAGAATATCATAGAAGCCAACAAGGAAATTGTAACTTTTATCGAATTTTCTATGGTTGAAAAAGGGTTACCAAAGCATTTGAGAAATTTAGCTTTAATAGAATCTCATTTTAACCGGAACATTACTTCAAGCGCAGGTGCAGTGGGAGTTTGGCAGTTTATGACCGCTCATGCCAATCAGTACGGTTTAACTGAAGACCGAAGAAATGACTTGTACAGAAGTACAAAGACGGCAGCCGTTTCATTGAAAAATCTGTATAAAAAATACAATAATTGGATAACGGTTGTTGCTGCCTATAATTGTGGAGAAGGAAATATAGCCAAAGCAATGCAGGTAGCAAACTCTACACAATATCATGTTTTTTCTAAATATTTACCTGCGGAAACGATCAATCATGTCAAGAAATATCTCAATGCATGTTACGCAACCGGTGAGCTTTCTGCTGTTTTGGCAAATTACAACGATGCAAGAACAATGTCTCTTCTGAATTCAAGAACGACAAATTCTCAGGAAATAGCTTTGTCGGAAACGGAAATTAATGCGGGATTTAAGCTGGGTATAATTGCTGAAGAATTAAAAATTGATATGAATGATCTCTTGGGTTGGAACCCTGAAATTGTAAGCACTTTAGAGAACGATGGAGAAAGCAAACTCTTTCTTCCTACCGATTTAATGCCTGATTTCTTAATGAAAAAAAATGCAATTCTCTCTAAGTCGATACGTACAAAATAATTTAAAATTAAATTCTTTTCATGTTCTATTAAAGAAGATTCTATCAAGTTATCAATCAATATAAAAAGACCGAAACTCATCAAGTTTCGGTCTTTTTTAAAATATCAATATCTAAATTTATGAAAATTATTTTTAAGGATTTGAGATAATCAATGTTGATGGAATATCTGATAGCCAAAGACTTTTAGAATCGATCAAACCTCTCCAGCTTTTTTTGCTGATTAACATTAAATCTTGGGACTGTAAAAACTCCTTTTCAATTTGTTTTTCGTTATATAAAGTGATGTGGTTGGGTGCAACCTGTTCGATGCTTCTGATGAGCTCTTTCACTTCGATATTGTTTCTGATTTGTCCAGCAACATCCAAAATAATAATCTGTGAATTGTTATTGTTAATCAGTCTTTTTGCATATTCAAGCAAATAAAAATCACTTAAATTAAAGATAGGAATGAATACTCTATCTGCCGAATTAAAGTCTCTGTCTACCAAAACTCCGACAGGAATATTGGTGTTATCTAAAATCTGCAAAGTAGAATCGTCGAATGGCGAATTGTTGAAAATATTACTTTTTCCTTTTACGGTGTTCAATAATTTTTCAGGATTAATGATTTTTGTGGTGAAACCTAAAAGTCTTCCAAGCAAACTTCCTTCGTACATTGATTTTCCGAGCATAATCAAAAGGAGATCATAATTTCCTTTGTTCGAAATATTCGTCAGATCATTTTCAATATCTGTAGAAGCTTTGAAAAGGGTAGTTACCTCAAGCTGAAGTTCCTGCGAAGTTTCAATCACATTTTTAAACTGTTCTTTTTCAAAATCTTCAATGTCAAAAGCGTGTAATTCGTCAACAGGAGCGATATTCATTGCGGTTACGCTTTTGTTGCCATTCATTTTATGCGTAAGATTATCGGCAAGCTTCAGTAATGTACTTCCTGACTCCGGAGTTTCAAAAGATAAAAGAACCCTGTATTTTGAATCGTTTTCATCATGTTCCTCTTCTTCAAGTGACGATTTTTTGCCTTTAAAAAAATAATTAATAATGTCAAGACAAGGTCCCGTCATAAAGGTGGTGAATAACGCCATGATGACCAACATCGTAAATAATTCGGGGCCTAAAACTCCAAGGTCGTAACCGATATTTAGAACGATAAGTTCGGTTAAACCTCTTGTATTCATCAATGCGCCGATCGTAAGGCTATCTTTCCAGCTTAACTTTAAAAATTTTGCGGTCAATGCACTTCCTACAAATTTCCCGATCACGGCTGTAAGAATAATAAATCCGCCTATTTTCCAAAGGTGTGGGTCGTTTAGTAAACCGATTTGTGTTCTTAAACCTGTAAATACAAAGAAAAGCGGAAGCAATAATACCAAGGCAACATCTTCTATTTTTTCGATGAATAAGTTTCTGAATTTCACATTTTCAGGCATAATTGCACCTGCCATAAATGCTCCGAATAAAGCATGAATCCCGATAACTTCTGTTGCGTACGACGAAATAATAAGAATTAAGAAAAATACCGCAACCAGTGCTTTGCTGATAAAACCTTTTCCTTTCTGAGATTCTGCAATTCTATGTAAAAAGGGTCTCACCGCTTTAATCATGATGAAAACATAAACAATCGCCATGATAATCACAAAAATTGATCCTGAGAAAGATCCTGCTTTTACCACCGCAATTACGGCTGCTAAAATACACCAAGCTGTAATATCATCGGCTGCAGCACAGGTAATAACGACGGTTCCGATTTTGGTTTTGTGTAAATTTCTTTCCTGCACAATTCTGGCGAGAACCGGAAATGCAGTAATACTCATCGCTATCGCTATAAATAAAGCAAAAGAACTGAACTGAATTCCTTCCGGAGCAAATTCTTTATAAATAAAATAAGACAGCCCAACTCCCAATGCAAAAGGAATGATGATACTTGCGTGACTGATCACAACTGCATCGTGTGCTTTTTTTCTTAGAATACTTAGATCAAGCTCCATTCCGACGATATACATGAAGAGGATCAGACCAATCTGGCTTAAAAACTGCAAGTTTCCTAATGATTCTGTCGGAAAAATAAATGCTGAAAGTTCAGGAAAATACAATCCGAAAAGTGATGGTCCTAAAACAATTCCGGCAATCATTTCTCCGATTACAGAAGGCTGTTTTAGTTTCATACAAATCCATCCGAATAATTTTGCCACCAAAATAATAGTTACGATCTGAGCCAGTAAAAGTGCTAAAGGATGATGAAGGTTTGATAAAAAGGAATCAGTAAAATTTTCCCACATCGTAGCTCCTGTGGCTTTGCTTGGAGGAATGTTTTCTCCTATTTCGAGGGTTTTTCCTTCCACAAAAAACCAGTACATCAACGTAGAAAAAAAGATAATCGTTGCTACATAAAAAATAATATTTCTATATTTCCCCATAATCATTAGTCATTTATTTGAGTGTAAATTTCTAAAGAATAAACGGATGTAAAAACTTGTTTTTTTTGAAATGTAACGAATATACAGAATAATGTAATGAAAAGAACAGATATGTAATTTAACCTTGACAAAAAAAAGAGGCTGTTCTTTTGAGACGGCCTCTTCATATTGATATTGAAAAATATTTTAATCTAAGAAATCAACTTCATAATCTCTAAAGCCACTTTCAAAGCTTCCGTTCCATCTTCCAAAGAAACTTCCACATTTTTATCTTCTAAAATGGCATCAGCAAAAGAATTTAATTCATCCAAAATCGCATTATTCGCCTGAATATTTGGGTATTCAAATAAAATCTGATTTTTTTCGCCTTCCGCATTTTCAATAATCATATCAAATGGAGTAGGATTTTCAGGAGCATCTTTCATTCGGATAACCTCAGCTTTTTTCTCTAAGAAATCAATAGAAATATAAGCGTCTTTCTGGAAAAAACGACTTTTTCTCATCGCTTTCATAGAAATTCTTGAGGTCGTTAAGTTGGCAACACAACCGTTTTCAAACTCAATTCTTGCATTGGTAATATCCGGAGTTTTACTTACCACACAAACGCCGCTTGCATGAATGTTTTTTACTTTTGATTTTACAACGCTCAACAAAATATCAAGATCGTGGATCATTAAGTCTAAAACTACAGAAACATCAGTTCCGCGCGGATTAAATTCTGCTAAACGATGAATCTCAATAAACATCGGATTTTGAATATAATCCTTTGCTCCAATAAACGCAGGATTATATCTTTCAACATGACCAACCTGTGCTTTGATGCCGTTTTCACGACATTTTGAGAGGATTTCTTCAGCCTGTTCAAGCGTTTGGGTCACTGGTTTTTCAATGAAAAAATGAAGCCCTTTTTCAATAGCTTTCAGTGCGTAATCATAATGATACAATGTGGGTGTTACAATATCCAACATTTCGATCTGATCTAATAGTTCATCAAAATTTTCAAAATATTTGTATCCGAATTCAGCTTCTAGCTTTCGTCCGTTTTCTATATCTTTATCGTGGAAACCTACAAAATCGTATTTATCAGACTGATTAAGAAGTCTTAAATGTATTTTTCCCAAATGTCCGGCGCCTACCAAACCTGCTTTTAACATAGCGTTGTAATTTTTGTAAAGATAATAATTTTAGGTATTAGGAAACAGATGATAGTTTTTAGGTTGATACGTATTGATTGTTTTTTTACTTTTGTAGCTACACTATCTAATAACTGTTGATGATGCATGATTCGTTTGTACATAAAGGGAAAAGAAAAAATTTGGTTGAATATCTCAGACACAAAATGGGAATTTCGGATGAAAATGTACTTTCTGCCATAAATGAAGTTCCGAGACATCTTTTTATTGAAAGCATTTTTGAAGATTATGCGTACGAAGACCGTGCTTTTCCGATATTGGCGCATCAGACGATTTCCCATCCTTCAACGGTGGCAGAACAGTCTGAACTTTTGCAGGTGAAACCGGGAGAGAAAGTGCTTGAAATAGGAACGGGTTGTGGTTACCAAACTGCAGTTTTATTGGCAATGAAAGCTTTAGTTTATACGGTTGAAAGGCAGAAAGATCTTTTTGATTTTTCTAAAAAGAAACTACGTGAAATGCATTTGTATCCCAAATTTCAAAGTTTCGGAGATGGTTTTGCAGGGCTTCCTACTTTTGCCCCTTTCGATAAAATTATTGTGACTTGCGGAGCATCAGTTTTACCAACTGAATTATTAAAACAATTAAAAGTAGGTGGGAAAATGGTTATTCCTTTGGGACCGACTGACCAACAGGTTTTATACCGGTTTACAAAAATTTCTCCCACAGAAATTGAAAAAGAAGAATTTGGAGCTTATAAGTTTGTACCGATGTTAAATAATACCAATCAATAAATGGTTCATAGTTTATTGGATGGAATAAATATGAAGAGAATAATCGAATTAGTCCAAAAAAAACATCAAAATAACGGTATAGACATCAATCCTCCAGCGAAACTTTCAGACATTAATAATTTTGAAAAACAATTAGGTTTTGCTTTACCAACAGATTTTAGAGAATTCTATTTAATTTGTAATGGTTTTTGTTGTACCGAAGATTTATTTAATATGGTTTCTCTTCAAAATATTATACGATATCAGCAGAACTTCGGAAATAATTGGTTTTATTTTTCGGAATATATGATTTATTCCGACATGTGGGGTCTTCGAATTACACCAACGGGACAATATGAAATATTTAATGGATTATATCCGACGAAAACAATAACATCCTCGTTGACTGAATTCCTTCAGAGATTTATGAAAGGAAATGTATTTGAAATTAGTGGATTATATGAATGGCATTATGAACTGGAAATAAAATAAGCTGCATATTTTTGAATATGATATGAGTCAAGAAAAAAAGAATGCACTAAAATCAATAATGTTTTATTTAATAGCAATATTGACAATAATTGTAATAAATGTTTCTGGGAAATTTAAATCTGGGCCATGTACGCCAAACTTAGATGTTTTATCGTTTTTCATTTTAGCTATACTAAACGTTATTTTATTAATCATTAATGGAATAAAAGCATTTATAATGAAAAAAGAAACGAAACTTTCAACTATTGTACATCTTGCTGTTCTAATAATTTGGATTATTTACAGTAATATAAAGTAGTTTGAAGCAAGCAAATTTTTAACCAAAATGATATGATTAACCCTGATATTTTTGATTATAACGAAAGGCAATCAGATTCAGACAAAGAAATTTGCAATTTACTTTCAGAATTAATTGATCGTGAATTGAATGATTCTGAGAATAAAATCTGGCATGCACATCCGGTCTGGTTTTTAGAAGGAAATCCGATTGTGGGTTACAGCAAACAGAAAAAGGGAATTCGCCTGATGTTTTGGAGCGGAAAATCTTTTAATGAAGAACAGTTGAATGTAGAAGGTGAAAAATTTCAGGATGCATCTGTATTTTATAATAATGTGAATGAAATTAATGAAACTGATATTCTACGTTGGCTGAAAAAGTCTGTGGAAATTCAGTGGGATTATAAAAATATTGTAAAAAGAAAAGGCGAATTGATCAGATTAAAATAATTTGCGTGAAAAATTAATCTGAATTTTTCGGAACGAAAATTGGATTTTAATTTGAATGAAATCAAAAAAAATAAGTCAATAATAATTAATAAGAACCTCACTTGTAAAAGTAGTGAGGTTTTTTATTTGTCTAAAAAATAAAATAATGAAAGTTTTTATAAACAAAAGAATTCCTGAAACAGGAATTACAATGCTGAAAGAAGCAGGTTTGGAAATTACAATCCCGGAAAATGATGATCTGTCGCGTGAAAAATGGCTACAATACTGTAAAAATACAGACGCCATTTTAAATGTTGGAGCCAATGCATTTGACCATGAATTTTTTGATCAATGTCCTAATGTAAAAGCCATTGCTTTGTTCAGTGTAGGTTTTGATCATGTTGATATTAAAGAAGCTAACAAAAGAAATATTCCGATAGGAAATACACCTGATGTTTTGAGTCGGGCGACCTCTGATGTTGCATTTTTATTGATGCAATCGGTTTCTAGAAGAGCGAGTTTTTATTTTCAAAAAGTAAAAGCTGGAAATTGGGGGAATTTTGATCCGCTTTATGAGCTTGGACAGGAATTGTATGGTAAAACTTTGGGGGTGTTCGGTTTAGGCAGAATCGGTTTTGAAATGGCTGAAAAATGTAAGAAAGCTTTCGGAATGAATATCATTTATCACAACAGAAATCATAATGAAGAAGCCGAAAAAGAACTTGATGCAAAATATGTTTCGTTCGATGAATTGATCGAGCAATCGGATGTTTTGAGTATTCATGCCAATTTTAAACCAGAACAGAGTAATCTTTTCAACTCTTCAGTTTTTGAAAGGATGAAAAAAAATGCAATTTTTGTGAATACGGCAAGAGGAGGTTTTCATGATCAAAAAGATTTGTATCAGGCTTTAGTTTCCGGACAAATTTGGGGTGCTGGTTTAGATGTTACCAATCCGGAACCTATTGAAGATAATGACCCTATTTTAGAATTGTCTAATGTTTGCGTTCTTCCACATATTGGTTCGGCCACGATAGAAGCCAGAAACGGAATGGCAAGACTCGCTGCAGAAAATATTATTGCTTTTTCTAAAGGTGAAAAAATGCCGCATATTGCAAATCCGGAAGTATATTAAATTTGAAACTTGAAACTTGAAATTTAAGATTCGATTTTGATTTTGTAAATTTTGAAAAAATATTACAATTTCCAACTTGAGTCTTTCAATTTTTTCCTTGTCTCCTATCCAATTGGAACCATTTTTGTCTATTCTATATCAACACTAAAATAAAATTATTATGATCACTGAAGATAACAAAAACGAGCAAGACAGAAAACTGGAGGAAATGGATTATAAGCCAAGTGAAGATATTTTCAACAAAGAGCAACATATTCCTTTGGACGGAGACGGAAATCCTATCACCAATCCCGGTCACGTCAACGACGGAATGCCTTATGGTTTAGATATTCCGGGAGCAGAAGATGATGATAATTTCGAACAAATTACAGATCAGCTTCCTGATGAAGAAAATAATCTATACAGCAGAAGCGATAATGAAGATGATCACGAAGAAGAAAATGAAGATGTAGTTAGTTAAAAGTTTAATCCCCGCTATTAATTTTGCGGGGATTTGTATGTTTGGAAATGTATATAGTTTGTTGCTATTCTGATTTTCTTTTATAATAAAGCTGTATCAGTCCTGTGTCGTATGTTTTTGCACTCACAAACTGAAGCTCCTGTTCTGGTCTTCCGTGTTTAAAAAGTCTTGTTCCGTTACCTAATAAAACAGGAACAACAGAAATTATAAATTCATCTACCAAATCGTTCTTTAATAATTCGTTTATTATTTCTGAGCCACCGTCACAATAAATGTTTTTTCCATTTTTAGATTGAAGTTGTTTTATCAAATCAGTTAGATTTCCTGTGTAAAAAGTGGTTCTTCCAACATTGGGTTTTTCAGTTCTTGTAATGACATAGACATCTCTTTTCCCATTATCGTAACGAGATGGTCCTAATTCTTTAAGCACATAATCATAAGTCTTTCGCCCGATAATTAGGGTATCAATGGTTTCTGTAAATTCTGTATAACCATAATCTTCACCTTCTTTTTCTACAATTTTCAGGAAACTGAGGTCATCATTCGGTTTAGCAATATAACCGTCTAAACTTGTGGCAATAAAAAGTGATACTTTTCGCATGGTTTTCTACTTAAATTAAAACTATTTCTTTATAAATTTAACAAAAACAAAATCGTTTTTATTATCAATTAATTTTACAAAATAGTTTCCTGCACTCAAATGATTAACAGATATTGCCTTTGAAAACTTTTCTTTTGAAACCAATCTTCCTGTTCCATCCAAAATTTCATATTCCACGAAATCTTTATCGGTATTGATTTGTAAAATCTCTGCAACAGGATTCGGATAAATTTTAACCAAAGTAACATCTTTATGTTTAACATCTTTTGTTCCTAATAAACAAGACGGAGGATTGGTAATTACCCCGCTGCTGAAATCGTAATAAATACTACTTCCCATAGGAATTAATGGGGTGTCTATATTACCAGGGAAATTTTGATATAAATAACAGTTGGTGAAACTTACATTGGCGGTTTCGAAGCTTTTAGTGATTTTGTACCATCCATCACATCCGGTATTGTTCATAGAATATCCGGAACCTAAATTGTCTATGACAAAACCATTAATTGAATTCGGATTAATCATTTCTACTCTTACACAAGCTCCGTTTGTCCATCCTGATGGAGGTTTAAAGAAAATATGTGCATCAGGAATTGCTCCTGTAAAATATTTTTTGGTGAAAACAGCAGATGTATTTCCTGTGCTATTTACCAAAAAAGCTTTAATTTCTTTATTCTGATCAATTAAAATATTGACGCTATTAATTGCTGAACTTGAGCTTAAAGTTGGCGTAGTTCCATCTTCTGTGTAATATATTGTTCCGTTTCCCTGAATAGTCATTTGATAAGGATTGTAGTAATGGGTAGCCGTCGACATATAAATCTGCGAGAAAAAGAATGTAGATGAAAGTATAGAAATAAAGAATAGAAATTTTTTCATGGTTGTGAGATTTTTTTAAAACATAAAATTAAGCATTGTAATTTTAAACTTAACATTAAATTTGAAGTTTAATCACATTTACATAACTTTGACAATCTTAGAATAATAAAAGAACCGAGGAGATCTCAAAATCCCGAAAGTTCATAAAAATAGTACAGAATATGAAACTTAAGTACAGTCTGCTCGCTTTGGCAGCGCCTTTCTTAATGAATGCACAACAACTCATGACACCTGAAATTCTTTGGACTTTGAAAAAAGTAGGAGTACAGGCTGTTTCACCTGATCAATCTTCGCTGATCTATAAAGTCGGACAGGTTGATCTAAAAACTGAAAAAACAAAAAACGAAAACTATTTCCTGAATGTAATCAATAATCAGTCTTCTAAAATTGATTTAGGTAAAAAAGCTTTAGTTCAGTGGGATAAAAACGGACTTTACGCTCAGGAAGGTGAAAAAATCTATCTTTCAAAAGACAGTGGAAAAACCTGGACAGAATTTTACACTATTGGTGAAGCAGATAACATCGTTATTTCTCCTGATGGAAAGAAAATAGCTTTCAGTAAGCAGGTTTTGGTGGAAAAACTGATGGGGAAAGATAAATATGCAGATACTCCAAAAACGACTGCACAGATTTACACAGATTTGAATCACAGACACTGGGATTACTTTAATGAAGGGAAATACAACCATGTTTTTGTGGTTGATACCTCTTCAAGTGTAGATTCTGCTAAAGATTTGTTGGAAGGAAAAACGTGGGATTCTCCACAAAGACCTTTCGGTGGAGCAGAAGATTTTGTTTTTAGTCCAGATTCTTCACAGCTTTTATACGTTACAAAACCTAAAAGTGGTAAAGAATATTCTACAAGTACAAACACCGATATTTTTGCGTACGATTTAGCTTCAGCAACAACAAAAAATTTAACAGAAGGAATGATGGGTTATGATGTGAATCCAAAATTTTCACCTAATGGTAAATGGTTGTTGTGGCAAAGTATGGAGCGAGAAGGATATGAAGCCGATAAAAATGATATTGTGGTAATGGACTGGAAAACCGGTGCAAAAAGCAATATGACAGGACATTGGGACGAAAGTGTAACCGGAACAACTTTCTGGAGCAGCGATTCTAAAAGTATCTATTTTAATGCAGCCTTTCGTGGAACCGTTCAGTTATTTTCTGTAGATCTTAAAAATGCAAAAGTTAGCCAGATTACAAAAGGAAATTTTGATGTAAGTGATATTTTTGCAGAAGGAAAAAAATCTCTTTTGGTTTCAAAAACAGACATCAATCACGGTGCAGAATTATTCTCTGTAAATCTTAAAAACGGAGAATTAAGCCAGGTTACAGACGTCAATAAAGATACCTACGCAAAACTAGCACAAGGAAAATCTGAATTGAAAATGGTGAAAACTTCAGATGGAAAAGAAATGGGTGTATGGTTTCATTATCCACCCAACTTTGATCCGAATAAAAAATATCCGACCTTAGTATATTGTCAGGGAGGTCCACAATCTGGACTTACACAATTCTTCAGCACAAGATGGAACTTTGCTTTAATGGCAGCCAATGGTTACGTTGTAGTTGCACCAAACCGTCGCGGAATGCCGGGTTGGGGAACCAAATGGAATGAAGAAATCTCAAGAGATTGGGGTGGACAGCCGATGAGAGATTATTTGGCAGCTACAGATTATGCTAAAACTTTACCTTATGTAGATGGTGAAAGAGTTGCAGCTGTTGGAGCAAGTTACGGTGGTTACAGTGTATTTATGTTAGCTGGAATTCACGAGAATAGATTCAAAACGTTCATTGCTCACGACGGATTGTTTGATATGAAATCTTGGTATTTAACAACAGAAGAACTTTGGTTCGCGAACTGGGATTTAGGTTCTCCTTGGGAAAAACCTCTTCCGAAAGCATATACAGAATTTAATCCAAGCAACTTTGTTGATAAATGGAATAAACCAATCATGATTTTCCAAGGTGGAATCGATTTTAGAGTAGGCTATGAACAAGGTCAGGAAGCTTTCCAGGCAGCAAGATTGAGAGGTCTGAAATCAAAATTAGTATATTTTCCTAACGAAAATCACTGGGTTCTTCATCCGCAAAACGGCTTAGTTTGGCAGAGAGAATTTTTTGATTGGCTGAAAGAAACTTTGTAATTAAGAATTAAAAATGAATAATTAAATCATCGAAACTGATTTTTATTATTCAAATTATCAACAGAAGCGGGCTTTAGCTCGCTTTTTGTTTTCTAGGCAAAAGGCTTTAGCCAAAATTTATATATTTGAATCATGGAGAACCGAATTTCATCATTCCTACCATTTATCGATGAACAATCTAAAATTTTAATTTTAGGCTCAATTCCTGGCGTGAAATCTCTTGAGAAGCAACAATATTACGCACATCCACAAAATAAATTCTGGAAAATTATTTTTGAATTGTTTAGCGAAGAATTTACAGAAGATTATTCAGAACGAATTGATATTTTAAAGAAAAATAACATTGCAATTTGGGATGTCATCGATTCCTGCGAAAGAAAAGGAAGCTTGGATTCTGAAATTAAAAACGAAGAAGCCAATAAGATTGAAGAACTTTTAGAAAGTTATCCAAATATTCAAGCAATATTTTGCAATGGCGGAAAGTCTTATAAAAATTTGCAAAAGATATTAGGTAAAAGCTTTAGGATTCCAATATATTTATTGCCTTCAACAAGTCCGCTTCACACGATTTCTTTTGAAAAGAAATTTGAGGATTGGAAAAAAATATTGGAGTTTACTGGATAATATTTAAAACAAAAAGCAAGAATCTAAAATTCTTGCTTTCAATATTTAAAATTGTCAATTCACTACTTTTCCATTCTATAAACCTCTTCATAAGGCTGTATCAAAACCCAACCATTTCCGGAAAATTTCATTTGAAACTCTTCTCCGCTTCCTCTTCCAATTAAACTTTTAAAAGAAACATTGGTTTTTAATTCAGGGCTTAAATTTCCAGACCAGGCTACAGTTGCATTCGGGTCTGTGAAAACCGGTGCATCTGGAGTTACCAATAAAGTTAAAGGTTCACCGTGAGTAGTAATTGCGATATGCCCTGTTCCGGAAAGTTTTACCTGAAACAATCCTCCCGACATTACTCCGGCAATACTTTTCAGCATCGTAATGTCACTTTTTATGCTTTGTTCGTGCGCCAAAACATCGTTTCCGTTAACGCAAACTGTTTCATTATTTAGATATAAAATTCTTACTTTTTTTCCATCATCTGCAACGTATAGTTTTCCGGTTCCTTCAGCTTTCATCAGTTTAGAACCTTCACCGCTTATTGCTTTTTTTAATAAATTCCCAAGTCCGCCAGAAAGCATTCCTTGTCTTTCAAAATTAATATTGCCGATATAACCAACCATACTTCCTGTTTTTGTCCAGACAGATTGATTGTTTAAGTTGATTTCTAAAAGTGCTGGTTTTTCCAGTTCGAAATAATCTCTTTCAAGAGGGTTTTCTTTTGTTTCATTTACAAAAGATTCAATAGAATATTTGCTCATCGTTTAATATTTTGATTGAGCCAAAATAATCATTTTTTAGTTGATAATACATTAAAAATAATAAAATTTGCAGCCTCTAACCATCGTGGATAAAGAGGAGCGAAATAAACACTTGACAAAGGGGTATAGAATGTTGTATATTTGCACCTCGAAAATTACACCATGTAATTTTACATAAATTTTTAAACCATAATTTAAAATAATGAAAACATCCGATTTTAATTTCGACCTTCCTGAAGAATTGTTGGCAGAATATCCTTCAGAGCATAGAGATGAAGCTAGATTAATGGTTCTTGACAGAAAAACGCAAACTATTGAGCACAAAATGTTCAAAGATGTAGTAGATTACTTTGATGAGAAAGATCTTTTCATCTTTAATAATACTAAAGTTTTTCCTGCTCGTTTGTATGGAAATAAAGAAAAAACCGGAGCTAAAATTGAAGTTTTCTTATTAAGAGAGCTTGATAAAGAAACTCGTGTTTGGGATGTTTTGGTAGATCCGGCAAGAAAAATAAGAATTGGTAACAAATTATTCTTTACGGAAGATGAATCTTTGGTTGCTGAGGTAATTGATAATACAACTTCAAGAGGTAGAACTTTAAGATTTTTATTCGATGGTTCTTATGAAGAATTTAGATCTAAATTAAAAGATTTAGGAGAAACACCACTTCCAAAGTATATCAAAAGAGAAGTAGAACCGGAAGATGCTGAAAGATATCAGACTATTTATGCAAAAGTAGAAGGGGCGGTAGCAGCACCAACTGCTGGTTTGCATTTCTCTAAGCACTTGATGAAGAGATTAGAGATCAAAGGAATCGATTTTGCTGAAGTTACACTTCATGTAGGATTAGGAACTTTTAACCCAATTGAGGTAGAAGATTTGTCTAAACATAAAATGGAATCTGAAGAAGTTATCATTGATGAGAAAAATGCTGAAATCATCAACAGAGCAGTTCAGGAAAACAGAAGAGTTTGTGCAGTAGGAACGACTACAATGAGAGCAATTGAAACGTCTGTTTCTTCAAACAGAAAAATTTCAGCTTTCGATGGTTGGACTAATAAATTCATCTATCCACCACACGATTTTGGAATTGCCAATACAATGATTACCAATTTCCATACGCCAAAATCTACTTTAATGATGATGATTGCTGCGTTTGCAGGAAAAGATTTTCTAATGCATGCCTACGAAGAAGCCGTAAAAGAAAAGTATAAATTCTATTCTTACGGTGACGCAATGCTAATTATTTAATTAAGATATAAGGTAAAAGGTTGCAGGTAATAGTTATCTGCGACCTGTAACCTAAAATCTACAATCTTACAATGAAAGACATCCGTACATTATCCCTCGACCAGCTTAAAGATTATTTTGGATCTTTAGGAGAAAAACCGTTTCGTGCGAAGCAGGTTTACGATTGGCTGTGGAGCAAAAATCTGCATTCAATAGAGGAGATGACGAATCTTTCAAAGCAGCTTCGGGACAAAATTTCTGAAGAATATACCATTAATCCAGTTTCTGTAGATCAGCTTCAGAAGAGTACAGACGGAACCATTAAAAACGGAGTGAAACTTCACGACGGTTTGTTGGTAGAATCTGTTTTAATTCCGACAGAAACCAGAACGACAGCTTGTGTTTCTTCACAGGTAGGATGTTCTTTAAACTGCGAATTTTGTGCAACAGCAAGACTCAAAAGAATGAGGAATCTTGAAGTCGCAGAAATAGTAGATCAGGTTGCCTTAATAGACAGCCAAAGTAAAATGTATTTCAACAGACCGCTTACCAATATCGTATTTATGGGAATGGGTGAGCCGATGATGAATTATAAAAATGTAGTGGAAGCGATCCGAAAAATCACTCAGCCGGAAGGTTTGGGAATGTCACCAAGAAGAATTACCGTTTCTACATCCGGACTTCCGAAGATGATAAAAATGCTCGCAGATGATGATTTGCGTGTGAAATTAGCTTTGTCACTTCACTCAGCGATTGAAGCTAAACGTAACGAAATCATGCCGTTCTCGGATAAATTCCCGTTGACGGATATTATGGAGTCTCTTCAATATTGGTACAAAAAAACAGGCTCTGTCATTACTTTTGAATATTGTGTCTGGAAAGGAATTAATGATGGTGATGAAGATATTAAAGCTTTAATTAAATATTGTAAGCAAGTTCCTTCTAAAGTAAATTTAATTCAATACAACCCAATCGGTGACGGAAAATACGACCAATGCAACAAGAAAGCAGAAGACAATTATGTTCGTCAGCTTGAGAATGCCGGAATTACCGTTATGATTCGGAAAAGTCGTGGTGGTGATATTGATGCAGCTTGTGGACAGTTAGCCAATAAAGTTACAGACTAAATTCTATTAATCATTGTCTTTTCTAAAGGTTTTTGATTATTCTTAACAGTCAGTTTATACTTAAAATCCTATTTTTGTAGAATGAAGAAGATCATTCTATTATTTACTCTATTCTTTTTTCAGACTGCTTTTTCTCAACAGGCAGAAATTTTTAAGCTAAAAAAATATAGAATTGCAGTTCTCAATGATTCAATTCAGGAAACTTCAGGACTGAATTTTTTTGATGGAAAATTATATACTTTCAACGACAGTGGAAACCCGGCAGAATTGTATGAAATTGAGAAAAATTCAGGAAAAATCTTAAATGTTTTAAAAACAAATGCCGAAAATAAAGATTGGGAGGCATTAACCAACGATGGGAAAAACTTCTACATCGGAGATTTTGGAAACAACGCAGGAACGCGAAAACATTTAAAAATTTATAAAATTCCTTTTCGAAATAATCAGCTGCAAAATGATTCGATGAAAGCGATTTCGTTTTATTATCCTGAGCAAGAAGATTTTACGTCAAGAAATATCAATACAGATTTCGATTTAGAATCGATGATTTATTTAAATGGTAAAATCCATATTTTCACTAAAGAATGGGCTTCTAAATCGACTACCCATTTTACGCTTGATCCTGAAAATCTTGAAAATCAAGCTGCTGAAAAAGTTGAATCTTTCAGAACAGGTTTTATGATAAGTGATGCTTATTATTTTAATAAAAAACTTTACGTTGTAGGGTATACCAAGAAAACCGAAGTTTTTTTAGATGTTTTTAATGAATCTGAACCCGGAATATTTTTCAAAGAAAAATCTAGACATTTTTATTTGGGAAGTGCTTTAACAATTGGTCAGATTGAAGGAATTGCTGTTGATGAAACCGGAATTTATATTTCCGGGGAAAGATTTTATTCGCCCATCAAGAAAACCAAACCATTTTTTTATTTTATCCCCAAAGAAAAACTCAAACTTTAAAATGCTTAAATTTTTGGTTCTTCACCACAACCTATAAAAATCTTGATAGTAACGTTACCAATTACAACATGAGTAAACAACTTATCCAAGTACAATGTCATCTTTAACGCAATGTTCGCAAGGTCTTATTGATAGTTGCTTTTCTTTTTTTTGTTCGCAAAGGCACTCTGTTCAGCAAATGAAACCAATACCTTAGCTGAGTGAAACGCCGTTGCGAACTAAAAATGTTTTCGAGGACTTAAAATTTTTGCGAACTTTAGCGTTTAGAAGTTTTCCATCTTAAATAGCTAAGAACCATAATTCTTAATCTTTTCAATTTCTCTTAATAACTGAATTTTTTCAGAATAACTTTAAAGGCTTTTAATTTCTGTTAAAATTGGCGGAAAAAAATTATCTTTGTGAGAATTAATAAATACTCACCCATCATTCTTACTTAGTGGCAAACATTGTAGAAGAAATCAAGCAGCCGATCAATGAGGAAATGAAACTTTTCGAACAGAAGTTTTACGAATCTATGCAGAGCAGAGTCGCTTTACTCGATAAAGTTACCCGTTTTATTGTTACCACAAAAGGAAAACAAATGCGTCCGATGTTTGTGTTTTTGTGCGCAAAACTGATTGGAGACGTTAACGAAAAAACGTATCGTGGCGCTTCAATGATAGAATTGATCCACACTGCAACTTTAGTACATGATGATGTAGTGGATGAAAGCTTTAAACGTCGTAATTTTTTTTCAATCAATGCTTTATGGAAGAATAAGAT
Organism: Chryseobacterium balustinum; assembly: GCF_900168205.1. GTDB lineage: Bacteria > Bacteroidota > Bacteroidia > Flavobacteriales > Weeksellaceae > Chryseobacterium > Chryseobacterium balustinum. Next base: position 79,114 of record NZ_FUZE01000008.1, read on the forward strand.
TGCGGTGTTAGTTGGCGATTTCTTACTCTCAAAAGCAGTTTTGCTTTCTACAGACCATAAAGATTACGATTTGCTTTCCGTGATTTCTAGAACTATCAGAGAAATGTCTGAAGGCGAGCTTCTTCAATTGGAAAAAGCCAGGAAACTCGATATTACCGAAGATGTTTATTATGAAATTATTCGCCAGAAAACGGCTACTTTAATTGCTGCCTGCTGCGAAATTGGAGCCTTATCTAATAATGCCGATGAAACTTTAGCCAAGAAAATGATGCAGTTCGGTACTTACACCGGTATGGCTTTTCAGATTAAAGATGATTTATTTGATTATTTAAGCTCAAATGTTATCGGAAAACCTGTTGGGATCGATATTAAAGAACAAAAGATGACTTTGCCTTTGATTCATACTTTAAAAATAGCCAGCGAAACTGACAGAAAGTATTATTTCAATACCATTAAACGTTATAACAACGACCAAAAACGAGTGAAAGAACTGATTGCTTTTGTAAAAAGTTCAGGAGGCTTAGATTATGCCATCACGGTAATGAAAGACTTTCAGCAAAAAGCAAAAGATATCCTCAATGAATTTCCGGATTCTCAGGTCAGAGAATCTTTACATAAAATGCTTGATTACGTTATCGAAAGAAAGTTCTAAAATTTTTTTTTGTTTATTTTAAGTCTCGCAGATTAAGGAAATTTAGCAGATTTAAAATAGATCAGCACAATCTGCAAGATCGGCGAGAGATATTTATTGGTTAAATTTTAAAATGATCTTAAATAAGTTCTTAATCTAAGATCATTGTTGTAATCATAATCACCGACAAAACAATACAAAATAAAGCGGTTAAAAATAAATAATCCGCAATCTGCTCGTATCTATTCTCTAACTTTTCTCTCTTTGATCTTATTGCCATAAAGGATAGAAAACTACTGCACGCAAAAAGTACACACGCAACTCCTGCGAACTCATCTAAATAGGTATTGTGGCTAGTTTTTGTGATTTTAAGCGAGGTAATGATCAGCATCGAAAAACCTAGTAAATTGCTGGATGCATTCAGGATATGGGACGATTTTTTTTCCATTTTTTTATATTATGTAAAATTAAGATAGAATAATCTTGATTATCAAATTTTTAAAAAACAATATTGAAAATTAAAATTAATATAAAAAGTGTATATTAGCAAAATACTTCATTAATAAAAAATATTTAATATTTGGCTATGCAGACAACCTATATTGAAACTCAACAGATCTCCTTTCAAGATTTTAAAAATCAAATACTTGAAGACTATAAGTTAGGAAGAATCTCTCGTGAAATGTCTTATCTGGGCAGAAGAGAAGTACTTACCGGAAAAGCTAAATTCGGAATTTTTGGAGACGGAAAAGAGTTACCACAGCTTGCAATGGCGAAAGTTTTCAAAAACGGAGATTTCCGTTCTGGATATTACAGAGATCAAACTTTTGCATTAGCAGTAGATGCTTTGACGGTTGAAAGTTTCTTTGCTCAGTTGTATGCTGATACAAGCGTAGAAAGAGAACCCGCATCTGCCGGAAGACAGATGAACGGTCACTTTGCAACAAGAAGTTTGAATGAAGACGGAAGCTGGAAAGATTTAACAGCTCAGAAAAACATTTCTTCTGATATTTCTCCAACGGCTGGTCAAATGCCTAGATTATTAGGATTGGCGCAAGCTTCAAAAATATACAAGACCGTAAAATTTGAAGGTTCTGAAAAATTTTCAAAAGAAGGAAACGAAATCGCTTTCGGAACTATCGGAGATGCTTCTACAGCAGAAGGTCATTTCTGGGAAACTTTGAATGCTGCTTGTGCGCTTCAGGTTCCTATGATCGTTTCTATTTGGGATGATGGTTATGGAATTTCGGTTCCTACAAAAAACCAGAGAGCAAAAGCTGATATTTCTGAAATGTTGAGCGGTTTCCAAAGAAAAGAAGGTGAAAACCAAGGATGTGAAATCATTCAGGTGAAAGCTTGGGATTACCCTGCATTATTAGATGCTTATGCAAGAGCAGAGCAGTTTGCAAGAATGGAAAGCGTTCCTGTTGTGGTTCACGTAATTGAAGTTACACAGCCTCAAGGTCACTCAACGTCGGGTTCTCATGAAAGATATAAGAACGAAGAGCGTTTGTCTTGGGAATCTCAGTTTGACGGATTATTGAAATTCAGAGAATGGATTTTGAATTATTCAATAGAAATTGAAGGAAATGAAGAGGTTTTAGCAACTGTTGAAGAATTAGATTCAATTGATGATGAAGCTAAAAAAACGGTAAAAGCCGGGCAGAAAAATGCTTGGGAAAATTACCAGAAAACAATTACAGATTTAATCAATTCAGTTTTACCTTTAGTTGAAAATCTTAAAGGACAAAATACTGAAATTGAAAATTTTATCAGCCAATTCAATAAATTGGTTTCAAAAGCGAAGAAAGATGTTTTCCATTTGGTAAGAAAATCTTTATTGGCAACAAGAGGAACCAATTCTGCAGAAAGAAATCAATTGATGCAGAAATACAATGAGATCTTTGAGGTTGAAAAAGACAATTATTCTTCTCATTTGTATTCTCAGTCTCAGTGGAAAGCTGAAAATATTCAAGAAATCAAGCCAATCTATTCTGATGCTTCTGAAGATGTTGACGGAAGAGTAGTGGTAAGAAATAATTTCGATAAAATTTTCGAAAAATATCCTCAAACTTTAGTCTTTGGTGAAGATGCCGGAAATATCGGTGACGTAAATCAAGGTCTTGAAGGAATGCAGGAAAAATATGGTGACGTTCGTGTTGCCGATACAGGAATCCGTGAAGCTACAATTTTGGGTCAGGGAATCGGAATGGCGATGAGAGGTTTAAGACCAATTGCTGAAATCCAGTATTTAGACTATATTTTGTATTGTTTACAAGGGATGAGCGATGATTTGGCGACGGTTCAGTACAGAACAAAAGGTGGTCAGAAATCACCTTTAATCATCAGAACAAGAGGTCATAGATTGGAAGGAGTTTGGCATTCAGGTTCTCCAATGGCGGGAATTTTGAACCTTTCTAAAGGTATTTTGGTATTAGTTCCAAGAAACTTAACGAAAGCTGCAGGATTCTACAATACGATGCTTCAAAGCGATGATCCAGCTGTAATTGTTGAATGTCTAAACGGATACAGATTAAAAGAAAAACAACCTGATAACTTAGGTGAATTTACTGTTCCTGTTGGAAAAATCGAGGTTACAAAAGAAGGAAAAGACGTTACGTTGGTAACGTACGGTTCGACTTGGAGAATTGTAATGGAAGCAGCAGAAGAACTTGAGAAATTAGGAATCTCTGCAGAAGTTATTGATGTTCAGTCATTAATTCCTTTCGATTTAACTCATGAAATTGCTGAAAGCGTGAAAAGAACCAACAGATTGGTTGTAATCGACGAAGATGTAGAAGGAGGAACTTCAGCGTTTATTCTTCAGCAGATTTTAGAGAAGCAAAAAGCATTCAGATTCTTAGATTCTGATCCGTTGACGATTGCTGCAAATGACCACAGACCGGCTTATGCAAGTGATGGTGATTATTTCTCTAAACCATCTTCTGATGATATGGTTGAAAGAATTTACGCAATGTTTAACGAAACAAATCCTCAGAAATATCCTGCGATATTTTAATTGAGATTTTAGATAAATTTTGAAACCGCTTTCTTTGGAAGCGGTTTTTTTATTGAAGAACATCAACTTTTTAAGTGTAGCTTACTCTCAATAAAATCTAATAAATATTCTGCTGAATTTCCTGAAGTATCATATTGTATATGAAGGTAAAATACAATGAAAAATAATGCAATTACTATCGACAATGGAATATTAAACTTTCCCTCAATACAAAATCTTTTTCCGTTGTTATCTGGTAAAGCAGAAATAATTAAGATAATGAGTAAGAACGAATAAATATGGTTCCAGCGAAACCAATCTGCTCCTAAATAATAAAGCGGACTTACCCATATTAAAGAAATTAGAATAAATATTTTAAAAGCATTTTTGTGCTGAGGTAAATTTTTTTTCACAAAAAAGAATGATAGGAAAGTCATAAAAAACAATTCTAATGCAAATAAAATATACGATTTATAGGCAAGGAGCATATTTCTTCTTTCTTCTACAGCATCATATGTGAAAATATTCCATTTGCTCAGTTCAATTCCACGGTTATTCAATATTTCAATGCTCTGTCCCTGATTGATTTCACCACCGCAAAACAACAAAACAATAATTACGAATGTTGATGCTAAAAAAAGACTTCCTAAATATTTTGCATCTGTTTTTTTTTGTTTTTAAGATGTATACCGCCATTACAAATGGTAAGTAAAAATAAAAAAGCTCATGAAGGAATAAGCCTAAAATAAAACCACCAAAAAGAAAATATTTTTTAAATTGAGTAGATTTTCCATACATGAAGAATAAGACCAATGCTAATAAAACGATCTCCTTTCTTCCGGAATTAAAAGCATTGACGGGTAAATATAAAAGACAAAGTGGTGAACAAATTAATAGTAAAATATCCCAATTGATCTTTTTTGCTAAAATTATTCGGATCAAAAAATAGAAAATAAGCCCAATGAAAATTGCCTGAATGCAAAAAACCTGCATTTGTAGCGAAATATGAAATTGGTCTTGAATAAAAAACAGAAAAGCTTCCGGATAGGCCTCTTCTTTTAAATCCTCCATCTTCATAATTGATCAGCCAGTCAGAAGCGGTCCAGCTAATTTGTGGAAGCTTAGATTTTATATACAGCTGTATTAGAACATAAGCCAAAACGCTTAGAAGAAAACCTAAATAGGCATAAAGTTTTATCTCTTTTGAAGCTTTTATCATTCAGATAGAATTCAAGCTACAAAAAAAAGAAATATATTAGATAAAATCATCTCATTATAAAGAAATTGTTATAGAAATCTGTAAATTCAATATTTATAAAATTCCAAAATAATAAGAATTCGACTTATGAAAATCACCAAGCTTGTCATTCTCTTCAATTACCAGAAAATACTTTTAGGAATTATCGTTTCTATTGTTCTTTTTGGATTATCCTTTTGGATTAATTCAGCTCCAATTATTTTAATATTAAGAGTTTTAAGCGGACTTATCATTTTAAATATTTTTGCATCGCTTCTCGCTTCTTACATTTTGTATGACAATTCAGACCTATACGAATTAAACAATTTAAAAGGAATTATAGATTGGAATAAAACTGAAAATGTTATTTTAGTTCACGCCAGTTTTGATCCTTTATCAAAAAGTTTGGAAGAAAAATATCCTAATTTAAATTTAACAGTTTGTGATATTTTCGGAAATCGTCACGAAATGGAAAAAGGAATTGAAACTTCAAAAAAAATATTTCCTCCCAATCCTAAAGAAATAAAAATAAAACCTCATCAATTGCCTTTTGAAGATCGTTCTCAAAATGTAATTCTTGCCATAACTGCACTTCACGAAATTTTAGATCACGACCAAAGAGTTTTATTCTTTAAAGAAGCTAAAAGAGTTTTAAAAGATGATGGTTTGATCGTTATTTCAGAACAATTCAGAGATTTTACCAACTTCGTTTTCTTCAATATCGGAGCCTTCCATTTTTTAAGCAAAAAGCAATGGAAAAAAGCAATTTCGGAAGCAGGTTTAGAGATTGCTGAGAATAAAAAAATTACACCCTTTGCAAATATGTTGATTGTGAAAAAGTAAATAATTAAATGGAAGAATTTAAAAATTTTTTAAAATCAAGAAGAATCGCTTTAATAATTTCTGCACTATATGTAGGATTAGGTACCTTAGCGGTTTGTTCAATTTATGGAAGTGATTTATTGTATGGAGAATGGTCATTTATTCTATTACTAATTACATTCCCAGTTTCATTTTTTAGTTTTATGTACAGATATGCTGAATCAGATTTTTTACTACCTGTTTTTATAATTCAGTTTATTGTTTTTTTATGCACATTTTTTATTCTCTCATTATTCATAAAAAAGAAAAATCATGAAAGTTAGTTTTATTTGCTTGATTCTTTTATTAATAAGTTGTAAAGATAAAAGAAAAGAAGTTTTGCTAGCAGACAGAGAAGCTCCTTTAGGTTGGATATATTTGAAAATATATGATGATAAAAGTTTTGAATTTATTTCTCAAGGAATGATGAGAGATAAAGATGTTTACATGGGAAATTATGAATTAAAGAATGATACTCTTTATTTTAAATATAGCGATTCTATTCCAAAAGCAGGCTCAAAAGCTATCATTCAGAACGGTTATGTGATTTATATGAATGGAACTTATTCAGAAAGTGTTCAGATTAAACTTAATAAGCTACAGGAATATTAAACAACCACCTTTTTCTTTTCCTTTTTTTCTAAAAGAGTCTTGCAATCATTAGCTTTCTCAGGATCATAAACATGATATTTTGTTTCCCATTCTTCCAATTGATATAAAATAGGTAAAAGTGCTAAACCCTTTTCTGTCAACGAATATTCTACTCTTGGCGGAAGTTCTTTAAACTCTTCACGAATGACCAATCCATCAGTTTGCATTTCTCTTAATTGATCTGTCAAAACTTTTCTGGAAATCACATTAATTCGCACGGCAAGTTCGCCAAAACGTAATTTTCGGTCTTTGATAACCAATACAATAATTGGTTTCCATTTGCTTCCCAATGCAGACATTGCTTTGCCTAAAGGACAGCTGTATTGCATCAATTCGTTTTGTTTCATAGCAGAATATAATTAATTAAATCATTAAAACTTAAGATTTTTAAAATAACTTAAATGTTCTTATTTACATATACCCATTAAACTTAAAGTAACTTAAGTGTTTAATCGTTTGTGATTTTTATGGTTCAAAAAATTAAACGTTACTTTCAAGTTACTAACGTAAGTTACTGCGAAGTTACCACTATTTTTTCATTGAAAGATACAAAAACAAACTATTATTAGTTACTTTGTGTAACAATTACAAACAAATACTTTAAAAATGAGTACAGAATCATTATTTAAACCATTTCAATACAAAAATTTAGAACTAAAAAATAGAATAGTAATGGCTCCGATGACGAGAGCGCAATCTGATAACGGAGTTCCTACTCAGCAAATTGTAGATTATTATGCAAGAAGAGCGGCTTCGGAAGTAGGACTTATTCTTTCTGAAGGAACAGTAATCAACAGACCTGGATCAAAAAATATTCAGAATATCCCGGATTTTTATGGAACTGAAGCATTAAACGGCTGGAAAAACGTCATCGATGCAGTTCATCAAAATGGAGGGAAAATGGGACCTCAGATTTGGCACGTTGGTGATACCAGAAGTTCAGAAGATTACCCTTTAGTTGATATGGAAAAAGCTTCTACAATGACTTTGGAAGATATTCAGGATACCATTGCTCAGTTTGCGGCTTCGGCAAAATCGGCAAAAGATTTAGGATTTGATGTTTTAGAAATTCACGGTGCTCATGGTTATTTAATCGATCAGTTTTTCTGGGAAGTAACCAATACCAGAACCGATGAATATGGCGGAAAAACGATAAAAGAAAGAAGCAAATTCGCTGTAGATGTTGTAAAAGCAATGCGAGCTGCAGTAGGTGAAGATTTCACAATTATTATCCGTCTTTCTCAGTGGAAACAGCAGGATTATAAAAGCAGATTAGCAGTAAATCCTAATGAAATGGAAGATTGGTTGTTGCCATTAAAAGAAGCCGGAGTAGATATTTTTCACTGTTCACAAAGACGTTTTTGGGAGCCTGAATTTGAAAATTCTGATCTGAATTTTGCAGGTTGGGCAAAAAAAATAACGGGTCAACCGACAATTACCGTAGGTTCTGTAGGATTAAACGGTGATTTTATGGCAGCTTTTGCAGGAGAAGGTTCTGAAAAAGCAGACCTTAAAGAATTGGTAAGAAGACTTGACCGTGAAGATTTTGATCTGGTTGCAGTAGGACGTGCTTTGTTGAGCGATTATCAATGGGCAAAGAAAATAAAAGATGGCAGAGTAGAAGAACTTACAGATTTTGCTGGTTCTAGTTTAGGAGTGCTATATTAAAAACTACAGTGAATTGCAGGTTTGCTTCGTGGTCAATTTATTATTTAAACTTTATTTCCACTATTCACCTGAGAAGTAAAATAAGCAGTTCACTTTTATTTTATACATAATTTTACCTATAATTTTTTTAATTTTTAGAGGAACCGTTTTCATTTTTTTTGAAAGCGGTTTTTTTATTTGGTGGATTTAAGTAATAAATGCAACTTGTCTTTGATTATTGAATTTCTTTTAAACGCTACGAACGCAAAGGTATTTTTCTCGTATCCTGTACATTTTTGTTCGCAAGGGCACTTCGTTCAGCGAAGGCTTCCTTTTCTTTGCTGAGTGAAACGCCTTTGCGAACGAAGAATATTTTCAATTATTTCAAAATCTTTGCTGACCTTGCGTTTATAACAACTAAAAAACCGCCTGAAAAAATTCAGACGGTCTATTAACAAGTTTAAATATCTAAAATTGTCACCTAGTAGACAATAATGATTTCTTACAAACCAATGTTTTTGCTTGGCTTCAATTGTTTTCTGATGTTTTTAGGAATTGCATTTTTGTGAACCAAAATAGCAGTTGATTTATACTCAACGTATGGTCTGGTTACGTATAAATATCCTTCAAAATCATTCGTTACACCCCAAGAATTTTTCACCATATAATATTCTTTACCCGACTGGTCTTTGGCCAAACCTACGATGTGCATTCCGTGATCATCGGTTGTAGAAAGATTGTTTAAAGCTTTCTGACGCATATCTTCAGTAATGGTTTTATCTTTTTTAGGTTCAGTAAATAAAGTTCCTTTATTGTCTTTGTTAATTTGATCAAGATCTACATCTGGAACATAAGCAACACCATTTTTATAAGAAAAATAATGTTCAGTCACATCAGTTGCCCAACCTACAGAATATCCTTTGTTAACAGCATTGTCGATAATCGCAGTCAGTTCATTCATTGGAATATTCCAGTCAGAATCATGGCTCCAGTTATCAGGAATCGGAACTACAAATTTTTGGTAATAAGGATAATCTTTGTATGAAGATAGCTCAACATAATCTTCAGGATTAATTCCTACCACTTCTTTAGCAAAAGTTTTCGGCGTATAATTTTTTCCTTCATAGGTAAAGTTTGCAGGCACTTTTCCTAAATATTCATCCAAAATAGCATCTACAGAAGCCATCCAGTTATCTGAAAGTTTTCCTTTTGAAGAAGCCTCAACTAAGCTGTCTAAAACCGGCTTTAGTTTGCCTTGCATTTCTTTAAAATTATTTAAAGACTGTCCGGCTTTCAAACCTGTGTAAGCTTCCTGTGGAACTGCTCCGTATTTTTTGTACATATTCACAACATCGTGAAGCTCACCTCCATCTCCCCAACTGATTGCTCCGCTGTTTAACACGTATAATTTTGCTTTATCGTGATAAGAATTTCTTGCGGTAAAGATTTCAGCCAAATCAACTGGCTTTTTGCCCATCCTCTGCATTTCAGACTCCAGAAAAGAGTTTCCTGAATAGCTCCAACATGTTCCTGATGAACCTTGGTTTTTTACCGAAGTTGCACCCACATCTTTTAACGTGGTAAATTGGAAATTGGCATTTTGAGACTGATTGTTTTTCAACTTGTTGATCAGGTCATCCTGAGCAAACATCATACTTCCTGCGCATAAAACAAAAAGTAATGACGCAAATCTTTTGTTTTTCATAAGTAACGATCTATTTATTTTTAAAGGTGATTTTAAAATTGTTTTCGATTAAAATTTCTCTTCTTAATCAAATACAATTTTATCAGCTTTAAAATTATATTCTAATAGTCTGCAATGTTAAGGATATGTTACAAGATTGTATGTTAAAAAAGGGTTAAAATTGAGTGGGAGGATTTTAGGGAATTAGAGTTGGAGCGTTTTAGAATTTTAGAGGGATTTTATTAGTTTTAACTTAAGATTTATAAATATTAATAATATACAAGTTTCAGTCTATCAACTAAAAACTATCCACAACTTTCCTTATTTTTAAAAAAAGTTTAACAATGTTTCCAACCTGCCCGAAGTTTCCTGCATCTATAAGAGTATAAAGCCTGACTATGGAAAAAGAATTACTGATAGAATGCCAACGGAACGACCGCAATGCACAGCGGAAAGTTTACGAAAAAATGGCGGGTAAACTGTATGCGGTTTGCAAACGCTATCTAAAAAACGATGAAGACATAGAAGAAGTATTAGCCGATACTTTTTATAAAATCTTCACAAAGTTGAACCAACTGCAAAACCATGATATTTTTGAAGCTTGGGCAAAAAAAATAGCGGTGAATGAATGTTTGCAAAAACTCAGAAGTATGAAAGCGCTTCATATTTCATTAGACGATCAGTTTGTAGAATCTCCGGATACTTTAGCTGATACAGTTTCTTTTGAAAAAGATATTTTGAAACTTCTGAATTTTCTTCCTGAAGGTTGCAGAGCAATTTTCAACCTATTTGCCATTGAAGGATATCCGCATAAAGAGATTGCAACAATGCTTTCGATCAGCGAAGGAACCTCAAAATCTCAGCTGAATTTCGCACGGAAAAAACTTCAAGAACTTTTGGTAAATCACAACATTTAAACTTTTACAAAATGGAAAATAATCACGATATAGATAAAAAATTCAATGAGGCTTCTCAATCTTTAGAAGAACCTGCTACTTTTCCGGGTTTTGATAAAGTTTGGGCTAAAGTTGAAGAAAAATTAGATAAAAAAGAAGATAAGAAAAGAATCGTTCCAATCTGGTTTCCTTATGGAATTGCTGCAAGTTTGATCATTGGTTTAGGGGCATTTTACTTTATCAATAAAAATGATGTCTCTGAAATTAATAAACCTGTAATTGCTCAAAAGACGGTTTCTCCTAAAGTAAATTCAAATGTTCAGGCGATTGACAGTACGGTAAAATCTAATATTGAAAAGGAAATTTATTCTCAAAAAGAAATTTATAAGCCTGAAGTTTTGGCTTATGATATTAAAATTCTAGAACCTTTAAGAAATCCTATTCAAGAAATTAAAAAACAGCTGGATTTTTCTTCAGATTCATATTATATCGAAAAAAACAGTAATAATGTATCATCAAATACAAGAGCAAATGAAATTTACGAAGATACAGACGGTGATGGAGTTTTAGATAAAGATGATGTGATTGAAAGGGTGGAATTGAGAAATAAAAATACTGTACCTAATATTTCTATTCCCGAAGGGATTTTATCAAATACAAATTCAACACTACAAGGAAGGGTTGCTGGAGTTCAAATTGCTGAAAGTAGAGAAAAAACTATAGAAGAGGTCGTTGTTTTAGGATATTCGAAAACTTTAACAAAAAAGAATTCAACCGTTGCTTCAGGAATTATCATATCCGATAAAATAAAAAGCTATAATAATTCAAAAGTAGTTTCAGTGGATTATGTTGCTGGCAATGATAAAGGCTATTTTGATAATCAACCATACAATAATAGTGTTGTAAATTCTTTGAGAGGACAAGTTCCAGGTCTTCAAATAATTACAGGTCAAGGAGTTCCAAGTTCTTCAAAACCACTTATAATTAGAGGGATAAGCAGTTTAAATACAAATAGTCAACCTTTATATGTTATCAACGGAAAAATTTCAGACAGTAAAGCTTTTAGCAATTTAAATCCCAATACTATTGAAAGTGTGTCTATTTTAAAAGATGCTTCCGCAACAGCAATCTATGGAAGCAGAGGTTCAAACGGAGTTATCATTATAAAAACTAAAAAACTTTCGAAAAAAGAAAGAAAAGCTTTTGAGAAATTACAGAAAGTTCAGGATAGTATTAGTATATCAAAACAAATTCAGAAACAAAATAATGAAGAATACGATGCTTTTGTAGAAAATCCTTTTGAACTGACAAAAAATCAATCGGTCTCAACGTTTTCAATTGATGTAGATAAAGCAGCGTATTCAAATATTCGAAGAATGATTAATAATGGAGAATATGTGAATAAAAATGCAGTTAGAATCGAGGAAATGATTAATTATTTTAAATATAATTATCCGCAACCGAAAAATAATCAGCCGTTTTCAATTAATACAGAATACAATGATTCCCCTTGGAATAAACAACATAAATTACTGAAAATAGGATTACAGGGAAAGGAAATTCCAACAGATAAACTTCCCAATTCAAATTTTGTTTTTCTGATTGATGTTTCAGGCTCAATGAATGAACCGAATAAATTACCATTGTTGAAATCTTCTTTCAAGGTGCTTTTAGACCAGTTAAGACCAACCGACAAAGTAGGAATTGTGGTGTATGCAGGAAGTGCAGGAATGGTTTTACCACCAACTTCAGCCAAAGAAAAAAATAAAATTATTGAAGCTTTAGATAAACTTCAGGCGGGTGGAAGTACAGCGGGTGGACAAGGAATTGAATTAGCTTACAAATTGGCTCAGGAAAATTTCATCAAAAATGGAAACAACCGTGTCATCATTGCAACAGACGGAGATTTTAATGTGGGAGCTTCTTCAACAGGTGATCTTCAGACGTTAGTGGAAGAAAAAAGAAAATCGGGAGTTTTTCTTACGTGCTTAGGTTTCGGAATGGGAAATTTCAAAGACAATAGAATGGAAACTTTAGCCAATAAAGGTAACGGAAATTATGCTTACATCGATAATCTTCAGGAAGCTAATAAATTTTTAGGAAAAGAGTTTGCCGGAACTCTATATGCTATTGCTAAAGATGTAAAAATTCAGATTGAATTTAATCCTAAATACGTGAAATCTTACCGTTTGATTGGTTACGAAAACCGAAAACTAAAGAACGAAGATTTTACCAATGATAAAATTGATGCGGGAGAATTGGGAAGCGGACATACCATAACGGCTTTATACGAAGTCATTCCTACCGATGTGAATTCTGAATTTTTGCCAAAAGAAAATGATCTAAAATATACTAAGAACACAAATGATGAAAATTTTAATGATGAATTGGCAACGGTAAAATTCAGATATAAAAAACCTGATGGTGATCAAAGTTCTGAAATTGTTCAGGTGGTGAAAAATACCAATCAATCTTTTTCATCCTCAAGCGATGACTTCAAATTTGCTTCATCTGTGGCGTGGTTTGGTTTAGTTTTAAGAAATTCTAATTTAATTAAAAATAAAGATTTAAAAGATATTGAAAGCCTTGCTAAAAAAGGAAGAGGAAAAGATGAAGATGGCTACAGAGCGGAGTTTGTGAGATTGGTGGAAACGTACGAATCGACACAAAAATAACATTTCAAAAAAAGAAATTTCTTCGGAGATTTCTTTTTTTTCTCTATTTTTAGAAATATTATCAAAGATGAAAAAAGTTTATCTGTTATTGCCTGTTTTTGCGGTGCAGTTTGCCTTTGCGCAGGATTCTCAGCGGTATTATTCGGGAACATTTTTTAATGAAAAGAAAAAACCTCAGAATTTTCTCAAAATTTTCAACAAAAACAGCGGTGTTTACGAATTGACCGATGAAAAGGGCTTTGCGATTATTGCTGCAAAAGAATATGATACTTTAGTTTGGAACAGTGGAAAAAATATTCAGGTAGTTCATGGTGTGTATGAATTAAAAAATATTCTGGAAAGACAAGTAAAAAGAGAAAATGTTAAAGATATTAATTCTAAAGATTACGAAAATCTGCTTGAAAAACCTGAAAACGATGAATTTAGTATACAAAATTCTTACGATTCTATAAGGAAAAATTCAGATCGTCATTTTTCAGCGGTAAGAAAACTAAAATTAAAGCAGGATTCTTTATATAAAATTAAGAGTCAACCTAAAAAATATCTTGTGTTCAACGGAAGTTTCAGTACTTCTGTAGATATCAAAAACAGAAATAGAATTCCTAAAACCCACAATCGGTATGTTCAGGGAAGATCTGAAAATGGTTCGCTTATTTGGAAAGGACCGGATACAAATGAAATGTTCAGCTTCGGACCAGATATGTCAACTTTAGGATTCACTGGACAACCTTATGAATATGATGTCAATGGACAGTTAGTTGATTTGTCAGAAGCAGTTTCTCCGGCAAAAGCTTACAATAATAATATCTTTAAAACAACAGTTGGTTATAGTAATCAGCTGAATGTGAATGCGATTATTAAAAGTGGAGATTATCAGGAAGATGCAAGACTTTCTTTTAATTTGGGTCAAAGAAAAGACCAGATGTATTTTATAGATCAGTATGATGTAACTAATTCTTTTAAAACTAAATTCAGTACAAAAATTTTAGATTTTAATATCAATGCAGGATTTAATTATGAAGAAAATAAGGCAACAAATACCAATAGAATTGGGCTTTTCAATAGAGCGTATCAAAATTCTCTTCTGACTCCGATTTCATTTTCTAACCAGCAGAATGCATATCTAAGCAATGGTTTGCAGAGAAGTTACAGTTTGTATGCAGACAATCCTGATTTTCTTTTTGATCAAACCAATAAATATAATTACTACGAAAATATCCGCCAGGTGAATTTTGACGTGAGCAAAAATTGGAGAAATTTTAAACTGAATATTAGTCAGGCTTACGACAATCAGAATATCATGCATCGTGATGTTTATAAGGCTTCTACGATAGGTTTCATCAATGGATTGTACAACAGGAGAGATCAAAAGAATGAGTTTTATAATTCAAATATTTTATTGTCTTATAATTTGAGAAATTCAGATTTGAAGCACGGATTTAGCTTAAATCATATTCTAAATGACAGAAAAGTAAATGTTAATCATAGTTTAGACCGAAACTATATTTATCAGAGAACTTCACAGGATTATATCTTTAATTATAATTTAGATTACGAGGATTATAATGATATAGAATTTGGGGCAAATCTTGGGAATTCTTTCTATATCTCAAACACTTCGCTCAAAAACAGTTATTGGATTCCGAAGGCAAATGGATATTTTACTTTTAAAAATATATTCAATTGGTATAATAGTGATTTTCAACTATTGGGAGCATACACTCAGCTATCTGCAGAGCCGGAAATTGCAAAATCTTATTCTTCTTATGCCACGACACAGTTTTCTGCACAAAATTCTTATCAATATTTTCCTTTAAAAGAAGTAGAAACCTTTAATAATCTTTCGAATATCAATATCAAAGAATGGAAAGCCGGTTTTAAATATATTGTCAATCGAAAAATAAATCTTACTGCAGAATATTTTAAGCGAAAAATTTCTGATGATATATTTCCCGTTTTTGAAGGAAATAATCTTGTGCTTAAAAATTTGGCGGATCATACCTATACTGGTTACGAAGTAAATTTTAATTACGACAATATCATCGCTAATCAAAATTTTAAAGTAAGCAGTAAGGCTTCTTTTTTTAAATATCAGGACGTTGTAGATCGGGTAAATTCGGGGTATAATAATCTGATGATTTCAGGGTTTAATGATATTCATAAAGTTTTATCAGAAGGTCAGGTTTTGGGCGCAGTAACGGGAAGTTATTATGAAAGAAATGCAGACGGAAAAGTAATAATCGATGATTATGTTTATCCCATAAAAGCTTCTGGAATGAAAATAATTGCTGATCCTACACCCGATTTTGTGGTAAAATTTACTCATAACTTCAATTACAAAATGTTTGCTTTAGACATCAACTGGGAATGGAAAAAAGGCGGACAAACCTGGAATGGAACAC
The DNA here is from genome assembly GCF_900168205.1 of Chryseobacterium balustinum. Classification (GTDB taxonomy): domain Bacteria; phylum Bacteroidota; class Bacteroidia; order Flavobacteriales; family Weeksellaceae; genus Chryseobacterium; species Chryseobacterium balustinum. The sequence continues at coordinate 94,796 of NZ_FUZE01000008.1, forward strand.
AAGCTGTTCTTGATTATTACGGTCGTTCCCAAACTTCTGCTGATGAAAGAAATATTAAAAACTACGTTTTTGAAGGCGTCAATTATAATGGAAATGTTAATCAAATACCAGTAGATTTTTACAATACGAACCAATCGGTAAGTGACAATCGTTGGACGAGATATGGTTTTCTTGGCGTTGCTGAAAATTATGTTGAAAAAGCAGATTACATTAGAATCAATGATATTTCTCTTTCAGCATATTTTGATGTTGGAGATTTTAGAAGAGCTTTAGGAATCAGTTTTTATGTCAATAATATTTTCCTTTGGCAGGCAAATAACGGTGTAGATTCTAATCAGAATTTCTATGATTTTGATAACAGCCGAGGTTTAGATTTTTTAAATCTACCATCTTTTAAAACTTTCGGATGTACAGTTTCTTTCAAGTTTTAATACGAAATCAGAGATTCAAAAGACGATTCAACACAATAAATGAACTTATGAAATTCAATTTTTTATTCTATATAATTCCTTTTTTTATTTTGTTTTCAAATCCATTTTGTAAAGCACAGAATTCATTCAACGATTTCAAAAAAGAGAAAACTTACATACAGACCAACCATGTTTTTTATAAACCTGGAGAGATTATGTTTTTTAAAATTTATGTTATTCAGGCAGAAAATAATCTTCCAGCCGACCAAAGCAGAATCGTAAATTTTGAACTTGTTGATCCAAGCGGAGCTGTGGTTAAAAAAGACAAATTTGAAATTAAAAAAGGCCACGCAGAAGGATCTTTTTATTTTGGTGAAGAGATGAGGGGTGGGATCTACAAGATCAGAGCTTTTACAGCCTGGATGCAAAATGAAAACGGGAAAAATGTGTTTGAAAAAGAAATTACTCTTCAGAAAATTGTTTCTCCAAGAATTTTAATGAAACTCGATTTCCCTAAAAAAGGTTACGGAGCAGGAGATGAGGTTTTGGCCGATTTTTCAATGAGAAGTTTAAGCAATCTTCCGATTCCTTTTTATGAAGCTTATTTTACGGTGATGCATCAGGGAGAAAAAATAAATGAAGGTTCATTGATTACTGATAAAGAAGGAAAATATTTATTAAAATTTAAACTTCCTGAAGTCTTGACATCTTCGGATGCTCTTTTAAATATTAAAGTCAATTTTGACGGCTTTACAGAATCTATTTCTAGAAATATCCCAATTGTTCTTAATAATCTGGATGTAAAGTTTATGCCTGAAGGTGGAGCTTTCATCAACGGAATCGAACAAAATATTGCTTTTAAAGTTTTAGATGAATTTGAAAAACCTGTTGATGCAGTGTTAGAAATTTATAATCAGAATCATCAGAAATTGACGGAAACTTCAGCCTATAATTTCGGAATGGGAAGCTTTCTTTTTACACCTAAAAAAGGTGAAACATATTATGCAAAAGTTCTTAAACCAGAAAATATCAGTAAAATATACCCACTTCCGATCACAAAAGATGACGGAATTGTTTTTAATGCTAAAAAAGAGAATCAAAACATCAGATTAATAATCAATTCTACTTTTGATAGAAATGTTTTGATTAAAGGAAATTTCCGAGGAAAAGAGATTTTTTCGAAAGCAATGAACTTGAAAAAAGGTTTAAATGAGCTTGAAATTTTAGAAAAAGAACTTCCCATCGGAATTTGCAGATTTACAGTGATTGAAAATAATATTCCTTTAGCGGAAAGAATTATGTTTTCAAATGAAAATAAACAGATGAAGGTGAAAATAACACCGACAAAGAAAAATTATTTACCAAGAGAAAAGGTAATCGTTAATGTAGTAACAACTGACGAAAACAATCAAGCCATTCCCGCAAATCTTGCCATGAGCGTAGTTGACGATAAATTATGGACGTATGCCGATGACAAGCAAAATCACATTCTTTCTTGGCTGTTAATGGATTCTGAATTAAGGGGAAAAATTGAAAGACCTCAATTCTATTTCGACAAAAAAGAAGAAAAAGCGACAAAAAGCTTAGACTTAGTGATGTTGACCAATGGTTACCGCTATTTTGAGATGATTTCCGATGTTGTAAAAAGTGGAAACTACAAATACCTTCCGGAAAAGAAAAACCCAATCTACGGAATCGTTGAAGATGAAAATAAAAAACCTGTAAAAGCAGAGATTTATTTAATTGAAGGAAATTCCAAGATTAAAAAACAGATGACTTCAGAAAATGGCTTATTCTATTTTTCTGATTTAGCTGGAGAGTATCAACATGATGTCATTGCAAAATCTTTAGATTCAAAACAGAAAGTAAAAATCAGAATGCTTTCTTATAAACTTAATATAAATCCTTTGGTAAAGCAATCGTTAGAAAACATTAATGTTGAGGAAATTATAAAAGAAGCAGAAATAAAAGAAAAAAAGAATTCAATTTCGCAAGGAATTGAAGGGAGAGTAAAAACTTTACCTTCAGTGAGATCTACATCAGATACTATTAGTAAAGAACAATCTATAGAAGAAGTTGTTGTTGTAGGCTACAATAAATTGTTAGCGAAATCTTTATCAACAAATTCTATTACGACCGTAGAATCAAAAATGTTTGAAAACAGACCGAATGCATCTTTTTTACAATCTCTACAAGGTCAGGCACCAGGATTGTCTATAAATTCAACTTCCGGTTCACCGGGATCTGGTAAGGTAGATGTGATGATTAGAGGGGTAGGATCTATTACTTCCCATTCAGAACCTTTATATGTTATTGATGGAATGATTTCTAATTCAACGCAATTCAGAAATTTAAATTCAAATGACATCAACAGTGTTTCAATTCTAAAAGATGCTGCTGCAACATCTATATATGGGAATAGAGGTGCAAATGGCGTTATCATTATTAATTCAAAAAATGGAAAAAATTCAAACATAAAATTTGATATTACTCCTACAACTTATTTTGCTGTAAAAAGTATTCCAAGAGATAGTTTAGTTAATTATAATAATGAATATAACTACAATAGTTACCGTAAATTTTCGTACCCGGTTTATGAATCAACCAATACGTCTTACAGGCATGATTATCGAGAAACATTATATTGGAACCCTGTTGTAGAAACCGATAAAAAGGGTAAAGCTCAAATTGAATTTTATCAGTCTGATGCCAATTCTGCATTTAGAATAATGACGGAAGGTATTTCTGCATCGGGCTTAATTGGCAGAGATGAAACGACCTATGCTGCTCAAAGCTTAATTTCAATCGATGCAAAAATTCCGCAATATTTGACACGGACTGATCAAATGACGATTCCTGTGGTCATTAAAAATAATTCCTCGGAAACGAAAACATTAACAATGAATGTCATTGTTCCGAATCACATTAAGCTGATGAAAGCAGATAGTTTAATAACATTGAAACCTTTAGAATCCGGAAGATTATTTGTGAAAATGCAGACGGATAAATTGATTAGTTCTAATATTCAATTTACTGTAAAGTCTGGAGATTTCAGAGAAACGATGATTTTACCTTTAAAAGTTGAAGAAAAAGGTTTTCCTTATCATTTTTCAATTATAAATAATAAATCTGAAAATACTAAAATTAATATTCCTGATTATATCAATACAACCTTGGAGGCATCATATTATGTTTACGAAAGCTCTGCCTCGCAAATGTTTGAAGATATGGAAAGGCTAAAAAGAGAACCTTATGGATGTTTTGAACAGCTATCTTCGACGGTTTATCCGAATATTTTTATTTTGGATTATTTAAAATCAACAAAGAAAATTAATGCATATACAGAGTCAGAGAGTATCAGAAATATGAAAAAGGGGTATCAGAAAATGCTGTCCTACAAAAACAGTGATGGCGGATTCTCTTATTTTGGTGGCAACGAATCTGATGTCGCGCTTTCAGCTTTTGCCTTGATGGAATTTAGGGATTTAAAAAAATATGTGGCTGTTGATACAAAATTAATCCAAAGTCTGAGCGCGTTTATTCTATCGAAAAAAGGTGCTAATGGTCTTTTTGAAGTTCGCAGAAATTATGAATCGAAAGCTGAATATTCGGAGTATTCGTGGTCAAGAAATATGTATGTTTTGTATGCCTTGTCAAAAATAGGATTTAAAAGTGAATTGCAAAATACCTTTGAAATTAGCTTAAAAAGAGCTTTGGCTACTAAAGATTCTTATCAGTTAGCTTTATTGACAAATGTAGCTTCAAATCTTGGAAAAAAGGAAGATTACAATCAGTTACTTTCTATTTTAAACGAACAGTACAAAAATAAAGATGTAAAAACTAAAACCACATTTACAGGTTCACAAGGAATTTCAGCCAATGCAGAAACCTTATCACTTTATATGATGGCTTTGCAGAAAAATGAAAATGCAAACCAACTAAAAATTGCTGAAGTTGCAGATGAATTGATTAATTATAACGGATATTACGGATTTGGTTCCACGCAGGCCACAACAGTCGCTTTAGAAGCATTATCAGATTTCTTTGCTAAAAATGAAAAGTTATTTGGAATTGATAAACCGGAAATTAAAATCAATAATGCTAAAGTATCGCCGAATATTATTTTTTCTTCAGCTTTCAAAAAAGGTGAAAACGATTTGAGTGTTGAATATTTATGTGATAAAGGTTTGCCTTACAAATTAGATTACCAATACTACACTTTGGAAGCTCCAAAAAGTAAAAATATTCCTGTGACTTTAGAAACAAAACTGAAATCTGAAACATCAAAAGTAGGAGAAACCAACAGAATGACGGTGACGGTGAAAAATAAAATCAACGGACAACTACCGATGACCACTGCAAAAATCGGAATTCCTGCAGGATTGACTTTACAAAATGCTCTGTTGATAGATTTAATTGATAAGAAACAGATTTCTTACTATGAAATTTTCGATAACTATTTGGTGTTGTATTGGGAGCACTTTGATGCTAATGAAACAAAAATAATTAATCTAGATTTAAAAGTAGAATTTGCAGGTGAATATACCGGAAAAGCAAGTAATGTTTATCTTTACTATATGCCAGAGTCTAAGTCTTGGAATGAAGGAATTAAGGCTAGAATTGAACCTTAATAAAATTTAGATTATAAATTTTTGTATTAAAATAACTTAATTGTAAAATAAAAAAATCACATAATATGAAAAAAGTTAGTATAATAATCGTAACAATAGCAATATTGGCAAGTTGTCAAAAGAAAAAGGAGGAAGAAGTTTATGCGTCCTCGCTTGATGCTATTTTAGAAGAGCCAATGGCTAAGTATGAAAATATACATGAACCAATTGAAGAAATTAAAAATGAAACACAAACAAATGTAGATAATGAAGAATATGCTTCTCTAATAGAAAATCCTTTTGAGCTTACAAAAAATCAGCCCGTTTCTACATTCTCTATTGATGTGGACAATGCTTCTTATTCCAACATCAGAAGAATGATTAATGAAGGACAAACTGTAGATAAAAACGCAGTGAGAATTGAAGAAATGGTGAATTATTTTAAATATGACTATCCGCAGCCTCAGAATAATCACCCGTTTTCAATTAATACAGAATACAGTGATTCACCATGGAATCCTAAACATAAATTATTAAAAATAGGACTTCAGGGTAAAAGTATTTCGATGAATAATTTGCCTCCTTCTAATATTGTTTTCCTGATTGATACTTCAGGCTCAATGGATGAAGATAACAAATTACCTTTGTTGAAAGAATCTTTGAAAGTTCTCCTCAATCAACTTAAAGCTCAGGATAAAGTCGGAATTGTAGTATACGCAGGAAGTGCAGGCGTAATTTTACCTTCAACTTCTGCTTCTGAAAAAAATAAAATTCTTGAAGCTTTTGATCAACTTACTGCGGGTGGAAGTACAGCGGGTGGAGAGGGTATTGAATTAGCCTATAAACTGGCAAAAGAAAATTTCATTAAAGGAGGAAACAACAGAGTGGTTTTGGCAACAGACGGTGATTTTAATGTCGGAACATCTTCCGTGGCAAATCTTGAAACTTTAATTGAAGAAAAAAGGAAAACAGGAATTTTCCTGACATGTTTAGGGTACGGAATGGGCAATTATAAGGATGATAAAATGGAAACCTTAGCAGACAAAGGAAATGGAAATTATGCCTACATCGATAATCTACAGGAAGCTAATAAGTTTTTAGGAAAAGAATTTGCTGGAAACATTTATACGATTGCAAAAGATGTGAAAGTTCAGATTGAGTTTAATCCAAAATATGTACAATCTTACCGCCTAATTGGTTACGAAAACAGAAAACTCAGAAATGAAGATTTTACCGATGATAGAGTAGATGCAGGAGAATTAGGAAGTGGTCACACGGTAACTGCTTTGTATGAAATCATTCCTACAGATACTCGTTCAGAGTTTTTACCAAAAGAAACTCAACTGAAATATTCGTCGAATAATGCCTCAAAAGGTTTTGGAGATGAGTTGGCTACCGTGAAATTTAGGTATAAAAAACCGGATGGAGATAAAAGTATAGAATTTATTAAGGAAATAAAAAATTCAAATTCAGGAATAGAATCGGCAAGTCCAGATTTTAAATTTGCTACGTCTGTAGCATGGTTCGGGTTGGTATTAAGAGATTCAAAACTGATTAAAAATAAAAATTTATCTGCAGTTGAAAATTTGGCAAAAGAAGGTAAAAATAGAGATTCAGACGGTTATCGTTCCGAATTTATTAAACTTCTTCAGAGTTATAAAGCGACGCAAAAATAAGTTTAAAACAGACATTTTTATGATGTCTGTTTTTATTTAAATAAAACTTTCAAAAATTATTGAAAATTCAAAAACTATTATTATATTTGTAATAGAAATTAGAAATAACAAAGAAATGCAACTTTCAGAAGCTAAAGAAAAATACATTCAAACTTGGGGAACCTTTGCAACCAATTGGGGAATCAATCGTACAATGGCACAGGTGCATGCTTTACTTTTGGCAACTGGAAAACCGCTTTCAACGGATGAAGTAATGGAGCAGCTCGAAATTTCAAGAGGAAATGCCAATATGAATCTTCGTGCATTGATGGATTGGGGCATCGTAAAGAAAGAGTTTATTAAAGGTGATCGTAAAGAGTATTTTATCGCCGAAAAAGATGTCTGGTTTTTATTTAAACAAATTACAAAAGAGCGTAGGAAAAGAGAAATAGAGCCTGTTGTAGCTTTTTTAGATGAACTAAAGAACATCGATGACAACGATTCTGATGAAGCCAAAGAATTTATCAAATTGATGGATGATTTTAGCAATGTAACAAGTAAAATAAATAATATAATGGATCTCGCGATAAAAAGCGACGATCATTGGTTGGTTGGAAAGATTACCAATTTATTAAAATAGAAAGGACTTTAAAATCCTTTTTTTATTTCAAATTAACTTTCAAAAATTATTGAAAATATTATAATTATGAAAAATATAATCATTCATCTAGTTCTGATTTTTTATTTCGGAGGAAAAACGAAAAGACTCAACTTTTAAAATGTATTGCTATGAAAACTTTTATTAAATATGATTATTATACCCAAATGTTTGTTGCTTTGAGCTTTATCATACTTTTGATTACAGATATTGCGGTTTTTGAAAAAGGTTATAGTTGGTTAGGATATTTTGTGGTGGCAACTTTCCACACGGTAAGTTTTCTGATTAAAATGTTTTCAAAAGATTATTCTAAAAGCACAGAATTTAAAATTTATTCATTTATAAGTCTTACAATTCTTATCTCACTGCTGCTTATAATGATCTTTGACGATATAGATTGGGTGACAAATTTTATAGGATTTATTTTAATGTTTGGAATTCCTCTTACTCCAATTTTAGCAATCTGTTACTTAATTATTGTTTATAAAGACTATCATGGATTAGTGCAAAATTCTTAATGATTTAAAATTATAAAAATGAAAACTCTGCAAAATCACACCCTGATCTACGACAACGAATGTCCGATGTGTAACATCTATTCGAAAGGTTTTATAAAATCTGGAATGTTGGATGAAAGTGGAAGAGAAGCCTTTACCGAACTGAGTTTTAAGAATAAAAACCTCATCGATTTCAACCGGGCAAAAAATGAAATTGCTTTAGTTGATCACAACAAAAATAAAGTAATTTACGGTTTAGATAGTTTGCTTCTGATTATCGGAAATTCGTTTCCCACGTTAGAGAAAATGGCGAGAATACAACCTTTGTATTGGTTTTTCAAAAAGCTGTATTCTTTCGTTTCTTACAACAGAAAACAGATTATTCCATCAAAAAATGATGATGAAAACAGTTCTTGCGTTCCAGATTTTAATTTGAAATATAGATTGACTTATATAGGTTTTGTTGTTCTTTTTTCGGGATTGGTTTTAAGTATTTTTAGCTCTAAATTAGGTTTAAATTTAAATCAGAATTTCGCCAGGGAATTAATGATTTGCTTAGGTCAGATTGCTTGGCAAACTTTATTTTTAAGAATGTATTTAAAAGAGAAAATTTGGGATTATCTCGGAAATATGATGACGGTTTCTCTAATCGGAACCTTGCTTTTAGTTCCTGTTTTATTCACCAATTTAAGTCCTGTTTTTAATCTGATTTATTTTGGAGTTGTTGTTTTCATCATGTTTTTGGAGCATTTGAGAAGATGTAGAATTTTAAAATTAAATCTTCTTCCTACAATATCTTGGATTATTTTCAGATTGACGGCTTTAGCAATAATTATTTGGTTAAATTTCTAAAAAACACAAAATGAATCATCTTGAACTCACCAAAAAAGTAGAATGGAAAGACCTTAAAAAGCTTTCCGTTAAAGAAATGTTGATAGAAAATAATATCTCTTTGCCATGGCTTTTTATTTCTCTGTTTTTGGCTTACAAAGGATATTACTGGGCGGCGCTTCCGTTCTCTGGATTCTATTTTTTGACTGCCTTAAGACAAGTTCACAACGGTTTTCACAACTCTTTAGGAACTGGCAAATTTCTCACTTGGCTTTCGATGTATCTCAACAGTATTTCGATGATGGCATCTATTCATGCTGTGAAATTTAATCACATCAGACATCATAAATTCTGTCTTTCAGAAGAAGATTATGAAGGGAAATCGGCTTCAATGAAATGGTATGAAGCTATTTTATACGGACCGAAACACTTGTTTCTTATTCATTGGATGACTTTTAAATTAGCCAATAAAAATTACAAAAAGAATATGTTTTTAGAACTCATTTCAATTGCTGTTTTTGTTTTTATTGCTTTTTATTTTCAGTTTGATTTTTTAATATATCACATTTTAATCATGTTTTTTGGTGAATTTTTAATGGCGTTTTTTGCAGTTTGGACCGTTCATCACGACACTCATGAAAACCCAAACATCGCAAGAACCCAACGTGGATTTTGGAAAAATAAATTAACGTTCAGTATGTTTTATCATATGGAACACCATCTTTTTCCCGCAGTTCCTACCATAAAATTACCAGAATTGGCAGAAAGAATCGATAAAGTTTTACCGGAATTAAATAAGAAGCAAACATTTTAAAAGTTCTAAAAATAGAGTCCCAAAGTGACGGCTTACCAAAGGATATGATGAAATCCTATAAACTATCAACCACCAAAATATGTCTAAAATAATTCTAAACACAACCATTCAAGCTGATATTCGCAAAGTTTTCGATTTGGCTAGAGACATTGATTTGCACCAAAAATCAACTTCAAAAACCAATGAAAAAGCAATCGCAGGAAGGATTTCAGGTTTAATTGAATTGAACGAAACCGTTACTTGGAGAGCAAAACATCTCGGATTTTATCAAACCCATCAATCAAAAATTATAGAGATGGAAAAGCCCTATCGGTTTACTGATGTCATGTTAAAAGGAAGATTTAAATCATTTAGACATCAACATCTATTTAAAAAAGAAGGTCAAAACACAATCATGACAGATATTTTGGAGTTTGAATCACCCTTTGGAATTATCGGTCAATTGTTCAATTATTTTTTTCTGAAAAATTACATGAAAAAATTTTTATTAGAAAGAAACAAGATGATTAAAAGCATAACAGAAAATAATAAAATAAACAATTAGTATTAGAACTGTCATGCTGAGCTTGTCGAAGCATATTAAATGCAGAGACTATTAACAAACAACAACCAAAAATCATGAAATTTCTAAAAGCAGAATGGCGAAAATTAGCCATCATCAATTACGAAATTAATCCCGAAATATTATTAAAGTATCTTCCAAAAGGGACTGAACTAGATTTTTATAAAGGAAAATGCTATGTCAGTTTGGTTGGATTCATGTTTTTGAATACCAAATTATTGGGACTTTCAATTCCTTTTTATCGAAATTTCGAAGAAGTGAACTTAAGATTTTATGTTAAGAAAAAAGAAGGAAGTCAATGGAAAAGAGGAGTTGTTTTCATCAAAGAAATTGTTCCTAAATATGCATTGAGTATGGTTGCCAATTCGGTGTATAAAGAGAATTATAAGACTTTGAAAATGAAAAACAAGATGGAATATACAGACAATGATTTGATTGTGACCTATTCTTGGAAAGATAAAGATTGGTATTCTATGCAGATTACAGCCGAAAGTAAATCACAAACGATGGAAGATGATTCTGAATTTGAGTTTATCACAGAACATTATTGGGGTTTTACGAAAAAGGGTAATACAACTTCAGAGTATGAAGTCTGCCATCCGAAATGGGAGTGGTATATGGTGAAAAATCATCAGCTTGAAATTGATTTTAAACAAGTTTACGGAAAAGATTTTGAATGTTTAAATCATGAGAAACCAATCTCTGTAATGCTTGCAGAAGGCTCTGAAATCGAAGTGAGAACGAAGAAATATTTGGTACAAAAGTAAAAATCACAAGTATAAAGAAAAAAGTTTTTGAATCAAACCTGTTATTTGTAAAGAAATTTTAGCGATTAGTATTCGCAATGTCATGCTGAGCGAAGTCGAAGCATCTCACACAAAACCAACCATCAACAAGCAACCAACAACTAAAATAAAATCCAATGAAAATAATCATCGCTGCCGGAACCGGTTTCCTGGGAAAAAATCTCGAAAAATATTTTATCGAAAAAGGAAATCAAGTGTATATCTTAACGAGAAATCCGAAACGTAAAAACGAAATCGGATAGGATGCAAAAACCTTAGGAGAATGGAAAAATCTCCTTGAAGCCTCTGATGTCTTGATTAATCTCGCAGGAAAATCTGTCGATTGCCGATACACAGACATAAACAAACGAGAAATTTACGACTCAAGAATTAATAGTACAAAAGTTCTTCAACAAGCGGTTGATAATTGTATCAACAAACCTAAGATTTGGTTAAATGCAAGTTCAGCCACAATCTATGTTCATTCCGAAAAGCATTTAAACACAGAGGGAAACGGAATTATCGGTGACGATTTTTCGATGAATATTTGTAAAAGCTGGGAAAAGGAATTTTTTAAAACTGAAAATCCAGACACCAGAAAAGTTGCGTTAAGAACATCGATAGTTTTAGGAAATAACGGTGGAGCTTTTACCAAACTGAAAATGATCACCAAACTAGGCTTAGGCGGAAAACAGGGGAGAGGAAACCAAAATGTCAGCTGGATTCATATTGATGATTTTTGCAGAGCAGTTGAATGGATTATTGAGAATGAAGATATTTCTGGGAAAATTAACGTAACTGCTCCAAATCCTTTGAACAATGAAGAATTTATGCGAAAATTAAGAAAAGAAATGAAAATTCTGTTTGGCTTAAACGCTGCAGTTTGGCAATTGGAAATTGCTTCTGTATTTTTAAAAACAGAAACAGAATTATTACTAAAAAGTAGAAATGTTTATCCTGAAAAATTAATTATAAATGGTTTTAAATTTTCGTATCCAGATATTGAAACTGCATTTAAAAATTTAGTTTAGCTACAAAAAACACACAATCTAATGAGACTAATATGTTAAGTAAAATGTTTTGTACCTATTGTTGTTAAAGAAATGATGATTAAATTAGCGAAAAACTAACTTTATGTTAAGAAAAAAAACTAAAACCTTATTTTTCTCATCATTATTTATATCATCAACTTTTTTTTCGCAAGCTCACAACGTTTCTGAAGGTTATCAAAAACCTACTGATCCGCTTGTAATTCAAAATCTTGAAAATTGGCAGGATTTAAAATTTGGTTTGTTTATGCATTGGGGAACGTACAGCCAATGGGGAATTGTCGAAAGCTGGAGCCTTTGTCCGGAAGACGAATCATGGACGCAGCGTAAACCCGAACACGGAAAGTCTTACAACGAATATGTAGAAAATTATGAAAATCTACAGAAAACTTTCAATCCTACTCAATTCAATCCTCAAAAATGGGCAGATGCAGCGAAGAAAGCAGGAATGAAATATGTAGTTTTCACAACAAAACATCACGACGGTTTTGCAATGTTCGATACCCAACAGTCTGATTATAAAATTACTTCTTCAAAAACTCCTTTTTCCAAAAACCCGAAAGCGGATGTGACGAAAGAAATTTTCAATACCTTCCGAAAAGATGGTTTCAAAATAGGAGCCTATTTCTCAAAACCCGATTGGCATTCTGATGATTACTGGTGGTCTTATTTTCCTCCGAAAGACAGAAATGTAAATTATGACCCTAAAAAATATCCTGAAAGATGGAACAGTTTCAAAAATTTCACCTTTAATCAACTCAACGAAATCACTTCAAACTACGGTAAAGTCGATATTCTTTGGTTAGACGGAGGTTGGGTGCGCCCGTTTCATACGATTGACCAAAGTGTTGAATGGCAAAGAACAATTAAGGTCGAACAAGACATTGATATGGATAAAATAGGGACGATGGCTCGCAAAAATCAACCCGGAATTATCGTTGTAGACCGTACTGTTCCCGGGAAATGGGAGAATTATGTAACACCCGAACAGGCCGTTCCCGAAAAACCTCTTACAATTCCTTGGGAGAGCTGCATTACGATGGGTGATTCGTTTTCTTATGTTCCGAATGACAATTACAAATCATCTCAGAAAATCATTGAAACATTAGTTAAAATAATTTCAAGAGGCGGGAATTACCTGATGAATATTGCTCCCGGACCAAACGGAGATTATGATGCGATTGTTTATGAAAGATTAAAAGAGATTTCAGCATGGATGAATGACAATCAATCTGCAGTTTTTGCAACAAGAAGCGCAGCTCCTTATCATGAAGGAAATTTTTATTATACTCAAAGTAAAGACGGCAAAACTGTGAATGTTTTCCACTTGGATGAAAAAGTAGATTATCAGTCTCCATCAATAGTAAGCTTTGTAATTCCTGAAGATTTTAAACCAAAATCAGTGAGGATTTTAGGTTTAAAAAATAAAATTCAGTGGAAAAAAACAGGCAACTCAATTGAACTCGTCTTACCAAAAGAAAGAACTCAATTAAAATATTCAACCGTAATTCAAATAACACAATAGTTGAATTTGTAATTAAAATGACCTAGGAAATCGGAGCGTTAAGAAAATAAAGTCTGTGAACGTTAAGAAAATTCTACTGTTTGAGCACGTCACAAATATTGAACTGAAGAACTATTTGATTCGTGCGAGTTTTAGAATTTTTAGAGAACAGATTTTATTTTTAGCGGAGAGTTCCAAGTCTTGAACTTTTGGTTCTTTTGTTTCAAGACAAAAGAACAATAATTAAATCAAATTATTTATGCGCTTTAAATTTCGTTTTAAAATTATAGCAATTTCATTATTGAGCACGACATTTATTACCGCTCAAAAACCTTTATACAAAGACTCAAAACAGCCCATTGAAGCTCGAGTTCAGGATTTGCTGAAACGCATGACTCCAGAAGAAAAATTCTGGCAATGCTTTATGATTCCCGGAGATTTGGATAATGTTCCGAAAGGTCAATATGTCCACGGAATTTTCGGATTGCAGATGAGTGCAGGAAATCAAGGTGGAGGAGTTGCCGGACAATTGTTGAAATACAATGCCAATGAAGATGCGGAAAGATTAGCAAAAAAAATAAATGCCATTCAAAAATATTTTGTCGAAGAATCACGATTGGGAATTCCGATTATTCCTTTTGATGAGGCTTTGCATGGATTGATGCGTGAAGGTGCAACCGCTTTTCCTCAAGCGATCGGTTTGTCGGCGACCTTCAATCCTGAATTGATGAAAGAAGTTTCGACAGCGATTGCAAAAGAATCGAAGTTGAGAGGGATTCGTCAGATTTTAACTCCGGTTGTAAATTTAGCGAGTGATGTTCGATGGGGAAGAACCGAGGAAACGTATGGTGAAGATCCGTTTTTGACTTCCGTGATGGGTGTTAATTTTGTCAGTTCTTTTGAAAATATGGGGATTATTACCACTCCAAAACATTTTTTAGCAAATGTTGGTGAAGGCGGAAGAGACTCGTATCCAATTCATTGGAGCAAAAGATATTTAGAGGAAACGCATTTAATTCCTTTTCAAAAAGCCTTTAATCAGGGAAAAAGCCGTTCAGTGATGACCTCTTATAATTTGCTGGATGGAAGACCTTCTACGGCAAATCATTGGTTATTGACCGAAAAATTAAAAAAAGAATGGAATTTCAAAGGTTTTATCATCAGTGATGCAAGTGCGGTTGGTGGAGCAAATGTTCTGCATTTTACAGCAAAAGATTATGATGACGCTTCTGCACAGGCGATCAATACAGGTCTTGACGTAATTTTCCAAACAGAATATCAGCATTATAAATTGTTTATTCCACCATTTTTGGATGGAAGAATTTCTAAGGAAAGAATTGATGATGCAGTTTCGAGAGTCTTGAGAGCAAAATTTGAATTGGGTTTGTTTGAAAATCCTTACGTATCAACTAAGAATATTGAAGAATTAAAGAATATCAATCATAAACCTTTAGCGGAAAAAGTAGCTGTTGAATCTTTTGTGCTGCTTCAAAACAATAATCAGACACTTCCAATTTCTGAAAATGTAAAGAAGATTTTGGTTGTCGGAACCGATGCTGTTGATGCAAGATTGGGAGGTTATTCCGGGCCGGGAAATAAGAAGGTAAATATTTTAGATGGAATTAAAAATTTCACAAAAAATAAAAATATTGAAGTCAATTATTCAAAAGGAATCGACTGGAATTTAAAGAATTTTACGACCGTACCCACTGAGTTTTTATCTTTCGAAAATAAAAAAGGATTAAAAGGAAATTATTTTTCCAATTCAGATTTAAAAGGAAATCCAGCTTTTGAAAAACAGGACGAACAATTAAATTTCAAATGGACTTTGTATTCTCCAAACCCTGAAAAATTACAACCCGACAATTACAGCGTTCGTTGGACAGGAAAACTGGAAGCTCCGCATTCTGGGAAATATCAATTAGGTTTAAGAGGAAATGATGGTTTCAGATTGTATTTAAACGGAAAATTACTGATCGACAATTGGAAAAAGCTGAGTTATTCAACCAAAACGGTTGAGCTTGATTTTAGTAAAGGTCAAAAATCTGATATTGTTATTGAGTTTCATGAAAATAGGGGAGAAGCAAATATAGAACTGATTTGGAATTATGGTTTGAACGATTACCAAAAAGAGTTTAATGATGCTTTAAAACTGGCTCAGAATGCAGATTACATTATTGTTACAGCAGGAATTCATGAAGGTGAATTTCAGGATCGTTCTTCATTAAGCTTACCTGGAAATCAGGAACAATTTATTCACGAAGTTTCAAAATTAAATAAACCAACAACAGTTGTTTTGGTTGGTGGTTCTGCGATAAAAACGACTGATTGGAAAGATAAAGTCGGAGCAATTTTAGATGTTTGGTATCCGGGAGAAGAAGGCGGAAATGCGGTTGCAGAAGTTCTTTTCGGAGCGGAAAATCCTTCGGGGAAATTACCAATTACGTTTCCGATTGAAGAAGGGCAATTACCCTTAACGTATAATCATCATCCGACAGGAAGAGGAAATGATTATCACGATTTGAGCGGTGAGCCATTGTATCCGTTTGGTTTTGGATTTAGTTACACGACTTTTGAGATTTCTGATTTAGAATTAAATCAAACAAAATATTCTGAAAATGAAATGATTGTAGCTAAAGTTAACGTGAAAAATACAGGTTCAAAAGCAGGAAGTGAAGTTGTTCAGTTATATGTAAAAGATTTGCTGGCTTCAGTTTCAAGACCGATTATTGAATTGAAAGGATTTAAAAAAGTATTTTTAAAAGCTGGAGAATCTAAACAGATTTCAATTGAAGTTCCTGTTAAAGAATTGCAGTTTTTAGATTCAGCAATGAACTGGATCGTGGAAAAAGGAACGTACAGAATTATGGTTGGAAATTCTTCAAAAAATCTGCCGTTGAAACAGAATATTGAGGTTGAATGATTGTTATTCATTTAATTTTAACGCAAGGAGCGCAAATATATTTTTAATGGTTTGCATTATATTTCCGTTCGCAAGGGCACTTCGTTCAGCAAATGTTAGAAGAAGTCTTAGCTGAGTGAAACGTCTTGGCGAACGTAAAATCTGCGAAATGTAACTCAAAAACCTTGCGTGCCTTGCGCTTTAATTTTACCTGATTTATTCACCGAAGCTGAAATCTAAAATCGTTTTCTTTTTAGGGAACAGTTTTTGCAACTTTTGAAGCAAAATATTTCTAACCTACCACATCATTCAATTTATGAAAAAATATCTTCTACCTGCCGTTGCTCTGCTTTTTTTCAGTTGTAAAGAAAGTAAAAATAAAACGACCTCAGACACAGATGAAATTGTTACTAAAACAGATATCTTAAAATTACCACCACCCGACGAGAAAGGCACCAAAAACAAATTCAGCAATGTTATCGGATGGCCTGCAGGAAAATCCCCGACAGCTCCTGAAGGATTTACGGTAACGCGTTTTGCGGAAAATATAAAAAGTCCGAGAAATATGATTCAGGCTGCAAACGGTGATGTTTTTGTGGTACTTTCAAATTCTGAACGCACAAAAACCGAAAAGATAAAAAATGACATCAGTGGAAAAAGTGATGCTGAAGTCGGAGGAAAATCTGCCAATAGAATTATTCTGTACAGAGACGCCAACAAAGACGGCATTGCGGAATCATCTTCTGTTTTTCTTGATAACCTGAATCAGCCCTACGGAATGTTGATTATTAAAGATAAATTTTATGTTGCAAATACTGATGGACTTTGGGTTTACCCGTATAAAGAAGGTGACATGAAAATTACAAAACCCGGAAAGAAAATAGTGAATCTTCCTGCAGGTGGTTACAATAATCACTGGACGCGAAATTTAATTGCGAATAAAGATCAGTCGAAAATCTACATTTCTGTTGGTTCTGGAAGTAACGTCGGTGAAAACGGAATGGAATATGAAGTGAGAAGAGCGAATATTCTGGAAGTGAATCCTGATGGGAGTGGTGAAAAGATTTACGCAGCAGGTCTTAGAAATCCTGTTGGAATGAGCTGGAATCCATCCACCGGAGAACTTTGGACGGTTGTGAATGAAAGAGATGAATTAGGAGATGAGCTTGTTCCGGATTATCTTACCAGCGTTAAACAAAATCAATTTTACGGTTGGCCGTATGCTTATTTCGGGAAAAATGAAGATCCGAGAAGAAAAGGTGAAAAGCCAGATCTCGTAGCAAAAACAATTGTTCCTGATGTTCCTTTGGGATCTCACACGGCGTCTTTAGGTTTGTCTTTTTATACAGGAAATCAGTTTCCGGAAAAATATAAAAACGGAGCTTTCATCGGTCAGCACGGCTCTTGGAACCGTTCTTCGCTTGTTGGGTATCAGGTTGCATTTGTTCCTTTTAAAAATGGAAAAGCAACGGGGTCATATCAACCATTTTTGACCGGATTCATTGCTAATGAAGAGAAAGGAGATGTTTATGGAAGACCTGTAGGTGTATTGCAAATTTCCGACGGCTCACTGTTGGTCGCTGATGATGTAAGCGGAATTGTCTGGAGAGTTGCGTACAATAAAAAGTAAAGCTGAATCTCAATTTTTCATTTTAAATAATTTAGATGAAATTTTATGGTATGAAATATGCAAGATTCAATGTATAACCAATTGAATTTTTAAAATTTAATTATTAAAGTTCAACATCATGAAAAAGTTATTAATATCAGCAGTTTTATTAGTGGGATTATCATTCAGTGCTTATGGTCAAAAACGTCCGCCTGCACCACCACACCCATCAAAATCTCAGTTAGTCAATAGTAAAGCAAGCGAGTTGGATAAACGATATAAAGCTGAAAAGAAATTAATTCTGAATCATCCTCTTGCTACAAAAAAAATGAAGAATGATCAGCTGAAAGCTTTAAATGTACGATATCAGAATGAAAAGAAATTGTTGAGAGCTGCTAAATAGATGCAAGAAATATTGTTAAAATGAAAATTTGAACAACTGTTTAATTTTACGATATTTTTAATATTAAATAAATTTATTAAAAGAGAATACGTTTTTGTGTTCTCTTTTTTATTTATAATTAAATGAAAACCATATTCATTATGCATTGCTTCACGAATTTTCAGAAACGCAAAACATCCAATATTTTTCCTTAAATTCGCATAAAAATTTTAAGCTAATGAATTACGATATTATTGTCATCGGAAGTGGACCCGGTGGATATGTTACAGCAATCAGAGCGGCACAATTGGGTTTTAAAACTGCAATTATCGAGAAAGAAAATTTAGGAGGAATCTGCCTTAACTGGGGATGTATTCCAACCAAAGCTTTGTTGAAGTCGGCTCAGGTTTTTCATTATATTAATCATGCAGAAGACTATGGTTTGAATAAAGTGGAAGCAAGTTTTGAGTTTCCAAACGTTATTCAGAGAAGCCGTGGTGTAGCCTCTAAAATGAGCAAAGGGATTGAGTTCTTGATGAAAAAGAACAAAATCGATGTGATTTTAGGAACTGCAAAAGTACAAAAAGGGAAAAAAGTTTCTGTTACAGATAAAGAAGGAAAAGTAACTGAATACACAGGAACTCACATTATTTTGGCTACAGGAGCTCGTTCTAGAGAGTTGCCAAACTTACCTCAAGACGGTAAAAAAGTAATCGGATACAGACAGGCATTATCTCTTCCTGAGCAGCCAAAATCTATGATCGTTGTAGGTTCTGGAGCTATCGGAGTAGAGTTTGCTGACTTCTATAACACAATGGGAACGAAAGTAACTGTTGTAGAATTTTTACCAAACATCGTTCCTGTAGAAGATGAGGATATTTCTAAGCACTTAGAGAAATCTCTGAAAAAATCAGGAATCGAAATCATGACAAATGCTTCTGTAGAAAGTGTTGACACAAGCGGAAACGGTGTGAAAGCTACTGTAAAAACTGCAAACGGAAACGTAATTCTTGAAGCTGATATCTTGCTTTCTGCTGTTGGAATTGCTGCAAATATCGAGAACATTGGTCTTGAAGAAGTGGGAATTCAGACAGATAAAGGTAGAGTTTTGGTAAACGAATGGTACGAAACTTCAGTTCCTGGTTATTACGCAATCGGAGATATTATCCCGACTCAGGCTTTGGCGCACGTTGCTTCTGCTGAAGGGATTACTTGTGTTGAGAAAATCAAAGGAATGCACGTTGAGAAAATCGACTATGGCAATATTCCTGGATGTACTTACTGTCACCCGGAAGTTGCTTCTGTTGGTCTTACAGAAAAGCAGGCTAAAGAAAAGGGTTACGAGCTTAAAGTTGGTAAATTCCCTCTTTCTGCAAGTGGAAAAGCTACTGCAAACGGAAATACAGACGGTTTCATCAAGGTAATTTTTGACGCTAAATACGGTGAGTGGTTAGGTTGTCACATGATTGGTGAAGGTGTAACTGATATGGTTGCTGAAGCGGTTGTTGCTAGAAAATTAGAAACGACTGGTCACGAAATTATTAAGTCAATTCACCCGCATCCAACAGTTTCTGAAGCAATTATGGAAGCTGCTGCTGCTGCTTATGGTGAAGTGATTCACATTTAATTTTTCGCTTTGACAGAGGTGTAGGCCTTTGGCAAAGTTTAATAATATTAAAACCACAGATTTTGTCTGTGGTTTTTCTTTTTCTTAAATAATTTTTTTCATTTTTATTTCACATATTTTATTAATTTTATCCGCTTAATAAAGTACAAATTATATGTTTAAAAAATTAGCTGCGGAAGCTTTAGGATTGGGTGATATCGGTAAAATTATTCCTTCTCAGGATTATGATAAGGTAGATTCTGATGATTATATTTTATCTGAAGATAATGAAAAAATATTCTTTTTAATTAAATCTAAAAGAGATGAATACTGCTTTACAAACAGAGCATTAATTCATATCGACGGAGCAAGTGCTTTGGATAGAAAACGAGTATTGAGAAGATACGAATATTATCAGTTTCCTTTTTCAAATATAGCTCTTCAAACTGCCGGAACAATCGATTTGGATGTTGAAATTTCATTTGATATCGGAAATGTTCCTTTGATGATTAGTGTAGCAAAAGGTCAGATTGATCAGTTGAAAGACTTATATAAAGCGCTTTTGGCGATTCAGCAGGAAGTTCATCACAATCATTCATTGCTGAATTTTTCAAATGACAGTATACAGAAAGCGATTGGTAGTGTTGCATCAGGAAAACAGGAAAATGTTTCAAAAAGTCAGGAATTAAGAGCGATTAACGAATATATTTTTGCCTGGAACACCAATAGTTTCGATAAATATAATCAAAAAGATTTCTCAAGAATTTTTGAAAAGTATATTAATAATTAGCATTTCAATTCTGCTTATAATATTAAAACCACAGATTTTGTCTGTGGTTTTTTCTTTTAAATAATTAACAAAATATTTAGCCTCTTTAAATATTATGTTTAAATGTTTTCTTACATTTATTTAATGAATTTTGAAAAAACAGGATTGGTTTTATCAGGCGGCGGTACCAAAGGAATCGCTCATGCTGGAGTATTGAAATTTTTGAATGAACAAAATATTGATGTGGATATTCTGGCTTGTTGCAGCGCAGGCTCTATTGTTGGATGTCTGTATGCAATCGGTAAAAAGCCTGAAGAGATTTTAGATTTCTTTCAATCGATATATTTTTTTAATTGGAAACATTTTACCTTTAATCAGCCGGGTTTAGTTTCTTCAGTGATTTTTAATACGTATCTGAAACCAATTTTCAATGATATGAAGATTGGTGATCTTAATAAAGAAGTGAAAATTGTTGCGACTGAATTGGTTGGCGGAACTGAGAAAATTTTTGATAATGACTTTTTAATAACTGATGCCATCATTGCCTCATGCTCAATTCCCGGAATTACAACCCCTTATATTTTAGGAGATGAAATGTACTGTGATGGAGGTGTTTTGAATAATTTTCCGGCAGATATTATCCGTGATGAGTGTGATAAGCTGATTGGTGTGTTTGTTTCGCCGCCTCACGATATTAAAATCAGTGATTTAAAGACCATAAAAGCAATTGTTTCCAGATCGTATGACTTGCTTTCATATCGCATTGAAAAAGTGAAATTTGAGCATTGCGACTGGCTGATTTCTTCTCAGGATTTATCAAGCTACGGAACTTTTGAACGAAGAAAAGACCGTTTAGAGCAAATATTCAATATTGGTTATCGTGCAGCCCAAGAAAGCTTTGCGAAAAGCAATTATTTTCTCAGAATCAAAAATTAAATATATGTTTTAAGAATAACTGATTACCTACTAAAAGATTTAATTTTACACTATCAACTATCAACTATCAACTATCAACTATCAACTATCAACTATTTTAAATAAAAACATCTGTAAACTCGAAACTCTTACCATTAAATAATCCTTTATCACTGAGTTTCAATTCTGGGATTACTAAAAGGGCCATGAAAGATAAGCTCATGTAGGGAGCCCTCAGTTTGCTTCCTAATTCTTTCGCACGTCTGTCTAATTTTATATAAGATTCAGCAACCTGTTCAGCAGGAAGATTGGTCATGATTCCAGCAATGGGCAGCTCCAAAACCATTTCTTCAGTTTTCGTTGCCAGAGAAATACCTCCTTTAGCTTTAATAATAGCATTTACGGCTTTACAGATATCATTATCATTCGTTCCGACAACAACGATATTATGGCAGTCATGAGCGACACATGATGCGATAGCTCCATCTTTTAATCCGAAATTTTTAATAAATGCAACGGCTACCGGAGCGTCGTTGTAGCGATTCACTACAGCAATTTTCAGAATATCTTCACCTGTATTTGATTCAGCATATCCATTGATATTTAATGTGTTTGCATGGATTTCATGAGTGATGAGTTGCCCGTCTAAAGTTTCTATGATGCGGATTTTTTCACCTTCACTTTTAATCTTAAAATCAGAAGCTTGTTTTACGTTACAATGAAAATTATTAATAATTTCAGATTTAATAGGTTGAATGAATGAGGTGTTGTTTTCTGCAACCAAATCTCCGCTGATATAAGTTTTTAAAATATTAAAATCTTCAGTATTATCAATTTCAATAAAATCTGCGTTATCCCCAATTTGCAATAAACCGATGGGTAAATTGTAATGATGAATTACATTGTAAGAAGCTGCACGAAGAACGTTGTATAGATCATGACCTTCTTTCAATGCCCGTTTTACATGATCATTGAGATGAGACTCAATCAAATTATCAGGATGTTTGTCATCACAGCAAAACATGATCTGCTCCGGGAAATCTTCCAACAAAGGAATTAATGTGTCGAAATTTTTTGCAGCACTTCCTTCTCTTATCATAATTTTCACCCAATGTTTTAATTTTTCAAGGGCTTCCTCATAACCAAAACACTCATGATCTGTAGATATTCCGGCATCGAAATAATTTTTCATGGTTTCGCCTATCAATCCGGGAGCGTGCCCATCGATAGGTCTGTTGTGTTTTTTAGCGAAAGCAATTTTCTTTAAAACTTCTTCATCTTTGTAAATGACGCCGGGAAAATTCATCATTTCAGCCAAATAAACAATTTCTTTTCTGCTCAATAATTCGTCAATATCATTAGAATTTATTACTGCTCCCGCCGTTTCAAAATTTGTAGCAGGAACACACGAAGGAGCTCCAAAATAAAAATGAAAGGGAACCTGTCGAGCATTGTCGATCATATAATCTACACCTGCAATTCCCAAAACGTTGGCAATCTCATGCGGATCTGAAATTGTACCTACAGTACCGTGTTTTACAGCAATTCGTGCAAATTCTGACGGTACGAGCATACTGCTTTCAATATGTACGTGAGCATCGATAAAGCCGGGTAGAATGTAGGTGTCTAAAGATTCTTCAATTCTTTTTATCGAAGCTATTTTTTTGTTTGAAATAATAACTTCTGCCGGATAAATATCTTTAGAGACTACATCGATTAAATTTGCTTTTACCGTAAATTCCATGGGTTGATTTAAATAAACAATTCCTAATTGTGAAATTAGGAATTATTTTTAGATTGTATTTAAAATTAATTTTTAACTATTTGCGCATCCTGTCTTACCAAAGTTTCGCCGTTTCCATCGATGACAACTAATGTATAAGGAGCTTTTTTTGCTGAAGCGGTTAGGTAGTTTCTCCAAACCTGATACAGTGTTCCGTTATTGTTAAATTCAAAATAATAATTTCCACCCGATCCATCAGGAATTAGCTCGCCATTACTGATGATCATACTCGGTTTAGCGGTAATTTTTGTATTGGCGCCCCAAGATTGATACAGGTAATTGCCATTCGGTTGTTTGTCGATTCTTACCTTAAATTTTTTGGTCTTAATAATAACCGTTTTCGGAACATTTTGAAAATAAGCGGTTCCATTATCTTTTTTTGGAGTGGGATTTAAATCATGTGCAGAAATCAGAGAATACTGAGCAATGCATAAAGTTCCCAATAATAATTTTTTAATCATGTTGATTTGTTTTAATTATAAGATGGGAATCAAATTTAAAGCCAATAAAGAAAAGCTTTATATTTTAAATTATTTGAGTTTGGTACTTCTAATTATTTCAAATCCGAATAGCCCTTCTGATAATTGCAATTCTATCATATTTGATTTCTCAATCTGCTTCTTATAATCAATAGTAAACGTAAGTCTTTTTGTATCGTTAAATTTGGTTTCGAAAATAATTACCGGAGTCCTTTTACTTCTATTATATTTTCCTCCAGGAATACTGGTTTTTCTTACAATTGGAAATGATTCTACCTTTGTTTTTTGGCTGGTAAAAAGTAGATTGAGTCCCAAGCAAAGTGCTGTTAGATTGGTACCGACAACAACTACACAAAAAAATATATTATTAAAATTATTCCAATTACTGATCGTTGAAAGCTTCTTTTTACTAAGAAAATAGATTAGAAATCCAATCAAATAAAACACTACAAGGTATTCAATTCTGATAAGAGTTTGCTCAAAGAATTTTAAATTAGCAAGATTTAAGAGTAATGAACCAAATAAAATACTATTTAAAATAATAGAGTTTTTTTTCAAAACAGTCTAATGAATTTAAGTAAAAATTAAATTTTTTCTACCTGTGTATAACTCGCAAAAGCATCTTCTAAACTCTCAAATTTCCCTTTAAACTCATTAATATTACAATCTTGAATAATATTTCCCTGATGAATAAGAATCACTCTTGTACAAAGTGCTTCAACTTCCTGCATAATGTGTGTAGAAAGTAAAACAGTTTTTTCTTTACCAATTTCTTTTACAACATTTCTAATCTCAAGAATCTGATTGGGATCTAAACCGTTTGTAGGTTCATCTAAAATCAATAAATCAGGTTGATGAATAATTGCCTGTGCCAAACCAACTCTCTGTTTGTAACCTTTAGAAAGCTGACCAATTTTTTTAGATTTTTCGGGTGTAATTCCAACCAATTCTATTACCTCATCTACTCTTGCTTCAGAAATTTTATGAATATTCGCTACAAACTGCAGATATTCTTTTACATACATTTCCAGGTAAAGCGGATTGTTTTCGGGAAGAAATCCTATATTTTTTTTGCTTTCAATTTCGTGTTCTGTAATATTTTTCCCGTTAAAGATAATTTCACCTTCATCAATTTTCAATGCGCCGACAATAGATTTCATCAAAGTAGATTTTCCGGCTCCGTTAGGACCCAAAAGACCGATGATTTCACTTTTATCAATGTTGATGTTGATGTTATTGAGAGCAGTCTGCTCACCAAATTTCTTTGTTAGATTAATTACCTGAAGCGACATAATACAATGAGATATTTTCACAAAAATAGAAATAAAAAACTCATTCGGGAAGAATGAGTTAATATATATTGTGAAAAACGAAATTTATTTTCTTTTTTTCGTAGGTTTTACCGGCGTTTTTGTTACCGGCGCTGTATAATTTTGTGTGCTATTTACCGAGTTTTGTACGGTATTATTTACAGGATTTACCGGAGTCTGTTTTACGACTCTTTTATAAAGTGCTGCTTTGGGAGTTCCGATACCAAAGATTTTATCAATCTGTTTTTTGTTTAAAAACTGAGATTTTCCTACATATTTTTTATTCTTATTGATGTACTGAATAATCTGAACGGTGGGTTGACCGTAGTTTTTCTCATACTGCAGCTCAATAATGTCGTTGGGAAGTTCTAAAGAAATGTTTCCAGTCGGCTGATCAATAAAACCATCAGTAATCATTTTGTAAAGCTCTTGTACGTCACCATTCATATCATTAAATGAAAATGATCTGAAAGTATTAAGATTACTGGTATTGATATCCTGATAATTAAAAGTGAATTTGTTATCCTTTTTATATAAGCCAACAGAATTATCTTTTCCGACTTCTATTAATGTTTCATTTTTAAGAACCTTTATTTGTGAAAATACGGATATTCCAGAGAACAAAGTGAGGAGTAAAATTATTTTTTTCATGCTATTGTAAGTTTAATATTTTGGTTAGTAATGCTACTTTACAGATAGAATTATAAACACTATTTTTTTTATAAAGCAAAAATAATGTTTTTTTTTAATTTGCTTATAACGAGTTATTATGCAAATCGTAATGTATCACAAAAGAAAATGAGTTTGAAATTTAAGTTTGTTTTTGGTTATTAGTAGTTTTTTATTTTTCGTCAATGACGTATTGTAGTTGATAAATTAGTTTTTTAGTTCATTATACAAGAGTTTTATTTAAGTTTTCTAAAAAATAGACTGATGTTTTTTAATTTTAGTTTTTCAAGTGTAAATAAGGTTTATTTATCGGTTTTTAGTTTTAATATATTTAATTACAGTGTTTTATGTGTTTTTGTTTCTGTGTAAAAAATTAATTAAAATTTAATATTAAATAAAAAATAAACTATTTAATCATAAATGTTTGTAAAAAAATTACTCATCAAGCAGCAAACTATTTTAAATGGAAATAATAAATTATACAAATAATAAGAGGATGAATATGTGTATTTAACAAGTTTTTTTAATCCATTTAATTCTTGAAAATTTCTTGCTAATTATCCTTTTAAATAAAGAAAAGCAAAAAAAATACCATTTTCAATAAATTTTTAATAAAATTAAAATCTGATTTATTCATAAAAATAATCGTATTTTTTAACCGATTTAACAAGATTTTTAGTTTAAAAACCAAATTTCAAACCGGCTTCCTTTTTCCATCGGTTTATAATTTAAGTAACCTTTATGAGCTTCGATAATACTTTTGCTCAGCGTCAAGCCAATTCCTGAACCGCTGATTCTTGTAGTGAAAAACGGAAGGAAAATTTTATCTTTAATTTCGTTTGGGATTCCGATTCCATTGTCTTCTACACTCAAAAGAATACGTTTATTTAGAGTTTTTATTTCTGTTTTTATAATTTTTTCTGAATTATCAGCAACTGCGTAGATAGCATTGAGGTAAAGATTGATGAGGCATCTTTCAATCATTTTTTGGTCTGCAAAGATGGTTTGGTTCTCTAATGAATTGATGATGGTAATATTATTTTTTTCAAATTCTGGTTTCAGAAAATTAAGTGCAGATTCTACAATATGAGTTAACGAAATAGTTTTGAAAACCGGCTTCGGCAACTCTGCAACTTGTCTGTAATCGTCTACAAAATTCAGAAGTTGCTTCGATTTGTTGTTGATGATCATCAGGCTTTCTTGCATATCCTGTTGATCTTCTTTTTCAATGACGTCTTGATTAGCAATATATTCCAGATTTTGAATCAGGCTGTTGACTGGTGTTAAAGTGTTAAGTAATTCGTGAGAAATGACTTTCATCAGATTGTTCCAGGCCAGTTTTTCCTTTTGCTCAATAATTTTCTGAACAGATTCTAAGCTGATGATGCAGAAGCGATTTTTTACATTTTGAACTTTCTTGGTTCTAAGAGAAAATGACTGTTTTGTATTTTCATTAATAGAAATATCAAAAAACTCTTGCGAGTTTTCATATTGTGTTTGTTCAATAATGTTATAAAAATTTTGCGTTTTATTTTCGTAAAGATTCCAATAATTATACTTTGGAATTTCCAGAATTTCCAGAAAAACAGGGTTTACATAAAAAACTTCCCATTCATTATTTTTTTTGGAAAGAATCATTAAACCAATTTCCAGCTGATTTAATATTTCTTCATACAAAAGCTTGTAAGAAGAATGAGAAAGATGCTCTTCTTTGCTTTGATAATATAGTTTTACAGCATTTTCAACCAGGCTATTTTCATCGGTTTCAGGAAATAGTGAGAAATCTTTTTTCTGAATTGCCAAAAGCATTTTTTCTGTTTTCTGAATATAAGACAAAGCTGAAGTCTGCGCCAAAAAAATACAAACTAAACTGATTGAAGAAAACAGAAAGCAATTAATCCACCTGTTTTGTAAATAAAAATCAAAGGCAAAAATTCCGCTGACAATTGCGAGCAGAATAAATAGTAACAAAAAAAACTGTTGTTTTTTCATTGTTTTTTCAATGTTCACTGATAAGATTTTATCCTATCCTTTGTTAAATCGTTCCTTCGGAATTCTCAGAATAACATTAAAGTTGTTGCACTGAGCAAAGTCGAAGTGTTTAAATTCTATCAACCAAAAACTAGCAACTTAATTGCCAATTTACAACTCAAATTTTTCCATTCTTCTGTACAGCGCAGCTCTTGATAATCCCAAATCTTCTGCAGCAAGAGAAATATTTCCACGGTGTTTTTTTAATGCTTTTTTAATGAGAATTCCTTCCATTTCTTCGATGTTGAGATTAACGATAGAGTTTTCCGAGTCTTCATCTTGTGGCATCAGCAGTTTTAGATTTTTCTCGTTGGAAAGGATCACGCTTCGCTCAATACAATGATCGAGTTCCCGGATATTTCCCGGCCAGGAATAATTTATTAATTCTGAAATTAAAATTTCATTCAAAGCTAAATCAGATTTATGATATTTCTGTTTGTATTTTTCCAAAAAATAATTAGCTAAAGTCGGAATGTCTTCTAATCTTTCTCTCAGACTCGGAATTTGTAATTCAACGGTATTGATCCTGTAATACAAATCTTTTCTGAATCTGTTTTCTGAAACTGCTTTTTTAAGATTTTCGTTGGTTGCAAAAATAAATCTTACATCTAATAATCTTTCTTTACTTTCACCAAGTCTTGACAATTTTCGGTTCTGAATCAAACTTAATAATTTAGTTTGAAGATGAAGTGGAAGATTTCCAATTTCGTCTAGAAAAACCGTTCCGTTTTGAGCATTTTCAATCTTCCCGGAATAATCCTGATTGGCATCTGTAAAGGCTCCTTTTTTGTAACCAAACAATTCAGCTTCAAACAAACTTTCTGAAAGACTTCCCAAATCAATGTGCACAAATGGCTGATTTTTTCTTTCGGATAGTTCGTGGATGTATTCTGCGAGGACGTATTTTCCGGTTCCATTTTCTCCTAAAAGTAAAATATTAGCATCGGTTGGTGCAACTCTAGTGATTTGATCCATCACTTCCTGCATTGCAAAAGATTGCGTACCCAGCTGATATTGATTGGTCTTGATGCTGACATTTTCCCATTGGTTCAGTTTTTTATTCTTTCGGGAAATATCAACTGCCAAATTAACGGAGGCGTACAATTTTTCATTATTCCAAGGTTTAAGAATAAAATCGGAAGCGCCGTTTTTCAAAGCTTCTACAGCTAATTCTACTTCACCATAAGCGGTCATCAGAATGATTGGAAGCTGCGGTTCTAAGGTCTTAATTTCCTGCATCCAATATAATCCGTCTTTTCCGCTTTCAAAACCTTTTCTGAAATTCATATCGAGAAGAACGGCATCAACCTGATGTTCAGACAAAAATTTTAAAATGTTTTTTGGTTGACTGAGACAGCTTACTTCCGTAAAAAATTTCTTGAGCCAGACTCTTGCTGAAAATAAAATATCCTCGTCATCATCCACAATTAAAATATGAGCTTCTTTTTTTCGCATTTTTTAAGTTATAAAATTAAAGCAATTTCTTGCGTTCAAAACGTTCTTTTGCTTCTATTAGAGCAGTATGTAGTTTTCTTTCCAGTTCTTTTTTTGATGGCAATTCTGTCCAATATTCGGCGACCATAATTCCGTCTTTATGCATTTCTAAAAGTTCTACCTGTTCTTTGCTGGTTTCGGCACATAATATGAGTCCGATTGGCGTTTCTTCGCCTTCGTGCCTTTCGTTTTTATCAAGCCATTTAAGGTATAATTCCATTTGCCCTTTATATTTTGCGTGAAATTTTCCAAGTTTTAGTTCTATAGCAACCAATCTTTTTAACGAACGATGATAAAATAATAAGTCCAGATAAAAATCTTCTCCATCTATAATCATTCTTTTTTGACGTTCTACAAATGCAAACCCTTTTCCCAATTCTAAAATGAATTTTTCTAATTCGTGGAGAATTGCTGTTTCAATGTCTTTTTCAAGATAGCCGTTTTGCAGTCCAAGGAAATCCAGTAAATAAGGATCCTTAAATGTATTGATAGGAAAATTGTCGTTTTGTGTTACCTGAATATTGGCAATTTCGGTTCTTTCGAATGCTTTGTGAGCGATTTGTTTTCTGAGTTCACGTTTTCCAAATTTACCTTCAATAGACAATTGGGCATAAAATAATTTAGCTTGGTAATTTTTTAGAGGCAATAATTCTATAAAATGTGACCAACTTAATTGTGTAGCCAGTGGCGACACAATTTGTAAATCTTTAAATTGTTCGGCAAACTGCATCATACGCCTTACGTTTCTTTCAGAAAAGTTGCGTCCATAGAGTTTTTCCAATTGTGCCGACAATGTCGGTAAAATTTGTTTTCCATATTCTGCACGTTGGTTTTGCAATATGTCATCATTAATTCGTTTTCCAACCTGCCAAAACAAAATGGTAAGCGTGCTGTTAGCCTGCATTGCCACCTGATGGCGGCTTTGTTCTATCAATTTTGATAAATCTATAAATAATTTTTCATTGGGAAATACTATTTGATTATCAAGAGATTCTGTGTTTTTAATTTTTTTTGCCATAGTTTTTTATCAACCGTTCATGATAAACTGTTCATTTTCGCACAAAAAGTGTCCGATAATGAACAGTCTTAAAATTAATTAAAATATATTTAATCACATTTACAGGAAGTTATAAGATTGTAAATCTCTGGTCTTTGTATTGTGTAATTAGCTATAAGTAAAACAGTTATCTAAATATGGATACGAAAATAGTAAAAAAGAAATCTAAACTAAAATTAATATTAATCATCATTGCTTCTGCTTTGGCAGTTTCTGTTTTTGGATGGTACTTTCTTAATCAGAAAAAAACATATAATGTAAAATCAGAAGATATTACAATTGATGAGGTGACCAACGGAAAATTCGAAGATATGTTGATGGTAACAGCGCAAACGCAGTCTCTTAATTCTTCTATGGTGAATGTTTTGGAAGGTGGTGCTGTAAAAGAAATTTTTGCCGAAGACGGGCAAATGCTGATGAAAGGTCAGCCGATTGCAAGAGTTTATAATCCGAATACAGAATTTAATTATTTGAATCAGGAAACCGGAATTATGCAGCAAATCAGCCAAATGAGAAGTTCACTTTTAGAGCTGAAAAACCAGGAATTCAATCAGGATAAAGAATTATTGCAATCTCAGAACGATTATAATACGGCTTTGCAGACTTATAATCTTCAGAAAAGATTATATGATGCGGAAATCGGAAAAAAAACCGATTATGATATGGCTTCACAAAATCTGAACTATCAGAAACTAAGAAAACAAATCGTTGAAAAAGGAAGTGCCAATGAAAAAACATCGAGAAACTCTCAGTTTGCAGCGATCAATAATTCAATCAATCAAATGGATAAAAGCTTAAATATTCTGCGTTCTAATAAAAATAATTTCCTAATTATGGCGCCGGTTTCCGGAAGGTTATCTTCATTCAATATTTCTCTCGGACAAAATTTGACAAGTGGAGAAAGCATCGGGAAAATAGACTTGATGGGCGGTTACAAATTGATTGCGAAAGTAGATGAATATTACATCAACAAGCTTCAAGTCGGGATTAAAGGAAGCCTGGACAATAATGGAAAAGAATATGAAGTTATCATCGCTAAAATTCTGCCGGAAGTAAAAGACGGACAGTTTTCTGTAGAACTTAACTTCACTGATGTGAAACCTGAAAATTTAAAAATAGGAATGACCTTCGGAGTAAAACTGAAATTATCTGGAGATACCCAAAGTCTAATGATTCCAAAAGGAAATTTCTATAAAGATACCAACGGAAAATGGATCTTTGTAGTGAAAGGCAACAAAGCTGTAAAAAGAAACATCAGTCTTGGAAGAGAAAATCCGATGTATTACGAAGTGGTTTCAGGATTGAAAACAGGAGAAACCGTGATCACTTCAGACTATTCTGAATTGAAGAAATATGAAATATTAGATATAAAAAAATAAAATAAGCATGATTTGGATTAAAAAACTTTGGATGTTAAGTATTCTTTTAGTTTCAATTTTAAACTTTTCGCAGGAAAAATTAACTCCTAAAGTAGATGAAAGAGTAGAAATTGTAAGCATTGTTTTTCGATTGGCAGGAGCTGAAGAGTATAGTCAGGATGACAATAAAAAATATGTGGCAGATATTAATACTTATTTTGAGCCTTATAAAAATTCAGAAATTATTGAATTTATTAAGGAAAATAGAAACAAAAACGGGTTGGGATATGATGCTGTAATGTCGATGGCACTTCATTTATCTTTTAAAAATAAAAAATTCAGTTTGATTAAAGAAAAAGAAAATTCTTTAGATAAAAGATGGGAAAAAGTAGATAAAAATCAGTTTGTTTCTTTGTTAAATCAATTTTATAAAACCACAAATTTTCAGCAGTTTTTTAACAATCATTCAGCAGATTATAAAAAAGGAGAAAACGTATATCAAGCAACTATTTTGTCTGATTTTAATCAAGATTGGTATTCTAAATTTTATGGTAAAAAAGCCAGTGAAGACTACAACATTATTTTAGGTGACGGAAACGGTGGTGGAAATTATGGAATTAAAACTCATCCCGAAAAACAAAAAGAAACTGTAAATGCAGTAGTTGGAATGTCATCTTTTGATAAGGATGGAAACGCAATATTTGATAAAAATGAGTTTCAGCCTTTACTGATTCACGAGTTCAACCATTCATTTATCAATTATATTTTAGAGATGGGCGATAACAAGTCCAAATTAGAAAATTCGGCCAAGATTATTTATGAATTGGTGAAAGAAGACATGGAATCTCAAGCATATACCAATTGGGAAATCATGATTAATGAAAGTTTGGTAAGGGCTTCTGTCGTTCGTTATATGATGGATAATAAATATTCGCAAAAAGAGATCAATGAAGAAATTTCCATTCAGGAAAAAAGAAAATTTTTATGGATAAAAGATTTGGTGGAATTGTTAGGGAAATATGATAGCAACAGGAAACAATATCCGACACTAGAAAGTTTTTATCCTGAGATTATTTCTTTCTATAATCAGCTGGCTCCAAAAATGAAAAATATTATCAACGATTACAAACTAAAACAACCTAAAGTATTGTCTCTTTCGCCCGATATATGGAACAAAAATGATGTAGATCCTTCGATTAAGGAAATCACAATTAATTTTGACAGAGAAATGGCAGAAAGTGTTTCTATAAGCATTGGAGATTCTGGAAAAGAGCATTTTCCGCTTAAAAAAATGGAAGGTTTTGTAAATGACCATAAAGGAGTAAAACTCTTGACAGATATGAAACCTAATACAGAATATGAATTTGTATTGAGCGGGAATAAGTTTAAATCTAAAGAAGGTTATCCTCTAAAGGAAACCGTGATAAAATTTAAAACGAAATAATTAAAAATAAAACTAATTTAAAATGATAAATATTCAAAACCTTTCTAAAACATATAAAACAGAAGATGTACAAACCAATGCGCTTAATAATGTAAGTTTAAACATCAAAGAAGGAGAATTTGTAGCGATAATGGGACCTTCAGGTTGTGGAAAATCGACCTTTCTAAATATTCTTGGACTTTTAGACAGCGCTTCTGCCGGTTCTTATCAATTTGAATCTACTGAGACAATCGGAACTTCTGAAAAGAAAAAATCAGAGATCAGAAAGAAAAATATTGGTTTTATCTTCCAAAATTTTAATCTGATCGATGAATTAACGGTTTATGAAAATATCGAATTGCCTTTAATTTACAATGGAGTTTCTTCCTCGGAAAGAAAAAAGCGTGTAGAGGAAATTATGGAGAAAATCAATATTGCGCACAGAGCAAAACATTATCCACAACAACTTTCAGGAGGTCAGCAACAAAGAGCTGCCGTTGCAAGAGCCTTGGTTACAAAACCAAAACTGATTCTTGCCGATGAACCAACAGGAAATCTAGACAGCTCCAACGGAAATGAAGTGATGAATCTTTTAGCAGAACTTCACAGAGAAGGCTCTACAATTGCGATGGTAACGCACTCTTCTTACGACGCAGGTTATGCATCTAGAATCGTGAATATGAAAGACGGTGAGATTTTCTCTGAAGAACATTCTTCCCAAAGAAAAGATGTTTTTGAAAAAGCAGATGCAAAAAACTTCGCGTAAAAAGTTTAGCTGATAGTTGTCGGTTGTTAGCTGATGGGAATTCTCAAAACTAACAACAATCAACTAACAACAATCAACCCAAAATCAACAATTATGCTACAAAACTGGCTCAAAATTGCCTTCATCAATTATAAAAAAAATTGGCTTTCCACAATAATCAACTTGTTTGGATTGACTGTTGGACTTACCGGATTTATGCTCATTCTGATGCATTGGAATGACGAAGAATCTTTCGAAAAATGGAACCCAAAGAAAGATAATATTTATTATTTTCAGACGTATTACAAAAAAGATAATATTTATGGTGGTGCTATTTCGATACCTTTAGCTGAAAATGCATTGAAGCGAATCTCTGAAGTTCAGGATTATGTTTTGATGAGCGGTTCTGATATCGCTTATAAGATGACCACAAAAAACAAGACAGCTTATCAGGAAGGTGGGCTTGCTGCGTCGGAGAATTTTTTCAACCTGTTTCCATTCAAATTGGTGGCTGGAAGCTATAATGATGTTTTTAAAAATGATAACAATATTGCTATTTCTAATGTTGTGGCAAAAAATCTTTTTGGTAAAACTGAAGTTGCGGGCGAAACGATTAAAATTAATAAAACAGATTACATCGTTACAGCGGTTTATGAGTTACCAAAAGGAAACAGCCAGATAAAACCGGATTTTATTTTCAAACCAGCAGAACAGCTGAAAAACGATAAAGAATCTTGGGGAAATTTCAATTACGGGTGCTTTTTCTTGTTGAAAAAAAATGCAGACCCGAGAAGTTTTGAGAAAAAATTTCTTGATATCATTATGCTGCGTGCAAAAATAAACTCTAAAGGTGCAGGAATAACACCTCAGCAATTTATTGATACTTATGGACCGACTGACTCATTGCTTACGCCACTTGATAAAATAAAACTGCATTCAGAATCTACTTGGTTCGGGAAACCCGATTTCAAATCACTAATGATTTTGTTTACACTGTCAGTTTTAATTGTGATTTTATCAGCCATCAATTTTATCAATCTAAAAACAGCTCAAGCTTCTCAAAGAGCAAAAGAAATCGGAGTGAGAAAAGCGATTGGAAGTACAAAATCTAGTCTTGTGCTTCAATTTTTAATGGAAACTTTTTTGATCTGTTTTGCTTCGTATCTTTTGTCTTTGGCTTTAACAGAGCTTCTTTTGCCAAGTCTCAACAAGTTTTACAACAAAGAAATTGTGATGAGCGATTGGCGCGTTTACTTCTATTCATTCTTGATGGTAGCTTTGGTTACTGTGGTTTCCGGGCTTATACCGGCTTTATATTTATCCAATTTCAAAGCGATAGAAACGTTGAAAGGAAACTTTGCAAGAAGTAAAAACGGCGTTTGGTTAAGAAACGGAATTTTGACTTTACAATTGATTATTTCATCCTTTTTCATTATCGGCGGATTGATTGTCAATCAGCAGGTAAAACATATGATGAACAAAGATTTAGGTTTCAATGGAAAGCAAATTTTTCAAATCAATTTTAATGAAGATAACAACGGAAAGCCGTGGCTGAAATATGAAAGACTGAGAACGGAAATGGCAAAAATTCCTGGTGTAGAAAGTATCTCTTTTGCAGAAGCGCCTCCCGGAACCAATAGTCAGAGCAGTTCTAATATGGATTATCTGAATACAAGTATTCAGGCTCGTCACGGTTCGATGGATTATAATTATCCTCAGTTTATGGGGGTTAAATTGCTTAAAGGACGTTGGCTTGATCCAAAATTGTCCTCAGATACTATTAATAATGCCTTGGTAAATGAAGCTTTTTTAAGAAAGTTCGGCTGGACAGATGAGCAGGCAATGAAAAGAGAAGTCAGACCGGGATTTGATAATAAACCTTATCATATTGTAGGAATTACAAAAGATTTCAACATCAGAAGCTTGAAGAGCGAAGTAGAGCCTATGATATTTTTCCATTACCGAGAAACTACTTGGAAACGATATAATGTAGGTAATATTCAATTAAAATTAAAAGCAGACGATATCGATGGAACTGTAAAAAGATTGAAAACTTATTGGCAAAATAATGTAGAACAGGGTTACCCATTCAACTCTTATTTTATTGATAAGCAATTTGCAAAAACCTTTGAAACGTATCAGAAACAGCAAACCCTTTTCACGATTCTGAATGCAATGGTTTTGATGGTAGCATTATTAGGATTATTCGCCTTGTCTTCATTAATGATCGAGCAAAAATTAAAAGATGTAGCGATCAAAAAAACGTTAGGTGCATCAGACGGAACTTTGATCGTAGGGTTAACGAAACAATTTCTCTGGATTACTTTTATAGCGGTTCTTGTAAGCATTCCGATCAGTTATTATCTGATGAATGAGTGGCTGAAAGATTTTGCCTACCGAATTGATATGCCGGTTTTACCATTCATTCTGAGTATGATTTTATTATTGATTTTAACTTTCGCAGTGGTGAGTATTAAGGCGTATCAAGCCACAAAAGTGAATCTTGTAAAATATCTGAAATACGAATAAAATTGGTTGATAGTTGTTGGTTTTTAGTTGATAGAAATTTTATCAATAAGACCATCACCTATCACCTAATAACTAAGAACCAATTATGAAAAAACTATTCTTCATTTTTATAATAAATGTTTTCCCGGCCCAACAGAGTTGGACGCTTAAAGAATGTCTAGATTACGCTTCGATAAATCATCCGCTGGTAAAACAGGCAACTGTCAATATTCAGAAAAATGACCGACAAATTGCTGCTTCAAAAGGGATATTGCTTCCATCTGTGAATGCGGGTGTAAATCACAGCTATAGTTTAGGCTCATCAATCAATCAGTCGAGTAATCAGAGAGAGACGCTTAATATGCAATATGATCAGGTGATTGCTCAGGCAAATATTGAATTGTTTAATTGGAGGAATTATTTGAATATTTCATTGTCAAAACTCAATAAAAATGCGAGTACCTATAGGCTTAAACAAGCTCAGAATGAAGTGAAGTTTAATGTAATTCAGAATTTTTTCACGTATCAAAACAGTAAAAGCTGGTTGGAGGTTTTAGAAACGCAGATTGCAGGGATTGAAGAGCAGATCAAGCGTACCGAAAAAGAAGTGGAAATAGGAAGCCGTTCAAAAAGTGATGTTTATGATATCAAAGCCAACTTGGGAACTTTGCAGGAACAATGGGTTTCGGCAAAAAACCAACGTGATCTGGCAAAAATAAACCTTCTGAATGCACTGAATATAACACAAGATTCTATAGATTTTGTGATGGATGACAATGGATCTTTAGCTCAGGAAGATTTTAATACCGCTGATTTTACCAATAAATTGATAGAAAATAATCCTGCTTATAAAACTGTGATTGCAGAGATCAGCGCACAGGAAAAAAATATAGATATTGAAAAATCTGCCTATTTGCCAACACTTAATGGAAACTACAGTTGGTCTACTTTTTACAATAAATCTTTAGGCAGCAATGCTCTTTCCAACACCAGTTTTTCTAATCAGTTTAGCCAGAATAAAAATCAGTCAATTTCTTTTGGTTTGAATATTCCGATTTTTAATAAATTTCAAATCAAAAATAACGTAGAAATAGCAAAATTAAATGTGATTAATTCCAACTACAGCAAAGATTTAATCATTAATGATTTAACAAAGTCGATTAATTCCATAAAAGCTCAGTTTCTGAATGCGCAGGAAAAATACAGCCTTTTGGAATTGAATTTTGAAAACCAAAAATTGTCTTTTCAAAAATCTGAAGAAAAATATAAAGAAGGTTTAATGGATGCTTATACGTTTTTTGTGGTAAGAAATAATTGGCTTCAGGCGAATTATAATTTAATAAGCAGCAAAAATGATGTCAATCAACAAGTAGAATTATTGAAAATTCTGAAGTCTGAATTTTAAAAAAAAATCAGGATAATAATTTGATGTTTTCAGATAAAATTTCAATGCTTTTGTCCATTTCTGTCAGATTTAAATTTCCAAAACCCAACCGCATTGCTGTAAGATTTTTGTTCTGATAAAGCAGGGTTTTGGGAATGAAAAGATTGTTTTGGGCACAGTTTCTACTGAGTTGCATTAGATTTACGGGGATTTTCCACTTCATCCACACCGCCAAACCTCCTGAAGGTTTTTGAAAATCGATGTATTCTCCTAAGTTTTGTTCTAAAAGAGAGACGAAATAATCTCTTCTTTCCTGATAGGTTTTTAATGATTTTTTTAAATACCGGTTGATTTCTCCTTCAGCGATCATTTCTCCCAAAACGTGTTCCATCAGAACGTCGCCTTGCCGGTCTATAATTCCTAAATATTTTCGCATTTCAATCATCAGATTTTCCGGTGCAACAATGAATCCTGTTCGGAAACCGGGAACCAAAGATTTCCCAAAAGATCCGATATAAATAACCATTCCGTTGGTGTCTGCACTTGCTAAAGGGAGAATAGGACTTTTATCATAATGAAAATCATAATCGTAATCATCCTCCAAAATGATAAAACCAAATTCATTCGCAAGATTGAGTAACTCCAACCTTCTTTTAGCGCTCAAAGTGACGGTAGTAGGATAGTGGTGATGCGGCGTAAGGTAAAGCATTCTTATTTTCTGTTTTTTACATGCTTCTCTCACTTCTTCTACATTAATTCCTTCCTCATCAATCGAAATAGGCTGAATTTTTACTCCGGCTTTTTGAAAAATCATATTGACTGAGAAATAACTTAGTTCTCCCACCAAAACAACATCTCCTGCCGAAAGTAAAATTTCAGAAACAATATAAATACTCATTTCTGTACTTCGCGTGATCAAAAGGTTATTTTTTGAAATAGGTAAACCTCGTGATAGATTTAAAAACTGCGAAAGGTTTTTTTTGAAAAATTCACTTCCATCCTGATTGTATTGTCCTATTTTATGGGCTTTTCTTTTTAAAATAGAACTGTAAATTCGGGAATGCTGGTCAATTTGAGTTAATCGAATATCAGGAACGCCGTCATTGAAAATATATTCACAATTAGAATATTCAAACGGATTATCTAAAATATTTGAAGTTTTAAATGAAAAACCGGTGGATTTTGGATAGTGTTCAAGGTTGTTTTTCTCAAAATCTTTAATTTGAAATGGTTTTTCCTGATTTTTCCCGATGACAAAAGTTCCTTTATTGGGAAGGCTTTCAACCCAGCCTTGTGCAAACAATTCTTCATAAGCAGCAACAATTGTATTTCTATGAACATTCAAAATAATGCTTAAAGCCCTTGTTCCCGGAAGTTTTATGCCAAATGGTAAAAATCCTCTTTGTATTGCATTGATCAATTGATTGGAGATCTGCATGTAAATAGAAATCTCTGAACTTCTATTGATTAAAATAAAACTTTCATAAGGAAACTCAACCGGACTATTCATAATGTTAAAACTGGCACTATCTAACCATCCGGTAATATACTACTTTTGAAACAAAATAAAAACAAATGGAATTTTATAACCTTATTGATAAGATCGTAAACAATAATAAAGCTCATTCAAAATGGCTCAATACACTCTCTTTTATGGAGAATGCAGGAGCGAGAAAAATTTCTGCTTGCGAACATCCTACAAAAGTAAATTTAATTCAGCTTAAACATGCTTGTGAAGAACATCGACACGCATATTATCTCAAAAAGCAGATTGGGAAAATCAATGCTGAATGGTGTAGAACTTATGAAAGTAACGAGCTTTTAGCACCGATTGCAACGCGACAATATCTTCATGCTTTGGATGTGAAAGCTTGTAAATATCTTCATGCACATTTCGATTTAACAAAAGAAGAATTAAAATATGCGGCTTATCTTTTCGTGACGTATGCAATTGAAGTTCGTGCTGATGAATTATATCCTGTATATCAGGAAGTTCTTACCAAAACTAATTCAAAAGTGATGGTGAAATCTATTATATTGGAAGAAGAGGGACATTTGGAAGAAATGATTAATCAGCTGGATGAGTTTTCTGAAAACTGGAAACCACACGCAGAAAAAATTATAGAAATTGAAAAAGATTTGCACATCGATTGGGTTAATGCGATAACTGAGGAAGTGATGAAACCTGATTATGCTTAATCATTTTCATTATTTTCAGGAAGCTCTGGATAAAAGAAAAGCAAATCAGACTTTAAGAATATTAAAACCCAAATCTGCAGGTGTCGATTTTTATTCTAATGATTATTTGGGATTGGCAAGAAATAAAGAATTACAAAATTTATTGTTAAAACAGATTAATGATCATCCTCATTTGCTTTCAGGAAGTACCGGTTCTAGATTGATTAGCGGAAACAGTAAGGAAGTCATCGAAACAGAAAAATTTATTTCTAAAGAACATCAAAATGAATCTGCATTACTTTTTTCTTCTGGGTATAATGCCAATTTAGCTCTGTTTTCTACGCTTCCGAACCGTCATGATACGATTATTGTTGATGAAAAAATTCACCGTTCGGTACATGATGCCTGTAAAATGTCGCATGCAAGAAAATTAAAATTTAAGCATAATGATATTGTTGATTTAGAACAGATTTTAAAAAGACAAAAAGGAAATTGTTACGTTGCAATAGAGAGTCTGTACTCAATGGATGGAGATTTTGCGCCAATTCGTGAAATTGCAGAAATTGCTAAAAAATACAATGCTTTTCTAATTGTAGACGAAGCACATTCTTTTGGCGTTTTCGGATATGGATTAGTTGGAAAATATCAATTACAAACGTCGGTTTTGGCAACGGTAATTACTTACGGAAAAGCGCTCGGTTCACATGGTGCAGCGATTTTATGTGATGAGATTATCAAATCTTATCTTGTGAATTTTGCATCTCCTTTTATTTACACAACCGCCGCTCAGGATGTTCAGTGGAGAAGTATAAGAACTGGATATGAGTTTTTAAAAGCAAACAAAAATACATCTTCCAGTTTACAGCAAAACATCAAAGTTTTTCATCAGCAAAATATAAAAACGCCGTCTTCTGAAAACAGTCCGATTCAGGCAGTTTTAGTTTCGGATAATCATCGGTTGAAAGATTTGCAGGATACTTTATTGAGTGAGGGATTTTTAACCTATGCTGTTTTTAGTCCGACTGTAAAACAAGGAACAGAAAGACTGAGAATTTGCCTTCATAGCTTCAATACAGAAGAAGAAATTGTAACACTTAGTGAAATTATTAAAAGATTTATTTAAATGAAATTATTTGTAACCGGCATCGGAACCGAAGTCGGAAAAACTGTTTGTTCATCAATCCTCACAAAATACTTTAAAGCCGATTACTGGAAACCCATTCAGTCTGGAGATTTACATTTTTCAGACAGTATGAAAATTAAAGAAAGGGTAGGTGAAAATGTAATCATTCATCCTGAAAGATATAGATTAAAACTCGCAGCATCACCTCATCAGTCGGCTTTGGAAGAAGGAGTTTTAATTAACAGTAATGATTTTACACTTCCTGAAACTCAAAATAATTTAATTGTAGAAGGAGCAGGAGGATTAATGGTTCCAATTTCTTATGATGAATTTATTATCGATTTAATTGAAAAACTAAACCTTTCCGTTGCTTTGGTGGTCAGAAATTATTTAGGATGCATCAATCATACTTTGTTGTCGCTGATGGCTTTAGAGCAAAAAAACATCAAGTTGGAATATCTGATTTTAAATGGAAGTTTCCCAGCAGATACAGAAAGAATAATCTGTGAAAATATTCAGGAGGAAACCAAAATTATAAGAATTCCGGAAATAGAAAACATAACAAAAGAAAACATAGAACGTATTACAAAACAATTAGAAAAAATATGAAAGATAAAGTAAAATTGAGAAATAATTGGACAAAAGAAGAAATTGAAGAAATCTACAATCTTCCCCTCCTTGAATTGATTTATAAAGCAGCAACTGTTCACAGAGAATGGCACAATCCGGAAGAGGTGCAGATGTCAACTCTTTTATCAATAAAAACAGGCGGTTGCGTAGAAGATTGTTCATATTGCGGACAGGCTGCACGTTATCACACCAATATTAAAGTTCAGGCTTTATTACCAACTGAAAAAGTAATCGAACATGCCCAAAAAGCAAAAGACAACGGTTCTTCCCGTTTCTGTATGGCTGCAGCGTGGCGAGAAGTGCGAAACAACCGTGATTTTGACCGCGTTATCGACATGGTGAAAGGAGTGAATGAACTCGGACTTGAAGTGTGCTGTACGCTCGGAATGTTGACAGAAGAACAGGCTGTTCGTCTTGAACAGGCTGGTTTGTATGCTTATAATCACAATTTGGATACTTCGGAACAGTATTATGAAGAAATTATTTCCACAAGAACTTTTGATAATAGAATAAATACCATCAACAACGTCAGAAAAGCTGGAATTACAGTTTGTTCAGGCGGAATTATCGGTTTGGGCGAAACTCATGCAGACAGAATTTCAATGCTGTTGACATTGGCAACGATGCCGAAACATCCTGAATCTGTTCCGATTAATGCCCTTGCAAGAGTTGCAGGAACTCCTCTTGAAAATAACGAAAAAACTGATACTTG
The DNA here is from genome assembly GCF_900168205.1 of Chryseobacterium balustinum. Taxonomy (GTDB): domain Bacteria; phylum Bacteroidota; class Bacteroidia; order Flavobacteriales; family Weeksellaceae; genus Chryseobacterium; species Chryseobacterium balustinum. Next base: position 137,238 of record NZ_FUZE01000008.1, read on the forward strand.
GGAAATGGTAAGAATGATTGCTACCGCAAGAATTGTAATGCCTTCATCAATGGTTCGTTTGAGCGCAGGAAGAATTGAAATGACAGAATTTGAACAAGGATGGTGCTTTATAGCAGGAGCAAACTCAATTTTTACAGGTGAAAGAGAAACTTTATTGGTGACTCCAAATCCGGGAGTTTCTGAAGATATGCAAATGCTGCAGACTTTAGGATTGAAACCGATGAAAAGGCAAGCTGAAAAAGTAATTGATCAATTTGAAACCTGGAAGGCTAACTTCTAGTTTCTAATCTCTAACTTCTATAATTTATGAATTTACAAGAGCGAGACAGAGCCGTCAATTGGCATCCTTACACTCAAATGAAAACTGCAGATGATGCTATCCCGATCGTTAAAGGAAAAGGAGTTTACCTTTTTGATGATAAAGGAAATAAGTATATCGATGCGGTTTCTTCATGGTGGGTTACGCTTCACGGTCATGCGCATCCTTACATTGCACAACGGGTTTCTGAACAGTTGAATACTTTAGAGCAGGTTATTTTTGCAGGTTTTACCCATGAGCCAGCGATACAGCTTTCTGAAAATTTACTAAAACTTCTTCCTCAAAACCAGCAGAAAGTTTTCTATTCTGATAACGGATCGACGGCAGTAGAAGTTGCTTTGAAAATGTGCATTCAACATGCTTACAATCAGGGAAAAGAAAAGACAAAAATTTTAGCATTTAAAAACGCTTATCATGGTGATACTTTCGGAGCGATGTCGGTGAGCGGAAGAAGTGTTTGGACGAAACCTTTCGGAGAAATGCTGTTTGAAGTCATTTTTATTGATACTCCTACTTCTGAAAATATTGAAGATCTCAAAGCCCAAATTTCAACGTATCAGGATGAAGTCGTTTGCTTCATTTACGAACCGCTCATTCAGGGAGCTGCAGGAATGCTGATGTACCATGCTGAAGATTTGGATAACTTAATGAAATTCTGCAGAGCAAATGGAATTTTGATGATTCAGGATGAGGTTTTTACTGGTTTTGGAAGAACAGGAAAGCTATTTGCAGCTAATTATCTCTTAGAAAAGCCAGACATTATGTGTTTTTCTAAAGGTTTGACAGGTGGAACGATGCCTATGGGAATTACAACTTGTTCAAACGAGATTTACAATGCTTTTTTGTCGGATGATAAATATAAAACATTATTTCATGGGCATTCTTTTACAGCAAATCCGTTAGCTTGTACTGCAGCTTTGGCAAGTATTGAGCTTTTATTAAATGACGAAACTCAACAAAGTATTCAGCGAATTTCGGAACAACATTTTCGTTTTTCAAAAGTTTTAAGAGAACATCCGAAAGTTGAAAACGTACGACAAACCGGGACTATTTTAGCCTGGGAAATTAAAAATGATCATAAAACTTCTTATTTTAACGAGATAGGAAAAAAGTTATATGATGAGTTTCTGTCACGTGGAATTGTCATGCGTCCATTGGGAAATGTGATGTATCTGGTTCCGCCTTACTGTATCAGTTCAGAAGAATTAAATTTCATTTATGAAAATATTTTAGAAGCACTAAGCAGTTTTTAAAATATGTTTTAATCATTAGTATTTATTAAATTATAAACCGACATCTGAATGAAAGATTTTCAGATGTCGGTTTTTTTGTTTTTTTCTGAATATGAAAGGATGTTTTTTGGAATAAATATCAAAAGATGGATATCGATTTTTAGTATCAATTTATGAAACTCATGAAAGTTTTCAGATATAAAATGGAGTAGGATTTTATTGTAATTTGTAAATTTTGAACAAGAGATCTAAAATAGAGCTCAAAATTTAATTGAAAAAAGCGAGTCTCAAAATCGAGTTAATTGTTTAAGCTTAGCTTTAAATAGGCATGTTGATAAGTTTGATAAAAATACATATTGTGAGTCTTATTATTTTAATTATTAAAAATACTTCTAAATTAAATAAATAGCATTGTCAAATTTACACTCATGTTAATTGTTATTTGTAATTAGTATAAATAAAGTATCTTATACACCATTAGGTGAAAATACTGAGTGACCTTCTAATTTAATTTGATATTTTTGGGGTACCAAACTAAATAACTGTGTATAACTATAAAAAAAACTGCAAACTTATAAAGTTGCCGGATAAAACTACGGTACATTACTCTTTTACTTTTCAATGGTATAAAAAGTTTCTTACGGATTAAGAAAACAGGTTTGTAACAACAATTTTCGAAATGATTATCAACAACAAAATTCTCAATGTCGAAGATTGCTATTACGGTATGTTCATGACGATTTTAGAATCTCTCACCAGATTTTCTACGAACGAATTGCAATCTGCCGGTTTAGCTGAGATTTATTACAAGCATATTCTTTGTAAGAATGACAAACTACTTAATAGACCGATTGATTACGATACTTTGAAGCTTCATTATGAAATAACTGAATTTGAAATCGGAGTTTCAGAAAATTCTACTGCACTGAGTGTAGGTTAGACGAATAAAAAAAAAATTCAAAAATAGATTTGAGAAAATATTGCATGTGTTTAAAGCCTAATTCATAAGCAATCTCAAAAGTTAATTTTTCAAAAGCAATAAAATAATATTTCATCACTATAGATTAAATATTTTTCACAAAGAAGGCTATATCTATTTATATTTTATAAAAACGCCAAATTAGTTAATATACAATATGTTAAAAACTTTTACAAAGTAAATTAGTTGAGTTTTTTAATCATTTATTTGTAATATATTAATGTTTTTTTCTAAACTTTTGTATTTCTTACAAACGTCGCTTGAACTTAATCTTAATAGGATTTTGAAGAGAAAGAGACCCGTATTTTTATTTGATAAACGTATGTTTTTTTACACAAATAAGAATATGTTTTTCCTTCTGTTGTTTTTAAGTTCATGGGCGTTTCCCGCTCCTATTCATGAGGGTGGAATAGTTGTGCAGGGTGATTCGATAATATATGAAGAACTCGCTGAGAAGAGAGAGGTTATACCTTTAATTTATGTATCAAAAGGAGCTGTATTAGTTGATAATAATGCCGTTTTGAATGCCACAATTATTAAAGAAGGGGAACTACCTAAAGTAAAAACAACTAAAACACAGATTGTCAATCAGAAAAATACTAAGTCGTATAAAAAAGTAAATTATGTAAAGAAAATCAATGTAGACTTTTTTTATAAAAACTCTAATGAATCTTTTCATACTGGAAAAATTGAAGAGAATGAGGTTTTTACGTTAGTAAATTATAGTTTTTCTGGAAAGGCTCTCGTTTTATTCATGTTTCTATTGGGGCTTAGTACTTTATTTTGCACTTTTATTTTAAGTCAATATAGTTATAATGCTCGTTTTTGCGATTATTTATTTAAATCTTTTCGAATAAGGCCTCCACCACAAGTATGGGCTAGATATTCTTAAAACAATGATTCTAATTTGATAAGATTAAAAAGTACAGAAATATTACATAATATATTTCTGTGTTCTACTTAGTTATGATTTATAATCGAGATTAAAAAGTATAAATAAAAATTAAAAAATGATCAAACAAATTTCATCTTTAGCTTTTTGCAAATCAATGATACTAATGCTCTTTTTGAGTGTAAGTTCAGTATTTGCTCAGCATAATGAAAATACAAATAATAAAAGAGAAGAAAGTGTTACTCTAAGTTACGGTTTACCATTTTCTTATTCATTAGATACCTATACAGGTTGGGATATAAAAAACGATGCTGGGGATGTTTTGAGCTCCGGTTTGGGGAATATTAATGAAGTATTTAGCAAGCCTGGAAACTATAGTATATATATTCACGAAAAGCATAATGACGATTCTAAATCATCATGTGATCATGATCAATATCCTTCAAAAGTTACGATTAAAGTAAGCCCGTTAAAGATGGTATTCGATTTTTCTTCCATTCAATTCTCAAAGAAAATTAAAGAAGGGCAATCTACGGAGGGCATCACTGTAACGGTAAATGCAGTTTACAGCTCTTATGACAATGCATCCGCAGATTACCATCATGGTTTTACTACTGCAGGGGTTGGCACGTCACTATCAGGAAGACTTAATAAAGATAAAGTTCTCCTTAAAAATGGGGTAAATAAATTAGAATTTTCGCTTGAAGGGTTTACAACAAAGGGAAATAATATTATGATAGAATTCAAAGATATTAACGACCAAGTACAACATTATACTTTAATCGAAAAAAACTAAATAATAATGAATAATTATATAAAAACTTTTACTCTTATCCTCTTATTTACTCTATCATCTACAGCTTATAGGGCTCAGGGATTTTGTACTTCGGGGTGTAATGACAATACATATATTGACAGTACAGATCCTAATACTATTGAATATGATAATTTGATTTCTGTTTTCCATGCTACTATTGCAAAGGAAAAAGATGGAAATTTCAAAATTTGGGGACAAAATACTTCCAGTACAGGAAGTGGAGATTTATTAAGCCCAACAATAATAGGTCCTGGTTCTGGATATGCTAATTTTAATTATACGGGAACGCCATTAAGAGTTGCCGCAGGAAGTAGTAGTACTTCTCATCAATTTGCTTTGTTAACTACTGATGGTCTTTATGTTTGGGGGGTTAATGATATTTTGGTTAATAGTGCAATAACAAACTTAAATGCGGCTTTCGCTAAAATTTCTATCAATGGTAAAACAGACGGTTTGCCGGCAGGTGTTGCCCCTGCAGATGTAAAGATGATGTTTGGTTCTTACCGCACATTGGCTATTGTTACTTGTAGTGGTGAAGCGTGGGTTTTATCTTTCAATGGTGCCAAAAATGGCGATGGTACAGCGCAGAATAATGCCAATAATGTAATTTGGCACCGTGTTAAAACTGACGATGCAGGTAATCCTAACCTTGAGAATGTAGTGGCAATGAGAGGAACACCAAATGCCCTATTTGCTTTAACATCTACCGGAAAGCTTTATACTTGGGGAACGCTTACTTATAATAATAGTGGTGGCGCGACGAGCCGTGCGTATGCTACAGAAGTTTCTGTACCAAACGGAGCAGTTCCTAAAATGATAGGAATGACTCAAAATGTAACAGGGCAGAGCTATTATTTATTGGCTACCAATGGTAAATTATACAGTATGGGTGACAATAGTAATAAACAATTGGGCGATGGAACAACTTTATCTAAAACGGTATGGGTACAACCTAAAAATATGGAGGTTCAAGGTAGTGAGAGTGTTGGGATTTTAGAAAATATTGTTTGGATTTCTCCTAACGAACATTCAAATTATGGAGGTACTGCTGTTATCAATGTGTTAACTCATGACAATAAGCAGTGGGGTTGGGGAAGCAATAAAGGATATATGCTTGGTGCATCGTCTGATACCAACTATGATCCTATCTATATGCCAGGTCGATATAATCCTGATGACCTTGCTATTCCTGATTTACTTTCAGACTTGGAGATAACAGATCAAGTAATCGCAGTGGAAACTGGAGGGCACGCAACAGTTAATATCAAAAAATGTTCTAAAAGTTTTGGTTATGTAGGACATCTTACGAATGGTAGTATGGGAAATGGTCAAGATATTGATGAAATCTATGTTAGGTACAGTTATTTAACAGATGAGCTTAATGTATGCGGAACAGATTTGGGACCTAAAATTCAAAATTTAAAAATTTGCACCTATCAGCAAGGTGATTTGAATACTTCTATTCAGGAAGCACTTCCTGGTGAGGTAGAGTGGCACGCTACAAATGACCCAAACAGCCCTATTTTAACCGATATTTCGACAGTCGCTTCGGGTACATATTACGCTTTCTTCTCTGTAGCTTCTGGAAAATGTAGAGAGGCAGGATCTATGGTAACGGTATCTTATTATGTGCCTGGCAGTCAGGCGGTAGATCCTTGTGTTTGTTTTAATGATGCGGCAACAGGAGGAACAAATAATGATACGAAATTAGGAATTACACTTCTTAAACGAGCAGGAAAAACAGATTCTAATTGGCCAATGGCTAGAAAATCTGGCCATATTGCTTTGGAATCTAATACAAAAGGGTTTGTAGTGACTAGATTAACGACTGCCCAATTAGATGTCATTAAAAATGCAGGAAATGCAGTTGAGGGAATGATGTCTTATGATACAACCGTAAACTGTATGAAGATTTACTCAGAGGGTGATTGGAAATGTTTCAACACACCAAGTTGTCCTTAAATTTTCTCAGAGTATTTCCTAGAATACTCATTTATTAATGATTTAGAATAAAAAAATGAAAACAATTATAACCAGTATATTTCTGAGCCTATCTATTTTTGGATACTCACAAATTATTGTAGGAGGGGTGAATGGAACTGCACCAGCAAATAATAAAACTGCTGTTTTATTAGAATTTGAAGCTGGGCAAAACAAAGGTATTATTTTGCCGTATGTAAGAACAATGCCTGCCCCGGCAGAGGTGACACCGGGAACAATGCTATTGGATGCAAGTGCTAATAATGCCACGCAGTCTAAAGTAAAATATTATGCACCAGGCAACATCAATGCTGATGCAAGTGGCTGGGTAGATTTAAGTAGTGGCAATAGGGCAGATATCAGTAGCCTAATGACAGCTCAACCTCCATTAACCGGTGCTGATGCCGTGATTGAAGAAGTAGGAGCAAAAACAATCATAGGAGCCAGTAGTTCAAGTGCAAACGGAGTTTTAGTCTTAGAATCAACGACTAAGGTGATGGTACTCCCACACGTTGAAAGTACAAATGATGTGAAAGACCCGGCTCCGGGAATGATGGTCTATTTAAATGGCATCAATAAAAGATTGGCAGTCTATAATGGTTCTAAATGGACGTATTGGGTGCCATAAGATAATTCATAAACAGAATCAGATGCCACATGTAAGGCAGCTATTTGAATTAGTGATTATTTTAATATTTTAATGTAAATCCGTCTCTGAAAATATTCATGAGGCGGATTTTAATTTTTGTCAATCAATTTAGGCTATTTTTACGAAACTGTAATTTTAAAGCAAAGTTAGATGTTAAATTAAATGTATCCCATGTATAGGAATTGATTGGGTTTTATAGTATATTAGCAATTGCATGATAGTATATAATAATCTTATAATTAATTGTTTATGAAATTTAAATCATTAATTGCTCTTTTTTTTATTACAACATCGACGGCTATAGCGCAGACTAATGATATTTTGATAGAAAATGTCAGAATATTAGACCATAAAACCTCCAATCTTACTACTTCAATGAATGTCTTGATTTCCGGAAATAAAATTCAGAAAATCAGCTCTGATATTATTTCCGTTAAAGGAAATGATGTAATAAAAATTAAAGGTAATGGAAAAACCTTAATGCCAGGATTGATTGACGTTCATGTACATATGGTATTTGGTGCTTTAACAATGGCAGAAATGACCTCTCCGGATATGTCGCAAGAACTAATGATGAAGAATGTGGCTCTTTCTTCCCAAAAAATGCTGATGCGTGGGTTTACAAGCGTTCGCGATGCAGGTGGACCAATCTTTCCGTTAAAGGCAGCGATAGATAAAGGTCAAGTTATAGGGCCACGTATTTGGCCTTCAGGTGCCACAATAAGTCAAACAGCAGGTCATGGTGATTTCAGAACACCGGATGAACGTTCTCGTCGTTTTTTTGGAAAACCTTCCCGTGCAGAATTATTGGGGGCAACTTTTATTGCTGATGGGCGAGACGATGTATTAACAGCAACAAGAGAAAACCTGCGTTTTGGAGCGAGCCAGATCAAGCTGATGGCAGGCGGTGGAACTTCTTCTGCTTATGACCCGATTGATGTAACCCAATATACTTTTGACGAGATGAAAGCAGCTGTTGAAGCGGCAGAAGACTGGGGAACTTATGTTATGGTGCATGCTTATACACCCAGAGCCGTACAAAGAGCCGTTGAAGCAGGAGTGAAATCTATAGAACACGGGCAGATGCTTGATGAAGAAACATTGAAGCTGCTTGCGAAGAAGAAAGTATGGCTAAGCCTTCAAAACTTAATGGACAATAATGATAATATGGATGATCAGCGGAAAGAGAAACGCAAGCCTGTATTAGATGGTCAAGAAAAAGTGTGGCCGCTAGCTAAAAGATTGGGTGTAAAATTGGCATGGGGCACAGATTTCCTTTTTGAGCCGGAACTCAACAAAGACCAAAACAAATATATTTTACGCCTTCAAAAATGGTTTTCGAATGCTGAGATTTTAAAAATGATCACGCAGGATAATGGGGAACTATTGCAACTTTCTGGCTTACGCAGCCCTTATCCAGGGAAATTAGGAGTGGTTGAAGAGCAGGCTTTTGCAGATTTATTACTGGTTGATGGTAATCCATTAAAGGATTTATCATTAATTTCCAATCCTGAAAAGAACTTTTTGATGATCATAAAAAATGGGCAGATTTATAAAAATATAATTAAAAAATAACTTTCTTTTTAGCACATATTTCTTTTGAGCATTAATTGTTTTAATTAAAGTAATCTCACCTAAAGAGGGATGCTATTGATAGTATCTTAAATAGATCAACTTAAAAACTCAATTTAAAGGACAAAAAAAGTTGTTTTTATGTTGAAATTTCTATTTCAATTGTACGCGTTTGTCTTAATATTTTAATGATTTTTAACATTCTGACAGATAAAATTTTTATCTAAAGGGCTTATATTTGCAACATTCTCATTTGTCAATATTCCAATGTTCTAAAGACATGTTAGCTTTAAGGTCATTCATCTTTCTATATTTCGCAATTCTATTTACCCATTTCAATTCGCAATGGGCAGATAATTCTCTGCACAATATTCCAATGGTGACTTGTCCGGGAGACCAGGGAATTAATTTTATAAGTGAATCTTTTCTTAATGTAAAAGCGGTTGCAGTAGGCGTTAAAAGTATTGGTAAATACGTTGCTGAAGTTTCATGTAATTCTTATTTTAAAAAGAATGAAATTTTGGTATCAGAAATTACCAAAGTTAGTACTCAGGTTGTTGCCACAGCGATTTTCTGTGCCGTAAAATCTTACCTCCATCTTCTCCAGTTATTCTAAATCAGACGATTAACCCAGTAATTTTTTCGTCAAATTTTAGTAATAAAAATTCTACAATGAATATAAAAAGTATCATAGTATGCAACGTTGCATTATTATGCGTAATCTCTTGCGGTAAAAACGCTCAAAATAAAAATAAAGAAAACAAAGAAGTTCCGGTGTTTGTAGTTAAGCAAAAAGACACTTTGGTCAGTAATCAGTTTGTAACAGATATTCAGGCAAAAAGAAATGTCGAAATACGCTCGAGAATTGATGGACTTCTAGATCATATTTATGTAAATGAAGGTCAGTTTGTGAAAAAAGGTCAGCCATTATTCAAAATTAATGATGCTGAATTAAAAATGGAACTTCTTAAAGCCAATGCGACCATTAAACAGACTCTAGCCGATGTACGCATTGCAGAAGTTGAATTAAAACAGATTGAAAGTCTTCACGCTAAAAAATTTGTTGCCAATAATGAACTGGAATTGGTGAAAGCCAAATTATCTTCTGCCAAAGCAAAGTATGCCTTTGCTGATGCTGAGAAAAAAACGGTATTGCAAAAAATAAGTTTTACGACTGTTTCAGCTCCATTTGATGGAGTAATCGACGTTATTCCTCATAAAGGTGGAAGTTTGATAACCAATGGAACTTTTTTAACTACGTTGTCTCAGCTCGATGAGGTGTATGCCTATTTTTCACTCCCTGAAAATGTATATTTTGAGCTTCTTTCAAATGATAAGCTAGGGAAGCATCAGAAAATAGAATTAACACTGCCCAACGGAATGGCTTACCAATTTAATGGTGCTTTAAAGTCTGCTGAAAGTGAAATCGACAGAGCGACAGGTTCAATCCGCTACAAAGCGTTATTTCCAAATCCTAATCGTTTAATCAAACACGGAACATCCGGAAAATTAACTATTTCTGAAGTTCAGAATGATGCGTTGATGATTCCTCAGAAGGCTACATTTTCCATTCAGGATAAAACCTATATTTTCTTAGTAGACAAGAATAATAAAGTAAAAATGACCAATATTGAGATCGGGACTGCTCTTAAAGATTCTTATCTCGTAGAAAGAGGTCTCAAAAAAGGAGATTTGATTATTTATGAAGGCACTCAGTCGTTAAAAGATGGAGATCAAATCAAAATCAAAAACAGACTTTAATTCTTAGGTAATTAGTTATGGTAGAGATGTTTATAAAACGAAAGGTTCTTTCGTTGGTGATTTCCATTGTCTTTGTGCTAGTAGGAATTATGGCGTTGATGAAAATGCCGATCACCCAATTTCCCGATATTGTTCCGCCTTCAGTGACGGTAACGGCAAAATATACGGGGGCAAATGCCGAAGTTTCAGCAGATGCAGTAGCCTTACCTTTGGAGCGTGCAATTAATGGGGTTCCGGGAATGACTTATATGTCTACGGTAACTTCGAACGATGGTTTAACTTTAATCCAGGTGTTTTTTGAAGTAGGGACAGATCCCGATTTGGCAGCAGTGAATGTTCAGAACAGAGTGACAACGATTTTGGATGAATTGCCCGAAGAGGTAATAAGAGCCGGAGTTACCACAGAAAAGGAAGTAAACAGTATGTTGATGTACCTCAACATCACCAGTACAGATCCGAGTCAGGATGAGCAGTTTATTTACAACTTTACAGACATTAATGTTCTTCAGGAGCTGAAACGTCTGGATGGAGTAGGCCGTGCCGAAATTATGGGGCAAAAAGAATATTCGATGCGTATTTGGCTAGATCCTCAGAAGATGGCGGTGTATAATATTTCAGCGGATGAAGTCGTTACATCACTTCAAAAACAGAATGTTTCTGCCGCCCCTGGAAAAGTGGGAGAATCTTCCGGTAAAAAAGCAGGGGAGCTGCAGTATGTAGTAAAGTATAAAGGTAAATTTTTTGAACCTAAACAATATGAAGAAATCCCAATCCGTGCTGATGAGGAAGGAACTATTTTAAAGCTGAAAGATATTGCTAAAGTAGAATTTGGTGCAATGACGTACGGGATGGTTTCTAAAACCGACGGCAGGCCTTCAGCATCGATAATGATGAAGCAAAGACCAGGGTCAAATGCTTCTGAGGTTATCCAAAATGTTAAAGATAAAATGGCTGAACTGAAAGTCAATTCTTTTCCTCCGGGGATGGAATATAATATGGCGTATGATGTATCAAGATTTTTGGATGCATCTATTAGTTCGGTTTTAATAACTTTAGTGGAAGCATTTATCTTGGTGGCGATCGTCGTTTTCCTCTTCCTGCAAGATTGGCGTTCTACATTGATTCCTGTTTTAGCAGTTCCAGTTGCCTTAATCGGAACTTTTGCCTTTATGGATATGCTTGATTTCTCTGTGAATTTGCTGACGCTTTTTGCATTGGTTCTTGCAATCGGTATTGTCGTCGATAACGCGATTGTCGTCGTAGAGGCTGTTCACGTAAAAATGGAAGAAGGTTATGCACCTTATGAAGCCACTGTTATTGCCACAAAAGAAATTGCAGGAGCAGTTATTGCAATTACCTTGGTAATGTCTGCTGTGTTTCTTCCTGTAGCGTTTTTGGATGGTCCGGTGGGTGTCTTTTACCGACAGTTTTCATTAACTTTAGCGATAAGCATTGTGATTTCGGGAATTAATGCATTAACGCTGACTCCGGCTTTATGCGCTTTGATTTTAAAGCCTCACAATCACGGTAAAAAGAAAGGAGTTATTGACCGTTTCTTTAATAAATTCAATGTTTTTCTTGAAAAAGTAACCAATGGTTATGTCAATATTTTATCAAAATTTGCAACTCGAACCGTTGTAACGTTTGGATTACTGACTTTATTTATCGTACTCACCTGGGGAACTTCAAAATTTCTCGCATCAGGATTTATTCCTGTGGAAGATCAGGGAATGGCTTATGTGAGTGTAACTACACCTCAAGGAGCAACCGTTGAGCGAACTGAAAAAGTTTTAGATGAAATTACAACGATTGCTAAAAAGATCGATGGAGTAGAAAACGTAACCACATTGGCAGGTTATAGCGTGGTGACAGAAATCGCCGGATCCACTTACGGAATGGCAATGATCAACCTAAAAGATTGGAGCGAGAGAGATAAATCCATAGACGACTTCATTAAAGAATTAACCGAAAAAACAAAAGGTATTTCTGATGCACAGATTGAAGTTTTTGCACCACCTACGGTTCCGGGGTTTGGTAACACCAGTGGTTTCGAACTTCGTTTGCTCGACAGAACCGGTGGAAGTATCGAAAACATGGATGAAGTTACCAAAGGTTTTGTTAAAAAACTGAATGAAACACCCGAACTGAAAAATAGTTTTACAAGTTTTGATGCTACTTTCCCGCAGTATATCATTCATATGGATTATGATATGGCTGCAAAAAAAGGAGTTTCCGTTGATAATGCAATGTCTACTTTGCAGACGATGTTGGGCTCTTATTATGCAACCAATTTCATTAGATTCAGACAAATGTATAAAGTGATGGTTCAGGCAAGCCCGGAATACCGTGAAACACCTGAAAGTATTTTAAATCTATATTTAAAAAATGACAAGGGAGAAATGGTTCCTTTTTCTACATTCATTACTATTGAAAGAGTTTACGGACCGGAAGTTTTAACCCGTTACAATATGTATATGTCGGCAATGATTAACGGTGAACCTTCCGAAGGTTATAGCTCTGGAGATGCCATTGCAGCGGTTGAAAAAATTGCGAAAGAAAGTCTCCCAAAAGGCTTTGAAATCGAATGGTCGGGAATGACAAGGGAAGAAATTCTATCTGGAAATCAGACGGTTTATATTTTCATTGTATGTTTGGTTTTTGTGTATCTTTTATTAGCTGCTCAATATGAGAGTTTCCTTTTACCAATGCCGGTTTTACTGAGTTTACCAACCGGTATTTTCGGGTCATACATCGCTTTGCTGGTTTGTGGATTAGATAATAATATTTACGCACAGGTTGCCTTAGTCATGTTGATTGGATTATTGGCTAAAAATGCCATTCTGATTGTAGAATTTGCTGTCGCAAGTCATAAAGAAGGAAATGATATTATTCCGGCAGCGATTGAAGGAGCGAAACAGCGTCTCCGACCGATCCTGATGACCTCATTTGCATTTATTGCCGGACTGATTCCGTTGTGTATTGCTTCTGGAGCAGGTGCTATCGGAAACCGTTCTATCGGAACCGCAGCAGCAGGAGGAATGTTAATTGGAACCGTTTTCGGACTGATTATTATTCCCGGACTATACATTTTTTTCGCAACCCTTGAAAATAGAAAGAAAAATGAAACGAAATAAATTCAAACTTATCATTTGGAGCGCAGCGGCATTATCATTAGTGTCATGTGCAATTCCAAAGGTAACCGACATAAAACAATTAAAAGAAACCCCTGAGCTCAAAACTCCTGAAATAAAAAAAGATTCTACTGATCTTACAGGAATTGATTTAAAAACCTATTTTACAGATGAAAATCTACTGACGCTATTTGATCAGGTAAAAGAAGCAAATCCTGATTTTAAAATTGCCCAGCAGAGAATTGAAATGGCCAACAGTTTTTTGAAACGTTCAAAATCTGAAATGCTTCCTTCATTGGAAATAGGTGCCATCGTTTCGGGTGACCGTTACGGAAAATACACGATGGATGGTGTAGGAAATTACGATACTAATTTTTCCAATAACATCGCCGAGCAGCAGAAGATCAATACGACGTTTACGCCAAATTATTGGATGGGCGCAAGAAGCAGCTGGGAAATTGATGCCTGGGGAAAACTGAAAAATAAAAAGCTTTCTGCCCAAAACAAATTTTTAGCATCCGAAGAAGGTTTAAAGCTTCTACAAACAGACCTATTTACTGATATTGCAAATTTGTATTATGATCTAATAGCTTTAGATAAGCGGTTGAAAATCTATCAGGACAATTACAATTTGCAGAAAAGAGCTTTTGAAATTATAAAGGCACAACGTGAAGTAGGGAAGGTGACTGAACTTGCCGTGCAGCAGTTTAAAGCTCAGAACAACAATTGGCTAGCTGAAATTGAACATATCAAAGTTGAAATTGTTACCGTAAAACAGGCTATTTCTACATTGACAGGTGTTTATGGAGGTGAAATTGAAAGAAGCCCAATGCTTCTTCAGACAAATTTTGAAATGCTCAACAAAAATATTGATGTTGATGCCGTGATTCATTCCCGACCGGATGTGGTTTCAAATTACTATTCGCTGCAGGCTTCACACGCAGACGCCAAAGCGGCAAGAGCAGCATTTTATCCTAAGATCGACTTAGGAGCTACATTCGGGTTAAATTCTTTTTCTGCTGAAACATTGTTTAAACCTGCTTCGTTGGCCGGACAGCTTTTGGGTGGTTTGATGGTGCCAGTTTTCAATAAAGGTCAGTTGAAGTATGAGTTTAATATTGCTAACGGTGAGCAAGAGATCGCTTTCTTAAACTATCAGAAAAGTGTTACCGGAGCTTTCAATGAGCTACAGTCGGTTTTAAAACAGACCAAAATATTTCATCGTGTTTTAGATTTGAAAGAAGAAGAGGTGAGCTTTTTAGATAAAGGAATTGAAGTGTCCAATGATCTGTACATAACGGGATATGCCAATTATTTTGAATTAATTAATGCTCAGAAAAGTAAGCTTGAGGCCGAGTTGGATCTACTTAAATTTCAGCATGAAAATACTAAGAATAATGTGTTGCTATTTAAAGCGTTAGGTGGTAAATTGAACTAATGAAGTCTTAAATAAGTATTTTTACATCAACAGAAGAACGAGATAATTGGCGATAAGTTTACAAGTAAATGCCAATTTATTTCTTCAAAAAGAAGAGTCCGTTTCACTGATCGTGAAGCGGACTCTTACTTTTTATATTTATTCCACTTTATTTTTAAGCAACATTAAAAGACTATATGCACCTTTCTGAACGATCTTTTTATCCCTTAAATTTTCTACTTTTAAAATTTCTGTGAATTGGGCGTCAGAAATTCCAGTATTAACAGGGACCATCTTGAATTTTTTATTTCCCAGTTCTTCAAAAATATAGTTTTTATTTTCAAAAGAAACCACTGACTCGTTGGGTAAACCAATCGTATAGCGACTATTCACGGTAACTTCTGCATTGATGTACATTCCTTTGATAAGATCAGGATTAGGAGTTGAAAGTTTTGCAACTGCAATTGATGAACCGCCATTTTCAATACTTGGAACAGCACTTATAATTTTTGCATTTGACTTTTTTTCGGGGCTTTGGTTGTTGTACACTAAAATTTCCTGTCCGATTTTGATGTCGTTAACATCTTTTTCAAATACTTTTAATTCAAGCAATAAACCTGCAGGATTAATGAGTTCAAACAAGCTGTCTGAAGGATTGATATACTGCCCGTTATTCACCAATATTTTGCTCACAAAACCATTGAAAGGTGCATAAACATTAATTCGGCTTCTGATATTTCCAGAGTTTAATCCTTTTGCATTGATTCCTATGATTCTCAATTTTTCTTCCAGACCTTTCAACGTTGCAATTAAAGTTGAATAATCTGCCTGAGCCGTTTGCAAGGTTTTATCACTGCTTGCTTTGCTGGTATTTAAATCTTTTTGACGACTTAGATTCAGCCTTGCTGATTCCAACTGAGCTTTTGTGACTAAATAATCCTGTTGTAGCTGGATAAACTGAGGGTCTTCTACTACAGCCAAAACCTGTCCTTTGCTAAAATGACTTCCGCTAATTACATTAATCGATTTGATATGCCCACCCATAATACTGGAAATGGAACTGATATGAGATGGCGAAATTTCTACTTTACCGTTCAGACGAACCAATTTTTGCATTGTTTTTTCCTGAACCGTTGTCGTTGTTAACCCAACCGATTGCATTTGCTGAGCTGATAATTGAACTGTATTTTGGTCTTTTTCTTTAAATTTTGTGTTTTCATAAACTGTTTTCTCTTCCTCCTTATTTCCTGAGCAGGAAGATAATAGTAAGATTATACTTAAACTGAATATTGATATATTTTTAAGATACATTTTGCTGTTATTTTGATAATAAGAAATTAATTTCGGCTCCGATTTGGTTGAGTCTTTCGAGATTGTCAATGTAATCTACTCTTGTTTTCACCGCCTGGTTGGTAAGAATTACCCAGTTTAGATAATCAATCTCACCAACTTCCATTTGTTTTTGAGCAGTTTTTAAAATGGTTTCAGACTTTGGAAGCTGTTTTTGTTCATAATTTTCAACAATTTTCAATTGATTGGTGTAATTATTTACCTGCTGGCCGAATCTGTTTTTTAATTCAATTTGTTTGCGCTGATATTCGTTTTCAGAAATCAATACTTTTGCTTTCGTTGCTTTTGCCAATGCACGTTGCCCTTTCGTAAACAAAGGAATCCCAACACCTACCTGAACCGTATTAAAACGATTATGATTTACATTTTTCATACTTTGATTAGTATAACCTACCAATAAATCAGGCAACAGTTTAGACTTTTCAAGCTGAGCTTCTGCTTCATTGACTTTTATTTGTTGATCTAAATATTGTAACTCAGGATGTTGTTTGATCACTTCTTCCGAAACCTGAAGGTCAATATTCACCGTTGGTTTATCTGAAATCGGTTGATAGGGAGAATCAGACTGAAGCAATAACTGAAGCTGGAGTTGAGCGATATTCAAATCGTTTTCCAGTATGGTCAATTGCGTTTTTGCTTGTTCACGTTGAATTTCTGCCGTGGCTTCTTCCAAAATATTAGCTTCGCCTTTTTTTAATCTAAGGCTGGCTTTATCCGCAAAACTATTGTATAACTGACTGATATATTCAATTACTTTTTTCTTTTCCTGAAGTGTGAGAATTCTGTGAAAAATATCCGTAATCTCCTTTGTAAGTTGCGCTTTCGTAAGATTTTGATTGATGATACTTGCATTCCATTCGGCATCAAGCATTTGTTTTCTTTTGGTATAAACAGTAGGAAAGCTGAAACGCTGGGAAATTGAGAAAGAATTATCGGTTTCCACACCGTTTATCTGCCCAATTTGTGCACTAATGTCTGTTTGCGGAATATCGAGATAAGTTGATTTTAGCTTTTCCTGATATTCAGAAATTAATTTTGAATTTTTTAAAGTTCCATTCTGCTGAAAGGCTTTTTCTAAAGCCTGTTCGTAAGTAATATTTTCCTGCGCATTGGCCACTCCGAAGGACATCAAAAATAATAATACGGTAAGTTTTTTATAATTATTTGAAAATTTCATTTTGATTAAATTTAATATAGAATTATTGATGTTTTTGATACTTTTTCTTTTTGCTGGCTCTTTCAAATAAAACATAAAGAATAGGCAAAACGAATAAAGTTAGAAGTGTTGCAAGCATCAAACCTCCGATAACAACAGTTGCTAAAGGCCGTTGAACTTCTGCTCCGGCACCGTTGCTGATTGCCATGGGTAAAAAACCTAATGAAGCTACAAAAGCTGTCATTAAAACCGGACGAAGACGAATCCTAGTTCCCATTAAAACGATTCTGCTTAAATTATTGACGCCATCTTTTTTAAGTCTGTTGAATTCTGAGATCAGTACAATTCCGTTCAAAACAGCGACTCCGAAAAGGGCTATAAAGCCAACTCCCGCGCTGATGCTGAAAGGCATTCCTCTCAAAGCTAAAAAGTAGATTCCCCCAATTGCCGATAACGGAATTGCGGTGTAAATCAATAAACTATGTTTTACAGAACCAAATGCGAAGAATAACAATAAGAAAATCATGACCAAAGAAATAGGAACGGCAATTCCCAATCTTGATTTGGCTTCATTTAAATTTTCAAAAGCCCCGCCATAAGAAATCGTATATCCTGCAGATAACTTTAAGTCTTTATTAACCTTTTGCTGAAGCTCTTCTACAATAGTCTGAACATCTCTTCCACGAACGTTGAAGCCAACTACAATTCTACGTTTTGTATCTTCTCGCTGAATCTGATTCGGGCTTTCTTTTAATTCTACTTTTGCCAATTGAGATAACGGGATTTGTCCACCATTTGGAGCCGGAACCAATAGATTTTGAATGCTTGTGATATCTTTTTTATGCTCCTGATCCATTCTTACAACGATATCAAATTTTCTTTCCCCTTCATATAAAGAGCCTGCAGTTTGACCTGCAAACGCCATATTGATAACCCTGTTGATTTCGGCAACCGAAATTTTATAGCGAGACAATTCAGCCCGATCATAATCGATTACTACTTGCGGAGCACCGACAACTGGTTCTAAGTACAAATCCTGAGCACCGCTTACAGTCGTTATAATTCCACCTAGCTTTTCGGCGTAAGTGGCTAAACTGTCTAAATCTTCACCATAGATTTTGCAGACAACATCCTGTCTTGCACCCGTCATTAATTCATTAAAACGCATCTGTACAGGAAACTGGAAACCCGTTGTTAAACCAGGAATTACTTTCAGTGCCTCGCTCATTTTCTCAGAAAGTTCTGGAAATGAATGCGCGGAGGTCCATTCTTTTTTAGGTTTTAAAACAATAATCATATCTCCTGCATCCATCGGCATTGGCTCAGTTGGGATCTCAGCACTTCCTATTTTGGTCACAACCTTTTGAACTTCCGGAAACTGTTTTAATAAGATCTTGGCAGCTTGTGTGGTGGCTTTTTTAGTTTCTTCAATATTGCTTCCCTGGAGAATTCTCATCTCAACGGCAAAGTCACCTTCTTCCAAGGAAGGAATAAATTCTCCACCCATTCTTGAAAGTACAAAAACGGCTCCCGCAAATAGAACCACAACGGTAAGTATGATCGTTTTTCTAAATTTTAAAGCTTTTATCAATAATTTCTGATGAGCTATTTCGAGTTTTGTCATTACTTTATCAGAAACATTGTCTTTTGTTTTTTTTCTTCGACTTAAAACCAATGAACTCATCATCGGAATATAAGTTAACGACAGAATAAACGCTCCGATCAAGGCAAAAGCGACGGTTTGAGCCATCGGTTTAAACATTTTTCCTTCAATTCCCTGAAGTGTAAAAATGGGTAAGTAAACAATTAAGATAATGACCTGTCCGAAAACGGCACTGTTCACCATTTTCGTGGCTGAACTGGAAACCTGATTATCCATTTCCTCTTTCGAAAGCATATTGTCTTTTCCGAAATGCTTTTTGTGGGCTAATTGATGCAGAACAGCTTCTACAATAATGACGGCCCCGTCGACAATCAATCCAAAATCTAAAGCTCCAAGGCTCATTAAGTTTCCTCCGACTCCGAAAATATTCATCATAATAATGGCAAAAAGCATTGCCAAAGGAATTACTGATGCGACCAATAATCCTGCTCTGAAATTCCCAAGAAATAAAACTAAAATGAATACAACGATCAATGCTCCTTCCATCAAATTGGTTTTTACGGTACTGATGGTATTATTCACCATCTTAGCCCGGTCAAGAAAAGGTTCAACTACAACACCTTCGGGTAAAGATTCCTGAATTTTATCTAATCTTTGTTTAATATTTCCGATAACTTCATTGGCATTTTCGCCTTTCAGCATCAAAACAATTGCTCCTGAAACTTCGCCTGTATCGTTGAAGGTCATTGCACCGTAACGTGTTGCAAAGCCAATTTTCACATCGGCAACATCTTTAATATGAACAGGAATTCCTTCTTTTGTAGTGGAAACCTGAATGTTTCCTATATCTTCCGAACTTCCTAAAAGTCCTTCACTTCTGATGAAGAGAACAGTTTCCTTTTTTTCGATATAGGCACCTCCTGTGTTTTGATTGTTCTGTTCAAGCGCATCAAAAACATCATTGATATTGATATTAAAAGCCTGAAGCTGATTAGGATTAATGGCAATTTCATATTGTTTTAATTTGCCTCCAAAACTACTGACATCGGCAACGCCTTTTGTACCTAATAATTGCCTGCGGATAACCCAATCCTGAATTGTTCTGAGTTCTGTTTCGTCATAAATGTGTTCATACCCTTTTTTTGCCCTCACCACATATTGGAAAATCTCTCCCAAACCTGATGAAATAGGACCTAGCTCAGGTTTTCCAATACCTTCAGGTATATTTTGTTGAACCAATTGCAATCGTTCCTGAACCTGTTGACGAGCCCAGTAAACATCGGTATCATCATCAAAAACTACCGTAACCAGTGATAATCCGAAACGAGAAAAACTACGGATCTCAGTGATTCCGCTAATATTGCTCGTTGCCTGTTCTATAGGGAAAGTTACAAGTCGTTCAATATCTGCTGCGCCGTAAGACGATGCCACTGTGATTATCTGAACCTGATTATTCGTAATATCCGGTTGTGCATCGATGGGAAGTTTTGTGGTTTCATAGACCCCAAAAAGGATGAGCCCAATGGTAAAAAGAGCGATAATGAGTTTATTCTTTACAGAAAACTCAATAATTTTATTTAACATGAAAAAATTAATAATTGAATTAACAAGAAATCAACTGCTTTAAGGAAAATCTTAAAACATTGATATTTAAATTAAAGATCAATTAACAAAAGCGTGGTGGCTGGAAAATACGGGAAAGATAACTGCTGGAAAAATCTTTTTCCTTATAAACAGTTGGTTTTTGAGAAATAATAATTTCTTTGAATTTTTCGATATGAAAAGTAGTGTCAGGAAGTTTTGCGTAAACGGTCAACACAACAGGAGGATTAAAGAAGGGAAGCTCTTGGTCTGTTTCCCAGTCTGCATCCGGTTGATGATTATCATAATGTTCAACGAGAAACTCAGTAACACTTCCAGGATATTCCATTAAATGTTCTATAAATAAAGGTACTTTCAACACTTCCGCTACATTGGTCGTTGCAAGTACATAAATCATCGAAAACATTATGGATAACCATTTCAACATGGGTGCAAAGATAAATGTTTTTAATTTTAATCAAATGATTCCATTATTAAATTGCTTTTAATTTTTTTAGAAGGGAATCAACTTATTTTGTTTTAAATGAAAGAGATAACTTAACTATTCATTTAATTAAAATAGTATCATTAATTTCGTTACTAAATTTTTAATTAATCACCTGTTTGTTAAATTTATTTTTAATAATTATTATTCTAAATTTCTTCTAAATTCAATATATAAATTAGCAAAATGAAAATACTAATCATAGAAGACGAAAAAGAGCTTGCTCAAAGTATTGCAGAATATTTATCTGAAGAGAATTATTTGTGCTCTTTTGCTACTAATTTTCATGAGGCAATTGATAAAATTGAAAATCATGAATATGACTGTATTATTTTAGATATTATGCTCCCTGATGGAAATGGGCTCGAAATATTGAAGGAACTGAAAAAGCAAAATAAACAGGATGGAGTGATTATTGTTTCCGCGAAAAATGCGGTAGATGATAGGGTAAATGGTTTGCAGCTGGGTGCCGACGATTATTTAACCAAACCTTTTCATTTATCTGAACTCATGGCGAGGGTGTTTTCTATAATCCGAAGAAAGCAGTTTGAAAACTATAATATCATCCAGCAGAATGAATTACAAATCGACCTTTTATCAAAGACAATTACAGTCAATCGGGAAGTTGTGGTGTTAACCAAAAAAGAATTTGATTTATTAATTTATTTTGTCGGAAACAAAAACAAGGTGATTTCTAAAAGTACTTTGGCTGAGCATTTATCAGGAGACTTTGCAGATATGCTTGATAATCATGATTTTGTTTATGCCCATGTGAAAAATTTAAAGAAAAAACTTTATGATGCAGGTTGTGACCACTACTTGAAAACGGTTTACGGAACCGGATATAAATGGATAAATTAAGAAATGAAACCACTATTAAGTAAAACCACAAAACCGTTTATTATATATGTATTAATTGTATTGACGATAAGCATCCCTGTTTATTATTTTGTGGTTGATTTTATTTGGCAGGAAGAATTAGACGAGCACAATACCATTGTTGCTGAGAAAACTTCTTATGAATTTAATAGGTCAGACATTAGTCAAGAAGAGATCCAGCAAAATATTACTTTATGGAACAAAATTCAGCCGGGGACCAATATTGAAAGAATAAATTCAAACCAGATCAAGCCGGATACGATTTTCACGGAAGAAAAATTTAAACCTTTTTCTGCGGATAAAAAGATAGAACGGTACAGGTGTCTGAAAAAGGTAATTTATATCAAAAACGTACCCTATCTATTTACGATAGAGACCAATATTGAAGAAACCGAAGATACCGTAATGATTATTGGTCTTGTCACTGGTTTTTTCTTTATTATGATCGTTGTCGGTCTTTTTATTTTAAACAGAAGATTATCTAAGACCATTTGGGAGCCTTTCCGGGATACTTTGGGAAAATTAAAAAAATTCAATCTGAATACCAATAATCAAATCAACTTTAATAAGACAGATACCATAGAATTTGAGGAGTTGAACGAATCATTGCGTAAATTGATTGACCACAGTGTTTCTGTTTTTAAAGGACAAAAAGAATTTACAGAAAATGCTTCCCACGAGTTACAGACTCCACTTGCTATTATAAAAAATAAATTAGATATTTTGCTGCAAAGCAAAGACTTAACTGATGAGCATTATGCCATTATCGAAGAGATCAATATTGCATTAAGCAGAAGCTCAAGAATTAATAAAAACCTTCTATTGCTGGCAAAAATTGAAAACAGCCAATTTGATATCGACGAAATGGATATTTACGAACTCATCAATCATTCTCTCGGAAATCTGGAAGAGCATATCAATCAAAAAAGCATTGTTTTTTCTTCTGATATGGATAAACATATTAAATCTAAAGGAAATATCTCTCTTACGGAAATATTGATTAATAATCTTTTACTCAATGCAATAAGACATACAAATCAAGGTGGAAATATTGATATTGAATTAGCAACTGGATGTTTTACTATAGCTAATTCCGGAACGGAAAGTCTTGATCCGGAATTAATATTCACAAGATTTAAAAGGTTTTCAAACGATAATAGTGGAAGTGGACTTGGCCTTGCCATTATAAAGGAAATTTGCCGATTTCAGAATTGGGAAATCAGCTACGAGTTTAAAAATAATTTTCATTGTTTTTCTGTGAAATTTTAAACTTTTATTTTTTTTCAACTTCTAAAGTTTGTTTGTAAACGCAATGTTTTTTAAAGGGATTTAAATTGCTAAAATATTAAATATTCTTAGGGAACGGATGTAGGAATTATTTAGGATCAATCGGGAGTTTTTCTTCGGTATTCAACTAAATTTTTAGATTAAAATAAATTCCTATATTTAAAAAAAACGATCCAATAGAAAAAATTCAAAATTTCTTCAAAATTGAATACTATCATTGTGAATTGTATTTTTAACTTAAATAACTATGAAAATATCGAATTCACTAAATAAACCTTTTATAGGAAGGTTTTCAGCGCTTTTCAGTACATTGAGTTTATATCTTTTACTCTCATTTCTGATAAGAGTAGTTCTTCTAATTTGGTCTTCAAAAGATGTAGATTTTAGCCTGTTTTATATCATTAGAGCATTTTTTACGGGATTTTTGTACGATCTGGCGATAGGCTCTCTATTTCTTTTTTTATATGGAATTTATCTTTTGTTCTTTCCAAAAAGATGGATCGGTTCTGTGTTCGACCGATGTTTTACTTACTTTTATTTGACCCTGATTTTCATTATTATTTATTTCAGTCTTTTGGCGGAAATTCCTTTTTGGGACGAGTTTGGGGTAAGATTTAATTTCATTGCGGTAGATTATTTAATTTACACGTACGAGGTTGTTGAGAATATTAATCAATCTTATCCTTTGCCGGTTATTGCTTTAATTTTAGTAGGGTTGATTGTCTCAACTATTTTTCTTTTTAAGAAGCGTAACATTTTTAAAAATACTTTTTCAGATAAAAGTCCGATTTCAAATCGTATTCAATATATACTTCCTTTTGTAATCATCGCTGTTGCTTTAGGATTGATAATGAAAAACAAACAAGCCGATTTTAGCAATAATTTGGTGGTAAATGAATTGGGGAAAAATGGAGCGTTTTCATTTGTGTCAGCATTCAAATCAAATGAATTGGATTATGAAACATTTTATCCTAAACTTTCAGATAAGGAAGCTTATTCTGTGTTGAAAAAAAGTATTTTACAGGAAAATCAAAATTATGTTTCGTCTCAATTTGATGATATCTCGAGAGCAACAAAAGGAAATCAAATGGAGAATCCGAATATTATCTTAATTGCCATCGAAAGTTTTAGTGCCGACTTTTTAAGTACATTTGGAAATAAAGATAATCTGACTCCGAATTATGAAAAACTAGCCAACGAAAGCATGTTTTTTATCAATTTGTATGCAACCGGAACCAGAACTGTTCGTGGTATGGAAGCATTAACTTTATCGGTTCCTCCAACTCCCGGAAACAGTATTGTGAGAAGACCAAATAATGATAATTTATTCTCTGTTTCAACTATTGTAAAATCTAAAAATTATCAACCCTATTTCATTTACGGTGGAGACGGCTATTTTGATAATATGAATAATTTCTTTGGCGGACAGGGATTTGATATTGTTGACAGAGACCGAGGAAACCCATTATCTGACAACATTAAAACTCAAAGATTCAAGATAGAAGATAATGAAGTGAGTTTTGAAAATGCTTGGGGAATCTGTGATGAAGATTTGTATAAACAATCGATAAAATATGCCGATAAAAGCGCCAAAGCAAACAAGCCTTTTTTTCAGTTTGTAATGACGACTTCCAATCACAAGCCTTACACTTTTCCTGCAGGTAAAATAAACCTTCCGCAAGGTGAAAGAAATGGTGCAGTGAAATATACCGATTATGCTTTAGGAAAGTTTATCAACGATGCAAAATCAAAACCTTGGTTTAAAAATACTGTGTTTGTGATTGTTGCAGACCATTGTGCAAGCAGTGCAGGAAAATGGGAAATTAATATCGCAAAACATCATATTCCGGCAATTATTTACAATCTCAATCAAAAACCTGAAAAAATTGAAAGATTAACTTCTCAAATTGATGTGATGCCGACCCTATTCGGATATTTGGGATGGAACTATAACACCAGTTTGTATGGGAAAGACATTAACCAAACAAAAATCGGTGATGAGCGAGCATTTATAGGAAATTACAGAACATTGGGAATGCTGAAAGGGAATATTTTCACTCAGATTGATGATAGAAAAAGAGTAAAACAATTTATAGTTTCGGGAGCTGATAAATCTTTATCTGAAGTGAAAACAAAAAATAATGAACAGGTTGCCGAAACGATTTCTTATTATCAAACTGCAAGCGAAAGATTCAAAAATGGAAAGATGAAAATGAAATAAGGTTTTTTAATTTTTTAAATAATTAAAATCCTCCCGCAGGTTTTGCAGATACAGCAGGCTTAAGTCAGCGTTATCAGCAAAATTTGCGGGAGGATTATTTTTGATAAGTATTAAATTATTCTTTATTAAAACAGAAATTTTAAATTTTAAAACCTCTAAATTTTAAATTTCTTCTAATTCAGATTGCAAATTTGTATCAAAATAACTTAAATGATATTAAAAATGCTAAAGAAGATTGTTTTCCTTTTACTGATTCTTGTCTCGGGTAGTTTTATTATACCAATATTGCATTGAAAAAAGCAAGCGACAAAACATCTGTTGCCGGAACAATTACCAATGAAGAAGGACGGTTTTCAATGACAAACATTGGTTTGGGGATGTGGTTGCCGGAGCAGGTTTTGGAATTCTTTCAACTGAATTGTCGTATTGGTTATTTCCAAAAATTAATAATCTTCTGGGAGGGAAAAATAAGAATTCATCAGCAATGGTAATGCCTTTTTATCAGAATAAAAGTGTGGGAATAGGCTTTGTTAAGAGTTTTTGAGTGAAGTTTTTTAGTACATGGTAAAAAAACTTAAAATGTCTTTTTATCGTAAAGCAAAAAGAATCCTCCTCATTTGTGAGACGAATTCTTTTTGTGACCAAGATAGGTTTATATTCAAAATTTGATAGAAAACCTATAAAGAATTTTTCTAATTTAAAATAGATTTTCTGTCTCTTGAACTGCCACACTAGTATTCAAAATATTTAGTGGGAGATATAAATTATTTAAAAAATTGTTAGATAGCTAAACTTTTATATAGTTCAGCTATCTAAAAGTGCCTTACAACAGAATGACATTATTTTAGGATTGATATCCCAATAATTTTCTAATCTGATAGAAAAATCTTTCAATCAACCTTAAATCCTGAGTAACGATTTCTGCATTTCCTCGAAGTTCTTTATCGAATTTTAAAGTTTTATTGTAAGATGTTTTTAAACCTTTAGGAAGTACAACATCTACGTAGTAATTTCCTTTATCGTCGGGAATAAGTGAGATATTCTGTACTTTTCCTTCAATAATTCCGTATTCCTGAAAGCGGTAATTGTCTAGTTTAATCAATACTTTTTCACCCGGAATAATCTTCCCTGAATTGGCTGTAGGAACTGACATCCTTCCAACTATTTGCTCTGTACGGTCTGGCAAAATAGATAATATAGGATCACCTGCTTTTACAAACTGGTTCTCACCATAAAACTGCTGAAAACTTGCCATTCCGTCCGTAGAAGAAATAATAAGATAGCTCTGTTCCCACTGCTTTAAAGATTTACGTAGCTGTTCAAATAGCTGAAGAGTTTGTGATGAATAGGTAATTTTATCTTTTTCTATATTGATTGCTGTTCCGCTTTTTGTTTTATTGAAATTTGAAATACTTTCCTGTAATTGGGAGAGAGAAATGTTTAAATTTTCTAAGTTTTGCTGAGCCTGAAGATATTTTATTTTTTCACTTTCCAGTTCTACCGCTGCAATTACACCCTGATTAAATAATTCCTGTGATCTTTGATAACTTTTACGGGAAAGTTCAGCTTTTGCGACTTCAAGATTTTTTTGTTGTTTTAAAGTAGCAATCCTGCTTTTAGATTCTGAGATACTCAGATTGGTAGCAATATTTTCAGGAGCATAAGGTTGTAATCTTGTAAATAAATTCTCATCCTGAAAAGCTTTTGCAAAACTATTATAATCACTCTGGAGCTCTCCCAATTTAAAATGAGAAGCTTCTTTTACAGGAAAAGTAAGCAACTGATCTGAGGCGATAGAATCTACTAGTTTTTTAAGTTTTAAAACATCCTGATAATTTGCTGTAGACTGCAAAACCATCATTACATCACCTTTTTTTACTTTTTGATGATCTTTGATAAATATTTTTTCAATTTTTGAGCTGCTTCTGGCTTCAATTTTTTCCGGCGGATTTTGCGATGTCACCACAATAGGAGCCGGAACAAATTCCGGGTATTTGATAATGTAACTCATCGCAAGAATAAGCAATAAGATGAGTAATATAATTGTATTTCCCCATCGGAACATCCAATGTGGAGGATTCGTAAGAATATCCTGAACGCTTTCTGAGCGAAGTTCTATGTTATCTAAAATGTCTTTCATAATTAAAAACTAAATCCTCAACCGAGGATTTAGTAATTATATTTAGTGTCTAATTAATTTATAAGCTTATCCTTTATCACAACCTAAAATTTTATTTAAATTATTTCTGTTAATTTTTTTAAAATTTTTCATAATAAATACAGTTATTTTCGCTTTCTTACTCTTCTACAGCTTTTAAGATTTATAAAATACTATTTTGTTAGAAAACGCAAAGGCGCAAGTTTTTATCTTTTTTAATTTTTAAGGCGCAAAACACTTCGGCTTCGCTCAGTGTGACTAAAAAATTTCGAAAAAAATCTAAAAATAAAATAATTAAAATTTTATCGTAGATAAAATCTTTGAGCCCTGAAACAGTTTATAATATAAATTACGCCTTTGCGATTAACAACTGTTAAGATTTAAACAAGTTAATAGTTAATTGGAATTAATAATCTAAACAAACGTACAGTCTATTAGATTTAAAACAACAACTAGGTAATGCGCAGTAAATATATCCTGCAGGACATGTTCCGCTACTTGGAATTCCATTTGGTTGGCCGCCACAATCATCAACTAGAATTGGTTCTCCTCGATCAGCACCAAGAATTTTGCTTAATTCATCTCTTTTCAGCTTTTTTAAATTTTTCATAATAATAGTTTAGTTTTTTTTGATTTTCTTCTCTTTTATAGCTTTTCGGATAATGCCTTTAATTAATTTCCATCTCATTAAAGACCAGTCTGACACTCTTGTGGGTCATACATATTTTGATGTATGCATGATCCTCTTTGAGGGCACCATACTAATTTGCAAGGACAAGCATACCCTCCATCTTCAGGTATTTGATCGCCAGGAACAAAGTGAGCAAAGCAATCATCAGCACGTCCTCCTCCTGTGATGTCTTTAAGATCTTTTCTTGAAATTTTTCTAAGATTTTTCATTATAAATAATTTGTTTTTTGATTTTTCCTACTCTCTTATAGCTTTTCGGATAACGCTTTTAATGAGATTTAAATATATAAAATAATTCTGACATAGATGAATTATTTTTGTGTTTAATTACCTAATTCCAGTTGATTTTTAACGAGTCTGTAATATTCTCCTTTTAAAGCTACCAATTCCGCATGATTTCCTTCTTCCACAACTTTGCCTTTATCTAAAACAATAATTTTATCGGCATGCTTTACGGTCGACAATCTGTGAGCAATGACAATAGCTGTCTTTCCTTTGAAAAACTGTTCCAGATTTTCCATAATTACTTTCTCATTATTTGCATCTAAAGCACTCGTTGCTTCATCGAAAAAGATATATTCGGGAGATTTGTAAACTGCTCTTGCAATAAAAAGTCTTTGTTTTTGTCCACCACTTACGCCCAATCCTTCGTTTCCGATTTTTGTGTTGTAACTTAATGGTAATCCTTCAATGAAATCTTTAATGTTTGCAATTTCGACCGCTTTTCTAAGCTTTAATTTATCCACATAATCTTCACCGACTGCAATATTATTGGCAATCGTATCATTAAAAACATACCCTTCCTGCATCACAACTCCACACTGGTCTCTCCAGAATCTTGGCGAAATGTTTTTCATTTGAGTATTGCCTATTTTTATTTCGCCCTCATTGGGTTCGTAAAACTTCATTAATAATTTCAACAATGTCGTTTTACCGCTTCCGCTCGCTCCCACAATTGCCGTAGTTTTCTGGTGAGGGATATTTAAACTTAAATTTTCAAAAACAGGAACATCCGAACCTATATATCTGAAAGCCATATTACTGATTTCTATATCTTTTTCCGGAACTTCAGTAGCATATTGTTCATCTTTACTTTCTTCATCTTCTTTATCATGAATTTCGCCCAATCTTTCCAATGAAATTTTGGCATCCTGAGTTTGCTTGATAAAATCAATCAATTGCAATAGAGGACTATTTAATTGCCCGATAATATATTGAACAGAAAGCATCATACCCAGCGTAAGGTTTCCTTCCAAAACCAATTTAGCAGAAAGGAAACTTACTAAAATATCTTTCATTTGATTAATGAAATTTCCCCCGACAGACTGCCATTGTTCGAGTGAGAGAGATTTTATTTTTAGTTTAAAAAGTTTTACCTGCAAAAATTCCCAGTCCCAGCGTTTTTGCTTCTCTGCATTATGCATTTTGATTTCCTGCATTCCGTTAATGAGCTCAATGACTTTGCTTTGCTCCTGAGAAACCTGCGAAAATCTTTTATAATCAAGTTCTTTCCTTTTTTTTAGAAAAAAAGTAATCCATCCGATATATAAAACTGCTCCCACCAGATAAACAACAAACAATCTGTAATCATAAAGCAATAAAACAATACTGAAAATGATTAAATTAACCAATGAAAATAGTGTATTCAGAGATGAATTGGTCAGAAGCTGTTCGATTCTGTGATGGTCATTGATCCTTTGCATGATATCTCCCGTCATTCTTGTGTCAAAGAAACTGATCGGAAGTTTCATTAATTTAATAAAGAAATCAGAGATAATCGAAATGTTGATTCTGGTTGAAAGGTGAAGTAAAATCCAGCTTCGGATGACCTCAATTCCCATTCGTCCAAGAAAAAGCATCACCTGAGCGAGAAGAACCAAATAAATAAAATTCAAATCTTGATTCTGAATCCCCACATCCACAATACTTTGTGTAAGGAAAGGCATAATGAGCGAAAGTAAACTTCCTGCTAGTAAACCGACCGCCAATTGGATGATTAACGATTTATATTTTAGAAGATATTTAGATAAAAAAGAAAAGCTGGCTTTACTTTCGTGATCATCAAATTCGGTCTGGAAAAATGCAGGTGTCGTTTCAAGAATTAAAACAATACCTTCTTCTGTATTTTCGTTGGCATTTTCGCCGATCCATCGTTTGATAAATTCTTCCCTTGTGTAAGTAATCAAACCATAACTCGGATCGGAAATATAAACTGTATTATTTTTATCAATTTTGTAGACAACTACAAAGTGATTTTTGTTCCAGTGTACAATACATGGGAAAGGAACTTCTTCAGCCAATGTATTAAAATCGACCTGAACCCCCAGAGAACGGAAACCTAAATCTTCGGCAGCATCGCTTAAACCAAGCAAGCTGCTTCCTTCACGGGTAGTTTCTGAAAGGTTACGAATCTGTTGCAGGGAAATACTTTTTCCGTAATGTTTGCTGACAATTCTGAGACAAGTAGGGCCACAATCTTTGGAATCGGGCTGTATGTAATTTGGGAATTTTTTTTTCAATGCTTTATATTAAAAAGACTGTATAAAATACAGCCTCAATTTAAGATATTTTTTAAATGTAATTACCACATACAATATAATGTTTGCTCACAAAATTCTATAGTATTTAAGCAACCGCTACCAGAATGAAGTCTACATTCATCATAAGAAGAAAAACAACTGCTTACATCACGTATATCTAGACATAAATGCGGTTTTCCTCCTCCTTTTAAATTTTTAAGATTTTCTCTTGAAAGTCTTATTAAGTTTTTCATAAATATAATGTTTGGTTTTCCTACTCTATTGAAGCTTTTCGGATATCGCTTTATTTTTATCCCAATTTAGGAATTTTTTAAAATCAAATATTATATTTAATTAAAGAAATATTTGATTTTTTCTGAATATTTGTCTGTGATTATGATATATATTTAGCTGTTAGATAATCAAGTATTTTTATTTTTTTTAATAACTATCATACACAATATAATGTTTGTCCACAAAATTGTGTAGTTGCACAACCACTGCCTGAATAAAGCCTACAATGATCGTAAGAAGAATAACAATTACTCACATCACGAATGTCATCACAGAGATCCCATGATGACCCTATTCCGCCTTTACCTTTTAAATTTTTAAGATTTTCTCTTGATAACTTTTTTAAATTTTTCATAATATATTTTTTTAGTTTTTTCCTACTCTGTTGAAGCTTTTCGGATACCGCTTACTTATTTCAAATATAAATGAAATATTTTAATCTTCACAATCGTTTTTGTTAAAAAAAGTTAAAATCAATAATTATATGATAACAATATTTCTATCTGTAATCAATTCACTAATAAAATAATGAATATCTTCACAAATAAATTTATCTGCAACATAGAACCGTTAAGTATCCTAGTAAAGTAAATCCCGCGAAATTGCTTTAGGTAATCCGAATAATAAACGGATTTTTTCTCATCTTATTTTAATCTATTGCCAACAATATAATACGTGTCTTTTCCACAGAAAAAATGTAATTGACTTAAGAAGAAGTAAAATTTCAGAGCAAAAGTTTAGATAATTACATAATAAAAGAGGCAGATAAGACAGCCTCTTTCTTTAAATAAATATTATGTTTATTAGATAATAATTATTATCTAATAAATTCTAAACATACTGCGGACAAACCACAGCCGGACAGTAAATTCTGGGACATCTTGGCTTGCCATCTGTAGGGCAGCAGCTTGTAGAACAACCAATAATGATTGGTCCTGCTCCAAAAATGTCTTTCATTTCGTTTCTTGCTAATTTTTTTAGATTTTTCATATGATTATTTTTAAGATTCTACAGGACATGGTGCAAAACAATAAATATTCGGGCATCTTTTTATTCCTGGAGGAGGACAGCATTCTTGAGAACAGCTCGAAGCTCCACCATTAATGCCTTTCATCTGACTTCTTGAGACTTTTTTTAAATTTTTCATAATACAATAGTTTGGTTGATTTGATGATTGATTAAGGTTGGTTTCCGCCACCACATCCATCGTATGGCATGCATTTCCATTTTCCGTCGATCAGGCAAAGTTGTCCGCCTGTGCAGACAAGACCACCCTGAATTGTTTTCATTTCCTGTCGGTTGATTTTTTTTAAATTTTTCATAAAAATTGAATTTGGTAATTTCCTACTCTTTTTAAGCTTTTCGGATCACGCTTTATGTCATTTAAAATTAATCATTTTACATTAAACAGAAACAACTTCGGATACAAAATCTTCATCTTCAATTAGTTCACCTATGAAATAATGAATATCATCGCGGTCATATTTATCCGGAAACTGATAACCATTAATAATAAAAACTGGCGTGAAATTAAGTCCTGCAGAACCGTTTTCCGAAGTCATCTGAATGATATCTGTAAGATTTTCCTGATTTTCTGATTCCGATTTTCTTCTAATTTCACTTTCATCTCTGTTTTTAAACCATGTATCTACAATATTTAAAAATTCTTTCTGGGACTGGTTTTTATAAATATTAGAAAAATCTGAAATCAACTGAGTATACTTTTCACCAGCCGTTTCACCAGAATAATTAAATCTCATTTGTACAGAAATTTCGTCTGGATATTTTGCTAATAAGTCTTCAAGAATTTTATGTGCATCTTTACAAAACCCACAATATGGATTAGAAACTACAGCAATATGAAGTTTTGCATCTTCATTACCTAATAAAAATGTTTGATTATCTGTAAACTCAATTTTTTCTTTATCCGTAAGTTCTCTTTTGAAAAGGTCATAGTTTCTTTTAAACCTTAAGTTTTTTGCATTCGATTTTTTAAGTTCTTCCTTCTGATTGGTTAAATTATTAATGAAAACAAGCAATAGGAATAGGGCAGTAAATAAAACAGCAGAAATTAAAATAATATTTATTGATAAGTTCCACGAAAAAAATACTGAGCTTAGCGCTATTTGTGATAATAAAACCGTGATAATTAAAAGGCAAACTCTGCAAAGAGATTTTTCAACAAAAGCCTGCACGTAAATTGAGTATAAAATAACACCAACAGAAATCCACGAAATAGCTTTAAGAATAAATTGAGCTTCCGGAAATAATAATCCTAAAACAGTGATTCCAAGAAAATAAATCAAGCTGAAATCTGATAATTTTAATCCTAAAATATTGGTTTTATCAGAAGAAAAAATCTTCGAACATGAGCCTTGGGATTGAGAATTGGCCATCCCTCCACAAATATTATTAACCACAACAGACTCATTTCCGAATTTTTGATTGAAAAGTTCCAGCGAAATATAAACTCCTATCAACGACAAAATATTAAAAACAGCCTGAGACCATTCTAATCGGAAAACAGAATACAAAATGATAATCCCGAAAATAGCATAGATAAAAGGTTTAAAATCGAAAAGTGAAGTGCTTTTTATCGTTTCGGTTTTCTCAAATAATAAGACAAAATCATCTGAGTTTTTGTAGAGTTCTTCTTTATCTATATTCCTTACTTTATCAGAATAAATGGTGAATACATTATCTTTCTTTTTTACTAAAGAAAAAGAATTATTGACCAAAGCTATAAACTCATCGGGCAGTTCTTCCCAATACTCTTTATCCAGCTCATAGGCATCATTTTTTAACCCTAAAAAATTAAGTGTATCACTAAAAGCTAAAGCGGAAGGATAGTTGGGATGAGAGTTAAATTGAAAATAAAACTCTTGTTTGTCAAGTTTGAATTGGTCGATTAGTTTGTCGAAATTCATTGAGTAATTTGGTGTATAGTTAATAGGCGATCAAGATAATAAAAATTATTTCACTAGCAAATTCAATCCTTTAAAAATTTAAATTTTTCTGTTTTTGTTTAGAAATAAAATACTAAAACATTCTTTTAAATGCGTACAATTCACTTTTATACTCACAAAACAAATCTAACAACAATATTGAAATCCTTTAAAAAAGTCTTTTTTAAAAGAAAAAAGCACTTCCAAATATCATGTTTTATCACATTATGTTGATTTGAAAATGTTAATTTGGTAAATACAGCGATCAAAATAAATAAAAATGGCTCCATTCAGATTAAAGTGGAGCCATTTGGCTGTGTGTGGCCAAGACGGAATTATGTTTAATTCTCCTAATTATGGAAATTTCATTATCATGTCATGGCTCAATGAGTTGATGATTAAAATTTATCGTCTTAGCTTACGTAGCAATTCTTCAGTTTTGGTTTTCAACAAAGCTGCATCTGAATTTTTTATTTTTCCTGATTCATCTTTTGTAAGCACATCAAAAGCATCAATAATGAGTTCTAAATTGAAGAGTTCTGCTTTTTTCTTTCCTATCGAGCCGTATCTTTCTCTGGTTTGTTTGTAATTGAGGTATAGATTTTGCCAATTACTATCTTTTTTAGCCAATTCGTGATTTAAAAATAAAATAGACAAATCACTAAATGCATAATCTGAACTGTCCCAATAATCCATATTTAAACTTGTGTTTTTAAGCGTTTTTTTATGATTTTCCAACAAATCCAGATATATGTTTTTCTTTTTTGAGGTAATTACTTTTTTAGGCTGTTCGAAATCTAAAATGCTTTGATAGGTAAGATAGTTATTCAGCGGATACATTTTTTTGCTTATATCATAGGCTGCAAGATAACTTTCACAGGTAAGCTCCAATTTTTTTCTCTTTTGAGCCCCCGTATTTACAAAAGCCAATCTTTTATACGAACTTGCCAAAAGCCCCAATCGGCCTGCGGTTAGTTTTATGCTGATAAGTTGTTTCAAAAAGCTTATTACTTCATTAATTGTAACAATTGCTTCATTTTTATCAATTCGATTTGCTGTAAAATCTTCATAGCAGAGGTAACAGGTTGTATTACAGTATTTTTCAAGAGCACTAACTGTGAAGACTGTACTTTGGTTTGTTCTCAGGTCGTCTAATATTTTGAGAGCTTCTTTATACATACCGAGTTCATAATAAATATAGGCCTCAACTTCTGAAATATTCGGGCTAGAAATTCCAGCTTTCTCACACCCTGTTTTGATAAGGTTTATCTGTGGCAAAATATCTTCACTTTTAATTTCTTTTACATCCAATTTATTCAATAGGTTTTTTAAATCTATTAAAACTTCTTCCTCAAGAATGTAATTTTTCTTTTCAATTTTTGATTTGCTGCGATTGGTCAGTTTATAAAATGGATCGCCATAACATTGATAAGCACCCCAAGTATTGTTGCTATCTTTGCTGTTTGTATAAATTTTTTCACGAGCGTATTTCACGGCTTTACCAAAACTTTCTCCTTCCAGCATTTTTTTGTAAAATTCTGTTGAAAAAGTTTCAGCATCATCATCGTTTACTTGCCATCCAGCAACTACAACTGCTTTTACACCATTGTCTATAAGTTGCGTTCCAATATTAGCAGCTAATTTGAATCTATTTTGATAAAAACGCTCATCAACTCCGTCAATGTTTCCCAGGTGACAGCAATTTACGAAAACAAGTTCCGGAACTGTAGACATTTGTTTGATGTGAAACGGGGTGAAGAAGATGTTGTTGCCGATTACCATTCCGGAGTTTTGAGGATTATCGGGATCGTAAAGTCCGTGTCCGCAAAGGTGCATTACTTTGTGAGATTGTGAGAAAACACTTTCTATGATTTTAGATGCAGAAGCATTCACTAAAAACATTGTTTCAAACCTAGAATACGCCATTATTTCGTTGATAGCATTACCTTCCCGAACTGCTCCAGGTAATTGATTGACAAAACCCTGCAAATCTGGATCTGCAACAATCAGAACTTTATCTTCCAATACGCGATCAATTTTTGGGCGATAATCGGATGTTGTCAATTGACGAATCATTCCTGAATCTATGCATAGCGGTTTTGCTTTTTTAGAATTGTCTTGCAAAATTTCCCAAGGATAGCTTGCGCTTTCTTTATCTACAAGCCAAACTATATTTCCTTTTCGCATCAACTTTTCTTTAAAATCATTTGGAATGAGCATTTCAAACAATGTTCTAGAAATGCTGTCTGTCCATCTGTTTTCAACCGAAATTTCTTTTACAAATTCGCTCACGAGACTTGTGCTAGAATATACTTCATTTTCTTCTTGACGGGCATCTCTTGTATTTAAGCTAAAAACAAGACTTTCATTTTTCGTTTTTACGCTGATTCTATTCCACCAATCTTCACCGTTTTCCAGAGGAAGTTTTTCTTTAGAGCCAAACAGTTTTTTAATTCTGTAATTTTCTATATAAATCTTGTAAACATCATTTTCGTTTTCTATAATTTTTTTGAGTGCATATAATCCCATCACGGCATTAGATTCATATAATTCTATAAATTCAAGATGATTGATGATACAGTATTTTTGGCTGTTAAGATTTATACTATTTTTATTAGCGTTGTTTATTCCTTCAATGATTGCTTTTATTGAACTTTCTATCGTTAATCCACCGAAATTACTCGCTATGAAAAGGGCAGAAACTCCTACCGTTTCTATATTTTCGTTTAAATTAGATTTATTTAAAAGATAATTGGTCATCGATAATTCTACCGATTGCGATAACAAATAGGGAGTTAATTTCCCTGTTTCACCAAGCCCGATGATGATGGTTCCTTCGAAATAATTTTGCTTTTCTATGATTTCGCAAGTTCCAATTTCGCCAGGATAAACCCCTAACTGATTTTTTTGCGAAAGCATGAAGTTTACATTGTAATCAATGGCTCTTTCTGCATACAAGATACCATCATTTTTAAAATGTCCTGCAATCACAGGAAAGGATGCATAAGATAAATCACCGTGGCTTATAGATACGGTGATAGGAATATCATTTACGCTAATTTCTTTTTCATTTTTAATTCCAAAAATTGAATTTTCCAATCCGTTTTCAGAAAAATCGAAGTCATAGTCTTCAACATATCTGAAAGTAGTAGATTCT
Organism: Chryseobacterium balustinum; assembly: GCF_900168205.1. GTDB lineage: Bacteria > Bacteroidota > Bacteroidia > Flavobacteriales > Weeksellaceae > Chryseobacterium > Chryseobacterium balustinum. The sequence continues at coordinate 174,332 of NZ_FUZE01000008.1, forward strand.
CCTCTGAAAACTGGTTTGTTCTGAGAAATTTTATCGGTTTTTCCTTTAGAAATTATTTCTTCAATGGCAATAAAAAGGGATGTATCATTGGCTAAATCTCCGTGGGTAACGTTAGAATAATACACTTTCTTTTTATCAATAAGTGTTTGTGGAATTCCAGATTTCCAGGTTACACTTTGGTCGCCTTCCCTTGTTGCTTCAAAAACTAATTTTCCATTTTCAAATTTGTGTCCACAAGGTGTTGATTTATCTTGCCCTGCAATGTAAGAAGCGTTGGTAAAATCAATTTTATTTTCAGAAACGAGCTTGTTTATTTTATCTCTGTATTCTTTAAAATCATTTAAATCCGATTCAGTGGGAATTGGCCAGGAAGCATCATTAAACCCTTTTCTCATTGATTCCCAGGTTTTAATAATACCATAGTTATCATCTTCACCGGTTGTAAAGGGAAGCAAGGAAAGAATTCCGGGAAGCTTTGAAAATATCTGGATTAATTCTTTTTTAGAATGTTTCATATCCAGAAAGCTCAGCTTATTGATAATGCCGTCTTTTCCGAATAAAACAGAAAGAATACGGTGAGAGCCTTTCAAGGGTGAACCTAAAAACAAAAGCTTGAAATCTTTGGAATTATTCAGCTTAGTCCATGTTTCCGAATGATATGCAATGAAATCCCGCATCAAAACGCCACCCATAGAATGACCAATAACTTTTATCGGTTGATTAAAGCTCAATAAATAATTAATTTTATCGTTCAATTCATTCGCCGAATCTTTCATTTTTTTTCTCCAATCGAATGGAAAAACAACTACATCATAGTTAAATGACAATTGCTTATACAATTTACCATAAGAACTTTTTATAATAGACTGGGCCTTGTTATTTGTACTTTCAACATCGTGCATTTGTTCCAGACCACCTCTTACTATGCTCCAGTAATTTAACCAAATTCTGTTTTTTTCTTCGACATTGTAAATATTTGAACCCATAATTCCAGGCAACAAAATAACGATAGGTTTTTTCCCAGAAGGTGGTACTTCATTGGGAAATAATTCTCCGCCGTCCAATCCTACAACACCTCTGTCGCTGGAAGGGATTTTAAATTGCGGAACCTTGCTGTAGCCGGGAATGAGTTCTCCGGTTTGAGTTTTTAAAGCATTTAGAATAGCATCTTGCGTCTTTTTATTGTCAAAATAATGAATATGATCTACAGAAGTTCCTTCATCAAAGAAATATTGAATATCGTTTAATCTTCTTACACCCAGATACATCGAGTCTGTATTTACAACCAAGTCATTTCGCTGAGTGTAAAATAGTTTTCCAAGAATGACCAATAGACCATGAAAGTTGATGCTCAATTTTCCATTACCCGAAATCACCATCAAAGAATTGCCGTGTATGGCATTTTCTGTTCCTTTATGATTTAAAATTTTAATAAAATCCGATTGCGGATTCATCGCCTCCAGACCGGGGAGTACGTTGATATTATTTTTTTGTTTAAGAATTGTTCCGATTAAATCATGTGTCAAAGTCGCTATAATGCTCGTTTTTTCACCAATTAAATTATAAAAAACATTCAAAATATGATCTATTCTTTCTGAAGCCAAAATTGTTCCTGCAGAAGGTGATGCTACACGAATAAATTTTTTAATGCTGATTTTTTTAGCTTTAAAAATTTCATCAAGCTCCTGAATATTGGCAATATCTTCTTCTCTGTTTTCTTTTTTTAGAAGTTCAATATGATCTTTTGAAAAACCTTTATTTTCAGAATATTTGCATAAAATATCTCCAATCAATCCGCCTCTGGAATGACTGATAATATGAAATTCGCCGTTATTTGGTAATTTTTTTGCCAGGTCTACTGCATTTCTTAATGGACTTTGTGTAAGTGTTCTATGTTGAAAAGCTAAAACATGGTCTTGGTAACTATCCCAAATTTTTGAGTACGTATCATTCTTTTTCAATGCGCTGAATGCTCCTAAAGTATCAGAATTTGTCCCATGAATGAAAAGAAGATAAGCTTTGTCTGAGATTTTTTGTACTTCATTGAATGTAGATAACTCAAAATTTTCATTTAAAGTATTCAAACCTTCATGACCATTGAGATGGCCATTTTCTAATTTTTCTGCTACCTCTTTCACCAATCTGTCTTCGGCAGGTTTTGTAAAAACATGAATTATTTTTAAAACAATTTTGGTTACAAAATTTCGATTTTGATTGTTCCCGTTGAGAGAAAGCGGAAGATATAATATTTCGTTGTCGTTTCCATCACGATTTCTGTTTTCCATAGCCGGAAAAAGTTCTGTAATCGTTTCTGTATCGGAATGCCAAGAAGTTCCGTCGTCGTAGACAAACTCGTAATATTTTTCTTTTTCACTGAGGTCAATCTCACCATATTCACTGATTGCCCTGTTGTCAGAACCAATGATATACGTTTTTTCTAAATCGGGAAGTTTGATGTTGGGATTTAGCAAAATCTCCTTTACAGGGAATTTGTACTTCAATTTTGTTTCCATGGTATTGTTTTTAGTTTTTTATAAATGGTAAAGCGCTATCAAAATTAAGAATATAACCAGGATCAAAAAACAGGATAAATACCTATTTTTATTATTCAGAAGCATTGTTTTTCAGAAAATATATCTTATTTATGAGCCTTTATCGGTCGAAAATAAACTCATCAGTTTAGATTAAACCAAATGACTTCAAATAATCGATAATATAAAAATACAATTATTGTCTTGACTTATAACTGTTTATAATTATATTTTTAGAAGAAATTATTTAAAATTTAAATTGAGATATAAACCTTATTTTATAATGCTTTTATGATTTCGATTCTATACAGAAATCCAAATGATTTGGCTAATAAAGCAAACAATTTCTTAAACCATTAGAGTATAATTTAGTATTTTATGAATATTCTAAATTATTGTGAAAAATTAATTAAATGAAAAAAATTAATACTGAGATTAGTGTTCTACACATTTTATTTTTTTAAAATAAAATGTAAACTAAATCAAGTTAATATTTTGTACTTTTGCCAAAATTCTAATTACCAGACAACTAAATTAATTTGGGAAAAACACATCTGTCTTCCTTATTATTTAAAAAATTAATAACACAACACCTTACATATTTTTGGTGTATTTTTTTGTTGTTATTGATACCAATCCCCACTTGTGCGCAAACTCCTGTAATACATATTTCAACTGGTACATTGACTGTAGGACTAGGGATTGAAACTATTGGTAAACAAGATAGTATCGTTGTGTTTGTAAGCACTGGTGTTACAATTATTAATGCTCAGGAGCTTAGAAATAGTGAGTTCAAGCATGAAAAACATAAAATTAAATACACAAAAACACCAGCAAAGGCTGTAAAACAAAACGTACTCTCAAAAGTTTCTAAAAAACTTATCCCGAAAAAAGAAGAATTAAATCTTTTTAAAGAGTCTGAATCTAATAAATTTCTTATCAAATCTCAACAGAAAAGCTCTTTAATCCTTATTAGAAATCAAGAAATAGAAAAAGCTTATCTCGTCATTGAATCTAAGTTTTTGTTATCTTCTTTTCGTTTGAAATGCAAAATTCTAAACAGAGAGCAATGCATTATTGCTGATAAAATCTTTATTAATCTTAAAGACAGGGGGCCACCTTATTATGTTTAAATCAGAAAATAAAACAAATTTCAATTTTAACATAATTTTAATGAACAAATTTTTAATAAATTTTAAATTTTTATACACCTTAGCTTGTACGTCTTCAAACCAACTTAGACATTTTAGTTTAAATCCTTAAGGAGGATTTTCGATTTATAAACTTACTAATTTTTGTTGATTATATATTTGTCTTCTTTTTCGGATGGATTCCGCTTTTGTTTGCCTTCTTTTTTCCAAAATCTGTTCTGATCTTCCGAAGTACACATCTGCTGGAGTGAGGTTGTTTATCGACTCGTGATAGCGCTTGTTATTGTAGTTTTCTACAAACTTCTCCAGTGCTCGGATGAGTTCCTCGGGGTGATAAAAATGATTTAGTTTCAATACGTTTTTCATCGTTCTGTGATAACGTTCAATCTTGCCCTGGGTCTGCGGATGCATCGGTTTTCCGTGAACCTGTTTCATTCTTAAATCGTCTTTCAGATAACTTTTCAACTCATTGGAGACGTAGCAGGAACCGTTGTCCGAGAGCAGTTTCGGTTTGACTTTGGTCTTTAATTTCGCTTTTTTAATGGCTGTGTCCACCGTTCGTTTCACATCTTCGGCTTTCATTGAGTCGCATAGCTCCCAGTGAATGATGTAGCGGCTATAATCGTCCAAAATCGTGCTCAGATAGTACCATCCCCAGCCAATGATCTTGAAATAAGTAAAATCTGTCTGCCACATTTGATGCACAAATTCCGTTTTGTCTTTGAACTCATTTGCTGCCGAAAGAAGAAAATGATTCGGTGCCGGGATTAAGTCTCTTTGCTTCAAAATCCGGTAAACACTAGATTCTGAAATAAAAATACCTTGCTCATCGGTAATTTTGTAGGCCAGTTCCCTTGCAGATAATTCGGTGTGTTCCAAAGCGATCTCTACCACCAGGTCTTTCTGTCTTTCAGGAATGCTATTCCATTGCCTACGGTTTGTTCTTTTCGTGGTTTCCAAGCCATCATAGCCGTATTCGAGGTAGCTTTGATACCATTTGTAAAAGCTGCTTCTTGCAATTCCAAAACTTTCCAAGGTTCGTTTCAC
>NZ_FUZE01000036.1 GCF_900168205.1 Chryseobacterium balustinum
AGATTTTTTTTTGTAGCCATTTTAAAGATTTTTTGTTGTTTTACCAAAGTTAATAAAACAGCGAAGGGAAAAGCTACCGGAGGTTTAGTTCAACAAGGGTTTTGTGTCAGGCGGGGGGTAGGGTGCAGCTTGGAGCTTTGTGCTTCGGTAGAAATTTGTATTTTAGTTGAAAGTTTCAGCTTCGATTTGCCCACCATCGCCAAGCCCCGAAACGTTACCCATAACCAAAGAAAAAAGCATGTATAAATTTATATTCCTTTTTATTTTTATAAGTTTATTGTCTTGCAATAAAAAAGAAATTGATATGACAGCGTATTGGAAAGAATTTCAAGAAAATAATATTGAATATAAAAATACGATACAACCACAATCATTTTACTTTTGTGACAATAAAAAGGATGCTGATGAATGTGCCGATTTAGTAGTAAAAAAAATAAAACAAGCAACTTCACCATCGGTTTGGTGGTTTGAAAAAAATAAAGAGGAACTTCCAAAAGTTGGAGATATTGCCATTGTTACAGATTGGAATGGAAATCCTAAAGCAATTATTCGAACAACAAAGGTCGAAATTGTAAAATATAAAGATATTACATCTGAATATGCTCAACTTGAAGGTGAAGGTGATAAAACTTTAGAATATTGGAAAAAGGTTCATTGGGATTATTATACTGAAGAAATGAATAAATTTGGTGAAAAACCAAATGAAGAAATGAAAATTGTTTGCGAATATTTTGAAACTATTTGGTAATCAACAATATTTTGGCTACAACCAACAAGTGGCACAATGTCGGATTAAGGTTAAATTTTAAAGTTTCGGCTTTCTATTCCGCAAAAAACCAATTGTTAACTTTTTTCTTAAATTTATTCAATTAATTGGCTTTTGTTTACTGTGTAGCTAAATTGAAACTTTCCGCTTCAGTTTCCACCACTCCCCCAAGCCCCAAACGTTGTAAGCAATTTTATTAATCCATATGCTGGAATTTCTATTCTGGAATTTTATTTTTACCAACTTTTTTAGCTTTAATAATTCATTTAATAATATTTAAAACCTTAAATAAACTCACACATCATCGGTTTGGCTAAATTCTCAGGTAAGTCCTTCATATAATATTTTTTGGTAAGTTTGAAATATTTGTTTTGTATGATCATGTGTTGTAAAATCATCACCCTTACCAAGCCGTAAATCATTGATTTTTCCACCAACAAATTTTGAAGCAGTAGCAAAGAAAATACTCTAAATTAAAAATGAAATACCTCCTCACAAACCAACAAACAAAAAAGCTTCTCTTTCGAAAATTAGAAAATTCCGATTTTGAAAACTGGCTTAAACTATTCGAAGATGAGCAAACTGCAAAAATGCTCGGAATGGATAATTTCGAAACGCCAAAAGAACGTTGCGAAAAATGGTTTGAATGGACATTCCATAGATATGAAAATAATCTTGGCGGACAAAATGTGTTGATTTCAAAAGAAAACAATCAGCTTGTTGGTCAATGCGGTTTATTAGTTCGTGAAGTTGAAAATGAGTTTGAATTAGAAATCGCCTATTCAATTCTTCCACAATTTCGGGGAAAAGGTTTTGCGATAGAAGCGGCAAAAAAATGCAGAGATTTTGCTTTTGAAAGTGAGTTTCATGACAGATTGGTCTCTATTATAATTCCAGAAAATGAAAATTCGAAAAATGTGGCATTGAAAAACGGGATGAGTTTCAAAAAACAAATTGATTATTCCAGAAAGAAAATGGATTTATTTCAGGTTACTAAACAGTATTGGGAAAATTTGGATTAATTTGTAGATGATAAAAAAACTTCAGGCAAAAAAATGAAAAATTCATATTATTAGCATATTTTGAAAGAGTTTTTAATATCTAAATATTTCATCACAATTTTTAAACTTCCATGTGCTCAAAAACACCATGAATAAAAGAAAAATCAACCAGAATCTAATAATACTTTTATTGATAATTACCATAAATCAAGCTTTTGGACAAAAGAAAGAATTTCGGGATACAGAAGTCGATACGCTTACCTTTTTGAACAATAGAAAATTATTAAACAGTTTAAATACCAATACATTTCAAAAGAAAATATTTGTAGACAATGACATTCAAATTCCATACAGATTTTTAACGCCTAAAAATAACCGTACAAACGAGAAGTTCCCGCTGGTTATTACATTTCATAATTCCACAAGGATTGGAAATGATAATGAAAATCAACTTGAGCCATTTGCTAAAATATGGTTACGGGATGAAATTTATGAAAGGTTCCCATGTTACGTTGTAGCACCACAATTTAATAAACGCTCCACAAATTATGAGATTGATAAAGATGGCATTCAAGTTTCAAAGCCATCCAACGACGTTTCCACTCTATTGAAATTGATTAAAGATCTTGAAAAAGAATATCCCAATATTGATAAAAATAAGATTTATCTGATCGGTTATTCAATGGGAGGTTCTACCGCTCAAAATCTTATGAATTTGAGTCCTAATGCATTTGCTGCGATTGTTTCCGTGGCTTCGGTTCCTGATTTTTCGAATCTTATTAAAATTAAAGAAAAAAACATCTGGTTAATTCACGGTAAAAAAGATGATGAAAACCCATACATTGGCAGCGTTGAATTGTACAATAAACTTTCTTCCAATAAAAATTTGATCTTTACAACTTTCACCAATCTCAATCATAACAATATTGTGATTCCATTTTTGGTAACGGATGAAATTCCCAAATGGTTATTTGAAAAACGCAGAAAATAGAAAATAAGTATTGGTAATTCCGTAATTTTACAGCATGAATAATATAGACCAAAGACTGGAAAATGTAAAAAAACTTCAGGCAAAAAGATGGGAAAATGAAGATTATTGGGACGACATCAATGATCTTTTGATTAAAGAGCTTGAAGATATTTTGACCATTGAAGCTCAAAACATATCTGCTTTGGTTAATCTTGGTGCTATTTTATGTGATTCGGGTGAATATGAAACGGCTCTTGCTGTTTTAAAAATCGCATTAGATTTGGGTTCAGAAGATAAAAATCTGTACACCAATATTGCCATCGTGATGGTTGATATGGGAATGAATCCCGAAGAATATCATGAATATTTGGAAACTGCCGAAAATATGAGCGAAAACCCACTCACTTTCAAGGCGTATTTTGATCCACATTCACATTAAAAATCAATTATTTTAAAAACTCAAAACCATGTTACTCGCTATTTTACTTCCATTTTTATCCTTCATTGTAAGAGGAAAAATCATTACAGGAATTATCTGTTTTATTTTGCAAATTACCATTTTGGGTTGGATTCCTGCAGCGATTTGGGCAGCTTTATCATTACAAAATTCAAAAGCTGAAAAGAGAAATGAAAAACTGATTCGTGCAGTACGAGAAAATAGAAATTAAAATATTCTAAAAAATCATGACAAAATATATCCTATTTCTTTCTCTACTTTTTGTCTCGGGTTTTATTTACTCTCAAACAAAAGAATATGAAGCTCCAGAATATGAAGTCATTCAAAAAAATATTGAAAATAAAGATTCAGAATATTATTATCCGAAATTGATGGATAAACTAAAAGCAAATGACACACTCATTACCAATGATCAATACAAGCATTTGTATTTTGGTTATACCTTTCAGAAAGATTATCATCCGTATAAAACTTCAGAAAATGAGAAAAAACTTAATTCTTATTTTCAAAAGAAAGATTTAAAAAAATCTGATTACGCCGAAATTATAAAAATCTCTAATGTAGCACTGAATGATTTTCCTCTCAATCTTCGTGTGATGAATTTTCTCGCTTACATTTATCATTTAGACGGCAACGAGGCAATGGCAAAAAAAGTTTCTCATAATTTCTATGGTTTATTCGGTGCTATTTTTAGTTCAGGAGACGGAAGAGATTGTACAACAGGATTTCATGTAATTACGGTAAGCCATGAATATGTAGTGATGAATATTTTGCAGCTAGAAATTGCTTCCCAAAGTTTAACCGGCGATTGTGATTATCTAAGTTTAGAAAAAGACAAATATAAATTGCCGGGAGTTTATTTTAATATTACAAAACTCAAGGAAAAAGGTTTTGATTTTTAAAATTAAACCTAACCAACATTTCACAATAATGAAAAAACTATTTACTTTCTGTTCTATAGTATTATCCTTCACTATATATTCTCAAAATATACAGACTGAACTTTTTTTAAATGAAAATCAAATTGATAATGATTTTAAATCTGATGTAAGGATAGAAAAGTTATTCAGGAAGAGTAATAAAGATTCAATTTTGGTAATTGCTGAAATTAAAAATGATTCGTTATTTTCCATATATGTGAAAAACAACACGCAAGAAGATTTACAATTTATTCCTCAAGATAATAAATTATGTATTATTCAGGAAGCCCTAACTCAAGATAAAAACTGGAAACCAATTGAGTTTTGGGTTAACTCTGATTGTGGAATATCTTATCTTAATAAAATTAATGTAAAATTTGGAGAAATTATTGGTTTAAGATCAAAAAAATATTACGGAAACTTTAAAACTAAAATCAGATTTAAACTATTAATCAACAGTAAAGTTTATTATTCAAATTCTATTACAGCATCAATTAACAAATCAAAATTCGCAAAATCAATTTGGTATAATCAAATTAAAGAGATTTACTATCCTAATAAAAGTGAAAAAGAAGTTGAAAATATTTTGTTCTTAAATAAATAATTTAATTCTGAAGACAGTGAATATTTTTTTATTCAATTTAAAAAATATATTTTCGCACCGCTGAAAATTACAGAGATAAAATTTACTTTTTCAGCAATAAAATTAAAACGATATATAATCAAAAATGAAAAGAGCTTTATCACTTGTCTTAGGTTTAAGCATTGTACTTTCTACAACATCTTGTGCAACTATTTTTACAGGAACCAAAGATTCAATCGCATTTACTACAACACCGGAAGGTGCAAAAGTAATCCACAAAGGAATTGAAAAATGTTTAACACCTTGTACAGCAGAAATCCCGAGAGGTTTGGGTAAACAAATGGTGATGTTTGAAAAAGAAGGTTTCGAAACAAAAGAAGTGAAGCTTACCAAAACTTTTAATCCGGTAACGTTACTTAACATTCTTCTTGGGGGCGCCATCGGTGTCGGTATTGATGCGGCAACCGGATCACTTACAAAATACAGCCCTAAAAGCTATACTGTTGATTTAGAATCTAAATAAATCAATTACTCTTTACCATATTAAAGGAAAATCAGAATTAAAAATTTTAGTTCTGATTTTCTTTTTTTATAATTGCTAAATGAAAAAAGAAAGCTCAACCAATTCTGCCAATGATACCATTTTACAGAATTACTGTAACGCTCACAAAATTTTATCAAAAATCAGCGGAAGATGGAAAGTTTCAATCCTGTTTGCTTTAGATGAAAACATATTGAGTTATTCTGATTTTAAAACCGTACTTCCCTCTTCGATCACTGATCGGATGTTGGCAAAACAACTTAAAGAATTACAGGAAGCGGAACTTATCGAAAATAATAAAGACAAAGTAAAGTCTGAATATTTTTTGACGAAAACAGGTGAAAAAGTTTTGAATTTACTTCTACACATTAATACACTTGATTTTAGTTAAATCAAAATTTCACTTTCTCTAAAAACTCAATGACTTCACCGTTCGGGCTGTACACAAGGCTATTTCTTACCTCAACATATTTTTTTTCGTTAGCTAAACTGATTTCAAAAATACCTTCACTCAGATCTTTTGCGCCGATTTTCAATGCCTCTTCTCTTGCTTTTTCAGCATTTTTTACCACAAAACAAATGTGTAAAATAGAATTTTCTATAAATTCATCATCAGAATTTCTCTTTCTTCCCTGAGTCGGAATTTGAGCATCTTTATCGAACAACTCAATATGACAGTTGATCTTTTTGTTGTAAAGCATCATTCCTTTCTTCAGATTAAATGAAGGCAATTCCCAAGAATGTACCTCATCAAACCCCAATGCTTTATAAAATTTTAAAGTCGCATCAAAATCTGTAACTTTTAAAGAATAATGATGAAAAGCTATAATATTTTCGGCTAAATTCATTTGTAAATATTTTTCACAAAGATATTTTTTGTTTTAGCGGAAAGAAAGAACTTACAAAATTGTGAGTGAGTAGGAATTGATATGATTTTAGAAATAGTAATTGAGTCTTTACTATATTCTTTTCAGTTATATTTTACCTTTATATTCCATAAAAATGTTTTCACAGCTATCTATTTTTATAAATTTTTATTTTAATTAGCTGTCCTAACATCAATTGTAGCTGAATTATCATTTACAGCTATTTCAGCAAGTTTTCTTCTTGCTTTTTCAGAAAAATATCCACCAATCAAAGGGACGAAGAATAATAGTGAAGAAGATCCTTTTTGAGCTAAAGAATTAGGATTTTTTAAAGACCATTTATTATTCTGTAAATTATCATTTAATGCACTCATGGCACCATTTCGCATTCCCGGAGTGAATCTGTTTTGATTATGAATACTGTTTCTCCTAATTGCATCATAAACATTTTGATGACGGGGATTTGTTCTGATGTCATTCCATACACTTTGTGCAGCTGGATTTCTAAGAAGTTGTTGACGACTCATTGAAGAAAGCTGATCAACCCTTTGTCTTAATGCTGCATCTTCAATTACTAATCCACCTGTTTTGTATACATCAACAAAGTCAGCAAGATTTGGTGGTGCTAATGAGGCAGCTGCATTCCCATAAGCATCCGTAGTTTCCTTAACCGTTGTATTGGGATCGCTCCAGTCTTTTGCTTCAGCCTTATTCATTCTCTGATAGAGATCATTATCTGCATATTCTTCACTTCCCCTCATTACACTACTCTGATAAGATGTTAATGCATAGGTTGTGGCAACTCCACCTATTGTCAGTAATGCTCCTGATTTGGAAAAAAGCCCACCAATCGCTTTAAAAAAGCCTCCTCCTTTTCCCATAAGAAAGCCTGTTGCAATTGCTGCAACAGTAGTTACGGCAGCTTCTTTAAAATTTTCAAATGCTATTGCTTTAGCAGCTTTGCGAGCTGTTTTTTCGTCAATTATAGGTTTTAAAACACCGCCCTTATCACAAGTTAAAAGAGATGTTTCTATAATTGCAATTTGTTTATCAAAAAATACATCATCTTTAACATCTACCCATTTACCTGATTTTAGTGGTCCTGAACAATCGTGTGTAACGATCGCAATAGCAACAGAGGCAACCAATACTACCGCACAAATTCCTATAACCACCCAACCGATAGGATTTGATGCTAAAATTAAACCAACTACTAATCCTCCTATCGCAAGCCACATATTCATCGGTTTTTTACATACAAACTTTTCAGCTGTATTTCTATCTCCCACAGTAAGAAAAATACGTTCTTTATCTCCTTTAAACAAAACCGAAAACTGCTCTCTTTCTCCTGAAAACTTTGTTGGAATTAATTTTCCAGGCCCTGGGTTTTGTTGCATTGTACAAACCACCCATGTATTTTTTGGTATATAAGCCTTACTCATACTTTGTATTTGAAATAATTATAAATACTATAGACAATTGCACTAATAATCAAACCAACAAAAGGAAATATCAGATGTCCATATTTTAAGTAATTATCATAGTTTTTTTTTACAGACTCTATTGAATTTCTATTAAAAAATGATTCTATTGTCATTTTTAAATCTTTGTCTATGTAAACTGCTAAATCTTTTTGATTTTTTGTTTTAATTCTTAACATAAGCAATTCGTTCAGAGGCAAGGAAAGATAATAACTTTCTATATCTTTGGTATTGATTATAATTTCGCCTAATAATATATTTTCAGAATCAAACTCTACATTTACATATTTCTTCTTCAGCTGATTAAGAATAAATCCGTAAGATGCACCTACAACAGTAAAATATAAGATAAATCTAAATTTTTCAAAAAAAGAACATACTAATATTATTACGGCAAATATCGGAAGATACAGATAAGCTGTTTTAATTATTACATCGTGATAATATGCCTTCCCTTTAGTAATTGTTTGTGTATTCATATTATTATAATTCTACTCTACGTAGTTCAAATTTGGTAATGACATCATAATTATTTTTAACGAACTCTTTTATTGAAGCTGAAGATTTTATAAGCTGTCCCGTACTATTTTCTATTTGATAAGTAATTCGATAGATATAATCGAATTCTGTAAAAGAAAACTTTATTATTGGCTGATACATTTGCTCATATAAGTTTTTTATTTCAACTTCATTCAATTTACTCCTGTCTAATACTCCTACTAATCGATAGGTTGTACTATTTTCATCTTCTGTAACAATTGATTTTATAACATTTACATTCAACATAATATTGGGAAACAATTGAGATTGCTGAGTAAATGAATATTCATTAGCATCATTATTTTTGTAAACATTAATAAGTGTATGATAAAAAAGATTTTTGCTAATTACTTCAGAAAAAATATGTTCATTCGAAAATTCTTTTCTTCCATTTTCTATAAAATCCTTTATAACTTCGGGAGATTTATTATTTAACTCGTTGTAAAAAGAGATATTCTGTGATGTTTTATCTAAAAAAAACTCCCACTTTTCTTGAAGCTCTTTTAAATTGATAACCTTATTTATTTTACCTTCTGAATGAGCAAAGGTAATATCACTTCTAATCTGTTCTATATGCTTTATCAATTCGAAAGCACTTTCCATACCTGCAGGTTGTACTGCAGTTACATAATCCTCCAAGATTGCATTTAATAATGAAAAACTAATATCCTGCTTATTTGATAATAAATATTGAGTCTTCGTTTGCGCAGAGAAATTTGGATTACCATCTACTAAAACTAAATTGTTTTGTTCACAGCGATATCTTGCTTTATTGTTCAGATTTATCTTCCCATTTTCAGCATTATTAATTTCTTTATTCTTAATAAAATTTCTATCAATGACAATATAATCTAAATGCATTGGTAATACATTGGAAACAATTAGATTTGTGACTCCACTAAACGAATTATGATATTTTATAAGTTCTTCAATATTAGTACCGTATTGATCAGCTAAAGATTCTAATGTATCTTCTTTTTTTATCACGTGTTTAAAAATATTCTCTCCCATTAATTGATATCGACTGTTGTACCTTTAATTACTGTTTTCTTTTTTAAATTTGCTGTCGCTCCACCACCATTTATATCTACCTCTTCACTTGTTATAGTTATCTTATTTGTGGTAATTTTTATTTCACTGCTACCAACTTTCAAAGTTATTTGTTTAATACCTGTCAGATCAATATTTCCATCCTTATCCATCATAAGAACACTATTTTCTCCACCAACCGCTACCTTATGAGTATTACCTACATCTGCAATATGATCACATCCTACTTCTAGTTTTTTGTTATTTCCAATCTTATCTGTTTTATCGTTTCCAATAGTCTTGGTACTATCGTTATTCGCATGATGAACTACATTTCCGGCACCATCAAATTTCATATTCGCACCTCCTTGATCAGTTAAATAAACAGATCCTGCCCCATCATCCAGCTCCAATTTATTACCACTTCTGCTACTCAGACTCTTAATATTATTTCCGGTTCCACCTCCTGCTCCTATACTTCCATGAAACATTCCTCCCATCACAAACGGTCGGTCAGGATGTTGATGAACAAAATTTATAATTACCTGATCACCAACTTCCGGAATGGCCATGAATCCACGGTTTTTATTGACTTTATCACTACTTCCGGCATCAGGAGTCATTACTCTGATAAATTCTGAAGTATCCTGTCCACTTTGCCAGTCAAACTGAACTTTAACTCTACCCTGGTTTAAAGGATCTGCATTTGCGGTAACTTTCGCAAATTGCGCTTCTGCTCTGGGATTTTCAAACTCAGGGCGGGGAATATAACCGCAGTCTGCAGCAATCGCCTCAAAATTTCCTGTATAATATCCTCTTGCATCCACTTCATGAGTTACTTCAATCATCATTAATTTGGTGAAATAAGATGTCTGATTAGAATCAGCTTTTCTCATCTCCACATCTGCCGTACAACCAGGATATAAAAATGGAACCGTAGTTTCTCCTGAAGTAATGAATACCTGTGAAGCGTTGCTTCCGGCTGTTCCTTTTTGTGAAGCATCAATATCCATAAAAGATGCCGCTTTTATCGGAGCAACTCTTAAAGATGGCGTGGTAAATGTTTTTTCTGAAATTTCGTAAGCCCGTTTTGCAATATCTGAAGCGTGGGTAATTTTTGAACTTCCCGTCGTCAGTTTTTCGTTTTTACTGCTGTTGTATCCGTAGAATGAAGGATTCACATGTTGTGCTTTCATACGTACTTTTATATCACTGACGTTGCTTCCGTAAGTCAGTTTAACCGGCTGCTCTGAAGGTGGAAGTTTCCCAAAATGAAGCACTTCTCCATCGTAGAAAAACTGTTCGCCATAAGCTTCTGCCATTCTTGCCAAATAATTGTAGTGCGTTTCTTCATATTGCGAACTATAAGAAACATTTCCATATTGTGCATCTACTCTAAAGTCGAATTTATTTCCGCCAAGCCCTTCTTTGATGACATGATCTGCAATACTATTCAAACTGATCGGTTGAGCTCCTCCAAAACTCTGAATATGCGGAGCAGCATCTAAAAGTATCGTCGGGCTGAAACCACTTAATACAATATTTCCTAAACTGCCTTTTTCCTGACTGAAACCTACTTCTGTAATCACTCCTACAAAATTTCTTTCAGGACCGTCGATGACATCTTTATATTTAAAAATTACAGTCAGTCTTTTTCCTAAAAAGTTCTGAGCTTCCTCAAGATTATGATTTTCTGCAGAGCCAAGAGTATCATGAGCAAGGGTAATGCTGAATTCATGATGTTTTATGGCGCTTTGATTTAATTTAAAATGCTTAAAATGCTTTATTTCTTTACCTTCAATAATCAAATCAAGCTTTACCACTCTATTGATTCCTAAAATCTGGCTTGTGGGAATTGCCAAAGCATTGTGAATTTTTGAGGTAGGTTGATTTGCCCAAACTTTTTCTTCTAAAACTGCTGGATTGTTGGTTTGAGCCATCTGATTCATAAACATATTAGATTTCTGAACTGCTCCATTGATGGGTTCGCTAATCTTAGAGTTTACATTATTAATATTTTCGCTGGCTTTATCTGCTATTTTTGTTGAAACTTCTTCCTTTAGATTTTGGGCAGCGCCAGTCTTTATTTCTTCTGAAAGCTGTGGTTTTATAGTATTATCCTGAAACATAATATTTTTTCTTTAAACTTGTGAATTTGGTGTTTTGTTTTATCTGATCTCATCTGAGATGACAAAATTTTCATGTTATCATAATATGAAAATTTTTGTTCTTCTTGCTATTTTAAATTTAATCATATTAATACTGACAGAAAAAATTTAAGCCTAAAATTTTTATTTTTGTAGTAATACTACGACTCATTTTTATGTAATTACATTTTATTGAGACAGCAATTTCTTATCTTCTTTATATCTGTTTTCGCCATAATTTTTATTAAAGTTCACAGATTTTTTGTCTTTATCGCTCAGTTTCTCATACAATTCTATTCGCAGTTTTGCTTCTGCCTTCGGATCATCTTTTACAGGAAATGTAATATGATATTTCTCTTGAAGTATTGTTGAGACTTTCAATAGGTTTTCGTAATAAACAACAGCTTTAGGATTCTTATTTTCCGTTGTTTTCTTTTTTTCATACTCAATATATTTTGCCATTGGAGAAAGCTCAGTTCCTTTTATTTTGGGATTTCCTCCCTTTTCTAAAAGATATAATGCGATACGGAATTGAGATAAATTACGTGCTGCTTCTTCCATAATATTGTGCCCTAAATAAGAAGTATGATTAATATCTGCACCATTATCCAACAAAAAGTCGATCATTTTTTTCTCGGTTTGTTCATTTCCCAAAGTCATTGCATTGCAAAGCGGACTATTCCCTAATTCAGGATTTGGATTAGCTTTATATTTAAATAAAAGCTTTGCCATTTCGTAATTATTCAAGGCAACTGCGTGAGATAGTGGTAAGCCTAACCCTTCATTCGGAACTACAATGTTGGGATCTGCCCCGTTTTTAAGGAGAATTTCCATTGCAGGAAGATTTTCTACAACAGAAGCATACATTAGTAACGTATATCCTTTAGTATCACTCAGCTGGTTGATGATTTGCGGTTCATCTTTTAAAACACTTTCTAACCCTGAATTATCTTCATCAAAAATTTTCTGTGCAGCCTGTAGTTGTTTTCCTTCAAAAAGTTTTTGAGGAGGGTATTGCTCTTTGTTTTGAGTTTTTCGGGATCTTGTATCCTGACAGGAAAATAGAGTCATGGTAAAAAAGATTAAAAAAATTATTTTTTTCATGGATTAAGGGTTTACTGCAATTACATTGGTATTAATGGTTGCAATCATCGCTTCTACAGCATCTGCATATGCGCTGTGACCGCTTCCGAATGTTTTCAGATTCATTCCTTCATTATCCGGAATGTACCCGAAAATTTCGTTTTGTTCGCCTAAAGCTCGTGGAACGGCACCTGTAAGCCCACCGAAAAGCGCCAAATTATTCAGTCCGGGAATTCTTGAAATCGCAAGAGTTGATAAAAGACCTTCTCTGTTATTCTGAAGTGCATTAAGAATATCATTACTGGTACTGTAATTGGTGATATTGGAAGTAGATCCTACCGCATTATTTTCATCTAAAAAATCTAAAGTATTTTGGTGCACACCTCTTGTGTTGAAAGTATAAGCCGGTAATCCTGTGTAATAAGACGCCATTGCACTATTTCCTCCTCCCAAAGAATGTCCTGTAAAAGAGACATTTCCGTTGGTTGCTTGGTTCATTTTATCCGCCAGACGCATTGTTTTTTCGATCTGTGGAGTCTGGGCACCAAAAGCCTGTCCGCCATCTTCTATAAACCAGTCATGATAAAACTGCATTCCTTTAGGTTCAGACCCTCTGAAAGCTACAAAATACTCTCCTGTATTATTATTTTTGTATAAAGAAGCGTAAAATCCATCGTCACGATTCGTATTAAAATCTTCAGGAGTAAAAGTTCCGGGATCAAACATTTCGTCTAGCACTGCCTGGTCATCAGTATTCATTCTTGTATACTCACCAATTTGTGCTGCTTCATCAGAATTATCATTATAAGAATCCTGCGCCATCGATGCGGCGTTGCTTAACTCTGTAATCTTAGCAGGTGTAGGAAGATGAAACTTGACCGTTCCACCCAAAAAACAATTTAAAGTAGAATTTTGAAGAAGAGGTTTTTTACCTTCAACTCTCACTTTTTGATGCGTATTCGTCCAGTCGCTTCCTTTGGTAAGAAATGAACAAATATTCAGACAATCATCAATAAGTGCGCTTCCAGCCCAAGCTGCAGCAGCCAAAACAAACAATCCGCCACCAAATGCAGCGGCAATTCCGACTCCGGCAACAGCTCCGGCAATCATCATTTGCGGACAGATGAAATTGTCTTTGAAACGATCGTCTTCTGTCGCCATCAGTTTTGAGCCATTTTTAAGGTAAACGCTCGACTGAGAACTGACTCCTATTCCGATCAGCCGTCTTCCACTCGTACACATGAGCGGAGTTCCTTGTGCGATATACAGTTGACTCATATTGGTTATGGTATTAATTGAATATGATATCTGCAGACATACAGCATTTTTTCGTTCAGCTTTTCTTTTACATGAAATACAATTTCTGATAAAACGGAATCGAGATTATATATATATTCTCCTTCCATCATCAAATCGTATTCTAATGGAATATTTAAAGCTTTCTGATAATTTTGAGCATAAATTTCATCAAAATCGCCAGTATGACTTTTAAGATTTCCTTTGATATTCATCTGAAATTTATCTTTATTATCCACAAACTGATAGTTTGTATCGTACACTATTTTTTCTCCCGGAAAAAGGGTTGAAAGAAATTCTCGTTCTTTGAATTGACCTTCATTTGTAAAGTTCACTCCGGTATTCGGAAACGGATAAAAAAGGATTTGATAAAGAAGATTTGCTTTAATATTATCATCAATTCTCTGAAATTCTTTATCATAAATATTGATGATCTCATTGTAAGAATCTTTTACCAATTGCAGAAAACGAAGTTCTTTTCGTTTAATCTCTTCCCATTTATCTATAATTTCCTCTTCATTTTCAATTTTATCAATGGTTTTATCCTCACTGAGAAGTAACGCGAGATTTTCAGTTGCTTTGTTTACCTGATCTAAAATTTCATAGAAAGGTTTCATCTGAGCATCAAAATGAATATATTTTTTATCAGAAATAAGAAGATCAATATGCTTATACTCTCCGGGAATGATTTCCCAGATTTCTTCTGTTTCTGTTTCGTTTGCTTCTCCGTTGCCTAAGGTAAGGTATGACTTGACGTTTACAGAATATTTTCCGTTTCTGTACCAAGCATATTTGAATGAATTTAATTCTTGAATTTCGTTTACTTCACTTTGATTCATAACCGGAAAGTTTGAAATTAAGGATGTTTTACAACAAAAATGGTAGTATATCGAAAATGTGTATGAATAGTTTTATTCATACACATTAATCATTTCATAAGCGAGAAATTAAGCTCCAGGCCAAACACCTGCGTACTCAGCTCCACCGTAGTTGATTTTTTCTGCACTTACTATAAAGCTGATTAACATAGAATTTTGATCTATTGCATCAAAATCTACTTCGTGCTGAATAACGTATCCGTTTTCCCAGTTTAAGGTAATTAAAGTACCTTCTTCGTGAGATTTGTTGAAAGTAATTTCACCAGTTGTTGGTTTGTACTTGCCATTAAGCAAACTTTCAAGAACTTCAGATTTTTCTGTCGCTTCAATAGTTAATTTGATAATTGCGTTGGAAGGGTCTGATGCTACACGTCCTGAAACGTCTGTAGATCTTGACACGCTGTAATTAAGCTTTAGTAATTTTTGTCCTTCGCTTCCGTTGAATTTTAAGATTCCTCTTGAATTGTCTGCCATGTTTTGTAAATTTTAAACAGTTAATATTTTGTGATTTGGTTGTTATTTCTATTTCAAAGATAGAGCCATTGATTTCTTTTGGAGCTATAAATATGATAAATCTCAGTTTTTGTAGTAATACTACGATTTGATGTAGTAGTTCTACTACTTTTAGATTTAAACATAGAAAAACCCCTTTGTATAAAGGAGTTTTGAATTATATTAAATAAAATTATCTCTTGAATATGATTAATTTTAAGAAATTTTTAAGAGAAAGATTAGCACAAATTAACAAACATATATTAAATATAAAAAAATAGAAAATTATTTTGATATTAAAATTGTTTCATAATTGGGATAAGTACCTATACCATTTTTACCAGATTTTTTTCCTAAATATTTTTTTACAAGAAGTTCCTTTCCAGTATTGCCATCTAAACATAATAAATAAATTCCCTTATTACCTTTATAACTACCTTCTACGTTTGAAATTATCCAAACAAATTCATTATTTAATTTTAACTCAGGAATTAAAAGTTTAAATTCATCTGCAGTACCTCTAAGAATAGTAGGTGGAGGAACTTCAGATGATAAAATATTTTGGTAATATTTTTTATCTAAATTAAAATCATTATTTTTCATATAATTTAGGATATCCTTTGCTTTGAATTTAAATAATAAATCATAATTAATTTCTTTAGAAGGATTTCCTTTTTGATCATATTCTACTTGATTTACATAAAAACCATATGTTGATTTTATTTCTGATTTTTTAGGAAAGCCTTTTCCATCAAATTCTGTAATAGTAGTATAATCCGTATCATTAATTGTCCTAATGAAACCTATTTCTTCATCACCCTCAGTAATGATTTTAATATTATTTTTTATCTCTGATAATTTATAATGCTTCACAGAAGATTTGTTATCTTCAGGAATACTCACAGCACCATTATAAGAAATAGATGAAACATTCCCATTTTTTTTTAAATATTCTAAATCAAGCATATTTGTGTCTTTATTTGTTTGTCCATTACAAGATATTATACCAATAAAGGATAGTAAAAAAAATATTTTCATTATAACTTAATTTATAAATTTATGTAAAATTTTCCACTGCCAAGAAAAAGTTGATATAACTGGAAATTTTCTATTTTCAATATCCGAATAGTCCATCACATTATCTGTTTCATAAGCTAAAAAAGTATGTTTACTGTCATTATCAAAAGTATGATATAAATTCATGGCATGTAGTGCCTCATGTGCCAAAGTACTATCATTAAAGCCATTTGTTAATACAATTACAGATTTTTTTGGAACGCCAATATCAAAAGTTTGGCCAAATAACCCTCCTGCAACATCATCGATAAAGAAAATTTTCATGTAATTTTTATATTTAGAATCAAATTGTTCCATCGTATCATATAATACATCAAAAACATCATTAGATGTAGGTCCTACATAATTATATGAATCTTCAAACTTTTTCTTTTGAATTCTATTTAGTCTATTTATATAAACATTTGCGGTTACGAAGCTAGGAACGATTAATGCCTGATTTAAATATTTTGTAACTTCTTTCTTTCTTGCATCAATATTCAAAGAACTGAAATTACCTTTAGAATTATAAACTTTAATAAGAGCAACTGTCATTTTTTTTTGATTGGCAGGGCTATTAGGATTAATTTTTATTTTGCCTACAATTTCCTCAATTCCATTTTTTGAAATTGCAATTACATCCAAATATTCAAAACTATTATGTGAGGCAATATTCGTAATCTCTAAATCATTATATAAAGTTTTTTTACCAGCTGATGTATGTGATATTTTATACTTATTAAGTTTATAATATTTAGAATTAATCTTATAAATTATCTCTTTAGGTTCTTCCTTTATCTCTAATTTTATCGTAAATTTTGCTGTTTTATTAGGCATTAGAGATAGAATAGGTACTACATATAAGACATTTTTCCAAACTATATTAAATAAATTAAATTCTTTCAATAAATTATCATATTTATCATTTTCTTTTTTGAATTTTCCTCCGTAATATATTTGTTGAAGTTTCTTAGCAGTATCCCTATATTTTCCAATAATATCTCTGTACCAATACTTATCGCCTCGTCTGCCAGTATCGTTATCTCCCATTCTTATCCAATCAAAACCAAATTCACCGTTCCATTTATCATGTGGTCTAAATTGTACAATACACTTAGCTTTAATTTCTCCTGCAGAAGGTTTTGAAGGATTTTCATAAACTACTCCTTTAGTTTCTCCTTTTTCAGTTACCATATCAGCAGCGTTGTCTACAATATTACTTTCAGAAAAAATATCATAATCCTTTTCAACTACTTCTATTATCTTCCCTCTTACAATTCTTGTTCTGCTCATTCTTAAAGGTATTAGTAGTTTTTGCTTCGTTCGCCACTGTTATTTTGAACTTCATTTTGGGCATGCTTGCTTATAGATCCGTTTGAAGTAGTTTCAATTCCTTGATCAGAATTAATTACAGTTTTGCCTTGCTTCACTTCACTCGTAACATCTCCCTCAATCATTTCCGTCAATTTGCCTGTAATAAACATACTTGTATCTCCAATTACAGAAGTCATTTTCATAGCTCCCACGCTTTGGGTAGCGTTTAATCCTATACTTTGGGTTCTGTTCATCCCAATAGTATCAGACTGATCCATTCCTACACTCGTGGTCATATTTTCAGAAACGTTAATAAACATATTCTTACAATTCAATGTCATCGTCTCTGGAGCTGTAATGTTAATATTACTTCCCGTTGTATCCAGATGAATTTCATTACCTGATTTATCAGTAATAATAATACTTTCATCTTCTGTGAAAACCACTTTATGTCCGCTTCGGGTCATGATAGATTTTACACGATTATCTGCAAATCCTCCCAAAGCTGTTCCCCCATGAAACATTCCGCCCATTACGAAAGGTCGGTCTGGATGGTTGTGTACGAAATTCACAATCACCTGATCACCGACTTCAGAGAGTTTTTGAAGTTTCCAAAAATTTGTGTGAAGTTTAAAATGGTTACATGTATTATTGCAGCTACAAATTAATTATGAAAAATATTAAATTGACTTTCAAAATTTGCTTCAAATTGTTATTGTACCACCAAAAAAAACTGATAATCATATATTTATTTTTCAATCTCGATCAATCTAACAACTTCCTTATTTTTAGGAACATCATAAGTGATATTTATAAAAATTATTTTATCATAATTTTTTTTATTGTGTGTGATAAACTGATTTAAGGATTTGCTTTCCCAGCAATTATTATTTTTAAGGATTGTCATTTTATTTTTTCTGATAAGTAAATAAATTCCACAAGATTTAAAATAACTGATAAAACTTTCATTCTCATTTGTTTTTAATAAAACTTGTCTGTCAATATTTTTCAGGACATCTTGAATCTCTTTTTTTGTGGGGTAATACAAATCCAAGACACTATACTTCATTTTTGTCGAAGAATATTCGGCTCCTTTAACAACCGAATTGGGTAGAAATAGTAAGTTCGTTATATATTTATTATATACATTATCTACCATTAAAGATTTGTTTAAAGAAATTGCATCTAAATCTTTATTTCTAGCTAAAAGTTCTTTTCTTAAATTTATATCTAAAGAATCTAAGGATACAATTGGTTTTGAATTAAAATGATTAATTGTATCGCTAATAGGAATGACTTGTTTTTTATCTCTAAAGTATGTACTATCCTTATTTTTTTCTGTCTTTACAGATGATATAGAAAGATCTTTTTTACAAGAAATAAGAATTGCTAAAATGCTTATAAAAATTAATTTTATCATTTGATGTCTTTTAAATTAGCACCCATAAATATTTTAGGAACATTAGGCAGGGTGTATTCATCACTTTTAAGAAAAGGCTCATTTTCTATTCCATGATAATCATAATAATTCATTCCAATTATTTCACCTTCTCTACCATAAATATACGATTTAAAGATAACTGAATGACCATAAGAAAAATCATTGTTTTTAATTCCATTTAAATTATCTTTAATTGCTTTTTTTAATTCATTCCAATCTTGATGATTCTTATTTGCCCAATATTGTAAGTGTGCACCTTCTTCTAATTTTCCATTCCATATATCCTCATTTGAAACTAAATCTGCATAACCATTTTTTGCCAAAGTACCGCCTACTCCATACCCAAAATATCTGTCGTCAATAGAAGAAGTTATTGTTCCTGAAATTCTATAATCTTCATCTTCGGTACTCACGGTGGAAAAGACGGTCAAATTGACCACCTAATTTCGGAGTAAATTGACCACTGATTTCGGAGCAAAGTGACCACCACTTTCCGGTCCAAAATGACC
>NZ_FUZE01000038.1 GCF_900168205.1 Chryseobacterium balustinum
AGAGTTTTTATCAAAATTAAGGGTGGTCAATTTAAACCGAAATTACCTGGTCACTTTGAATTGAAATTGGGTGGTCAATATCACTGGAATTTACACTTTTGATCCTGTCTCCAGTTTTTTCTGGATCAGCCCATACCTTTCCAGTTCTTCTTCGGAGATGGATTTTTCTTCCTGCTGAACGATCTCATCAACCACAAAACGCAGTTCAATCGAAGAATTTTTAATGCTTTTCTCAATAAAGCCTCTGAGTGTGTAGACCTCATTATTGGTAATCTTGCTCCTGAGCAACGTAGAAATACGAATCCCAATCGAAGTATGATCACCTTCTGAGAACAAAAGGTCATAATAATAGTTCCCATAGGATTTACCACCACCAAAAGCATATCTGCCTTTCAGATAGATCAGATTGACCGTAGCATTCAGCTTCAGGGCATTACTGAAGATCCCAATGACTGAGGCTGGTGAATAGACCGGATATGTGACATCTTGATCGTCCATGTGATTGACTGTCGTTTTAAAAAAAGCATTCCAAAGATATTGCTAATTGAACTAAAATAAAACAGCGTTCTTAATAATATCTTGGCGAAATAAGTTTTGAAATAACATATGTCTACATACCAATTCTTAAAAAAAAATCTACAATATAACTTCAAATATTTTATTGCAGCAATTAACATATTATGTTGCTATAGAAAAAAAAATCCCCAAATAATATGGGGATAAAAAACTAATAACCATGAAAACCTTTTTAAAAGAATTTCCTCTACAAAATTATGGAAACTCAATACATTTGAAGGTGAATGGTGGTGTTAATTATATTCAAAAAAAGACCTGATTATCCCAATTTTTCCTAAAAAAAATGGAATTATTTTCAGTCGAAGATCAGCTACCTGATTCCTCTTGCAAAAAATCTAAATAAGTTTCAACAATTCCTCAGCCACCTTTTCAGAAGAAGCAGGATTTTGTCCTGTAATCAATCTTCCGTCAACTATCGCATAAGGACTCCAGTCTTCGATCTTACTGTAAAGACCGCCATTCTTTTTCAGCATATCTTCAACCAGAAACGGAACAACATCAGTTAACTGTACCACCTCTTCCTCAGTATTGGTAAATCCAGTGACATTTTTCCCTTTTACCAGATATTCGTCATCTATTTTAACATCCTTCAAAACGCCTGGAGCATGACAAACGAATGCTACAGGTTTATTACTGCTATAGAAATCAACGATAAGTTGTTGTGAAACTTCATCTTCAGCCAAATCCCACAATGGACCGTGACCACCGGGATAAAACACGGCATCAAAATCTTCACTTTTGACTTCGGATAACTTGTGGGTGTTTTTTAATTTTTCCTTTAAAACCTCATCATTGTCCATTCTACGTGTGGCATCAGTCTGAGATGATGGATCTTCACTTTTGGGGTCAATTGGAGGCTGACCACCTTTTGGAGATGCCAATGTGATTTCAACTCCTTTATCAGACAATGCATAATAAGGAGCCGCTAATTCTTCTGTCCAGAATCCTGTCTTTAAACCTGTATTTCCTAATTCATCGTGACTCGTAAGTACGAATAAAACTTTTTTGCTCATTTTTATATTTATTTAGTTAATACTACAAAGTTGGAATTTATCTGTGTTTTGAACACAGGATCCAAGTCACTATTTTAATGTGATCCGGATCACACTTTTTCTGATCTGCAGACAAATGAAAATTATTTTATGTGTCATAGAGTTCCTTTATTCTGGAAGACGCTAAGACCTTCTATCTTGTTATTGATAGTCTTATATACGATCTCAACTGAAAAACTTGACAGTTCATACAGTACAAACTTTAGTCCATCCTTAGAGGTTTCACTAATGATCCTTCCTTCGGCCAAAGCCAATTCGCATTGAGATTGCGTGGGTAGATTTTTAAAATCGTAGTACGAAATAGACATATAACTATTATTTTATTTTTTATGATATTATAGTTCACTCACCAATCTAAAAGTAAGATTAATGCGTTCTTTCATGTGCAAGGCAGACTTAGCGATGCGATGTTCCCAGTGTTCCTGCAAATCCCCTTTCATCATTAATAAAGATCCATGGGGAAGCGGAATACTGTATCTGCTTTGATGGTGATCCAATTTTCTAAAATCAAATTTTCGGGTTTGTCCAAGACTGAGTGATGCTATGACAGGACGGTCACCATATCGGCTTTCCTTATCCCTATGCCATGCAACTGAGTCATTATTGTCCCGGTATAAATTGAGCAAAACTGAATTAAATTCATATTCAAAAGCTTCTTCAATCCTATTCTTTAAAGACAATAATTGAGGTGTCCATGCATTCACTTCAAATTCACTTCCACCCAATTTGTAGGATTTCTCATCATCACCATACCAAGCGGTCAAACGTGGAGTCAAAACTTTCTTATCATATATCGTCTGAGTTCTCTGTTTCCAAGGAGTATTTTCGAGAAGTTGAGAAAAAAGCTGATCCGACTCTTCTAAGGTCAGAAAATGTTCCCTGAACTCCAACAAGTCTTTTGGAAAATCATAAAATTCTTCTGCGCTAAATAAACTGAGTTGACCCATTGTTGTATTAACTTTTTTTATTATTTTTGAGTATCCCACAATGGGATTTTTTCATCATTTGTGTTTTTAAGCTTTCCCAACAGGAAAGCTTTTTTCATATTTAATCGAAAATATATTCTCTACTAAATATTTTTATTAGAACTTCTGATCTCCGATCTTAGTTCCTTGAACATGCTTCTTATCTCTTGGTATTCCAAGTTTTCAATTCTCAGTTCCTGGGTGTTGATGCTGCATGCAAACTCCCAGATCTCGTACACTTCTGACCATTTGATTTCATACGGTTCGTAAAAAGAATTATCAGAACTTACAAAACTTCCGGAATCATTCTGCTTGGAATATCTTTTGTAAACAATACCGTCTTTCGTGATAAATATGTAGGTTTTTCCTTTTTTCAGATCCTTTTTATCTTCCAGGTATTTTCCTACAATATAAGTTCCATCATTATAAGGTGGCATTGAATCCCCATCGGCAGGAAAAGCCCGGAACTTTCCGTTTCTTAAAAAAGGGAGTGAGAGGTGTTGTAGTCCCTCCACAAATTCAGGATCATTATATCCGCTGAGGTATCCCATGCTTGCTTTTTGAGGAACGATTTCAATTCTGTTTTCTCCTGTATGATCAACTTTCATTGGCAACAAAATTCTGTTGTTGGGAAGGTTGACTACATCATCCAGCGGATACTTTCGCAAATCAACGGTCAGCAGCAAATCAATACTTACTTTATAGTATTTGGAAAGCTTGACCAACAGTTCAATAGGTGGCTCCGACCTTCCGTCTTCATAGGTGGCATACCTACCACGGGTGATTGAAATTTCATCACCCACCTTTTGTTGGGATGCTTTCATTTTGTCTCTTAAAAACCTGATGTTTTCTGAAAAAATTGACATTGCTATAAATTATAGCAACGAATATACAATAATTTGTAATAAAACGTAATAATTTTACACCATGGAAAGAGCAATTGCACATATGGATTTGGATACTTTCTTTGTTTCCTGTGAGCGGCTGAGAGACTCTGTATTAGAGAAAAAACCCGTAATCATTGGAGGTGGAGATCGTGGTGTAGTTGCTTCTTGCTCCTATGAAGCAAGAAAATTTGGTGTTCGTTCTGCCATGCCTTTAAAAATGGCTATTCGTTTATGTCCTGAAGCGCAGGTGATCAAAGGGGATATGGAATATTATTCAAATATGTCGCATTTGGTAACTGAAATCATTCAGGAAAAAGTACCGGTTGTAGAGAAAGCCAGTGTGGATGAATTTTATCTTGATCTTTCAGGCATGGACAAGTTTTTCGGATGCTATCAGTGGACAACTGAGGTCGCAGAGTCAGTCATGAGAAATACAGGTTTGCCGATAAGTTTTGCACTCTCTTCCAATAAAACAGTTTCAAAAATAGGAACAGGAGAAGCGAAGCCAACAGGAAAATTAGAATTAGTAACACAGAATATCCAGCCATTTCTGAATCCTCTTTCTATCAAAAAAATACCAATGGTGGGTGACGTCACCTTCGAGTTGCTTTCCAGATTAGGCGTTAGAAAAATAGAAACCCTGTCTAAAATGCCGGTCGATGTATTGCAGCAGCTTATTGGAAAAAATGGACTTACCCTTTGGAAAAAAGCCAATGGTATTGATGAGACTCCAGTGGTTTCTTATTCAGAACAAAAATCAATATCTACGGAAAATACTTTTTCTAAAGATACTATTGATATGCAGAAACTCGAAAGCACTCTTTCAGGAATGGTAGAACAGCTCTGCTATCAGCTAAGACATGAAAAATGGCTCACCTCAACAGTGTCTGTAAGAATCAGGTATGCTAATTTCGATACAGAAATAAAACAATGCAAAGTTCCTTACACTTCAGCAGATCACACCCTACTCAGGTATGTATTGGAACTGTTTAAAAAATTATACCACAGAAGAATGAGAATCCGTCTGGTTGGAGTCAAGTTTACAGGTCTCGTTCACGGAAACCATCAGATGAATCTTTTTGAAGATACAGAGGAAATGATCTCATTATATCAGACCATGGATAAAATTAAAGACAGATTTGGAGTCAAGAGTGTAGGAAGAGCTTCAGGTTTTTTAAATTAATAAATAGTTTATGTTTCTCAATTGCCATACCTATCATAGCTTGCGTTATGGGACTATCTCTCTTGAAGATTTGGTTCAGCAGGCTGTTGACCATCAATTAAAGGTTCTGGCATTAACCGACATTAATACGGTGACGGGAATTTATCAGTTTTACAAGCTTTGTCAGGAAAATGATATCAAGCCAATTGTTGGAGTTGATGTGCGGGTTGAAAATGAGCAGTATTACATTTGCTTAGCTAAAAATCCCAAAGGTATTGCTGAAGTGAATAGACTGTTGACTCATTATAATTGTGAAGGAATTGAAATTCCAAAAGCAAATCCTCCTTTGGAAAATTGTTTTATAATCTATCCCCTACAAAACACTCCTGAAAAATTATTGGAGCATGAATTTATCGGAATCAGGCAAGATGAATTAAATCTTCTAATCAATCCTAAACTGAAATCTTTAATTCATAAAATGGTTATTCTCCATCCGGTAACCTTTAAAACCAAGGAAGAATTTGAGCTTCACAAGATACTAAGAGCAATAGCTGGTAATATTTTACTGAGCAGACTTACGGTGAAAGATTACTGTAAGAAAAATGAAACTTTTATTCCTAAAAAATTACTTTTAAATCAATTCGAACCTTATCCGGAGATTATTGAAAATACGAAGCATGTAGTCAATGAATGCAGTTTTGATTTTGATTTCAAGACGCCAAAAAACAAAAAGCATTTTACTGATAGTAAAGAAAATGATTTTAAATTGTTGGTAAAATTGGCATATGAAGGTTTAACCAAAAGATACCCTGACCATAATCAGCAAGCAAAAGATAGAGTCGAAAAAGAACTGACAGTTATTAATCAGCTTAATTTCTGCGGCTATTTTTTGATTACATGGGATATTATTCAGTACAGCAATCGAATGGGTTTTATGCATGTCGGGAGAGGAAGCGGTGCCAACAGTATTATTGCTTATTGTCTGGGAATTTCTGATATATGCCCCTTAGAACTGGACTTATATTTTGAACGGTTTCTCAACCTTAATCGTAAATCACCTCCCGACTTCGACATCGACTGGAGCTGGAAGAATCGGGATACTATTTTGGAATACATTTTTGAAAAGTACGGAAAAGACCACGTGGCCTTTTGTGGAACCAATGTAGAGTTCAAGAGAAAATCGAGATTCCGAGAACTGGGAAAAGTATTTGGACTTCCAAAAGACGAACTGGATCAGCTTTCAAAAAAACCTAAAGAACAGCATGATCAAAATTCAGTTGTACAGGAAATTTATAAATATGAACAAATGTTAGTAGGGTTTCCTAATCAGAGAAGTATGCATTCGTGTGGAATCCTGATTTCTGAGGAACCCATCACCAATTATTCTGCTTTAGAATTCCCTCCAAAAGAATTTCCTATCGTACAGTTCGATATGTATACCGCAGAAGATATTGGATTGGAAAAATTTGATATTCTTTCCCAAAGAGGATTGGGCACCATCAAAGATACCGTTCAGTTGATTGAAGAAAAAAGAGGAATAAAAGTAGATA
Source organism: Chryseobacterium balustinum (assembly GCF_900168205.1). Classification (GTDB taxonomy): domain Bacteria; phylum Bacteroidota; class Bacteroidia; order Flavobacteriales; family Weeksellaceae; genus Chryseobacterium; species Chryseobacterium balustinum. The sequence goes on from NZ_FUZE01000038.1 coordinate 6,193, forward strand.
TAGAAGATACAAGAATTTCTAAGAATGAAACCTTATGTAACGAGTTCCTGAGTATAGGAAAAACAATTGGATGCTTTTATATTGAATCTCCTGCTATGCGTGGGTTACTCAGAAGACTCAAATGTGATAATTATAAAGTATTGGTTGCTGCCTCTTCCATAATTCGTCCGGGAGTCGCTCAAAGTGGTATGATGAAAGAATACATCTTTCGACATAATCACCCCGGTCAATTTGAATACTTCCATGAAGTATTTGAAAAAGAATTAGGGGAAACCTATGGCATTATGGTGTATCAGGAAGACGTCATAAAAATCGCCATGCACTTTGGCGGTGTTTCCGCTGCCAATGGTGATGTCCTTCGTAGAGCCATGAGTGGAAAGGGACGTTCTCTCTCTGCTTTGCAGAAATTAAAAGATGAATTCTTTGAATCCTGCAAAATAAAAGGACATCCCGAACAATTGTCTCAGGAAGTCTACCGGCAGATTGAATCTTTTGCAGGTTATTCATTTTGTAAAGCACATTCTGCTTCTTACGCTGTTGAAAGTTATCAGAGTTTGTACCTAAAAGCCTACTACCCTATTGAATTTATGGTCTCAGCAATTAACAATGGCGGAGGGTTTTACAGAACTGAAGTCTATGTTCATGAAACCAAAATGTCAGATGCAACTATTCACAATCCATGTGTCAACCTCAGCGAATTTCATACGACAGTATATGGAACAGATGTTTACTTAGGGTTAATGCATATTGAAAAACTGGAGTCAGCTGTTAAACTTTTTATTCCTGAAGAAAGAAAAGAACATGGTGATTACAAATCCTTGGAAGATTTTGTCAAAAGAGTCAGTATCGGCATTGAGACCTTACAGATATTGATTTTTGTAGGTGCTTTCAGATTTACAGGAAAAGAAAAACGTGAATTATTAATAGAAGCGAAATTTCTTTTATCAAAGAATCAGTACAAAACGAAAATCATATCGTTGTTTGATGAACCTCAGAAAGATTACCACTTACCTATTATCGAAAGAAATCCTTTTGAAGATGCTTTTGATGAAATTGAAATATTGGGTTTTCCGGTTTCTTATTCAATTTTTGATTTACTAAAAACCAAGTACAGAGGTCACGTATTGGTTAAAGACCTATTAAAATACCACAAAAAACAGGTTAAAATGCTCGCTTATTTGATTTCAAGAAAACATGTTCCTATCAAAAAAAGAGGTCATCCCGGGCAAAAAGACAATATGTATTTCGGAACCTGGATTGATGCTGAAGGACAGTATTTTGATACCGCTCATTTTCCAGACAGTCTTCGACAGTTCCCTTTTAAAGAGGGAGGTATCTATCTTCTGTTGGGAACTGTAGAAGTAGACTATCATTTCCCAACCATTACAATAACAAAAATGTCTAAGATGCCGCTCATTGCCGATCCTAGATATTCTATGGATGAAGATAAAGCAAAAGAAGTGGAAAACAGTCTTCGTGAAGACGTAAGTATGACTTCCAGAAAACCTTACCCGCAAGAATATGAAATTGGAATTCCAAGGAAAAGAATTAATGAATTGTGATTTTATAGAAAATTGGACAAGAATTATAATCAATGACCATCATGAGATACAACCAGCCTTGTCTTAATAAAGGCAACTTAATTGCGTTGAAAATAAACGGGGTTTGTAAAATATAAGTTTAAAAACCAATATCTACTTTGTATTAAATGTGCCAGCATGGGATATTCCCTTTGTGATCCTATTTTCCCATGCAATGTCGAATTGTAAAATTCGCTTATTTTAAATGAAATTGTTGTACACGCTATGAAAAAATTTAAGAAATCTAAAACCTAAGAATTGAACAAAAATGTAGATAGTTGCAAAAATGGTAATAGTTTTAAAGCTATATTCTATGTAGACCATTGAATTCATACTGTTCAACAATATTGTTCAAATTACATGACAAAATTGCAGGATATTTGTGTAATAAACTAATGCAGTAAATTGTCTTATTTTTAGAATGTATCTAATAATTTTGTTCAATGGAAAAAATTGCTTTACCACTTTTCTTTCTTACGCTGATATCCTGTTCAACTTCAACTCCCATGAAGAGCGATTTTGAATATACAAAAATTGAACAAATACCTGACTCTATCCAAATTCAAAATATTACCGTCAGAAATTTGTTTAAATATCAAATATTAGCTCATCAGTCCTCTGTTTTTGACTCAACAATGATAGAAAAAAATGTCTACAAGCCTCATCAAAAACTATGGGACAGTTGCTACGGTGTTATTTTCGGTAATGAAAATGGGAAAAAATTTAACCATTCTGCTGGAATGATCGAATGGAACAGAACATTACTTACCGCAAACAAACAAGATTTAATTAAAAGAACAAAGATCATAACAGATATCAATCTCAGTAAATTGATGACTAAAAACCTGACCCGGTTCAGCAAGCTGGTTCCCTACCAACCTACAGCCAAATTAAGTTTACTTTTTACACCCATCACAGGAATTGGTTTCGGCGGTTGTAATGCCGAACAATTTGCTCTTGAAATAAATAATCCCGGAGTTGATATAGAGTATACGCTTACTAAAGGATTGCCTCACGAATTCAACCATCTGGTTTATGAAAAATTCAGAAACGCTGATCCGGATAAAGAGTCTGCATTAAGCCAGACCATCGACGAAGGTTTTGCCTGTTATTTTACCTACGTTTTCTTCGACAAAAAGATTACACAACATGAGGCGGTAGAAAACATGAGTCAACAACAATGGGATTGGTATGTCAAAAATGAAAAAGAAATATTCAATAAAGTAAAAGATTTCTTTTCGGACACTTCCGGAGATAATCCGCTGCTAAGGAACGATAAAATCAAACTTTTTCCCGATGCGCCAAAAACATTGAATTACTGGTTAGGATTTAGAATTATCACAAAGTATGTAGAAAAACATGGTAAGGATTCATGGAAAGATCTTTACATCATGCCGGCAAAAGAAGTTTTTTCGAAAAGTGGATATGAAGATTATATCAAGGGGCTTTAACGGAAAAAACAGGTACTACAAAAAAGATTAAACCTTACAAATGCTAAAATGTTTTTATCACGTACCAAAAAAACAAATGAGACACAAAAGAACATGTAAAGGATATTTTTATCACTTTATGTTATCAAGGAAGTATCTAAAAACTTAAAAGTGCACTGAATTGACAAATTCCAAACTGACTCACCATCCATATGTTCTTTGAAAAAGATGAGTCATCCATTTACTATATTTAAGTATTTGCGAATCAACTGCACTTAGTATCAAACGTACTAATCAAAATAAAGACCACTGATCATTCGAAGGAGTAATGATAAATCACCTTCTTAAAAGTGAATTATCAGAAGTTAAAATTTTTCTTCACCGTATGAATTATTTTGTTAGTTTTATTGCTGAAAAATAAGCAGCTTAGGAACAATCAAACCTAATTCTGAGCTGTTTGTAGTTAACTTCTAATTAATAATGAAAAATATATGAAAATTAAATTACTCTCTCTTGTGTTGACTTTCACGTTAAGCATCTCCGTATTTAGCCAAGACATTTCTTTCGAATCTTCCGAAGGCTATGTGTTAGGAGATATCAACAATCAACAAGGCTGGACTTCTTATGGAAGTGCCACTCCGAATACTGCAACAATTATCAACACCACATCAACTTTGGGAACCAATTCTGCGAACGTATTGGCTACTAACACCATAAATGATGGTGGAATAAAAAAGAACGTTAATGGTTTTGCAAAAACTGAACTTTCTTTCGACTTTAAGATATCCGCTATTGATGAATCGGACTACTTTATGTCCGTTAGGGATAATTCAAATACGATACTTGGCGCTTTTGTCATCGATTACGAGCAGGGAAATGTTGCCATTTATGATGGTATCATGGATGATGTAACGGAAACTTCCATTGATGTTTCCCCGAATGTCTGGTATAATTTTAAAATGATTGTCAATACGACTACCCATACAGTTGAATATTTCGTCAATAATACATCCTTGGGAAGCAAAAATTTCCTGACCACTACAACAGGTTTTCAGATCATTGATTTCGCTTTTGATGATTACGATTCTGGATTTACTGTAGATAACATCAAAATCTCAAATGCTGATAATCTGTCGACATCCGAAATAGCTCAGGATAAAAAAATAAATATCTATCCTAACCCTACGTCAGATTTCCTTCATGTTCCTACAACGGAAAATATTAAATCATTGGAGGTTTATGATCTTTCAGGAAAAGTAGTTTTAAAAGATACTTCAGGAAAAAATCAGATCTCGGTATCATTTTTAAACAAAGGAATGTACATCATAAAAATCACCACGAACCATTCAGTTTTTTCAACAAAATTCAGCAAGAAGTAAAAAGAAAAATTTGATCATATAAATCACTCCTGGCTTGGAGTGATTTATGATTGAGTTCAGTAATCTAAAACTAATTTTTTTGAAAATTTGTGCGTAATATGAGGCTTTCCTATAAAATGATAATCACAAGTATTGCAACACATCTATGGCTTTCTGCTTTTACTTTTAGCCTTGATTAGTGATAGTAATGATCGGATCATAAAAAATTCCAGCAATAAAATTTAGTTCTTCATTATAAACATTTTAACTCAAATTAGCGTGGGAGTTTACGTACTGAAACAAAATTCCACTTTCATCTGATTACCTACAAATTAACAAAAAAAACAATATGCTTAAACTATCGTTCCTTAACGTGTTCTTCTCAATTTTCCTGGTTCCTCTGATGATGCAGTGTGAAGATGGACGTCAGAATCCTTGTGAGAATTACACCAATTATATCTATGAAGAAAATCTTTGTCAATTGGAACCGGCAAAATTAACATACAACCAAGGTGAAACAGTAAACTTTAAGTTTTCGGTGAAGTCAAAACTTTCAGCGAACGGAAAAAGCCTGGATATTTACAAGGAAACTCAGTTAAAATCCGGCTTGTTGCTTATCAATTTAGCTGAACTTTTCAAGGACAATACAGTAGTTTTTATCCAAGGCGAAAAGGTAGAAGACAACAGATTCAAAGCTGTTTACAACACAACAACCGATTCCTACGACTTGGAAATACAAGTCAAACTAAACCGTTCCGGAATTTACTCTTTTGATTCAACGGCTACCTTTCAGGATCGTGCACACGATGATGGAAACTGTTCTTATATTGCCGTTACAACAAACATTAAGGGTAATAACCTTGATGATGGCAGGACCGAATTTGTAGTTAATTGATTCCAATGACTGTGTCCAATTAATACCTTAAATCTTTTTCAATAGTTTCCAGAGAATCAATAATCTTTGATATCTTTTGGTTCTGCTTTCTGATCTGTCTGGGTCTTAGGAAAAACCACACAATTGCCAACCATAGGAAAGTTAATCCGTAAGCTAAAATTGCAGCCATTGTTGACATAAATAGAGCAAATTCATAAAAATAAAAGGCAAAGCCAGCAGAAAGCAAAATGTAATAGATACTAATCCCTTTCGTCTGCATATAAAGCCGCTGACGCTGAAGTTTTTTCAAAGAATAAAGATATTGCTGATTGCTGATCGATGGATTTATTTTCCTGATCACGTTGATATTTTGAGAAGATAAGTACATGTAGAGAGCCAGCGCAATAAGAATTAAGATGATTCCTAAACTGGTTGTAAACATTTTGAAATGAATCACATTCCAAATGAAGATCATTCCGAAAGCTGTTGCCATAAAAAAGATTATCATTAAAACCGTTCCGTTGAATTGTTTTTTTCTGTATTCTTCTGCAGCAGATTTTACGACTTTGATGTTGGGAATATCTGCGTTTTTCTTGTTCCAAATATCTCGGAAATTGATATTATCTGTTTCCATAATTCTTAAATTTTTCGGTTAATTTTTTTTTGACTCTGTGTATTTTAACTCTGACGTTGGCGGACGAAATTCCAACGATCTCGGCAATTTCAGTTTGCTTCATTTCTTCCAGTTCCAGAGATATGATGATTCTTTCCAATTCGGGTAGTTCTGAGATGCATTGGTAAAGAAAATCGGTCATTTTATCCTGTTCCTGTTGGTTATCTTTTTCAGAATTGTCTTTGATCTCATAAGGAAGTTCGCTTTTCGGCATTCTCTTTTCGATATTGATCTGTCTTAAGCATATATTGGTAGCAATTCTATAAATCCAGGTTCCGACTGATGCTTCCTGCCTGAATTTTGGCAGTTGCTGAAAAACAGCCACAAACGTTTCCTGACAAAGATCTTTTGCCGCATCATTATCATTACTATAACCCATACAAAGTCGAAATATCTTCTTCCAGTAATCGTGGTATATTTCTTCGAAATTTAAAACCTGCATTGCTGTTTTCGAATTTAGAGCATAAGAAACAGAAAATGTTACACATTTAAATAAAAAAAGCGCCTGAAATTTCAGAACGCTTTGATTTTTTGCTGAATATATATCAATTTATGGTGACCATATACTTGAATGTACCAAATTGTAATTTTACATAAAAAACCAATTTTACTACTTATCGACCAATAAACTAGATTATAAAATAAGTGAAATTATAGTTCTTTGATTCGGTTTATTCAAGTATATAATTGCCTAATTTAGTACTACAAAGTTGGAATTTATCTGTGTTTTGAACACAGGATCCAAGTCACTATTTTAATGTGATCCGGATCACACTTTCTTGAGACAAAAACAAATGATTTTCTACAAGTACATCTTAATTTATCTGACCGCACATTTTGTTCTGAGTTTCCATGGTATTTTCTTTGATGTGAAGCACTAAGGTTCAAGGTTGCAAAAAAATGTCAGAGAAGCATTTCAGGTACGATATTTTTAATCCGACGTTGTCAGTTCGCTTTTTTACGTCATATATTTTCCAAAATATGTATTCAGAGCTTCTTCATTATATTTGTCTTCTCCACGCCAAGATTCAACAAATGTCCAATCGTGCTTTCCTCTACTTGGTCTGTCATAAGACGCTGGTTTAAGAATGTCAATGCAAGCTAAAATTTCAATTAATATCTTTCGCTCATCTTTGGTTGATTTCAAAGCAGTAGATAAGTTTTTTTCTAATGCACTTGGATAATCGTTGGGTTGGGAATTTTTGATGATGGATAGGATATTTTTAAAAATCTCAATATCTTCCGTCGAAGGTTGTGGGATTTCTGCTATCTGAAGTTGCTGAAGGTCAAACAAAGTGTAAATAAGTTTTCCGTGTCTAATTCCACCCCATTTTATTCTTTCAAAATTCAAAACATTTAAGTCTTCATTGATATAATCCTTGTCGCCTATAATGCCATATTTTAAATCTCTGCAAATTCCACAAGTATAACTTTCGTATATAACTTCTTCATCTTCTCCAAAACTTTGTCCGCTTACTGCTTTTGTATATTGATGAGGAACCAATTGTTTCGCTATAAAATAGGAAGCCAAACTGGAACGCCAATCTAAACGCCTATTGGAAAGACTGCTTAAAAATGCTGTTGCAACTTTGTCGATTGAAATTGTTGGAAGTATCTCAAAAATCTTGTCCAAACATTGGTTGTGAGAAATGGTCAGAGGTTCAAACATCAAACCTTTTGATTTTGCATACTCAAAGTCAGCAGCATCTATCTGTATTTCATTATCATCAATCCAACCGTTTTTCCAATACGTTTTGAACAATATGTTTTTGGCTTTTTTGTCCATAGATTTCTTAAATTTTGTTTTGTCTGTGTGTTTGTCTGTAGCTAAAGGAACAAAAAATCCTTTTGAGCAGAAGCACTATGTTCCAAAGTATTTTTTCATTCTTATTTTAATTTTATCACTATCTTCTGGAAATGATGCTTTTGGTCTCCTTTCCCAATAATCTAGTCCCTGCTCTAACGCCCACAGTGCTTGATCTCTATTGCCAGCAATTAAAAAGAAATCACAAGCTTTATAGTGAGAACATTCATTTTCAACAAGTGCGTAGGCTGCATTTTCCCAATTTGAAAGTTTATCCAAATAAGGTATTCCAATATTTAAAAAGTTTTGTTTAAGCACTGTCAAAACTTTTTCTCTTTCATTTTCGTCTATAATTTGAAAATGCAGTTCTCTTTTTTTGTCAATGATCGGAAATTCCCAACCATTGATATTCCAATCCATTACTCCAACTAAACTGTCATTTATCGGTTCTTCTCCAAATTCATCCTTATGCCATTTTGAATATATTTTTGAAGACACGCCAAATGATGTCCAAAATTCTGCACATACATTCGCTTCATTGTATCTGTTGAGTTGAAAATAAATCGTCTGAACGAAACCATTTATTTTTCTCTTAAATGTCAATGTGCTTTTTGAAAATGTAAAACCCATTTGTGCCAATGGTTCCAGTAAGGTCATTTCAATATTAGTCGTTATTAATTCTCGCGGTTTCATATGGCTCTATGGTCTGTAAGTATTTCTGCTACGTTTTGCAGCTTTGCTTAAAGTTCATCAAAATTTACATTTTTATATCTCTTTTGATACATCGAAGCGTCGAATGCTTGCTTTGATCCCAGCTGAATTAAAACTTCCTTTTGAAATTCCACTTCTTTCTCCAACAGATTGTTCCAAAACTCAGGTCTATCTGAAAAATTTTCATAGTAGTCCAATGTGTCAATAATTCCAATAAAAAGAGCTATTATCTTAGTTGTAAATTTCAAATCAGAGGTTCCACTTGCAAATGCATCCAGTATAAATATTTCTATTGGTTCTGGTTCTTCATAGTTGTCAGCATAAACGTCTATATCAGCATTACTTTTCTCTATCGTTTGCAGGTAATTTTCAATATGACCGTTATTAATATCTAAGAACAATTGGTTTCGTTTTACTTTGATCCCAATATATTTATGGATAGTCTCTTCAAACTTGGGCAATTGATAGTAAAATCCTAAGATGGAAATTGCTAAGTTTTTCCTCTGCTCCAAAGAACTACTTACCAGTCCATCAACTAAGCTTTTGATATGTTGGTCTATCTGTTTTACAATGTCCATTATTTACGGAATTCAAATTGTTGAATATATATCCAAAGAGTTTCCTGAAAATTGAATTATTTTTAAATCTAATTTCGATGTAAATATAGTAGTATTTTCAGATTTACTCTCGTATGTTGAACTCGAAAAGCTAAGTTATTAACGTCAATTTTTGTTACGTGCTCTGCGTAAAAAAGTTGCCGATTTCAATTGGTTTCGTATATTTCTTAACCCAATTTCTCAAAACTGTCGGCAAATATAAATAGCCCATTCCGTCTGTCCCTAAAAGTCCAGAATGTATTTTACTCTCCTTTGAAATGATATAATCTTCAATTTGCAATAACAATCTTGGTCCAAAAGAAGGGCTGAATACTTTCGCTGTGTAATTTAGAATAATGTCTTTATCAAATATAATTGGTTCTTGTAACCAAGCTTCAAAATTTGGATTAAACTTTGAAATTTGTAGGATAGTACCCTCATGCCATTCTCTATGTGACGGCATATCTGCTGCTCTTTCTTCTTCTGTCATTTTGGTCAGCATAATTTTTCTTGCAGGTATTTCAATTGGTAAGTCAGGTAATGAAGCTGGAACTTGAGTATCTTTATGAAGTAAAACTTTTGCGGTTCCATTTTTCATTTTCTCACATTCTGACAGTTGATTGATGGAGTACATGCTTGGCATACTACTTCCTACTCCATATTCTTGATGAATCTTTGCAGAAAGAAAAACGCTTACACAAAAGTTGTCATCTTCAAGTTGGTTATTACTTGCATAACCGTGGTCAAAAATATCCTTACGCAAGGTCATTAATAACAACATTGGCTTTTGCGTTACTGGACAAATTGGGTAATATTCTTGGTCAATATTTGCATGTCCTCCTATTTGAGAAACCTTTTCCTCTTGTCTTATTTCTGTCGTATCAATATGGTACATCGGGGCTGTTTTAAATTGGTGTCAACGGGTTACGGATTGGCGAGGGCGAGCCTTCGGAGCCGAACTTATGACTAAAATACAAATTTCAAACGAAGTACAAAAAAAGCCAATGTAGTTAACATTGACTTTACTTTATTGCTCTATAGATTGCATTGTTATGGAAGATAGTGGTTTAAAAAATCTTTTACCTCAAAAAGATTCAGATTTGATTTTTCAATATCATCCGGATGAATAAAAATGGTAAGTTTATTAACAAATACTTGATTTTGTGAAGCAGTTACAAATGATTGAGCGATTATAGCAATTAGCTTCTTTCGATTTGTAACAAGCCTACCAAGACCCCTTCGTAAATGGTTTTTCTTAAATTCATAATTATTAAATTTGACCTCTAACTTTCTATTAAGATTAACCAATCGACTAAAATGAAATCATTATCTACATTAGTTTTCTTTTTAATATATAGTCTATCTAATTCTCAAAGCCACCGCTTCATCTATGAATACAAATTTGCATCCGACTCAACCAAAATTGACAGTGTCACTACAGAGATTATGAGATTAGATATTTTCACAGATCATTCTGAGTTCGTAAGCGAGATTAGAGCAAAAAGAGACTCTTCAATTTTTAACATAAAACAACGCAATTCCAATTCGATGGGTAGCAATCTTCCTATTGGTAAAATGAAAATGAAAATTTATAAAGGTCACAAAAAATATTCTATCGAAAGCATTGGTATCGAGCAATTTAAAATTCCCTATGACCAAAAGTTAAATTGGATTTTAACCCCCGATACAAAAATAGTTTCATCGTATAACTGTCAAAAAGCCAAAGTAATTTTTGGAGGACGGAAATGGAATGCTTGGTTTACCTCAGAAATTCCATATCAAGATGGCCCGTATATTTTTGGCAACCTACCGGGAATGATCATATCAATTGAAGACGAAGAAAATCAACATTCTTTTTTACTTCTAGCAAACTACAAAGTCAAAAATTCATCTCCTAACGTATCTTTTACCACTCGTGTTAAAGATTTATCCATCACAAAAGATCAATTTAACAAAAAATGGACTAGTTTTAGAAAAAACCCTATTGGATTTAGAGAACAATATCTAATCGTAAACCCCAATATTTTTAATCCTACTTACTACGATGCTAATGGTAACATCCAGAATAAGATTAAACTTTACGCTGAAGATCGCATTCAGATTAAAATGGAAATAGCTTCAAATAATAATTTTATTGATTTAGATTTGTATAGATGATTTATGCAATATCCCATTAATAGAGATTAATATGCGTCGACCTATCAGGATGAAATTGCATAATTTTTATTATCTGTATTTGTACGTCTTCAAACCAACTTAGACATTTTGGTTTAAATCCTTAAGGAGGATTTTCGGTTTATAAACTTACTAATTTTTGTTGATTATATATTTGTCTTCTTTTTCGGATGGATTCTTCTTTTGTT
>NZ_FUZE01000040.1 GCF_900168205.1 Chryseobacterium balustinum
AACTTTGAAGTTTCCTCAATGACTTCGTTCTGTTTGGCTTTCAGATTTTCAGAATAGAGAATCATTGCCGCCGTTACGGTTGGGTCGATGTAGGTGTTTTGAGCGAATGCCATTGTCCCACAAAGTGGGAAAAGAAGCATTACTATTTTGAGACTAAATTTTTTCATATAGCTCTTGTTTTTGGTTGATTAATTCTAAAAAACTGAGATTTCGGTCTTCCAATTCCTGCGAGATGACTTTGAAAACATTCTTTCCTTTGTGTTCTTTTTTCATTATTCTGTAAAAAGAAGTGATTTTATCATCTAAAGGATTTTGATATAAGTTCACAAGTGACACTAGGTTTTCGAGGTTGTCTCCGAAGATCTTCAAATCACCAACTATTCTGCGCAGTGCTTCATCATAGTCTCCATATTGATGTACATAATATTCAACTGCCGATTTTTCCGGTTTTTCTGTGGTATAGGTTAAATATTGCTCCAAGGAAACTTCATTTCCATAGACCTCTCCTTTTGAACCTCGTTTCAAGTAAAATTCTTTGAATCGGCTTCTCCCGAATTTGTTGTTGAGATTGTTGATGGTAAAAATCTTGTTTTGCTCTATTTTATTGAGCGATAGCAATGAAGCGATTTTATCAAAGTTGTCTTTGAACTTCGTCTGGTCAAGCAATATAAAAGTGTCCGAATTATTGATGATGGAATCTTTAACCACTGCATTTCCAATAATGTCATCCAGTTCCTGCGTTACCACCACCGCTTCTCCCCAAAATTTCCTCACCGTTTTATATAAATAAAGAATGTATCCACCCATCAATTTACTAGCAATGGCCTTCCACGCTTCTTCGATTATTAAGGCTTTTCTGCGGTCTTTTCTAAGGCGCATTTTCTGAATAAAAGTGTCCATAATAATGAGCGTGACAATCGGAAACAGTTTGGGATTGTCCTTTACATTATCGATTTCAAAAACAATGAAAGATTCGTCAAACAGCGTATTATCTGCACTTTCGTTTAAAGTCGTTCCGTACCTTCCGCCTTTGTAAAAATCTTTCAGCACAAATAAAAAGGTGCGCAGATTGAATTCCTTCTCTATGATATTGTGTTTCTTATTATTCAGGTAAATAGGAAGAAATTGATCGCAATAATCATAAAACCCATTAAAGGAAAGTTCTTTCACAACCAGCTTTTCTTCCAGTTCTTTTATTTTTCTGATAATGGCTTTTCTAAAGGATTCATTCCATTCTTCTGCTGATCTGGGTTGCCTGATCATGTCATTCGACTTGATTAAAATCAACTGCGTTTTATTGTATATTTTCCTTCTTTCCTCATCATTCAGCGTGTCATACGCTTCATAAACTTCATAGAAATTGTCACTTTCATAATCCGGATTATTGATATTCTTATCGGGATGATAAAATTTCAATAATTTTCTTCCCGCTTCCTTTATTTCATCGGAACTGGCGTCGAAAGTAATTCCCAAAATATCATAGTAAGTGTGCCGTCCTTTTGCTTCATTCTCATATTCTGTGAATAGATCATCTTCGTGAATGTTGTATTTGCCCAGATATAGAATGAGTTCTTCAGAAGTTTTATTTTCATACCACTGTGTTCCCGAGTTGAAATATTGATGGTAATACGACATCAACACATTGTCTAAAATGGATTTTTGTGCTGATGACATCGTAGAATCCGGACCTTGCCAAATCAGAAAGATCAGGTTGGTTAAAAATTCTATTTTTTCGATATTAAATTCTTTTTGATCCATCAGAAAAGGATTCATCGTGATTGGTCTTTCTTCTGTGTATTGGATGTATCTTCCTCCTTTGTATTTGCAGGTTCCTGAATAAGAATCTCCTGTATCGACAATGACCACATCATAATTGTAGGTCAAATACTGCTCGATAATATTGTTCATCAGGAATGATTTCCCCGAACCGGAAGGTCCTAAGACAAACTTGTTCCTGTTGTTTATTCTTCCTGTTTTCATCGGCAGATCAGAAGGATCTACTTTTAGCGGAACGCCTTGTCTGTCTGTAAATCTTAAATAGAAATTGGATTCTTCATTCACAGGGTAACTTTCTTTAAAAAAAAAACACAAGGCCGCTTCGCTTGTCGTCATAAATAGATCGTATTCCCTCAGTTCTGTTCCATTGCCCGGAATTGCCGACCGCCAAAGTTCTAACTGGTTGTAGGCATTTTTAGAAACAATGATTCCTTTTGTGAAAAGCTTGTTTTCAATCATCGACTGAATGTTTTCCATTTTCTCCAGTGTTTCTGCTGAAAAAAGGATTGAAAAGTGGGCATTCACAACGAGCTGTCCATCAATGGCAATATTATGAAGCAGGGTCTGAATCTCGTCTGCTATGATCGCATTGGAAGGAGAATTGTTGGCTGCTCCTTCGTGCTTTTTCTTTTTTTTATCAAGTTCCCTTTGCTGTTGTGCCTGAAGTGGAATGGTGATGATCTGATTGTAGACAATGGTTTCGTAGTCTTCCAGTTCATTGATAAAACTAAAATTATCAACCGCTGTTTCAGCTGCTGCACCGTTACCGCCGAGAACAGAATAAGGCTCAATTTCTGAAGGCAGATCAATGTTTTCTACATCCACATAAGAAATGTTCTTCACGAATCGGTTCCCGATCTGCAAAAATTCGTTGGTACTTTTGATATTATCAAATGTTGGAGATTCGGTAAACTGCATCGACAGAACCCCGGAAATGTAGTACTCAAAATCTTTCTCAAATAAAAACTCAGGTTCACAATTGTTCTGTTTCAAAAGCATCATTACCTTCTGGCACTTATCCCTTAATTCTTTGTAGCTTTTATCCGAAAAATGATAATGCTTCATTTTCTTTTTCAGCTTATCATCGATGATATCTGTAAAGAAAAGAACCGTTTCAATGGTTTTGAAAAGCCTGCCATCAAAATGTTCCGAATATTTTTGTTGTAGAAATTGGTTGGAATGTTCAGCGGTATATTCTTTCTTGGAGAAAATATCGAGCTTCTGAACGATTCTTCCTTCTCCAATGATTGATACCACCTGATTTAAAACCGTGTGGAAATTGAGATAGCTGTCAGGGTCTGCCGAGTACTGTTCGACAATATTTTTTATTTTGATCCCGATGATAGGGTTCCCATATTGTCCGAAAAGAACATCAAAATCCCAATTGGAGTCCTTTCCATAATCATAGCCGATAAAAGGAATGCTAAATGCTTGTTTTTTTGTTGTTGCCATTCTTTAAAAGTTTATTACTGTCTAACCTTTTTGGAAAAATTAAGATGTGATCGAAGTTTTTGGTTTTGTCATACAAACCATATTTGTCCTGTCTTCTGAAGATGAGATAAACTCCGCCTGCGGTGACTGCAAGACCAAGTAAAGAGCCTAAGAGACCGAACTTCGAGAGTACCAATGCTGAAATGACTCCACCTCCGATGACACCGACTGCGTAAAAGATGTATTTCCCTTTGAGTCCGAAGAATACAAGGGGCTTTTTGAGCCCCTTATAAAGGTAGAATCCCATATTAGGCAAAGAATGCGGTTACGAATTCCGGAACTACAATCAAGAAAATCATTGCTCCTCCATAACCAAGGATCTCTTTGTTGACATCCTGATCACCATTCGTCCATTTGTTGTAAACCCGAAGACCTCCGATGAAACCGACCAATCCTCCTACTGCTTTCAAGATCAGCTTTACGGGATCCCAATAATCAGTGATATCACTTGCAGCATTCGAGATAGCGGTTGCACCACCTTGGGCAAATGCAGGGGTTATCACCATAATTGCTAATGCAAGGCTTAGAACTTTTCTTGTTGTCACGTTTTTTGTGAAAAAATTTTTCATCATAATTCAAAAATTTTATAAAGGGTTAATAATCAATTGAGTGTTAAATTTTGGGCATAGGAATCCCGGACAACGGATGGAAATCCGCTGTTAAGTCTAATATTCAGTACGTTAGATTTTGTTTAAGTTGGCTAACTACATGGTGGATTGATAAACTTTGTATCCGTCGTAGTTCGCAACCATTTGAATCAGGGTTTCAGAAAGATTAAGCATCGCCTTCCAATCTTTTATTCTAGAAGTTTCTTTATCGATGTTGGAAGTAGTTTCCAAGCTTTCCCTTTCGTTAGGTTTCTCTTCTTCTTTTTCATCTGGTATTTTGTCTTTCTGGTCAAAATACACTTCGCTTGATTCAGCATTTTTAGGATGTGATTGGTTTTCAATTTCGGTAAAATCCTTTTTTGACGGATTATCGAATTCATCCAGATCTTGTTCAGCTTCAAATAGTTCCCTCAAATGCTCCAAATCTTGTCTTTCTTCATTTTCTTCAGTGATATCAGAATGGACTGGATTTCTATTGAAGGATTTGGGAGTGTTGAGATTTTCTACATCTTCAATCCCTATAGTTGCAGTAAGATCTTCATATTGCTCGGAAATTTCGGACAAGGAAAATTCCTCAGTCTCTTGTTTATAACTTTCTTTTTCTTTTTTCAGAAACAGATCGTATACAATGTTACCTGCATAATACATCAGATAAACAGCCAGAATGGTAAGTGAGATTTTTATCATTTTTTATTGATTTAGTTGTCAGTCAATCGTTGTTTTATGTTGGTAGTGAATCTTTGATTTTTTCCTTCTTTTTAATTACTTGTATTTTGATTTTTGAGGTTTCATTGATGTATTTTATAAGTTCATCGAATGTATGTTCTACTGCATATTTTTGTTTGCTTATCAGGCTTCTGGTATTAATAGTTTGTAGGCAGTTTCTTTTGAATACCGGACTTGGCAGCAGCATTCCATATTTTGCGAGCTCAATGTCCATTGCTTCCTGATTCAGATACTTGTAACCTTTATCATATTTGGAACGAATAAATATTCTTTCGGCCTCACTTTCCAGTAGTCCCAACATATTGATGAAGACCAAAGTCGATTTTACAGAAACATCGGAATACTCAAAAGGTGTTACGATAAAATCACTGTATATGAGCAAATCACTGTATTTTGCATCGAGCGTTCCTGCCAAATCAAAGAGGTTGATCTCATCGCTTTCTTTTAAATTAATGAGAGTTTCAAAGTCTGAAAAAGGCTGTTCTTCTTCCTCGCCAATAATTTCTACATCGTATAATTTTGGAATGTCCAACAGCTCATCTTCTTTCCATTTGTGATAGAATGATTTCTGATAATCAAAATCGAAAACATTGAGTTTACTTTCTGAAAGTGCGGAAATGTAATTGGCAAAAGCGATGGCTAATGTCGTTTTTCCGGTTCCTCCTTTTTGGGTAGCAAATGTGATGATCATAGGTTTTAGTTGATTTCTTTAGTTGATTTTTTTTGTACTGAAGATGATTTTCCATCAACTTTAACGTCTCTTTTTTCGTCTTTTTTTGAGTTCATTTTCGGCAGGGTCTTTTGCAGTTCCTGAACTTTTTAATAATTCAAATAACATTTCGTTTACAGCTTTGCTTAGTTCGTTGCTTTCATTATTTTCAGTTCGGTTTTCATTTGCTTGTATCGGATTCAGAAATCTTTGACACTCCTTTTCTCCAATTAATGATTGTAGCTCTCCGATATAATGGAACCGCTTATGAACTGCGTACAACTTTCCGTCCTCACCTTTAGTAATTGAAATATTTTTTTCATCATTTGTGTTTTTTTGATTTTTAATGAAATCCTTGACTTCAAACTGAACTTTTCGGTACGTTTCCAAATCTTTCTTCCCTCGGTTTTTAAAAAGCATAAAGTCCTTGATTTCTGCTTCCGGATTATTCTTCTTAAAAAATTCAAGCAGGATCTTTCTTGTTTCTTGGCTGCGAATATTATAATCCTTCAGTATTTCAAAAGTCTTCTTATCCAGCTTGTCAGAAGTAAATTCAAACACGTCATTCATTTTCAGTAGATCACTCCCTTTATATACTTTTTGTGTTTTATGGTCGATTATGGTGTAGCCAAAAGGATTTTTATCTTCTGTATGATGAAAAACCATATCGATCCCGAAAACATCTTTCAACTTTTTTTGGAGTTCACTTTCAAAACTGATTTTTATTTTTAAATCATTTTCTCTTAATTTTTCTTTTGGGAGCAGCGATTGCTCTTTCCTAGCATCTTCAACTTTAAAAACCTTGGTAGAATACAATTCTTTGTATTTGCTTATTATTGCTTTGATCTGTTTTGCCCTTTTATCATTTTTGCTGTTATCAAAAACAATCTGATCCCCTATAATAGATTTTTGGTTTACTCCGTTTTTTAAAATGTTTAAAGAATTTTCATCATTTGTGTTTTTGCTTATCTTGTAACCATTTCTGTTGAGTAAAGTTTCCAACTGATTAAGCGAACTTATTTTGTAGTTCAGCAGTTTTTCGAGTTCTTCTTCCGGTTTCTGACCATACAATTTTTCCATTGTAACGCTTAATGCTTTTTGAGCTTTAAGCTTTTCATAACTGTCATTGATCTTCTTGCCTGTCTGTTTATCAACCCGGGTAGAAACAATATGGACGTGATTGTTATCTGTATCCTTATGAAAAACCACAATAAAAGGCTGTTCGGAATATTTCATTTCATCCATAAAATTCTCCGCGATCTTAGTAAGTTCTTCCTTAGAATGTCCTTGAAATTTCGTAGAGAGCATCGCATGAAATTGAGGCTTCAATATTTTTTTATATCCGATTGAAATAGCTCTCAAATAGTTCCTTACTTCTTCCTTACTGCTTGATTCGTTGATGAAGGAAGGAAAATTTTTCATCAGCATTAATTCTCCCGTTCCTTTATCTATTTTCTTATCGTTATAATTGACTGCGGGAAAACTGGAACCTGCCGGATCCATAATCTTAACAATCATCTTGATAACATTGCGTAGATTTTTGTAAACATTTCATTCTGTTCTTTCTTCAGAATGATGATCTCTGATAACTTATCCGAAAAAGTTCTAAGTTCAGTTTCGCTGATAAATTTTTGACTATTTGCTATTTTTGCTACCTGATTGATATTGGTTTCAATTTTTCCGAAGATGTTATCCTGTTTTTCTATAAACGCCAATACTTTTCGTCTCTCGTTGTCCATAAACCTATTTTCGACAGAACTAATAATCAGACTTGTTAAAGAGATTTTTTTTTCTGAACAGGCTTTTTTCCACTTTTCTTTTTGGATGATGGAAATCCTTATTTTAATGTAATATTTCTTCTTAATATCCTTCTTATTTATCATTCAATTACATTCAGATAATTAATCGGAAAAGTGGTCATCCCCTTTATGGTACCGGTAAATTTTTCGATTTGATTTTTCCAAAGAAGTAGATTGAAATCAACGTTCGTTAATGAAATAATGCCCTGCTCTACTCCTGAACTAATTCCATTTGAGTTTCCACTTACTAAAATATTGTTCAGTGAACCCACACTGCCATCCGACATAAAACCTAAATCCCGTAATGGTTTTGAAAGATTCAGTATGACGTAGTTTGAAGTGATGGGTGTTGAACAAATTATACTAACATCCAAATAGCCAATTGTTCCTATTCGCCTCGCATCAATTTGCCCGGTTATTCCAAGACCCGATGTTCCTAATCTATATATTTTAGTGGATAATGTATGCTGCCTAGGATTTGTAGGAAAAGGAAGGTATGTGTTCCACGAGGTTTGTTCAGAAATAGTATTTGCAGAAAGTGTTTCGTCCAATACGATAAGAGCATCGTAATAAGTGGGCTCCTTAAACATCTGATTCCAAAACATACCATTGAAATAGTAGTACCCTTCTTCAACAATATGGATGACTTGACCCAAAAGATTTGATGCAGGTTGAGTCACGTAAACAATGGCACCTTTTTGCAATACTGAATAAGTTTT
Organism: Chryseobacterium balustinum; assembly: GCF_900168205.1. Taxonomy (GTDB): domain Bacteria; phylum Bacteroidota; class Bacteroidia; order Flavobacteriales; family Weeksellaceae; genus Chryseobacterium; species Chryseobacterium balustinum. The sequence continues at coordinate 7,829 of NZ_FUZE01000040.1, forward strand.
ATTTGCAAGTTGATCAACTGTAATTCTTGGGGGAATTATTCCATCAAAGTGATTGAGTAAATTTGGTTTGCCGACAATATCCAAAGTTGCTGAAGGTGTTTGCGTGTTAACTCCAACCTGAGCTTTAATATGGATTGCTAAAACAAATATTAATACGCTAAATAGTTTTTTCATTGTGTTCTGATTAATATTTCTTTTGCAAATCTGGAGAATAAAAACTGCGAAAACAATAGATTTACAGAGGCTTGGGCGAAATGCGAACAGTTTAGATTATTCTGGATTTAGAAAAAATTAAAAAAGAATAAATTGGATTACTTTGGAATCTTAACTTAAATTTCACCTAACATAAAAAAACAAGTTCCGCCGTTTTTTCTCCTTTGCAGAAAAGGCAAGATCGTCTTTGTACTCAGAAATTTGCCAAAATTTGTGGGTACAAAGACACATCTTGCCGTTACTTTGTGATAAATAAATACAAATATTTTATAGTTCTAAATTATTAAAGCATTATTATTTAAATGCTTAATAGTCAATGTTTTACTTTTTACTAAAATAATTTTTACTGTGAAAGAGAAAATAGCCGATTGAAAGTAAGGAAAAAAAAGCTGACCTGTATTCATTTTACTCAGGTTGGAGCACAAGGTGTATCTATTTTGCGCACCCTTTAAGGCTAACCACACTGAAAACTAAATCTTTATTATCTTCAAACATAAATATTCCTTTAAATACTCTGCTGAATTCATTTATTTCAAATATTCCTTGTTATAAAAGTAAGATGCTGACCAATTGTATCAGCATCTTACTTTACTTTTTACCATGGAATTTCACCTGTTCCATCCGGGTTCGTCTCTTCACAGAAAAATTTTCCGGTTGGACCATCTTTACCAATCAGCGCAAATTTAACAATGCGTTCTGCAGCCGCTTCAACTGATCCACCGTTCTTACCTGTAAAATCTGTCGCCGTAAAACCTGGGCTGACGGCATTAACCTTGAAGTTCGTATCCCGCAGCTCATAAGCAAGGTTAATCGTATACATATTCAATGCAGCTTTTGAAGAAAGGTATACTACTCCTTTTACATTGTAGTAGAGATAATTAGGATCACTGTGTAAAGTAAGAGAACCTTGACTTGAGCTAAGATTTACAATTCGTGGTTCTGGCGATTTTTTTAAAAGATCAATAAACGCTTTGATTACTCTTGCCGGGCCGTAAACATTGGTATTGTAAACCTTTTGGTAAACTGCGATATCAGTATCGATGGCAGTCTGAGGAACCATATGTCCTTCACTGTTAATATCAATTCCGCTGATTCCTGCGTTGTTGATCAACACATCTAAAACACCAACTTTTCTTCCGATTTCCATGTGCGCAACCTTGATGGACTCCTCATTAGTGACGTCAATTTGAATAGCCTCAACGTTAGTTAGTCCTTCTAATTTTAGCTGTTCTACGGCTTTCAGACCGTTGTTCACATTACGGCTCCCTAGAAAAACATAAAATCCTTTCTTCAACAACTGACGTGCTGATTCCAAGCCAATACCTTTATTTGCTCCTGTAATTAATACTGTTTTCATTATTTTTGATTTTATTTATTGCAAAGATAATTGGCAGTAAATTGCTGTTTCTTGACTTTTATCAAAAAATGTAATAATTGATGGACTGAAAGATAATTTGGCTGATTTTTAGATTTGAAGATCGTACACACCTTATCATAACAGAATTTTTCCGACTGTCTGAGAATATAAACAGGAGATAATTGCTTGCAAAGTACCAATTATAACTAACATAAGCAATACAAAGGCAGCTCAGCGCTTTCTTAACCGGCTAAGAGTCTCTGGTGTAATCCCTAGATAAGAAGCAATCATGTTCTGTGAGAATCTTTGAAAATATTTAGGATGATGCTCCAACAGATCACGATACCTTTCTTCCGCATTCATACTGATAGCAGTATGTATTCTTTTTTGTGTTGTAACCGCTACTGATCTTTGCTCAAGACGAAGAAACTCACTTATAGCGGGGACCTGTGCCTCTAAAGCATGCAGTTCAACAGGTGATATCTGCATAATCTCGGAGTCTTCGACTGCATCAATATAGTATCGGCTTGGGGTTTGTTTTACCACACTTTCCCAGTCCGATATCCAATTCCCCTCCAGAGCAAATGCTACAACAGCTTCCTGTCCACGTTCGTTTACGGAGTAAATCCGTAAAGCTCCAGATGTCACATAACAAATGTATTTGCAGAGGTCTCCCTCTTGTACAAGAAATTGACGGCGACGTACTTTTTCGAGTTTAAAAGCAGCCCTAATTAGCATTTGGTCAAGTGAGGATAATTGAAACTTCGTATAATTTCGAAAGTAGTCATATAATGAATTATAGACGTCATCTCTGTGTTCTTCTACAGTCCTTCTAGAGGATAGACTTTCAGTTTCATTAAATTGTGGTGTTTTTGTAACTCCTTTCTGATCCTTAGAGCGTACCTTCATATATTATATAATTGTTACACAAATTTATCTAAAAATTTTATCAACGACTAATCAAAATCCATAGTACCTGTTCGGATAAAGCCTGAAACTGAGATGAAAGTAATCAGAATGTTCAGGTGTAAATCGGGTGCCCATAATTATTCGTTATATGTTTTTTAATTATTTACAAAGTACTATCGTTATATGAGATTTGGTTAAACATATTATTGATATTTTGTCTTTTAATTTATGCACGAAGTTGAAGCACTAATCTGTTCTAAATATGTTTGCACTGTCTATCCCATTTTGTCAACTTAAATTTGTCTCATTTATTTATTCTAATAAGTGTTCTAATACCGTGAATCATAACCATCGATGCTTTGCCAGTCTCTATCAAATATTTTAACTCTTTTCCATCAGGTAGTTCAACTAGTCCGTAAGTAAATTCTTTATCTTTGTTCCCTTTAAAATCTCCATATAGTTTATCCGTAGCACTTTTAATATTCTCAGAGCAAAATTGACCTTCTTCTCGGGTTAATAGCTTTTTTGTTGTCAAAATGCTGAAATTATCCTTGTCAATAAAAGTTGAGCAAATGAATAATTCGTTTTCTGTTATATCAATTTGCAGCTCGCTGTAAGGAAAGTCTCTATTATTTTCATAAAATTTTGTCCATTTAAAGTCATACGGCTTCATTGTGCTTCTCTTAATTGAAGCAATGCAAATATTGTGTAAGGAACGGTCGGTTTTCATCGTTTTTTGAGATTATAATTAAGCAAGCTTCAAAAAGATAAATGCTGTATTTTTTTTGGTCTACAATTGATTTGTAAATGTCAGTTGCTTTATTAATTGAGTTTTCATCTAGATTTTCAGCATGCTTTACATACTTGTCTGCAAGCTCAATCTGATAAATACAATATTCCTGAAAATCTGTTGTCTGTTTCGAAATTTTTTCAAGTAAAACCAAAGCCTCTTTCAAGTTTGTTGTTTTTAATTTTTTGTATGTTTCATATTCAGCAGATTTGATGTAGTTCTTCTTATCAATCGTTTTCCAGTACACTTCCTCATTCATTCTGATGAAATTATGAGTTGCGAATGTTGAGTACAAAAAATTCATGTATTTGTCACTAAATATTTTATACTTTTCAAAATCCTTTTTAAAGGCAGGTGAATTAAAGCCTTTATTGATAAAAGTACTGTAACTCTGTTTTGTTAAGGTTAAATAATCGGAAATATAAGTTTTAAGAGTATCATTTTTCAATTGAATCTTTTTTAAACTGTCGCAAACTTGAATATAATCTCCGAGCAAAGTTTTTATTTCTTTATCCGTTGCATCATCGATGATTAAATTTATCATTTCTTTCTGTTCGCTAATGATATTATTGATGTGAAAGGATTGGTAACCGTCTTTTAATCTAATAACTAATTTTGAATCACTCTTACCCTCATTCAATAAATTCTGACTATAACTATTGCCAAAAAGTAAAAATGACAAAGCTATTGTTAGTAGTTTTGTTTTAAAATTTAATCTGTTCATTGGGCTTATTTTCTATTCACCATATTCTGCTAATGGCTTAAAGGGTAATATTGTGAATTCAAAGTCAAGATTTTTTTGATTACATTAATCAATATTAGTTGCTTATTTTAAAAGGTTTCCATTTTTCATTTATTTTTCTTCTTTTTGCTCCTACATTGATAGGCATTTCATGCAAATCATTTATTGTATTGTCTAATCCTACAACCTGTAGCAATGAAATGATTTTTATATTCTCTTCTGTATGGTCATCTTCACCACACAAAAATTGCCAATCACCCTCAGAATCATGCGTGACATATAAAATAGATTTAGTTTTTTCCAAAACATGATTACAAACAAAGCTCGCCATATTTTTTGATTCTTTAAATTTAAACTCAGTTTCTTTAGAGTCTTTTTCGTTTTGTCCAAATACTTTAAATAGGCATGATGAGATTAAAATTAAGGATAGTAGTTTTTTCATTTTTGATTTTTTTTGATTATTGTTTTCTTGTTTTTTTACTTTTCTAGCTGCTAATAAAATCAAATGTTTCTCTTTTATTTTAGATATTTATTTAATTCTGTAGTTAGTTGTTTTGTTTGGATGTATAATTCAGTCTCCAGTTTGTTTGAAGAGGTTTGAAAAAATCGATGGGTATTAATTATAAAAAGTTCTTCACTGGTCTTATCTTTTAGTTTTGCCGTTACTGTGCAGTAAGTTCGTTTCATCGAGTTTCCGCTATCTATAAACACTTTTTCTTTTTGTCCACTTGCAGTAATGGCTTCAATATTTTCCAATGGAAATGTTTTTGAAATAAAAAAGGTCTTTTTTGAGGTAAGAGTCTTAGTATCCCTGTCTATGACTAAAATTTTTTTGGAAGATTGCAAAATTCGGAAAATACCAGATGTAGATTGTACAACTGCTTGAAAAGCAAATACAAGCCCACCTCCAATACTAATATAACTGGTTGTTTTAATACCTTGACTAATCAAAAAATAAGTAGCTACAAAAAGAGATAAGCCAATAAGGAGTATAATAATAGAATCAAACCAGTCTTTCGCCGTTTTACTGTAGTTAATTATAAGTTTACTTTTATTTTGAATAATGGTGAAATTTTTAATTCTTTTTTCAAAGTATTTCATATTATTTAAGCTGTTGATTGATGCTATCTTAATGTACTCTCGAATATTTATTGACCACACTTTTAGCATCGCCTTGATGTATTGTCAGAATATCTGTTTCTTGATTATAATCAACGGTGTATTTGTATTTTTTGTTAGCTTTTTCATCAAGAATGATCTTTCCGTCTACAAGCTTATATTTTAAGTTGATTTCCGTTTGATTTCCATCATACGTATAAGAACTGATCGTATTTTTATTGATATGAAGTTTGGTGGTTTTAAACTGATTGTACAATTTTTCACCTATTTTCTTCTTTTCGTCAGAATCTTTAAGGTGACCCAGTGTTTTATCAAAATAATTGAAGGTATATTTTTCGGTATTTTCATAATAAATAGTGTCAGAATCCATGGTGTAGAGATTCAGTTTCCAGGTTCCGGAAATATCTTTCTTTATTTCTTTTTTCGGAAATAATAGAATGGTGATTATCATGAATAAAGAAGAAATAATGATTTTCATGGTAGTTTTCGTTAGTTATTTCGTGTCGCCTTTTTTCCTTTGCTTAAGGAAAATCATCCATAGAGTATAAGTAATTATCCCGATAAATAATGTTAACAAGAGTGCTGCATTAAAAAATCCGGAGGCCTCATTTCCCATTGTTTTACCCCAATAAGAAGCCATCATCGTAATACATACAATGATCATGGCTAAGAATGATACAGGCCTTTGCTATTTGAAATGTCAAAATTTATAGTTGAAGAAAATTATAATCATCACAGAGTGGTAAATTTAAAAATTATTCAAGCTGAAATTCAGGAGATCTTTGAAGAGGAAATAAACTATGTTCATTCGAAAATTTTTCTGAAGAGAGATGAATTTCATTCAATCATCGGATCTATTAGAGTATTCAAATGGAACTTTTTAAGTGTATTACCTCTCGAAAAGATTTTTAAAATCAAGTTGGCAGAATTAATTAAAGACAGTACTTTCAGTGTGTGGCATATCGGACGTTTTGCAATTAAAAAAGGAGCAGACACTAAAGGTTTTAGTATTTTCAAATCTTTGCTGGTGTTTGCCATAAATGAAGTGTGTCATATTGAAAATTCAATTGCAGTTGCAGAGTGCGATTCTAAGTTGCTTCGAATTTTAAACTTACTGGGTCTTGAAACTACAATTCTGTCGGATCCCATCGTGTATTTGGGTTCAGAAACTATACCTGTGTTATTTACTTACAAAAGCCTGAGAAATTTCCTATTACAACACAGTGAATTATGCATGGGAAATTATGCAGAACTATGCGAGAGTGTAGTTCTGAAGGAAATAGCCTAAGACTACACTTTTGTGTAGTGTAAGACAGGATTAACTGATTTACTTTTGTCATATGTAAAACACATTTTAAATTTAGTAGCAAATGAAAATCACTTATAAAAAACAAAAAATTCCCTGAATGCTCCTAATCAGAAAAAAACTAAAACAGATGATTAATCAGCTCAACTAATAAATAAACCTTTCTATAAATAAAAAATTCGAAAATCATTCGAAACTTAATTTAAATTTTAAATAATACCATGAAAAAAATCTTTTTCGCTAGTTTAATCGTATTTTCTGCTCTATCTTGTAGCAATAATGGTGAAGAGTTAAATACAACAGATTTTCAAAATCCTGCTGTTACAAATCTTTCATCAAATAGAATCTCCTCATCTGCTTCCAGGTTTATTTCTGACCAGCAGATAGAGCAAATCGGTAAGATGCATAATCAGGGACTGCAGGAGGTATTTACTCAGTTTAATTGGAGTACAAGTGACGGAAAAGTAGAGATCATTAATAAATTCAACAGTGTTTCCTATGTTAAGGATAATAATCTTAACTTTGATCAGAAAATTTATAGCCTCGAAGAAAATATGACCCGAATTAAAAATAATTTGGTCAACGTTAATAATTTTGAGTATTTTCAGAATGTTATTAAGTTCCTAAATGACGATAGTGACAAAGACTTTGAAAAAATTCAAGCCTTTTTGCTGGAAGAAAATGAAAGAATGAAGGAAAATTCTAATGAGGTAAGGGATTATGAAACTTTTTTGGTTTTTACTACGGTGATAAAATATTCTGCTAAATTCTGGTTAGATACTGAAATTGGAGGCTTAAATAATTATGAGAACTTTAGTGTTCAACGTGGAGCTCCTTCTTCAAAAAAAGGATGGAGAAAATGTTTGACCGACGTACTTGTATCAGACGGTTCTAGTGCAGGTGCAGGATTTATTGTTGGAGCGGTAGTAGCAGCAGCGTCTGGACCCGTTGCTCCATTTACATTTATCGGAGCGATTGCAGCAGAAGCTGGTATGGGATCAGCATTCACCTATTTTTCAAGCAGTAACTGTTAAAATTATGATCAAGAAATATTTTTATGTAATTTTTCCAATTGTATTGATTATTGTATACTTTTTTTTTGTTGGATTTCAGATATTTAAAGAATCTTACATTAACAAAGAAGTAATTACTGGTGAATTAATAAAACAGACATTTACAAATTCAATAGTTTATGCAGCTATAACAGCCTTAGGATCTTTGTTTCTTTTTTACAAAGGGAAAAAGAAGAATAATTAGGAACTATACTAAAATATAAATTTTGACTATAGCAGCTGGAGGGTTTTTACAATCCAGCTGTTATTTCATGTTATAATCTATTACAAAATCAATATAAAAGATTTACATGATGCAGGAGTTGATATACTTGTCGGAACTGATGTGTCAGTCCCAATGGCACATTTGGGAGGGTTGGCTTTTTTTGTAATCTTCCCAAAAAACAGGAATATTTAAAAATATAGTTTTTAAATTTGGAAGACTATCAAATACAGTAAATATTCAGAAGTTCAGATCATCAAGATTTTATCTGAACAAGATCAAGGAAAAACAGTGAATGAGATTTGTCGTGAACATGGCATCAGCCAGCTGACATTCTACAAATAGAAGAGCAAATATGGTGGCTTCGATGTTCAACAACTTTCGAAAATGAAAGAACTCGAGAAAGAACTATCGCAGTACAAAAAAATTGTGAAAGAACTTACCCTGGAAAATAATATGATGAAAGATGTAATCGCAACAAAGCTTTAATACCTTCCGAGAAGCGGGAACTGGTTGTTTATTCTGTATCAGACATGGGATAAGCACTCTAACTGCGTGTAGACTTTTTATCATAAACGGTTAGGTATTTTATTACAAAAGAAGTAAAACAATGAAGATGATAAGATCGGGGAGGAGCTGGTTTTACTTACAGATCAGCATCACCGCTTGAGGAATTTGGGTTTTGGGTGGAGTCATAAGTGGGTTTACAGGATTTATAAATCAATGAAGTTGAATTTAAGAAGTAATAGGAAGAAACTCCTTTCAGCAAGGATAAAGGAATCTTTGCTTCGACCTATTTATCCCAATGTAATGTAGTGTATGGATTTTATGCATGACAGTTTGGAAAATGGTAAAAACGTCAGAAGCTTTAATATTATTGATGATTTTAACATAGAAATTTTGAATATTACGATTGACATGAGTGTGCCGTCAGAAAGAGTAATTTCGCAACTGGAACAACTGATTGACTGGCGTGGGAAACCGGAAAAAATAAGAGTGGATAATGGTTCGGAGTTCATTGCAGAAAAATTAAAAGACTGGTGCAATAAAAATGAGATCGCGCTTCGTTATATTCAGCCCGGAAAATCAACGACCGCAAAAGCTTTTCTGAAGGAAGTTTATGCATCGAAATAACATCTTGACAGTATAGCTTTACATAGTGGACAGTTTAAGGACTGTTCGCTATTTTTTTTACAACTTGACAGACGAAAACGCCAGTAGGTAACAAGGGTAACCGTTGCACAACTCTTTAGTTTTTCCGTTATTCCAAAAAATAAGATAAAAAGCAACCTCTTTTAAAGCGATTTAAAAGAGGTT
>NZ_FUZE01000042.1 GCF_900168205.1 Chryseobacterium balustinum
CTCCATAGACGGCCAAAAAAGCTCCCGGATCTTCCGTTCAACGGGCTTTCATCTCGTGTCCTGCGGACAAGACGAAAGCTTAGTTATTAGCAGTAGTAGTTCTATTCCTTTAAGCTGTTTCCACCAACATAAAGGTCAAAATTTATTGATAGTTTTAAATCATTCATTCTTCTTATGTCGTCTGTATCAATGTTGTGTCCGCCAATCATTCCATTTGCGTTATGAATGTCCATTGTGACTTGAATGTAGCCATTTGCATTATCAACAAGTCTTTTTATTCCATCTTTGTCTTGTTCCAAAAAATCAAGTAGTTTTTTTAGTTTGTCTTCAAACTCATCTGGTTCTGGATTGGGAAAAATTGTCAAATTGCTAAATGTATGATTTGACTTTCCATTTTTTCTCAAGTCGCCTTTATTCCAAAATTCGGTTGATGTTAAATTCGTCATCGCTTTTAAGTCATCAACAGATAAACTATCTGATGTCGCTCTGAAATAAACTCGATGATATGCTTCTGTTCCAACGCTTGTAATTTCCTTTGTCGTTGTATTAATGTAAACTGCAAAATAAAATCGTTCGTCAATTACTGGCAAATAAGCAACGATATAATCGTCATCAGTGTCACGGTCAATACGGTCCACTTTTAATTTATTGTCAATATAGATTGGGCTATGGATTTCAAGATATTGCTCCGTCATTCCAAGTGTCTTTTCCTTGAATTCCTTTTCTATAAGTTCTGTTGCTTGTTGGTCGGTCATACTATTACAGCTAACTTCCAAATTTACGCATTGCGTCAATCCAATTTATATAACTTTCGAAGATGTTTTTTTGTGTTAATCTTATTTTTATCCAAACGCCCTCTTCAGCAAACTCTCCACTTTCGGCTCGCTACCTCTGAAATTTTCATACAATTCCATCGGGTCTTTTGTACCGCCGGAAGAAAGAAGAATTTTATATTTTGCAGCAATTTCAGGATTGAAAATTCCGTTTTCTTTAAAATATTGGAAGGCATCTGCATCCAAAACTTCTGCCCATTTGTAAGAATAATATCCGGCAGAATATCCACCCTGGAAAATATGTGAAAAACTAGGGCTCATAGCTGTTTCAGGATTTGCAGGATACAATTGTGTTGCTTTTGTATAACTATCCTCAAACTCCTTCACACTTTTATTATCCAACTCTCCAACTTTAGTGTGGTAATTCATATCCAACAATCCAAAACCGATTTGTCTCAACGTCTGATAACCTTCCATAAAGTTTTTCGACTGAGCAATTTTTTCGATCTTTTCATCAGGAAGAATTTCTCCTGTTTTGTAATGTTTAGCAAAAGTTTTTAAGAATTCAGGTTCGTAGCAGAAATTTTCCAAAAACTGAGAAGGTAATTCCACGAAATCCCATTTCACAGAAGTTCCCGAAAGATTCGGATATTGAGTATTTGCTAACATTCCGTGTAGTGCATGCCCAAATTCATGGAACAAAGTTGTCACTTCTTGAAACGTTAATAAACTCGGTGTATCTTTCGTTGGTTTGCTAAAATTACAGACAATCGAAATATGTGGACGAGAATTTTCACCATTTTTTTTGTATTGATTTTTATAGCTCGTCATCCAGGCTCCCGCTCTTTTGCCTTTTCTTGGAAAATAATCTACGTAAAGCAGAGCTTTGTAGCTAGTTGATGGTTCTTGGTTGTCAGTCTGAGTGGAGTCGAAGACTTCTTTTACTTCGTAAACTTTTACATCTTCATGGTATTTCGGAATGTCATTTCTTTCCACGAAAGTGAGTCCGAAAAGTTGTTTTGATAATCCAAAAACAGCTTCCTGAACTTGCTCTAAGGGAAAATAAGGTTTTAATTCCTCATCATTCAGATCATATTTTGCTTTACGAAGTTTTTCAGCGTAAAACGCGTGATCATAACCTTGCATTTCATCGATTCCATCAGCTTTGGCTAAAGCTTTTAATTCTTCGATTTCTTTTTCTGCATAAGGCTTTGCTTTTGTCAACAATTCATTCAGAAAGTCGATTACTTTTGTTGGAGATTTTGCCATTCTTTCTTCCAAAACATAATCTGCGTAATTAGTATACCCTAATAATTCCGCCTTTTGCTGTTTTAGATTTAAAAGTTCTTTAATCAAATTCTGGTTGTCAAATTCACCGCCGTCGAAAGATTTTTTACCGTTTGCTAAAGCGATTTCTTTTCTCAAATCACGGTTTTCAGCATAGGTCATCAATGGAATGTAACTTGGATATTGCAATGTTAAAACATAACCATCCAAATTTCTTTCTTTAGCTTCTTCAGCATATTGTTCTAAAATAGCTTCCGGAATTCCTGCCAAATCTTCTTTATTGGTAATATGTTTAAAATAATTATTCGTTGAAGCCAAAACATTTTGTCCAAACTGAAGAGATTTTAAAGATAAATCCATGCTGATTTTCTTTAACTTTTCTTTGTCTTCTTCGTTTAATAAAGCACCGCTTCTTACAAAACCTTTATACGTTTCATTGAAAAGCATTTGCTGTTCTTCATTCAAATTGTATTTCTCTTTTTCGTCGTAAACTTTTTTGATTTTATTGAAAAGAGCTTCGTTCTGAGAAATTTTTGAAGAGTATTCTGTTAAAATTGGAGAAACTTCCTGAGCGATTTGTTGAAGTTCGTCACTTGTTTCTGCAGAATTTAAATTAAAAAATATATTGGAAGCTACATCAAGCTGTTCACCCGAAAAAGCTAATGCTTCAATGGTATTTTCAAAAGTTGGTTCTTCCGGATTGTTAAGAATTGCGTTGATTTCTTCTTCAGATTTCTGAATTAATTCTTTGAAAGCAGGAAGATAATCTTCATTTTTTATTTGATTAAAAGGCACTGAATGATATGGTGTACTGAATTTTTCTGTTAAAATATTCATTGATGTATTTTTAATTGATGTAAATTTAATTATTGTTTTTTGATGCGCAAAAACAATGCCTTGATTAGGATTTGTGACAAAAATACTTAATGGAGATATTCTTGTCATAGGAAAAGAGGGTGTTGTAGTGAAATGTTTAATTTTGATTTTAGATTTAAATACAATAAACCATGTTTCAAATAAAAGCTGGTTTCTTATTTAATACAGAAAATAACTTTAATATTTATAAACTATGAAAACAATTTTAAAAATTATTGGTGGAATTATCCTTTTAATCATTGTGTATGCAATCATTGCAATGTTGGCTTTCGGTAAAAATTACCATTACGAAAAATCGATGGTGATGAATGCCCCGAAAGAAAAAGTGTGGCAGCAAATCGCCTCGATGAAGTCTTTTAACCAATGGAATCCTTGGATGAAATTAGACAAAAATATGACGATTAATTACAGCGGAACTTCAGGTGAAGTAGGAGATAAGTATTGTTGGGACAGCAAAAATAATGATGCAGGAGCAGGATGTCAGGAAATTAAAGAGATTATTCCAAATCAAAAACAAAAAACAGAAATGCTTTTCAAAAGACCTTTCGAAGGACAAGCAATTTCTGATATTGTTTTAACTTCTGAAGGAAATTCTACAAAAGTGACCTGGAGTATGGATACCGAACAAGAAACCTGGATGAAAATTATGAGACCGATGATGGATTACCAAATGGGAAAATCTTACGAAGAAGGTCTTAATAACTTAAAAGCTTTGGTTGAAAAGTAAATATAATTTAGAACTAATTTCTTGCAAACTGTTTTCAAATATTGAAAGCAGTTTTTTTTTCGAAATATTATCTGACCCAGGAAATTAAAAAAAATAAGCAACATTTTAAATTAAATATTATCTTTAACTAAAGATTACGATGTATGCAGAAGGCGATTTACAATAAAAATGATTTGCGGATTTTTGTAAGAGACATGATCTCTGGAAAAGTAAAAACCTTAGAGTTTTATTTAAATTTTACTTTGGAAGCAAGCCGTGAAGTAAAAAAAACGTCAAAATACGATTCTATTCGTGAAGAAATGCAGGATGAAATTTACCATTTGGATAAACAGATGGCTAACTTAAAAAACATGCAGCAGCAGATGAAGAAAGTTTTAAATTCGGATTCTGAACATGCAAAATTAGGTTCACTGGTCATTACCAATAAAGCCAGGTTTTATATTTCTGTTTCCTTAGGTGAATTTTTCTTTGAAGGTGACCGTTTTTACGCTATTTCTCCAGAAAGTCCGATGGCCCAAAAAATAATAGGCATGAAAGCGGGCGAAGAGTTTACGCTGAATAAAATTCATCAGAAGATTGAGACAATACTTTAGAACTTATCAGTTTTAAATTATGAATTTTGCAATCTTCTGTAACTGAGTCTTCAATTTTCGACCAAGGAGGAATCTAAATTTTTAATAGCAAAAAACTATTGCTCATCGATATTCAGCCATCAACTTTTTGCGTATTTTTGTCTACATGAATAAAGCAGAAGTCTTAAAAGATATTATAGAACAGAGAAGAAGTATCTTCCCAAAAGATTATAACGAAACAGAAATCTCTCAGGAAATCATTGATGAAATTCTTCATTCGGCAACATTAGCTCCCAATCATAAGCGTACAAAACCTTGGCGTTTCAAAGTGTTTAAAGGGGAAGAAAAAGCAAATTTGGCTGTAGAAATGCAGGAAATTTATAAAGCAAGTCAGGCTCCACAAGTTTTTTTAGAAAAGAAATACAACGATATTGGTTTTAAAATCAATAAGGCAGATGCTGTGGTTTCTATCGTTGTTAATTTCAGCGGAATGGTTCCAGAATGGGAAGAGATTGCAGCGGTTTCTATGGCTGTGCAGAATATGTATCTTACCTGTAACGCCAATGGAGTAGGCTGCTACTGGAGTTCCCCAAAAATTGTTGACCATCTGAAAGATTCTTTAACCATCGAAGAAAACCAGCAGTGTCTTGGTTTGTTTTACATGGGAAACATAGATAATGTAACAATTTAACAGTGTAAGAGTGAATATTATAGTATTAAGGTCAAGTTGTGAACTACAAACTAATTTCATAGCCCTGATTGCAGCGACATCCTTTTTCTGCGTTGGCTTGAAAAAAAGTGCTTGCGAAAAAGATATAGCGGAAAGCAGGTTCCTGGCTCCTAAAAAATATTATTCTAAAACTTTTTACTTGAGCCTTTTTACTTGAAACTTTTTACTATCTTTGCACACTTAAATATTAAATCGGGACGAGTTCCCTTAAAATTCAAACATTATGTCAGTAAAAATCAGATTACAAAGACACGGATCAAAAGGTAGACCTTTTTTTCACATCGTAGTTGCAGATGCAAGAGCTAGAAGAGATGGTAGATTCATCGAAAAATTAGGTACTTACAACCCAATTACTAACCCTGCTACAATAGATCTAAATGTTGACGCTGCTGTAAAGTGGTTAAACAACGGAGCTCAGCCAACTGATACAGCTAAAGCTATTCTTTCTTACAAAGGAGCTCTTTACAAAAAACACTTACAAGGTGGTGTTGCTAAAGGTGCTTTTGACGAGGCTGAAGCTGAAAAAAGATTTGCTGCTTGGTTAGAAGCTAAAGATTCTAAAGTACAAGGTAAAGTAGAAGGTTTGGCAACTGCTAAATCTGATGCTAAAAAAGCTGCTTTGGATGCTGAAACAAAAGTGAAAGAAGCTAGAACTGCTGCTGCAGCACAAGCTGAAGCTGATGCGAAAGCTGCTGAAGAAGCTGCAAACGCTCCTGCTGAAGAAGTTACAGAAGAACCAACTGCTGAAGCAGAAGGAACTGAAGAAACTCAGGCTTAATTCTTCTAAAAAGATACAAAGCAAAGGCACGATTTTTTCGTGTCTTTTTTTTAATTTAAACCTTCAAGGTTTTCAAAATCTTGAAGGTTTCTTATATTTACAAAATGAAAAAAGAAGACTGCTATTTATTAGGGAAAATTACTCGTAGACATGGGCTTGCCGGAAATGTTATCCTTAAACTGGATACAGACCAACCCGAGCTTTATAAAAAACTAGATTCTATTTTTGTAGAAATCAACGGTTTGCTGGTGCCTTTTTTTATTGAAAAATCTTCTTGGAGTAAATTGGATGCTTTGAATATTGCTTTTAAAAATTCTTCTGAAGCTTTGGTTGATCAGTCTTTAGGGAAAAGCGTCTATCTTCCTTTAACGAGTCTTCCTGTACTTACGGGAAAACAATTCTATTATCACGAGATCATCGGATACGAAATTTTTGACGAACAGGATAACAGTTGTGGTATCATAAGATCTGTGAATGATCAGACTGCGCAGAATTATTTCGTAACTAATTTGGATGGTAAAGAAGTAGTAATTCCTTTGATTAAAGACTGGATTCTTGAGCTTGACCGTGATGAGAAATCTATTAAAATGCAACTTCCGGAAGGTTTGATTGATGTTTTCTTGGTACCTTCGAAAAAAGATGAGTAATCATCACACAACAGATATAAAAAAAACTGACTTTTAGTTCGAACTAAAAGTCAGTTTTTTTACTTATTTATAAAACAGCAGGCAATAAATATTCTTGTACTATTTTATCAACTTGTGAATGTGAATAGGGTTGATTATAAGCTTTGGCAGTAATGACCATAACAATTGGCAGTTCACTAAACATAATGATTTTATTTCCACCATTTCCACTAGATTGATAGGTTTCAAAACTTTTGTTTCCTATTGTATATACTTTTCTCCAAAACAAATATCCGTAGCCTTCAAAATCAGGAGTATTTGAAAAGTAATTGGTAAAAGATTTTTTGATCCAATCTTTATTTAAAATTGTTTTACCGTTCCAAACTCCATTATTTTTATACAGTTGTCCGAATTTTGCTAAATCTAAAGTATTCATTTTTAATCCACCGGCCAAAGATGGTTTTTGATGAGGAGTGAATTGCCAGTTATAATTGGTAATCCCTAAAGGTTGAAACAGTTTTTTATCTGCATAATTTTTCAATCCTTTAGGAACAGATTTATCTAAAATATCTCCAGATAAAACGACTCCGGCTGTAAAATAGTTCCAGGTTTCCCCGATTTTATTTTCCGTCATTGGTAAATCAAGAGTAAATTTAATCCAATTGTCTGTAGGATACATATTTTCTTCATTTCCTGGAGATTCTTCATCTTGATCATTTCCTTCAAAACCCGAGCTCATGGTCAACAAACTTTTTATTGTTACATTTTCTTTTTGGGAAGAGTAATTTTTGAATGTTTTCAAATCATAGAATTCACTTATTTTTTGATTCTCACTTTGAAGATAACCATCTTTTATTGCAATTCCCATTAAGGCTGAAGCAAAAGATTTTCCTACAGATCTTGTGTCATTGAGACTGTCTCTATTATAGTTATTAAAATATTCCTCCAAAAGAAGTTCTCCATTTTTGATAACGACAATACTGGTAATTTCTCTGAATCTGTTTTCAGCGATTTTTTGATTTAAGGTTCTTATTTTTTTTGTATCATACAATTCATTAGAAACTTTCCAACCACTATTGGGTTTAATGTTTTGTACTTTAATCTTTTCTTCCGGAATATTCTTGTTTTGAACAATCAAATTAACTTCTCCTTGTGCAATAATATTTCCGGTTTTCACCGTTGGAGTTTTTAAATAAGGTCTGATCTCAATTTTTAAAATATGCTTTCCTTCATTCAAAACATCAATTCCGTTATTCGTCAGATAAAACCGTGACCATAGAAATTTCCCCCAAGAATCTTCATTTTTTGAGCTCATTAAAGGAATTCTAAATGTTGTTTTTAATGTTTTACTCTCTGTAGTTCCTGCTCCTGAGTTTAGGTTTTCTACATATATTATTTTTCCGTCAACATAGAAAGTGAATTGATAATTTCCTTTTTTTAATAATTCCTCGGCCGTTAATGAAGGATTGAGTTGATGTAAGTAATTAACCAAAGAATTATCCTGAAAAACACGAATATCAAGATCTTTGTCCTCCTGAAAAATCATAGTCGAAACCAAATCTGATTCTGTAATATATTCTAATAAAACAGATTTTTCGAGAAAAACAATCTTGTTTAAATGATTTTTGTGAAAAGAATTTTCAATTTTTTGCGGGGTTATGATATTTTGAGCCTGAGCAAAATATAAATTGGATAGCAAAAGTATAATACCTGAGAATAGTTTCATTTTAAAATTTATATCAACAAAAATAAGAACTGTGATTTATAAAAAATAGAATAGAATTAACATTTGAGGTACAGGCTTTATGTTTTTAAAGCACTAAAATTTAACCATCAGCAAACAACTAAACCTGCTTAACCCAGAATTTTTCTGTATTTGAGTGGTGTAATTCCTATATTTTCTTTAAAACAGCGGATAAAATGACTCTGATCTGAAAAACCACACTCCAAAGCAACCTCTGTTAAAGATTTCTCTTTAGAGCTCAGGATGGATAAAGATTGATTGATTTTCAGCTTTCGAATGTAGTCTCCCAAATTACAATGAAAGTATTTGTGAAAATCTCTGCTAAGGTGAATAGGATGAATATTTACTATTTGAGAGAGTTCTGTCAAATCTAGTTTTTCATGAAAGTTTTCGTGCAGAAGTTCATCGATTTGTTTTACCCAAATTGGTTTTTTTTCTACAAGCAGCTTTGGAGTAGTTAATTGACTGAAAATATCTAGTAATAGTTGTTTGACCGCTATTTCAGAATTAATGTCATTGATAGTACTTTCTTTAAATATTTTATACATCAATATTTTCAACTCTGGGTTTTTAAGATTGAGACTTCCTTCTAAATGAGTTTGAATAATATTCAGTGTTTCAAACCAGTCATTTGGGATTTCAATATGAAAACCTCGGGTAAAAATTTCCGGTTTTCTGTTGTAATGCGGATCTTGCCAATGATGATAGAGTAGCGTGCCTGCAGCGCAATCGTAAATTTCTTTTTTGTTTCCTTCAACCATATTTCCCTGAAGAAGAAAAGTAAAATATGCATTCTCATGATAATGCCAATCAACATATGGGTGAATGTATTCTGTATCGGTCACAACTAAGCCGTCAAAGTGAAGTGTTTTATTGGTTTGTCCGAAAAAATCACCATTACCAAGTGTTTTCATTGTAGTTTTTGCTTTAAATTTTCAACCTGAACATACATTTTATTAAAAAATATTTTGCGGTCACGGTTTCCAGAGGCACTTAAAGATTTTGAATTTTTAATTTGATGTTCAAAATAATTAAATGTTTCATTACATGTTTTTGTGTCGTTGATTAAAATATATCCAAAAGTATTTAATGGCAATGCCAAAAGCGAATTTTGCGGATGCTGAAAAAAGATGTCATTCGAAAGTTGCATCAGCTCATTCTCATAGATTTGGTACTTTGAATGGGTATCAGTTTTATGTTCAATATACTCAATTAATTCTGTCACTTCTGTCAAAATAAGCTGTGCTTCATTTTTTAATAAAAGTCGGGTATCATAATAAAACGAAATTTGTTGTAAGATACTGGAGATTGTAGTGTCATTCCACAGTTCGATTACATTTTGTTCTTCATATTTTTTTCGTAATTCTTTAGTATTCAATTCGAAATTTGGAGGCGAAAACTGTAAAAAAGGAACAAAGACCTGTTTTGCATTCAGCAAATTCATCCACACATAAATTTTAAAACGGGAAAGCATCGTGTCTGAAAGCGTGTAAAAAAACGGAATATCTTTCGCCGAATAATAAATGGTCATATCCTCAGTAAGGGGAAGTTTATCAAAAACGCTCAGGTTATTCTGAAAAAAAGATTGCAAATCTTCAGTAGATGTCACTGGTGAAGTTTTTTGCACGACTAGTTGATTTTCTGAACTAATCATTTCATTAAGTGAAATCTGATAATACTTTGCCAGTTCCACTGCTTCTTCAAAACTGAATTTGGCTTTCATTGAAGTTCTTCTGTGTGCAGCATCATAACTAATGTTGAGAATATTTGAAATCTCATCGTTTAAAGATTTGTCGCCGATTTTTTTTCTGATTTGTTTCAGTAATGTTTCCTGATGCATGCTTTTGTGATTTTCACAAATGTAGAGATTTATTTTAATTTTTTTTCGCATTCATAAAAAGCGTTTTCAAAATTAGCTTTGAAGTATAATTTTTAAAATTTATCAACATGAAAAAACAACTTTTTTTAATTATGGCTATTTTAATAAGTAGTTTGGTGCATAGTCAGGATAGTTTATCGCATAAAAATGAGGAGGCAAAAATTTTTGGAGTTTCCCCTTCAAAAAAAACTAAAAATGTAAACGGAGTATTGTTAAAATATTATGATGAAATTGATAATGAAATAACACCTAAGAAAGTAAACGGTCTTGGTTTAGGATTTAATGGTTTGGGTATTTTTTTTCCGGTTCTTCTTCTTGTAAATATAGGAAGTATCAATTCTTGGGAGATTAGTAATGCAGATTTTGAAGATTTACCTAAAAAAATGAATACGATAAACGGAATGCAGTTGTCGATAATAAATATGGAACCAACGGTAACTAATGGGTTTGAGCTAAGTTTATCAAGTAACATTAACGCTCCTTCTGTTATCAATGGAGTTTCTGTTTCGCCTCTTTACAATTTTCATCACACAACAAACGGAGTTACAGTTTCTACATTTGCTAATGTCAGCAAAAAGTGTAGAGGTTTACAAGTCGCTCTTATCAATGTATGTAAAGATTCAAAAGGCTTGCAGATAGGTTTTTGGAATGAAAATGAGAAAAGAAAACTCCCGATTATCAACTGGAATTTTAAAACCAAAAAAGATAAATCATGAAAAATATACCTTATATATTAATAGCAATCCGTTTTCTTTTTGCACCGATTATTTTCTTTTTAGCTTATGTAAAAGGCGAAGAATCAAGGTTTGTAATTTTAGCTTTAATGTTTATTGGTTTACTTACCGATATTTTTGACGGAATCATAGCGAGAAAAGTTGGAGTTTCCACTGAAAAATTAAGAAGGCTCGACAGTCAGGTAGATTTGGTATTTTGGCTCTCTTTAGGATTGGCAACATACTTTCTTAATACCGAATTAATAAAAAGTCATTGGCAAAGTATTGCATTAATCTTCATTATGGAAGCCTTATGTTACATCATAAGTATTTTAAAATTTAGAAAAGAAACCTGTACTCATGCTTTTTTATCTAAAATGTGGGGATTGAGTTTACTGATTGCTTTCACTTATTTAATCGGATTTCAACAGGCAGGGTGGGCATTTCATCTCACCATCATTTTAGGAATCGTTTCTCATATTGATGTTATTTTAATTATTTTAATTCTTCCAAAATGGCAATACGATGTGCCGAGTTTTTATCACGCATGGCAAATTAGAAAGGGAAAGCAAAGAAAAAAGACTACATTTTTTAATTAAATTAGGAGAAAAACCATCAACGAAATAATGATTTTTTAAATCAAAACGGCGTAATCATTAAAAGTTGCGCTGTTTTTTGTAAATTTGCAAACATTAATTTTTATACAAAAATTTATCAATCAACAAATGAAAAAGCAGACGATTAAAGAAGTCCTTGAGGGCTACAAGAAAGTATTACATCATGACATTACAGTTTACGGTTGGGTAAGAACATTCCGTGCAAATCGCTTTATTGCGCTAAATGATGGTTCTACGATCAATAATTTGCAAATTGTAGTTGATTTTGAAAATTTCGATCAAGAATTAATCAGTAAAATTAGTACAGCTTCTTCTCTGAAAGTAGTAGGAGAGGTGGTAGAAAGTCAGGGAGCCGGACAAGCCGTAGAAATTATTGCTAAAAAAATCATCATTTTAGGCGATAACTTTACAGAGGAAAGAGACAAAACTATTTTGCAACCAAAAAAGCACTCGTTGGAGGTTTTAAGAGAACAGGCGCATTTAAGATTCAGAACCAATTTATTTGGTGCAGTTTTCAGAGTACGTCATGCGGTGAGTTTTGCCATTCACTCATTCTTCAACCAAAACCAGTTCTTTTATATCAATACACCAATTGTTACAGGAGCTGATGCAGAAGGAGCGGGTGAAATGTTTGGCGTAACCAACTTTGATTTAAACAATATTCCGAGAGACGAGCAAGGAGATATCGATTTTGCTCAGGATTTCTTTGGTAAAAAAACAAACTTAACGGTTTCAGGACAGCTTGAAGGTGAAACTGCAGCAATGGGATTGGGAAGAATCTATACTTTCGGACCCACCTTCCGTGCAGAAAATTCAAATACAACCCGTCATTTAGCTGAATTCTGGATGATCGAACCAGAAGTTGCTTTCAATAACTTGGAAGATAACATCGATTTGGCAGAAGATTTCCTAAAATATGTGATTCAGTATGTTTTAGACAATTGTAAAGATGATTTAGAGTTTCTAGACAAGCGTTTTGCAGAAGAGCAAAAATCAAAACCTGAAAAAGAAAGAGCAAAAGAAGGCTTAATCGAAAAGCTGGAAAATGTAATTGCCAAACGTTTCAAAAGAGTTTCTTATACAGAAGCAATTGAGATTTTATTAAACTCAAAAGAAAATAAAAAAGGAAAATTTGCTTATCCAATCGAAGAGTGGGGTGCAGATCTTCAGTCTGAGCACGAAAGATTCTTAGTTGAGAAGCATTTTGAATGCCCTGTAGTTCTATTTGATTATCCAAAAGAGATAAAAGCATTTTACATGAAGCTTAACGATGACAATAAAACCGTTGCTGCAATGGATGTACTTTTCCCTGGAATCGGAGAAATCATCGGCGGATCAGAAAGAGAAGCAAGATTAGACGTTCTGAAAACTAAAATGGCAGAAATGCACGTAGACGAGCACGAATTGTGGTGGTATCTTGATACCAGAAGATTCGGATCAGTTCCGCATGCCGGTTTCGGACTTGGTTTAGAAAGATTAGTTCTTTTCGTTACGGGGATGACTAATATTCGTGATGTGATTCCTTTCCCAAGAACTCCAAAAAACGCAGAATTTTAATTTGCATCATATATATATAATACCTCTGAATTTTTCAGGGGTATTTTTTTGATATATAATATAAGATGCCTCCCACACTCTAACCCTCCAACACTAATACTTTTTCCAGTAGCTATTTCCGGCTTTCACTACTCGCTTTTTTGCGCCTTGCCTTTCCTTTTTAGCAAAAAGAGCTCAAACATACCGTTCAATCCGGGCTAGGAAAGAGTTCCTAAGTAAACATACCAGAGTTTACAGTTCAAATTTTAACCACAATGTAAAGAACAACCTATTTAGAGCTTTTTTTTATCACCTCTGATTTTCACTCAATTTTTTCAAAAGCCACAGAGTGGCGACCAGTTAATAGGGAGTAACAAAAATAAGAGATTAAGCTCCGGAGGAGCGACCTGTTTATTATAAAGAAAGTACTGATCAAAATTTTCAGTGATAGTTATTAAAGTATTTTCTCAAAAAACCTCTTTATTATTTAATCAAAACCTTGAGTGCTATTCAAATTTCATATTTTCCCAACGAGGATTATGGAAGAACAGAATAACCTTTATCAAATCCCCCTTTGTCTTTCTTCGTTAAGCGAAGCGCCTTTGTTTATCTTATAAAGATTATGCTATAATAAATCTTAATCTATCGTTGCGATACGACCTATTCATTATTTTCTTATACTCCTTCGTTTTCATTTATTCTAAATATTATCTCAATACCCTTTACACAAACAATATCTTTCCCTTTGTATGAAGTAGTATCAGTGCAGAAAAAGTAATTCGTACAATTGAGCGCATCTTGTAACCTAATGATATGATTATATTATGAGCTCCGTAGGAGCGACTCCAACGCTCCAACGCTCCAACGCTCCAACGCTCCAACGCTCCAACGCTCCAACGCTCCAACGCTCCAACGCTCCAACGCTCCAACGCTCCAACGCTCCAACGCTCCAAGGCTCTATTTACCCCATAAAATGATTGTCTCACGTAACCAGTTGTTTAAGTTTAAATATTAATTAAACTTAAACTTAAGTTTAATTAAATTAGGATTGTGTTATTAAAAAGTTCTACTTTTGCCCCACTGAAAAACGA
>NZ_FUZE01000064.1 GCF_900168205.1 Chryseobacterium balustinum
ACTATAACTATTTGATAATTAATGTATTATTCATAAATTAGTACATGCAAGGAAAGAAAATAATTACTCCGCAACTCTTCTACCATCAAAGTTTGGATGAGATGGTTCCTGAAGATAATTTTTACCGAAAAGTAAATGAAAATCTGTCGCTTGATTTTCTCTATAAAGCTACTGCAAGCTATTACGGCAAATGCGGACAGGAAAGCATCGATCCCGTTGTGTTTTTTAAAATTCTGATTGTTGGTTATCTCAATAATATGAATAGCGACCGCGCTTTGATTCGTTTTTGTAGCAATTGTCTGGATATCCGCCTTTTTCTGGGCTATGATTTTAATGAAAATTTGCCGTTTCATTCCACGATTTCCAGAACAAGATCTCTTTTTGGGGAAGAACTTTTCTTAGAGTTATTCCGCAGTGTTTTGAGTTTATGCATAGGAAAAGGCATGGTTCGCGGCAAGCGGATGGCGGTAGATTCAGCATTTATTAAAGCCAATGCCAGTATGGATTCTTTGGTGGAAAAAGAAGTTTTGGAAGATGTTTCTGCTTTTGTAAACGAGCTGGAAGAAAACAGCGAATTTAAAACTACTTCCACCAGAAAAAAGCTTGTGGATCGCCATCATTCATGGAAAGAGAAAGAGTACAAAGGCATGCCGGGTAATACTAAAAGCGACAGAAAAGACGAAGATGGCAATGAGATTCGTCCAAAATACTTGAGCAATCACACCCATTACAGTTCCACCGATCCCGATGCGAAAATCTCAGTAAAACCAGGTAAAGCACGACAGTTAAACTACAGTGGACAATTAACGGTCGATGATGCGAACCATGTGATCGTTGGTGCCTGTGCGAGCAGTTCGGGTAGCAAAGATTCGGTGATTTTCCCTGAAATTATGAATCAAACGATTGAAAATTTTAAAGAAAATAAGCTTGAAATTGATGAAGTTTTAGCCGATGCAGGCTACAGCAGTGGTTCGGCTTTGAAATATTGCCAAGAAAAAGGCCTTAATGCTTACATCCCGAACTTCGGACAATATAAATCGGAGCGTGAGGGATTTATTTTTAACAAAGAAGAAGACCGTTACGAATGCCAGAAAGACGGTGGCAATAAAGCTTTTTTGCCTTTTAAACGGATTTTAACCGACAGTAAAGGTTATGACAAGAAAAGCTATCGCAGCAGCGAGAAGAATTGCTCGAACTGTCCGCTCAGAACCGAATGTTGTGGCAAGGTTACGAAATTTAAAAAGATTGAAGACAGCATTCACAAGCCGCTTTACGATGCGATGCACGAAAAACTAAAACGGGATCCCCATTATACCCGCTTTCTTACTAAACGCCGAAGCTCCCGTGTAGAGCCGGTTTTGGGAACTTTGATCAATTATCACAGCATGAAAAAAGTAAATTGCCGTGGAATAAAAAATGCCAACAAACACGTGCTGATGGCGGCTCTCACGTATAATCTGAAGAAATATTTAAAATTCATCACCAAAAAAGTGCATCGAAACATCCAATTGATGAACCTTCCTAAGGGGAAGTTTTGGTTTTTTCCCAGAATTGAAAATACGAACTCTATCGTTGTGAATTAAACTACTCCAAAAATCAAAATATTTTCTTCTTCCAAAAAAGCAACCTCTTTTAAATCGCTTTAAAAGAGGTTGCTTTTTATCTTATTTTTTGGAATAACGGAAAAACTAAAGAGTTGTGCAACGGTTACC
>NZ_FUZE01000026.1 GCF_900168205.1 Chryseobacterium balustinum
TGGTCATTTTGGACCGGAAAGTGGTGGTCACTTTGCTCCGAAATCAGTGGTCAATTTACTCCGAAATTAGGTGGTCAATTTGACCGTCTTTTCCAATCAATCAACTTATCTACATATTCGGAATTCATCGCCCGTAAAACAGCCAGATAACTCATGCTAAAGTCTACAGTGTCTCCAACTTTCAAATTATTTGGGTTATCCGATAGATCCAGGATCATCATATCCGAACTTGCACCTATGATCTTTACACCCTGCGTAATTGGTTCAATCTGCTTGTGGTCAATATCCAGCACACCAACGTCAACAATAGCTCTCACAGATGTTTTTCCTTTTTTTGATACATCGTGTTGCGGTGTTTCGCCGGTAAGGTTTGTTCCGGCGTCACCCGCAGGTATCATTGGCTTTTGTGCAATCTCAATGATCTCGGCGGTGAGTTTGAAAACATCCTGATACATCCCGCTGATGGTGGAATCATTGTAGACATCTGTTCCGAAAAATAAAGACTCTCCAATTCTGAAATGATTGATTCCGGAATGGATCTTATTCTGAAATATCAAAGGAATGGTCACCGATGATCCTGCAGAGATGAAAGGTATTCTTGTTTGATGTGATTCTTCGATGATCTCTTTAAAACTATAGAGCTTCATCAACTTTTTCTCATCCGGTAAAATACCATTCAGACAATTAAGATTGGTTCCGATCCCGACAACATCGATGTTTTGAAATTTTTTCACTTTACCGAAAAAACGGGAGAGATCCCTGACCATAATGCCTTCCCGCAATTCTCCCATTTCT
This sequence comes from Chryseobacterium balustinum, assembly GCF_900168205.1. Classification (GTDB taxonomy): domain Bacteria; phylum Bacteroidota; class Bacteroidia; order Flavobacteriales; family Weeksellaceae; genus Chryseobacterium; species Chryseobacterium balustinum. Next base: position 796 of record NZ_FUZE01000026.1, read on the forward strand.
ATCATGATAACGATCTTGTGTATCTTGTTTTGCAACACGGCTTCTTTCGAAAGTGCTTTTACGGTTTCAATTTCACTGTTGAAACTGACGTCGGCATATTTTACAATGCTTTTTGCCAATCGTTTGGCCGGCGGTTTTATATAGACAGTTTGTGTTTTAGGTGATATTTTTTTGATGTGCTTCAGGTTCGTCAGTCTGGAGTCACAGATCTCTTTATCAGAAAATTCGAGCAGACATTCCAAAAATTTCTCGTTTCCACACAATAGTTTGGCCACTACCGCCCATTCAATGTTGTGTTCTGCAAAAAGCTGATCAAGATAATGGTAATTATATTTTAGTTTATTTGAATTTAGAGTGATGTATGACATTTTATTTTTTTAATCGCATTTCAAGGTATTTGCTGGTGAAACCTAATTTTTTGTAAAGCTGCATGGCAGGATTTTCAGGTTCACAATGGAGTGCAATGTCCCCCTCACAAGAGTCAATGGCGTTTTGCATGAGAAGTTTGCCAATTCCCTGTCCGCGCAATTGCTTATCGGTTGCGATATAGACAAGTATGTTTTCAGGGATATAACCGCCCATTCCGGTTTTGTTCAAGACGACTGCTCCCACAAGTCTTTGACTGTTTTGGTCTGTAGCTGTGACAATGGTTCCGCCCGGTTTGTTTTGATGGCCTAAGGAATAGTTGACTGCTGAAGCAATGTCGCCTTGTGGATCGCCATATTGTTCCAGATGTTCAAAGAGAAATTTCACAATCTCTTCCTTCTGATCTTCTGCTATTTTATCTTTTTCTGAATATTTTTGTATTTTGATCATAGAATTTATTTTATCCCGGATGCGGAAGCGTGATATCATAACCGTCATTGGCATTTGACAGACTTTGCTTCTTTTCATATTTATTCTTTAGAAAAAATAAGGGAATATCCGTGTTGTTGATTATTTGTTTAAAGAAATTTTCCAGGAAAAATGATTTCCAGCTGTTTTCATCCCGGTAATTGAGAATGATAATGTCTGCTTCGTCATCCTTGGAATGTTCTGAGATCTGTATTGCCTTTTCGCCGGTCATAACAAACTGAGATCTATATTCCTGCGAACTTTCTTCAAGTGTTCTTTTGATTTCCAGATAGGCACTTCTAATTTTACTGACATCTTCCTGATCGCTGATCCCTAATAGATTAATGACGCCTTTATTCTTTTCGGCAATGGTTACCGAAAGATCGATCTTATCTGACAGATCGTCCAGTACCCTTACGGGAACAAGTATTTTTTCAAATGTATATTTTTTGCAACTTTCCGGAACTAAAAGTACGGAAGTGTTTGAACCCGTCAGGATCTCGTAAGACAATGAACCAACAATGACCTGAACGAAGTTTTGTTTTCCGGATGTAGCGCATACCACAAGGTCCACATCCTGATCTTCGATGACTTCGTTGATGCCATGTATAAGACTATCATTTTTAAGGATGGTTTCAATGATCAATGTTGGATACTGAGCCTTTAGAGACATTTCCATTTGGCGCAAAGTATTTTCGGCTCTTTGCACATTGTCTTTTACAATATCAGCACCCAATAATTGTTTTCCGGTCTTGTCGATCACAAAGAAATTATCAATATTGTGCAGTACAATAAGACGTGAGTGATGCCTAGAAGCGATATTTAATGCCATCAACAATGCATTCTGCGATTTTTCTGTGAAGTCGGTGGTTAAAAGAATTGTATTGATCGAATTTTGCATTTGAAATGGTATTTACATCAGTATATTGATCTGCAAAGTTCGCTAATGTTTATAGTAATGTATGTTAGAAAATGCTGTGAAAGTGGTATAATTTATAGGCAAGCTTTTAAGAATGAGTATAACTGAAAACTAATTTTGATCGCTTTCTATTGCGTTATGATCTTAATTATAATTCACATTTTGTTATTACATATATACCAAAATGATAAGGCATAGGCATCTCTACATCTGCGAAATCAATAAGATCTGTATCCTTAAAGTATAGTAGAAAACGATCTTTCATTTTTTTTGTATATTACTACGATCAATTATTCGAAATCATCAATTAAAAAATATAAAAATTGTAATTATGAAAATAGGATTATTAGGATTTGGGAAGGCAGGTAAAGCGGTAGCGAATGTTATTCTTCAACACAAGGATTTTTCACTGGAATGGGTTCTGAAGAAAACTGATACGCTGAATAGGCTTTCTGCAAAAGATATTCTTGGAATATCTTCACCGGATGACGCATTGATCTATTCTCAAAGCAGTACGGACATTGAAACATTACTTGAGGATCATCCTGTAGACTTTGTTATTGATTTTTCCAATGAAGAAAGCATCCATCTCTATGGCAAGTTCGCAGCCCGTAAAAAGATCAAGATCATCTCAGCCATTTCGCATTACGGAGAAAATGAGATCAGAGTTCTGAAAGAACTTGCAAGGGACACTGTGGTTTTTTGGTCACCGAATATTACGTTAGGCGTCAACTACCTGTTGTTTGCGGCATCGCTGTTAAAAAATATAGCGCCTGGTGTTGATATTGAAGTGGTCGAAGAACACTTCAAAGCCAAATCCGGCGTGTCTGGAACAGCAATGAAAATTGCGGAAACTTTGGATATAGAGACAGAAAGCATCAACTCTGTCAGGGCTGGCGGTATCGTTGGAAAACACGAAGTTATCTTTGGGTTTCCCTACCAGACCGTTCGGCTTGTCCACGAATCCATATCACGGGAAGCATTTGGAAGTGGTGCATTGTTTGTCGCTGAAAATCTTAAAAGCAAACTGAAGGGATTGTATAATTTTGAAGACATCCTGCGACCTTACTTTTTCGCTCAGACTCCAGATATGTTATCTTAAAATCTATCAATTGAAAAAATGCCATTCCAATTTTGGAATGGCATTTTTGAAGTATTTTTCAATCTAGTTTTCAGAATTGTTTAAAAGTTTGATATTTTTCTCATTCAGCCTTTTTTCAAGCCAGCTTTTGAGCTGTAATTCATTCACTTTCTTTCCAGAGTAGATCATCACAAATTGGAGTCTTGCACTGTCCGTTTCGGGATATTGAGCTATCTTTCCGTAGGAAACGCCGGACATATCCGGATATAGGATCTGTATCTCTTTCCCCAATGTGGAGTCTGACACTTTGTAACTGTCGAGTTCTGATCGCAGGCTGGATAAGGCGATGTCCTTCTCTGACAGGTTTGTATTGTTTTTGTTGATCTCACTCAGTATCTCTGATTTCAGATCGGAATTGTTTTGCCTGATGTTGATCTTTGTATTTGAAAGCCCGTTATCAGACAGCATCTTGTTGTAAGACTTGATCTCTTCAGCGGTGAATTTTTTATTAAGGAATGCAACGTCGATGGTTTTGGGGGTTGCGTTGTAGTTTATCTTTTTGTAGATCAATGTGTATCCATTCTTTTCAAATTCTTTCTGAAGAAAAATTTCTGCGGTCTTCGTGAATTTCTTTTCATTGTAAAGATTATAGGCCAAATACGAACTGGGAACGATCATTACCAGTATTAACAGAGATATGCTGTACCTGATCCTTTTTTCATATTTGCTGTCAACAATAGAGGAAGGATAATGCAGATATTTCACGACAAGAAAAGTAGCAATGCATATAAAAAAGCAATTGATGCTGTAAAGATAGAATGCGCCGATGAAATAAGAAAAATTAAAAGTAGCAAGACCAAATCCTGCCGTACACAAGGGAGGCATCAATGCTGTAGCGATCGCAACACCCGGAATAGGATTTCCTTTTTCTACCCTTGTTATGGCTATGACACCTACCAGTCCTCCAAAAAAAGCGATCAGAACATCGTAGATGTTAGGTGCTGTCCGCGCCAAAAGTTCCGACTGTACATCTTTGAAGGGACTTATGTAAAAGTAAAATCCAGAAACCAATAAGCTCACCACCGTTGCAATGATAAGATTCTTAAAAGATTTCTTGAGCAGAGGAAAATTATAGGTCCCAAGAGCAAATCCGGCACCTACGATCGGCCCCATTAGCGGAGAGATAAGCATGGCCCCAATAATGACCGCAGTGGAATTGACGTTAAGGCCGATTGATGCGATGATGATCGCACAGGCCAGGATCCAGAGATTGGAGCCTCGAAAAGATATATTGGAAGTAACGTTTTCCAATACTTTGTCTTTTCTCTCCTCACCATTGTGAAGATTAATGAAATTAAAAATATTATTCATCGGTTTGAGTTTGTTTAGAATCTTTGTTGAGGATTATATAGCCTATAATTCCTCCGATCAATGAGGCTGCAAATATGCCGATCTTTGCCTGTGTCTGGTATTCATCGTGTCTAAAGGCAAGGGAGGTCACAAACAGGGACATCGTAAATCCAATGGATGCCAGAAAACCAAGTCCGAGCAGATTACGGATATTCATCCCCTCAGGTAATTGTGCGATCTTCAGTTTGATAAAAATGAAAGTGAAACCTACAACACCCAAGACCTTTCCGACCAACAAGCCCAATGCTACACCCAATGCGATATTGGTGTCAAATAAACTGTTAAGGTCAATATTTAACGATACCCCGGCATTTGCTATTGCAAAGATCGGTATGATAACGAAAGTTACAACGGGATGCATCGCGTGTTCCAATATCTGAAGGGGAGGAGTGGCGGCATTTGTCGCCTCATTGATCTTTTCCAGAACATGCAGCTGGTCGTTGGTCAATGTAGGTGTATTTTCGGTAGGGTCTAAATTTTTAAACCTTTCCAGATAGCTGCTGATCTTGGAGATGAACAGGTTTTCCTTGATCTTCACATCTGCCGGAATGGTAAAAGCAGCCAAAACAGCAGCGATCGTGGCGTGAACACCTGAAATTACAAAGCATGTCCATACACCGCAGATGCCAAGGAATGCGAAAAAGAATATCGATCTGACGCCAAGCTTATTCCCCAGGTACATCACTGCAAGAATGCCAAGTCCTATCAGCAAGTAGGTCATTTCGATGTTCGATGTATAAAAAAATGCGATTACCAGTACTGCTCCCAGATCATCCACAATTGCCAAGGCGGTTAAAAATACCTTGAGGGAAAGTGGGATCTTTTTTCCCAACAGAAAAAGCACGCCCAAAGCAAAAGCAATATCCGTGGCCATAGGTATTCCCCAACCTTTGTGCATTTCCCCGGTTGGATTGAGCATGAGGAATATCAATGCTGGCATTACCATTCCCCCAATTGCCGCAACAATGGGCAGCATGGCCTTTCGCGGATTGGAAAGCTCACCACCGATGATCTCCCGTTTAAGCTCAAGCCCCACTACGAAAAAGAAAGCAGACATTAATCCGTCGTTGATCCAGTGATGGACGGTAAAATCGAAAAAACTTTCCCCATTCCATTGAAATCCAAAGGTCTGTTCCAGAAAATGATGGTAGCCATCGGATAATGGTGAATTGGCCAAGATCAAAGCTATGATCACACTGATCCCTAAAAGTAATCCTCCGGACTTTTCCTGCTGGATAAATCGCTGAACGGGCTGTGTGATCTTGTCGATCGGCTTTGTGGGGTAACTTTTGATCATAGTTTATTAAAATAGATAACTGCAAATTTATGAATACTAAAGGTAAAAATAGAGGAACATTGCGAAAGTTATTTTTTAAGAAATATGTGGTAAAAGTATCGGTACTGAACCCGATGATAGTATCTTAAGAATTGGGATTTGTAAACTAATCCCGCTGATTTAATTATTTTTAAACGTTAATCTGGATTATTTTGGAATCAAAATCAAAAAAATGCCTCCATTTAGATTAAGTGAATGGTCCGAAGGGCTGGAAAAATATGTAAGATTGAACAAAATATTCAAGAACAATTAACTAAAATAGAGCTTCCCGATATTCCACTTTATGAATAGTAAAATTATTCTCAATCAGTATAATAATCATAATTAATATTTAATAAAATATTAAATTTATGCCATTAGTAAGAATAGATGTTACTGAAGGAAGATCTGAAAAAGAACTTACCCAACTTGCATATGTAATACAGGAAGTATTGATTGAAACCTTTGCTGCTCCAGAACTGGATCGATACCACATCATCCACGAGCATAAGAAAGGTTTGATAAAGGCTTTAGACACAGGTCTTGGCTATAAAAGAACTGATAAAATAGTAATTCTCCAGATTACGCACCAAGGGCGCAACCGTGCGCAAAATGAGAAAATGTATTCATTGATGAGTCAAAAACATGAGAAAATTGGTATTCCAGCAACTGATCTTATTATTTCCCTTACAGAAAATACAAAAGAAGACTGGTCATTCGGGCTGGGTAAAGCACAATTTTTAACAGGTGAACTTTAAATCATTCTATTTGTAAAAAATCTTATGATTATGCTTAGAAAAAATATTTTAACGAACGTTAGGTAATTGAAATTTTTACGTATATTTGCACTATGAGACCACAGAAGATTTTAGATACAGATATGATAGCTGGACTTACCAAGGTTTTTAGAGATAAAGGCTATGAAGGAGCGAGTTTAAATGATCTGGCAGAAGTAACCGGATTAAAAAAAGCAAGTCTGTATCATCGATTTCCAAATGGAAAACAAGAGATGGCAGAATGTGTATTGAACACTATCGATCAGTGGGTTGATGACAATATATTCTATCCTCTAATGGACGAAAATAAAACAGCGAAATTGAGATTAAAAGATGCTCTAAAAAATATTGAAATTCTTTATGATAGCGGAAAAGAAACTTGTGTTTTAAGAGCTTTTTCAATGCATAGCGGATTATCATTATTTGAGCAACAGATAAAATCTGGTATGGATAAATGGATTATCGCTTTTAATGCATTGGGTATTTCTTTAAAATTAACTTCCACGCAATCTCAACAAAATGCTATTCAGACCTTAATAGAATTGCAAGGCAGTCTAATTGTAACAAAAGGGTTGGCTGATACCAATATTTTTAAAAATACTTTAAAAAATATTGAAAAGCGATACTCAATAGAGTAAAAAAATTTGAATTAATAAATTAACAAACGTTCGGTAAATTATGGTACAATTACATCCGCTACCACCTTTTAACAAAGAAACAGCGATACAAAAAATTCAAATGGCAGAAGATGCCTGGAACAGCAAAGACCCAATCCGAATTTCAAAAGCATATACTCTTGATACAGAATGGCGTAATCGGGATCAATTCATTGACGGAAGAAAAGAAGTACAGGATTTTCTTGCTGACAAATGGAAAAATGAATTGGATTATAAACTTAAAAAACAGCTTTGGACATTTAACGACAATCGAATTGCTGTAAGATTTGAGTACGAATATCGGGATGAAAATGGTCAGTGGTATAGAGCTTACGGAAACGAAAACTGGGAATTTGATGAAAATGGATTGATGGCAAAAAGGTTCGCTAGCATCAATGACCTAAAAATTGAAGAGACCGAAAGAAGGTTATAAACAATCAGAATATGAAAAGAATTTTTTTATCACAACTAATTATCCTATTCACATTATTTGGTTGTACAAGCCAAACAAGTGATAATGCTAACGATAAATTAAAAAATATGACACATAAACATCCCACATTATATAAAACCATCGAAATTGACGGAATCAACATTACTTACAGAGAAGCAGGAAACCCCAAAAAACCTACAATAGTATTGTTACACGGTTTTCCTTCATCTTCACATCAATACCGGAAAGTCTTATCACAGTTATCTGATGATTTTCACTTGATCGCACCAGACTATCCCTCATTTGGAAACAGCGATTTTCCATTGGCAAGTGAATATGAATACACTTTTGACAATATTGCAAAAACAATAGACGCTTTTTTAGAAAAGAAAAAAATTAACTCTTACGCATTGATGATACAAGATTATGGAGCACCTGTCGGTTTCAGAATAGCGACCGCTCATCCGGAGAGGGTTACGGCAATAATTAATCAAAACGGAAATGCATATTTAGAAGGTTTGGGTGATGCGTGGGCTGGAATCAGAGCACTTTGGAAAGACCGAAACCCTGAAACCGAAAAAGCAATAATGCCGTCCTTTTCACTGGACGGCCTAAAGTGGCAATACACACACGGAACAAGAAATATCGAAACCATCAATCCCGACACCTGGCATCTGGATTATTTAAGACTTTCAAGACCAAATGCGCATAAAGTGAATATGGATCTGTTTTACGATTATCAAAATAACTTAAAACTTTATCCGAAATGGCAGCAGTATTTAAGAGACAATCAGCCACCTTTATTAATAGTTTGGGGTAAAAATGACGAGTTTTTCCCTGAAAGCGGAGCAGCTGCTTTCAAAAAAGATGTAAAGGAAATCGACTATAATATTTATGATACAGGGCATTTTGCATTAGAAGAAGATGGAGAAGAAATAATAGAAAAAATTAGAGTATTTATGAAGAAAGTTGGTCGTTAATTGCAGGAAATCGCACAGCTTTTGCTACGGATTTCTTGATTAACGATTTATTTATTAAGAAAAAGATTAAATCGGAAAGCTTTATAATGGTAAGGTTTAAATTCAGACTCACTTTATAAAGGTTTCTATGATTCCGTAAAAAAATAAAATTTTGATACTTGTATCTATCTTGAATAGGCAAATTGGTATTACATGAAAAGTCTTCGGTGGAACTATCAACTCCTATAAAAAAACAAATCTTTAAATATGATTATGAAGAATATTACTGCACTTATACTGTGCCTATCATGCTCCTTAGTAGCTTTCTTAGTTGTGGGTTTCAACTATTTTGCCTTATATCAGTTACTTCCAATAGCTGTTTTTTATGTTTTTCAACTGACAGTTTTTAACAAAATAAAGCGTTCAGATAAATTATCTTTTATCTGCTATATTCTTTCAATATTAATATTGCTGCTAATTCCACTGACAGCACAAATCATGTGGTATTTTGATATTAACAATCTTGCCTCAAAATCATCAACCAGCGGCTTACTTTTCGTATGGCTCCCGATTTATGCTGTCGTTCCGGGTATGCTGATTTCTTTTCTTGTATTGATATTCAGGAAAAATTCTAGAAATTAAGTAAAGTATTTATATTGAGCACTAATCCTTCACAATGACTATGAGAACAAATTCAGTGCTATTATCAGGTTTTAATATTAGTATTAGGAAATGTATAGAAGGTACTCTAAAACAGGTAAGACCTGTAAATTAAGATTTTATAGTGTAAGGAAGTAATTTCTAGAATTACTTCCATTTTTTTAAGCCATTATTCGAATAACGACTTCTTTCAGCTGAAATTTCGACAATACTTGATTTGTTATTTTTAAAATTGGCTATTATGATAGCCGAAGACACTTTATTAAACCTCATTCAATTTTTGAAATGTGAAATCTTAACAATTTTGAAACTAGTAAATAACCTTTTATAAATCAAAAGCCCCCTTTATATTGTGATAGGTGATAATTTTAGATATATGTAGACTCGCTAAATAAACACTGCGCTGTTCAGCTAGCGTAAAAGTATTTTTGACATTAAGTTACCGCTGACATTTTTGAAAGAACTATCTTGTGAATAACATTCTCTTCTCTTTTTTTAAAACTGCATAGAAAAAGTTAGAAAATGAATGTGTAATTGAATGAAATTTAAGTCGCAGATTATCTACTTATACATTAGGTATATATTTTAAATAAATCTTAAATATTTTTCAAGTTAGGTTCTTGATAATATATAATTGTTCCTAATAATTTATTAATCACCTAGCTCCAATTGATTTTTTACCAAGTTGAAATATTCTCCTTTTTTTTCAACAAGATCTTTGTGTTGCCCTTCCTCAATTACCTTACCTTGTTTGAGAACGATTATTTTATCTGCATTTTTTACGGTGCTTAAACGATGAGCAATAATAATTGCCGTTTTATTTTTGAAAAAATTTTTCAAATTGTTATGAATGATCCTTTCGTTTTCTGAATCGAGAGCAGAAGTAGCTTCATCAAAAAATATATAACGTGGATTTTTGTAAACAGCTCTTGCAATTAAAATTCTTTGTTTTTGCCCTCCCGATATTCCATTACCAGATGCTCCGACTTTAGTATTAAGATTTAAAGGCAATGATTTAGTAAATTCCCCTAAATTGGCAATCTGTATTGCTCTATCCAGCATATATCTATTGATTTTTTCTTCTCCAGCTACAATGTTTCTTTCTATGGTATCTGAAAAAATAAAACCGTCCTGCATGACTACACCCGAATTTTGCCTTATGCTTTTTGGAGAAAGCTTTTCCAAATCAAAGCCATTGAAATCTATATGTCCAATAGTAGGCTTATAGAATTTTAAGAGTAGTTTCATTAATGTTGTTTTACCACTCCCACTGGCTCCAACAATTGCAGTAGTTTTACCCTCTGGAAACAGAATATTAATATCCTTCAGTACATAATCAGAATTATTGCCTTCATATTGAAAACTTAGATTATTTAGTCTGATTCCCGTTGTATTATAGTTGTCATTATCTAACTTTATCTGTTGGCTAATCTCTTCTGCTTCTTGATTCTGAACCTCATTTAATCTTTCAAAACTTAATTTAGCGTCTTGAAATGAACGGAAAAAACTTACTAACTGATTGATCGGAGAATTCATTTGTCCGACAATATAGGATACACCTAAAAGTTCACCTAATGTCATTTTACCTTGTACAACAAAAGTAGCAGCTAAAAATGTTACCACTATATTTTTTAGTTGATTGATAAAGTCAAATCCAGCCAATTGTATCTGATCAATCTTCAGTATTCTTTTATTGACAGAAAAAAGTTTATCCTGTAAAGTCTGCCATTCTTTAAGTTTAAAATCTTCAAGTTGGTTTATTTTCATTTCCGTTATTCCGCTGATCATCTCATAAACGGATTCTTGATTCTTACTTTTTTCCTTAAAACGAAAGTAATCGAGCTCTCGGCGTTTTTTTAACCAATATGCAGACCAAATAACAGCAATCATCGTCAGTACGATGTACACCATTAAAATCTTAATCTCATAATACCATAATACTCCAAAAAAAACAGCAAAGGTTATCATTGAGAAAAAAGTGAGCAGGCTCTGAGAAGTAAGGAATTGCTCAATTCTTTCATTGTCTTGTATTCTTTGGTTAAAATCTCCCATCATTTTGGAGTCGAAGAATTTAATAGGTAAGTATAAGAGTTTTTGAAGAAAATCTGAGATAATGGAAATGCTAAGCTTTGTTCCAATGTAAAGCATTAACCAATTGCGAACCACCTCAATAGTTATAGATCCAAGAAAAAGGCTTAATTGAGCCAATAAAATTACAGTAATAGTATTTAGGTCTTTAGCATTTACTCCTTTATCAATTAAGTTTTGAGTGAGAAATGGAAATGTCAAGGTAATAATACTCCCGATAAAAAGTATTATAAACATTAGACCCAGCTGTTTCCTGTAATTTTTAAGGTGCTTGAAAAGAAACTTAAAGTTGATTTCCTCTTCTTTACGAGGCTTTATTTCGTAAAATTTTTCTGTTGGTTCTAGAAATACAGCAATACCTTTATTCCGATCAGCAATCCAGTGGGATTTAAATTTCTCTTCATTCAGCTTTACCTGACCATATGCAGGATCCGATATATGATATTGTTCTTTTCCTGAGAAAAAATTTTTAGTGATTTTACGAAGCACAATAAAATGATTTTGATTCCAATGCAGAATGCATGGGAATGCTTCTTTTTCTCTATTTAAAACATCTAACCCAAGTTTTGCGGAAATGGTTTCAAATCCGATATTCTTTGAGGCTTCAGTAATACCCAATAACGATACCCCTTCACGTGTCATAAATGAAATGTCTCTCATATACTGCAATGAGTATCTTTTACCATATGCACTAGCGACCATGCACAAACATGCAGGAGCACAGTCCATCTGATCATGTTGGGCCACAAATTTCATTATTGGTATACAGGTAGCTTTATTTTCAACACTTTTGTCATGTAATCGTACCCTAATTCAGGATCGATATGCTTTGATTTTATGAGGCAATTCAGTAAAATCCGTTGAATATTTATAGGCAATTTGTGTATTTTTTGAAAGGCCTTTGATACATTTTCAAGAAATTTTTCGATGTCTCCCTGATAATAATTCTTTAACGACTTAAAGGAGTAATCTAATTCTATAAATTCGCTATTCTGAAAACTTGAAATACTACCAAAAATAGCGTAATATATCATTTCCTTTTCTTTTTCCTGCATTTCGTTGTCGAGCTCAATTTTACTTACAACATTATTTACAAGGAATGTAACCCAGTTTCTATAGTTTTCAGGGTTTCCATCTGCGACCCAGTGAATACTATCATCTTCAACATCATTAAATTTTTTATTGTTGATGACAAAATCAATAATGTTGGTGGCTAGCGAAACAGAAGTTTCGTAATTTTTTGATGAATGCAATATTCGGTACTTGTTTATAATCTGTTCCAGTTTCATTTCCAACTTTAATGCCTTATTGTCAGCCAAAAGCATATCAATATGATTCATTTCGGAGGATAAAAGTTCCATTGAAGCGGAATAGTTCTCTCTTTTGTAATAATAAAATGCCAAACAGGGGGTATATAGAATTTTCAGATACTGCAATAATTCGTTGGGTATGTTGGAGTGTGCCTGCTTTATTTTATGAAGCCAGTACCCAGCCAAATCCAAGTTATTACCTCTGGCAAGAGAAAGGCATTTCTCATACAAAGAAAAACAATAGTACAAATCAGCAATACTTTGCTTATCCGAACTTTTGATCACAATATTTTTAATATCATAGAAAATGTGATTACGGTTAAACTGATCAACTTTTGTTGGGCTTGCAATTTCATTTTCCAATATGCTTTTAATTTGATTCTTCATAATAAAATTTTAAACGACTACTTCTTTTTCATTAAGGTACTGCAATACAAGTCTGTCCTCCATATTTACTTTGAATGACGGGCAAGCTCTAACTCCCTTGAACCACGATACCGGACATTGACCACCACAAACAGGTAAATATTCGCATTTATTGCAATTTTCACTGTTATGATTTTTATTTCTAATATCTTCGTACCAATTTCGTAAAGGCATATCAATGGTGTCTTTTTTATAAAGGTCTTCATCAGATACATTTCCTATGATCAAATCTTTATTGTTTTCGAAATCAGGAGTGTAAGGTACCTCCCAGCAGTAAGAAACCTCACCCTTTGCATCAATTAGTTCGGCATCATCGGTAGTCGTCATGCATGTGCCGTATATTCTTCCTGGAATAAGATTTTGGTTTCTAAATTTTAGTTCGTTCATTTTCAAAAACCAGTCAATTTCCAAATTTGAAAACTCCTCAAGACTAAGCCCAACTTCTTTATCTGCATTGTTGTTTCCCCAATCATGTACAGGAGCAAAATTGATCATTATTTTATCCTGAATCTTTAATTTCGCAAAATACTCCAAGAGCTTTTCTACATCAAGATAGTTCTCTTTATGTACATTGACTCTAATGCTGATTAATGCTTTTTCTTTGTCATACACGGGATTGTTTACAGCATTGATGACATTGTTCATAATGATATCGAATGTTGGCTTGCCTTTTTTGGTAAACCTGCTGTTGTCATGCGTTTCCTTTATGCCATCAATAGTTATCTGGAAGCTTTTAACCTTCATATTGGACACAAGATCATTAAAATTCTTTTCATTCAGGTTTAGTGCATTGGTGATCATCGATGCACTGTACTGAATATTCTTTTCTTTACAAAGCTTAATGAGCTGAATACTGAGGTTTCGAATAGAGTTTATACCCATCAGCGGTTCCGCACCATACCAGACAATATCTAAGCTTGTATATTTTTTAAATTTTAGCTTATTTTCAATGTGGGTAAATATTTTCAATGATAGGTCTTCTGTAATGTTAACTTTACTGTGTATTTGACCGCAATAGTTACAGCCGAGTTGACAGTTAGCAGACGGCGTTATAACCATCCCCAGAGAATCATTATCTGCTTTTGAAACTTCAAATTCGCTGAGTACTGTTTCAAGTTCATCTTCATATTCAGGAACTATAATTTCGGCAAAAATAAGCTTATCAAGAAGGCTTTCATCCAGTGAGTAGATATTTCCATTTCTGATATCTTCTATTGTATCACTGTTCAAAAGCATTACCTGTCCCGACCTTGTAGAATAGACCAGCTTCTGATTCTGCTCGTCATCAATCGAGGATTCAGTAATTACCAGATATTTAGATATTTTATACTGCATAGATAATATTTGTTAGATTTTACATAGAATTTTGAAAATATAAAAACTAACAGGCAACGGAGATGTTACCTGCTAGTTGATAGTCAGGATTTGACTATTAATTGTTTCCATTGCAAGCACTGTTCGGCTTACATTTTGTTCCACAAGGATCAAGAGTAGAATCACCAATTCCGTTCTTTCCACCTCTGACGCTTTGAAGCATAGATCCCTCTACGGTTTCCAAAGCTTGCGACTTCTTTAAGTCTTTTAATCTTGAAATTAAATTCTTATTTTTCATAATTGAAAGATTTTTTAGTTATTGACCCATACCGTTTTTAAGTCTTCAGGTCATTTTTCGGACTTTTATTTAATAACTTCTTGTTTTTTCTTCTTCATTACTGGTAGTTTTTTTACCAAGATTTAAGTTTTTGTTTCCAAATTTGTACGATAAGGAAAGCCTTACAAATTGAGTATCGTAGTACTGTCTGAAGTTTTGGCTGATTCCTTGGGTAATGTTACTAGTTTTTACTCTGTCTGAGCCTAAAATATTATTGGCGGTCAATGCTATCTGCAATTGTTTATCTAGGCAGAGAAACTTTACTCCAATCCCTAAATTTGAATAAGCATCAGATCTATTTTCATTGAAGATAGTAGGATAATTGTATTCGTAAACAAGCTGTGCTGAAATTGTTTTCTTCTTATTGAGGGTAAAATTATTGTTGTTTGAAAAATATCCTCCCCAACCAGAATATTTAGGATTTAAAAACTCTGAATATGCCCTAGTTTCAGTATAATAAACAGATGCTTCAGCACTGGTATTCCACCAGGGAAATATATTGTAGTTTATATATTCCGACCATAAAAAATTGCTGTAATCGAAATAGTTTCTCCTTATAAAGCTTTGTACATTGTTTTCAAGGTCATGGGTGGTAATCTGTCCAAAGCCATCACTTGTTTTCGAGAATGAAATAGTTGTTGTCAATAAGTCTTTTAAAGTATGTGATAACTCTAAATTCGAAGTAAAAGAAGGCTGTAAAAAAGGATTTCCTTCTTCATAGGAGTTTGAAGTAAGATACCATCTTGCAGGGTTCAGATTGGAATATGATGGTCTATTTACTCTTCTACTATAACTTAGAACAATGGAGTTTTCTTCATTTGCATGATAAGCGAGATAAAAAGTGGGAAACAGTTTTATGTAATCGTTTGTATTAGTTTCGTTAAACATTTTTGAGTATCCTTCATTTTGAGTTGATTCAGCACGAAGGCCAACTTTTCCTTCCCATTTTTCGCTAAACTTTCTATTTGCTGAGATGTACAATGCTTGAATATTTTCACTATATATAAATTCATCTGACTGACCTGATATTAGAGATGAAATAGGACTGGTCACATTATATCTATTAATATCAATATTGTTCTTTGTCTCTGTGAAACTTATTTTTCCTCCGAAGGAAATATTTGCCCATTTAAAGGGCATATCAAAGTCTACTTTTCCAGAAAAATTATTAATTTTTTGTTCATTATTGTTATCTGTTCTCTCCAACAGAATGCTGTTTATTGTCCTGTCAAAATCCAGAGAATTAAAAGTATTCCCTTTATTAGCATTGAAAGTGAAGTAATCAAGGTCTACACTTAATCTTTTTCCTAATGTGTCCAGTTTTTTCAACATATTTAGATTGAAAGAGTGATTGTTTGATTTGTTTCTGGTATTACCTTCAGCGTTCAGGGTTCTATTAAGTTGTAAGCTTGAGATGTCGAAAATTTGTGCAGCACTTTCTTCATCTTTATCCAGGATACCGGAATTTCCCAAATATTGAAAACCAATATCAAAGGTTTTTGAAATATTATATTTAATGTTAAAAATTCCACTCAAACGATCGGCCTCGGACTTGTTGTAAATTTTATTAACCCAGTTTTCTGAAGGATAAAAATAATTGATGTCATTTGTATAAATATTCACATCCCTACTAGCAGAAACATCAAATAACAAATCAAGTTTGTTTTTCTGATAAGTAAAATTATTTCCAGCATTAAATGATGAGTATGTTGCTTGTTTTGCAGATGTTCTGATTGTATTGCTCCAGCTGTCAGCCTTGGCTTTTTTTAACTTAATATTGATAATGCCGCTATTTCCTTCTGCATCATATTTTGCAGGCGGTGAAGTGATAACCTCAATACTTTTAATATTGTCTGATTTTAGCGTTCTAAGAAAATTTACAAGATCATCTCCTGAAAGTAGAATTATTCTGTCATCAACCATTACCGACATACCGCTTTTTCCAACCATGGAAATCTGATCATTCTGAATCCTTACACCAGGTGTTGTCCTTAGTGCATCTAATGCGTCTCCACCTATTGAAGTGGTGGAATTTTCAACATTAAAAACCAATCTGTCTATTTTTCTTTCAATCAATTTTTTCTTTCCAACAATCTCAACCTCCTGTATCTGCTTTTCAATGATAATTGAATCGGCAGCAGTTTTTTGTCCGTAAACAAAAAAAGAGTAGGTTATAAAAAGACTGAAGATTACTTTTGACATAAGAGTGGTGGTTCAAGACCTGATTTTATTATAACAGTTTTGTAATTTGGCTTTTAGGCAATTATTTCATTGTGTTTATTGAATCAAAACTATGATTATGTGCATTTTTATCACCTACACAAAAGTGTAGGTTTGCAAACTTTCATTTAAATCTACACTAAAGTGTAGGTTTGACGATTTGTCGCTAATAAGGTTTCTGTTTTTTTCTAAAAATCGTTTTAGTCCATTGTAAGGCAGTAAAACAGGTATTGTTTCCGAGCCCAAGTAGTATTGTGATTTTGCAAGGATCTTAGCTTCAATATCAAGAAGCCTCAAAATCTTAAGTAGTTTTGCATCGCATTCGGCAAGTGCAAAGGTATTTTCGTTTCTGCAAACCTCGTTGATAGCTAAAGCCATAAGGGTTTTAAATACCATAAAGCCTGACTTATCACTCCCTTTCTTAATCGCAAATCTTCCTATATGGAAAACTTTGCACGGAGTGTCTAATGATAAGGGGCTGATATGAAAAATTTTTTCAATAGGCAGCAAGTCAGAAAAATTCCATCTTAAGACCCGTATTGAGCCTATTATCTCATCTTTAGAATCAGCAGCAATGAATATTTTTGAATTTTGCAACGCTTGTTCCTCAGAAAATACAAGGTCAATCTCATTTTTCAACTGTTTAGGTTGTATAAATTCATGATGGCTGTAGTTTTCCTCAACTACAAATTTTGCCAATCTGTATAGATTCTTTCGATCTAGATTATCATAGTGTATCATATTAATGTGAGTTGATAAGTAAATTTATTGGTTAGATCCTTGCCGTTCGCTACACTTTTGTGTAGATTTGTTAATACACCAAAGCTTGAACAATTAAAAAAATGAATAAATATGAAAGAATTAGGTAATTTTTTTTCTGACAGAAATGTAGTGAAAAAATTAACGGAGGATGATTTATTACAGACAGAAAATTATTTGGATATTGTTGAGGCTTTCGCCCGTATTTCTTACAAAAGCATTTATATTATAGATTATCAGAAGAAAGCATTTGAGTATGTTGCAGACAATCCTCTCTTCCTTTGCGGCCTGAGACCTGAAGAAGTAAAGGAGCTGGGATATGCTTTTTATTTCCGAAATGTAAAAGAGGACGATTTAAATCTTCTTTTTAAGATTAACGAGGTGGGATTTGAATTTTTTGAAAGATTGTCACTGAATGAAAGAAAGTTATACACTATATCTTATGATTTTCACATCATCAATGAAAAAGGTAAAGATATACTCATCAATCACAAATTAACACCCCTCTTTCTAACTGAAGAAGGCAAAATATGGAAAGCAATGTGTATTGTTGCTCTCGCTACAGAAAATACGTCTGGTAATATAACAATCAGTAAACATGCATCAGACACCATATGGAAATTTGATGTCAAAAGAGAAATATGGAGCACAGAAGAAAAAGTACAATTGTCAGAGAGAGAGTTGGAAATTATCAGAATGCATGCGATGGGGCTGACCATTAACGAGATTGCTGAAAGGATTTTTCTCTCTGTTGATACTGTGAAATTTCATAGGAGAAAGTTATTTGAGAAAATAGACGTTCACAATATTACAGAAGCGTTAGCCTTCGCAATAAACAATAAGTTACTGTAGTTGATTGAATCATCAACTCAAATATGTTATTATTCATTTGATAAGATAGTATTCAAATAGCATTCTGGAAATTTCCTGAATGCTTTATCTGTAGTTATTTTAAAAAGAAGATGAGTACACATTCCGGCAACAATGAACGAAGCAATCGCTAATTGAGGAGGAGAAAGAATCTCCTCTTCGGCTTTGTAGTCACTGATGATTTTTTCCAGCCATTCAAGTGGTTTGCCCCAGAATCGGTGATAACCTGCAACATACTCCACCATTTTTAATTCATTGAAATTTTTATCATTTGTGAGGGATTCTAAATTCAGGCTCTCAGGAGTAATGACCGTAATGAGTCCGCCCCAACCTAAATTGTAAGGATGTAGGACGTGTATTTTTTTTTTCTGACAAGCTCTGTCAAACTTTAAAGGAAGATTGGAAGTGAAATCTAACGCATTTATTGCGACCGAGTGCCCATCTAGAATGCTTTCGATATTTTCTTCTGAAATGTATTCTGACCGATATTTAATATTTGCATATGGATTTATTTTCTTCAACCTTTCACAGAGTGCTTCAGCTTTCATAGTGTCAATGTCGGCAGAAATATAATTTTGCCTGTTTAGGTTGGACATCTCCACATTATCACCGTCGACGAGAGTTAAATTTTCGAAGCCAAATCTCAAAGCACATTCTGCAATATTACTTCCGACTCCGCATCCTGCTAGTAGAATAGGGGCATCCTTAATAATCTCTTGCTCTTCTTTACTTACATAAAGCCGGTTTCGGGAATATAATTCTAACATTTTTATTTTCAAAATTATGTATAATGTCAATAAGATAGCCTACACATAAGTGTAATACTACTATCATTTGTAAAAAGTTATCATTTTCGACCATTTTAGCATATTCTGTTTTCTTTCATTATCGTTCTGATAGATCTTAGCTCATGCTGGTAATATAAATACATTTCTATTATATTGATGCTGATAGCCACCAAGGTTTGTGGGATGAGATAGATATCCGATAATAGAGGATATAATATAATTTGTCCGGTATTCCTCTTTCGAAATGTGATATCAGATTTCATAAATATTGAGTGAAAATTTTTTATAGTCGTTTTTAGCAAAAGATCTGTGTATAATTCTCTTGTTTTTCGATAGAACGGTATCGCTCAAAATTACTTGGTCACTTTGAATTGAAATTGAGTGATCAATATCATTGGAATTTAGAATATTCTTTTAGTTAAAATAAAACCTTTACTCGCACGTGTCATAAAAATGTGATAATTATCCTGGAAATTTATGATTTTTTCACATTTGGTTTTATTTTGAAATAAGTCAGGTATGAGAAAGATTTTTTTAGTTGAAGACGATCAGGCAATCAGAGAGGTGTCGGTGATGGTTTTGACTTCTGAAAATTATGATGTCCAATCGTTTTCAACTGTTAGCACTTTTACGGAAAGAGATATCAATGTAACTTCTGACCTGTATATGTTTGATGTGATGTTACCTTACGGATCCGGAATTGATCTCTGTGAGGAAATTAAAAATGACGTAGAAAACAAAGATATTCCTATCATTATCATGAGTGCTCACGCCACACTAGATCATATATGTCAAAGTTGTCAACCTGATGATTTTATTCCAAAACCTTTTGATATTGACAATCTGCTTTTGAAAGTACAGAAGATCATTGAAAATAAATAGATTTTATTGAGATGGTCGATCTCTTATTAACTGCCCTCCGAAAAAAAAAGTTTTTAGATTTTCTTAATCTACATATCATTTTTTATTAATTGCCAGCAAATTATGTCCTGCCTTTATTGTTTGTTTGAACGCAGTCGATACATTATACTCTTTCGAACAAGTTGTTATACTGGTGAAGTAAGCTGAAGTATTTAAAATTATTCTCCTAAATCTTTTTCAATAGTTTCCAAAGAATCTATCACCTTTGAGATTTTTTCATTTTGTTTTTTGATCTGTCTCGGTCTTAGAAAAAACCACGCAAATGCCAGCCAGGTAAACGTTAATCCATAAGCTGAAATTCTGCCTAATGTTGACATTCTGAGTGCAAATTCATAGAAATAAAACGCAAAACCCACAGTTAATAAAACATAATAAATGCTGATCCCTTTCGTCTGCATATAAAGTTGTTGATGCTGTAACTTTTTTAGAGAAGCAAGATACTCCTGATTACTGATTGATGGATTGATCTTCCGAATCACAGTGATATTTTCCGAAACCAAATAGATATACATAGCCAAAGCAATCAGAATTAGAACGATTCCTAAACTGGTGGTAAACGTTTTAAAATCAATGACATTCCAAATGAAAATAATCATCGCAGCAGTTACAGAAAGACTTAGTATATGACAAATCGTAAACCGCAATTGTCTCTTTTTGTATTTATCGGCGCTAGATTTTATTTCTTGGATATCAGGAATATCCGCACTTTTCTTGTTCCAGATGTCTTGGAAATTAATATTTTCAGTTGACATAATTCTTAAATTTTTCGGTTAATTTTTCTTTGATTCTGTGTATTTTGACTCTTACATTGACTGGGGAGATTCCTACGACTTCAGCAATTTCCGCCTGTTTCATCTCCTCAAGTTCCAGGGAAATAATGATCCTTGAGAGTTCGGGTAATTCTGAAATGCATTGGTAAAGGAAATCGGTCATTTGATCCTGCTCCAGCTTGTTGTCTTTCTCCGAATTATCTTTGATTTGATAAGGCAATTCGCTCTTCGGCATTCGTTTTTCGATGTTAATCTGCCTCAGACAGATATTGGTCGCAATTCTGTAAATCCACGTTCCGACGCTCGATTCCTGCCGGAACTTGGGAAGCTGCTGGAAAACCGCAACAAAGGTTTCCTGACAGAGATCTTTCGCCGCATCATCATCATTAACATAACCCATACAAAGACGAAATATCTTTTTCCAGTAATCATGGTATATTTCTTCGAAGTTTAAAACCTGCATTGTCTTGTTTTGAAATTTAGAGTGTAATAAACAGAAAATGTTACACTTTTAAACTATAAAAAACGTCCCAAATTTAGGACGCTTTAACTTTTTTGAAAGTTGATGTCATTTTTTATTAACTGACTTCGAATTCTGTCCTGCTTTAAAAGCATTGCTAGCAGTTTTCCTTGTGCCTGCCTGAATGGTGATCTGCATAGATAATGCATGAGCTTTATCGCCAGAAGAAGGTCCATTAGTACCATTCTCATGTCCGTGAGAATGCATATCCCAATTCATGGTTTTTGAGGAAAAGCCAAGCTTGTCAAATGCAAGATAGTTAGGTGATAATGTAGGGTGGAGCCGAGTTCCTAATGCATACTGAGCTTTACCATCACTTGTATTGCTTGCAATAGACCATTCATTAGTACTATTTAGAGCCGCAAATTGGAATACATCTAATGCGTCTGTCCTATTACTCGTTGTTGCTATACGTAACTCTGGACCATTAGTATATCCAAATTCATCCTTTCTATTGGTTGATAGGTCGGAGATTATACTTCCCGATTCTGGAGTATCTTTCTTAACAGTAACACTTCCTTTACTTTTGTCAACATTACCATTCTTATCTGTTGCATATAATGTGTCGGATTTGTCCTCTGGTTTTTTTTGAAGTAAATATACTACAGGCTTTGCAGTGAGTTGCTCGAAAATTATAAAATATTGCGCTCACAGGAAGAGCTAAAATCCAATGAGGGAATGGGGCTGATGCTGAGCGGATTCTTCTACAGGGCTTGCGTGATATTCCTCTATGTTGCCCTCCGATATCGTCCCAATCAAATCAATATCCGCATCCTCTGGAAGCTTTGTGAACACGCTGACCACAAGGTAAAAAACCTTGACTACCTTATCCAAAAACTGCCCTTTGATTTCTTCGAGTTCCTCAACCCATCCAAAAACCTGTACCGGAACTTCTACCATCTTCAAGAAGAACACCTTACTATCCTCGATGAACTGGCACAGGGTTTTCTCGACCTTGTGGATAAGCAATAAGCTAAGACCTATTAAAACAATTGTTTTAAACAACTTTAAAACTACATTGATAATCTTATTACTATTATTTGAGCCTGATGAACCACTATTTAAATCTACGCTTTCAAAGAAAAGAAGTTTAAAATATTGTGCTGGACTGGGAGAAAATTTTATAGTTTCAAGCTTTAAAGCATCAAGGATATTATTAAAGTTTTTATAGTGTAATTCCATTAACTTAAAAAATATCTCATTTCGATTATTGACCAAATATATTACCCTATAGCTTCCTATACTTCCAGTTTCCGTTAGGATAATTTTTCTTACAGTGCTATTTAGCTCTATATTTTTACCAAAAGGTCGTAGTATTGAGTAATATTTCAATTCACGTCCTTTCAAAATCAATATTTTTATATGTTTAAGATAATTTATCAAGAACAAGAATACACATACAAGAACTAGTAAAGCTAAAGCATCACCAAATTTAAATATGTTCTTCTTAAGAATTTTAAATATAAAAAATAAGTCTAATATTGAAAAAACCAATAAAAAAACTCCCCAAAATAATGAGTTTCCTGAAAATTTACTTTTAATATACTCCATCATACATTTCATAAGTTCCTACTGATTCATCCAACATATCCCCCAAGCCTTTAGCTTCGCCGTTGATTAAATAATTAGCTCCCATTGTTCCAAAATCAGCAATAAACCAAGCACCAGCTACAATAGCACCTACTCCTGTTGTTGAGGCTCCTAACATAGCTCCGTTAATGATATGAGATGGCTTAATTTCTCCTGATAAAACAATATCCGCTGCAAGTAATACTCCGCCTGCCTTTGTTAATTTTGAACTGATATTTCTTATGCCTTTCACTTTTTCCAATTGTCCCAACCTTGCTTTTGACGCTAAACTGTTATTCCAATAATTTCTTCCATTCTTCATTTTGCTCCAAGGAGTTATAATTTTTTGTTTTCCATAAGGTTGATATCTCCATAATTCATTATTCAAATGATATTGCCCTTTATAAACAGTATAAGCAGAAGCAGCACCTACGGCTGTATTGGTCCACCAAAGACTTGAAGAAATATTGTTGTCAACTCCTGCATAATTAACTGATGAAGATTTCTGTCCAGTAACAACAACTTCTTGAATCTGTATTTCTCTTTCAGCAGTGTTTGTCTCAGGATTATAAACATACACATTGTTTGGGTCGTTAATGAACGGCTGAAATTCCTTCGTATTAGGACAGGTAGGACAAGTTGCAAGAGCATTTCCTCCTTCTTCAAACAATCCGGTTGGGTCAGAAAAATAAGATGGATTATTAAATGCAAAACGGTAAGGCGTCCAATCAGGCATTATCTCAGATATTCTATCCATTCCGGTAAATCTTCCAATGTCTGGCATATAATGGCGGAAGTCCATTGCGTACATTCCGGTCTCTTGAAGTTCTTTTCCGTTGTACTTATAATTGTACAATCCCGCTCAACTTTTCAAAATCTTCCTACTCCGGTTTTTCTCGCGCGAGGCTCTTTGCGCAGTGGGGATAGCTTGGTATTATTTGACACAAATGTTTTGTCTTTTTTCTAAGCTGTAATAGTGATTATAATTGATTATTGTTGAATCATTTAAAATATACTCTGGAGGTGAACTAGCTCCATGTTGTATTAAATCACTTACAGGAATGACTTTAAATGTATATTTCTTTCCTAATATAATTTCTCGACAATTTATATTGCTACTGTCCTTAAACACTTCAACAATATCTTTTTTATCTGATATCAATATATAAGCTTCTGCATTTTCTTTAAAAGAAACTATTTTTTTTGTAATATTAAAAGGCTCTGAGCTAATCGTCATTTTTTTTGTCTGACAATTGTAGAAGCAAAAACTTAAAAACAATAAAAACATTATTTTTTTCATAAAATTATTTTTTTAATCTTTTGTCGTCTTTATAAACTTGATATAATGGTTTTTTTTGATAATTCCCATTTGCGTCTTTTTTCCCAGCAAACCCTTCATAATATGGCTTGTTGTTTGAGTCTAATCGGGATCTAGCATAAATAACTATATTGTCATACTTCATCATTTCCCTTGTTATATTGTGAAACTTATCAAAAGTAGGATTTGAATTATTACCTACACTAATAGGGATGTCACTTTTTGTTTTCAAAGATTCTTTTGTAAGAAGTACATTTTCGACAACTTCGTGAGTGATTCCAGTACCTTTTGGAGCTTCTGAGAAACTCTCTGCACTTCCTAGCACATCAGGGTTAGTATATTGTTTTCCTATGCTGGTTTTTGATATAGAGTCATAATTAGCACCACCAAATGAACCTCCTGGAATTAAATATCCATCTGGAGTAATATTTTTACTTTCAGCATAAATTCTAGAATCAGTATTAGGGCTGTTTTTTATACCATCATACAAAACCTTATCAGTATCTGACAGGTTATTATAGTCACTTTTACTTAGTTTTCCAGTATCTAATTTCCCATTGGAATCCTTTGTCATAGCAAGACTACTATTTGCATTTAATTGGTCAAGTGCCTTATCTGCTAAATTTCCCAAAAGATGAATATCTTTATTCTCCATTCCATCCGGATCAATATATCGAATAGGATTATTGTAGGCATAAGTATAGGGCGACCAGCGTCTCGAAGTCTCCGCCAACGGATCAATTACACCCCATCTCCCAATATCGGGCATATAAAATCTTGCACCGTAATCATATATTCCCGTCTCCTGCAACTCCTTTCCGTTGTACTTGTAATTGTACAATCCCGCTCACATTTTCAGGATTTGCCTACTTCATTTTTTTTCGCGCGAGGCTTTACACTTTGATCGTCTGCTCTTGCTCGCTTTTTTCAAAAGTAAATATTTTCAGTTGAAAAATAAAAAGGTTTTCCGCTATTTTTTTATTTCAATTGAAAAAATAAAGTTGGATTTTCAGGATAAAATACTGTCTTCAGATATATTTCAAAAAAATGATGTAATTAAAGACGCTTTAAAAACATAAATATTTAAAGCATTGCCTTACATACTTGCTTTTGCATTGCAATAAATTAAACTTGTAATTACATTTGTATCATGAGTGAAGCAGTAGCAATTTTAGCAATGCTTTTCCTGGTTATTTTAGCGATGACAGCTTTTGTTATCGTTTCTAAAAATGCAGGAAAAGCAAAAAAGTGATTACAAACCCGGTTGTAAACACTTTTTCTTTTATTTAGTTTTAGATAGTCCGCTTTGCAGAGCGGACTATTATTTTACAAATATATACTTTTTGGATTTGTTTTGCGGTGCTGGTGGTTCCGTTGTCGGTGTTGTTGTAAATGTGGACTTGTGGGAAAAATAGTTGTGGGATTCAGCTCGGATTTTTCCACAAATCCACATTTCCGTTCTATTGTTGGCTAAAATTCCAATCGAAGAACCTCAGAGCGATGGCGCATTTTTCCTTATTCGGGTGGGAAGCGTTGGCAAAAAAGTCTTTTTCTGTGGCTGGAAGGGAAGGGGAAAGGTGTTGGCTAAAAGCGGCTGCTGTGGAGTTTTTTTCAAAAAACGGAACAACGGAAAGCATTTTACATAATCTCACATTATAGGCAAAGATGGTGCTGGTTTGTGCGTAGCGAAGCGGAGAACAACGTTTTGCGGTGGCAATTTGCGTATAATGTCGATTATGTAATTTGCTGTGGCTTTAAAGCGTTGGGTAAGCTTCGGACAAGCGTTGGAGGAAATGTCTTTTTTTAGCGGTGGGGCGGGATATTATTCAAATGCAAGCGGTGGACTTTTTGGGTTCTTATTTTATCGGATGGAACTGATTGATTGCTGTTTGTAGCGCATTAATTCCTATTTCTCTATACTTTTCTGTTGTATCTGCGTTTTTGTGTCCTGCAAAATATTGAACTTTTCTTAAATTTTCTCCGTTGTCTAATTTTAATTTTATTACGCTTTGTCGGATTTTTACGCTTGTAATTTTCTTTGTAAAACCTTTCTGATACGTTGATACCAAATAATTTATATCATCTTTTGTAATTGCTGAACCTAATTTATTCAGTAGAAAAAAGGAAGTTTTTTGTCTTTCTAATTTCTCTCTTTCTTCCTGTAAATATTGATAAAATAACAAGATTTGCTCTGCTTTTAATTCCAATATTCTTTCGTTGGTAATTCCTGTTTTCTGAACTTTTATTTTTGCATTTTTCAGATCTAAATTTTCAATCTTTAATCTTTCAATTTCTCCAACCAATAACGCTTGATTCACCAATAAACTTATGATAATTTGATTTCTCTTTTCTAAAATCAGATATCTTTCTTTTCTCGGTTCTAAAAGCTTTTGCAACTCTTTTTCTGTGAGTAATTCTTGTAATTGTATTGGGTTTTCTTTTCCGTCTTTTATCTTGATATTGGCAGCAATATTAATTTTTATCTTTCCCATTTCTACTAAATAATCGTAGTATTTTTTGATCGCATAAACAGTTCTTTTTACGCTTTGAGGATTGTAGTTTTTTCTTAGTAATTCTACATAGTCCATGATATTTTGATAATTCAGTTTCTCCGGATTTCTGTAATGCTTTTTGAACTTTTCTATTTTGTAGAGATAGGTTTTTATTGTTCCTTCAGATAATTCATTTTGCAGGTAATTTTGTAAATTCATAACTCATCATTCTTGTATAAATCTGTGTAGTTCCTAAATATTCATGTCCTAAAAAATCTCTTACTTTTTCAAGCTCCATTCCTTTCTCTAATAACTGCGTTGCAATCGTATGTCGCAAACAATGTAATGTAAATCCTTTGTTTTCTAATCCTGTTTTTTTCAACAGTTTTGTAAATTCATAATAGATTTTTATTGATGTAATATTCAATAAATTTTCTCTTCCTTCAGATGAAAAAATATAATCTTTAATATCTTTCTGAACCTGTTTTGTAAATGGTATTACTCGTCTTTTTTTACCTTTTCCTTTCTTGATATACAGCAAACAATTTTCTAAATCTATATCTTTAATATTTAACTCTGACGCTTCATTTCTACGCATTCCGCACGCATAACATAGATGTAATAGTATCGTCTGTAATCCGCTACTTTTATTGTATAGTTTTCTAATTTCTTCAGATGTAAATACTTTTCTTTCTTCAGATTTGGGAGCTTTTATTTTTAGCTGATAAGGACTTATTTTTATTGTTCCGGTTCTTTGCAAATAGTCGAAGTAAAGTTTGATTGACAGTAAAATAGTGTGGAGATAATTTTCGCTTAAATGCTTTTTTGTTCTTGTGCTTATGATGGTTTTCAGATAAGTATAATAATCTAAAATATCTTTGCTTTGGATTTCAAAATGTTCTTTCCGGGTATAATTCAAAAACTTTGTAATCTGCTTTGGATAGGAGTTTATAACCGTTTTGCAATATCCTAAATTCTGTAATTCTTTTCTAAATTGTAAGATCGTTTCATTCATTTGTTATTAAGTATGATGGTTTTGCTTACTCAATATTTTAAATTTTGGGTCGCCAACTTTATTATATTTTTAATAAATATTGATTTTCAATAACTTAACTAATCGTAGGTAACTATTCTCGTGAACCAATGGTGACCCACAGTGACCCACATTTATTTTTTCTCTGTCTTAAGTTCCTTAATCTGCTTCAATAAATATTCTTTTATTTCTGCTCTAAGCTTCTGATAATTATCCCAATAACTTACTTTGTAACGGATTCCTGTGTTATTATATCCTCCAACTTGCTTAATATATTCTAACTCTAAAAGGGTGTTAATATATCTCTGTAACTGCGTTTTTGATAGATTAAATTCCTGTCTGATTTCTCTTTGTATAAAGTCTTTTTCAGCCGTTTTTATAAACTTCTTCAGTTTCTCAAAAAACTGTCTTAAACTTCCGTCCAGCTCGTCAACTTTCAAAACTATACTTTCAAACAATACTTCTGTAGCCTGTTCTATATCTTCGATTTCTGTGATTAAAAAACCGTTTTTAACTTCTCTTTGATACTGATTAATAAAAGTAACTTGCTTAATAACCGCTTGATACATTTCGTTTAATCTCCTTATTTTATGCACCTTTTCGGGTAATTGCAACTTTGTAGCATATGGATTGATCACTTCATAATGCTTTAAATTTCTGACGATTTTCTGTATAAAACCGATTGCTTTTTCCTGCTCGCTTCTGTCTATTTCTCCGGCATTTCTCTTGTTCTGATAATGGATGATTCTTTGCGTTTGTTCTTTGCTTTCATCGACCGCCAATAAAAAACTTCTGCTCATATTGTCCTCATAAGTTTCTCCTTTCGTTGTTGCACTTAAACTGCTAAACTGACCTTTGACAATCTTATGAGAAGATTTATTATTCCCTTTTTTATCCTTGATGGTTACCGAACTTCTTAGGACTTGGTTGCTGATAAATTCCCGTAACGCATACAATGCATCTTCTTTTAATCCGTCCAGATCTTCGATGATAATTATCTTTTGGAATAAATCAAATTCTCCCCAATTGTATAAACTAGATTCTGTAATTCTTGTAAATCTCAAGACATCTTCCTGTGGCATTAAATCTGCAATTCTGCTTATAATGTGTGTCTTTCCGCTTCCCGAACTTCCTTGCACCAATGCGTGTAATGGGTTTTTATTTAAGTAACTAATGATGATTAAAAACAATAATAATCTGCTGTTTTCTTCTCCGATTATTCCTGCTTTTTCTATAAGCCCGTTTAAGTTCTGAAGTAATTCTTTTTGCTGTAAAAAGTCGATTGGATTTTTAAGGTCATTGGTTTGAGTCCGGTTCCCGCTCGGAACTTCTTCAGTAACTGTAATTTTTTCAGTTTTTTCTTCAGTAGAAAATAAAGATTTTCTTTCCTCTAAAAGCTGTATAAATATTGTTTCATCGTGTAATTGCAAAGTCTCATTTACATCATTATTAGGAAGTTCAACGGTTGAGACTTTATAATTCTTAAACTCTTCTGCATATTTCTTAACTGCCTTTTTTCCTGCATCATCACTATCAAAACAAAAAATAATTTCCTCTAAATTCTCTAAACTTTTTATCGCTTGTAAAATCTCTTCATTCAATCCATTCGTTCCAAAACAGCTTATCAGACTGTAATTATCTCTAATTTCTTTGATCTGGAGTAAACTCGCGCAATCAATAATTGCCTCTGTAAGAATGAGTTTTTTAGTATCTGATTTCGGATATCCGGGATAAATTCCGGATCTGTTTTTTAAGTAAAAATGCTTTGCATTATCCTTTTCTAAAATGCTTCTAAAATAAAAGCTTACAATATGATTCTCTTTATTTTTCAGAGGGAACGCAATACATTTATTCGCAAAAATACTATAGCCTTTTTCTCCTGTTCTGTTGTTAATTAATCCTTTATCTAATAATAAACCTACTTCTAAAGCATTGTTAATTAATTCTTCGCTTTTTCTTTCTCCGTGATGGAACTGTCCGGAGTTGTAACCGATCTCTAAAATGGAGTTGTCTAAATTCCTTTTCTCAATATATTGTTTCGCAGGATTGGAACAGTACAAAGCTTTTCTAAAATAACTAAAAGTATTTTCCAAAAAAAGAGCAGACTTCTCCGAAGAGATTTTCGTCTACCCAAAGTCACCAGTATCTCCAAGACTTGTATTTTTTAAAGCTGATTCAGGATTTGTCATTCCTTCAGCTTTTTTTATCGCTTCGTGTTTCGTGAGTTTCTCGTAATCTTCTATAAATTGGATCACATCACCCGTTTTTCCACAAGCATGGCATTTGTAAAAGTTCTTTTCTAAATTAACCTGTAGACTTGCCGTTTTATCTTCGTGCATAAAACATTTGAGCATTTTGTTTTTGGGTTGCAAACTGTAATGTTGCAGAACTTCGGATAAACTTAAACGTTCTTTAATTGCTGTAATCTCCATGAATAAAGACTTTTACTATTTTGTGGTTAATTTCACTACTACAAAAATAAAATAAAGTTTTCATTTTAACAACTTAAATGTTTTTAAATTTGCAACTATTTGTGAATAATTGCCATTTTCAATACTTTTGTCTTATGAGTTTAGCAGATAACATTAAAGATATAAGAGAGCAGAAGAACCTTAAGCAAATTGAGGTAGCCAATTATATTGGCGTTGATAAATCTGCGTATTCCAAAATTGAAAAAGGAACAAGAAGTTTAGCTGTAGAAGAACTCCAAAAGATGGCGCAACTTTTTGATATGAACACAGATCAGATTATTAATCATGACGGCTCTATTCCTAAAGAAGTAGTATTGGAAGATAAAACGGAACTCGAACAAATCAGATTGATACAGCAGCTCGAAGAAGAAGACAAGCAAACCATTTTCCGACTCGTAGAAAAAATGCTTACCAATAAAAAATTTAAAGACTTTTTCGCTAAAAATTCAGCAGCTTTATAATGAAAAAATACATTATCCTACTTTCTGTTCTTCTATTAAGTTGTAACGATAATTCTGATAAAACAATTATAAAAGCAAAAAATAAAACAATTGACAGCCTAAAAACCGAACTCGAAGATTGTAAAACACAAGCTAAAATTATGGCAAATGTTCTAGAACAGGAAAGAATAGAAGAAAATAAGTCTAATTGATTATAAAAAAACCACTGCGATTGCAGTGGTTTTTTTATAATCTCCCACACGATACAATCGTGTGGGAGCGAAGATTTTACTTACCAGAGGTAATTATAGGATTTTGATTTTTAACATTCCTATTATATTTATATATTGAAGATATTTCAGAAAATATTTTAAATAATTGGTTACTGGATAATTTCGATTCATTCAGTTTGTCAAGTATATTACTAAAATCCTCATTTAAATCAACACTATTAAATAAATAAATTTCCCCATCTTTTACTATTGAAAAATACTTTAAAGAATGAGGTGAAGTAGTTGATATTTCATAAATAAGCAACTTGTTTGAAGTTTTAAATAACTCAGCAGTATATACCATATTTGGAATATCCTTTAAATTATGACTACTTGAAAAATTCTTTTTACGAATTAAAAAATTTATAACTTCTTCCTGATATGGTTTAATTTTAGAATCATTTATATATTGAGCAGAAGTAATCACCGATATAAGAGAAAAAATTAAAAATAGTATCTTATTGGCTTTCATTTTTTTTATTTATTTCTTTTAATTCTTGAATATGTTTGGCTGTTTCAGCATTAGGACGCGCTTCTAAATCATTTGTTGTTTTTTTGATTAGATTTTCCCCCATTAATTTGAGACTCTCTTTATCTGTTCCGTGATTACCTTCATGAACGGTGATAGCGCCTATTACAGTATCTATTCCTTCGGTTTTCCACAATTCAAACAAGTCATTAGTATTAGTAGCATTTTCGCCTCCAAATTTTGATCCTTCAGGCGCTGCTTTTAAATCTTCCATTGATTTTGTTATTGTAGCTTCAAAAATTTCCATTTTTGCATATAAAGGAATTACTTCACCTGTTTTTTTGTCTACAACTTGTAGTTTTTTAGGATAAGTTGTCTCTCCCCAATTAGGATTATCTGTTACCGTTTTATTAATAATTAATTCAACTCCATATTTTGCATCCCTCATTTTATTAAGTCTTCCTAAACCTGTTTCCGTTCTAGCCATTTGATTACCCATTCTTTTGGTATCTGCAGTTGCATTTTTACTCCATGTTAATGAGCCATCTTTATTTTGTTTATAGGTCACTGCTTTTCCATCACTTCCAACTATCCATTCTGGTTTTCTTCCATCAGGATCAATAAATCTGATTGGATTATTAAACGCATAATTGTAAGTGCTATGACGACGCATTTGTTCCGCCAACGGATCTACAACACCCCATCTCCCGATATCCGGCATATAGAATCTTGCTCCGTAATCATACATCCCGGTCTCTTGCAACTCCTTTCCGTTGTACTTATAGTTCTACAACTCCGCTCAACTTTTTGGGATTTGCCTACTTCATTTTTTTTCGTGCGAGGCTTTACACTGTGAACGCCTGCTCTTGCTCGCTTTCTCAAAAGTAAAGATTTTCAGTTGAAAAATAAAATCTCTCTAACTTTTTATTTTCAACTGAAAAAAAAGCTTCTTATTTTCAAAAATTTGTTTAGTAAACTTCCTGTTGTCGGTGTTGTAAATGTGGAATTGTGGAAAAAAAAGCGCGGGATTCAGCATTGGATTTTTCCATAAATCCACATTCTTTTTATGGCAAATATTGATTGTCGCTGTTGTTGTAAATGTTAAAATGTGGGTAAAAGCGGAGCTGGTTTTAGCCTTGGCTTTATCCATATTTTAATATTTCATATTGGACTGATAATTTAAAATTTTTCTTAATTTTCCTGGTTGTATAATATTACAAATTAAATGTTTACATATTTTTTAATAATAATTTTATTAATTTTTCAATTCCATAAAAATATATAGCTCTAATTTTCAGAACGTTGTCTTTTTTAGACACGTTCCCTCTTGCTTACAAATTTTCAATCAAAAACTAAGCAAAAGTGTTGGCGCATTTTTTCCTTATTCAGGTGGTTGAAGCCTTGGCAAAAAAGGTATTTTTCGGATTGGGAAAGATTCGGGAAAGTTGATGGCTAAAAGCGTAGGCTGTGGAGTTTTTCAAAAAACGGAACAAAGAAAAGCATTTTGCATAATCTCAAATTATAGGCAAAGATGGTGTTGGTTTGCCAGTAACGAAGCTTCAGCGGAGTGGAAGGCAACGGTTTGCGTGGGCAATTGCGTATAATTTCGATTATGTAATTTGCTGTGGCATTAAAGCGTTGGGCGAGCTTTGGCAAAGGGTTGGCGGAAAATGTCTTTTTTAGCTTCGGGGGCGGGATATTATTCAAAAATGCAAGCGGTGGACTTTCTTGGTTCTTTTTTACTTTTTCCTTGGCTCTTATTTTATCGGATGGAACTGGTTTATCGCAGTTTGTAAAGCATCAATTCCTGTTTCTCGGTATTTTTCTGTCGTGTCTGCGTGTTTGTGTCCTACAAAATATTGAACTTTTCTAAGATTTTCTCCGTTGTCTAATTTCAGTTTGATAACGCTTTGTCGGATGGTTATTGAGGTGAGTTTCTTGGTAAAATTTTTCTTGTAAGTTGATACTAAATAATTAATGTCGTCTGAAGTAATTTTAGTTCCTAATTTTCCTAATAAAAAATAGTTTTCGGATTCGGTTCTGAAGGTTTTTAATTGTTCTCTTTCTTCCTTTAAATACTGATAAAATAACAATATTTGTTCTGCTTTTAATTCTAATATTCTGCTGTTTGTTATTCCGGTTTTTTGGATTCTGATTTTTGCTTCTTTCAGATCTAAATCTTCGATGCTTAATTTCTCAATATCTCCAACCAACAAAGCTTGATTGACGAGTAAACTTATGACAATTTGGTTTCTTTTCGCCAACATCGGATAACGTTCTTTTCTGGGTTCTAAAAGCTTTTGTAATTCCTTTTCTGTCAATAATTCCTGTAATTGGATTGGGTTTTCTTTGCCGTCTTTTATCTTGATATTGGTGGCGATATTCTGTTTTAACTTTCCAATATTTACTAAATAATCGTAGTATTTTTTGATGGCGTAAATCGTTCTTTTTACACTCTGAGGGTTGTAGTTTTTTCTTAATAATTCTACATATTCCATTAGGTTTTGATAGCTGATTTTCTCGGGATCTCTGTAATGTTTTTTGAACTTTTCTATTTCATAGACATAGGTTTTCACAGAGCTTTCTGATAATTCATTTCTTAAAAAAGTTGTTAGTTGATGGTTGTCGGTTGATGGCTTTATCATTGGTAAACTCTTACATTTTCATATTGTTATATTGATTTATTCTTGTATAGATTTGTGTCGTGCCTAAATATTCGTGTCCGAGAAAATCTCTTACTTTCTCCAGTTCCATTCCTTGTTCCAAAAGTTGTGTAGCAATCGTATGTCTCAAGCAGTGCAACGTAAATCCTTTGTTACTAAGTGCTGTTTTTTTTAGTAATTTTTTAAATTCGTAGTAGATTCTTATTGCTGTAATATTGAGTAACGTTTCTTTTCTTTCAGATGAAAAAATAAAAGCTTTAATATCTTTCTGAACCTGTTTTGTAAATGGGATTACTCTTCGTTTTTTACCTTTTCCTTTTTTGATATATAACAAACAATTTTCTAAATCTATATCGTTTGCTTTCAGTTCTACTGCCTCATTTCTTCTGAGTCCGCACGCATAACACAGGTGTAAAATAATGGTTTGTAACGGACTGCTTTTGCGATATAATTTTCTCATTTCTTCGTCTGTAAATACCTTTCTTTCTTCTGATTTCGGAGCTTTTATTTTCAGCTGATAAGGAGTGGTTTTTATTTCTCCGGTTCTTTGTAAATAATCAAAGTAAAGTTTGATTGCCAATAAAATAGAGTGTAGATAATTTTCACTTAAATTTCGTTGTGTTCTTTGGCTTATTATGGTTTTCAGATAAGAATAATACTCTAAAATATCCTTGGTTTTGATTTCTTCTTTTGATTTTTTACAGTATCTCAAAAAGACTTCTACTCGCTTTGGGTATGCATTTACAACGGTTTTACAATAGCCTAAATTCTGTAATTCTTTTCTAAATTGTAAGATTGTTTCAGTCATTTTTCATTAAGTATGATGGTTTTGCTTACTCAATATTTTGGATTTTTCCGAACGCTACATAGTTGTCAGTTAATAGTTATTGATTGTCAGTATTTTATGTTATCGTATTTGATACTTTAGCGTTCGTTTGGCTTCCGTTTGGTGTTCGCTAGTGTTCAGTAGCGTTCATTTTCAGTTGTTCCAACTGTTTTGTAAAAGCTTCTTTTAAATCTTTTCTAACCTTTTGAATATTATCACTATAAGATATTTTGTATTTAAATCCTTTATTCGCAAAACCGATTTGTTTTAAATATTCTAATCTTACTAAATCATTCAGATAAAATTGTAATTGTGTTTTCTTAAATCCTGTAACCTCCATCGCATCAAACCTTGTAAAACTCTCTTCCTTAAAGACTTTCTTTAACTTCTCAAAAAACTGTCTTAAACTTCCGTCCAGCTCGTCAATCTTTAAAATAATACTCTCGAATAATATTTCTACGGCATTCTCTATATCTTCGATTTCTGTGATTAAAAAATTATCTTTTGTTTCTCGCTGATATTGATGGATAATGGTAATTTGCTTAATAATGGATTGGAACATTTCATTTAAACGTCTTTTATTTTTTACATTATTAGGTAACTGTATCTGTGTCGCATACGGATTGATTACTTCATAATGCTTTAGATTTCGGACGATTTTCTGTATAAAACCGATTGCCTTTTCTTGGGTGCTTTTGTCAATTTCTCCTGCATTTCTGCGGTTTTGATAACTGATAATCTTCTCGGTTTGTTCCTCGCTTTCGTTGATGGCGACAATAAAACTCCTGTTCATATTGTCCTCGTACAATTCTCCTTTTGTCGTTGCTGATAAACTGCTAAACTGTCCTTTCACTATTTTATGGGAAGATTTGTTGTTTCCTTTTTTGTCTTTTATGGTTACCGAACTTCTTAACACTTGATTCGATATAAATTCCCTTAAAGCATACAAGGCATCTTCCTTTAGACCGTCTAAATCTTCAATGATAATGATCTTTTGGAACAGATCAAACTCACCCCAATTGTATAAACTTGATTCTGTAATTCTTGTAAATCTCAGTACATCTTCCTGTGGCATCATGTCTGCAATTCTGCTGATGATATGGGTTTTTCCACTTCCGCTACTTCCTTGTACTATTCCGTGTAATGGGCTTTTATTGAGGTAACTTATCGTGATTAAAAACAATAATAATCGGCTGTTTTCTTCCCCGATAATTCCGGCTTTTTCGATGACTTGGTTTAAGGATTTTAGCAAGTCTTTTTGCTCTAAAAAATCTATGGTAGTTAAGTTTTTACTATTTTTTACTATTTCGTCTTTTGTTGTTTTTGCAACTTCTTCTTTTTCAATATTTTGATTCACTTCCGTGACGGTTACCTTATTCGACACGTTTTCAGTTGAAAAAATAAATTTCCTTTCTTCTAAAAGTTTTGTAAAGATTTTTTCATCGTGCAGCTGTAAAGTTTCATTTACATCATTATTCGGTAATTCTACAAAACTAAGGGTTACCTGATTATTAGACAGGTGATCGTTGACCTCTTCCTTGGTAAGGAAGAGGTCATTCAACATTTTAGCATATTTTTTTACCGCTTCTTTTCCTGCTTTATCCTGGTCAAAACAGAAAATAATTTCTTCTAAATTTTCTAAATTTTTTATTGAGTTTAAGATTTCTTCATTTAATCCGTTCGTTCCAAAACACGCTATAATACTGTAATTGTCTCTAATTTCTTTAATTTGTAATAATGAAGCTGCATCAATAATTGCTTCCGTTAAAATCAGTTTTTTAGTTTCAGTTTTTGGATAACAGGGATAAATTCCGGAACGATTTTTTAAATAAAAATGCTTTGCATTATCCTTTTCTAAAATGCTTCTAAAATAAAAGCTGACAATCTGATTTTCATTATTCTTCAAAGGAAAAGCAATACATTTATTTGCAAAAATACTATAGCCTTTTTCTCCTGTTCTATTATTGATTAATCCTTTATCTAATAACAATCCAGCTTCTAAAGCATTATTGATTAATTCTTCGCTTTTTCGTTCTCCGTGATGGAACTGACCACTATTATAACCAATCTCTAAAATGGAGTTGTCGAGATTTCTTTTCTCAACATATTGTTTTGCAGGATTGGAACAGTACAGCGCTTTTCTAAAATAGCTAAAAGTATTTTCTAAAAAGAGGGCAGACCTTTCTCCTGAGAAATCAGTCTGCCCAAGGTTCTCCGCAGTACCTCTTGTATTTTTTACTGATAATTGTTCATTGCTAATTAAACTTTCAGCTTTTTTGATTGCTTCATGTTTTGATATTTTCTCGTAATCTTCTATAAATTGGATCATATCACCCGTTTTTCCACAAGCATGACATTTGTAAAAGTTCTTTTCTAAATTCACTTGAAGACTTGCCGTTTTATCATCATGCATAAAGCATCTAAGCATATTGTTTTTGGGTTGCAAACTGTAATGTTGCAGAACTTCTGATAAACTTAGACGTTGTTTGATTGCGGAGATTTCCATAGAGAAAAATATTTGTTCCTATTTGATACTCTACAAAATTATACTTTATGTTCCAATTAGACAACATAAATTTTAACAAATGGAACATTTTTTTATATTTGTCCTTTATTTGACTACTTTTACTAAGTAATATTATCAATCATGAGTACAGGAATAAACATAAAGAAAATAAGAGAACAAAAAGGACTTACACAACAGACTATTGCTGATCTTATTGCTATGCATCGTTCTAATTATTCTAAAATTGAAAGCGGACAAAGAGAACTTTCTATTGATGCTCTTAGTAAGATTGCAAAGTATTTCGGGATGACTACCGATCAGATTATTAATTATGAAGACGGAACTCCTACAGAGATTACTGTAGAAGATAAAACGATTCTTGAACAAGTAAAACTAATACAGGAACTCGAACCTGAAGAAAAAACAATGGTCTTTAAAATGATTGATACTTTCCTCACAAAGAAAAAATTTAAAGACTTCTTTAATAAAAATGTAGCTGCTCTATAAAACACAAAAGACCTCGCAAAATGCGAGGTCTTTTAAGATTAATGGAAATTATATTTTACTTTTCCGATATATAAAGTCCGCAAAGATTATTGCTCATATATATAGTTCCTTGTGTAAGACTTTTAACATTAATATCATCTACTTTAAATCCATTCTTTTCAAAATCATCATCATTAAAGTATGAATCTAAAGGATCAATTCTTAATGGATATTCCTTTCCTACAACTATTTTATTTTTACTTTTTGCTTTACAATTTCTTTCTGATAATACTAATTCATTAATCTTACCATTCCGGATTTGTATTAAATACATACTTTTAGTACTGTCAATTTTTAAGATCTCATACAAACTATTAGTATCATCATTTCTTGTAGATAATTTATTATTAGAACAACAACTCATCACTAAGATTATTATTAAAAATGATATGGTTTTCATTTATTTTGTTTTGGGTTTAATTTCAACAGTTCCTAATGATTTTGACTCTCTAATACCATTTACTTGCCTGTAAAGTGTTCTTTCAATTCTTATATTACCTCCTGCAGTTCTTGGCAAAATTTTATTCTCAGAGTCCAAATTATAATTTATTCGAGGATCTAAAGCACTTGCGTTATTATGTGCATTTAAGTACCAATCTTTGCCCAAAGCTCTATTTTGCTTACCTGTAATACTTATTGCACCAGGACTATTAATGGCACCACTATAAGCTTCCAATATTTCATGCATAACTCCAACGCCTTTTACAGCACTATAATAAGTATCCATTTCACCCAAATCTGTAGGATTTATAGTTTGGTTTGCATGAGTTATTGTATTTGGCGACCCTTCTAAAGATGCATCTATTGAGGAGTTAATAGTACTTCCTCTAAACGCTCCGCCAAATATTGCCGTGTTATCTGATTCTATTACATTACTACTTTGAGCTAATACATCTACTACCACGCTTTTGTTGCTCATAGCTGAAAGCAAAGTTGATTCAGCATCTGTCGCGGTTGCTCCTTTTTTCAGTGTTCCAGTAACTTTTCCTTTTGAGTCCATTTTTAGATTCAAATTACTCGACGCATTTTTTAACTGCTCAAAAGCTTCTTTAGCCTGATCACCTCTTAAAACTACATCAGTTACACCACGTCCATCCGGATCAATCCAACGAATAGGATTATTTATACTGTAATTATACGGTGACCAATTGATATACTTCTCCGCCAGCGGATCCACCACACCCCATCTCCCAATATCCGGCATATAAAGTCTTGCGCCATAATCATACATGCCAGTCTCTTGTAGTTCTTTTCCGTTGTACTTGTAATTATAATTATAATTAACCTCGCAATTTACGAGTTTTTTTTAGTTATCTGCCACACGATGCAGCTGTGCGGGAGCGAGAGGTGTTGTTTTAGTAGATTATTTTTCTTTCTTCAATAAGTATCTTACTTCCATTCTCAATTTCATATACTTGAATCAAGTTTCCTCTAGAATCATTTTTTTTTATTTTTTCATTAAAATGATAATCAATTAATTCTGCCTTATTATTAACAATAAAACTTCCTTTAAAAGATTTTCTATCGCCATACTTGTTTAATTTATATACGCCAGTTACTTTTGACTTTGGAGCATTAAAAGTGATTTTCTCATAATTATATGAACTAGTATCAATCCAATTGTATTTTTCAATTTCTGTAATAACAATATCTTCTGGAATATTAAATAAACTTATACTTTCAATTATCCGATTTTCTTTATCAAATAGCATAAATTTCTTTCCCATTAAACTCCCCTTATCATTAAATTTTTTTATACTAACAGTATTATTAGAATAAACATATTTATTTTTTAAAGAAACTTGTTTTTTTACAAGAATATTTTCCTTATCGGATATAATCATTCCTTCAATTATCTTCTCCTCTTCTTTAATATTATATTCATTATCTAATGTGACAATAGTTTTTATCCAATCTTTATTTTTATCTGATATGTTTTTTATTATAAATTCTCTCTTATCTTGGTTATAGCTATAACTTTCTGTAGGTAATAGTTTTCCATTTTCATTTTTAAATATTTCCATTGATTTAAAATTACTTTGAGCAAGAATTTTAAGAGAATCTTTTGTTTGAAAATTTTGGGATAGCAATAAAGGTCCTAATAAAATTAAAAAAAATATTTTTTTCATAGTATTAATTAGGGGGTTTTAAATGTGTTATACACGCCTCCACTATAAACTCTAAAGGTTGGAATTGGTATTTGTGGAATTGTTGCAGTTGCTTGATCATTGCCTGATGGTACTGGGTGATTTCCATCTCCAGGATGTGAATGTGTAAACACTGATTTCATTAATTCAATACCCGAGGTTTTCAGGAGCATATTTTTATAATAATCTAAAGTAAGCGTTGGAAGAATACCACCAAGCGTTCCATCCTTCCCAAACATTGGTAAATAACTAAATTGAAGAGTTCTTCCCACCATACCTTTATTTTGTCCGTTTTGAGTATATTCTAATAAATCAAACTCATTTCCTGCATTAGAGTTTCTTTCCAGAAACTCAAAAAATGATTTAGCATTATCTTGATTTTCAAAAGAAAAAACCTCAAAAGGAACTTCTTTTTGAGTATCGGTAGCTTTTCCATTTACCATCGGTCTATATTTTACAGTGCCAGAATCTTTTATCCTGTCTTCTATCTGTCCATCTCTCTCCATTGTAAATTTCACTTGATTACCTGATGAATCTGTTTTTCTATTTCCATTATTATCTACTATATACAGCTCATCTGGTCTATTATTATCTTCAACCTTGGTAAGGTTTCCATTTTCAGAATTTAATTCCCATATATCTTCATTCCTTCCATCTGGATCAATAAATCTTACAGGGTTATTAAAACCATATCTAAATGGAGACCAAGCTCTATTCATTTCTGCCAACGGATCTACCACACCCCATCTCCCAATATCCGGCATATAGAATCTTGCTCCATAATCATACATACCCGTCTCTTGCAGTTCCTTTCCGTTGTACTTGTAGTTCTACAACTCCGCTCAACTTTTTGGGATTTGCCTACTTCATTTTTTTTCGTGCGAGGCTTTACACTGTGAACGCCTGCTCTTGCTCGCTTTCTCAAAAGTAAAGATTTTCAGTTGAAAAATAAAATCTCTCTAACTTTTTATTTTCAACTGAAAAAAAAGCTTCTTATTTTCAAAAATTTGTTTAGTAAACTTCCTGTTGTCGGTGTTGTAAATGTGGAATTGTGGAAAAAAAAGCGCGGGATTCAGCATTGGATTTTTCCATAAATCCACATTCTTTTTATGGCAAATATTGATTGTCGCTGTTGTTGTAAATGTTAAAATGTGGGTAAAAGCGGAGCTGGTTTTAGCCTTGGCTTTATCCATATTTTAATATTTCATATTGGACTGATAATTTAAAATTTTTCTTAATTTTCCTGGTTGTAAAATATTACAAATTAAATGTTTACATATTTTTTAATAATAATTTTATTAATTTTTCAATTCCATAAAAATATATAGCTCTAATTTTCAGAACGTTGTCTTTTTTAGACACGTTCCCTCTTGCTTACAAATTTTCAATCAAAAACTAAGCAAAAGTGTTGGCGCATTTTTTCCTTATTCAGGTGGTTGAAGCCTTGGCAAAAAAGGTATTTTTCGGATTGGGAAAGATTCGGGAAAGTTGATGGCTAAAAGCGTAGGCTGTGGAGTTTTTCAAAAAACG
Organism: Chryseobacterium balustinum; assembly: GCF_900168205.1. Classification (GTDB taxonomy): domain Bacteria; phylum Bacteroidota; class Bacteroidia; order Flavobacteriales; family Weeksellaceae; genus Chryseobacterium; species Chryseobacterium balustinum. The sequence goes on from NZ_FUZE01000026.1 coordinate 42,444, forward strand.
GAACAAAGAAAAGCATTTTGCATAATCTCAAATTATAGGCAAAGATGGTGTTGGTTTGCCAGTAACGAAGCTTCAGCGGAGTGGAAGGCAACGGTTTGCGTGGGCAATTGCGTATAATTTCGATTATGTAATTTGCTGTGGCATTAAAGCGTTGGGCGAGCTTTGGCAAAGGGTTGGCGGAAAATGTCTTTTTTAGCTTCGGGGGCGGGATATTATTCAAAAATGCAAGCGGTGGACTTTCTTGGTTCTTTTTTACTTTTTCCTTGGCTCTTATTTTATCGGATGGAACTGGTTTATCGCAGTTTGTAAAGCATCAATTCCTGTTTCTCGGTATTTTTCTGTCGTGTCTGCGTGTTTGTGTCCTACAAAATATTGAACTTTTCTAAGATTTTCTCCGTTGTCTAATTTCAGTTTGATAACGCTTTGTCGGATGGTTATTGAGGTGAGTTTCTTGGTAAAATTTTTCTTGTAAGTTGATACTAAATAATTAATGTCGTCTGAAGTAATTTTAGTTCCTAATTTTCCTAATAAAAAATAGTTTTCGGATTCGGTTCTGAAGGTTTTTAATTGTTCTCTTTCTTCCTTTAAATACTGATAAAATAACAATATTTGTTCTGCTTTTAATTCTAATATTCTGCTGTTTGTTATTCCGGTTTTTTGGATTCTGATTTTTGCTTCTTTCAGATCTAAATCTTCGATGCTTAATTTCTCAATATCTCCAACCAACAAAGCTTGATTGACGAGTAAACTTATGACAATTTGGTTTCTTTTCGCCAACATCGGATAACGTTCTTTTCTGGGTTCTAAAAGCTTTTGTAATTCCTTTTCTGTCAATAATTCCTGTAATTGGATTGGGTTTTCTTTGCCGTCTTTTATCTTGATATTGGTGGCGATATTCTGTTTTAACTTTCCAATATTTACTAAATAATCGTAGTATTTTTTGATGGCGTAAATCGTTCTTTTTACACTCTGAGGGTTGTAGTTTTTTCTTAATAATTCTACATATTCCATTAGGTTTTGATAGCTGATTTTCTCGGGATCTCTGTAATGTTTTTTGAACTTTTCTATTTCATAGACATAGGTTTTCACAGAGCTTTCTGATAATTCATTTCTTAAAAAAGTTGTTAGTTGATGGTTGTCGGTTGATGGCTTTATCATTGGTAAACTCTTACATTTTCATATTGTTATATTGATTTATTCTTGTATAGATTTGTGTCGTGCCTAAATATTCGTGTCCGAGAAAATCTCTTACTTTCTCCAGTTCCATTCCTTGTTCCAAAAGTTGTGTAGCAATCGTATGTCTCAAGCAGTGCAACGTAAATCCTTTGTTACTAAGTGCTGTTTTTTTTAGTAATTTTTTAAATTCGTAGTAGATTCTTATTGCTGTAATATTGAGTAACGTTTCTTTTCTTTCAGATGAAAAAATAAAAGCTTTAATATCTTTCTGAACCTGTTTTGTAAATGGGATTACTCTTCGTTTTTTACCTTTTCCTTTTTTGATATATAACAAACAATTTTCTAAATCTATATCGTTTGCTTTCAGTTCTACTGCCTCATTTCTTCTGAGTCCGCACGCATAACACAGGTGTAAAATAATGGTTTGTAACGGACTGCTTTTGCGATATAATTTTCTCATTTCTTCGTCTGTAAATACCTTTCTTTCTTCTGATTTCGGAGCTTTTATTTTCAGCTGATAAGGAGTGGTTTTTATTTCTCCGGTTCTTTGTAAATAATCAAAGTAAAGTTTGATTGCCAATAAAATAGAGTGTAGATAATTTTCACTTAAATTTCGTTGTGTTCTTTGGCTTATTATGGTTTTCAGATAAGAATAATACTCTAAAATATCCTTGGTTTTGATTTCTTCTTTTGATTTTTTACAGTATCTCAAAAAGACTTCTACTCGCTTTGGGTATGCATTTACAACGGTTTTACAATAGCCTAAATTCTGTAATTCTTTTCTAAATTGTAAGATTGTTTCAGTCATTTTTCATTAAGTATGATGGTTTTGCTTACTCAATATTTTGGATTTTTCCGAACGCTACATAGTTGTCAGTTAATAGTTATTGATTGTCAGTATTTTATGTTATCGTATTTGATACTTTAGCGTTCGTTTGGCTTCCGTTTGGTGTTCGCTAGTGTTCAGTAGCGTTCATTTTCAGTTGTTCCAACTGTTTTGTAAAAGCTTCTTTTAAATCTTTTCTAACCTTTTGAATATTATCACTATAAGATATTTTGTATTTAAATCCTTTATTCGCAAAACCGATTTGTTTTAAATATTCTAATCTTACTAAATCATTCAGATAAAATTGTAATTGTGTTTTCTTAAATCCTGTAACCTCCATCGCATCAAACCTTGTAAAACTCTCTTCCTTAAAGACTTTCTTTAACTTCTCAAAAAACTGTCTTAAACTTCCGTCCAGCTCGTCAATCTTTAAAATAATACTCTCGAATAATATTTCTACGGCATTCTCTATATCTTCGATTTCTGTGATTAAAAAATTATCTTTTGTTTCTCGCTGATATTGATGGATAATGGTAATTTGCTTAATAATGGATTGGAACATTTCATTTAAACGTCTTTTATTTTTTACATTATTAGGTAACTGTATCTGTGTCGCATACGGATTGATTACTTCATAATGCTTTAGATTTCGGACGATTTTCTGTATAAAACCGATTGCCTTTTCTTGGGTGCTTTTGTCAATTTCTCCTGCATTTCTGCGGTTTTGATAACTGATAATCTTCTCGGTTTGTTCCTCGCTTTCGTTGATGGCGACAATAAAACTCCTGTTCATATTGTCCTCGTACAATTCTCCTTTTGTCGTTGCTGATAAACTGCTAAACTGTCCTTTCACTATTTTATGGGAAGATTTGTTGTTTCCTTTTTTGTCTTTTATGGTTACCGAACTTCTTAACACTTGATTCGATATAAATTCCCTTAAAGCATACAAGGCATCTTCCTTTAGACCGTCTAAATCTTCAATGATAATGATCTTTTGGAACAGATCAAACTCACCCCAATTGTATAAACTTGATTCTGTAATTCTTGTAAATCTCAGTACATCTTCCTGTGGCATCATGTCTGCAATTCTGCTGATGATATGGGTTTTTCCACTTCCGCTACTTCCTTGTACTATTCCGTGTAATGGGCTTTTATTGAGGTAACTTATCGTGATTAAAAACAATAATAATCGGCTGTTTTCTTCCCCGATAATTCCGGCTTTTTCGATGACTTGGTTTAAGGATTTTAGCAAGTCTTTTTGCTCTAAAAAATCTATGGTAGTTAAGTTTTTACTATTTTTTACTATTTCGTCTTTTGTTGTTTTTGCAACTTCTTCTTTTTCAATATTTTGATTCACTTCCGTGACGGTTACCTTATTCGACACGTTTTCAGTTGAAAAAATAAATTTCCTTTCTTCTAAAAGTTTTGTAAAGATTTTTTCATCGTGCAGCTGTAAAGTTTCATTTACATCATTATTCGGTAATTCTACAAAACTAAGGGTTACCTGATTATTAGACAGGTGATCGTTGACCTCTTCCTTGGTAAGGAAGAGGTCATTCAACATTTTAGCATATTTTTTTACCGCTTCTTTTCCTGCTTTATCCTGGTCAAAACAGAAAATAATTTCTTCTAAATTTTCTAAATTTTTTATTGAGTTTAAGATTTCTTCATTTAATCCGTTCGTTCCAAAACACGCTATAATACTGTAATTGTCTCTAATTTCTTTAATTTGTAATAATGAAGCTGCATCAATAATTGCTTCCGTTAAAATCAGTTTTTTAGTTTCAGTTTTTGGATAACAGGGATAAATTCCGGAACGATTTTTTAAATAAAAATGCTTTGCATTATCCTTTTCTAAAATGCTTCTAAAATAAAAGCTGACAATCTGATTTTCATTATTCTTCAAAGGAAAAGCAATACATTTATTTGCAAAAATACTATAGCCTTTTTCTCCTGTTCTATTATTGATTAATCCTTTATCTAATAACAATCCAGCTTCTAAAGCATTATTGATTAATTCTTCGCTTTTTCGTTCTCCGTGATGGAACTGACCACTATTATAACCAATCTCTAAAATGGAGTTGTCGAGATTTCTTTTCTCAACATATTGTTTTGCAGGATTGGAACAGTACAGCGCTTTTCTAAAATAGCTAAAAGTATTTTCTAAAAAGAGGGCAGACCTTTCTCCTGAGAAATCAGTCTGCCCAAGGTTCTCCGCAGTACCTCTTGTATTTTTTACTGATAATTGTTCATTGCTAATTAAACTTTCAGCTTTTTTGATTGCTTCATGTTTTGATATTTTCTCGTAATCTTCTATAAATTGGATCATATCACCCGTTTTTCCACAAGCATGACATTTGTAAAAGTTCTTTTCTAAATTCACTTGAAGACTTGCCGTTTTATCATCATGCATAAAGCATCTAAGCATATTGTTTTTGGGTTGCAAACTGTAATGTTGCAGAACTTCTGATAAACTTAGACGTTGTTTGATTGCGGAGATTTCCATAGAGAAAAATATTTGTTCCTATTTGATACTCTACAAAATTATACTTTATGTTCCAATTAGACAACATAAATTTTAACAAATGGAACATTTTTTTATATTTGTCCTTTATTTGACTACTTTTACTAAGTAATATTATCAATCATGAGTACAGGAATAAACATAAAGAAAATAAGAGAACAAAAAGGACTTACACAACAGACTATTGCTGATCTTATTGCTATGCATCGTTCTAATTATTCTAAAATTGAAAGCGGACAAAGAGAACTTTCTATTGATGCTCTTAGTAAGATTGCAAAGTATTTCGGGATGACTACCGATCAGATTATTAATTATGAAGACGGAACTCCTACAGAGATTACTGTAGAAGATAAAACGATTCTTGAACAAGTAAAACTAATACAGGAACTCGAACCTGAAGAAAAAACAATGGTCTTTAAAATGATTGATACTTTCCTCACAAAGAAAAAATTTAAAGACTTCTTTAATAAAAATGTAGCTGCTCTATAAAACACAAAAGACCTCGCAAAATGCGAGGTCTTTTAAGATTAATGGAAATTATATTTTACTTTTCCGATATATAAAGTCCGCAAAGATTATTGCTCATATATATAGTTCCTTGTGTAAGACTTTTAACATTAATATCATCTACTTTAAATCCATTCTTTTCAAAATCATCATCATTAAAGTATGAATCTAAAGGATCAATTCTTAATGGATATTCCTTTCCTACAACTATTTTATTTTTACTTTTTGCTTTACAATTTCTTTCTGATAATACTAATTCATTAATCTTACCATTCCGGATTTGTATTAAATACATACTTTTAGTACTGTCAATTTTTAAGATCTCATACAAACTATTAGTATCATCATTTCTTGTAGATAATTTATTATTAGAACAACAACTCATCACTAAGATTATTATTAAAAATGATATGGTTTTCATTTATTTTGTTTTGGGTTTAATTTCAACAGTTCCTAATGATTTTGACTCTCTAATACCATTTACTTGCCTGTAAAGTGTTCTTTCAATTCTTATATTACCTCCTGCAGTTCTTGGCAAAATTTTATTCTCAGAGTCCAAATTATAATTTATTCGAGGATCTAAAGCACTTGCGTTATTATGTGCATTTAAGTACCAATCTTTGCCCAAAGCTCTATTTTGCTTACCTGTAATACTTATTGCACCAGGACTATTAATGGCACCACTATAAGCTTCCAATATTTCATGCATAACTCCAACGCCTTTTACAGCACTATAATAAGTATCCATTTCACCCAAATCTGTAGGATTTATAGTTTGGTTTGCATGAGTTATTGTATTTGGCGACCCTTCTAAAGATGCATCTATTGAGGAGTTAATAGTACTTCCTCTAAACGCTCCGCCAAATATTGCCGTGTTATCTGATTCTATTACATTACTACTTTGAGCTAATACATCTACTACCACGCTTTTGTTGCTCATAGCTGAAAGCAAAGTTGATTCAGCATCTGTCGCGGTTGCTCCTTTTTTCAGTGTTCCAGTAACTTTTCCTTTTGAGTCCATTTTTAGATTCAAATTACTCGACGCATTTTTTAACTGCTCAAAAGCTTCTTTAGCCTGATCACCTCTTAAAACTACATCAGTTACACCACGTCCATCCGGATCAATCCAACGAATAGGATTATTTATACTGTAATTATACGGTGACCAATTGATATACTTCTCCGCCAGCGGATCCACCACACCCCATCTCCCAATATCCGGCATATAAAGTCTTGCGCCATAATCATACATGCCAGTCTCTTGTAGTTCTTTTCCGTTGTACTTGTACTGATAAGCATTCTGCGTGGTAGCTGTATAATTATGCATCAATCCGAATGGGTAATAATTATTAATTTCTACAATTTCGCCTGGTTTCCAGTTATCTATACATGTAGGAAATTCAAATGGAGGATTCCAATTACCATCACACTCACTTACGAAATATTGTCGAGGCTGAATAACTCCATCTTTATTGGTGTCAGTGTAGCTCAATCGTATATTGCCTAAATGATCAGTGTAATTATAAATGTATTGATTGGTTATCGCATCAAAATATCCTTCAGAAGTTGGTATAATTCTGAGTTTCATGACTGCTACATCATCAGGACCTATCAAACCACCTGGGTTTTCTTGTGAAGGTTTAAGTGCTTTATACTGAAAACCATCAAGATAATTGGTTTCTATATCTCCAAAGAGCTTCTTTACTTTTACTCCGTCTGCTCGGTATATATAATTGGTCACCTGAGCGTTTTGAGTAATCTGCTTTGGTAAATTTAGAAAATTATACTGAATTGATGAAATGCCTTTATCTAAATGTTTGGTCATATTTCCATTTCCGTTAGCCAGATTATTATCATACTCAATTGTATTGTGACTTGCCAGATAAGGATAGCCATCACTCTTTCCAATTTCTTCTTCAGTAACTTTTGTAAGCCTGTTTCCGGTATGATCGTATCTGAGATTGTCAATCTTAAACGCTGCAGTATTTCCTGTCATGAGCTCTGCGGAACGTTGGAGCCTTGTAATGTTTCCGTTTAGGTCATAGTCTATTTTTTCAAAATATTCTTTCGCTGTAGGATTAATTTCGTTTTGATAAAAACCCGCTAACAATCTGTTTAATCTATCATATACATAGCCATACCTTTTAAGAGGTTCGTTTTCCTGAGTGGAAGTTTTCCAGTCTACTTCTGCAATGTTACCGTTGTATTTAGGTTTTACCTGAAGTGCTAAAAAATCATTATTAGGGGTCTGTTCACCTTCTACCTGATTATATTTAATTTTATAACCCAAAAGATCACTTCCTAAATTTGCAGGATCATTGATCTGTGTCATCCAGCCTCGGATATTATAGAGATAATCTACCTGCTGCAAAGGTGTGTTTGAACTTGTTCCACCCACTTTTTTGTACTCTAACTGAGATAATTCATTATACTTGTTCTGAGCCAGATATTCCACAGGATTATTATCAACCTGATGGGTATGGGTTACTAGTCTGTTCTGATGATCATACGTAAAGTTTTCGTTGCTCACTCTTTCAGCATCACTATCTAACCTTTTGTGTCGGGTAACTACCATCTTTGGCGTACCCGAAAAATCAAGCTCAGATTCTGTTTTGGTATAACCTCCTAAATGATTGACAGAATGTGTTCCGATTGCTCTTCCTTTTTGGTCGTACCAGGTATAATTTTTTGTCCAATTATCATCCTCAATGTTTTTCACATAAGAAGCTACAGGTAAACTTTTTGTGCTGACATTTAAACTCGAATCATCCGTCAACAACGGTAGATTAGTGACTGTAGGAGTAAATGAGGGTGTATAGTAAGGATAAGTATCATAATAATTTACTGATAACACGGTTTCTAAATACGGGAAATGATCATTAGAATAGTAAATCTGCATTCCATTTTTCGTAAAACCTGATCGAGATCGATTTTCAATGATTAAATTATTACTTATCATATTTTGCATATCAGCTCTGTCTGTTCCTCCTACAATCCCCGTAAGAATGACCCTTCCGAACTTATCATATTTCGTAAAAAGCCACTTTCCTGTTGGGTGCATTACAGCATCCTGTGTAAAGATCAGTCGGTCGGCTTTATCATACACCATGTATTCCCAACCTTTTCCGGGAAGTTTCTTTTCTACCAAACGGTTTCTGCTGTCGTATTTATATTGGTAGCAAAGGTTATTTAATGTAATATCAGGAAATGCACCAGTAGTTAAATTTTTAACCGCATCTGCTGCTAAAGGTGGAATGACAAAAGCCAGTTGATTATAATCGTTGTAAATATAATAAGTATCTGCTTTTGTAACATCGTCAAGCATTTTTCTTACCAAGATGGTTTGTCCCTGTCCATTTTTAAACTCAATGGTTTTATTCCCATCTTCATCGGTTACCGTATTTTTGTACAATTGATTAGCTCCATAACCTACTGATGATAAAACAATTTCAGAAACGAATGTAGAATAATCAAATGTAGCAGTATATTTTTTCACCTCCCCATCTGCATTGGCGTCATAATTAAATTTTACAGGCTTTTCGCTCCATGCCTGACCTACCTGTTTTTGTTCTAAAACTCTGTCTAATGGCGAATTTTCAAATTCTTTTTTAGCAAAAATAACTTCGTTGCCTAAAGGAGTATTAGGTGCATTTGCTAAAGGGTCGGGAATAATTGCTCCATTCATTGTTCCACCTTGTGGAACGGGAAGGTAATCCAGAGCCTGTCTCCCAAATCCGTCATAGGTGATATGAGATACCACATCTTTTTGTAATGGGGAAGCTTTTATATTCACAACCTGTTTAGGTCTGCCTAAACCATCAAGATACTGAACGGTTTCTGCTGTTTTAGACGCAGTACTTGCATTATAATCAAGATAGGTTTTTGAATAGACATAATTCTGATTTGTGCTTAAGTTTAAAGTCTGCGCATGGGAAAGCCCCACTACAAACAATGTACTTATCGGGATGATTATTTTTTTCATATCTGGTTTTAGTGTTTGTAGTTGTATTTGAATTCTTTTATCAGTTTACCATTAATATCTTTGATATTTTCTAATCTGTTGGCAGAGTTGTATTTGTAAATCTCTCTGATTCCTGATGGTGGGGTGATGCTCGTTACCCCAATCAATGGGTCATAAGTGTAAGTGGTAATCTGAAATTCTTTTAACTGCAGAAGATTACGGAAGTTATCCAAAGCTATTATCAATGCACCCTCATTCGAAGGATTTAAAGCATCCTCATCTGAAGCTGTAATAATAGCCCCTACCAAACCACTTATTAAAAAATATGGATAACCTACAATTTTAGCAATCGGTTGAGTTGAGTTGTAGCCCCAAATGATTGTTGTAGGAATACCATCTCTGGTAGTATATTGTAATAGATTACCTTTGGGGTCATACTGATCATAAGTAACTTCGGTAGAATTGGTATTGCTAAGGTCGGTCGAGATTACAGAGCTCGGCAATAAGTTGGCAGGATTATCATACTTGGTCTCAACTTTAGAAATCGTCTTGTTATTTTTTTTAGTCTCCGTTTCTAAGGGAATACCTATCATATTGGCATTGATGAGCTTGGTATTGTTTTTTTCGTAAGCGTAAGCATAGGTGGCATTGTTTGTTTCTCCATCGGAAAAACTTTGTGTCACGGATGTTGGGTAGTCTAGATTATTATACAGCGTATTTGTTGTTGATGTAATAGAACTTTGAATACCGTTTTTATAAAAGTAAGATTTTTCTGTTTTCTCTGAGGGGAGTGTAATACCATAAGTGGCAAAATATTTATAAGGAATTGTTAAAGGAATACCACCTGGAGGATAGTCAGCTATATATACTTGATAATCATTATATATATAATAATTGGGGTTAATTATATTATAGTGATTATCCTTCGCTTTTATACCTTCTAGTTTCGTAAACTCAAGTGTAGTATATTCATTATTCACTTCCGAAAGTATCTTTCCATTATCATCATACTTTTTTTCAAAAATCATTTGTCCTCTCAAATAATCCCGATTAGAAATAGGAACTATAGGCATTTCGAGACTAAAAGTATCCGGATTCGGAAAGTCTATTGGAGATCTGAACTTGTATACTGTTTTACCTTTATCAGTAATTGTATTATTAGTATCTTTTATAATCTGCTTTACGGTTACATATTGATATCCCACATCAGACCCTTGTGTTTTTTCAGATGGTAGTATATTGAAGTCTGTAGTTGTATCAATAATGGCATTATAGTAAATACTTTCAGGAGCTACAACTATATAATCGTAAGTAATCATTTCCGTATAATTAAAAATTGGTTCTGGGAAAACCAAAGCACCACTGCTTTTTTGAGGATTTTCTATATCCTTGTAATCATATACAAATTCCTTAGCGGGTACAGTTGAAGCTGGGGCGTCAAAATACTTAATATCATTAATTCTGAGCCCACCACCTTTCTTAGTCACATAACTAAGAAAAGAACGCTCCTTTGTAGATGCTGTAAGATAATAGGAAACTGGTCTTTGAGTTATCCCATAACTTCCACTAAGAGATGCATAGTAAGTTCCTGGCTCCAAAGTTACTTCTCTATAGAATTCTGTAACAGGTTCTCCTCCTTCACCAATTCCCGCATTTGGGCATTGGGCACCACTAGTACTTATACAAGATTGCCAGCTCATTCCAAATGTAGTTACAGGAGCTGAAAATACATTCGGGCTAATTTGTTTGTAAATATTAAATTCCCAATTAGAGTAAACCAAATTTCCGAGATCTAGGTGTAATTTAACGGTCTGCGGAGAAAGTATCGTAAAAAATTCTTTCTTAATATTAGGATTAAATGAATTAACCCCCTCTAATTCAAAATCATTATTATGCTCTATCCACTCTCCAGTTACTGCCTCGATAGGTTGTGAGAATCCAGCAAAATGACTATAAATATTTTCACCAAAGTCAAACATCACTTTTCCTTTAGTAGGATAAGTAATAGAGCTGATAACATCTTGAGTGATATCTACAGGTTCATAAAAATCATTACCTCTGTAATATCCCCAACTGTCTTTTTTAAATATTTTATTTTGGTTGGTATAGCTGATTTCATATTCATTTAGATTATTAGTATCGCCTGATTTAGTTATTTTTTTTAATAAAAGTTTTTTGAGATTAAGCGAGGGGTCAGGAAATGTCAAGAAAGATGTACTGGTATAATCATAATCAAAGGTATATTTATCTACAAATTGGTTAGTACTTTGTCCGATAATATTACTTTGTATAGATTTTAATTTATACAATTCTGATGAATTAAAATAATTCGAATCATTTCGCCCTTTTTCATAAGTGAATGTACGTCTTCAAACCAACTTAGACATTTTAGTTTAAATCCTTAAGGAGGATTTTCGATTTATAAACTTACTAATTTTTGTTGATTATATATTTG
>NZ_FUZE01000044.1 GCF_900168205.1 Chryseobacterium balustinum
CGTGGAAAACCCTCGTTTGCCTTTGCTTAAATGAGGTAAAATCCATTTTTCCAGTTTATCTTTGCTTATGAGTTCCAGATTTTAGTTCTTTTTTTGCAACTCTAAATTGCTAATTTTCTGGAAACTCATTTTCTAAATAAGTTTAAACAGGTTTTATATATAAATGGATGGTGCTATATCTATCTTTGGATAATAAAATTGAGGATATGCTTACTTAATTTTTTCATGTACCCTATCTTTAATTATAGTTTTTAAATTCTTACTTTTCACAACGATTATAAGTCTCTAACAAATTTATCGTTGACCCCTTTTTTTCCTATGACTATAGTCATAGGCAGTGTTTTCATAGAATTTTAATACGAATTTCAATCAATTATTGTTCATAATCGATTAACTTAAAGAATAAAAATGCACCAATAGAAAGTCCCACCTTTTAGTGGGACATTATCTTGAGCTATTTTACTGCTTTTTGTGCTTTATGAGATTCCATCAGATGATGTTCTAATGTGGGAAGTGCTTTTGAGGCGAAGTTTTTCAGAGTGGTTTCAGAGCCTTCGGCAACTTCTTTTTTAAAGTCAGCAATTGTTATTTGATGATCAGCTACCATAAGATCAGTATACATTCGATCAAACTCAACACCTTTTTTTGCTTTCAGTTCATCATATTTTTTCTGCTGATCTGCGTCTAATTTTGCAGGTAATGTGTATGCATTTTTTGATGCCCATTGTTTCAGCTCATCGTTCGCTTTAGTGTGATCCTTCACCATCATTTCGCCAAGCGTCTTAACGTTGGTATTTGTAGAAAGATCAGCAGCTAACTTTCCTGCCATCACCTCCATCATTCCGCCTTTTGCAGCAGCATCGGCAAATTTCTTATCCTGGTCGCTTAGCTGAGCAACTGATGCAGAATTATTAATGGTTGTAAGAGAATCTGTACCGATCGTGGCAGATTCATCCTGGGCGGATGTTTCCATATGATCACTAGAATGATCAACATTGTCAGAAGTTTCTTTTTTATTGCAAGCGACCATTAAAGCGGCTGCAAAAAGTGTTACAATTGTTTTTTTCATAATAAAAATTAAAGTGTTAGGATGGTAATATAAATTTTGTGTAATTATATTAATATTTTAAGCAATTTTTATCAAAATTATTTTTTGCGTTTTTACATCAATATCCCTTATTGCATTTAGCTGTAGCTTTCAGATTTTGGTTTTTGCATGTTGGCCATTCTATATGCTGCCATGCTGTCGGTCGCAAGGTTGCTCATCGCAACGGTAAGCTTATTTTTAAGACCTGAGATCACGCTGTCTTTACCACTCATTAAAGCTTCATATCCGTCGATTGCCACTTCTTCTGCAGTAGAGAAACTATCTTTATCTTCCATAATTTTACTGTCATTCATCATCGCTTTATTAAAGAAATCTGTGTCTGTAGGACCGGGAAGCAGCGCCGTAACCGTAATCCCTGAATCTTTAAGCTCTTCACGAATTGCTTCGGACCAAGATAATACAAAAGCTTTTGTGCCATGATATACAGAATGCCACGGTCCCGGTGCTTTACTGGCAATTGATGCCAGATTAAGAATTTTTCCTGAGCCTTTTCCTATTCTATCTTTTAAAAATAGCTTTGTGATAAGAATTACCGAGGTGATATTTAGGTTAATTATATCTAGCTCTTTATACATGTCTGTATTGTGAAACTCACCATAACAACCCTGACCTGCCGCATTAACCAGAATTGACGGGCTTATGCTCTGTTGCTGTAATTCTGTATAAACCGATAAGGCATCATTGAGATAAAATAAATTCTTATTCATGGTAATTATTTTAACTCCATAGATTATTAATCGACATGCGGTTTGTGTAAGTGTCGCCTGATTACGACCGACGATAACGAGGTTGTAGCCATCTTTAGCTAAAAGCTTTGCCAGCTCAAACCCTATTCCGCTTGTCGCTCCGGTAACGATTGCATATTCTTTATTGTGTTCCATATTGATATTGTTTTAATTTTCTAAGAGCCATGAACGTATAAAGTAATAGATATATTTCAATATTATATAAGTTTATAACATACACCGTATCGTCAGCTAAACAATAGATTAGAATAAGAGCAATTGATAAAAAGGGTATTTTTAACAGAAATAGAAACATCGGCTGCACATCGATTTTCGGTCATTTTACAGCACATTGCCACATGCGACAGAAGAGTCGTCATATTAATTATTGTTTTCATAACATTAATTGGTTTGGTGTGTTTCAAAAATATCATAGAAAATTAATATTTCCTATGATTTGAATCATAATGATCATTTAAGTTTAGAAAAAAGTATATTGGTACATGGTCAACGACAACATATTAATGATATTAAAAATTGTTATGCATCCGTAAATGAAACTTCGTGTAAATATTGTAAATTGCATTTATAACATCAGACTTTAAATCTTTGTTGTTATTGTCATTGTTGGCAAAAAAATTGTTTAGACACTGATTATGAAAGACTTTAAATTTATACTTTCTAGCAACCATAATTTGTAACTTAATCGAATTATATCATTAACTTAAATAATATTTTATGCTTGTTGACATCGAACTGCTGAAATCATACGGCGGAATCACAGAAACATTTTCCTCTTCTGACATTATTTTCAACGAAGATGATGTACCTAAATACTACTATCAGATCATTAGTGGTTTTGTAAAACTTAATCACATAGATGAGGATGGGAAAGAGTTAATTCAAAGTATTTTAAGTGATGGGCAAAGTGTTTGTGAGCTGTTGCTTTTTATTGATGAAAATTATCCGGTAAATGCTGTTGCTATTTCGAAATGTACAATTATAAAAACTCCTAAACAAAAATTTCTGTTACTTTTGGATGAGCATCATAAATCTGCAACAGATGTTCGGAAGTTTATTTCAGAAAGGCTGTATCATAAATTTATTATGATGCAGAATAATGCATCAAAACATTCTCATGAAAGAATTAAAGGTATTCTGGTGTATTTTAAGAGTTTAAGCGATGATCAGACTCAATATTCTTACGAAGTTCCACTTACCCGCCAACAATTAGCATCAATAACGGGACTGCGAATAGAAACCGTAATAAGAGCCGTAAAAAAAATGGAAAGCGAAAAATTTCTAAAAATTAAAAACAGAAAGATCTATTTTTAATATTTTTTCTTCCAAAGAAATAAATAATTCTAATAGCTGGTAAGCACCATTGCTGACTACCATAAAAAAGAGACTGTCTAAATAGCAGCCTCTTACTCAAATAATCAATGACATTACGGTTGACCGCTTCCTCCTGCAGCTCCGTAAATTTGTCCTGTTGAAAAACTGGCATCATTGGCAGCCAGCTGTACAAAAATAGAGGCAAGCTCAGCTGGTTGACCCGGTCTTCCCAGCGGAGTATCACCTCCGAATTTTATCAGATTCTCCTGTGTTTGCCCGCCACTTACCTGCAACGGCGTCCAAACTGGTCCCGGTGCTACTCCATTCACTCTTATTCCCTTCGGACCAAGCTGTTTGGCAAGAGATTTTACATAGTTTGTTGTTGCTGCTTTCGTTTGCGCATAATCATAAAGATCAGCAGACGGATCATAAGCCTGAACCGAGGATAGACCAATGATGCTTGAGCCAGGTTTCATGTGCGGTAAAGCAGCTTTTGTGATCCAAAAAGGAGCATATATATTTGTTTTTATCGTCCAGTCAAAATCTTCTGTACTGATGTCGAGTATAGATTCATTACTTTTCTGATGACCTGCATTATTTACTAAAATGTCTAAACCTCCAAGCTGCTGCACCGCCTGTTCGACCAGCTTTTTACAAAAGGCCTCATTGCGGATATCACCGGGAATTGCAATTGCTTTTTGGCCTTCTTTCTTAATAAGTTCAATGACCTGCTGAGCATCTTCTTGTTCATCAGGAAGATAATTGATAGCAACATCGGCACCTTCTCTTGCATAGGCAATCGCTGCTGCGCGGCCAATACCGGAATCTCCTCCCGTAATTAATGCTTTTCTCCCTGATAATCTTCCTGATCCCACATAGCTTTTTTCGCCATGATCTGGAATCGGTGTCATTTTACCTGTTAATCCAGGAAATGGCTGAGATTGGCTCTTAAAAGGCGGTTTCGGATATTTAGTTCTCGGATCGGTAAGATTCGGTGTTTTCATATTTCTTGTTTTGTTGTTTGATGACTGTGCCAAAGTTGAGGGAGCAACTGCGGCTACAGCGATTGTTGCGGCTATTTTACCAATCGCTTTTCTTCTTCAAAAATAACTTATACTGAAAATCAAATAGTTATAATTAAAAGGTACAAATAAGGTATTAATATAAGAACTAATTTATAATAGTATACTTGCAAATAAGTTTTTATCTAACTATTCTATTAATTTATATTAGCTCAACTCCTTAATGAGATGTTAATACTACAATATTGAATCCTTTTAACATGCTCCATCATGTAAATTGTTGAAAAAATTCCAAATTGGTCCCGAAATATTCCTTTTCCACCAATTAGATTTTTTTCCCTTTATTATTACTTCTTGGATACGTCCTTCCCTAATACCATCTCCCGGTCACTCCAACTCTTTCCCCCATCATTCCCGTAGGATCTGCAAAGTTAACAGGATCATTCCAAACATAGGCATAAGGTGACATCGTAATTTCTGCTAGTGGGTCTACACTTAACCAGAAACTGCGCTTAGGGTCGTAGTATCTTGCTCCGTAATAGTAGTAACCTGTTGCCACATCAAACTCCTTAGCGTTGTATTTGTAAGGGTTGTCATAGCTAAAATCGGTATTCTCCATCAGCATTTCTCCGTAAGGCATGTATTCGTACCAATTGGTAACATCTCCTTTATTGGTAATCAGGGTGTATCCAGTATATTTCAGATTTCAAACTATCACACGAAAGGATTCGTGCGGTAACCTGGGAAAACTTATTTTAATTTAAAGAGGACAAAAGTTTAAACTTTTTGTCTCAAAAAAGATAACAACTCCAAGATTATTAATCTACAAGTAACTTACAATTTACTCCAATTCTTTTAGTCTCTCTCAAAAATTCATTTGCCAAATCTATATTATTAATTTCAATAATCACCTTCTTATTTTCTAAAAGAGAATCTACATTAATTTTGGATTCTCTTAAAGATTTCCCAAGCATATCCATTTGAAGCTTTGTTAGAGATACTTTTTCAAACCCTTCTCTCCAACTATCTAATACAATTTTTATCATTTAATCAACTTTAATTTTTACTGGTGATGGAACTAGTCCTTTATATTTCCCTGTGGTCCTTCTCCCTCCTTGAATAAGAACTTCTTCTACATTAAATTGTTTTCCTAAATCCTTAGCAATATCCCATAGAGCTCCTCTTCCAACATTTCCACCCGAATACCCCTGCAAATGTAATTTGTTCAAATGCAATTTACCACCTTTAACGGCAAAATTTGTTATCCCTTCAACAGTTTCTGTTCCAATTTCTGATGAAAATATCATCACATCGCCCTCAATTGTACCTATCTTTACAAGATTAGGACCGGCCCCCCAAATATTAGCCATTTCTGGTTTAGAAAGGATTCTCATTCCTACTTTAGGACTTAACCTAATGCCTCTAATATTATTTAGTAAAAATCCTCCACCTTCAGTAAGAGCTGCTGTAGTTGCAAACTGCGCACTATTATATCCGGTAAAATGTCCGACATCATAGGCAGATGCATTTGAAACACTATTTAAAAGATCTATAGAGTTTGTAGATCCATCAGGTCGAATTTTATTCATATCCTGAATATATGATGCTGCAAAAATAGTCTCGGCAACTTTACTAGCCCACCAATTTGTAGAATATGCATTTTTCGTAACAAAATGATAAACATCTTTACTATAGTCCATCACGCCATCTTCGAAACCTTTATTAATATCTATGTACCCTTGTATCAATAAACGTGTACCTTCAGATTTTTTCACACCTTTTAAAACAACCTCCTCAATTAATTTCCCTCCTTTAGGTCCATATATTGTTTTAGGATTTGGTTTTCTTGGTCCATCTCCTTCTCCTCCCACTCTTTCCCCCATCAATCCCGAAGGATCTGTAAAGTTAACAGGATCATTCCAAACATAGGCGTAAGGTGAGTTGGTAATTTCAGATAACGGGTCAACAGATAACCAGAAGCTACGTTTAGGATCATAATATCTTGCTCCGTAATAGTAGTAACCTGTTGCCATATCAAACTCCTTAGCATTGTACTTATAAGGGTTGTCATAACTAAAATCGGTATTCTCCATCAGCATTTCTCCGTAAGGCATGTACTCGTACTAATGGTTAACATTGCCTTTAGCGTTAAGCAATATAGAAGTTCCGCTGAAAATTAGAATAATTTAATTACAAACTACCACACGGATTCGTGCGGTAGCGAGAGAGCATTCATTGTCATTGTCAGAAACGAAGCATTTGTAAAAAATTACAAATTTGCATCATAATTTTAGCAAATTTTATTTGGTTTTTAAAATATAATTTGGTAAGGAGGATAGCAACAGAATATATCCAAAAGTTATCTGCTCCTTCAAAATATTTATCCAAAAATTTTATATCTATCAGAGTAAAAAGGGGAAATGAAAATAAACTTATTAATAGCGAACCCACTCTACATCTTGCTGTTGAAATTTAATTTTCTCTGGTATTCTATAATTATTTGATAATATTAAATCATACCATTCCGTAGGTAAAATAACATTATAATTTAGTACATATTCAGCTAAATCTTCCGGCCATACCCAAAAGCCATCAGTTAATAGCAAAAACTCACCTAATCTTTGTTGACTCTTAAATAAATGAGGAAAATTAATTTTACTTGAAACAGCAATTATACCACCAAAATTTAAGTAGGGAATTAATTTACTCTTATCATATAAATCATTAATATCCTTATTAATATATAGATTTATTGAAGGATAATCTTTATACTTATCTCCATATTCTTTCCAAAATCCAAATTCCTTATACATATTTTATTTCTTTATTGGTATAAATTTAATCATTTTTCCAGTATTGGCAGAAGATGTTGCACCAACACTAAACCTGCCACTTGGATGTGCCCATAATGTATTATTTGGCGCAAATACATTAGTTTTTAATTTATTTGCTAAATTTTGAGCAAATGCTCCTTCTCCAGTACTACAAGAAAGTAACCTGATATCTTGTCCAACAAATTGAGGATTTTGTCTTATTAAATTTGCTAAGACTCTATGGTTAATTAGTTGTTCACCTCCCGAAACTGTAATATTATTAACTTGAAATATACTGGGGCCTCCATGCCCTATTACATCCAATGCTCCTTCTTGAGGTGCAGCTCGAGCTGCAAACCTAGCAAAATTATCTGTTGATTTCATATAATTGATACTCCCAGATTCTGCATAAGACACAGATCCTAAAGTACTTACACCAGCCGTCACCAATACATCAGCCGTTAAAAGAGCATTAAATTTAGCATCTTGGCTTTCTGTAGCTGACATTGTATTTCCATCCCACTTGGTCATTCTTGGACCTAATCCGGCATAATCTGATTGGTCACCAAAACTATTTCTTAGAAAATTACCAAAATCTAATAATTGGTTCATAAGCCCCTTTCCAACAATATTCATCCCCATAGAAGTTCCGTACCCGGACATAGGTGCAGAGTCTCTATAATCTTGTATAGTTGCTCCCATTGTAGTGGGCATTCTCTTATCTGGTGCTTGCGAAAATGTTGGTGTTACAGCATTTGACTTTTTTACACCTTTTAAAATAACCTCTTCAATTAATTTACCTCCTTTGGGTCCATATATTGTTTTAGGATTTGGTTTTCTTGGTCCATCTCCCGATCCTCCCACTCTTTCCCCCATCAATCCTGTAGGATCTGTAAAGTTAACAGGATCATTCCAAACATAAGCATAAGGAGACATGGTAATCTCTGCTAATGGGTCTACACTTAACCAAAAACTTCGTTTTGGGTCGTAATATCTTGCATCATAATAGTAATGGTAATACCACTAAACAAGACGAAGCACAAACATTTTGTCTCAAAAAAAATATCAACTCCACTTAATCGTTTTGATGAAAAATCTTAGGAAATCCTTTTTTTATATGTTCAGATAATTTCGGTATATCTTCCAAAGAAAAGTCAATGTATCTCTTATAGGTATCTTCCCCAAATTGTTTTACCCAGAAATTTTTCTTGTAAAATTGGCCTTCGGATGAAATTTTTTCAAAAATTTCAGGAATTAAAATACAATTTTTGCTGTCAGGATTTCTTATAATTAGCCATCTCAAATTTCCTTCAAATTCACTAATGATCTTCTTAAGAATAGAGATTAATTCTGTTTCATCTGCTAAAGAAAATCCAAAGCGAAGAAATGGAGGATGGCCATAAGTATCATCTAATGGAAACATTGAAACTTTTGCAGTTCTAATTTTTGAAATCTTATTTAAGATTTCAAAAATTAGAGTATTAATATTTATTTCTGCCATACATTATTGTCTTTGTAATTTTATACCTTGAGGATTCATTTTTTTGTATGCTCTAATATAATCTTTAGTTCTTATTGGAGTTCCACTGTACATAGTGTCATAAACATAATTGCCTTTCACATAAACCTGATGGTACAAAAACTAATCATCTTCTGAATAATTAATAAAATCTTCATTAAAGGGGTTAGGTTCCTCGTTCTTACACAATAAATTAAGATAATACATTATTTTTTGCTCATCATAATTAAAATTTGTCTTTATTAGAACAAACGCAACATATTTTGGAATTTTTTTATCAATAAAAATCCTTATAATATCTTCTAGATTATAATTTTTATTTTTTTTAATCTCTTCAATGAATTTTAAATTTTCCATATTATTTTATTACAGTTTGTACCTCTTAGAACTTTGCATTCTTCCTGTTGCAGGTCCTGTTGATCTTTCATTATAATATCTAATAGATTTGTACCCTTTATTTTTGGCCCAATTTTCTATATAGCTTCTGTATGGTTTAATTCCTACTTTATTTTTATACTTAATATATGACTGCTCTAAAGTCAGTGTTCCTTCCATAACACTTCTTGGGATTATATCAACATTTAAATCTAAATGTTTTCCTGTTGGTTCTAATCTTCCGTATATAATCATTTCTGGTGTACCGTTCCCTACATCTCCTTTGAAAGAAAATATTGCAACATCATCCATCTCATAAACTCCATTTCGAAGTGCTGACATATTATTGTAATGGCCTGAAGATGAATATGGTTTTTTTGATCCTTTACTAGACGGACTAGTAGGTATAAGCCCTTCAGCCATAATAAAAGCTGCTGTCTCTCCTGCCATTCCTAAAACTCCCCAATTATTTTCTGCCTCTCTTATGGCTTGAACTGTACCATACTGTACGCCTTCATGATTTAATTTTAGATTTTTAATAACCTTACCGTAAAGTTCTTCATAAGTTTCTTCATGCCATCGTTTTTTGAGATTTGTTTTTCTTCGATCCTTTTTCATTACTAGTCTGAGATTTTAGGTAAAATGAAGAAAGAATTAAAGAAGAGAAAAATTAATTTACAGAATAATTTTTCATTTATTTAGATGCTCAAATTTACATGTTGACCAGATAGCTTTTATACTAATTTGTTATTATTTAGTATTAAAGCTTTTCAGTTCGAAATAGCAGTCTTCACAGATCAATTTAATCTTTGCAAACTCTTCAGACTCATCATTCCATCCATCAGATTGTAACCGCACTTTTTCACATTCACTACACCAAGCTTGAAAATCATCATCTTCATCCAGTTGCATGCCTCTATATGTATCAAATGCTTCTTCAAAGCC
>NZ_FUZE01000065.1 GCF_900168205.1 Chryseobacterium balustinum
TATAAATACAATGGCAAAGAACTCCAAGAGACCGGAATGTACGACTATCAGGCGCGTCAACTAATGGTAGATGCACCAGGATTTTTACAAATCGATCCACTTGCGGAAAAAATGCCTTGGATGTCTCCTTATGCTTACGCATTTAACAACCCAATCCGAAATACAGACCCGACAGGAATGGAACCTGAAGATGTTGTTGATGATGGTGGGGATGATGGAAGTTCTGAGCAATGTTGTGGACCTTTCTTTGGAGGATTGACAAGGTTTATGCCACTGCTTGAGGGGGGCTCAAATATAAAACCTAATCCTGTAATTGAAATAGCAACCAAAACAGGAGAAACTGCAGCAAAAACAAATGAACATCATAATATTCCTAGGCAGTTTAGAAAGAATGAAATTATTGAGGCTGCAAGAAAAGAAGGTTTTAAATTTGAAGGAAAAGAGAATAAAAGTACTTTAGAACAATTTAGCAAAGCAACCGGAAGTGGAAGACATGGTAATCATCCTAAATACAATCAACAAATAAAAGAACTTTTAAGGGAAATCCCTAAGTCTGATGCGTTAAATGGGGTCAGAAAATTAAGAGATCATGTATCAGATATTATTAAGTCAAACCCAGAGACAAAAATTAATGATCTTAAATTAAAAAGTACTCCACCTGCAAAGATTAATAATAACCCCCGACCACAGACCAAGCCACAACCACAACCAAGCATGGAGCAACTCGAAGCTGTATATAACATACATAGTTAATATGGAAATAAATGAAAATTACTTGTACAGCTTATATAAGGCAAAGAATACATTTTGGTATTTTATAGAACAAATAGAAAACAATGCTGTTCTTAGCTACACAGCCGTAAAGTTTAAGAACGAAAATGATATTTATGTATGGTTAGAAAATATTGAGTACAAAAATAATTTTTTCGAGGGTGTATTATCAGAGAATAATGAACATAAATCTATTCCTTCAGCAAGTGTTATAGATTGGATGATTGTAAAAGGTGATAGATTAATTGGAGGCTATACTATAAGGCATTATAGAGATAGTTTGCCAGAAGATGAAAAAGTTAATTTTGATATTGATTTTGGGCTAAGAATAGATGATGGTAATGATTTTTTCTATCCTGATCTATCTACACCTGAAGGAGCTCTTATCACGTTAGAGAATTTTTATACTCAAAAATCATTAGATGGAGTTTTGTCTTGTAAAGATTTTCACGAAGAAGCTAAAAACGTATTGTTAGGAGCGGAAATGGACTTGAAAGAAGAACTTATAAATGAAACAGCTGAATTATTAAAATTAGCATTTATTGAAAACTTGCAAAAATACGGAATGCCTAATTTTGAAAATGCGGAGCGGGTTTTTAACAGGATTGTTTATAATGAAAAGGAAAATACCGCATTAATAGAAGAAAAGTTAATCTATTCTGATGGAAATAATATCAATAAATTTTGGGTGTCAGAAAACGAAAAAAAAGAATGGAAAGTTCTGAATCTAGTAGAATAACTTAATAAAGTTA
>NZ_FUZE01000032.1 GCF_900168205.1 Chryseobacterium balustinum
GGGAATCCTCGTAACAGGGATACAAAGAATGAAAAATATTTTGATAATGAGTTGTATAAAAGAAGATTCAAAATAGAAAAAGCAAATGCATGGCTCGATAGCTTCAAAGCTTTATTAGTAAGGTTTGAGACTTTGAATATTACTTGGACAAATCTACATTATCTCGCTTTCTCTATCTTGTTTCTCAGAAAAATAAAAGTTTAAACAGGTTTATAATGTAAAATGATATATTTGCATATCGTAAAAGAAAAAATTGTCTGAAATTATGGGAAAGAAAAAGTATAAAAAACAATTGCTCAACACTTTAAAAGCTCTTGGTAAATCTGAACATTTAATCCTTGAAAACATGACCGACCTTATGCTGAAAGGAGAATTAAAGAAAAGTAAAATAGAGTTTAAAGACGGCGATACATTTAGTTTTAAAGACAATATTTTTGATTACAGCGAAGATAAAAACATCAGAAAACTGGCTAAACTTCGCAGAAAAATGTTGACGACTATGAATAAAATCGTGGTAAAAAATGAATTTAAAGATAAAGAAATTAAGTTTTTAAGCTAATTTTAAAATTCAGCAAAATTTAAAAAAAGTCATCACAAAATTTCAAGAATTTGAAGTCTGTAGCGTAAAGCAAAAAAAGTCCCAGAATATCTGGGACTTTTTACTTATATCAAAACGAAATTATTTCTTCGCTTTTTCTTTTAACTCTTCTTTATCTTTATCTGAAGGATTCCAAACTTTTACGTCTGAATTTTTATCAATACCTGAAAGAATCTGTACATTGATTCCGTCGCTTGCGCCAAGTTTTACATACACTTTCTTAAATTTTCCGTCTTTCTGCTTTACCTCAACAAAAGGAACATCTTTTCCGTTTTTCTTTTCATACTGAATTAAAGATTCATCCAAAAGCAATGCATTCTTCTGAGAGCTCATCACGATTTCTCCGTTGGCAGAAAAACCAGCTCTGATGTATTCGTTATTCGGGTTGTTTACATCGCCTTCTACCGGGAATTTAATCGTTCCGTTGGTATCTTTTCCTTTTGGTGCGATCATCGTCAGTTTCCCTGGAAATGTTTTATTCTGCAAAGCTCCGATAACGATTTTCATATCCATTCCCTGCTTCAGTTTTCCGGCTTGAGCTTCATCAATTTCTCCTTGGAAAATTAGTGAATTCAAATCTGCAATCGAACAAATTGTAGTTCCAGCATTGAAAGAGTTCGCCTCAATTACCTGGCTTCCTACTTTTACGGGAACTTCGAGAACGGTTCCTGCAGCTTTAGAACGAATTTGTGTTGTTGCTAAATTTTGTAATTCAGGAATAGCTCCTGTTTTTACAATTTGCAAAGTTTTTTGTGCAGTTACCAATTGTTGGTTTGCATTTTTCAAAGCTTGTTGCTGTGTATATAATTGTTGCTGAGCCGTTAAATATTCTTGTTTTGAAACAACACCTTGTTTGAACAATTTTTCAGACATTGCAAACTGAGTCTGCATATTTGAAACATTCATCTTAGCATTATTAATCTGAAGCTGTGCGTTTTGCACATTTTGTGTTGCATTATTCACTTCCGCTATATTCGGAATAATTCTTACCGTTGCAATTAATTGCCCAGCTTCTACTTTATCTCCTTCATCAACCAAAATTTTATCAATGATTCCGGCGATATTTGGCTTAATTTCGATCTCTTCTTTAGGAACAATTTTACCTGTTGCCATCACTTTGTCCTCCATATTTTGGATGGAAGGTTTTCTCGTTAAGAACGTTTCACTTTGAGTGGAATTTGATTTTATAACATAGCTAATTCCTGAAATTAATGCTACCGCAAACAAAAGCCCTAAAAAGATATAAATGCCTTTTTTCCAGGTAAATTTCTTTTTCATATGTATCGTTTATTTTTTTATTTAATTATTAAGACTGAAAATATAAAACCAATTTCCATCTTCAAATTTTCAAATTATATTATTTAAAATTACTCACTTCTCAATGCTTCAATTGGTCGTATTTTAACGGCTCTTTGTGCAGGAATCATCCCAATGATTAAACCTAAAATTACCATAACCGACATAGCGCTGAACACATTTCCATAATTTACCGTTGGGTTGTAAAATGGAAATTCGTCCTGATTTTGTGTTAACGTATTAAAAATCATTAACACAAAAATTCCGAAAATAAATCCCAGCAAACCTGAACTTAATGTAATCACCACACTTTCCAGCAAGATTTGATTTCTCACTTCTGAAGGTTTTGCACCTAGAGCTCTTCTGATGCCAATTTCTTTTGTTCTTTCTTTTACGGTAATCAACAAAATATTTGATATTGCAATGACACCGGCAAGAATCGTTAATGTTCCTACGATAATTGTTAAGAGTTGCATCCCGGTAAGGAAGCCTGTCAATTTTTTAAATTCTTTACCTAAATTAAAGCTTCCAAAAGCATTGGTATCTTCGGGCGAAACCTTATTTTTCTTTTTCAACTCATCTTTTACCCGGTCTTCAACATCGTTTACATCTGCATTGGGTTTACTTACAATCGCAAAAACATCTACATTATCGCCGTCATTATAAATTTTTGTGAATGTAGAAAGCGGAATAAAAACAGTCTGGTCATTATCCATTCCACCGCCTCTTTTCACTCTGAAGACTCCGATGACGTTAAAGAATATGCCTTTGACATTAATTGACTTCCCAATTGGGTTTTCATTCTTTTTAGAATCAAAAAAATTTTTATAAACCTCTTCACCAATTACAGCAACATTTTTATTTTGCGAAACATCTGCATCATTAAGATATCTTCCGTAAATGAGTTTTTTCTCTGAAATTTTATTTCCAATAGGATAATCTCCATTCAAACTGTAGGTTGCCGTCTTTCCATTTCTAGACATCTGTTCTCCCGCAGTTCCGAAATTACCCCTTGAGTTTTTTGGAGAAATATATTCAATCTCGCTAATTTTTCGCTGCAGCATGTCAATATCTTGAAGTTTCAGATCCATCCCCCTTCCTTTAGGAAAACCTTCGTAAGGTATGGATGTATTTTGTGCCCAAAGAAAAATAGAATTGGTTGCAAAACCTGAAAATAATTTATCAAAACCATTTTCCATACCTTTTGCAGAGCCCAATAAAACTACGTAAAGGAACATTCCCCAACCCACGCCAATCATGGTAAGAAACGTACGAAGCTTATTATTCTTGAGTGAATAATAAATCTCCTGCCATGTATCTTTTTTAAATAAAATGTTCACTTTGTTGAGTTATAAGTTATTAATTATGAGTGATGAGTGATTCATTTTCAAATTAGCTCATTAACAAATTTTCAAATTAAATTATTCTGTTCTTAAAGCTTCAATAGGTTTAATTTTTGAAGCTCTGTATGCCGGGACAAATCCTGCAATCAAACCCGAAATTACTAAAGCAATGAATGCGGCAATAATTTCGTACCAACCCACACTTGGGTTTTTAATAAAATATTCTTCTAAATTATCTCCTATTAAATTTAATGCTAAAACGCCCAGTCCTACTCCTACAAATCCTGAAACTACGGTAATCACAACACTTTCCTGTACAATCAACGCAACGATGCTTCCTGGTTTTGCACCGATGGCTTTTCGCACACCGATTTCTTTAGTTCGCTCTTTTACGATATATACCATGATGTTGCTGATTCCGATAATTCCTGCCAATAAAGTTCCTAATCCAATGAAAGTTACAATTCCTGTTAAAACAGCCATAAACATAAACGTTTCGTTCATATTTTTAGCGTTATTCCAGATACGCACTCCATTTTCATCATCAGGAGAAACATTTTTTCGGGCTTTAAGGCCATCTTTCAGTTTATCCCCATATTTTATAGCCTGCTCGGGAGTAAGCTTTTCGTTATAAGCAATATATACCGTACTTACCGTGTCAGAACCTTTTTTCATTTGCTGCAAAGTAGTGATAGGAATCGTAATGTGTCGCTCATCATAATCTCCACCATCATCAGAGAAAACACCTACAACTTTGAATATCGTTCCGTTGATATCTAAATCTTTACCTACCGGACTTCCGTTTTTTATCAAATCCCGCTGCACCATTCTACCGATTACAGCAACGTTTTGCTTACGTTCCAAATCGACAGGCGAAAGATAACGGCCTTCCAGCATTTTCCTGTTTTCAATATATTTTTCTTCCGCATCCGCTCCGTTTATTTGGTAAGAACCACTTTCCTTACCGTACTTCACCATTAAGTTTGCCGTATATCTCGGCGTTGAATATCCTACTTTTTCTTTATCATTATTCACTAAAAAATCATAGTCATCATTATTCATCGTCACCATACGGTCAGATTGCAAACCATTGTAAGCGATCGTTGTTTTCCCTGAATAAATGGTAATCAAGTTTTGAGCATCTCGCGCAAAACCTTCTGTAAAAGCATTTTTCAAACCACTTCCAATTCCGAAAAGAACAATAAAAATAAACAGACCTAAAGCCACGGTAAAGCCCGAAAGCACCGTTCGCAATACATTACTGCGAATCGAACTGAATATTTCCTGCCACCGATCTAGATCAAACATATTTTTGTTTTTTTTACTTTGTAAAAAAGTCAATTATTTTTAATGTCAATTGTCAATTTCTTCGAGTCAATTGTTAATTTTAACTCTTCCAAAAATTCACTTGCGAAGCAAAATTGACTATTCACAATTCACCTTTAAAGCACAATCTGCTTTATAAAATCATCACTTTCTATAATTCCGTCTCTTAAGATGACGTTTCTTTTGGTTTGAGCAGCAACATCAGGTTCGTGGGTTACAACGATAATTGTTTTTCCTTCGTTATTGATGTCCTGAAGAAGCTTCATGATATCATGTGTGGTTTTTGAATCTAATGCTCCGGTTGGCTCATCGGCAAGAATTACTTTTGGATCTGTAATTAATGCTCTTGCGATGGCAACTCTCTGCTTTTGTCCACCTGAAAGTTCATTCGGTAAATGATCTGCCCATTGTGCCAATCCTACTTTCTCAAGATATTCTAAAGCTCTTTGATTCCTTTCTTTTCTTGAAACATTTTGATAATATAAAGGAAGCGCTACATTTTCTATAGCCGTTTTATAACCAATCAAATTGAAAGACTGAAAGACAAATCCCAAAAATTTTGAACGATATTCTGCAGCTTTCACTTCATTGAGGTGCTCGATAGGAATTCCATCCAACTCATAAGTACCCGAATCTTTTTCATCCAAAATTCCGATAATATTCAACAAAGTTGATTTTCCGGAACCTGAACTTCCCATAATAGAGACAAATTCACCTTCAGATATATTGAGGTTTATTCCTTTGAGAACGTGAAGTTTACTCTTCCCTGTATCGTATGATTTATTGAGATCCTGGATTACTAACATTAAGCTTTGGATATTTTATGTCTTATAAGTAGCCACTCTCATCATTTTGTTACAAGATTAAAAAAATCTTTTCATTTTATCATTGTTTAATAAATTACATATTGAAATTCAATTACTTAAATCAAACTGTTTAATCAAAACCTTCATTAGTAATTTGTTTACATCACTTAAGTTGCTCTAACCCAGTGGTAAAGGGTGTTTCATGTAAATGTGGAAAACTTTTAAGGTTAAAAGCCAGCCAATTACTCTTTACCCCTTTCAAAATCAGTCTTCATTTTCTAACTTTGTAGGTAGATTCTGAAAGAAGGTATTGCTGATCAAGGTAAAAAAATTGCTTTATTAACTTTCAAAAAATCAAATACTTACCGTTTCAACGATTGTATTTGCAGAATTTTATTTTTGACAGAACAAAAGACATAAAATTTATAATATGGGAATTTTCGATAAAAGAATTAGTTATAAGCCATTTGAGTACCCTGAAGTTCTTCAGTTTACAGAAGCTATCAACAAATCATTTTGGGTACATTCAGAAGTAGATTTCACGGCAGACGTTCAGGATTTTCAGTCGCAGCTTGAGCCGCACGAAAAAAATGCTGTAAAAAATGCACTTTTAGCGATCGCCCAAATTGAAGTTTCGGTAAAGACTTTTTGGGGAAATCTTTACAACCACATGCCCAAACCTGAGCTTAACGGTCTTGGAGCTACTTTTGCAGAATGCGAATTCCGTCATTCTGAGGCGTACTCTCGTTTGCTGGAAGTTTTGGGTTACAACGAAGCGTTTACTCACGTAGTAGAAGTTCCGGCTCTTAAAAAGAGAATCGACTTTTTATCAAACGTTTTGAAGCATGCCAATTCTACCACTCCAAAAGAGTATGTGTCTTCTCTTTTATTATTCAGTATTTTGATAGAAAACGTTTCGCTTTTCTCACAATTTGCAATCATTCTTTCTTTCACAAGATTCAAAGGATACATGAAAAATGTTTCCAATATCATCGCTTGGACTTCTATTGATGAGCAGATTCACGCCAATGCAGGAATTTATCTGATCAATAAAATCCGTGAAGAACAACCTGATCTTTTAACTGATTCTGACATTGAAGATATTTACACTTTGGTAGACCAATCTATCGAACTGGAAGGTGAGATCATCGAATGGATCTTTGAAATGGGAGAATTCAGCTTTTTCACAAAAGAAGATTTATTAAACTTTATGAAATACCGTGTTGATGACAGTTTAAAGAAAATCAACATGGCAACCCGTTACAACATCAGCGGAGAACAATACAATCCGATGAAATGGTTTGAAGAAGAAGTTTTCGCTAATTCTATGGATGATTTCTTTGCAAAAAGACCGGTAGATTACACGAAACACGATAAGAGTATTACGGCGAACGATTTGTTTTAAATAAAAAAATTTTGACGCTACGAACTAAAATTTGGAATAATTTACTTGACACAAAAAAGGGAGACATATTTTTAGTATTTTATATTTCAAGTGAAAGAAATCTCCGCAAATGGTTTAAAATAATAACTATTTTATTTTCAGCTTCAGGTATTTTTACTGCATTCAAAAATTTAGAAATTCCAACAGTGATTTCCTTTGCTGTAATAGGAACAATTCAATTACTTCAGAGCATTGAAAATTTTTTGATACTTTCTGAAAAAGATCTTGATGAGATAAAAAAGCTTAGACTTTCTTATTACAATCAAAGTATAGAATTGGAAAAACTATGGATTGAATTTGAGGAGGATCATATAGATGACGAAAAAGCTAAAAAGAAATTATTTAAGATTTTAGATTCTAGTAAAAAAATTGAAGACATTGATTCTTCACTTAATATTACCCGTAAGAAACGTTTAGATAAAAAAGCTGATGCTGAAACAAGGAATTACGCAAACAAATTAACTCAACATGAATAAGAAAATAAATATCCCTCAGATAAGAACTAATTCTGATACTAAAGGTGGAAGTGTGAAAAATGGACAAGTTCCAACTATGCATAATCCACCACCACCGCCTCCAAAAAATAATAGCACTAAAGGCTAAAAGACAAACCGTTGTCTTAGCCCTGATTGAGCGGCGTGTCTGAGCTCTTTTTCTGATTGCTGAGCTCGGCGAAGTAAACAGAAAAAAGCGAGTAGCGAAAGCAGGTAGAAAAGTGAAAAGAAGCAAAACCTAAGTGCTTCAAATAAAAAATAATAAAAACAAAAGATTGCTTCGTAGCTCGCAATGACAAACGAGAATTGAAGTATCGAGAACAATATAAAAAATGGAAGAACAAAACAACAACATCTGGTGGCTGAATGAAGAGTCTGAACAAATGCTTAACAGAGGTTACCTTTTGAAAGGGGAAACCGTAGACGGAGCGATCGACAGAATTACCACTGCAGCAGCAAAAAAATTATACAAACCTGAACTTCAACCGGCTTTTAAGGAGATGATCATGAAAGGCTGGATCAGTTTTTCTTCTCCTGTT
This sequence comes from Chryseobacterium balustinum, assembly GCF_900168205.1. Classification (GTDB taxonomy): domain Bacteria; phylum Bacteroidota; class Bacteroidia; order Flavobacteriales; family Weeksellaceae; genus Chryseobacterium; species Chryseobacterium balustinum. Next base: position 7,847 of record NZ_FUZE01000032.1, read on the forward strand.
TGGGCCAATATGGGAACGCAGAGAGGTCTTCCAATCTCTTGTTTCAATGTACATATTCCAGACAGTATTGAAGGAATTACCCACAAAATGGGTGAAGTAATTATGCAGACGAAGATCGGAGGCGGAACTTCAGGATATTTTGGAGAACTTCGTAATAGAGGAACCGCAGTAACTGATAACGGAAAATCTTCGGGAGCAGTTTCGTTTATGAAATTGTTTGATACTTCGATGGATGTTGTTTCTCAGGGCGGCGTAAGAAGAGGAGCTTTTGCAGCATATCTTGATGTTGACCACGGCGATATTGAAGAATTTTTATCAATTAAAGACATTGGAAGTCCGATTCAGAACTTGTTTACCGGGATTTGTGTTCCTGATTACTGGATGCAAGATATGATTGACGGGGACGCCGACAAGCGTAAAATCTGGGCAAGAGTTTTGGAAAGTCGTCAGCAAAAAGGTCTTCCGTATATTTTCTTTACTGATAATGTGAATAGAAACAAACCTCAGGTGTATAAAGACCTTGGATTAACAATTAATGCAAGTAATCTTTGTTCAGAAATCATGCTTCCGTCAACAAGACAGGAATCTTTCATCTGCTGTCTGTCTTCTATGAACTTAGAATTATACGACGAGTGGAAAGATACCAACGCAGTACAGTTGGCAATCTATTTCCTTGATGCTGTTTTATCTGAATTTATCGAGAAAACGGAAGGAAACTATTATCTTCAAGGAGCAAGAGACTTTGCAATGCGTCACAGAGCACTTGGTTTAGGAGTTTTGGGTTACCATTCTTACCTTCAGAAAAATATGATCCCTTTTGAGAGTTTTGAGGCGACTCAGTTTAATGCAAGAGCTTTCAAACACATCAGAGCACAAGCCGATATTGCATCAAAAGAATTGGCAAATATCTACGGAGAGCCGGAAATCTTGAAAGGTTACGGAATGAGAAATACAACGGTAATGGCAATCGCTCCTACCACTTCAAGTTCGGCAATTTTAGGACAAACTTCTCCAGGAATTGAGCCTTTTGCATCCAATTACTACAAAGCTGGTTTGGCAAAAGGAAACTTCATGCGTAAGAATAAATATCTTGCTAAATTGTTGGAAGCGAAAGGCCTTGACAACGAAGAAACGTGGAGAACAATTATGCTAAATCACGGTTCGGTACAACATTTAAGTGAATTGACTGACGAAGAAAAAGCAGTATTCAAAACGTTCAAAGAAATTTCTCCGATGGAGATTATTTCTCAGGCTGCACAAAGACAACAATACATCGATCAGGCTCAGTCTCTGAATTTACAGATTCCTTCAACCATGCCTGTGAAAGATGTAAATTACCTTTATATCGAAGCTTGGAAGAAAGGGGTGAAAACTTTGTATTACCAAAGAAGTTCGTCTGTTTCTAAGGAAATGATGGTGAATTTTGTGAGCTGCTCGGCTTGTGAAGCTTAAGTAAAGAGCCAAGTTAGGCTTTGAATATATCTTAAAACCGTAGATTTTTTCTGCGGTTTTTTTTTGTAAAATTCCCTAAAATTCGATGTTTTATAAAACATAATAAATTAACAAATCATTTGTCGACAAGCTACAGATATACAACTAAATGTTTTTTTTGAAAATTTATAAATTATTCTAGCTCAGATATAAAATCAATTCATATATTTGTGATATCAGTTTACTTTACATAAGGTAATTGATAATTAAACACATAATGACATGAAAAAAATTTTATTTACACTTAGTGTAAGCTGTTTCTCTATAGCTTATACGCAAAATCTAAATTTTGCAGATTCTAAATTCAAAGCTTTAATTTTAAGCTCAAATTTAAGTAATGAAATCGCCAAAGATCTTAGCGGAAACCCAATAGCTATTGATGAAAACGGTGATGGTGAGATTCAGGTTTCGGAAGCACAGCAAGTGGTGATTCTAAATGTGAAAATGGACGAGACCCAGAAATACGATGCCGTAACTGGAGACATTAATTTCCCTTATTATTTTAGCCATCTTCCAGAGAGCATTTCTGATGCTCTACTTTTTACCAATATTGAAGAACTCTATATTGCAGACACGAAAAATGCGAATATCAGTTTTATAAATAATGCTAAAATTAAAAAATTGATGTGTATAAGCCGTTGGTTTTACAAAGAAGGATCTTTCAACGGAAGCGTTTATGAAACAGATTTTTTTCCCGTCGATTTTACCATTGATAACTGTCCGTCGATCCTAACGATGGCTGATATTAGTGCTTCTTATCATCCTTATTTTCTAGGACAAGCTATTTTTAGAATTAAAAATAACCCTCAATTTAATGGAGCATTGGTTCTGAATGACAAATTGGTTTCAGAACTATATTTCGAAAATATCAATTTAACCTCAATTAGTATTAATGACAGTAGAGGGCCTTTAAAATTATCGGTTCCCAATATTTCAACATTACAGACGATTAATATTACCAATACACAAGATTCACAGACCTCTGATCAAGAAATTAATTTAATTGCGAGTAATTGTAATACTTTACAGGAAATTATTTTAGATGGCGATTACTATGATAGTCGTGCTGTTTATTTATCGGCAATCAACGTCAATGGATGTACTTCTTTAAAGAAAATAAAAGGCCTTAATGCTCCAAATATTGATTTTTCGACAGCTGGGTTAATCAATTTGGAGGAACTTGATTGTTCATTCTACAATAGATATATCTACAATACAACCAGCGGAGTTTATTATGGAAAATTAAATTCATTAAATCTTTCGGGTCTTCCCAATCTTAAAATATTAAAAGCCTCTAATCAGCCAATTACAAATAATATCAATTTTTCAGCTGCATCTAATTTAGAGAATATTGATGTTACTAATTCATCCGGGTATATGACTACTATGGATTTAAGTACTCTTAGCTCACTTCAGACTTTAAATGCTGACAGAGTATATATTAATTCAAATTACGGAAATAATGATCTTACTTCAGTAAATATTAAAAACGGCTCTCTTGAACAAATTGTTGGTTTTGAAAATCATAATTACAATTTATCTGTTTGTGTAGATGATGCTCAATTGGCAGGATTGCAGGCTCAATATCCCGGCATTAATTTTTCAAGCAACTGCAATAGTTTATTCACTACAATTTGGGACGGTACTTCTTGGTCCAATGGAGCCCCAAATGCTAAAGATGTAATTATTACAGGTGCTTATACAACTTCTGCTACAACTCCAGCTTTCACAGCTAAAAACATTACAATCAAAAACGGGGGAGTTTTAGAAATTACTTCAGGTAATACAATTTCAGGGATGAATGTAACAGTAGAAGATGGCGGTAACCTTATTCAGAAAGATGGTTCTGCTCTATCTTATACGGGAGCTTTCAAAGCATTAAAAAATGGAACGAGCGCAGTTGATAAATATACATTCTGGACCTCTCCTGTTGTTGGTCAGACTTTAGCTAATATTTATACTGGAGCAACACCTTCATCTATTACAGAATATAATACTCCTACTGATTCTTATATAAATACTACTTCTACAGTTTCTGTATTTGGGAAAGCGTACTCTATTAAAACTCCGGTTGCCAACGCAGCTTTGGCTTTTGAAGGAACGCCAAACAACGGAACACAAACTTTTACATTAGCTACCTCAGGAAACGGATTTAACTTAGTTGGTAATCCATATCCTTCAAGCTTAAGTTTAGGAGCTTTCTACACTGAAAATTCAGCAAGAATTTCTAGTACATTCTATTTTTGGGATAACAAAAGCACGAGTGTAACGCTTCAGAATGGCGCTACCACTACAAACTACGGATATGCTACTTTTAATGCTGCTAATGGTGCAAATCCTACCTGGGTTCCAGCTCCTAATGGTCACGGAGGAACAGCTGTTGTTCCGGTGGGTACAGTTGCGAATATTGGTCAAGGATTTATCGTTAAAACTTTAAATACCTCAGTTGATACTTCTTTAATATTTAATAATGAGATGAGAGGTACAACAAACGCTACCTTCTTTAATAAAGATAATTCCTCAACAGAAGGTAAATTTTGGTTAAAGTTAAACTCTGACTACAATACCAATAATACTTTTGCAGTAGATTATATAAACGGTGCTTCAGATTCATTCGATAATTATGATTCTAAAGCAATTGGGATGGGTTCTGAGGGATTCTACACATTGGCTGATGCACAAAAATTAATCATTCAGGGGAAAGAAAGTTTTGATATCCATGATATAGTTCCTGTAGGAGTAAAACATTTTCAAAACGGAAACTTTACTATTGCTTTAGTTCAAAAAGAAGGACTGTTTAATAACGGACAGGCAATTTACTTGCATGATAAAGTAACAGGTACTTATACAGATCTTCAGAGTGGAAATTATACATTTACTGCAAATACAGGGGAAAGTACAGATAGATTCGAGATTGTTTACAAACTTAGTGTTTTGGCAACTGCTGAAGCTAAAAAAGATAGTTTTGAGGTCTATAGAGATGGGCAAGATTTTGTCGTAAGAAACAATGAAAATATAGAAAAAGTAGAAATATTTGATGGGGCTGGAAGAAAAATTCAGACGATCAATGAAAACGCTAAACTAATTCGTGTACATCTTACTGCTAAAGGTGTTTATATCTTGAAGGTATTGTCGGACGGCAAAGAATACACAAAAAAAATAATTAACTAAGAAAACTATTACAATAATATTTGTAATAGTTTTGTCTGGATTCACTTTTTGCATAAAACTCTTCAAATAATACAAGTAATGACTATTCAATAAATTATAAAAACCGCTGAAATTTTTCTGCGGTTTTTTATTTTCATTAAAATGTAAAATAAACTTTACAATATGTAAAATATTTTTTACATTTGAATAACTAAAAATTACAAACATGAATACATTACAACTTTTCCCAAATCGCTACAAAAAAATAGGCTGGTTTATTTTTATTCCATCATTAATTTTAGGAATAATTTCATTGACAGGAATTATTAATTTCCCTGAAGTCTCGCTTCCTGTATTTTACAATTCGGGATTTCCTTTAAACAGTGAAGATTTAGGATTATTTAAAACTACAGAGATCGATTTTTTCACCAATCTTTTTGGAATTTTAATTATCATCGGCGGAATTCTGACAGGATTTTCGAAAGAAGAAATCGAAGATGAATACATCTCAAGTTTAAGACTAAAATCTGTATTTTGGAGCTTGTTTGTAACCTACTCTATTATTTTGATTTTATTTTTAACCATATTCGGAACCCTTTTTTTTACCGCAATGATTTTGATTATGTTTTTACCTTTGGTACTTTATGTTTTCAGATTTAATTATTTATTGTTTACAAAATGAAAAATACCATTAAAATAGAAAGAGCTTTAAAGAATATAACTCAGGAAGATTTAGCAAAAAAAATCGGCGTTTCGAGACAAACCATCAACGCTATGGAAGCCGGAAAATATGTTCCATCGACAGTTTTAGCTTTGAAAATTGCAAAATATTTTGGGAAGAAGGTGGAGGATATTTTTCAGCTGGATGATGATGATTAATATCATTTATATTTTGAATTATTAAAATACATTATTACAAAAAAACCGTAGAATTTCTATGGTTTTTTGTTTTATATTTGTTTACATAGTTTAATTCGCAAAACCTAAAATATGAAATTCGGACAAGTAGAAGATCCTTCGCAAATAGATTTTACATTACCTAAAGATCATTCTAAAACCAAAGAAATTTTAGCACAAAATAAAAACGGACTTGAAAATATTTCTGTTGGCTGTGCAAAATGGAATAAAACCGATTTGAAAGGCTTTTATCCGAAAGGAACAAAGGACGAATTAACCTATTATGCTACCCAATTCAACTCTATTGAGCTCAATGCCACTTTCTACGGAATGCCAAGTTCTGAACAGGTTTTAACGTGGAAAGAAAAAACGCCAGCAGATTTTAAGTTTTTCCCAAAGATTACCAATACGGTTTCACATTTCAGAAGACTTTTAAATATTGATGATGTGGTTACTCAATTTGCGACAGCTGTTTTAAATTTTGATGAGAAATTAGGAATGGTTTTTCTTCAGCTTCATGACAATTTTAAACCTAAAGATTACGAAAGACTGGAACAATTCGTCAATAAATGGCCCAAAGAAGTTCCTTTAGCCATCGAGCTCAGAAATACAGAATGGTTTACAGATCAAGAAATTTTCGACAAAACCTGTCAGCTTTTTGAAGACAACAACATCACCAATATTATCGTAGATACAGCGGGAAGACGAGATATGCTTCATATGAGACTCACAACACCCAATGCATTCATCAGATACGTTGGTGCTAATGCGGAAAGCGATTACCAAAGATTAGACGATTGGCTGAAACATCTTACCCAATGGAAAAAAGAAGGATTGCAAAATCTTTATTTTTTCGTTCATCAAAATATTGAAAAAGCATCACCGCTTCTTTCCGCTTATTTTATTGAAAAATTAAATAAAGAATGGAAAACTAATCTTTCAGTTCCAAAAATGGGGCAAGAAAATATGCCTACTTTATTTTAGAATTTGTCTAACTCTTGATTTTTTATATAATTCTCACTGATTGTAAAGATTTAGCCAATAAAGAACATTAAAATAAATCAGTAAAATCTGCGTGATAAATTATTTTTCATTTTAATTTACTTTTTTCTTACTAAAAGAACAAAATTGAGGAATAATAAAAGAAAACACAAGGTTACCCAAATTCCCATCACCATGTTTTGGTAATTGTCTTCTTCAATTTCTTTTTTTGCTATTGCAGAGAGTTTTTCACTTTGATTGATGTAGTTTTTCACCTCAATCATCTGATCTATATTTTTATTGGGAACGGAATGTTGGGAAAAATAAACCAGATTTTTCTTACCTAAATATCCTGCAACCCAGTATTCATCAGATTTATTCATCTTCAGATATTCAATTCTGTAATATTCGGGACGGATTTTTCCGATGTGCTTGGTTTCTAAAGGCGTATTTTTATCAAGATTATTGGTATTAATAACATAAAAATCAAGAGGCTGCGGAAGTTTGTTAATCAGTTGTAATGATAGAGAATTGTTGACAACACCAATCACCGATTTTTTGATAAACCAATACGTAAAAACCGAAACTGCAAAAACCACACTTGCAATCCTGAAAAGTTTAGCCAACTGACCCAACTTCCCTTTTTTCAGTTTTGAAAAAAAGAGTGAGAAAACCAGCGAAAGAAAAATAACAAAAATGATAAATCCCATAAGTGCAAAGATACTTATTTAAAGATTGTTGATAAGATTCTTACTCTACATTCCATTCTTTCATAAATTTGTCGAGGAAAGTCAGCATAAACTGATGCCTTTCTTCGGCTATTTTTTTACCTTCATTAGTATTCATCAAATCTTTCAATAGCAAAAGTTTTTCATAAAAATGATTAACCGTTGTTCCGTTTGATTTTTTATATTCTTCTTTCGACATATTCAGTTTTGGCTGAATATCTGGGTGATACATCATATTATTTTTAAAACCACCAAAATTGAAAGTTCTTGCAACTCCGATTGCGCCAATTGCATCGATTCTGTCGGCATCCTGCACAACTTTAAGTTCGATTGGTAAATTTTGAGGGACTTCACCTCTATTTTTAAATGAAATATTTTGAATAATAAATAAAACCTGCTGAATAATTTCCTCCTCAACATTCTGAGCTTCTAGAAATTCTCTAGAAATTTTTAAAGCTAAAGTTTCATCTCCATTATGAAATTTAGGATCGGCAATATCGTGTAATAAAGCCGAAAGTTCTACAACTTCAAGATTACAATCTTCAGTCTGAGCAATTTTCTTTGAAAGTTTCCAGACTCTTTCGATGTGGAACCAATCATGCCCTGCTTCTGCTCCTTCTAGTTTTTCTTTTACAAATTGTACCGTATTTTCTATTGTGTTCTTCATTTTAATTTTTTAACTATTATTTCTAAAATCGCCCCGTCAAAAATTCTTACGAATTTTCGACATCCCTCCAAAGGATGGGAATTTTAATTGCTTAGTCTTTAATTTCGTTCAAAATAATATTCCAAAGTTTTTTATTATAACTTCTGAAAAAATTGACGTGCCCTATTTCACCTTTTTCTGATTCTGTAGTCTGCAAGAATCTATAATTAGGTTTCAGATTAGAATACACATCATTAAGTAGACTTTTCACCCCTTTATCGGTTAACCAAACATCGTCTTCAGCATATAAAACCAAAACTTTTTGGGTTAATTCTTTTGAATAATCATTAGTTTTAAGCAATAATTTTCCGGTCGATTTTCTGTTCAAAATTAAGGTTCTCCAGTCATAAGCGCAATTTTTTGGAAGACTTTCTCCCAATCCAAACCAATGTGCTGGGAAATAACCAAATAGCTCGGTGAAAAAAGGCTGTGCCAATCCGAAACCGAAAAAAGCTTCCCATTTGGTCTTCCCTTTCAGGTTTCCGATAAAAGCATTTTGGGTGGCAACGAAAATAAATTTTTCAAATATTTTAGAATTTTCATTCATCCCTACAATTAGAGCACCAACAGAATGCCCCAGGCAAAACTTACGATAATCCGGATAATTTTTGAGGATAAACTCTGTGACCGTTTTAAAATCTTCATTTCCCCAAATTCGCATAGAAGCATTAAATTTTCTCATTCTATCAGGCTTCGACAGTCCTATTCCACGATAGTCATAAGTAATGACTGTAAACCCGTTTTCAGAAAAAAACTGAGCAATAGAAAAGTAAACCTGCTGCTTTACACCCGTTGCAGAATTGATAATCAAAGCCTTACCGTTAGATTTTTCAGGTTTAAAAAGATGGGAAGTCAATTGAAATTGATCTTTGGTCGTGAGTATCAGTTTTTCCATAGGAGGTAATAAAAAAATCCACATCAAATGTGGAAATTTTAGTTTTATAAATCTCTATTAAAAAGATTTATCAATATGCATTAAATAGGGTCTATATCAAATCCTTAAGATAAGGAAGTGCTGTCTGAGCGCCTTTCCCTAAAGAAACTTTCGATGAAACCAGGTTACCAAATTTCACACAGTCTTCAATGGTATTTTTATGGCACAATGCTATCGCAAAACCAGACGTAAAAGCGTCTCCCATTCCCATCTTATACACCATACTTTCATGTTCGTTGCGGAAATATTTCATTTCAGTTCCGTCAAAATAAATTGTAGAGTTTGTTTCGTCTCTTACAAAAAGTTTATTCAGATATTTTTTGAAAATTTCTTCTCTTTTATCTTCTCCAAAAATGACAGAAAGCTCATTGCTTCGGGCAACGATAAAATCAACTTGATCTAATATATGATCATTTAATTTTGCACCTGGAGATGCATACAGACCTATCATTTTACCAAGGCTTTTTGCTTTTGCTATTGTATATTCAATAATCTCCATTGGAATTTCCAACTGTAAAAGAATAAGAGATGCTGAGTGAATATATTTCTCTGCATCATCAATCTGTTTTTCTGTTAATTTTTTATTGGAAGCAGGATCTACAACAATAGAAAAATCTCCATTACAACTCGTTACATAAGCAATACCGGTCGCCTCCTGATCTGTTTCGTATACAAAACCTACATTCACATTTTCATTAACAAGGTTACGCATGATTTGCTGCCCCAAAGGATCAATCCCTACACAACCCACGAAATGAACACTGGCTCCCAATCTTGCTGTACCTACTGCCTGATTTGCCCCTTTTCCCCCAAAAAAGTTTTCAGAATGACCAGCAATCACCGTTTCATTACAAGACGGTATTTTATCAGTATACAGTATTAAATCTAGCGAACAACTGCCAATAACTACAATTTTTGGATGCTCTGAAGAAAAGTTCATAATCGTATTTTGATTGTTTTCTTATTTAAAAACTACAATTTAAATGTAAGCAATTTTAACTGACTAATATCTCAATAAATTCAGTAATAATTTTCACAGGATTATTTTCTTTGTCAAATCCTATATAGCTTGCATAAAAACCTTCACCATAGCCTGTTTCAAAAGCAAAAATATTTCCCGCATTTTCTTCTGTGGGTTTTAAAAATGCAAATTGATCGATGGCACCGTTTTCATCAAAAAAGTGCTCATGGAAAAATTCTTCATAAATTCCCATAAAATCGTCTCCTTTTCTTTGGAAAAGTTTCTGCTCATGAAGGTTAAGCTGCTCCTGAGTTTGAGCATCCATAAAACATCCCATACCGCTTTCTACGGGGTAGCCGAAAACTTCACCTTCTGCTAAATCTTTTATATTTTGCTCTTTGGTAGTTGCCATCTTCCATGATGTAATTTTGGCATTACTAAAAATAATTTCGGCATAGGCTACACAATTACTTTCAGTTTCTTTGTGAAGTAAAACCTGAAAGTCTCCTTTAGGAAATTGAATCGTAAAAGGTTGCATATCATTTGTAATCAAAGGATCACAGGCAACCAATTTTCCGGTGGAAAGGTATATTTTTCCCACTTCAAAACTTTCCAATAACGGGCTTTCTACGAAGTCTTTTGAGAAAAGTTTCTGTATGTTTTCTAGATGTGTCATTATTTTTTTATTCTATAATTGGGTTAGAACTACACTTAATTTAAGAATTGTCAGGCTGAGCGGAGTCGAAGCCTTCTTTATTACTTTTAAAATTATCTGAATGAGTTCCATTTTGGCAAATGGATAATTCTTTTAACTTATCCCAATTATCATTTATAATTGCTTCTTTTTTCTTTCTACTCCAACCTTTCACTTGTTTTTCAAATGCTATGGCTTGAAGTATATCATTAAATTCATAAAAGAAGACAAGTTGAACTGGCCTTCTTTTATGAGTATAACTGTCAGGAAATTTACCTGATTGATGTTGAGAAAATCTCAACTCAAGATTATTGGTAACTCCTGTATAATAGGAATTGTCGGAACATTTTAATATGTATACAAAATATTGTTTCACTTTATTCCAAAAGGCTTCGACTCCGCTCAGCCTGACAAATCTAATACTACCAGTTTTTGTTTTATTTTCACTGTCACGCCGAGCGAAGTCGAAGCGTTACAAACTTTTCAGCTTTTCTTCCAAGATGGCAATTTTATCCTGCGCATCTTTTTGTTTCTTACGCTCACTTTCTACCACTTCAGGTTTTGCATTGGCAACAAACTTTTCGTTAGACAATTTTTTATCTACAGAAATTAAGAATCCTTTTAGATATTTTAATTCTTCTTCAGTCTTGATTTTTTCTTCTCCCAAATCTAAGTTTTCACTTAATGGGATTGAAACCTCCGTTGCTCCTACCAAAAATGTAAAGCTCGGCTTATCTGTTTTTGCTCCGAAATGAATTTCGGAAACGTTTGCCAATTTCTTAATGACAGGCTCATTTGCAAACTCAGAGGCATTGGTGTAAATTTCAGCCGCTTCTCTTGGAGAAATTCCTTTTGTCTGACGGTAATTTCTAACGCCTGAAATAATTTCTGAAGCTATTTCGAAGTTTTTAATAATATCTTCATTAAATCCTTCTGCTTTTTTCTGTTGTGCAATAACCAAAGCTTCGTCAATACTTCTTTCTGAAATCAAATGCCAAATTTCTTCTGATTGGAAAGGCATAAACGGATGAACCAATTTCATCAATTCTTCGAAAAGAGCTACTGTTTTGTGATAAACTTCTTTAGAAATACCTTCACCATAATTTGGTTTAATTGCTTCTAAATAAGAACCGCAGAAATCATCCCAAATTAATTTGTAAATTAAATGTAAAGCATCAGAAATTCTGAATTTCTCAAACTGATCATCAATTTCTACGATCGTTTTATTTAATTTATTTTCAAACCATTCTATCGTTTGATTATCTGTTGCGTTTGCCGGCTTATCTTCATGATTCCACATGTTGATCAAACGGAATGCGCTCCAAATTTTCGTCATGAAATTTCTTCCCTGAAGCATTAAATCTTCATCAAAAAGAAGGTCATTGCCGGCTGCAGAGCTCAATAAAATACCAACACGAACTCCATCTGCACCGTATTTATCCATCAATTCTAAAGGATCCGGTGAATTCCCCAGAGATTTTGACATCTTTCTTCCCTGTTTATCTCTTACAATTCCTGTAAAATAAACATTTTTGAATGGAACTTCTTTTCTGTATTCCAATCCTGACATAATCATTCTTGCAACCCAGAAGAAAATAATATCCGGACCTGTTACCAAATCTGAAGTCGGATAATAATAATTGATGTCTTCATTATCAGGGTTATTTAAACCGTCAAAAACAGACATTGGCCACAACCAAGATGAGAACCATGTATCGAGAGCGTCTTCGTCTTGTTTTAAGTTGTCAGTTGTTAGTTGATCGTTGTTGGTTTTTTGCTTTGCCAGTTCTAATGCTTCTTCTTTCGTTTCAGCAACTACAAAATCATTTTCACCATCTCCATAATAGAAAGCTGGAATTTGCTGTCCCCACCAAAGTTGGCGAGAAATATTCCAGTCACGGATGTTTTCCATCCAGTGTTTGTAGGTATTTTTAAATTTCTCAGGATAGAATTTTACTTCATCATCCATTACAACACCTAAAGCCGGCTTTCCAATTTCAGACATTTTTAAGAACCACTGAACAGAAACTTTAGGCTCGATAACCGCACCTGTTCTTTCTGAAGTTCCTACTTTATTTACATAATCTTCTGCTTTCAACAAAAGATCGTTTTCTTCTAATTCTTTTGCTATTTGTTTTCTTACATCAAATCTATTTTTTCCAGCGTAATGTAATCCGTGCTCGTTTAGATTTCCGTCATCATCTAAAGCATCAATCATTGGCAACTGATGTTTTTGTCCGATTTCGTAGTCATTAATATCGTGTGCAGGAGTAATTTTCAAAGCACCTGTTCCGAATTCGATATCAACATATTCGTCTTCAATAATTGGAATAACTCTGTTGACAATTGGTACAATTACGTTTTTACCTTTCAGATGAACGTATCTCTCATCATTAGGGTTGATACAAATTGCAGTATCCCCAAAAATAGTTTCAGGACGCGTTGTTGCTACCGAAAGAAATTCTTCTGTACCCTCAATTTTATATTTAAGGAAATATAATTTCCCGTTTTGCTCTTTAAAAATTACTTCTTCGTCAGAAATATTGGTTTTCGCTTCCGGATCCCAGTTGACCATTCTGTAACCACGATAAATCAATCCTTTATTATATAAATCAACAAAAGATTTGATTACCTGCTTAGAAAGAGATTCTTCCATTGTGAATCGGGTTCTGTCCCAATCACAAGAACAACCCAATTTCTTCAGCTGCTCCAGAATTGTTCCGCCATATTTGTCGGTCCATTCCCATGCATGTTTTAAAAATTCTCCTCTGGTAATATCAGATTTATTGATTCCTTCAGACTTCAGTTTAGCAACAACCTTCGCTTCAGTAGCAATTGAAGCGTGATCTGTTCCCGGAACCCAACAAGCATTAAAGCCCTGCATTCTTGCACGACGGACCAAAACATCCTGAATGGTATTATTCAACATATGCCCCATATGAAGTATCCCGGTGACGTTAGGCGGTGGAATTACAATTGTATAAGGAGGCTTTTCGTTGGGTTCTGAGTGGAAATATTTGTTTTCCAGCCAGTAATTGTACCATTTTTGTTCTGTTTGCTGTGGATTATACTTTTCTGAAATCTGCATAAATTCTGGTTTCTATAACTTATAATTTGCAAAAATAGTTTAAAGTAAAAAAATGTAAGCATTAATTAAAATAATTTTTAACTTTGTTTCTCAAAATTTATCTAACAAACATATTAACTTTTAAGAATATGAAAAACTTATTAGCAGGAATTGCATTATTCGGAACATTTGCATTAGCATCTGCGCAAACAATTACATTCGACAAAACTACTTATGAATATGGTCAAATTAAGCCAAATTCTGACGGTACAAGATTTTTTACAGTAACTAATACAGGAGATAAGCCCCTTATTATTTCTAATGTAAAACCAGCTTGTGGATGTACTACTCCAGAATTTAGCCAAGATCCTATTGCACCTGGAAAATCAGCAAAAATTAAAGTTGGATACAACACAGCAACTGTTTCTCCGTTCAACAAAATGATTGAGGTATTTTCTAATGACCCTGTAAATAGCAGAAGTGTAATTTACATTAAAGGTGAAGTAACTGCTACCGCTCCAGAACCAAAACCATTAACTGCTGCAGAACAAAAAGCAGCGGCTAAGGCTGAAAAAAAAGCAGCTAAAATAGCTTCTAAAAAATAATTTTTACTTAAAAAATTCTTAAACCGTCTCAACTGAGGCGGTTTTTTTGTTATATTTATGTTGTTAGATGTTAGATGTTAGATGTTAGATGTTAGAAAGTTAAGATATATTGAAATCCCATCATCATTTATCTATTGAATTAAATCATTAAATCATTAAATCATTAAATCATTAAATCATTAAATTATATAAAAAACATGGATAATAATTTCTCAGACGATTTTTTAGTTAAAGGAAAATTTTCAATAAAAAAATCTTCAACAGAGTATAAAGGAAAACTCACTAAAGAAGAAGGTGTACAATTATTAATTCAAGAAAAAGAAAAACTTAGAGAGCTTCAGGAAAAAATGTATGCCGACGGAAGCCAATCACTTTTAGTCGTTCTACAGGCGATGGATGCAGCGGGAAAAGACAGCTTGATAGAACACGTTTTTGGAGGCGTAAATCCTCAAGGCTGCAATGTCACAAGCTTCAAAACGCCAAGTTCAAAAGAATATTCACATGATTTTCTGTGGAGGCATTATTTAGCCTTACCTCAGAAAGGAATGATCGGTATTTTTAATCGCTCTCATTATGAAAGTGTTTTAGTCTGTAAAGTGCACCCTGAATATAATTTAAGCGAAAAAACATGGGATTCTGTAAAGGATTTTAATGAAAGGTTCTGGGAAAACAGATATGAAAGCATCAGAAATTTTGAAAAACATCTTGCCCAAAATGGAACTACAATTATTAAAATTTTCTTGAATGTTTCTAAGGACGAGCAAAAGAAAAGACTTTTAGACCGTATCAATGAACAGGAAAAAAACTGGAAATTTTCGGCTGCAGACTTACCAGAAAGAGCGTTGTTTGATCAATATATGGAATGCTACGAAACTGCAATTAATGAAACTTCAAAAGATCATGCACCGTGGTATGTACTTCCTGCAGACAATAAATGGTTTGCCAGACTTTCTGCATTACAAATCATCATTGACACTTTAGACAAAATGGATTTGAAATTTCCACAGCTTTCAAAAGAAGATAGAGCTGGTCTGGATGATGCTAAAAAGCAATTGGAAAGTGAGTAAAAAAGAGCCAAGGAAAAAGTAAAAAGAATCAAGTAAAATTGCCACGAATGCACGAAATATATTTATAAAAATCATTCGTGTATTCGTGACATCTTAATAAAAAATCACGAGAAAATCTATAAGCCGGATTTTGTACTTAAAAAAAGTGCCTGTTATTTATCTACGTTTTACATTGCTGCAAAACTTGAGCTGATTACCCCTCGGCTTTCAGAGCGAGCAACTCCTATTTTCATTACTGAAAAGAACCGATATACTTATCATTGCACCGCAAAGAGTTTACCTGGTTTCACTACAGCCGAACTGTACCTGCTTTCTGTTGCACTTGTCCTATCCTCACGGATGACGGATGTTATCCGCTTTGCTGCTCTATGGTGTCCGGACTTTCCTACCCTTGCCGAAACAAGAATCAACAAGCCGACTTTCTCGTGGCTGCAAAGATACAATTTAATCTAACAATGTAGCAGTGTACCAATTTACCAATTGGAAAGAATTCTTTATTTTTTAAATTGTTACACTGTTAAATTATTACATTGTTACATTATATTATTATCTTCGTGCAGTTATACATTTATTTTGATTTCTAAAGAGAAAGAGTTTGCACAGCTTGTAAAAGATAATCAGGGATTGATTATTAAAGTATCGCGTCTGTACACCAATTCGCTGGAAGATGAGGAAGATCTTTTCCAGGAAATTGTCTTACAGCTTTGGCGAAGCTATGATTCTTTTAAAGGAAATTCAAAGATTTCTACTTGGATGTATCGTGTCGCCCTCAACACAGCCATTACTCTTTTTAGAAAAAAAAGTAAAAGCTTACCAACTAATGAGCTCGACATCAATCATAGAGATTTTATTGAAGATGATGATGATAAACAGCAGCAGATTTCGCTTCTTTACACCGTAATCAAAACTTTACCAAATATAGAAAGAGCCATTGTAATGATGTATCTCGATGATTTACCTTATAAAGATATAGCAGAAAACTTGGGTATTACAGAAGTAAATGCACGTGTGAAAATGAACAGATTAAAGAAAATACTTAAAGAAAAAATGGAAAAATATGCCTGAATTTGATTTAGACAGCTTTAAGAAAACCTGGCAAGAACAACCTGTTCAACCAAAATATGATAATAATGAGATTTTAAAAATGCTCAACAATAAGTCACGCAATTACATGAAATATATTTTCTGGATCAGCGTGGTGGAATTTTTATTTTTCAGCGTTTTAGGTGTTTTTTATCTAATACAAAGTAATGAATCGGATACCTTCTTAAGTATCTTAGAAAAAATGGGAGTGCATAAAGACAGCCAACTTGTCACTAAACTTGACAACATTTATTTAATTGTAAAAATTCTTAGCCTTGTGGTTACCGGATTTTTTGTATTGAAATTTTATCAAAATTACCGTAAAATTAAAATTGAAGAAGACCTCAAAGCATTTATTACAAGAATAATTACTTTCAAAAAAACAGTAAATGCTTTTATTTTAACCAATATAGGGTTATTGCTAATTCTGATAAGTACACTAATCGGATTTGCTTTTTATATTTTAAATGTTCAAAACATAGAAATCAACAACTCCGCTTTTACAGGATTTATTGTTGGAATTATAGTAGGTACAATTTTGTGCGTTATTCTCATTTGGGCCTATTACAGATTGGTATATGGAATTATTATGAGCAGGCTCGATAAAAATTTAAGTCAATTAAAAGAAATAGAATCTCAGGAAAATTAAAAATATTCATGAATATCTAGCAATAAAAAAAAGCATTTCAGATTTTGAAATGCTTTTTTTATTTTAAAGTTCTTTTCGAAGTCTTGCAACCGGAATATTAAGCTGTTCACGGTATTTTGCAATCGTTCTTCTTGCAATATTATATCCTTGCTCTTTAAGGATCACCACTAAGGCATCGTCTGTTAAAGGTTTTCTCTTATTTTCTTTACTAATTACTTCCTGAAGATGATTTTTAATTTCTTTTGTAGAAACTTCTTCACCGTCATCATTGGTTAAACTGTCAGAAAATAAATCTTTAAGATAAAGAATTCCGTTTGGCGTATCGGCATATTTACTTTTAACAACTCTTGAAATTGTTGAAATATCAAAACCTGTAATATCAGCAATATCTTTTAAAATCATCGGCCTTAAAGACTTTTCATCACCAGTAATAAAATAATTATGCTGAAACTTTACAATAGCATTAATTGTCTGAAGCAAGGTATTCTGACGTTGATTAATAGCATCAATATACCATTTTGCGGCATCTAATTTTTGTTTAATAAATAATGCAGCCTGCTTATGCTCAGATGATTTTTTATCGTGAGAATAAGTAGTTAAAATATCTTTATATTCTTCAGAAACTCTTAAAGTTGGTGCATTTTTGCTATTAAGCATTGGGATTACCAGCCCGTCTTTCACCTGAATTACAAAATCCGGAATAATTTCCTGATTAATCGTAATTGTTTGTGTATCGAAGTTCCCACCTACTTTTGGTGACAGTTTTGAAATTTCCTCCAAGGCATCTTTCAAATCCTCTTCTTCAATATCATATTTCTGAATAATCTTATTATAATGCTTATTAGTAAGCGCCTCAAATTGGAATCTCAAAATATTAGCCGCTAACGAAACCGCTTTATCAGAGCTTACTTTTTTCTCAATCTGAAGTAAAAGACATTCCTGCAATCCTCTAGCCCCTACCCCTGATGGGTCAAGCTTCTGAATGTAATTTTCAAGTATATCTTCTACTTTTTCTTTCGTTGTATAAATTCCTTGAGAAAAAGCCAGATCATCAACAATCGCTTTTATTTCCCTTCTCAAATATCCGTCGGTATCTAAATTACCAATAATATATTCAGCAATTTTCAAATCTTCTTCACTGATGTTGACAAGGTTAATTTGCTCCATTAGGTAATCATACAACGACTGACCTTCAGTAAGGAGACTTTCGTTATCAAAATCTTCATCATCAGCAGAATAATTACTTGAAGCTGTTTTATAACTTGGTTCATCATCATACAGATATTCATTGACGTCGAAATCTGTTTCTATACTTTCTGTGCCCTCACTTTCATAGCTCTCGTCTAAAGTAGAGTATTCATCTTCTTTAGATTCTTCTTTAGCTACTTCAAGTGCCGGATTTTCTTCAAGTTCTCTTTCAAGCTCTTCTTCAAATTCCAAAGTATGAAGCTGAATCAACTTCATCAGCTGAATTTGCTGAGGCGCAAGTTTCTGTCCTAATTTAAGTTGTAAATGTTGTTTTAGCATATTCTACTTTGTGTTTGTTAACATAACATCTACGAATTTAATATTTTTTTTTGGAAAAATCATCATTAGCATGATTTTTGTAGTATTATATTTATAAAGCCATTACAATTATGTTTTGGCTTATTTGTAAATCGTCAGCAAAAAGTAGACATTAGATATTAAAAAGTTAAGGAGTGTTTTCATAAAAAGAGTAATTTTAATTATGGCAGCACCGAAAAA
>NZ_FUZE01000045.1 GCF_900168205.1 Chryseobacterium balustinum
ATATTTAGAACTTGCTTCCAAGATTTCTTAGCCTTCTTTTGTTGTGCCGGTTCTTCGATATCAGATTTATCTGATACTTTTAGATTTTCAGATTTTTTCGGTACCGTTGCTGTAATCGTATTAAATTGCGCAGATGATAAGCAACTGTAAAACAGCGCCATCAACGTAAATGTGTATTTTAGTTTTTTCATTTTATGCAGCTTTTATATTTTCATTCACAATGAGTTCCACTTCTTTGTTGATCTTTCTAAAGTTGGTCATCAGCACTTCTTCTTTGCGGTTGACCCCTTTTTTATCCACAAAAGAGTAATAAGATGGCATTTTAACATAGTTTTTTTCTTCTTCCTGAATGGCTTTCATATCCAAATTAATTTTACCCCTAATTGCAGATGTTTTATATTGCTTAGCAGCGTTTTCTTCTCCCCGCGCGATCATTCCTACCATTTCTCCGGTTTTCAAGGCTGCTATTTTACCTGCCGGAATCATATTGTCCATTTTTTCATTGATACTGGTGGTTGTTCCTTGCTGGGAAATGGATTGTGAGTATGACTTCTGTTTAATTTTTCCAAATAGTTTTTCCAACCAATCCAATGTATTTTTGTCTCTGGCAGAACCGGAAAGAATATTTCCTACAATAGCAGAAATCGTATCGGCAACTTCTTTTTTATAAAACTGGCGGAGCTGCGGAATTTCTTGTAATCCAAGCATTACAGCAACTTTATTGCTTCTTGCAGTAGCTACGATGTTATCAATTTTGTGAATGTAAATCGTCGGAAATTCGTCTGCGATAATTCCTCCCGGTAAATTGTGCTTGGAATTTATCAATCCTAAAGTCCTGTTTAACACCGAGGAATAAAGGGCTGAGTTAATATCCTGTGTTCCCGGATCTGATGCTAATATGATAATGGATGGATTTTCACGATCAGTAATCTTCAATTCCACTTCATCTCCGGAAAACACCCAGAAACTCTCTTTAGTTGCCAATCGGGAAAGGAATATTTTCAAAGTTCCAATTTGTCCTTCCAGCTGATCAAACGCTTTGTTGTCATACGCCGTTTTGAAAGGCGAAAGCAAAGAGAAAATTTCTTCGTTGGTAAAAAGTGTGTCAAAAATTTCTTTATAACTACGGTTCATAAAGGAAAGAATATGAGGCAGATCAGAATATTTTCCATTTTCAAATGTTGCAAAAAAATAAATACAGGAAGACAGAAAATTGATGGCGGATTGGGTAAAGAAAGCTTCAGAACCACCTCCGGAACTCGAACCTCCTTTTTGTAAAGATGACACCATTGATTCTGCCATTTCCTGGGCTTCTGCTAAAGTTTGGATGTACTTTTTATGAAATGGATTTACTCGTTTTGATTTTTCAACCTCGTTCAGGTTAATGACGTGGAAATTGTAATCGTAATCGGATTCTTTGCTTTTTTTCAATAAATAATGATAGTATGCAATTTGTGCCAAATCCGGAAACTTAAAATCGTAGATGCAGAGACAAAAACCTTTGGCAATCATTTGTCGGATTGAAGGATTAATGATTCCAAAAGATTTTCCGCTTCCCGGTGTTCCGATGACCATCGTTCCTCTAAAAGGATCAATATTAATATACCCTTCATAAGTCTTATTGTTATATCTGAAGATATAAGGAATGTTAACGGAAGTATCGGTGTTCACTAATTCCTGATTTTGATCGAAAGATTCTTCTTCAACATTCCATCGGTCTTTTCCCATTTTCTGCTGCATCAGTTTTGAAATACTGTCTGCACCCATTTGAAGAATAACGGCTCCTAAGAAAGAAAGAACTGCATAAATTACCTGATAGAGATTGAAGCCGGGAAATACTTTTGGAAGTGTTGCATTTCCTGCCTCATTTTGCCATATCAGCGAAGAGAAAATCATCAGCAGTCCGAAAATCATAGGAGCGATAATTTCTTTACTAATATTAAGGTCTTTCTTTTTCTTGGCTTTTGTTCCTACAGCTACTAATCCAATCAAAATTAATGTTGCAAATTTGGCATTGATAGGTGGGTAAATAAAACTCAGCTTTGAAAAATTTTTTAACAAGTTGGATATTATTAGAACATCAGCATGAAGGTAAAAAAGCGAAGCACAATCTAATGCAACGACTGCATAGACAGCTTTTTGTAGAAAGCCATAGATCTTGATTTGATGTTGTTGTTCTTGCATTAAGAATAATTTTCGAAGTATTGATTAAGTAATTTGTGTTCTTCTAATAGGTTACTGTGTAGCTTTTGTTGCTGTTCCTGCAATTTTTTTTGCTTTTCTTGTATTGCAATAAGAGTGGAATTCAACAGATTCAATTGATTAATTAGCTCATTTCCTCTTTTTTCGACTCTCTCAATAATGTATGAGCGGCTTGCTTCTTCAGAAATTTTCACATACCAATCTTTAAGGTTTAATAGCTTTTCATAGTCATTTATGAGTAATTTTCGTTTTTTAGAAAAAATGATTATCAAAATAGAATGGTAGGTAAATATTAATAGCAAGAGCGCGAAGCATAGTGTAATTGAAAAATTTTCCATTGTATAAATCATTAATTAAAAAGTATCAGCTTTAAGAATTTCAGAATAGTTCACCTTCATTTCTATGGTGCGTCCAGAGAGTTGCTCTTCGATGAGACGAATCATCATTACTTTGCTATTTGGATAAGTGAATTTTTTGAAAACATAGATGTTCCTGAAATTTTTCCTGAAGTGTTTTTGAGGATTGAGTTCTAAAATGGGCGTCAGATCTACACTTTGGTTATTGGTTGCTTTGTGGATTTTCTTGTCTTCTAGTGAGAATTTCAAATCCTCAATATCATAGCTCAGATTAGAATTGTTTTTGATGGTCATATCTAAAAAGATATAATCACTGATCACATAGACATTATTGAGCTGAAAGCTGAGTTTTAGATTTTTCTCTTCCCTTATTGGATTTTTCTCAGATTTTTTTTGAATAATATCCATCGCAAATTTTCTTAATTCAAGATTTGAGAAAACCATTTTATCGAATTCTATAGGCTGCATCGCTTCGGGTTGTATGTGGATATTGGTAATCGTATTGAGATTGTCCTGGTTTCTATACACCACTTTGTACTGTGCGATGAAAGACTGCGCAACAACAGTTATCACTCCGATTTTATTTCCATTAAAAAAAACGGAAGGTGCTTTGATTTTTCCTTTCTCACCAAAATCAGGATGGTCTGTGATTTTAATTCTGGCAATATTGGTAGCAGGCAAATCTCCAGTTAGTTTTTCTGTTGACAAATCGACATATTGAATTGGTTCCGGTGAAATAATATGCAGGTTGATCCCTTCGGTAATTTCAATCTCCGGTAAATCGGAAATGATTTGTTCTTTGGTTGCAGTTTGAGCTGTCAAAAATTGAGCTGTGAATATTAAAAGGGTGTATAATAAAGTTCTCATTGTTTTATTTTTTTTGTTGGTTTTGTGAATCTTTCAATTGTTTTTCGTCGATGAGAAAAACGTAAGAATTGTATTTCAATTTTGCTTTGTTCTCTTTGATCAGGTTGGCAATAGATTTAGATGTTGATGTAAACAGGCTGGATCCAATGCTTGAGAAAAATCCTTTTCCGCCCATATCCATCTGGGTGCCTTGAACCGAGTTGCTTCCCATTTCCCTCATCATATCTCTGAAAACACTTTGTGGAACATACAATCCCTTCATCCCATCAACATCATAAATCGAAAGATTGACAGGATAGATTTCTCCTTTGGTAAAGACCGATATAACGTTGAGATTGACCCGTTGCATCGAAAATCCTGAGATTTGACCATAAAGTATCGAGCCTTTACAAATCTTTTTGTTTCCGACAAAGATGTCTTCCAGCAATCGAAATCTGATCCTGCTTCCTAAAAATCCTTTGTTGTTTTCGTCAATGACTGCTTTTATAAAGCTGTTTTCTTTCTCTTTATAGAAAGCATTGAAACCGCTGTTTATTTCGGATTTACTGACATTGAAAGTTGAGTTGAGAAAATCTTCCATCTTATCCTTATTTGATTTCAGTCTTTGCTCTGCTGCCAATTTGCTCTGATACTCGGGATCACGAGATTTTTCTAAAGAATCCATTACCAACATTTGTTCTTTCAAATATTTTACAGGATCCGGTTGGGCGGTTTGAGTATTGGTTTTCGGATTTTCTGAAGCATAATCATTTTCGGACTTCTCATAAGATTTGCCATTCAGCATTTTGATGATTTCCGAAGACCTGTTGTAATCCTTATCATCCCTTTGGGTTTGATTTGGTCTGTAATACGATGATTGATTTCCTTTCGCCTGATATCTGTTTTGCCTGCCGTTTTCTGCTTTTAAGGAGTCGATTTTTCTTTTTTGATCCAGTGACAATTGGTCATCATAGTTTAGCAAACTATCCTCTTCTTTGTCTAATCCACCAAGCATCGTTCTGTTATCCTCTTTTTTGAAAAAAGCATCATACGCATCATTTTTGGTCATAATTGAATCCTGCGTATCTCCGAGTGATATTGACAATTCTTTTGGCTTGTCTTTTTCAGAAGTGTCCTCTTTGACAAACTGCGCGCCTACGTAGCCGAAAAGAAAAAGAAATGGCAGAGCCAAAAGCGGCAAAACATATTTTTTTTCTTTAAAATTTATTTTTTTAATGTCCATTTTTTAGTTTTTGGTATTGGTTAAACAAGTAGTCAATTCGTAAGCTGTCTTCTTTTTCAAGAGCGTTTTGGTCTCTTTTTACTTTTAAAGTTTTCAGTTCGTTCACAATCTTCTCCATCTCTTTATCATTATTTAGGGATGGATTTTGACTCATCTTACTTTTTGAATAGAGAACAGGAGGCCTTATTTTGAAAGCCATTTCGGAAGGGAAAAAGACACCTTGAATGAGAGACCCAATAAATGAAACCGACAGTAGAATCATTGAATACGTGAAGAATTTCTTTGGATTTTGAACTGCCCACTGTAGCCATTTCTGACCCTTTTGTTTTAATGTCGTATTCATTTTAGTAAGAGTTTTTATTTTGATTGGAAAGTTCTTCGTTATTGATGATCCTCCAGTTTTTAAGAATCACACCGTGAGGATTATTGGGACTTCTGATGATGTCTTCAAAGAAACCTTCGGTGATGAGCTTCCTCGTAATGACAGAAGATTTTCTGGTGATCATCTGCTTCCCGAAAAAAGAGAATTTCTTCTGTTCCATACTAAGCGTAATCGAATCGGTATGGATACTGACCATCGAACTGGCGGCTATTATTTGATTGTAAAATCCTTTTTCCTTTAGGTTCGTATATTCTTTCTTTCCGCTGTCATCAATGAGATACAATGACTTTTGAATATTATCCTTGATATAGGTATCATCCGGAGCAAGTGTGAAAAACAATCGGTGGAATAATTCAATTTGAGCTTTGTACTCAACAGGTCGATTCAGTAGTACGTCCGTTTGTTTGGCAAGAACCGGAACACCATTGTCCAAGATGTAAATTGATTTTCTGGAATCCTCGATCATTCTGTACGCAAAGAAAAATCCTGCAATGACAATAAAAACAGCAAAAGCAATGGTTGAGATTGAAATAACCTTGTTGATCTTGATTCTTTGTTCTATATTTTTGATAAGCATCTTTATTTTGGTTGTTGGTTGATAGTTGTTGGTAATTCGTAATTGATTATTACATTTATTTTCCGTTTTTCATCGCATCCTGAACTCTTCCAGATGCTGAACCTGCTGCTGCACTTGCTGCTACAGAAGCTCCTCCTGTTTTGGCAGCCAAGATTGCTGTTTTCGCACTACTCGCCATTTTTCCTGCCGCATTTTTCATTTTAGTCATTGCTCCCGCCCCTCCTGCAGAAACAATACTGTCTGCAATGGTCGGGGTCATCAGTACTCCGATTCCTGTAACAACATAGGCAACACAGGTGAAGAGCTGGTTGTAGATCATTCCGGAATTACTCACGTAGACCATCAAAGCGTCTAAATTGGTAATGGTTCCATTGGATAATAAGGTGTCGTACCTTTCGATCTCCATTGTATAACCGGAAGCGATCAATTGCTGACCGATGTTGATGATCGTGTAGGCAACAAAAGTGTAAAGATTAATGTTGATGAATTTGGATACCCAACTGTATAATGAATTTTCGAATCCGGGAATCAATGCCATTCCGACAGCTATCGGTCCCAAAATAATTAAAATGTAAGACCATATTTTTTGAATGAAGAAAATGAGATATACACAAATCCTAAGGATGGAAAGACAACAAAATTCAATGAGTTCTGCTACTAATTTTTGCATTTGGAACTCCATTCTGATCGACCATTCCTTGATGGGCTGAATCAATTTATCCAATCCCTCACTGATATCAAACCACGAATCATCAGCATCTTCAGTGGTATTCTCAATGACTTCCTGCTTCGCATCTTCTTCCGCTTTCAGTTTTATAACGGCATCCAGTAATTGTTGCTGTTTTTTAAATCTTTCAACCCGTAAGTCGTTAACTTCTGATTCTATATCGCTGAAAATTGAGATTCCCGGTTCGGCAATGGCTTCAAATGGTGCTTGAATCATATTGACAAACCCGCTCCAGTAAACGAGCGTAAAACCAATGAGAATAGGTTTCAGCATTGGGGTAATTTCCCATTCTCTGTCTCCGGCAGCCATTTGCCAGCCCATATAACCGAGGTACATCAGAGCGCCTAAACCGCCAATTGCTTTTCCTACCAAAGCAGAACCGGCAGCACTATCTTGTACACTGTTGTCTAATTTGGTAAAAACCTCCATAAACCATTTTTCAAAAGCGCCATCTCCTTTTAAAAATTGGAGTAGATTACTGTAATCACCGTCTGTCTGGGCGAAACCCATTACAGGTAAAAGAATTGCTAATAAGCAAAAAGTTAATGTTATCGTTTTATTCATTTTTAAAATCGGTGTTTATAATGATTCATCATATTTTGAACAATTTGGTGGTCTGATGCCGGTATCCACGCAGGTGGCAAAGCATAATTTGAATGGTTTTTCAGAATATTCTTGTAATCTGTAAGCAGTGTTGTCTTGTTATTGTAATCTCTTAGCTCTCTTACAAACTTCCTCCACTTGATAAGGGTCTCGTGATACATAATGAATCGTTTTCCTCTTGGCATATCCATACTTCTGGACATTGAATATTTTTCTTTGATGAGATCCAGTTCTTCCTGAAGTCTTATTATGGTGCCTGTTGTGCTGAGTGTTTCAAACGTTTGCTGGTCTTTCAGTCGCCACTCGATAAAATTTTGTGGTGTATCAGGGAACTCGGTAATGGGTCTTAGCATTCGTTTGTAATACAAAAGCCAAAGAGGATCGGCATCAACAGTAGCGGACGTCCAGTGGGCAAAATCCTGAACACTTCTTTTATGAATGGTATCTGAAGCTGCCTTTATTTTTTTTGCTTCTTCCTCCTGAAATTTTAATTGAGCGAATCTCTGATTTTGCACCCCTGTAGGTTTTAATGGTCGAATGTCTTCACCGTCTTTATAATCCCTGTTGATTTTTGGAGCCCACATTCCCCAAACCGTTGCATAGGCAAAATTGGTTTGGATTCCCAAAAAATACTTCGGGTAAGGTCTCCAGTCTCCCCAATCTTGAAAGACCATTCTTTTATGCTGGGCAACAATGGAAGGGTCATTCAATCTTTTTACACTTAATTGTCCAAACACAGTGGTTGCAATTAAGAGGAACTGTAATAAGCTGATTTTTTTAATTAGATTTTCCATAATTTTTTAATTAAAGATGTGGTTGTATTTAGTGATGATGTCGCCAACAATGGCTTTATCTATATTGATGTAATTACGAAGCACCGGAACCTGATACAGGTAAGGGATTTTCTTGGCATTCTCTAATCGCAGATTGATGTATAGAATGTTTCCGTTGATATTTCTTACTCGTGTAAATATCTTTTCAATCAGCATTTCTCTATCCATCGCATCCATAAGAAAATCTTTATCTTCATTGAGAATATCTTGGGTAACTTCCTGCTGAAGTTTGATCGTTTGCTTGCCTATTTCTATGTAGTATTTTGATATCAAGACGGAATATTCAGGATGCTGTGCTGATAGATCCAGCATTTTATTGGAGTTCGTTACTATTTTACCGAGATATTGATAGAGGTAGATAAGTTTTTTACTTTGGGTAAGCGCCGAACTTACATTTTTCAGTTGTTGATAGATATACTCCTGAATAGCAATGATCTGCGTGATTTTATTATTGATGTCATCATACAATTCTTTTTGCTTTTTATATGAATCCAGAAAAGTTTGCTCACTTCCTAATCGGACGCCGTGGTTTACGGTAATTTGTGACAGAAGTTTGTCGTTGATAACTATTTGCTGGCTATTAACAGTGATTCCTGAAAACACCAACATTCCAAAGGCTATTATTTTCTTCATTTCTAAAAGGATTTGATGTTATCCATTATGCTTTCAACTACTTGCTTATCCCTATTGACATAATATTGAAAGGCTCTTTTCTTACGGTTTACTTTGGCTTTAATATCTCTTATCTTGAGCAGCATATGCGTAGAATTCCTGCTTATTGCCTTTAGTTCGCCTAAAGCATAGTCCAATAATACTTTACGTTCTGATTTTTCCATTTGGTTAATGGCTCCGTAAGAAATAATGATCCCTGTTATTAGCCGTGTTATCATTTGCAGATCATCAACAAACTGAACCTGGGAAGGCAATACCGCAATAATTGAATAAGGAGCATCACTTATTTCATTGATAGTGGCGGATTGATTGTTTATTATTTTCGTTATTTCCCTGCTCATTGCTATTCCGGTTGGTATAGCTTGAATAGCAAATGAAACTATCCTCAATCTGTCCTGAACTTTGGTAATCTTTTCCTTGAATTGGTTCCATTGGGTTCTATTAGCTGTTTCTACGGTAGCATTGGCAATTTGTTTTTGGCGCATTTCCTTTTGCCTGTCGTGTTCTTTCATAGTGGCATTGATTTCTATATCCATCATCGGAAAAGAAACATTTTCCTGTTGCCAGGCAGGTGTAGAACCGCCACCGGAGGATGTCAACACAAAATAAACAGTCGGAATAAATAGGCTAAGAAGAATCTTCTTTAACATTTTGTAATTTTTTAAAAATTCCGTTTGTACCTGTTCATTATGTTTTCAACAATACCTTTGTCGGTATTGATATACCCTGCAAATGGATTAATTGAATTCCAGAATCCTAATCGATTGGCTTTTTCCAATCGTAACTTTATCGCCAAAAGCCAAAGCTTCAGATTTTTCACATTACCGGAAATATTATGAAGGATTTTATATCGATCTCCTGCAGTAGCCAAATTCAGTTCTCCGGATGCGAGAATATCAGATACATCGGTCACGATCTTTAGACTTTGCTCATAGGTTTTTTGTGAAGCTTTCACTCCGAATATTGCATATTCAGGATGTTCTGATGCTAGTTGTACAACCTGCGATGAATAATTGTAGCATTTATTAAGCTCAGAGTAGATTTCCTGTGCCTGAATTCCATTTTGTAAAGTGCCGGAAACTTCTTTTAAACCCTTCAAAATTTTATTCTGAATATCATTAGCTGCAACCATCTGGGTTCCCACCCAGGTTTGTGCGTCCTTTAACTTTGAAGTTTCCTCAATGACTTCGTTCTGTTTGGCTTTCAGATTTTCAGAATAGAGAATCATTGCCGCCGTTACGGTTGGGTCGATGTAGGT